>NZ_JRFC01000009.1 GCF_000769075.1 Porphyromonas sp. COT-290 OH3588 | reverse complement strand
CAACATCAAAGCTATGAACGATTTTTGACAGGTGGCGGGCTAGCCCGCCACCTGTCGTTCTTATAACCATAGTGTTGCGTTAGAAAATGGAAAGTACAAAAATCCTCCAATATCAGTTTGGTGTCCGTATGTGTAGATTGGACTGTTGCTTGGGAGGTGGTGGCTTACTGCTCTAGCTCGGCGATACGTGACTCTATCTGTTGTAGCTCGTTGCGTAGGCTAGCTGCCTCGATGAAGTCCAGTTCTTTGGCAGCCTCCAGCATTTGTTTGCGGGTTTGCTCGGCAAGCTTGCGTAGCTTGTCGGCATTCATCTCCGAGATAATTGGGTCTACTGCTGGTGCCTCTGGCTCGCTGTAGCCGAGAGCTCCTGTGCCGTCCTCCTTATTCCAGATAGATGCTGAGTTTTTGACGATTTGCTGTGGTGTAATGCCGTGTGCCTCGTTGTAGGCAATCTGCTTTTGTCGTCTACGAGCAGTTTCTTCAATGGTTAGTCGCATACTCTCCGTCACTTTGTCGGCATAGAAGATGACACGACCATTGACGTTGCGTGCGGCACGACCAGCCGTCTGGGTAAGCGACCTGTGCGAGCGTAAGAAGCCCTCTTTGTCTGCATCTAGTACCGCCACCAAGGCAACCTCTGGGAGGTCCAAGCCCTCTCTGAGCAAATTAACCCCAATCAGTACCTTGTACACACCCTTGCGCAAATCTTCCATGATACGTATGCGATCTAGCGTATCCACATCGCTATGGATATAGCTACAAGCGATTTGGTGACGAATGAGATACTCCGAAAGCTCCTCTGCCATACGTTTGGTGAGCGTAGTAACTAGTACACGCTGATCTAGGGCAATAGCCTTAGCTATCTCCTCCTCTAGGTCGTCTACTTGATGCAGGGTCGGACGCACCTCAATGGGAGGGTCTAGCAAGCCAGTAGGGCGAATGAGCTGCTCGACGATAACGCCCTCGCTCTGCTCTAGCTCATACTCGGCTGGCGTAGCACTGATGTAGAGAGTCCTTGGCGTGAGTGATGCAAATTCCTCGAAGGTTAGTGGACGGTTATCCATGGCGGCAGGTAGGCGAAAGCCATACTCTACTAGGTTTAGCTTACGCGATTTGTCGCCTCCATACATAGCACGTATCTGAGGAACTGTGACGTGGCTCTCGTCTATGATGAGTAGGAAGTCTTGAGGGAAGTAGTCTAGTAGGCAGAATGGACGCTCCCCTGCATTTCGTCCATCGAAGTAGCGAGAGTAGTTCTCAATCCCTGAGCAGTATCCGAGCTCTCGTATCATCTCCATGTCGTATGTGACACGCTCGTACAGACGCTTGGCCTCGTAGACTTTGCCTACCTCCTCTAGCTCTTGGATACGAGCGCCGAGATCTAGTGCCATCATATCTAGCGCACGCTTGACCTGATCCTCTGTCGTCACGAATAGGTTGGCTGGGTGTATTGCTAGGCTGGTCATAGAGCCATATTCACGTCCCGAAACAGGATCGAAAGAAGCAATACGTTCTACCTCGTCGTCCCAAAACGTAATCCGATAGGCTACACCGTTGTACCCTTCTATGGCGGGGAAGACATCTACAGTATCTCCCTTGACTCTGAAATACCCACTATCGAACGTTACCTTGTCATTGACGTAGTAGTTCCCTACCAGATCTCGTGTGAACTGCTCTTGGGCATAGCGCTGGCCTTGGCGCAGATGTATAATTTTCTCGGCAAAAGCCGATGGGTCTGCCATACCATAGAGGCAGGACACGGACGAAACGACGATCACATCTTTGCGACCCGAGAGCAGAGAGGCAGTGGTGCGTAGGCGCAACTTCTCGATCTCTGCATTGATAGCCATATCCTTCTCGATATACGTATCGGAGTGTGCAATATAGGCCTCGGGCTGATAGTAGTCGTAGTAGGAAACGAAGTACTCGACGGCATTGTCGGGAAAGAATGCTTTGAACTCGGCATAGAGTTGAGCTGCTAGCGTTTTGTTGTGGCTTAGGACAAGCGTTGGCTTGCCTAAGCGTGCAATCACGTTGGCTGCGGTAAAGGTCTTACCCGAACCCGTAACTCCCAGCAGGGTCTGATAATTTAGCCCAGAGCCAAAGCCCTCGACAAGCTGTTTGATTGCCTCTGGCTGATCTCCGGTAGGAGAGAAGCGTGAGGTCAGTTGATATTCCATTTAGTTGTTTTGTCCTCTATTCTTCAGGAAGGCCGAGGTGATGCGTACCATAGTCCCGACCAGCAGAGCTCTACCGGCTTTGGTGTGAAACTCAATGCCACAAAAAGTAGAGCGCTCTTCCCTCAAAGTTAAGTAATACATACCTGCTACAAGAATGCCAAGCAGGGCTCTCGGGTCGATATCTTCGTCCGATATGGGTGCTACGAAACGCTCTAGAATGGGGGCCAATGTTTGCTCTCGTCTACGTGCGCTCTCTCGAGTGATCTTCGAATTGACGCTCAGCTGCCACTTCATGATCTCTTGCATTTCTTTATTTCGATGTAGGGCTTTCTCAAATTGAGTAGCTAGGCGGGTGAACAATTCGATAGGCTCTAGCTCATCTGCACCTTCTAACTCTAGGGCTTCGTTGATGAAGTAGTCAAACTGTTTCGTATAGTAGCTAATCGCCGCCTCATCTGTCCCGAAGCGACGCACCAGCACATTGATGTCGCTTCGTGTACGTCTTGCGACTTCTTTGAGCGTAATCCCAGCCACACCTTGCTCTAGGACTATCTCCGACATCGCTCTACGAATGTCGGCGCTCAGTTCTCTTTGAGTTCTCCTTGCCATATCTCTTCCTCCTATCTCAAATATCAATGAATGACGGTGTGCCATAACGCCCCAATTTCGGAGCTATTGGCGATACACTCGCTCTGTATAGGCTTCACCATCAGCCTTGTGTTTGGCTCCCTCTAGAGCATAACCACTTGCTCCGCACAACTCTAGCAAACTCTGCTCTGCCCTCGGTATCCACAATCCTTATATTTGACGCTTTGTGATGCGCCTTAGCAGGAGGCTGTACCTAACCGAAGCTCGGCAGTGCCTCCTTACTAACTACAAAAATAGCGACTTCTGACTGTACTATCTATATCTGAATGGATATACCAATTGATGGGTCTATAACAGACGCTGGGCTAATGAAGCCGAAATATAGATAGCCAGTCATACCATCTCGGAGCTCTTTCTTGACTTTTGGGCCAAATGGAGGGGCATATTTTAGGCCTAAATCGATCCATATCCCTACACGACTACTAAGTTGGCCTACCGCTCCTATGCCTATGCCTCCGCCTGCATAAAAAGGGCGTTGCTCTACGGCAGGTGTATCCCAGAAGTATCCAGCTACAGCCCTTAGGCTGGAGTATATGCCAGTCCTAGGATTGCCGAACATATACCAGCGTAGCTCCGTCGAGAGTGACACGTTGGGGAGCCCCAAGTATAGTCCGTGGAAGTTTAGATCTCCCACTACACTCATCTTGTCGTTGGTTGTATGCTCTAGCCCGAGGTGCACTCCCCATAGATAGGCTAGAGGCTTTACTCTGAGATAAGTTTGCCCTGCGAAGAGGTTTCTCGATGCTTGCGCCGAAGATATGCAGGGAATAGTGTAGAGGGTGAGTAGTAGCATCACCTTGAGTAGCAGAGTACGTATCATAATTCTTTCTGTTGAGGTAAAACGATGTTTTCAATCTCTCGCCAGCAAAGTTATGTATAAAGTTTGTAATTTATACTGTTTGAAAATGAGTGTGTTCTATTTTATATAACATTTTTTTGATGTTAAAATATGGGGCGATGTGTTATGTAAGTTTGCTCTCTCGTTTAGGGGGCTACTTGTAGCTCAGTGGCGTATGTTACCATAAGCCTATCGAGAGTGCTTGTGCTCGCATATCTGCCAAATGGTTTGTAGTTACTCTGCCTAGGGCTAGGGTAGAGAGAGGTATCGGCCTAGAGAAAAAGTTTGGAGCAAGGTTTGCTCTATGTGGAGATAGGCTTGATTTATGTAGAGCAAACTTATCTCCACATAGAGCAAACCTTGCTCCAAAGTATTTTGAGAGAAGAGAGAAGGTTGATAGATGGCAGTTGGAGTGATGATCTGTGATGGAAACCAGATGCTTCAAAACTTTTGTTTAGCATAGCTCCTAATACAATTTCTTTCAAATGGTATTCGTTATCTTTGCAAAGCGAACATTTCACAAGACTCAATGAAACTGCTGAAGTTACTATTTATATCTGCTCTAAGTTTGAGTTTTTGCCTCCCTATGGTGGCAGAAGATAACGCACGTAAACCAAAGAAACGAACAACTAAGGTTAAGCGGAAACGCACCTCTACACGCCCTAGAACCTCCACAGTAGACTACGATGTCGTACAAAATCAACGCCGAGAGCTTGATAGTATGAGGCTTCTCAATGGAGGAGTGCGCCCCATTATAGTAGAGGAGAAGATACCGGGGCTGGAGCTAGAGCCTTTCGTCGCTCGCTTCAATCGTGGAGATACTACGCTTAGGCGCGAAACGATCAAAGGGCTATACTTTGGACACCAGAGTAAGATAGGGGAGGGTAGCTTCCTGCAGCAAATGGAGCTAGAGGTCGATAAAGCTATAGCCAACAAGCAGTTTGCCAAGGCTCTCAAGATGGCTCAGCGTGGGCTATGGCGAAACCCAATGCATTTTGCGCTCATTAAGCGAGCTTGTGACCTGTCGCACCACGAGAAGCACAACCGTATGGAGGTTTATCTTTGGCAGATTGTGCAACTCTTCAATGTCGTCGAGAGTACTGGCGACGGCAAGAGCCCTGATACTGCGCTGCAAGTGATGAGCCAGTCCGATGCTCTGCTATACGAGATGCTTTGGCTAGATACACCTCGAGAACAGCTTGGCGACCGCACGATCATCAAGTTAGATGACCACAAACAACTCTTACGCCTCGAAATAAAAGGGGTAGATAGGCAGGCGATGGTGCGCTACTATAGTATGCCTATCCCCATCTAGCCCTACCATAGTTTGCAGGAGATACATAAGAGAGTGACGAGCTGTGGATACTCCATAAATACTCTCGGCTAGAAGTATCTTGGGGCTTTGTCAAAATTCATTTTTGGTACATCCCCTTTTAGTGTGTCTTAGAATGCGCAAACTGCAAGGCGCTAAGATTGAAGCTGACGAAGAAGTCCGTGTGGAGCAAAGGGAGCATAATAGAGTATGTGACCCAAGTTGAATGTCGCAAGCAGTACAGTGGTTTGTGCGTTATGACACACCGCCTCCCTTAGGTATTGGATCTAGTTTGCCGTGATTGTCTCCATCGCAGTTAGGCGTTGCATCCTCAGCCTTGCAGGTGGTGCGCTTGAGTATTGCTCCCTATTTGTAACCTAGTATTGCCCCTATCGTATGCACAAACAGAAGAGGGGGCATCTTTGTTATACAATAGGTTCGCTGTAGGATACCTTATGCCTTTCACAAATTATTAATTAATTTTGAAACTTAGGGAGTGTTACTGCGACCGATTTATATGTGTTTAGAAATAACAACGAAATAGATAATAATGGCTACGAAGCAAGACAAGAACAAGCGTAATCCTTTTCGATTTAACGAGATGTGGATATACGGATTTATTCTGATGACTCTCGGACTTTTGTTCTTCTGGGACGGGGACAATAGTGTCAAAAAGGAGCTTAGCTGGAATGAGTTTCAAGAAATAGCTCTTAGAGATGCTTTCAGTGAGATCAATGTGGATCGCAAAGACAACCAATTAGTTGCTCTAGTGCGCCCAAACATGGTAGATAGTATCTTTAAGCAGTCGGGGATACAGGCCGATCGGCTCAATAAGGCGGAGGCGCATAAGGTGATGGTACAGATCCCCTCGGTAGATCGCTTCTCGGACTTCTGCGATCGCCATGGGATACAAGCTAAGGTAACTTATAATGAGAAGACGAGCTTCTGGGCTATTCTTCTATCCTTTGGCCCCGTACTTTTGCTGATTTTCTTTTGGTTCATGATGTCTCGCCGTATGAGTGGCTCTGGTGGAGGCGTTGGAGGGGGTATCTTCTCCATTGGCAAGAGTAAGGCTCAGATGCACGATAAGACTACGATGTCGGTGACCTTTGCCGATGTAGCAGGTCTGCACGAGGCCAAGGAGGAGATCGAAGAGATTGTCCACTTCCTCAAGAATCCAGCCAAGTACACTCAGCTCGGAGGTAAGATCCCCAAGGGAGCTTTGCTTGTAGGCCCTCCGGGTACTGGTAAGACTCTTTTGGCTAAGGCAGTCGCAGGCGAGGCGCATGTGCCTTTCTTCTCGCTCTCTGGCTCCGACTTCGTGGAGATGTTTGTTGGTGTGGGTGCTAGCCGTGTGCGTGACTTATTTGCCCAAGCTAAGGCGAAATCCCCTTGTATCATCTTTATAGATGAGATTGATGCCGTAGGCCGTGCTCGTGGTAAGAATAATAGCTTTGGTGGTAATGATGAGCGTGAGAATACACTCAATCAGCTCCTGACTGAGATGGACGGCTTCGGGACTAATAGCGGCATCATTGTGTTGGCTGCGACCAATCGTGCCGATATTCTAGACTCCGCACTGCTACGAGCAGGACGCTTCGACCGACAGATCTATGTAGATTTGCCCGATGTCAATGATCGTAAGGAAATCTTCCTCGTTCATCTCAAAGGTATTAAGACCGATAGCTCACTTGATGTAGACTTGTTGGCACGTCAGACACCCGGGTTCTCTGGTGCCGATATTGCTAATATCTGTAACGAGGCGGCTCTGATCGCAGCCCGCTCGGGTAAGGACTTCGTGAGTAAGGACGACTTTATGAATGCCGTAGACCGTGTGATCGGAGGGCTGGAGAAGAAGAGCAAGATTACCACTGCCGAGGAGCGCAAGAGCATCGCTATTCACGAGGCAGGCCATGCTACGGTTAGCTGGTTCCTAGAGTATGCCAACCCGCTCGTTAAGGTCACGATCGTACCTCGTGGCAAAGCTCTGGGAGCTGCATGGTATCTGCCAGAGGAGCGCCAGATCACCACGACTCAGGCTCTACTCGACCAGATATGTGCTACACTCGCCGGTCGTGCAGCCGAGGAGCTTTTCCTTGGACGCATCTCCACAGGTGCAGCTAATGACCTCGAGCGCATCACCAAGGTTGCCTATGCCATGGTTGCCTACTATGGTATGAGTGAGCGCTTGCCCAATGTGAACTACTATGAACTACAGAGCGAGGGCTATGGCTTCAGCAAGCCTTATAGCGACAAACGAGCAGAGCTGATAGACGAGGAGGTCAGCGAGATTATCCGTTTGCAGTATGAGCGTGCCAAGGCGCTCTTGTTGGAGCATCAGGTAGGCCATCATGCTTTGGCAGATCTCCTATTAGAGGCTGAGGTAATCTACACCGAAGATGTGGAGCGTCTACTGGGTAAGCGTCAGTGGGCGAGTCGTACAGATGAGATTATGGGACAGAAGCGTACGGACAAAGCTCTACCAGAGCGGCAAAGCGAGGAAACTACAGCCGATGCCCCAGAGGATAAGGCCGAAGATGTGGTAGGTGAGGTAAACTAATAGATATCATAGATATGGAATTATTCAAGCGAACAATTTTCGGGGGGCTCTATGTGGCCCTAGTCTTGGGTGCCCTGCTTCTTGGTAGCTCAGCACTCTATCTTTCGGTATTTATGCTGCTCGCTTTTGTGGGCGTATGTGAGTACGAACCACTCGTTGGTATCAATCGTACACGCCCATTGCGCACGATCCTCGATGGTATGGCTGCTGCGTATTTGTTCTTTGCAGTCTATAGTTTCGCCAATAGCCACGAGTACCAGATGCTCGGTGGGGCGATTTTTACGCCTTACCTATTTTACCTAGGCTACACCATGGTACGTTCGATTTACTCCGATCGGGAGTTTATGCCCAATGAGATAGCCAAAATGTTTTTTGGTCAGATCTATGTTGGGGGAGGACTAGCTGCTGCCAGTCTACTTACCGACACCATGGGGCTATTTGCTCCAGAGCGCTTGCTCTTTATGGCCTTTGTAGGTATCTGGGTCAATGATACGGGAGCCTTCATTGTTGGCTCTTCTGTCGGTAAGCACCGCCTCTTTCCAAGTGTTTCGCCTAAGAAAAGTTGGGAGGGCTTCGTCGGAGGCTTTGTAGCTACGGTACTAGTTACCATAGCTATTGCGAGCTACTGGTTCGACGATATTTTCCGCCTCTGGCAGTCTGCTCTCATCGGAGCGGTCATCTCCGTAGCTGCCACTTGGGGCGATCTCTTTGAGTCTATGCTCAAGCGTAATGCAGGGGTCAAGGATTCTGGCAAGATTATTCCGGGCCATGGAGGGGTATTAGATCGTATTGACAGTGTCCTTTTCGTTTTACCCGCTTTGCTTATTCTTAGTCTAGTATTACATCTATAAGCTTATGCGTGCCAATTATTTTGTTCGCCCCGTACTAGCTTTTGTTCTAGTGGTGCTACTGGCCTCGTGTGGAGGCGGCCTCAGGCGCTCTAGACCGGGGCGGTATATCCCTCAGAAACGTGAGTTTAGAGGGGCGTGGATACCTACCATCTATAGGAGTGAGTATAGCAAGCTCTCTCGAATAGAGGCTAGAGAGCTGCTGACCAAGCGCCTAGCACTGCTACAGCGAATGGGCTGCAATGCTGTCCTCTTCCAAGTACGAGCAGAGAGTGATGCTTGGTATCGCAGCGACTATGAACCATGGAGCAAGTATCTCAGTGGCGAACAAGGGCTGATGCCAGAGGACGGTTGGGATCCGCTCGCTTTCGTCGTGGACGAGTGCCACAAGCGAGGTATGGAGCTACATGCTTGGATTAACCCACTGCGTGGGGCAGCCAATGCCAATGACTTTTTGGCCGAGAATCATCCTGCACGCCGCTACCCAGATTGGTTCGTGCGCTATGGCAATCAGCTCGTGCTCGATCCCGGCCTGCCACAAGCTAGGCGCTATGTCTGCAAGATCGTCGAGGACATCACTAAGCGCTACGACATTGATGCTATTCATTTGGACGACTATTTCTATCCATATCCTATACCCGGCACTAGATTTCCCGATGACCAGTCCTTCGAGCGTCATGGCTTGTCGGCAGGCTATCATCCCGGTGATCGTGCTACATGGAGGCGCAACAACATCAACCTCTTGGTTTATGAGCTGAGCCAAACAATCCGAGCGGCCAAGCCTTGGGTACGCTTCGGTGTCAGTCCATTTGGCATTTATCGCAACAAGCGAACTCACTCCAAGGGGAGTATGAC
This sequence comes from Porphyromonas sp. COT-290 OH3588, assembly GCF_000769075.1. Classification (GTDB taxonomy): domain Bacteria; phylum Bacteroidota; class Bacteroidia; order Bacteroidales; family Porphyromonadaceae; genus Porphyromonas. The sequence goes on along the minus strand of NZ_JRFC01000009.1, from coordinate 914 downwards.
TACGGGCTTGCAGAACTATGACGATCTCTATGCCGACGTCCTACACTGGGCTAACGAAGACTGGATTGACTATGTGGCTCCGCAGATCTACTGGAATGAGGGGACGAAAGGTTCGGACTATCAAGTCCTCGTCAAGTGGTGGAGTAAGCATCTAAGGAATGAGCGTGTACAGCTCTATATAGGGCAAGATATTAAGCGTACTATGGATGCAGGTCAGCTCGAGCGTAAGCTCTTGCTTAGCCAGCGACTCAGTCAGGGTAATATATTCTGGCCAGCCGACGAACTGATCCGTAACTACGGTGGAGTGGGCGAGGAGCTTCACCATACTTATCAGCATTCTAGAGCCTTGATGCCCGAGCAGAGAGGGTTTCTAGGCCAGAGTAAGCCGCCCAAGATGCCAGCCTCACTTTGGGAGGACCACAACGAGGCTGGTCATGTCCTTATCTGGGAGGACGAGAGAGATCCACAGGACCCCGAGAGCGCTTTCTACTATGGGGTCTACGCCTTCCCCAAAGGGGAGGAAGTTAATCTAAATAACCCTAAGGCTCTTGTCGGGATCTCTACGAGCACCTATTACAAACTTCCAAGCCTCGATGGCGCTACCCGCTATACTTTTTTAGTTACAGCGATTAATCGTTTTTGGCTAGAGAGTGAGCCACGTAAGATAAGAGTCGTGATCTAGTAAATCACTACACAACGAAATAGCGTCTAAATAATTCTTTATATCGGAATTATTTAGACGCTATTTCGTTGTAGGCTTTTTGTGTTTGAGGCGATGTCGTCTACAGATGAGATACTACCTCCCATGTACTATTTGAGACTATTGCGCAATGCACCGCTCAAAGGTTCTTGTATCTTTCTCGGTGTTTTTTGCGTGTTTGAGCGGCTTGGAGAGCCTTGAATACTATCCCCCT
>NZ_JRFC01000008.1 GCF_000769075.1 Porphyromonas sp. COT-290 OH3588 | reverse complement strand
CAAAAGAACACGGCGAGGAATGCCTGCGCATACACAGCAAATAGCACCAAAAACAAAGACAAATCAGCAAAACAAGCAGAGAAAACAGAAAAAACAACCCCCAGCAAACCCCAAAACCAACCAGCCTCCCCCAAAAACCCCCTATATATAATACGGTATAGAGGAAATAGCGCACTCCCACCTAGGGCAAGAGAAAAAGAATGGGGGCCTAGCTCAAAGCAATTTGGCTACAGCCCCCACTTTTCTGTACTCTATCCTACCCTATTCCTTGATCATCTTACCCACGAGATACGGACAGCAGTATTCGATTAGGTCGAGAACTAGCTCGAAGCCTTCGCTACCGCCGTAGTACGGGTCGGGCACATGATCCCGAAGGGGATTGGGCGCCCAATCCGTTAGGATGCTGATCTTGCCTGCAGCCTCTTCGGTCGGTGCTCGCTCGAGGAGTGTGCGCCTATTAGCTTCGTCCATACCTATAATATAGTCATAGTGGAAGAAGTCCTCATACCTCACGGGGCGGCTGAGCGAGAGGAGGTCATACCCCCTGCGTGCTGCGTGGGCGCGCATTCTACTATCAGCTCGCTCGCCCTCGTGGTGCGCCGAAGTACCAGCCGAGTCAATCTCGAATCGCTCAGACAAGCCCTCATGCTCAATGTAATGCAGGAACACACCCTCAGCCGATGGCGAACGGCAGATATTCCCTAAACACACAAACAGTACTTTAATCTTTTCTTGGCTCATCATAACTCCTCTACTTATAATTCATCCATCTCCACAGCTCCTTGAGCGATGGTTTCTTGCCATACATCAGGATACCGACACGGTAAATTTTGGCACCAAAGTAGGTAAGTAGTATAGAGAGCCCAAAGAGCAATACAAGGCTAAGGATCTGCTCCCAGAGAGGGACGTCATAGGCGAGGCGTGACATCATCACTATGGGCGAAGTAAACGGAATGAGCGAGGTCCAGAATGCCAGATTGCCCTCGGGGTTCTCGGCCGCAGCCATACCCACATAGAGAGAGAAGACCATAATCATCGTTACGGGGAGCATCAGCTGGCCGGCATCCTCGTCGCTCGAAACGGAAGACCCCAGTGCTGCCAGTACAGAAGCATAGAGCAGGTACCCCCCAATGAAGAACAGCACGAAGAACACAATCATCTGGAAGAAGTTAATCCCCTGCATGACACCGAAGATATCCGAGGCCGCTTGTAGCTCACTTGCCGATAAGCTACCACTACTCTGTGCTGCGGCCAAGGCCTCGGGGCTGTACAAATCGCCTATTAGGAAGAATTGAGCAGCTAGGCCAATACCAATAAGGGCAACTACCCAAATGAAGATTTGCGTTAGCCCCACTAGGCCTATACCGACGATCTTACCCATCATCAACTCGAAGGGGCGAACAGAAGACACCATCACCTCTACGATACGGCTCTTTTTCTCCTCTATGACACTCTGAATAATCATACCTCCATAGAGCATGATGAACATATAACTGACGAAGCTAAGCAACAGCCCAATGACACTAGAAGCTGCCCCCGAGCTCACACTCTCGGCTCCATCTTCGCTCCACTTGTAGGTATTGGCGACGATCTCGACCTTGCTTGTACGGATAATTTCTTTAAGCTCAGGGATATTGTGCGAGGCTATTTTCTGATCCGTCACGTAAGTCGAGAGTAAGCTATTGATATGCCGCTCTAGTCCCGTGGGCAGAGTCTTGAAAGAAAATAGGTTGATTGCCTTGGGAGATACACCTAGATCCTCTGTGATCTCCAGCACAGCTGTGATCTCCTGCTCGCCACCTGCGGAGCGATATTCGTTGGCACTCTTGTCTGCCACGACGAAGCGATACTGCTCCGTATCTTCTAGCAGTGGTGCATATTGCCCCGTGCGGTCGATCACAGCAACGACCTGCTGCTCTCCCGTATCCATCTGACTGAGCAATATGGGGATTGTAGCAATCAGCACAAATACTACGGGCGCAAGCAGAGTAATAAGGATAAAGCTCTTTTTGGCAACACGGGTGATGTACTCTCGCTGGATAACCAGCCCTATTTTACCATAGTTAATCATGGTTCTGCACTGTATTAAGGAAGATCTCATGCATAGATGGGATCTCTTGATGAAACTCTAGGATATTGATATACTCGGGCAGTCGGTTGATGAGCGCTCTATTGCTCTCTCCCTCACGACGCATGAGCTTGAGCACCATTTGTCCTTGATGCAGCCTTGAGCTGATGGGGTCGATGTACTCCAGCTCCTCCTGAGATAGAGCTCTATCTACACGCAGCTCCACGTATGGGCTAGCATATCGGGCACGTATCTCCTCTACTGTGCCACTGAGCACTAGACGAGAGCGATTGATCAGGGCAATGTCGTCGCAGACCTCCTCTACACTCTGCATATTGTGGGTAGAGAAGATGATCGTACGCCCTTGATCCCTAAGTTGTAGGATCTCGCTTTTGAGTAGCTCAGCATTAACAGGGTCGAAGCCACTAAAAGGTTCGTCGAAGATCAATAGGTCGGGTTCGTGTAGGACAGTGCAGATGAATTGCACTTTCTGTTGCATGCCCTTGGAGAGCTCCTCGACCTTCTTATTCCACCAAGGCATAATGTCGAACTTCTCAAACCATTGCTCTAGGCGCTTCTTCGCCTCCGCCTTACTGAGCCCTTTGAGGCGAGAGAGATAAATAGCCTGATCACCCACTTTCATCTTACGGTATAGGCCACGCTCCTCGGGTAGATAGCCGATACGTGCCACATCATCAGCTTTGAGCGGATGCCCATCGAAAAGGATTGTCCCACTATCTGGAGCCGTGATGCGATTGATGATGCGAATAAGAGAAGTCTTACCCGCACCATTCGGTCCCAGCAAGCCGAAAACACGCCCAGCCTGCACGGACAGACTAACGTCGTCTAGGGCTGTGTGTGCGGCATAATGCTTGCTTACATGCTGTACATCTATAAATGCCATACGTATGATAAGTATTGAATTTGCTGTTGTTTATAGGCGTTATGGCACACAGCTTGGGGGAGAGTACTGAATACCAAAAACAATGCAAGATACACAATTTTCTCTATCTGATTCCGCTCTTGCGTGTTCATTCTCTCCCATTATTCCTGCTCGCATGACGGTGCTTGGCTAAGAAGCGAGATTTATATTTTAGCTCAAATTTCAGAATGTTGATGAGAAAAAGAGAATAGGACAGAGCAAAAATGGCACACGCCGTATTTAGCACCTAGCAGGCTCCACACGGCGCCCAATACTATTTGAGCACTTAGTCCTAGGCCAATGAAAACACCCGCCTAAAACAAAACTAAAACAACACACTTATTTACAGATACATAAAACAGGATCTGGAGAGATTGAGTTTGATTAAAGCAGACATTTCTGATTTTCTTCCCATCAATCTTGGGAGATTGGTGGGCACATTGCCGAGAATTGTAGGACTAATCAGAAAAAACGTTCCCTTCAATTTCTTATTTTGGGCGAAACCATTCTCCCAAAAACCTCCGTCAGTTCGCCCAAACAAGTCCAAACACATTTACATACTTTAACTCAAAAGACGAAAAGTAGCTTTTCAATGTCTTCGATTGAAAGCGACAGACTAAGAAAGCCCCAGTGGGGTATAAGTTTCCGAGCCTAGGACAAACGAACGTAGTGAGTGTCGCTTTGGGCATTCTTTTGGCTAGCGGGAGGATTTGAGTAAATTTGTCTTCTATGGAAGAAAGGCGTTTGATATGTCGAGGGCAGTGGCGATGGCTAATCGTATTGCTGTGCTTGTGGTTCGCTCCTATTCATAAGAGCACGGCACAGCGAGAGCGGGTTAAACATCAACCATACAGCGATCTAAAAACTTATTACCTAGGGTTCAACGTGGGGCTACATACCCAAGACCTTAGGATTAGCAACTCTGGCTTCGTGACACCGGAGGGACAAGCTCTCTTTGCAGACGTCCCTCACTACCGCCCCGGCTTCAGCGTTGGCGTTATGGCAGGTCGTGTCCTAATCCCGGGACTAGAGCTTCGGCTCAACCCAAGCCTCCACTTCGGCGACAAACCCATAGCCTATAGCGATGGTGTAAAAAAAGTAGCTGAATTTGGCCAGAGAGCCACTTACATCAGCCTACCTCTCATGCTCAAATATGCCGCCCTAAGACTCAACAACGTCCGCCCATACGTTGGGGCTGGTGTCTACACAGCCCTAAGCCTTGGAGGCAAGCGAGAAGATGTAGTACGTTTGAGGGCACTTGACTATGGATTATCCCTATCACTAGGCTGTGACTTCTATCTCAGATACTTCAAACTATCGCCCGAGCTTAGCTTTAGCTATGGCTTGACCAATGTGATCCAAACTAACCGACCCGAGCTGGCCGAGGATAAACGCCTGTACTATACGCAGGCGATCCGCTCGGGGCAGAATCGAATGATCGCCCTCACATTCTACTTCCAGTAGTTTGCGACTAAACCAACAATCAGGATAATTATAAATCAATGAAGAAGACCTTTCTTGTTTCACTTGCTCTAAGCTCTGCTTTGGCAGCTACGGCAAGTGATGTAAAGCATCGCTCTATCATCGAGCTAGATGGCACGAAGCAATACCTCAGTGTACCTGCCCATTCGGACTTTGATGTGGCTCCAAACGAGAGCTATACCATTAGCCTCTGGTTCAACTCCAACCGGACTTATTTCTGGGGGCCTACTCAACGTGTCGTTGGTCGCCGCCTCAATACCAAACGAGATAGTATAGACAGATCTGGATATGACCTCATGGTACTACGCAATACGGCAAAGAATTTCGTTGGAGCGACCCTGTCTGATCGCCAAGGCAGTGCGAAGAATGCTTTCGACGGCTGGGCGCCATCGGCCGAAAAAAGCGAGATGCGCCACTGGTATCATGTGGCTTGGGTGGTCGATCGCTCAGCAAACAAAATCCGCTTCTATGTAGATGGGCATGAAACTCACAATGCCGACATCTCGGCTAGTGAGCCTTGGCACACGACCAATGACCTGCCACTCTTCATCGGTGCTGGTCAGGAAGAGGGTAAGGCTTTTGCGCACTTCGGCGGCATGCTCGACAATTTGCGCTTCTACAAGCGTGCTTTGTCGCCCCAAGAGCTACTCGCCGATAGAGCTACAGAGCGCATCAAGCCTCGGACTAAAGGACTCGTCGCCGCTTTCGACTTCGATGGCTATAAAATTGGCGATACCACAATCAGAGATGTTACGGGCAAGCATACGGCAACCCTTATGGGCTTTGATACAAGCATTGAGCATGCCAATATCAAGTCTTTCACAGCTCGCCGCACCAATGGTAGCCTTGTAGGTCGTGGCGATACGCAGGCATTAGGTCTAGCGACCGTAGGACTTCGCACTCCAGATGTGCTGCAAGAGATCAGCATCAGCCTTACAGGGACGACACAACTATCGGATATCAAAGCCCTGAAGATTTATGAAACTGCCAATGGCGACCGGTACGATCATCGCAACCCCGGTAGGCTGGTAGCCGAGGGAATTGCCTCTGAGGAGTTAGTTACACTGCGTGCCGCCAAGGGTACCCCCACGCTCTCTAATCTAAGTAAGCTCTGGGTAGTGGCTGACGTGGCAGAGGATGCCACGGAGGGGAACATCATCAAGGCGGAGATTAAGAACCTGAAGTTTGCCAAGAGCAAGAACTTCACGCCAGACCAAGGCAGTCTTGGAGAGCAAACGATCGTACTAGGGCGCACGCTCGTCTGGACACCGGGAGAAAACCGCTCCGCGCACTACCGCATTCCAGCTTTGGTGCGCCTAGATAACGGCTCACTTGTCGCTGCGATAGACAAGCGTAAGAATAGCGACTACGATCTACCAGAAGATATAGATGTAGAGGTCAAAATAAGCAAAGACTACGGCAAGACGTGGAGTGAACCCATTACAGTGGCACAAGGGACTCCCGAGCATGGCTATGGAGATGCCGCTATTGCCACGGACGGCAAGACCATACATATGGTGATGGTGGCAGGCTCCGGACTATGGTTCTACCCAAGCGCAGCCAAGAAGCCTCTAGAGATGTACTATAGCCAGAGTGTCGATGGAGGTAAGACTTGGACGCCTGTCAAGGATATTACCGCTATGGTGCAGACAGATCGCTACCCCAATGGCGGATTCTTTGGCTCTGGCAATGGCATTATCACGAGCAAGGGACGCATTGCATTCGTTGCTGCAATGCGTATTGATGCTAAATGGGGCGGACAGATGGACAATGTAATGGTTTACTCCGACGACAATGGAGCTACATGGCAGGCCTCTCCTGTGGCTCGCTACAACGGAGATGAAGCCAAAGTCGTGGAGCTCGCCAACGGAGATCTGATGATCTCTAGCCGTAATAGAGCCTACAAGGCTACACCTCGTACCTATGTAACCTCGGAAGATCATGGTATGACTTGGTCGGGACCTCGTGTATGGGAAGATCTGAGTGGCAATGCCTGCAACGCATCACTAACACGATACAGCAAAGAAGATGGCAAAGGAGGAAAGAATATCCTCCTACATACGCTCCTAGAGGCAGACAATCGCACCAATCTACGTATCTATATGAGCGAAGATGAGGGTAAGACTTGGCCCTATGCACGCACGCTTTGCCTAGGCGAGGCGGCGTATAGCGAGATTGCTGTCTTGCCCGACGGCACGATAGGGATTATCTCTGAGGAGGACGATAGACCTGCCTACGACATCTACTTCACACGCATCTCTCTAGACTGGCTACGTGCTGGCAAACGATAGTAGACTGATAGGTAGATTAATCTAGTTTCTTGACCAAGGACTAATGGACGAAAAAGTCAAAAATCGATCTATTTAAGGTCTGTTTTGGGATAAAAAATCACATAAAAAGAACTTTTTTACTCACTTTTTGGTCAAGAAAGATAAATTACAATATATTTGCGGTTCAGAGGCTATGAGAATAGGTGTGCATTCGTGGAGGTATTTATGAGCCTTTGGTACTCTCGCTTATCAGATTGCCCACTCGCTTTGCATAGAGGCTTGGCTCTCGAGCTAGCCTTAGCAGAGAATATCACATTTATAATACTAACTAAAACTAAAGATTGAAGAAAATGAAAAAGATTTTTGGTGCTCTTGGTTTGGCAGTAGCAATGCTTTTCAGCACAACAGCTATCGCACAGACCCCAGAGAAAAAGGACTGCTGCAAGAAGGAAGCTAAGGCTTGCGATACTAAGAAAGCTTGCGACAAGAAAGATGCCAAGGCATGCGAAATGAAGGCTTGCTGCAAGGCAGACAAGTCTTGCGATAAGAAGGCTTGTGATGCTAAGATGACTTGCGACAAGAAGAAGGCTTGTGACAAGAAGGACGCCAAGGCATGCGATGCCAAGAAGTCTTGTGACAAGAAGGAAGGTAAGACTTGCGATAAGAAAAAAGCTTGCGACAAGAAGTAATCTAACGAGCTGCTCACAAGTAGCAACCGATAGACCCCTAGGAAGAGTGGAGGCTGCATCGAACGAAATCTCGATGTGGCCTCCACTCGTATATACGTATTTATATCATGATGCACTGGAGGTATCATAGTCTAGGCATAGTCTATTTCTGTTCTCCCTCAAGCACAAATAGCTAGAGCAACGGCTCTATATTGTAGTACGATACAATATGAAATCAAAGGGCTTAATCAATACACTTTGGTAGTTTTGTCAAGAAAAATTACCTTTGCTACCAAATATTAGGTATATATGTGGACGAAAAAGATAGGCTCCCTTAGTCGCTATCGCAAAAGATAGGGGAGTTTGTCTGCTTTTGGTTGTTATAATCCGAAGCTCGTTTCGCACAAAACCTACTAAACAACCCTAACCTAACTATAGCGCTCACCTCTGTCTGCTCTTTGAGCTGGCGGTCGAGGAGCATTGAGAAGTCTTACAATGTTAATAACGGATTACTACAAATGGCGAAAGAAAAAAAGTTTCTGACCTGTGATGGTAATCAGGCTGCTGCGCACATCTCGTATATGTTTAGCGAGGTAGCCTGTATCTACCCAATCACGCCATCCTCTACGATGGCCGAATACGTAGACGAATGGGCCGCCCAAGGACGCAAAAACATCTTTGGAGAGACCGTACTGGTAGAAGAAATGCAGAGCGAGGCTGGTGCAGCAGGTGCTGTACATGGTTCACTACAGACTGGGGTACTTACTACGACCTACACTGCATCTCAAGGTCTACTGCTGATGCTCCCCAATATGTACAAGATCGCAGGGGAGCTACTCCCAACGGTGTTCCATGTATCAGCTCGTGCTATCGCTACGCATGCGCTCTCTATCTTCGGCGACCACCAAGACGTTATGGCCGCTCGCCCCACAGGTTTTGCTCAGCTCTGTACTGGTTCTGTGCAGGAAGTTATGGACCTAGCAGGCGTAGCCCACTTGGCCACACTCAAGGCTCGCGTTCCTTTCATTCACTTCTTCGACGGCTTCCGCACCTCACACGAGATCCAGAAGATTGAGGCTCTAGACAACGAAGATCTAGCTCAGTTCATCGACTGGGACGCTCTGCGTGAATTCCGTGAGCGAGGCCTCAACCCAGAGAAGCCCGTGTCACGTGGTATGGCAGAGAACCCTGATGTTTACTTCCAGCACCGTGAAGCTGCCAATCCGTTCTATGATGCAGTGCCCGAGATCGTGCAGGAGTATATGGACAAACTCGCCACGGTAACAGGCCGCAAGTATCACCTCTTCGACTTCTATGGTGCAGAAGATGCCGAGCATGTAATCATCGCTATGGGATCTGTGACCGAAACGATCCGTGAAGTAGTAGATCATCTACGTGCCAAGGGCGAGAAGGTTGGTCTACTCTCCGTGCACCTATATCGTCCATTCAGCGCCAAGCATTTCTTGGCAGCTATGCCTAAGACCGTGAAGCGTGTAGCTGTACTTGACCGCACTAAGGAACCCGGAGCCGATGGCGAACCACTATACCTAGACGTGCGCTCATGCTACTACGGTGTAGACAATGCTCCTCTCATCGTAGGTGGTCGCTATGGTCTATCGTCCAAGGACACTACGCCTGCACATATTCTCTCGGTATTCGAGAACCTATCTATGCGCCTACCCAAGGATCACTTCACGATCGGTATCGTAGATGATGTAACCTTCACATCTCTGCCCGAGAAGGAAGACTTGATCTTCGAGGACAATAAGACATTTGAAGCTAAGTTCTACGGACTTGGTGCCGATGGTACTGTCGGAGCAAACAAGAACTCCGTGAAAATCATTGGAGACAACACCAATAAGTACTGTCAGGCTTACTTCGCCTACGACTCCAAAAAGTCGGGCGGCTTCACCTGCTCACACCTGCGCTTCGGCGACAACCAGATCCGCTCTACCTACCTCGTGGTTACTCCTGACTTCGTAGCTTGTCACGTACCTGCCTATCTGCGTCTATATGATGTAACTCGTGGTCTGAAGAAGAATGGTACGTTCCTACTCAACTCCGTGTGGGACGTAGACAGCGTGGAGAAGCACCTTCCCAACAAGGTTAAGCGTCATCTAGCGAAAAACAACATTCGCTTCTATATGATCAACGCAACGGGTATCGCTGCTGAGATTGGTCTTGGCAATCGCACCAACACAATCCTCCAGTCTGCATTCTTCAAGATCTCGGGCGTTATCCCCTACGACTTGGCAGTAGAACAGATGAAGAAGGCGATCGTCAAGAGCTATGGCAAGAAGGGCGAAGACGTTGTTAATAAGAACTTCGCTGCAGTAGATCGTGGCTCTGACGTAATTGAAGTGCCCGTGAAGCCTGAATGGGCTAATCTACCCAACGACCCAACAGAGGTATACCCACACGACAGCGAGTTTATCCAAAAGATTGTTCGCCCAATAAATGCTCAAGATGGTGATAGTATCCCAGTATCTCAGTTCAGAGGTCGTGAAGACGGAACTTGGGAGAATGGCACGGCCGCTAGCGAGAAGCGTGGTGTAGCCTCTCACGTACCTGAGTGGATCGCAGAGAACTGTATCCAGTGTAACCAGTGTGCCTACGTTTGCCCTCACGCTACGATTCGTCCATTCGTGATGACAGCCGACGAGCAGGCTAAAACGGGCGTCAATGCGATCAAGGCTATCGGTAAGCAATTTGCCGATATGACTTTCCGCATCCAAGTGAATGTACTCGACTGCCTAGGCTGTAGCAACTGTGTAGACGTCTGTCCCGGCAACAAAAACGGCAAGGCGCTAGTGATGCAGGAGATTGAAGGACAATTCCCCGAGCAGGGCAACTGGGATAAGATGGTTTCCGAGGTATCTAGCAAGGCTCACTTGGTAGACATTACCTCAAACGTGAAAAACTCTCAGTTTGCGACACCTCTATTTGAGTTCTCGGGTGCTTGCTCTGGCTGTGGAGAAACGCCATACGTCAAACTGATTACCCAGCTATTCGGTGATCGCCAGATGGTTGCTAATGCTACCGGTTGCTCATCTATCTACTCTGGCTCAGCTCCGTCTACACCATACACTGTCAATGAGCGAGGCGAAGGGCCTGCATGGGCTAACTCACTCTTCGAAGACAACGCAGAGTTCGGTCTAGGTATGCACCTTGGCTATACCAAGATGCGTGAGCGCCTTGTGCGTCTTGCAGAGGAATGTATCGCTAACCCCGACATCGATCACGCAGAGCTCAAGGGGCTACTACGTGAGTGGATTGACAACCGTGAGGACGCTCCTCGAGCCAAGGCTCTAGCCGATGCGATCAAACCTATTATCGCACGTCGCATCACAGGCGTATGCCAGAAGATGTACGATATGCGTTCGTACTTTATCAAGCGTAGCCAATGGATCATCGGTGGTGACGGTTGGGCATACGATATAGGGTTCGGTGGTCTAGACCATGTGATCGCCTCTGGAGCCAATGTCAATATCCTAGTACTAGATACCGAGGTTTACTCCAATACTGGAGGTCAGAGTTCCAAGAGCACTCCAGTAGGTGCTATCGCCAAGTTCGCAGCTTCTGGGAAGCGTGTTCGCAAGAAAGACCTTGGCATGATCGCCACTACCTATGGTTACGTGTATGTAGCTCAGATCGCCATGGGGGCGAACCCAGCTCAGACACTCAAGGCTATCCGTGAGGCTGAGGCATACAATGGGCCATCCGTGATCATCGCTTACTCTCCTTGTATCTCTCATGGTCTAAAGTCTGGCATGGGTAAGGCTCAGAAGGAAGAGGTAAATGCTGTGAACTGCGGTTACTGGCACCTATGGCGCTTCAATCCAGATCTAGAAGCCGAGGGCAAGAACCCATTCATTCTAGATAGCAAGGAGCCGAACTGGGACAACTTCATTCCATTCCTAGAGGGTGAGGTTCGTTATGCTTCTCTCAAGAAGCAATATCCCGCAGAGGCTACCGAGCTCTTTGAGGAGGCTAAGCGCAACTCACAGTGGCGCTATGCAGGCTACAAGCGTTTGGCTAACCGCATTTGGGAAGAAGAAACTATCTCTGCCGAATAAGGTTAGTTTAGACAACAATTATTGACAACCAAGCGGGTGCGTCGGAGCGTCAAGCTCTGTCGCACCCGCTTGGCATTATGTCCCTAGGGTAACGCTCTATAGGTTTGACGAAAATACCTTAGCTTTGTACCCGAGATGACTACTTTGGTGTACACTCATATCTCCAATCCAACTCTAGAATTATTGATGAAGAAGATCATTACAAAAAGTCTACTGCTGCTGGGTATTGCCCTGCAGGGTGGTGCTATGCTTTTGGCTGGCAATGAGGTTTGTCGTGTTGGCTTTCAGTTCCAGATCAGCCATCTCCCTGCTTGGGGAGCCTCGCAGCCCGTTGTCACGTCTATTGCTCCCTTTGGCCCCGCAGATCGGAGTGGGCTTCGTGTGGGTGATATCATCGAGAGTATCGATGGTGTGCCTACGCTCAATCTGACGGGGAAGCAAATTCATCAGCTTCTACATACCAGACAAGCTCAGCATATCCTACAGATCTCCAACTTTGGCCGGCAAAAGAAAACCTACCTGCTAGGCCGAGATTGCAAACTTGCTCACAGCGTCACAGAGCGTGAGCTAGCAGAGCTATTCGCCCTATACAGCCTAGAGGACGCCAGTAGCCAACGCATTGCCTACCCTTTCACCTACCAACAAGCATCTACATTTAGACTTGATCAGGTGCGAACCTTCGCTTTCGCTCCTTCTTCGCCTGCCACACAAGGGATAGACCAAGCACTCAACATACTTATTCGCAAGGCGCTTGTGGCTACGGGACTAGAGGAGAGCCACGACAGCCCCGATCTACTGATCTCTACCTACTACCAGCTTAGCCCAGTAGAGCCTACTGCGAAGCCCAGCGACGAGATGCCATTTGGCTGGCGCTACGACCCACAGCATCGGGATCTGAAGCCCCTGCCTGTACTCCCCTCCCAATCTCCTTTGGCGACCTACAAGCTCTCCCTAGGTATCGTGGCTCAAAACCCACAAACCCAAAAGGCCGTATGGAGCTGTGAGGCCAACGAGTCCCTTGGAGCGGATATGTCGATCCCCGAGTACGCAGCCTACTCTATACCCATCATGCTACAAGGCTTCCCCCTAGCCCCCAACACCCTAGCCCCATCTTGGACTTTCCAAACTCTAAGGTACCACTATACGGGTTTGGTCTACGACAAGGCTACACTTAGGCGTGTCATAGACGTCGAGTACGGGTCGCCTGCGATGAGTGCAGGTATCCTACCCGGGGATATCATCAAGAGCATCAATGGCATCGAGCTAGACCACCCCTCTCTCGACGATCTGCTCACGGCCTACTATACGTTCGCCGAGCGTAGCGAAAAATATCGAGACAAAGACCTCCCCGCTATGCATGTCCCCATGGCTAACTTACAGAGTCGCTACTGGGCACCTAGACACTACGATGCTATCGCCACGATGCTCCTCAGGGATCGCAGCGATGCAGCCTTCTCCTACCTCTTCTCCTTCCGCCCATACATCAACCCAGAGCGTCTAGACGTACTGGTCTTCGAGGTAGAGCGTCGAGGCGAGGTCTATCGGGTACCCATTCGTCCAGAGAAACGTGACGAATCGACCATCATACCGAACTAAATATGGAAGTCAAACTACACCAGAGCCGCTATCACATAGGGCGGATTAACGAGCTAGAGGTTCTACGCCTTGTGTCTATCGGTGCCTACCTCGAGTGGGACAATGAATCGGGCATCTTGCTCCCACTACGCTATCTGCCTCAAGGGCTCGAGGTGGGGCAAAAGGTCGAGGTCTTCGTCTACCATGACAACGAGGGACGCCTGATTGCTACGACCCTCAAGCCCTATGCTCAGGTTGGCGAAACGGCCTACCTAGAGTGCGTCGGCCTATCCTCAGCTGGAGCTTTTGTAGACTGGGGGATCCACAAAGACCTATTCGTACCCTTCGCCGAGCAGAAAGGGCAGATGGAAGAGGGCAAGTCCTATGTCGTCCATCTCTATATAGATCGCATCAGCGGCAAAATCGTGGGCTCGGCCAAACTCAACAAGCACATCGGCAACGTGCTGCCCAGCCATGCGCCCGGCGATCGTGTTCAGGCACTAGCATACGAGCGCAACGATGCAGGCTTGCGCTGTATCGTAGACCATATACATTGGGGTATCATCTATGAGGGAGAGTACGACGAAGAGCTTAGGCGAGGCGACAACATCACAGCCTATGTGACACGAATTCGAGAGGACGGACGCATTGACCTATCACTACGCCCCGTAGGCTACGATTGTGTTGATGGAGATATGACCAAACTGATGCGCCTACTACATGCCGCTGGAGGGAAGCTGCCTATCGGGGACAAAAGTCCAGCCGAGGAGGTGCTTCGTCTAACGGGGTTAAGCAAAAAGAGCTTCAAGATGGTCTGTGGCGCTCTCTACAAGAAGCGTAAGCTAAGGCTTACCCCTAACAGTATAGAGCTCATCTAGTCTAATCACCAGAGCTAGCTCTCTGTGCACCTCGACAGACTATGCCCCAATCCATATTGCCCATAAAAGGGCTGTGGCAAAATTAATTTTTGCTACAGCCCTTTTAGGTATTTCAGAGGAAAAAGAGGTGATCATAACCGAAACCCACAAGATCAACTAAATCACTTATATTCAAATTAATAATAGGATCTTTTGAGGATACAATACGAGCGATACAGTAATTTGCCTACAACAGCACACGCTCCGCTATGATGTTGGCCGTGGAGCTCCCCTCCTACTCCAACAGCAGGTGCCAAAATATCCACTAAACGATTTACACTTCTTAGCAAATCTCTAACTATTTGAGGCACGATTGTTGTCAGACTGGTCATAGAGGCTAGACCTCATATTTGGCCCCTAGCAAGCTCTCCACTAGCCGCAAGCTCATTTGGGCACTTCACACTCGGGCGCTCGAAAACACCCACCTTAAAACGAATCTACATAATCACCTAAAAACCAAACGCATAAGACGGCAATCTAGGATATCTTATAGCTTTTTGGGTTCTTTCTCTGTATTTCTTCCCATCAATCTTTCGGAATTGGTGGACACACCTCGGCAGGTTAGTCCATCAATCCCCCAAAATCAGTCCTTCAATCCAGCTATCCCATTGGCCAATCCAACCAGACGTGCCCTCCTAAGCATATAGACCAAGCGTTATTTATTCAGTTTTTTTTACAGAAAAGTATGAGTTTCGCACCCTAATTTTCGCCTCAGTTGTGCTTGAAACGGATAGAATACATAGAGGAGAACTATCTCAAGTGCTTTCATTCGGAACTATGATATTGGGCATTGGATAGGTAACTCTGGAGCTTGCGAATAAAGTTTATCAAGGGGCAATAAAAAGATTGGCACAAGACTCACGCCCTATGCCAACCACACAATCTACTATGAAAAACAAAAAGAGAAGCGCTTTCTCTTGGGCTCGAACCAAGGACCCTCTGATTAACAGTCAGATGCTCTAACCGACTGAGCTAAGAAAGCAGAAACACTATTGGTTTGTTTTGCGATGCAAAGATATATCCAATTATCCAATTGTGCAAGTTTTGCTGTGATTTTTCTCGTTTTGAGAGTAAAGTTCTTGGGTCATCAATCAAGCATTAACACAAAATAATTAGGGACAACGAGCAATAAGAAGCGTTTATTTATAGAACTTGCAGCAGAAAAAACGTCTGAAATATAGGATACTACGAGCCAGAATTAAGCCAATTTGTCATAAATTTACACTTAGGAACGCTGTTTGCCTAGATGCAAGTAAAAACAAAAGAACGAAACGATGAATATCAACAAGTTTACAATCAAATCGCAAGAAGCTCTACAGCAGGCTGTGGAGCAGGTGCGCAGAGCAGGTCAGCAGGCCATAGAGCCAGCACACCTACTCTCTAGTTTGCTTAGCTTAGAGGGTAGCCCACTACCGTTCCTACTAGCTAAGCTCTCGATCCCTGTGCAGAGGCTGACAGAGGCGAATACCGCCCTACTAGCTCAGCTCCCTAAGGTATCGGGAGGAGAACCCTATCTGAGCAACAAGGCTAATGAAGTTCTGCTCAAGGCTGAGGACATCGCCCACAACATGCAAGACGAATATGTAGCCCTAGAGCACATCTTGCTCGCACTTCTCTCGGTCGATAGCCCCGTGGCTAAGATGCTCAAAGCAGACTTCGGCGCCAAGGAGGCTGAGCTCAAGCAGGCTATCTCGGAGCTCAGAGGTGGGAGCAAGGTAACGAGTCAGAGTGCAGAGGAGCAGTATCAGTCGCTCGAGAAGTATGCGATCAACCTATGCCAGAGAGCCAGAGATGGCAAGCTCGACCCAGTAATAGGGCGTGACGATGAGATACGCCGTGTCTTACAGATACTCTCTCGTCGCACCAAAAACAACCCTATCCTCATCGGTGAGCCGGGAGTAGGTAAGACAGCCATTGCCGAGGGCTTGGCCTACCGCATCGTGCGAGGCGATGTGCCAGAGAACCTCAAGAGCAAGCAAGTCTACTCGCTCGATATGGGAGCCTTGATTGCAGGGGCCAAGTATAAAGGAGAATTTGAAGAGCGCCTCAAAAGCGTGGTGAACGAAGTGAGCCGTAGCGAGGGCGAGATTATCCTCTTCATCGACGAAATCCATACACTCGTAGGAGCTGGCAAGAGCGAGGGCGCCATGGACGCTGCCAATATCCTCAAGCCCGCTCTCGCTCGTGGTGAGCTGCGATCAATCGGCGCAACGACACTCGACGAATATCAGAAGTACTTTGAGAAGGATAAGGCACTCGAGCGCAGATTCCAAATGGTCATGGTCGAGGAGCCAGACGAGCTCAGCTCGATCTCGATCCTTCGAGGGCTCAAAGAGAAGTACGAGAACCACCACAAGGTACGCATCAAGGACGATGCTATCATTGCAGCAGTACGCCTCTCGGATCGCTACATCACCGACCGATTCCTCCCCGACAAGGCTATCGACCTGATGGACGAGGCGGCAGCACGCTTGAGAATGCAGATGGACTCTCTACCCGAGGATCTGGACGAGATAGGCAGACGCATCAAGCAGCTCGAGATCGAGCGTGAGGCCATTCGCCGAGAGCATGACGAACCCAAGCTCGAGAGCCTTGGGCGAGAGATCGCTGAGCTCAAGGAGCAGGAGGCGGGTCGTCTTGGCAAATGGAAGCAAGAGCAAGACCTCATCAACCAAATCCAGCAAGCGAAAATCGACATCGAGCAACTCAAATACGAGGCCGAGCGTGCCGAGCAGACGGGCGACTACGGCAAGGTAGCCGAGATACGCTACGGCAAGCTACGAGATAAGGAAGCCGAGATCAAGACCTATCAGAAGCAACTTGTCGAGGCGCAAGGCTCGGGGGCTATGATTCGCGAAGAAGTCGATGCAGAGGATATTGCCGAGATCGTATCTCGCTGGACAGGTATCCCCGTAGGCAAAATGCTACAAGGCGAGCGTGAGAAGCTACTCAACCTAGAAGCCGAGCTACACAAGCGTGTCGTAGGGCAGGAGGCAGCCATACATGCGGTATCCGAGGCCGTACGCCGCAGTCGTGCTGGCTTGCAAGACCCCAAGCGCCCGATTGGTTCTTTCATCTTCCTTGGGACAACCGGGGTAGGTAAGACTGAGTTGGCTAAGGCTCTAGCAGAGGTGCTCTTCGATGATGAGCAGATGCTCACACGTATTGATATGAGCGAGTATCAGGAGAAGCACTCAGCCTCTAGGCTCGTTGGTGCGCCTCCGGGATATGTGGGCTACGACGAGGGAGGTCAGCTGACCGAAGCTGTTAGACGCAAGCCCTACTCAGTGGTACTATTTGACGAAATCGAGAAGGCGCACCCCGATGTCTTCAACGTACTACTACAAGTGCTTGACGACGGACGCCTAACCGACAACAAGGGTCGGACGGTCAATTTCAAGAATACAATCATCATCATGACGAGCAATATGGGTAGCGATCTCATTCGTGAGCGTATGTCAGAGCTCCGCCCAGACAATGAGGAGGAGCTACTAGACCGCACAGCGAGCGAAGTGCTAGAGATGCTCAAACGCATTCTACGCCCAGAGTTCCTCAACCGCATTGACGAAACGATTGTCTTCACACCACTCAGAGAGGCAGAGATACGCCAGATTGTAGAGCTACAGCTCGCCTCTACGATCAAGACACTTGCGGGCAATGGCATCGAGCTAAGCTACACGCCAGCCCTAGTGGACCGCCTAGCCCACGAGGGCTACGACCCAGAGTTTGGCGCTCGCCCCGTGAAGCGAGTAATCCAGCGCAGGCTCCTGAGCGAGCTTAGCCGAAGCATTCTCCGAGGTGACGTGGAGCCCGGCGGACGCATCGTGATGGACGCCGACGAGGCTGGCTACACCTTCAAGACCAATAGCTAGGCTACCCAAGTAAGATTTGCCAGAGAGGCTAGTCGATATGCTCCGAGTGGGGCTATCGGCTAGCCTCTCTCGCTTTTGGGGTAGAGGCATAGGCCCAGATAGCTCAACATAAGTGTTCATGTAGGAGTTGTTTCTTTAGAAGACATTCAACTAGATATTAAGAATAATCTATGATCAATCGGACAAAACCAACAATACTACTCACTGGAGCTGCTGGCACAGTGGGCAGAGAGGTACTCAAGGCTCTAGCCGGGCAACCCTTCCGCTACCGCATACGTGTATTCGAGCTCAAGAATGCTCGCAGTATGGCACTCTTCGACAAGTATCGTGGGCGCATCGAAGTGTTCTATGGCGACCTGACTCGGCCACGAGATCTACAACAAGCAACCAGAGGTGTAGACTACTGTATCCATACAGCCTCGATTATCCCGCCCAAGGCATACGGGAATGAGGAGCTGACCTACAACGTCAATGTCATCGGTACGGCTAATCTAGTGGCTTCGCTCGAGAAAAACTCCCCCGAAGCCTTCATCGTGGCGACCTCCTCTGTCGCAGTCTATGGCGATCGCCTAGAGAAACCCAACATACGAGTAAGCGACGAGCTTAAGCCTTCGTACGGCGATAACTATGGTGCGTCTAAAGTGAAGCTGGAAGAAGTCGTCAGGGCAAGCCGTCTAGAGTGGAGCATCTTCCGCCTCTCAGCGATTATGGGTGCTGGCAACCACAAGATCTCCAAGCTAATGTTTTATATGCCGCTTGATACGCCTATCGAGATCACGACGCCTAGAGATACGGCTCGAGCCCTCGTGCTTGCCCTAGAGCATCGAGATGAACTCAAGGGACGCATCTTCAACCTCGGCGGCGGAGAAGCCTGTCGCACCACATATCGAGAGCTACTAGCGAAGAACTTCGAGCTACATGGCTTGGGGGCACTCGACTTCCCCGACAAAGCCTTCGCTGAGCGCAATTATCATTGTGGGTTCTATGCCGACTCGGACAAGCTAGAGAAGATCCTAAACTTCCGCCAAGATACACTAGAGAGCTACTATGCCGATGTCGTAGCCTCCATACCGTCTTACAAGCGCTGGGCTGCAGGGCTACTACACAACCGCATCAAGCGCAATCTGCTCAACCGCTCCGAACCCTATCGTGCATGGCAGGAGCAAGACCAAGAGCGCATGAAGTACTTCTTCTAGCACGAAGGTGCCTTTGGATTGAGAGGCAAATCCGTAGGGGCGTATGCCGAGATACGTAAACGTCGGAGATTACTTACGACATTGGCTCGGCAGGGATATCGTCGCTAGCTTCGATCATCGGCTCCAGCCGAGGGCAGACGAACTAATAGACCTCTTGACACTTAGTTGCAAAAAGGCGGTGTGGCAAAATTCATTTTGTCGCAGCCGCTTTTCCTTTCGTAGAAGTCAAAAAAAATCTTCCCTACAACTTTTCCAAATTGATGGGAAGATTTATTTGGATTGATGGGAAGAAAGTTTTCGATCTTCCCATCAATTTCTGGCCCGTGTACACAAGGCTACGCTAGACCCTACAAGAGTAGTCATCGCAGGGAAGTTGTCATAGATCAGAACCTGTCTAAACACCAATCTATATCGCTCAAAAGCACCCCTTTGACTTTCTCACCTCCTGCAAGCATCAAGATAGACCTTATATTTGAATACAAACAAATTTATATGCTTAACTTTACAAACAAATACAATATCTACACTTAACAGCCATCGGATATGACACTCAGACGATCTCTACTACTCCTGTGCCATCTACTACTCTTTTGCAGTAGTATAGCAGGTCCCATAGGGCGAGAGCAGGCGATGCGCCTAGCCGAACGCTATGTCAAGATCAATAAAGCGAGCGAACTAAGGCTCGCACAAGCGGAGCAAACCCAAGGCACTCCGCCAGCGTACTACATCTTCAACGATACCGACCACTCGGGCTTCGTCATCATCTCGGGCGATGATAGGACGACACCCATACTCGGCTACTCAGAGTCGGGTCAGCTCAAAGCCAATGAGCTCCCCATTCAGCTGGCTGCACTACTTGATGCCCACAAGGCTCAGGTTAAGGCTCTGTCCAGTACTCCTCAGACTTTTGGTATTCCCTCCTCAAATCCCCAACCACACCCCAAGGTTATCAAGGGGCCTCTTTTGACTTGTATTTGGGGGCAAGACGAGCCATTCAACGATCAAACCCCACGCACCCACGAGCAAGAACCCACCGTAACGGGGTGTGTCGCCACTGCTATGGCCCAAGTAATGTACTACCACAAATGGCCCATTCGCGGTAAAGGCTCCAATACCTACCCCACAGAGTTGTGGTCGGTTAGACAGTTGAGCGAGGACTTTAGCCAATCTGTCTATGAATGGGACGAGATGATAGACGAATATAAGTACCAAGAGCGATGGGAATATGACAGGTCGTACAAGGAGGGATTTTGGACAGAAAAACAAGGGAATGCCGTCGCCAAACTCATGCACGATGTGGGTATCGCAGTCAATACGAACTATAATGCGGAGAAATATGGAGGAAGTGGAGCCTCCAGTGAGAACGCAGCCCAAGCACTTCACAAGCACTTCTCCTACCATGTTTCGTTCCTTAACCATAGTCATACACCTCATGCAGATTTTCTATCTGCGATACAGAACGAACTAGACCGCGACTACCCGATTATCATCTCAGAGTCCAGAGGCGGACCTGGACATACTTGGGTCATAGATGGCTATGATGAAAACGGCTATCTCCATGCCAACTGGGGTTGGAGAGGCTCGAGCAATGGCTATTTTGCCCTAAGTTTCATGTTTTCGCATCCTTATGAAGCAGGGATGGGACAAATGTGGTACACCCAAAAGCAAGATATTATCCTATTGCGTCCCGACAAAGATGGAGTCGAAGCATTTGCAGAGAGTCCCGCACAATTCTCATTCATTCATGGAGGCGGCTTAGAGTTTGACAGCAGAACTACAGACCTATCATCTAGGAAGATTGGCATTAACCTAAAAAGGCTGGGCAATGGTTTGACGAGATCCTACCGGGGAGAGATTGCTTACTCTCTGAGGGACGAGGAGGGCAACGAGGTGAAACAATATGCCTCTCACTGCACCTTGAAGGAAATCGGCCGAAGACTTTGCTACCCTCCTTTGCAAGACTCAATCACGCTTGCGCCTACGCTCTCGGATGGATCGTACCAAATCGTAGCCATTTGTAGAGAGTTTATTCCCGACTCGCTCGGTCGGCAAAAGAATACCAGCCCCAACAATTGGATAGAGGTTGGCAATGGCTCGCCTCTATCATTGGAGGTGCGAGAGGGCAAAATCCTATTAGATACATCTCCTCGAGAGGCTAAGTTAGTTATGACCCAAGCGCCATTGGAAACAATGGAAATATGGACAAATATATTTGGCAGTACTCAACTTGCCATATCCAACACAACAGACTTCTCTACAGGCTTGGGCTACATTAACTTCAATCTAACAAATACCGATGGGATAAATAGGGATATCTCAACGGAGACATATCAGTTCTTTGGTCATGCTACCTTCAATCACCTTATTTCGTATTTAGATCCATCCCCAATCGACCTAGAGGAAGGTATCTACGATGTAACATTCTCTTTCATTGTCCCATCTAGATTTATCAAGTATGCCGATGGTACGAAAGAGGTTATCCCCGGCAAGGTTTACCCTATAGAGAATCCTTTTGGGCAATACCGCATACAAGTAATCGATTGCGATAGCAGACCACACCTTGTTTATCCGTACACTATAGACCGGCATCTAGACAAACAGCGTAGAGAAACCCCCGCCCCCCTCGAGATTCGCTTAGGATCATCGCTCCTCAACGATCGGATACTAGATGTCAGCAAATTAGCAGACAATGTGCTCTCCATCGCCTGTCCCATAGTTAACGAGAATTTGATGCCCTACAAGGGTGTAATAGACTACTCACTCGTAGACCCAACAACGGGAGCAAAATACCATTTGGGGCAAAGTGATACCCTTGATTTTGACAGGGGCATCAAGACAGTTGAGGAGACGAGAGCCGCGATCGCAGCATCTGTCTTCGACAGAATACCAGCCAATCGCACCTATCACATACATATCTCAGCCAACTTCAATGGGGAAGATTTTGATATTTGGTCGGCATTTACCCCCAGATATGAACTAACGATCCTCAATCCAGCTCCACCCTCCACCCCAAAAACTTATCAAGTAACCCTAGAGAGCAACGAGGGTGGCAAGATCGACATACCAAACATTGACCTCGACTCGGTGCAAGAGTGCATGACCCTGAGTGTAGATGCACATGTGGATCGGGGACACAGACTCAAAAGTCTTATGGCAAATGACAAAGTAATCAAGACACGGCGTCGGTTCACCGTAACATCCGACACCAAGGTCGTTGCCGTGTTTGAGAAGAAAAACTTTCGCGTATTCGATTATACCAAAGGCGAAGGTAGACTAGACCTTATAGGCTATGACGACCTAGATGATGTACCCTACGGTACGAAACTAATCGTACAGGCTAGCCCTTCCCCGGGGCATAGACTCGTTTCCATCACGGTCAATGAGAAAGAGATAGAAAACAATACGGAGATTACAATCCTCGATAAGACATTCGTCAAGGCAACCTTCGAGCCAAATATCTACCGAGTAACGAGAGAAGTGCAGGGCGAAGGAGAGATCACTCTAAGGGGAGCCGAGGATCTAAATCAAGTAGCAGCTGGCACCCCGTTCAGTATCGTCGCCAATCCTCACAAGCACTATAGGCTCAAGAGCCTAATGGCAAACGAAAAAGATATTACCCATAGCAAGTACTTCATCGTAGTGGCAGACACCAAAGTCGTGGCTGTCTTTGCCAAGAATACCTATCGTGTATGGCTCCCAAAGCTAGAGCACGGCAAGATCAGCATACCAGAAGCAGTGGATCTAGATGCCGTTGAGTCTGGCACAATGCTTACACTAGTCATTTCTCCCGATAAGGGCTATATAGTCGATTCCGTCAAGGTGAATGGTCAGCCACTTGCGGCACCATACAAATTCGAGATAGAGGACGATAGTAGGGTGAAAGTGAGCCTCAAGCAAAACACCTCTCTTACTGAGCGGCAACTCTCTCAGGGAGTACTCTATCCAAACCCAGCGCATGACTTCGTCACCATCTCGGGTGTTGCTCCCGGGACGACTATTCGGCTCATGTCTTTGGCAGGGCGTATCGTCCGAGAGGTTAGAATGCCCGAAACAGACGAATGGCGTTGGTCGTTGGCAGATCTAGAGGCAGGCGTCTATATCGTACAGATCGGCAAGACGGATAGCAAGCTCGTCATTCGATAAACTCCGAGCGAGCAGTCTATAATAGCTTAGGGGCTGTGGCAAATTCGCCGTCTGCCAATTTCCTCACATCAAACCGTGAGGTAGCCTAAACAAGACGAAAACCGTTATAGAATGTAAATACCCTAGAGCATAGGGCAGTAAATAAAGGCGGTGTTTCAGAATGCACAAAAGGCGGTGTTGCTTTCGACATTTGCTCCGCACGGACTTCATCATCGGCTTCAATCACATACTTTATAGTATGCTCCCGTCAGCCTCAGTCTTAGCGCCTTGTAGTTTGCGCATTCTGAAACATCTTAAAAAAAGGGCTGCGCCAAAAATGAATTTTGACACAGCCCTTTCAATCTAATTCCCCTCTCAATAGAGGACTATCCTATCTGAGTATACGGCACTCGCATTTAGAGATTGCCACGCTCAATATCCTTGAAATAATTGTAGGTGCCAACCTTAAGCTCTAGGCAAGCGGCCTCATCACACACAATGATGCCATGGGGGTGTAGCTGTAGAGCGGTGATTGTCCACATCTGATTAACCGAACCCTCTACGGCCTGCTGCAAAGCACGTGCCTTAGCATGTCCATTAACGAGGATCAGCACCTCACGAGCGTCCATCACTGTGCCTACACCAACAGTCATGGCAGTCTTAGGAACCTTATTGACATCGCCCTCAAAGAAGCGCGAGTTGGCAATGATCGTGTCTGTCGTCAGCGTCTTAACACGTGTACGAGAAGTCAGTGAGGAGCCCGGTTCATTGAAAGCAATATGGCCATCGGGACCAATCCCTCCGAGGAAGAGGTCAATCCCACCTGCCTTGACGATCGCACCCTCATACGCAGCACACTCGGCTACTGCATCTGCGGCATTACCATCAAGAATATGTACATGTTCGGGATTTATATCGATGTGGTTGAAGAAATTGTTCCACATGAACGAGTGGTAGCTCTGGGGGTGATCCTGAGGCAAACCTATATATTCGTCCATATTAAACGTTACGACCTCGGCGAAAGATACACGCCCAGCCTTGTGTGCCTCAATCAAGGCACGATACATACCCAGAGGCGTAGATCCAGTAGGTAACCCAAGCACAAAGTGAGGATGGTCGGACGTAGGAACGAAAGCATTGATACGAGCGATCACATACTCGGCAGCCCAAGAGGCTATGGCCTGAGCATCTGGCTGAATGATTAGTCTCATTATATATTTTGATTAGTTTGATGATGTCCAATTAAGGTTCTATGCGTCAGCCTGAGAGCTATCTGCTGTAAGTGCAGCGGCAACTTCTTGTCCCAGACTCCAAGCGGCATCTACGACCGCAGGCAAATCCGCCATCTTGAGCTCGACTGGAGTACCAATCTGCGTCCAGCCCATTTCTTCGGCGAAAGGCAGTAGCTTCTTGACCGCTGCGGGCGCCCAAGTATAGGAGCCAAAGACAGCATACAAGCGATTCTTGAGATCACGAACACGAAGTAGGTTGAGGATATTCTCAATCGGTGAAAATAGCCCCCCACAGTAGGTCGGGCTACCAACGATAAGTGCCTTGTAAGTGAAAATATCACGCAGGATCTCGGACTGATCGCTCTTGCTAACGTTGTGACAAACAACCTGACTGATGCCAGCCTCGGCTAGTGACTGAGCAATAATATCGGCCATCTGCTCCGTATTGCCGTACATAGATCCATAGAGAACGACCACTCCGTCCTTACCCTCGTAGCGACTAAGGCGATCATAGATCTCTAGAGCTTGTGGGAAATGCTTAGGCGTCCAAATCACACCATGCGTGGGGCAAACGTAGTCGATCGTGAGGTTCTGCTCGCTCATGGCTTTAAGCGCCTTCTGAACGAAGGAACCATACTTCCCAACAATGCAAGAGTAGTAGCGATGCATCTCTCTGAAGTAGAGATCTAGATCAGCTTGGTAGTCGAAGATATGACCATTGAGAGCACCAAAAGTGCCAAATGCATCAGCAGAAAAAAGCACCTTTTGGGTTTGCTCGTAGGTAAACATCACCTCGGGCCAATGTACCATAGGAGCCATCAGGAAGGAGAACTCGTGCTTGCCTACACGGATCGCATCTCCGCTCTTTACCTCCACTAGCCCATCTGTGATGCCATGATAGCCCTTGAGCATATCAAAAGTCTTCTTATTCCCAATGATCTTCACATTAGGATAGCGCTTACGAAGCAAGCCAATAGACCCTCCATGGTCGGGCTCCATATGGTTCACAATGAGATAATCGAGCTGACGCTCCCCAAGAACGGTTTCGAGCTTATGGAAGAAGACGTCGGAGTAGCACACATCGACTGTGTCGATAAGCGTGGTCACCTCATCTACAACAAGAAATGAATTGTAGGACACACCATAGGGTAGCGACCACATATTCTCAAAAAGCTGCTTGGTACGGTCGTTAACCCCAACGTAATAAATAGAGTCTGTAACCTGAGGTACTTGATACATATTATTAGGTGTTTGATTATTATACTTAATTAGTTGGCTGGA
Source organism: Porphyromonas sp. COT-290 OH3588 (assembly GCF_000769075.1). Taxonomy (GTDB): domain Bacteria; phylum Bacteroidota; class Bacteroidia; order Bacteroidales; family Porphyromonadaceae; genus Porphyromonas. The sequence goes on along the minus strand of NZ_JRFC01000008.1, from coordinate 33,204 downwards.
GGGGGTGCTTGTAAGCTCGAACAATGAGCCAGAGCCCTACAAGAACGAATGGGATACTTAGGAGCTGGCCCATGTTCAACCCGATGGTTTGTATCATATCTAGCTCCCAGCTCTCTTGCACATTCTTAATGCTCTCCACAACGAGGCGAGCACCGAATATGCCCGTCAAGAAGTAGCCAAGGATCAGCCCAGAGTAGCGTTGGGCAGCATTGCGCTTCCAGTATAGCCACATACAGAAGGCGAAGACAAGCAGATAAGCCAGTGCTTCGTAGAGCTGGGTAGGATGCCAGCCGATAGAACCGGTGAGTAGCCCCTGCTCTACGTCTGTGAGCGCTTCCCCTGCTTTCTGTTTGGCGAAAATATTGTAGTACTCTCCCGATCGCACAAAGCTAAATGCCCAAGGCAAATCCGTTGGGCGACCAAAGATTTCACTATTCATCAGATTGCCTAGTCGAATAAGCGCAGCCGCTAAACCTACTGGTACCGCCAAGCGATCTAGAGTCCAAACAATAGGCTTCTTAACTACCCGACGGGAATAAATCCACACAGCGATGATGATGCCCAGCGTACCGCCATGGCTAGCAAGACCTCCCTCCCAAACGGCGAAAATCTTGAGCGGATTGGCCAGATAGTACATGGGGTCATAGAAAAGCACATGCCCCAGCCTAGCACCAATCACGGTACCTAGTACAACGTATATATAGAGCGAGCTCATCCACTCCGGATTGAGTTTCTCACGCTTCCAGATCTTCTCCTCGATAGCGGGGCCCAAAATCAAAAGCCCTAGAGCAAAGAGCAAACCATACCAGCGGACTTCTCTTCCGAAAATCTCGAAGATAGCAGGGTCTACATTCCAATTAATGACACTAAGCATACTGTGTGGGGATGTAAATCAGATAGATTAACAAAGTTTGGCGATCCACTGCTCACGCTCACCGGGAAGCAAATCAATGAGTGGAATCTCCTGCATCGTATAGCAACCGCTGCTCTGACGCATAGAAGCTCGAGCCACGGCAACGAGGATCTGCGCCGTAAGAGCTGGATTGTTGATGCGCATATTGAACTCGAGGAGCTGATTGTGCGTTTGCCCCGACACGCCCTTACGTACCATATTAACCCCATGGCCCATATCAATGAGCGCATCAACCGAGTCTACGACCTGTACATGCGTTTCGTCGTGGACAAAGTATTCGTCCGCCTTGATGGCCGCTTTGACTTGATCAGCCTCATACCCGTCCTCTAGCTCGACATAAACCATACGTCTGTGAATACCAGTTCCCGTTGGGATTGTCATAGATAGGGCTTTGCGAACGCCCGCAATAGCTTTAACCGCTACTGTATGCCCCATACTCATCCCCGGGCCAAAGTTGGTGTACGTTACCCCCTTGGGGACAATCGCCTCCATAAGCGTGCGAACGATGGAGTCGCTACCGGGATCCCAACCTGAGGCAATGATCGCCACGGCATTATTTTGCAGCGCCTTATCTCCAAGGCTTCGGCGTAGCGCCACGATCCCCGTGTGGATATCGTAGCTATCGACGGTATTGATGCCAAGGCCCAAAATCTCTAGCGCAGTAGACTCCACCAAACGAGTTGGTGAGCAAATGATCGCCACGTCCACTTGCCCAAGCTCCGAGATATGCCCAACCACTGAATAAGGCGAGAGTTCATGGGGGATCTGTGTGGGGTCTCGACGCACAACACCAGCAATCTCAAAATCGTCTGCGGCTCGAAGTGCCTCTACTGCATAGCGGCCGATATTGCCATAGCCTACGATGGCCGCTCTAATAGTCTTTGTCCTCGACATTTTTTCGTTTCTAATCCTATTTCTTTCTGTTATATAATTTAGCAAGACAAAGGTAATCATTTATAACCAAACCTGTGGCCACGCTCAAAGGCAAACGAAAGGCAGGAGATGGATAGCCACACCTACCATCTCCTGCCTTTGATATATCGCTCTATACCGATGGACTAGAACCCAAACTTACCGGGGAACTTGGGCATCTTAGGGAGCTTGGGTATCTTACCCCCAAAGCCTTGCAACTGCTTCATCATCTTACGCATTTGGGTAAACTGATTGATCAGCTTGTTTACCTCCTGCACGCTCGTTCCACTACCATCGGCGATACGCTTACGACGTCGGCCGTCAATAATGGACGGACGCTTACGTTCCTCTGGGGTCATGGAGTAGATGATTGCCTCTACGCTCTTGAAGGCATTGTCGTCGAGCTCTACATCCTTATTATCCTTCATAATCTTGCTCAGCCCGGGAATCATCGAAGCAAGGTCTTTGAGGCTACCCATCTTCTTGATCTGCTGTACCTGTGCCAAAAAGTCATTGAAGTCAAACTGATCCTTAGCGATGCGCTCCTCAAGCCTACGTGCCTCACGCTCATCATACTGCTGCTGAGCACGCTCCACGAGGGAGATGATATCACCCATACCGAGGATACGGTCGGCCATACGGTCGGGGTGGAAAACATCTAGAGCGTCCATTTTCTCTCCCGTACCGACAAACTTAATTGGCTTATCTACGACAGATCGAATAGAGAGGGCTGCACCACCACGCGTATCTCCATCGAGCTTCGTCAAGACAACGCCGTCGAAGTCTAGGCGCTGATTAAACTCCTTGGCGGTATTCACGGCGTCCTGACCCGTCATTGAGTCTACGACGAAGAGCGTTTCTGAGGGCTTGACGGCTGCCTTAATGGCCTCGATCTCACGCATCATCTCCTCATCAATAGCCAGACGACCAGCAGTATCGACGATCACGGTGTCGCATCCCTGAGCCATAGCCTCAGCTACTCCACGACGAGCAATACCTACGGGATCTTTGCTCTCTAGATCGAAGAAAACTGGCACACCGATCTGCTCGGCCAGTACTCTGAGCTGCTCGATAGCAGCAGGACGATAGACGTCGGCAGCGACAAGCAGGGGTTTGCGACTCTGCTTAGTCTTGAGCAGGTTGGCTAACTTACCACTCATCGTAGTCTTACCAGAGCCCTGAAGGCCGGACATCAAGATAATGGCTGGCTGGCCTGAGAGATTAATATCCATAGCCTTACCACCCATGAGCTCGGCCAGCTCGTCATGGACGATCTTGACCATCAACTCGCCGGGGCGAACTGAGGTAAGCACATTCTGCCCTAGAGCCTTGATCTTGATTTGCTCAGTAAATTGCTTTGCTACGTTATAGTTTACGTCGGCCTCTAGCAAGGCTCGACGTACATCCTTGAGCGTTTCGGCTACATTTATCTCGGTGATTTTACCTTCACCTTTGAGGATCTTAAACGATCTCTCGAGTCTTTCGCTTAAATTTTCGAACATGAGCATCTATCTCTTACGCCCGATCCTCCCAGCCATTCCGAGAGCAGGCATCATACTACTTATATTATACAATCTGATTGGTAGCCGTGTCTGGGAACACGACTGCGGGCTTGAAGCCTTGCGCTTCCTCATAGGTCATCCAAGCGTACGCCATGATGATGACGATGTCACCCGGCTGTACCAGACGAGCTGCTGCACCATTGAGGCAAACGACCCCAGAACCACGCTCGCCAGCTATCGTATAGGTTTCTAGGCGAGCCCCATTATTATTATTGACAATCTGCACTTTCTCTCCGGGGAGGATATTGGCAGCCTCCATCAGTGCCTCGTCTATGGTGATGCTACCAATGTAGCTAAGGTTGGCCTCTGTGACGGTTACCCGATGTATCTTGGACTTAACAAGTTCTACTAACATTATTTCTGTTGTTATACCTTATAACGGGGGCAAAGATACTCTAATTCTCAAAACTATGGATTGGCATAGGAGAGATACTATCCAGCCATAAAAACAAAAATCCAGTAAGCTATTGCCTACTGGAGTCTTTGATAGAGCGGAAGACGGGGCTCAAACCCGCGACCCTTAGCTTGGAAGGCTAATGCTCTATCAACTGAGCTACTTCCGCATTCCCTAAGGAAACAAAAGGGTGGGCAGTGATGGATTCGAACCACCGAAGGCGTAAGCCAGCTGAGTTACAGTCAGCCCCATTTGGCCACTCTGGTAACTGCCCTTCCTTGTTTTGTTTTGCACTGCAAAGATAGACACTATTTTTCAACTGTGCAAATCGGGCGGCACATTTTTATCGCAGCCTCGGCCGCTTCCTCACCCTTATTACCTAGCTTGCCTCCTGCACGTTCCTCAGCCTGAGCCATATTCTCTGTCGTCAGCACGCAAAAAATAATTGGTTTGATCTCGCCAGAATGATACGGTTGCGTCGCATTGAGATAGCTGATACCGTAGCTAACGCCTTGGCAAATGTAGTCGAAGTGAGGCGTATCCCCACGCACGACGCAGCCAATGACAATCACGGCATCTACATTCATCTCTGCTCTTAGGCGTGCTGCGGCATTGGTTAGCTCAAAAGTCCCCGGCACACGCATCACCTTAATCCTCTTCACCTCCGACTGCTTGAGCACCTTGATTGCACCCTCGAGCAGGGCTTCTGTGATATTGCTATTCCACTCAGCCACCGCGATGGCGATGTTGAGTCCCTTACCATCTAGGATCACTGGGGCTTGATGCTCTCTAGACTGAATGTATTCGATTGTAGACATATCCTACTATACGTATTTATATATGGTGTAATGAAAATGTCGCATGATGCAACCCACCCAGTGAGCACCACCATGCGACAAGTGATATCATCGACAAGACTGACTTACTTGACAGCAGCTGTAGCGCGGATAATGTCGGCCTCTACAGTCTGAGCCTCTGGTGCAGTATAGTACTTAGTCTTGATGCTTTGGTATAGCTCTAGAGCTTTCTTAGGATCTCCCAACTTCTCGTAGGCATGGCCTGCCTTGATGAGACAGCTAGGGGCGATAGCATCGTTATCTGCCATAGAAGCAGCCTTCTCGTAGGCGCTGGCAGCGTCCTTGATCTGACCAAGCTGAGCATAACAATCACCGATGAGGCGCTGGATAGATGGAGCTACATAAGCGTCCTTGGCTGTAAACTGCTTAAGTGCATCGAGTGCTTCCTGATACTTACCTGCGTCGTAAAGGCAGATACCTGCATAGGCATACGAGAGGTTGGCTGCAGCAGAGCCCGAGTATTCCTTCTGGATAGCCTCGAAGCCCATATTGGCTATGCCTTCACCCTTGAGGGCTGTGCTGTCCTGTCCCATGAGGAATCGGTCCTCAGCTACATACATCGCAGCAGAAGCCTTCTCTGCGGCAGGCTTACTCACCTTATTGACGTACACGAAAGCACCAACACCAATCAGGATAAGGGCACCGAGGGCGATGAGGATCTTCTTCAGATTTTTCTCTAGGAACTGCTCTCCCTGCACCATAGCTTCCTCTACCTGTGTCTCTAGTTCAGAATTTTGAAGATGTTTTTTAGACATACTTAACTAGCTTGTATTATTTAATTTGTTTATAATCCTAATTATTACCCCTGCAAAGTTAAGAATAAGTCATTATAAACCAAAAGCCTTTTAGGCCAAATAAGGGGAGGAATAGTACCCCTTGGCATACCTAAGCCTGACGAGCCTGAGCCTAATACCAGAGGTTTGGAGCTCTCTCGCCCACTACATCTGTATCGGAGAGATCTCTTGCAGCCGATCGATGAGCCAAGCTATGACCTCTGGCTCTATGGTTGTTTTGATTTGTCCGTACTCCATAGGCGACCCAGTCTTAGCTCTCTGCATCAAATGATTCAACCCCTCAAACACGCGCACCCGAGCACTGGGGACAAGCTCCTCTAGCCTACTGGCATTACTAGGGAAGACCTGCATATCTAGAGAGCCATATATCCCGATGATCGGGCATCGAACCGCCTGCCATGTGGCAGCAGGATCGGTCTTGACGAACTGACGGAACCAAGGCGTGGCTACCTGCCCCACGGTCTGCTTGACAAACGCATCAATTTGGCTAGGCTGGAGCAAGCCCGATCTGCCTGCCTGCTGACGCACAAGCTCTTCGACACGCACAGACAAATCCTGCATGGAGAGCTTATCGTCCGCGGCTAGGGCGTAGACCTGCTCATTGACCGCTCTATTCTGCGCTTGCTGCTCTGCGGTTAGCCCCATGAGCTCCGAGGCTCGATCCATCTGTTTGAGCAGAAGTTCCCCAAATGGTTCTGTGGGAGCGGCAAGGCTAACGACGCCGGAAACCATGGGGTTTCGGCTAGCCACCGAAGCTGCTAGATAGCCACCCTCGCTATGGCCAAGTAGGACGATACGCCCAGGGTCTACCTCCTCAACCTCGGCAATCCCTTTGTAGACGCTCTCAGCATCTAGGATTAGGTCGTCGAGCAGTGCCTCTACATACTTACCCGTGCTCTTGCCTACCCCACGATCGTCGTAGCGAAAGACAGCATAGCCTGCTCGTGCTAGAGCATCGGCAAGCACGGCAAAGGGCTTATGCCCGAAGAGCTCCTCATCTCTATTCTGTGGGCCACTACCCGTAATCAAGACCACAATGGGGAGCCTACCCACTCTCTGCTTAGGTAAGGTAAGCGTGCCAACAAGACTAATCCCCTGAGGGTGGCCTCCAATGGTCAGCTCTCGCTCGATATAGGGCAGACTGGCTACGACGGGAGCTGGTGCTTTGACCTCTCGAGCGAACTGTAGCTGGGTAGAGAATCCACCTTGGGCGAACTGCCCGAGAAGCTCATCTCCCGAGCGTACAGCCTCGTACTTCAACCCCAAAGGGCTGACACCAAGAGAGAGGCTATCTCCACGAACACTGAGAGCATCAACTGGGATACCGTATGCCCCTTGGGTAGGACTATCGAGAGTAGCAGTCCATCTGTCCTGATTGTGTTTGAGGTGTAGCACAAGCTGTAGCTTGCCCATAGGCGTCTGTAGGGCGCCTCGCCATGAGCCTATCATAGGACTCTGAGCTACGGCGGCAAGGCCAAACAGCCCAATGAGAGCCAAGGCAAATATGTACTTCTTCATTATTATCGTTATTATAGGAGTATGCCAGTCCTATCTAGTCTAATGTCACAAAGCTAAAGAATTCGGAACTATATCGTATACCCACCTATAGCGAGGCGAGGCCCAAGCGCATGCGCCCCCTGCCTTATTTTGTTCGCTCCTCTACGCTCGTCAGAGATTAGACTGGCTAAGCGCCACAGTGGCGTTGTAATAGCGACGATCGCCCGTTACCTCCTGCCCAACCCAAGGCGGGAGCTCGTAGGTCTCATCGGCGCGCTCCACCTCCAGCTCCGCTAGAGTCAGCCCCTCGTGGCGACCGAGAAATACATCTACCTCCCACGTATGCCCTGCGTAGGGTACGAGGTAGCGATCCTTGACGAGGGTTCGCCCAGAGCATAGCTTCATCAGCTCGCGTGCCTCGGCCACGGGGATCTCATACTCCCATTCGTCTCGCATCAGCCCAGACGGATCCGACGCTCCCTTAATAGTCAAGAAGGCTTCCTCGTCTCTGATGCGCACACGCACTGTGGGGCGCGTGGCGAGATACCCCTGCTCGATGTGGTAAACCTTAGTAGCTTGGGCTCTGAAACTCTCGTCCACGACGAGGTATTTGTGCTCAATCTCCATGGTATATAGTCTACTTGGGCTGATTGCCTATGGTAACCTGCGTAGCCCCGTAGCTATACTCCTTAAACGAAGCGTCCTGATAGCGACAGTGCTTGTAGCGATACCTGAGCTCACCCTCTATCTTATTGCGCAGTACGCCCTCGCCTTTGCCATGAATGAAGACGATCTTACGCCCCGGGTGCTTGAGGTGCTGCTGCATCACTTCGTTGAATTTGTCTAGCTGATAGCGCAGGATTTCGGCATTGCCCATGCCAGTAGTATCGTCGAGTAGCTCATCGATATGCAGATCTACGACAAGAGGTTCGTCCAGCTTAGGGGCAGGCTGCGACACCGACTGCTTGCGTGCAGGCTCGCTCTTGCTGGTACGCTGCGTCATCGCCTCGGCGAGTGCCTCGACATTTGGTTTGGCCTCTACGCCACGCACCACACCTGCACACACGAGCGGCTCTACCCAAGCCCCCTCGTCGAAGAAATCATTCTCCTCGAAGGTATGGAGCTTAAAGAACTTGCGCCCGTCCAGCCTAAACTCCACGCCATAAGTCCCCTTGTAGATCCCGGGGTTCTCGGCAATGGCCACGAGCTGAATGTTGATGCGCTCCAGATCGTTGATGTCTGTGGCGGCAAACTCCTCGACGAAAAGTTTGGTATTTGGCTCGATAATGCCGTGCGCCCTGAGCTTCCAGCCCCGATGCTGCTGGCTACTATATACATAATATAGACTATAGTTGCAGTCGTTGATGAGGTAGGCCTCGTAGTTGGTCTGCCCTAGACGCTTCTCATCGATGGGCAGATAGGCTAGATGGGCACTCACCTCGCCCGTGGCAGGGAGGAAGGTGTGCGCTGCCTTGATAGGACGCTCGGGCTCGGGAGCTTTGGGCTGAGCAGCGGCGACGCTTCTAGCCTGAGGTCTGCCCTCCACCTCTACGGGCTTCTTCTCGAAGGTAGGTGGTTTATAGGCTGGCATGAATGTATCTCCCTGCTCCACGACGACGCACTCGCGTAGGAGTGTAGGGATCTCAAACCCGTCGGGATCCTCTACCCAAGCGGTATCGCCAACTACTCGGGCGACACGTCCACCACCCACGGCATTGAGGAAGCGAACCTGAGCACCAACTTCTATTTTTTTTGCTGACATAATCTTGTATTGTTTATTTTGTTGATAGCCAAAGTTACAACTTTTCGGCGGCGCATCTACACCCACACGACGGCTCTGCCACTGGTTCATCAGGTTCCCTATGCATCGTGGCGGATCCATCTAGCCCCATATACACCTTGTGCCTACTAGCGATGATAGCAGCAGGGCAGCATCAATACTACAAGCTAGCCAACTGACCCAGTTCTATCCAGCAGTAGAGCACATTATGCAGCACTAGTATAAAAGAAAGACCCCTCGGCCATTTCTCCTCCTCTTTGGTTAAAAAATGCAAAGGATTTATTGAGTATTTTGGCGAACGGGGCTGAAATTTGCCGAGAGCAGCGAAGCAACCTAAGAAAATTGATGGGAAGACTCTAACCAATCGGTGGGCTCATTGGCCAAGATATGTCCACCAATCCGATAAGATTGATGGGAGGAAATGCCTAGAAGTACGGCTAGATCACATAAAACAGACCAATAAAACCGAATATACCAATGATTATCAAACAATTACAAAAACCGCTTTTAAGGGGGCATTTTCAACCTGCTGGAGGGCAGGTGCCCTAACGAAGCAGAGTGCCGTGTAGAGCCTCCTAGAGGGCAAATGCGAGGCCTATGTATTTTCGCTCGGCGCAAACAGAGGTTTCCCCACCAACATTCTGAAAATTGGTCTAAAATATAAATTCTGCAGTTGCACGACGAACTTTGGCTAGTTGCTAGCAAATGACGAACTTTGGAGGGCAACTTTTAAGCATTTTAGTACTCAAATATGGATCATTTTTTACGAAAGCCATTCGACCTAGACCGAACGGTACGTATCATTTTCACCACGCTAGTAGGCATCATCTTTATATGGGCTATCTCCGCCATTTGGGAGGTGCTACTCCCGTTCTTGCTAGCAGGGATATTCGCCTATGTGATGATGCCACTCGTACGCTTCTTCCAGTACAAGCTACGTATTCGCATCAGAGGGCTGGCAGTTCTACTCGTTTTTGCCCTTATAGCTCTGGTAATCACGCTGGCTGTCATCTACCTCATACCGGCTCTAGAGAGCGAGGTAAGCAAAACTTTGGAGGCCCTATCGGCATACAGCCAAGGGCAGAGTATCCTAGATATGCTCATCCCCGACTGGCTGATGTCTACACTCAAGGAATCTCTCAACTTCCAAGAGCTCAGCTCACACCTAAGCCCCGAGAGCATCGTCGAGACTAGCAAAACGATTTGGGGACAGATTAATGGCATTGTCAACGGCACGCTATCCGTTTTCTCATGGGGCTTAGTATTCTTCATGGGGCTACTCTACTTCATCTTCATCATGATCGACTTCGAGGATCTAGCTCATGGCCTCATCTCGCTCATACCACATAGCCTCCAATCTCCAGCCAAAGCAGCCCTCAAGGAGGTAGATTTCTACATGAATAGCTACTTCCGTGGCCAAGGCCTCATAGCCCTAAGCGTGACGGTACTCCTAGCCATTGGCTTCAACATCATTGGGCTACCGATGGCCACAGCCATGGCGATTTTCATTGGGCTACTCAACCTAATCCCCTATATGCAAGCCTTGGGAGTTATCCCCCTCGGTCTAATGGCACTCCTTATGGCGGCCCAGACGGGGCAAGGGGTATTCTTCTGCCTACTGCTGGCATACGGTGTACTACTGATCGTGCAAGTGCTACAAGACACGCTGATTATCCCTCGCATCATGGGCGAGAGCATGGGCATGCGCCCCTCTATCATCTTGCTCTCTCTAGCAGTATGGGGCTATCTACTCGGCTTCTTTGGTATGCTCATTGCCCTACCGATGACGATGTCTATCTACTCGCTCTATATGCGCTATGTGCTCAGAGATGAGCAATACATAGAAGAGGTCGATAAGAAGCTCCTAGAGGAAGCCAACATCCGACGAAAGCCACGCAAAAAACGTAAGAAGTGAGCCACGCGACCGTACTACCAGAGGCCTTCTGCCAGCAGATGAGCCAGCTACTGGGGGCAGAAGAGGCGCAATCTCTATGCGCCTGCCTCGAGCAGCCTGCCCCAACCTCTATTCGCCTCAATCGGCACAAATACATACCAGCCAAGATAGTCCCCAGCGACCTCGAGCAGGTACCTTGGTGCTCGTGGGGCTACTATATACCAGAGCGACCAACCTTCACGGGCGACGCTGCCTTCCACGGCGGAGTGTACTATGTACAAGAAGCCTCGTCGATGCTACTCTATCAGATAGGCCAACTCTTGGACTCCTCCGCCCCTCTCGTTGCCCTAGACCTCTGTGCAGCCCCGGGGGGTAAAAGCACCCTACTGCTAGATCTGCTGCCCGAGGGGAGCCTCTTGGTCGCCAACGAGGTCGTTCCTCAGCGTGCGCATATCTTGGTGGAGAACCTCCAGAAGTGGGGCAACCCGATGCACATCACGACGTCCACTCTACCCGAGCGGCTCGGCAAGCTCCAAGGCGCCTTCGACCTAATACTCGTCGATGCGCCATGCTCGGGAGAGGGCATGTTTCGCAAAGACCTAGGGGCACGCAACCAGTGGCAACCCTCCAGCCCCAAAGTGTGCGCCGAGCGTCAGCGCACCATACTGGCAGATATCTGGCCAGCTCTAGAGGACGGCGGTCTACTCGTGTACAGCACCTGCACGATGAATAGGCAAGAGAACGAAGACATAGTGGCCTATCTAGTTGATGAACTAGAGGCCGAGCCAATAGATTTAGGCGAGATAGGCCATGGTGTGTGGCGCTCTACCCTATCTGACTATCCATGCTACCGTATGCTACCACATCGGGCCAAGGGAGAGGGGTTATTTATGGCAGTCTTGCGCAAGGGGGGCGAGTGCACTATCAGAGGCGATAGGTCGAAAAGTAAAAAAGGCAAAGACAAGCAGGGGCGAACCAGCAAAGACTTGCCACAAGAGGTAAAGGGCTGGGTAGATGCGACGAAGACCAAACTGCTATGGGAGGCAGATCAAGGGCGCATAGTCGCCTACCCCGAGGCGCTCGCTCCGATGCTAGAGCTACTCAGAGAGGTCAAGGTATCTCCTATGAGCTACGGCATTCCTGCGGCTGAGGTCAAAGGTAAGTCTGTGCTCCCGCTAGCACCTCTGGCCCTAAGCAACCTGCTGGCTGGCCATGCCTTCGAGCGTGTGGAGCTCCCAGACGATCAGCTCATTCCCTACCTCTCTCGAGAGGCTATTACCCTACCCTCTAGCCTGTCCACCGGCATTAAGCTCATCTGCTATGGGGGGATCCCATTAGGCTTCGCCAAGCATCTTGGCAACCGCACCAACAATCTTTACCCGACGCACTGGCGTATCCGCCATCGTGAGCAGGTAGAGCGTCTGCAAGCCGAGCAAGAAGAATACTGGTAGTAGGGAGGTATGTCGCGCGATTTCCATCTCAAACAGTTCAGCATCAGACAGCAGCGTGCCGCAATGAAGGTCGGCACCGACGCTATTGTTTTGGGGAGCTGGCTTGGCTCCCTAGGGTTCAACCCGCAGAGCTTCCTAGATGTGGGGACGGGGACAGGTATCATCGCTCTAATGCTAGCGCAGGCCTACCCCAAGGCTAGAGGCATCGCCCTCGATCTAGAGCCCAATGCCGTGCTTGATGCTCGGGACAATATCGCAGCTTCGCCCTTCGCCTCACGCCTACAAGTAGAGCAAGCCGACTTCCTCGATTGGACTTCTGGCCCATACGACCTCATCGTCAGCAATCCGCCCTACTTCGAGGAAGACGGCATTCGTAGCTCAGAGCATAAGCGACAGATGGCACGCCACGAGTTGAGCAGTGGGCTCAACCTGCGCAGTCTGATGCAACATGCGTCGGGCCTACTCGCTCCATCTGGCGTACTTGCCCTCATCACACCTTGGGACAGAGAGCAAGATCTGCGCCTCTACGGCGCAGAGTATCTACTTCGCCCCGATACGCTAGTTCGGGTCTATGCGAGCAAGGGTAAGCCTATCAGATTACTTAGCCTATGGCGTCGGCTAGATCTGCACGGCTCATACCAGAGGTGCAGATACGACACGCTCACCCTCAGGGACGAAGCCTCCAAGGAAACACTCGAATTTAAAAATCTAACGAAAGACTATCTCCTAGACTAGATCTGGTCTAGAGGCAACAGCCGAAATTTGATGTACTGCCCCTGCCGTGTGTCTATGGCATAGGTACGATCTGCAATGTGGCCAATCAGCCAGATTGGTTGGTCGCCGAGGCAGAGCAGCAGGGCACGCCGACGCTCCTCGTGCGAGAAATGCCCATCGATGAAGATACGCCTTAGCTTCTTGCGTCCCTGCATGCCGTAGGGAGCCAAGCTATCGCCCTCTCGGCGTGTGCGGATATTAAGCTGTGGCATATCGCCAAGTTTGTCGAGCGAGAAGATAGCCTCGTGCTTGCCACAGCGCAGGGAGTTCAGCATCTTGACACTCCCGACCTCCCATGAGAGGCGGCCAATAGGCAAGTCAATGTATCTACTCTCCAAGATATCAAGCATCGTGATCTCTAGTCGCTCCTGCTCTATCTCGCCCAGCTCCAACACTCCTCTAGAGCGAATAAGGCAATGGCTAGCAGAGAGGAACCGACGCCCAGAGGGCAAGTCGGGCAAACTCTGTGCAATGGCATGGCACTGCTCACTACCGAAGCCGTAGGGTCTGAGCAACTCATAGAGCACTGTCTGTGGGTGTGGAGTACTCATTAACCGAGCGATGTCGATTTGCCCTGCAGTAGGCATCACAGCACGCTTGAGCAGCTCTATGGCATCTAGATAAATCGCCTCTACTCCACGCAGATGCTCTATGGTACGCCCAGAGGACTGTCGGAAAGAAGGGTTGAGCTGCTCGAAAGCAGGAATTAGCTTATGACGGATGTAGTTGCGACGATAGACCTCGTCGCTGTTGGAGCTATCCTCACGGCTCGGCTGGCCAAGTGCGTGCATATATGCCTCGATATCCCTGCGTGAGCAATCCATCAATGGGCGGACAATCCGATCTGTGCGCCTATACGGCATACCACTAAGCCCTCTAATACCCGTCCCCATCGAGAGGTTCAGGAGCATCGTCTCGATCTGATCGTCGGCATTGTGCGCTACGGCCACATGAGCCTCTGGATGCGCCGAGAGGATGCGCGCAAACCACGCATAGCGCAACTCCCGAGCAGCCATCTCAATGGAGATACCGTGCTTCTGTGCGTATGCCTCGGTCTGGTAGCGCTCTACCTCTAGCGGTATGGCGTGCGTATGGCAAAGCGAGCGGACGAACTGCTCATCGGCATCGCTCTCCTCCCCACGCAGCGAGAAATTGCAGTGTAGCGCTCTGAGCTCATAGCCTAGAACAGACATAGCCCTAAGCAGAGCTACAGAGTCTGTACCTCCACTTAGGGCTATATATATGGGTTGCCCAAGACTAGCTAGTCGGTAGCGAGCGATGGTTCGGGCTACAGTTTCTTCTAGTGGCAACATAGTTTAGGCATTGCGTCTTAGTCCTCTTGGCCTAGCTCTGGGTCTACCATGATGCGCCCGCAGTACTCACACACGAGAACTTTCTTGTGGAGCTTAATATCGAGCTGACGCTGAGGGGGGATCTTGTTGAAGCAACCGCCACAAGCGTCACGATCTACACTTACGACAGCCAGACCATTGCGAGCGCCCTCTCGTATACGGTGAAAAGCCTTGAGCAGACGCTCCTCGATTCCTTCCTCGATCTTGAGAGCATGCTTGCGTAGCGTTTCCTCCTCAGCCTTGGTTTCGGCCTTGATGCGATCTAGCTCTTCTTGCTTAGCCTTCAGGTCGATACCACGCTCGTCAATGCTCGTCTTGAGGCTAGCTATGCGCTCCTTGCGTGTCTGGATCTCGGTTGAGTGCTCGGCAATGCGCTTGCGAGATAGCTCAATCTCGAGGCCTTGGAATTCAATTTCCTTGGAGAGGTTGTCGTACTCACGGTTGTTCTTCACACTCTCTAGCTGAGTCTTATACTTCTCAATCAGGCCTTCGGCATGCGTGATCTTGGATTTCTCAGCGCTTGTTAGTTGGCTATAACGCTTGATTTCTTCCTCCAGATTACCTTGTCGGGTCTGCATACCTGCTAGCTCGTCCTCGAGATCTTGCACCTCAAGAGGTAGTTCGCCACGTAGTGTCTTGATGCGATCAATCTCCGAATAGGCATTCTGCAGATTGCGCAGGTCGATCAACTTCTCTTCGACAGTCTTCTCCTGCGGATTTGTTAGTTCTTGCTTCATAATTTATGTTAGATAGATTTTATTGGATTACTATTTAATTGACTTGTAAACAACATAAAGTTAGGGAATTTGCGTGAGATGATTTCTCCGAAAACCCTAGTGGCAATGCACTCACTCTCGTAGTGCCCGACAGTCGCTAGCACTGGGCGGCACTCCACATCGAAGTAATCGTTGTACTTCGCTTCGCCAGTTATGAGTACATCTGCAGAAGCTCTGCGGGCGGCCCTCCAAAGGAAAGCACCAGCACCCGAACAGATTGCTACACGGCGCACCTCATGGGCTGAAGCATCGCAGGCGCTATAGCTAAGTTTCTCCGTAGCAAAATACGCTTTAACCCGATCTAGAAAGTCGGATAAAAGCTCCTGCTGTGCCAAATCGCCCACAATACCACTACCAGCCATTGGGTAGTCGTTGGCCAGAGGCACAAGGCTGTAAGCTGGGACTTCGTATGGATGAGCCTCATATAGAGCCTTGATCACAGCCGAGCTATCCGCCGAGGCAAGCACAACGGAGAGGCGAACCTCCGACTCATGATGTAGCTCCCCCTGCTCTCCCACGAATGGGTTAGCCCCCTCTAGCGCACGGAAAGTTCCCTGCCCAGAGCTAGAGAAACTGCACTTGTCGTAGGCACCTATACGACCAGCACCTGCCGCCCAGAGTGCCTCTTGCACTGGCTCCAGATAATCTTGGGGAACAAACGTAATGAGCTCGCTCATCTTACCAGAGAGAGGCTGCAACGGGCGGAGATTCTTCAAGCCCAAATCCCGAGCCAATAGAGCATTCAGTCCGACAGGGGCATTGTCTGCATTGGTGTGGGCTGCGTAGATCGCAACATCCGCCTTAATGGCTCGCATAACCACCCGCTCGATGTAGCTACCCATACCGATGGTCTTGAGGCCTTTGAATAGAAGCGGGTGATGAGCAACAATGAGGTTGCAACCTCGCTCAATAGCCTCCTCGACAACCTGCTCGGTTAGGTCTACACAGAGCAGAGCTCCCGTAGCCTCGAGGTCGGGATCACCAACCTGCAAGCCACAGTTGTCGTAGCTCTCCTGTAGCCATAGTGGCAGCTCCGCCTCTAGGGCTAGTATAATATCTTTGATCTTCATACAGTCATTCATTAATTTATCAAATAGGTAAACGACCACAAGTATCCGTTGCGAGCAACATCACTTGACGATCTCTGCCTTGTATGCAGCCTACACACACTCCTTATCCAACTCTACTCTAGGCTACTACACGAGTGCTCTGCAAGACACCTAAAGGGGCTGTGCCAAAATCAGATTTCGACACAGCCCCTATCCTTTTATTTCTGCGTAAACGCTTACTTTTTGAATAGTCCCCGACGCCCCAGCCACCTCAAACACTGCTCAAGGCTAACATTGGCATCGCTATAATAAGCCCACGTATAGTGGGGTCTAGGATCGTCCTACTTATTGAACGGACGAATATCTAGGTACAGCTCGTCGAGCTGCTCTTGGTCAATGACAGATGGCGCGTCGATCATCACATCACGCCCAGCGTTGTTCTTTGGGAAGGCAATGCAATCACGGATACTATCCAGCCCAGCAAAGAGCGACACCAATCGGTCTAGACCATAGGCAATACCTCCATGAGGAGGAGCACCATACTTGAAGGCGTTCATCAAGAAGCCAAACTGATCCTGCGCCTTCTCTGGCGTGAAGCCTAATACTTGGAACATCTCTGCTTGCAGATGGCTGTCGTGTATACGGATAGACCCTCCGCCTACCTCGACGCCGTTGATGACCATGTCATAGGCATTGGCACGTACAAGTGCAGGGTTGGTCTTCAGTAGCTCAATGTCCTCTGGCTTAGGAGAGGTAAAGGGGTGGTGCATAGCATAGTAGCGCTGCGTCTCTTCGTCCCACTCCACCAGTGGGAAGTCTACTACCCACAGACAGCTAAATTGATTCTTATCTCTTAGACCAAGCTGAGAGCCAACCTCTAGGCGCAGCTCACAGAGTTGCTTACGTGTCTTATTAGTTTCGCCACACATGATGAGCATCAGGTCGCCTACCTCTGCCTGCATCTTGGACTTGAGCGCCTGCAAGTCGTCTTGAGTATAGAACTTATCTACGCTACTTTTGACAGATCCATCGGCCTCTACACGGGCATAAACTAGGCCTGTGGCTCCAATCTGCGGACGCTTAACGAAGTCCACTAGCGCATCAATCTGCTTGCGTGTGTAGCTAGCAGCTCCCTTAGCACAAATCCCACCAACATATTCGGCCGAGTCGAAGACTGGGAAGCCCTTGCCCTGCATCACGTCCATCAACTCCACAAACTTCATCTCGAAACGTGTGTCAGGCTTATCCGAGCCATACAAACGCATTGCATCGGCGAAGCTCATGCGTGGCAGTGGGAGTGGAATATCTACACCTCTAAGCTCCTTGAAGAGGTGAGCCGTCATGCCCTCGAAGACCGTAAGTACATCTTCCTGCTCTACGAAACTCATCTCGCAGTCTATCTGAGTGAACTCTGGCTGTCGGTCAGCTCTGAGGTCTTCGTCACGGAAACACTTAACGATCTGGAAGTAGCGGTCAAAGCCACTGACCATCAGCAACTGCTTGAAGGTCTGCGGGCTCTGAGGGAGAGCGTAGAACTGGTTGGGGTTCATACGGCTAGGCACTACGAAATCTCTTGCCCCCTCTGGAGTAGACTTGATGAGCACAGGCGTTTCTACCTCTAGGAAGCCTTCACCGTCTAGATAGCGACGAACCTCTAGAGCACAGCGGTGTCTTAGCTCAAGATTGGCACGCACTGCATTTCGACGCAGGTCGAGATAGCGATACTTCATACGCAGATCATCGCCACCGTCGGTAGCGTCCTCAATCGTGAAAGGAGGGGTCTCGGAGGCATTAAGGATCTTCAGTTCCTTAACTTCAATCTCGATATCCCCAGTAGGCAGATTGGCATTCTTGCTTGAGCGCTCAGACACCACACCCACCACTTGGATCACATACTCACGCCCCAGTTCCTGAGCCTGAGCAGCAAGCTCACTCCCAGTATGCTCTTCGTTGAAAGCCAACTGAGTGATACCATAGCGGTCGCGCAGATCAACAAATGTCATGCCACCCATACGGCGAGCTCTCTGTACCCAACCTGCAAGTGTAACGATCTCTCCTACGTGATTGAGGCGAAGTTCGCCACAAGTTCTCGTCCTATACATATTATATGTAGCCTGTAGTCTTTGTAATCAGTTATAGGTTACAAAAGTACAGAATTTCCATCAATGCTCATTAGTTAGATCAAAAAAGCAGCGAAGGATCAGTCTAGAGCAAGCTTAGCTCTATGTAGAGATAGTCTTGCTCTATATAGAGATAACCTTGATCTATATAGAGCTAAGCTTACTCTAAAGAATTGCACACAGATCAATAAATTTTCAGGGCTAGGCTATGAACTTTCAACCCCCAGCTAAACGAAAGACAATACTCAGGGTATAATGCTCCCAAAGAACGAAACATTCAAGGTTGAGAAAGTATTGTGTAACCTTAGGAGGAGGAGGGAACATTATGGAGCGTCCGACATTTACCGTGATTAAGGCCTGATAGGGATATGTTTGGCTCAACAATTCTTTGGAGCCCCCAGCAATCTTAAAGTACGGGGCCCCAGTAGTCATGTATCGTGAGGCTTCCTAATATGGAGGCGTGTATCATGGTCTTTATTCACTTGACCTCATACAAGAGGGGCTGCGCCAAAAATAAATTTTGACACAGCCCCTCGATGTATTTACGCCCACTAAGGGCAGAGATATTACGGCTCTTGCCTTCCTATTCTTGGCCGAAGAGCAGCCCTCGATAAGCTAATCGTGCTCGTAGAGCCAAGTGATCTCCTCCCCGTTGAGGCGATAGCTTTCCTTACGCGCTAGAGCAAAGAAGTAGTCACTCAGACGATTGACATAGCGAAGCACCTGAGCCTCAACTTGTCCTTGGTCGGCATCTAACCTGTAGATGCAACGCTCGGCTCGACGACACACCGTGCGGCAGATATGTGCAGCCGCTGGAATAGCCCCACCTGCGGGCAAGATAAAAGCCTTAATGGGAGGCACCAAATCGTCCAAACGGTCGATCTCTCGCTCTACTCGCTCGATTGCCTCATCCGTGACACGACTCTCCATGTGGAATGAGCCATCATTAGGGTCGGTAGCCAGATAAGAGCCGACAGAGAAGAGCTTATGCTGCATCCATGTGAGAGTCTTACGATCGGCTTCTTCTAGATCAAAAGATAGCAGATGGCCAATGAATGAGTTCAGCTCATCAATAGTGCCATAGCTCTCGATGCGTAGGTCATACTTAGGGACACGCTGCCCCCCGACCAAGGAGGTCATACCTTTATCCCCACCCTTGGTGTAGAGTTTATATTTTTCTGTATTCATCGATAGAGTTTATTAGTGATTACACAGCAAAAATAAGCCTTAAAAATCGGATAAACATGCTATTAGGCCATGAAACTGGGCTAATAATAGACCTTGTATCGCCCGGGAGTAATAGCCTCTCTCCAGACCCATAGCTCCAAATGGAGCAAGTCAAACGCCACATCTGGCCTTAGAACTGACCTAAGGTGCTGGCTATACCGACGAAGCATGGGGTTACTTCGATTAATCAGCACCTGCTTGAGCTCGCCCACTTCGCAAGCAGCTAGGAGCATCTGCTCTAGTAGCACAAACTCCTCTTCCAGCATATCCTCTACGATAATGAAGTCAGCCGTAGCGATATGTGCAGCCGCTGAACTATCTAGCCTAGAGATGTGGGTCATTTGTAGAGCAGTAGAGATAGCCTGTACGTAGAGAGGCAAAAGGCTCTCATGGGGAGCCAAAACAAAAACTCGATCTGGGCGATGATCCATGACCAAACGAAAGACCAACTCCAAGACACGACGGCGATAGATACACCTATCGCCATATTCACTACGTAGGGCCTCAGCTCGCTCTCTACCTGCCCGAGCCAGAGGTTCGAAGCACGTGTAGGGGTAAGGGTTGCGGATAACCTTACTAATTAGTCGAAAAGCATACGGAGAGTGTACTCCATCGCCACGCCTATTGAGCACGAAGCGTTTGGCCCGAGATAGCCGTCGATAGGTACTATATTTGAGAGAATTACGTAGCTTCTGTTTCATTGCTTAGTACTGGAATTGGCTAGAGCCTGACGAGCACGTAGGCCACTGCGTATTTTCTCGGTAAACTGATAATTCTTCCACCCCCAGCGAGGCGCAAGCAATAGCTCCATAGGGGACTGCGACACGAAGCGTTCGATAACGATGTCCGGTCTTAGACGCTCTAGGAAGTCTAGGCATAGCTCGATATACTCCTCCTCTGTATAGAGATGATAGTCGGAGGGATCTTCGAGATATTCGGCTGCCATGATCGTACCTTTGATGATCTGCAACTGATGTATCTTGAGCGTCGTGATGGGGAGAGCGGAGAGCCGATCGGCATGAGCGAGCTGCTCCTCTCTGCTCTCTCCGGGCAAGCCTAAAATTAGATGTGCCCCAACGATAATACCAGCTCGGTGCGTGCGCTCAATAGTCGCCACACTCGTAGCCCAGCTATGGCCACGCTGCACTCTCTCGAGGGTTCTATCAAGCGTGCTCTCCACACCATACTCGACGATGACGAAGTGCCTCTTGGCCAGATCCGACAGATAGCTCAGCAATTCGTCGGGCATGCAGTCTGGACGGGTACCGATAATCAGCCCGACGACACTGGGATAGGCAAGGGCCTCTTCGTACTTACGAATGCACTCCTCTACCTCTCCGTACGTATTGGTGTAGGACTGGAAGTAGGCGATGTACTCCATATCGGGGTACTTGTGTGAGAAGAAGGCAATCCCTTCACGCAGCTGCTCACTCACACTTTTCTGCCTAATGGCGAAAGCAGGGCTAAAGCTCTTGACATTGCAATAGGTACACCCACCTCGGCCATGGGTCCCATCACGTGTAGGGCAAGTAAAGCCTGCACTCAGTGTGATCTTCTGCACACGCCGCCCGCCAAAGCGCTCTCTGAGGTATGAGCCAAAATCAATCCATTCGTTCATCTCACTACCCTCCCTTTTGGGTCATACGCCCTACACTCGAGTGTATCCACTCTGGATTGGCGTAGCGTTCGACTTGTATTGCTGCGACATAGGCCTCGGCTTCTAGCGGAAGCTCCAGCGGGAGTAGCGCCTCATATCTCTGAGCAATAGCCGAGAGAATCAGATCTCGAAAGCTATCAATCGTCGCAACACTGGGCAATACTGTCTTGAGGTTCCTTACCCGTGAGCGCACAGACGGCACTCGTGAGCGAACCTGCACATCGTGATCAACCTGTAGGACCCGCTCTAGCTGGTCGAGATCGGCATCGAATAGTAGCGACATATGGTAGAGCATACGCCCCGATCTGGTCGCTTCGGCCGAGCCGCCCACCTTATACCCCTCAAGCCTCAAATCTCCTCTAGGGCTGATCTCAAGCTCCACACCCTGCCTCTGCATCGCCTCGACGATCGGTCTAGGGAAAGCACGCAGATCAAATCCTCTCCCTGCCAGATCATTCTGGATACAAGTGTAGTTAAGATTGCCAGCGTCGTGATAGACCGTGCCACCACCAGAGGCTCGACGCAGCACTGGTATGCCTTGCTCGATGAGATACTGCACATCGCTCTCCGCCTCGGCACACTGGTAGCGCCCCATAAACACGGAGGGGCTATTGACCCAAAAAAAATAGATGCACCCTACATCTCTCATCTGAGTGTAGAGATAATCCTCTAGGGCAATGTTGTAGAAAGGATCGCTCAACGGACTGATATAGTAATAGGCCTGCTTATGCTCTGTCATTATGATGATAACGTTTGTATCAAGAACACTGCTATACGATAATCTGTTTGCCCAAAACTAAAAAAGCCGAGGTTTGACTCTAGAACTCTAGAGCCAAACCCCGACATCTCTCAAACTTCAAAAAATGCTCCTATACTAAGAATAGTCGCTTTGACCTTTGCCCTAAAGTACCCGAAACTCACCTGAGGAGCTGTGGCACTCTTGGTAGGACTTACTTATGCGTGGATTGCTTCTGTAGGACAAACGCTAGCGCAAGCACCACAGTCGATGCAAGTGTCTGCGTCAATCACATAGATAGCGCCTTCTGAGATAGCTGATACTGGACATTCGTCGATGCAAGTGCCGCAAGCTACGCAGCTATCAGTAATAACATGTGCCATTGTCGTAAAAACCGTTTAAGTGATAAATCAAATTCTTATTCTGAGAGCAAAGGTAGTAAAGTTTCCGAAATATATACCTACTTATAGGTATTTTATTTTCTACCCAACTGGGCTTCTAATACTTTTTAGGTATCCCTAAACAGCAACAGAGGCTACGAAAACATCAACAGAAGCGACTCCAACACACTCTAAATGAACACATATACCCAGAATAGTGGATCCAGTGGTCAGCACATCATCGACAAGTAGCACTCGCTTACCTATTAGGTATTTTTTCTCCTCATTGGGTAGGTAGAATGCGTCTGCGGTATTATTCATTCGCTCCTGACGGGTCAGCTGAGTCTGCGAATGACTACCTCGTTGCCGTCGAATATGCGTATCGCTTGCCTCAACACCCAAACCCTTGGCGATGACACGAGCCACGGAGAGTGCCTGATTGTAGCCACGCTCCATAAGGCGGTTCTGCTCTATGGGGACAGCAATGACTAAATCATAGGCTCCCATCCATTGGGGATATAGCTCAAGAGCAGTACTGCCAATCAGCTGGGCTACATCGGCATGCCCTCGATACTTGAGGCTATGAATCAGCTTCTGAACCTGCGTCCCTCTCTCGTAGGCATAGAGAGCGTACAGATCTCGAAAAACGGCAGAGCTATATAGGCGCTCGTGTGCTACCATGGTGGAGGGTTCGTAGTGCCTAAGCCCAAGGGTACAGAACGTGCAGATCGCCAGCTCCTCGGTGTGCAGGCGAGCGCGACAAACGGCACACAGAGGCGGATAGACGAAGTCTAGCAGTCGAGAGAGAGCATATCGCCCGATGGTGCGTATAGGTATAGACATAATAGTGATTTCACAGCTCCAAAAGATTAGCCCTAGACTGCGGAGTTACTCTCCACACGTCTAGGGCTAATATATTACGTTATACTAGAGGCAAAGCCCCTATAAGTATTACTTGTGCGCAGCCATGATCTCGTCGTAGCGCTGCTTCTTGCCTAGACGGTCACAAACGTTGGCAAGCACGTAGTACACCTCGTCAGGCTTCTGCTTGTAGGCATTCTCTAGGTATGGATAAGCCTTCTCGAACAGAGCCTTAGCCTTATCCTCGGTGAGCTTGTCTAGCTCTGCAGCGTTGAGCAGAGTAACAGCCTGATTGTAGTATGAGCGACCGAGGTTGTGGTTGGCATCGAAGTCATCACCCTTGATCTCAAGCGCCTTCTTGTACCAGTCGGCTGCAGCAGTCCAGTCTTCCTTGCGTTCATACAGACCACCCATAGCGATGAGGTAGTTAGTATTGGTAGGATCTTGGCTGATAGCCTTGTTTAGGTAGTCGATAGCTCCATCGTTGTTGCCTTGGATCGCATAGATATTGATGATATTGCCGAAGTAGTAGGGCTGTTTGGGGAACTTGGCAGCACCTTCCTCAAGCACCTTCATAGCAGCGACCGTGTCAGCCTTAGCCAGCAGAGAGGCTGAGATGAGCTGATGAATATCGTCGCCCTTATAGTCCTGATCCTTGAATTGCTGACCATAAGCTACAGCCTTGTCGTAGAGCTTACCCTCGTAGCAGGCAGCCACAAGCAGATAAGAGGCATCTAGCATCGCAGTATCAACGGTAGCGATAGCCTTATCGTCGGCGAATAGAGGGTGCTTTCTTACCTTGATATAGTGGTCGAAAGCCTCTGCACTCTTGTCATACTCCTTATTCTGAATGTAGAAGTAGCCAGCATTTACGAGCAGTGGGTGGTCCTCACGGAGCATATCCTTAGCCTTCTTGGCATACTTGAGCTTAACCTTGCCCTTCTCGTTGGGGATACTCTCTAGACGATAAGTCTCGAGCAGGTAAGGCACCTCGCCCATCAGAGCACCATACATCACAGCCTCGTTGTGTGGCTGCTGTAGCTGAGCCTTGACGAGCTCGCCTCGAAACTCCTTCTGCTCGATCAGACCAGATACATACCATGCATAGGGGTCTGCCTTAGTTTCCTCGTGCTCACGAGCAGCCTTGGCCAAGTTGCGAGCTTCGGCCACGTTGCTGTCTGCTACTTTCTCGGCTGCTTTCACGTTAGCCTTCTGAGCAAAAGCACCTGTGGCCACGAGGCCTAGTGCTGCTACATAAATCAGTTTCTTCATCGGTTTGTATTGTTTGAAGTTGATAATCTATTGCTTCTATTATTACACTTCGTCTGTTGGCTCCGTTGCATCGGCATCGCCCTGCTGCATCTCCCCGCCCTCAACCATATCTGCAGATGGCTGAGCCATTGGGTCTACTTCTATCGCATCGGCATCGGGGAGCTCGTCCTCGGCCATTACTCGGCACACGGAAGCAATCTCGTCGCCACGCTTATCTAGATTGATGATGCGCACGCCCTGCGTGTTGCGTCCGATGATAGACAGATCTCTGGCATGCACACGGATCGTCACACCGCTGCGGTTGATGATCATCAGGTCATGCTCGTCCGTTACACTGCGGATTGCCACCAGCACACCCGTCCTATCAGTAATATTAAGTGTCTTGACCCCCTTGGTACCACGGTTGGTAATGCGGTAGTCCTCGACATTGCTGCGCTTACCGAAGCCATGCTCACTAACCACTAGGATCGACTCCTTGGTTGCGTCCTTGACAGCTAGCATACCGATCACCTCGTCCTTGCCGTCGTCATCGAGGATCATGCCACGCACACCAGTGGCTGTACGCCCTGTATGGCGTACAGCGCTCTCGTTGAAGCGCACGGCACGGCCATTGCGGTTAGCCAACACAATCTCGCTACGTCCATTGGTCAAAGCCACGCCTACTAGCTCATCACCCTCGAGCAGGTTGATGGCAATGATACCCGTAGTGCGGGGACGAGAGTATGCCTCTAGCAGTGTCTTCTTGACGACACCACGCTTGGTGGCAAAGAAGAGGTAGTGCGACTTGGTAAACTCGACATCCTTAGTCAGATTCTTGATGCGAATGAAAGCCGTTACACGATCGCCCGGCTCGATATTGAGCAGGTTCTGTATGGCACGTCCCTTAGCATTCTTGGCCCCCTCTGGGATCTCGTACACCTTGAGCCAGTAGCAGCGCCCCATCTGAGTGAAGAGGAGCATCGTGGCATGCATCGAAGCCGAATAGATGTACTCGATGAAGTCTTCATCTCGAGTATCACTACCCTTGCTACCTACCCCTCCACGGCTCTGCGTGCGGAACTCAGATAGCGGCGTACGTTTGATATATCCTAGATGAGAAATGGTGATGACCATTTCGTCGTCGGCATAGAAATCCTCTGGATTGAACTCCTCGGCGGCATAGACAATCTCGCTACGACGCTCATCGCCAAACTTCTCCTTGATCTCGATCAGCTCGTCACGCACTACGCCCATACGCAGCGCACGATCGGCGAGCAGCCCCTCTAGGTACTCAATCGTGGCCATAATCTCGGCATACTCTGCCTTGAGCTTATCTCGCTCGAGCCCCGTGAGGGCTCTTAGACGCATGTCTACGATAGCACGAGCCTGAATGAGGCTTAGATTGAAGCGCTCCATCAGACGAGAGATAGCCTCCTGCGGCTCGCTAGAAGAGCGAATGATGCTCACTACCTCGTCTATATTGTCTACTGCGATGATCAAGCCCTCGAGCAGATGTGCACGCTCACGAGCCTTACGCAGCTCATAGACAGATCTGCGTGTCACGACATCTAAGCGATGATCCACGAAGTGTGCGATCAGATCTCTGAGGTTGAGTAGCTGCGGACGCCCCTTGACGAGGGCTATATTATTGACGCTAAAGGAACTCTGTAGCGCCGTCATTTTGTATAGTTTATTGAGGACTACCGAGGCATTGGCATCACGCTTGATGTCGATGACGATGCGCATACCCTTACGGTTGGACTCGTCCGAGATATTGGATATGCCCTCGATGCGCTTCTCCCCGATAAGGTCTGCGATACCACGCACCAGCTCAGCCTTATTCACCTGATAGGGAATCTCGGAGATGATGATACGCTCATGGTTATTGTGCTGCTCAATCTCGGCACGACTACGGATCACGACACGTCCACGCCCCGTCTCGAAAGCCTCCTTCACGCCAGCATAGCCGTAGATAAAGCCCCCAGTGGGGAAGTCTGGAGCCTTGACGTACTTCATCAAGCCCTCCACATCGATCGTCTCTGCGCTATCGATATAGGCCACACAGCCGTCGATACACTCCGAGAGGTTGTGTGGGGGCATATTCGTGGCCATCCCCACAGCGATACCTGCAGAGCCATTGACCAGAAGATTTGGGAAACGGGTAGGTAGCACCGTTGGCTCCTGACGCGTATCGTCGAAGTTGTTCTGGAAGTCTACCGTCTCCTTCTCTATATCGCGGAGCATCTCTGCAGCCAAGCGACTCAGACGGCTCTCGGTATAACGCATGGCCGCAGGCGAGTCGCCATCGACCGAACCAAAGTTCCCCTGCCCCTCTATCAGCGGATAGCGAAGACTCCAAGGCTGAGCCATACGCACAAGCGTCCCATAGACAGATGAGTCGCCGTGTGGGTGGTACTTACCGAGCACTTCCCCAACGGCATTGGCACACTTACGAGTAGGCTTATCGTGCGTGTTGCCGATTTCGTTCATCGCATACAAGACACGACGATGCACGGGCTTGAAACCATCACGCACATCGGGGAGAGCACGAGAGACGATCACCGACATAGAGTAGTCGATGTAGGCCGTCTTCATGGCCTCCTCGATCTTGATATCTATTATTCTATCTTCTGCATCAACCATTTTTATACTGGATCAATGATTTTCGTTATTCTATATATTTGGGAAGCTAAGGTACGATTTTTTTGCCGAATATCGCCCTTATTTTCTCTATATAACGTAGAGGTTGGGCATTATGTATATGTAAAGATTAGACAAAAGTCAATAGACTCTAGAACCCTACATTCGGCCAATCATCACAAAGTTAGATTTCGCCCCTACTACATCGAGGCTCTTTGCCAGCCGATTTGCTATCATGCGAGGGTTCACTCATGCACACCGAGCATCAAAATCTATGGTTGTGTGTGCAAACAAAGCGATTCATCAACTCTCAGCCCTCGCCTAGCTCTAGCCATGCATGAGGACAGACAGATCTAATTTTACACGCTCATTCCTCTACTCTTTCGTTAAGGTATGTTAAGACATTAGGTTCAATTATTGAGGAATAAATGAGCAATTCATAAGAACTAGCAGAATGGATTCAGAGGATTGGTGGGAAGATTTTTGGACATTGGTGGACCAATCCTCTGCGACGTGTCCGTCAATCTACAAAGATTGGTGGGAAGAAAAGACGAAAAATGAGCATCAGACTTATTAATCGCCCCCAAGAAAAACCACAAACAAATGACTATCAAGAAATTACAAAGATCGCGTTTTAGACGCATATCTGGGGTTGACTAGGTATGCAGTGCGGGAGCGGCATCGGACGCGGCAGAGAGCCTCCTAGAGGGCAAATACGAGGTTTAGCATTTTCTAGGCAAGAGAGAGAATATCAATCGCAAACCTCGCCAAACATCACACAAAGTGTTAATTTCTTAAAAACGCAGAAGAGGCGTTTGGTCGGTTGACAGAATTTGGGCAATTTTAGGGCTCACAAACAATCAATCATGACAGCAATACAAGCCTATGACTAGAACAATAGCTCTGCCCCTCTGCCTCATTGGGTCAATTAGTCCATTGCTCGCCGAGGGAGGCGAGCGCCCAAATGTCATCTTCATTCTAGCCGACGACTTAGGCTACGGAGATATCGGCTGCTATGGGCAGAAAATCATCGAGACACCACACATAGATGCTTTGGCTGACCGTGGTATGCGCTTCACAGACTTCTATGCTGGGTGTACCGTGAGTGCCCCCTCTCGTGCCTCATTGATGACAGGGTTGCACACTGGGCATACCAAAATAAGAGGCAATAAGGAGATCAAACCCGAGGGGCAGATGCCTATGGCTGATGTCCCCACACTAGCCACACTCTTTCGCTCTGTGGGGTATGCTACGGGCTTATTCGGCAAGTGGGGCTTGGGAGCACCTGCCTCGGGAGCCGAACCACAAGACAGAGGTTTCGATCGCTTCTACGGCTACAACTGCCAGCGCATCTCACACCACTACTACCCCGAGCATCTCTGGGCGGATCGCTCTCGAGTTACCCTCCCCGAGAACTCTGGCAAGCGCCAGTCTACCTACGCCCCAGATCTCATTCAGCAAGATGCCAAATACTTCATTCGCCAGTCTGTGCATAGAGGTAAACCCTTCATGGCGATGATGACCTACACGCTCCCACACGCAGAGCTCAATCTGCCACACAGAGGCCTCTATCAGTATTACAGAGGCAAGGTTGAGCCTCGCCCATGGCAGAGCCAATACAAGCACGACTATCCCAGCACACCCGATGCTCATGCCTCATTTGCTGCCATGGTCGGTCAGCTAGACCTATATGTAGGCGAGCTCGTTCAGGAGCTTAGAGCCCTAGGAGTAGAGGAGAATACGCTGATTGTTTTTACGAGCGACAATGGACCACACCGTGAGGGTGGAGCCAACCCTGAGTACTTCGACAGCAATGGCCCACTCAGAGGAGCCAAACGAGATCTGTATGAGGGTGGCATTCGTGTACCCATGATTGCTACTTGGCCGGGGCAAATCAAGCCAAAGACAGAGGCTAATACCCCCGCTGCCTTTTGGGATTTCTTGCCAACTTTTGCAGAGATGCTCAAGCAGCCTCAATTTGTAGAGCGCACCGATGGCAGCTCCCTTCTAGGTCTGTGGCAAGGAGGCACCAGCCGCCCGTCCCCTACACGCCCACTCTACTGGGAGTTTCATGAGGAGGGGGGCAAAATGGCTATTCGACAAGGCGTATGGAAACTGATTGCCCTACAAGTGAACTCTGGGCAACCTCAATATGAGCTATACCGACTAGACAGTGACCTAGGCGAGCATAACAATGTCGCCCATAAGCACCCCAAGGTGGTACGACGACTAAGCAAACTGATGCAGCAGATGCATCAGCCCTCTGCCGAGTTCCCCTTCAAGTCTGAGGTCAAGTAAGAGGGATAGGGATCTTAAGTACAGCATCATAAAAGCAAGGAGGACATCATGCAATGCGATGATGCCCTCCTTGCTTTTATTGTCTCTTCGACTTCTTGGCAGCTAGTGCTTATCTTGAGTGAAGAATACGATTTGACCTGCGTTCACGAGCTCTTCATTGCTCAGACGATAGCGGTTGCTATGCGTCTTATCGCCAACCTTGAGGCGCTTGAAGTAAGTATCAGCCTCCGCTCCTTGACGCTCAATAACGAGCTTAGGCTGCTTATAGTACTTAGGGTCTAGATGCAGGGTTACTCGTTTGAAGGTCGGCGTCGTAAGCGCAAAGCTCATATCCCCCGGGCAGTCGGGGTAGAACCCGAGCATCGTGTAGATCGCCCACGCACTCATAGTACCCGTATCATCATTGCCCGGGATACCATTGGGCGCATTGTGGTAGACTGTCTGTAACAGATCTTTGGTAATCTTCTGCGTACGCCAAGCCTCCTTGGGGAAGTAGGTGAAAAGGAATGGATAGGCGATATCAGGCTCGTTGGCTGGGTCGTAGTTACCCTTGTCGAATACACTCTGTAGCTTAGCCACGAACTTGCGCTCGCCACCCATCAGCTTAGCAAGCCCCTTGACGTCGTGTGGCACGAAGAATGAATAGTTCCAAGAGTTGCCCTCGTGAAAACCGGGGTTAGGCTCGAAGTCACGCCCCAAGACGGGGTCGAAGGGAGATAGGAATTTGCCATCGGGTGTAATGGGGCGCAGCAAACCGTACTCCTTGTCGTAGTAGTGCTTGTAACCTAGCGAGCGCTGATGGAAGCGTTTGGCATCAGCTTTCTTACCGAGGCTCTCGGCGAAGCGTGCGAGGTTCCAGTCGGCAATGTAGTACTCGAGAGAGTTAGACACCGAGTGGTCGAACTTCTCCCTCAGCGGAATGTATCCACGGCTGACGTAGTCATCAATATCGGGACGTAGTAGGTTGTCCTTGCCTCGTGTCGTCGCCCCCTTGAGCATCGCCTCGTAGGCGGTAGCGACATCGAAGTCCCTTAGACCACGCTGCCAAGTGTCGTTGATTACTGTGATAGATGGGTCGCCCGACATCGTAAGCGTTTCACGACCATATAGCTCCCACTTGGGTAGCCAGCCGCTCTCCTTGTACATATCAATCATCGTGCGTACCATATCTAACTGCTTCTCCGGGTAGAGCAGAGAGAGTAGTGGGTGCACGTTGCGATACGTATCCCAGAGCGAGTAGACCGTATAGCGGTTGTGGCTGGTTTTGGCCGTCTTGAGGCTAGTCATCATGGGGTATTCGCCATTGACATCTTGCAGGATATTGGGATGAATGAGCAAATGATAGAGCGCCGTGTAGAAGATCGTACGCTGATCTGGGCTACCGCCTTCTACCTCGATGCGAGAGAGCGCCTGCTCCCACGCCTCCTCTGCTCGAGCTCGTGTGGCAGCGAAGTCTAGCTTGGGCTGCTCTGTCTCTAGGTTGAGCAGAGCATTCTCGGCACTAACGAAAGAAACTGCCGTCTGCACATAGATCGTTTCGCCGGGTTGCGTATCGTAAGAGAACCACACCCCGATATCATTACCACTCATCTCACGGCGATAAGAGCGGTAGATCTTGTTGCGCCCGTGGTCATGATCCCACTCGGCCTCTGTCCCCGTCATAGGGGGCTGCTTCTTCCAGTAGCCGCTCTCGGGAGCTCGCTTGCTGATGCGCATCGCAAAGTACTGGTTGAAGACGGCTTGTGGATTGTAGCAGAAGGTGCCCATGAGCTTACTACCTAGTATAGTAGAGTCATTGACGAAGCGCACAGTCGCTCCACTTTCGTTCGTCAGCCCTTGGCCTAGGTTGAGCAGGATATTACTTTTGCCTCCACGCTCGAAGGTAAAGGCCGTGACGGAGGTACGTGCCGTCGCCGTCAGCTCGGCCTTGATGCTGTGCTTATCTAGATGAGCTGTATAGTAGCCCGGGTGTGCGTGCTCCTTGCTCAGTGTAGAGCCATAGCTCTTGTAGTCTACATCTAGCTCTCCCGAGGCAGCCGAGAGGAGCAGGCTACCTAGCTCTGGACAACCTACACCACTTAGATTGACGTGGCTAAAGCCCGTAAAATACTTGTTGTCGGCCGAGTAGGGTGTGCTCCACCAGCGAGCATCTTTATCGAATGTATTCAACTCGCCACCGCCCATCACGTTGAAAGGCGTTACGCTCATCAAACCATTGGGTAGGACGACGCCCGGATTGGTCGTACCGAAGTTACTAGTCCCGATAAACGGATTGACCTCGTCGATTAGGCGTCCCGTCTTCTGTGCCGAAAGGCTCAGAGTACTCATAAACATCAGCCCTAGCAGACCGTGTCTGAGGTATTGCTTCTTCTTCATCTATTCGGATTGTTTTTGCGATTAATGACTGTGGTATGCTCAATAGTTCCGAGAGCGAGAAGTGACATCCAAAAGAGATGCCTCTCCTCGCTCTCGGGGTATCTATTGCGTATGATTAGTAGCCTAGATAGGTCGCTGGGCTAATCTGGCGCATCTCACTCTTGACTTGCTCAGATACATCAAGCGTGTCGATAAACTTGGCGATCGAGTCCGCCGTGATTGCCTCATTGGTACGGGTAAGAGCCTTAAGCGCCTCGTAGGGCTTAGGGTAGCCCTCTCTACGAAGGATCGTCTGGAGTGCCTCGGCCACCACAGCCCAGTTGCGCTCTAGATCGGCCTCTAGGGCTTCCTGATTGAGCAGCACCTTACCTAGACCCTTACTCAAGCTATTGAGAGCAATAAGCGTGTGTGCTAGAGGCACCCCGATATTGCGCAGAACAGTAGAGTCCGTAAGATCCCTCTGCAAGCGAGAGATCGGTAGCTTGCGAGAGAGGAAACCAAAGATTGCATTCGCAAGGCCTAGATTACCCTCGGCATTCTCAAAGTCAATCGGATTAACCTTGTGTGGCATCGCAGACGAGCCAACCTCTCCCTCCTTAATGCGCTGCTTGAAGTAGTCCATCGAGATATACATCCACATATCACGAGCAAGATCCGTGAGGATTACGTTGATGCGTTCTAGGGCATCGAAGAGGGCTGCCGTGTGGTCGTAGTTGGCAATCTGTGTCGTATAGCTCTCACGCATTAGCCCCATAGAGCTCACGAAGTTCGCTGCAAACCCGAGCCAGTCGTGCGTAGGATAGGCAATGCGATGGGCATTGAAGTTGCCCGTAGCTCCACCAAACTTGGCAGAATGAGGGATCTGTACCAGCTGTGCTCTCTGCTGCTCTAGGCGATAGACAAATACCTGTATCTCCTTACCTAGACGAGTTGGCGAGGCTGGTTGGCCGTGTGTACGAGCCAGCATGGGGATATTCGCCCATTCCTCGGCATAGGCACGCAGAGTATCAATGACCTTATCAAGGGCTGGTAGATATATCTGCTCAAGGGCCTCCTTAGTCATCAGAGGGAAAGAGGTATTGTTGATATCTTGGGAGGTCAGACCGAAGTGGATAAACTCCTTCTCATCGCTCAGGCCTAGGCGATCGAACTGCTCCTTGATATAGTACTCTACGGCCTTGACGTCGTGATTGGTTACAGACTCGATCTCCTTGATGCGCAGGGCGTCCTCGGCTGTCAGGTGGCGATAGATATCGTGAAGCTTCTCCTCGTCAATACGATCGAGTAGACCAGATAGCTGAGGAATCTCCTTGCTTAGAGCGATGAAATAGAGTATCTCGACACGCACTCGGTAACGAATGAGCGCCTCCTCGGAGAAGTAGGCAGCCAATGGTTCGGCCTGCGCACGATAGCGACCATCGACGGGAGAGACGGCCTTGAGCTTGTCTAGTTGCATAGGGTCATAATCTTTGTTTATTGATATAATGTGCTACAAATTTAACTCATTTCTCCCGAACCCTTTCGCCCCTCGAGAGACTATTGCGCAATGCGCCGTTCAAAGGTTCTTGTATCTTTCTCGGTGTTTTTTGCGTGTTTGAGCGGCTTGGGGAGCCTTGAATACTATCCCCCTATCCCCATCCCTGAGGGATATTT
>NZ_JRFC01000007.1 GCF_000769075.1 Porphyromonas sp. COT-290 OH3588 | reverse complement strand
TACTTGTAGGAAGCTCGGAGCTGGTTCGGTTGGTTTAGTTGCCATGTCGATACAATTAATTACATATTAAAGATAGTAATAATCAGAGATATATACAACGTTTCTAACCGAAAAGAGGCAAAATGACGTGCAATGGTCTCATTATAGAATAAATGATCTGGATGGAAAGGATCAGACTTGTATCTAGAGCGCTGCTCTAGGTGAAAACGATTGTACTTAACATAAGCCTCACAATTAAGCTGCTGCATCAGATGATAGTTTTCCTCTGAACCATAGCCTGCATCGAAACGATATAGAGTTGGCGTCCCGATAAATTATACAGACTGTGTTTCGTCTAACGCCATTTTCCGAAAGGGGGAAAGCATCGTGCTGCACCCTATACTGCGTGCGAATGCACCCAATAATAGGTGCTATTGCACCCAGTATAGGGTGCTTTGATGAGGTTTTGACCTTTCGGGGGATCTAGAATCAAAACAAAGAGAAAGAGCTGTGGAGTTCATCGCATCCTCTTTCATCCGCATAAACGTCGCATCTGGATCGGTCTTAGACATCGAATTGCGTGTGCCAATCCTCTCCAACTGGGCGTCATAACGAGCCAACCGAGCTCGATGTTCGTTGAGTTCTTTCACTTGCCTCTTACGCCTGCGTACTTCTGCCTTCTCTTCCTTACTCTTGGCCTCTGACTGCTTGATCTCTAGTGAGGCATTCAGCTCCTGAGCTATCTGACCTAGGAGTTCAGCAGAAAGCTCAACGGACTCCTCGGTAGCCTCTTGATCTTGGGCGATGACATCGTCCACCTGCTCAAGCAATACCTTAATCTTCTCTTCAAGCTTAGCCTTATTGCGCTCGACACTCTTGCGCCAGACGAAAGTGTATTTATTGGCTTTGGACTCGAGCTTAGTGCCATCTATGTAGGCCACATCCAAGCTTAATAAGCCACGATCACTCAGCAGTAGAACTAACTGTGTGAAGAGTCTATTGATTTCCGTCTTCATCCGATTGCGAAAGCGATTAATCGTGGCGAAATCAGGCTTTTCGTATCCAGCCAGCCAAATGTAGTGGATATCCCGACGCAAGGACTGCTCAATCTTGCGACAAGAATAGACATTGTTCATATAGGCGTAGAGAAGCACTTTGAGCAGCATGCGTGGATGATAGGCACTGCGACCACGAACCCGATAGAGCTTCTGCAGTGATTCTAAATTCAGTGTATCTACGACGCTATTGATCAAGCGTACAGGGTCGTTGGCATCAATATCTTGACCTAGTTAGTTCTGCTGGAAATAGCAGGATGGGGTCGGATATATAAGGACGAAAGTGTAACTTTGTACTCATTAAATATTTGATATTTGCTAAGTTAATCAAACTTAGCAAACAAACAAAGCCCTAGCTTGTGAAAGTTGGGGCTTTGTCCGTTCTTGAATACAAAAAGAAATGAGGCTGAGCCAAAATGCACATTCCTCCTTCCAGCGCAACAATGTTGATCTAAGTTAGTCCTAAAACTTGGCTTGGCGTTAGGTATCCTAGCCGTTTTCTGGGTCTTCGAT
>NZ_JRFC01000006.1 GCF_000769075.1 Porphyromonas sp. COT-290 OH3588 | reverse complement strand
CATGTCGATACAGTTAATTACATATTAAAGATAGTAATAATCAGAGATATATACAACGTTTCTAACCGAAAAGAGGCAAAATGCCGTGCAATGGTCTCTTTTTGAAATTTTCCCCTTTTCATCTTACTACCCTTCGAAACTCGTATAAGTGATTGATAGTGAAAGAGAAAAGTGTAACACTTCATTCGGTTTTATCCTTCGACATCTCCTGTCTACACCTATCCTCTTTCATTCTGCCGTAGAAGCGTAGAAAGATGGTAGTAAGCTGTGTCGCAAGATGGAGACCTCCTGCAATCCTTTCTCTTTCAATGTATTGTCCTGTATGTTGTCAAACAAAAGTGCACTGCTAGGGATCCGAATTAGTTGGTGAATTGCGTGTAACTTTAGAGAACAAAAAACAGAGATTATGGCAACAGA
>NZ_JRFC01000005.1 GCF_000769075.1 Porphyromonas sp. COT-290 OH3588 | reverse complement strand
GAGGTTCAATTTCAACCAACTACAACCATTCAACACGCTCCATCTGAAACAGACCCTAGAAACTTGTTATTCATTAACTTTGCTTCAAGAAACTGGAATAGAAAAAGAATCACGACAAGGGTAGATATTAAGCAAAGTGTGACAATGGACACGGAAACAATAGTAGAACGTTCAGCTTATAATTTTGCTGTTGTGTTCGTTAAAAATAAAGCAACAGATGACTACACAGACCCTCCTAAAATGTACACAGCAAAAAATAACGGAGATGTCATTGATTATAGCACTTATCATGGAGACGGAACAGACTTGCCAGATGTAAGGACAACCAAAACATTGTTTTATGATAGAGATGACCACGGAAACCCTCCTGAGTTGTCTACTATTAAGG
>NZ_JRFC01000048.1 GCF_000769075.1 Porphyromonas sp. COT-290 OH3588 | reverse complement strand
GTGCGGATACCTCGCCAATCAACGCAAGCATTGATTTGGCGCAGAAAGGAGTGCTTCATACGGTCGCGACGAACCTGAGTATATACTTGTAGGAAGCTGGGAGCTTGTTCCGTTGGTTTAGTTGCCATGTCGATACAATTAATTACATATTAAAGATAGTAATAATCAGAGATATATACAACGTTTCTAACCGAAAAGAGGCAAAATGCCGTGCAACGGTCTCATCATACTGAGTCAGTCCATCAATCCCAGAAAATCAATGGGAAGAAACACCGACAAACCAGCTACAAACAGATAGAGCCGCTCGATGAGCGGCTCTATCTGTTTGTAGCTTAATACATTAAAAAGGAGTGATTTTAGACAGCCATTTTCACTAGGCTGGTCTTATGCCCCAAAATGATCCAGAATGCAACCTAGAGCCTTCTAGGCCCCAAATACGCAGTCTAGCACCATTACCCCCATTAAACGATCTAGCATAGCCCACAGCCCCAAACCTAATCCAATACTGTAAACTTTTGTATCCCCTCTCCACAACGAAAAGATATAGAAAGTCCACAACATCAAAGGCCTTAGATTATGATGCTAGCTCTGATGACTCTCTGCTTGGAAATCAAGCTCCGAAAAAGCTAGACAAGCTAACGTAGTATTTGCCAACCCAGTCTATTCTGGACCTTGACAATTAAGTAGGCAAACCCTAGGGACATGACGAATACGATAAGCGCTCCATAGACCTCATACTGGCTGGAGAATTGAGTGAGCACTTGTGTAAATAGTATGATTGGCAGTCCATGCCAATAGTAGATATTGCCAGATAGCGCTTGGCCTACATAGGCCACTTTACTCCCATGCCCCCAAGATGGAAACTGCAAGCAAGTAACAAAAGCCGTGAAAATAACAGTTGTTGTGATGAATGGCTTGAGGATGATATACGAGGGCAACAAACTTCGTCCCCAAAATAGATCCAGATACAGCAAGGCAATCCCACACGCTAAAGCTATTCCCCAAGATTTGTATTGGAGCAGTGCCATTTTTCTCTGAGCAACCCACATCCCTGCGGCCAAACAAGGCAGTGCTTTAATAATAAAATTAGCAGACAAGATCGAAGGCTCAGACCCGAAAACTATCGGGCGATAATCCTCGACAGAGAAGCCCAAAAACCAAAGGGCGATAAGATATGGGAATAACTTCCCCATACCCAAGCGATATAGCACCGCTATTACCAACATCCCTTGCGCCAAAGCCATTAGATACCAAAGATGTCCTGCCGCAGGAGGCATACCCCAAATTAGTAGTTTAAGGTAAAGCATATAGGTTTCGGACAAAGCCCCTTCGATTGGAGCTATAGGATAGTAAACTAATGTACAAATAAGCCAAAGCACAATGGCCTTTTTAGCCGTTTTTAGAGCCCTTGCTACTACCTTATTCGGATCCTCGGAGTAGAGAAAATACCCCGTGATCATAAAAAATAATGGGACAGCCGTTGCTGCCAATATCCGGCCGTATTCTGTCGCAATCCCTAGAGGGGCATGAAGGAGGACTACGAAAAGAGCACAAAGAGCCTTTAGGACATACAGGGAGGCGACCTCCGAATGAGAACACTTGGTGATAGATGGATTCATAACTTCTTCTATAATTCAAGGCAAATAGTAGTCTAGTAACGCTTTTTAATCAATGGAATACGCTCAGCAACAATCTGCCACGCCCTCATCGAAGCTGCTCGAAAAGCCTTGGAAACAACATAAAATACCCCGAATAAAATGACAATGAATAATATGGAGACCCATGATGCATTAATGAAAAACTCTGTATAAGACTCCATGGAAGGCTGATATAAGTCTACAAAGGCATCGGTAAGGAATATAAGCCCCCAAGTGATTAGTGGGAACTTCGTCATTCCAAGCCAATACAATCTAACTGGCAGCTGGAATCCACTTCTAAAGAGATAGAATGGTTTCCAAACAACAATTATAGTAAATAAGCTAATGAATACACCTAACAACACTCCTTCCCAACCTAAAATATATCCAAGCAAGATGGACATACCAACATTAATCCCAGCCTCTACGAGAGGAGCCCAAATATCCTTAAATAGGGCAAACCCATTAATATAAGCATTGTTGACACCTCGTGTGAGGTCAATATAAGCAATTAAGGTAAGTAGTAAAATACCGAGAGATGACTCGAGTGCATACTTCTCCCCCAACCATAAACTAACAAATGGTGTCGCAAAAACATAGAGGAAAAAGCAGCTAATCCCAGCAATGAAGTATTTGAAGGACAGCACCTCCCAGAAGAATGAATATATCTTCTCTTGATTACCTTCAGCAATCAGATTGCCAACCCCCGGGATTAGGTTTCCGAAAATACCTTCGCTGAAAGTACGCACATGCGTAATTAGGTTTTTGTAGTTGTCATAGTCTCCCGTCATAACCAGCCCAGACACCAAGGACATTACTAGAGGAGTAGTATTACCAAGGGCATACCCTCCCAAGTTATGGAAGAATATCAACCCTGTCTGCTTGAGTAGTGCTGGATATTTTTTAAGGTATTGCCGTCCTTTGGATGGATTGACTGATAGCCATGGATACTCTCTCACCGTTACTCTATCAAGCACATAGACACCAAGTATAGATAGGGCAAGATCCATGGATATCCAAAGCAAATAGGCATCCTCTAAGAAATAGAGAATTAGAAGCTGGATAAAGTTTTTGGTGATCGTTGCCGTGGACATGATTGCCCCTGTCTTATAACCTTTTTGGTCCGCCGACAAGACAATCGTCTTATAGTTAATCGTATAAGAAAGGATTGTACTAAAAAGCAGGAACCCATAAGTTACGTACGCGTACCAAAGAGGAGCCTGCATATTCGCAAACATCTGAGGGAAGAACAGCATCAGCACCACGGATCCAAAGACGATAAAGCCCACCACCCAACGATAAAGCCACCCTTGTAGAGAAACGATCTCGTTCACTGATTGGTAATTCCTATCATTAAGAGGCTTATACAGTGCAACGGCAATTGAAGTCCCAATACCGAGCTCGGATAGATTCAGCATCCCGAGAAAGTTCCCTAGAACTGTACGCAGTCCCATAACCTCAGAGTCGAATGAGGCCAAGAAGTATTTGCGAGAGAAAAAAGAAATAAGGATCGTTATGACGGAGAAAAACAGAGTTACCTGAGCATTCCGTATACTTTTATGAGTACGACTCTCGGACATATATCAAATATTTATGTATTGAACTATATCAACCAATGATTTTTATAGATTCTCCCGAAGTAGCATTTCAAATAGACATTTCCAGCTTCTCGAGTATGGCAGATGGTCGAAGCTCATTTCTGGACGGAGTGATGAATCTTTCTTATGATTACCTATCATAACTTCTCGCATCAATCTGGATAGCTGTAGAGAGCCATTTGGGTTAAAATAAAAGATTGAGCTGGCGCCTTGTGAGGTTTCATGAGCATAAGGCAGATCTGCTAGGAGCAAAGATTTTTCTAAGCCAAGTATTCGGTTTGTATGAATAAACTCAGTAATCGGAAGCCCCCAAGTTTCTATTCGGGAAGGGAAAACAAAGCAATCAGCTAGAGCATAGTGCGCATAGAGGGTTGGCTTATCCATTAGGCCTGCAAACTCTATTGACTGTACATACCCCCATTTTTCACGCAGATATCTAGCATATTTATTCTCATCTCCCTTGACCGTGATAATCGTTCGGAAGCGATCTGGGCCAAGCTCTCGCTCAAGCAATCTAGATGCCTCACACAGCGTTTCGAAATTCTTGTGGCTATCTGGGGTAGAAGCAAAAAAGAAAGTAAAACGGCCATCAGGCTCTATAGGAGAAAATGTAGGGATAGAAAGATCTGCAGAAGGAGGTGCGACAATAAAACGCTCAGGAGTAATCCCAAACATTTTGCTGAAGCCTGCCCGAAGCCACTCTTGCTGAACCACCAAATATCTATTGCGATGTATATTGATCCGATAGGCAAAGCGTGTAAACATCGCAAAGAGCGGGATCTTGGGATCGAAGCGGAAGTCACGCCATCTCCATTTGAGGAAAGGGAATGACGTTTGGCAGTAAACGGCCTGCCTCTTGGCTATTACT
Organism: Porphyromonas sp. COT-290 OH3588; assembly: GCF_000769075.1. Taxonomy (GTDB): domain Bacteria; phylum Bacteroidota; class Bacteroidia; order Bacteroidales; family Porphyromonadaceae; genus Porphyromonas. Next base: position 16,301 of record NZ_JRFC01000048.1, on the reverse strand, counting down.
CGAGGAGTTGTGTCATGTAATGAAAGCCAAAGATCCACTCCCCCCAGCCTCTTGGATATCCCATACATTGTCACATACTCACACCAAAGCCGCTTCCCCCAGCCTTTAGCAGCCCAAGGGATTTCTATGTATTCTATGTTAGGGAAGTCTGCCAAATCTCTCTGATGCACCAGCGCTACAATCCTATAGCCATTCGTAACTCCCCATGACGATAGGAAGCCGAGACACTGCCTTAGGATAGTCAGCGTCCCTCCCTTGCGCAGATTAACCGCCGAGATGACTATTCTTCTCATTATCACAAGATTTCCGTAGCGCAAACCTGCCATATAGAGCACTCAGAACAACTTTAACTTTCCCTTTGCAGGGAAGAGATGAGTGCAACACTTCTGATATCCTTATTTGACCTAGAAAGGGTTCAGCCAACCTAAGAAAAACACATTTCTGTTCAGCGTTTAGCACAATCTCCCAAACGACATTGACAAATCTATGATAAAAGCTGACTCGAATTTCTTCGACTACGCTGGGTAGTCCAAGAAGCGTTTCCAAAATCCCTCCCATAGAGATAATAGTATCTCTAGATTTTTTGTCACTCCACTGGCACTTATCTTCTGTAAATTCTGTCTGAATATAATTGTAGGCCCCAAATGGGATTAAGCGAACTCGTTTTGCTTTTACAAGAATTTGAGAAATGATGAGATTGTCTTCAAATAATATTCCGCATTTAAACTGAATATTGGATATAAGGTCTCGGCGATATATTTTATCCCAAACTACCCATGAGACGACCTCTTTAAGCCACCCCTCCAAAATAACAGAGTTAGAGCACAATGTACTATCCCTTCTTTCTCCTCTAATAACTCCACTAGGTGTAACCCAATTAACTGGAAACTGAACAATGTCCAACTCTTCATCATGTACAAAGACCTCAAGTGCGACTTGATAAGTTTCAGGTTCAACTGAATCATCACTATCCAAAAATGTAACGAAGTGCCCTCTTGTATGTTTTAGTCCTAAATTACGAGCCGCAGATTGCCCAGAGTTGGTTTGAGAAAAGACCCTAATCCTAGCATCTTTATCTGCATATGATTTACATACGTCAAGGCTTCTATCTGTGGAACCATCATTCACTAGTATCAACTCCCAGTTTTGATAGCATTGATTGAGAACAGAGTCAATGCACCTTGGCAGCAAAGACTCGGTATTATATACAGGGACTATGATAGAAAGTAAATCCTTCATATTTACCAACCTTTGATGTGAGCAAGTAACTTCATTCCTAGCATTTTAGTTCGCTTACGTATATCTAGAGTATTGACAAATAGGAAATCCAATGTCTTGGCTTTTTTCAAGACCTGAGCTCCTCGCAGAGTGACTGGGTTATTTTTTTTATGGACTCTATATGATGCAAACATATCGTTAGAAATGATGTACAATATGTGTGCAAGAGCTACCTTAGATGCTCCATGGCTTCGTAATATGTCATACATCTGGCAATGAACATCACACATATCAATAAAACTTTGGGCAGTTGGAGAATGGGTAGTAGACTCATTATTCCAATAATAGTTGTAACACCCTTGATCGCTCAGGTAAACCTCTTTCGAACGAATAATAACCTCGCACATGTACAGATTATCTTCATAAACAAGCCCTTCCACAAAACGAAGGCCTTCAAGCAACTCTCGTCGAAAAACCTTGTCACACACTCGCCATGTAATCAACGAATTTTGTGTGAAGGCATTAATAATATTACGTTCCCCAGAGACCTTTGCTTTTTCTGAACATATAAAAACCTCGGAGGAGTGACCTGCATTTAGTAGGACTGGAATCTGCACGAAATCGCAGGTTAGAGTATTCTCTAGGTATTCGACAGCTGATGTCAAGGTATCATATTTTAAGCTATCGTCACTATCAACGAATGCAACATATCGGCCCCGCGCTACGCCCAGAGCCACGTTCCTTGCAGATGACTGTCCTTGATTCTCTTGACTAAAGACCTTGACAAAACTATACTGATCCGCATAACCTTGACAAATGTTTAGACTCCCATCTCGCGAGCCATCATTTACAAGAATAATCTCGGAAGGAATATCTTTGACTTGATTAATAATAGAGTCCAAACAACGCCTTAAATATAGCTCTGCATTATAAACAGGAATGATTATGCTTAGAGTAGTTTGTTGGCTCATAGAAATGCTTAGAAATGCTTAGAAATACTTGAATAGTTTAATCCATAGTCCCATGATATGCTCAAGATGGTAGCGGCTAGAATTTTTTTAGCTCTCGCTCCCATTTCTCGCCTTAGAGACTCATCCCTCATCAAGGCTTCTAACCTTGATGAGAACTCGACCTTATTACTAGGTGCGACAAGGAACCCATTTTCGGAGTCTTTGAGTAAATCTCGAGGGCCACATGGACATGCATAACTTACGATCGGCAGACCTACGGACTGAGCCTCTAGAAGTGTCATTGGCAACCCTTCGAATTTTGATGTCATCGCAAATATGGACGCATTTAAATAGATGGGTACAACCTCACTTGTTCCATTCTCAATACTTATTGAATTACCTAACTTTTTCCTCTGAACATAGCAGATCAGCGAATTCTTTAGGTAGCCATCTCCAACTATTCTTAGTTTCCAGTCCGGGAATTTATCACAAACCATCTCCCAAATATCAACCAATGAAAAAAAGTCTTTTTGTTCAGTATGCCGTCCCATAGCTAAAACGATTGGACTGGATAAATCCGCACTTTCTTGTATTTCGAAAGAGAGAGGGTCGGGAATAACATACATATTTTTCTGCTTGCCTCTCGAGTCGTAATCTTCTTTAGTTAAGAGAATAACTGCATCAAAGTTTCGAGAGATACAAGCGTCTCGTTGTTCGTATATTCTCGCCAATAAACCTCGGAGGCTCAATATTGATTTAGCACTTCTCTCCATGCGATATATGAACTTTGAACCATGATATTCCAATACCTTCTTGCTTCCATCTTTGATGAATGGGAGAAATGCCGTTTCAACGGGGTGAGTCGTAACGACAATATCGGGACGATAGTCAAACAAAAATGCTGACATGGCCTTTTTGTGTCGTTTCATCTTGGATATCGTCCTAAACAACCTAGTCCAAATAGGGATATTAAAGTCCTCTGCATAGCCTAGACCAAAGTCAATAATTTTAACTGACTTATCTAAGCCATAAGATGTTGGCTGCCCCTTATAGTCAGTGGTTAAAATGACAACCTCGTGACCTTGTTGAACCAAGGCATTGACCTTGGTGGTTGTTACACGCTCAACCCCACCTCCTACTCCCATTGAGTAGATACAGTATACAATCTTCATAAACGCTAGTGTATAGATTCAAACAATCGCTCCCAGAGGGCCATGACAGATTGGAGGCTGTAGCGCTCGGAGCTTTTTAGCGCAGCTCGTGCCATAGATTCTCTCAGTTGGCTATCCTGCATCAGCTCTTGAAGACGATTTGCTAGTGCCTCCTCGTTCCCTTGGCTAACCAGATAGCCGTCTAACCCATCTGTGACAATATCTCTAGGCCCACACTTGCAAGCATAAGCGACTATGGGCAACCCCATTGTCTGCGCCTCGACAAGTACCATAGGCAATCCTTCATATTCGGAGAGAAGAGTTACCAGAGAAGACGACCGATAGTGGCTCATGATGTCCGAGGTCGTATGTGGCAGTTTGACCGAATCATGCAAGCCCAACCTCGCCACTTGCTCTTGTAGCTTCGGACGTAATGGCCCATCTCCCAAAATTTCAAGTTCCCAACCGGGGAATAGAGGAGAGATGCTTGCCCATAGACTTATAAGTGTTGTGAAATTCTTCTCGTATTCATACCTCCCGACCGCTAGCACTTTTTTTCGTACTTCCTTAGACCCCTGTGATACTATGTTAAATGGAGAAGGGTTAGGAATCGCCGTGATATGAGGGATATGACCCCAATATCCAAGATCCTCTTGAGTGAGCACTACAAATCTATCATATCGCTTGGCTAGCCTCTTGTCAAGCCAAATACGATAGTAGCCCAATAGGCGCATCAACTTCTGCTCCTTGGGATACATAAAGACACGGCGATACATCGAGGAGTGTAGCTCTAGCACCTTTTTGCTGCCGTCTTGGATGGAGGGCAAGATTGGGGCATCTTGGAAGAAAGTGGAAACAGTAATATCTGGCTTAAACTCTCGCAGCACCTTCTCTAGGCGATGCTTATGTTCGCTTCGCTTGGCATAGAGTGCTTTGAGGCGTTTGAACCGGCCAAGCTGATTATCCGCTTCGTAGTTCAGATCTAGGTCTACTAGACGTATACGGCTATCTAAATCAAAGGCTGGCTGATGCCCCCTTTGGTCTGTCGTAATGATGCAAACCTCATGCCCATGCTGTACCCAATAGTTAGCCTTGGTAGATACAACACGCTCGATACCCCCCGTCCTAAATAGTCCTTGAATGCAGTATGCAATCCTCATATCTGAGATCTATCTCCTTCTAATTATTTTGCAAAGGTACCAAAAAGTATGATTGCTACTCGTCGGTGCAAGGAAATGTAAGTATTTTTCGGCGTAGATTGCATAAGGGTTCTAAAGGCCTATTCCTATGCGTGTAAAGGCAAGAGCCAAGATTTTTTGCAGATCCTCTTAGGCCTTATCGTAGCTAGAGCATAACCTCAATTCGATCTACTGCTTGAAAAGCTCCGCAGAAGCTGCAAGCCTTCTTCTGAGCTTCCAAAGCTCTTCTTTTTAGCATTTAGATCAGACTTCAGAATGTTAATGGGGAAATCTATTACATAAGGGCTACAAAGCACACACCTCGTATTGGGCACCTAGGAGGCTCCAGATTACGTTCAAGCTCGTTTTGGCACCCAGCCCCCAGCCGCAAGAAATAGTCAGCCAAAAACGCCCCAAAACCAAAGCGCTGAAAAACAGAATGTTACAAAAATACTATAAGAAATATTGTACACTCATAGTACATTTTTGCTCGTTTCTTCCCATCAATCTTTGAGGATTAGTGGACACATCACAGGGAATTAGTCCACCAATCTAAAAAAGTCTTCCCATCAATCCTCTTGATGTTGCCCCATTCGCCTTGACGAACGAGTGCCTAACTCCACCAAATCGCCCAGCAAACCCTTAACACTTATTGACACTAAAATAGCAATACTGGTAATTGAACAGAAGCATTTGGCTCGGCTCCAGCTCTCTCAATTAGGGAGGATTACTTGCCATAGCGTAGCTGCCGAAAGCAACCCTTACGCAAAACGAGTATTTAGGACACGAATATCCGCATTTATAATGGAGAGAGGGCTACACCGAAGCAGAAACTTCGATGTAGCCCTCTCTAGTAGTATATCTTTTGTAGCCTACTACTTCTTAACTAACTTATGGCTACGTGTTACATTCGCCTTTTCACTCTTAACAACATAAGTGCCTACAGGTAGGTCGCTGATGTTGGCAGGAACTGTAGCGTCCTTGATGAAGCGCACGAGCACACCATCGAGAGAGAAGATCCAAGCGCGCTCTGCATTGTGGAAGTTGAGCACGTCGGAAGCAGGGTTTGGATATACGCCAAACACATTACCACCATCTACAAGGCTCTCCACATTGCCGGGATTTGGCTTCTCGTTCATCTCTGGCTGGTCTGGCTCACCTTGGTCACGTGTGTCCTTAGACTTACGAGCCTTAGCTGGGTCACCCTCGATGGTCATATCGAAGTCGATCGTGAAGCCCTTAGCAGTCACACCGCAAGGAGTTGGCTTGGGGAACCAAGCGTCAGTGAAGACAATACGTACACGTACCTTACCGAGAGCGGCGTCTGCGGGTACGGTAAAGCTCTTCTTGACGCCTGTAGACTGGAATTCTGGTGTAGCCTTTTTAGCAGTACCGAGCTCAAGGTCTTGGATCGCCTCGCCTTCTTCTGGCTCGAAGCTACCATTGTTGTTCCAGTCGATGTAGGTCGCAGCCCAGCACCACTGTAGACCATCGCGAGTAGGAGTGCCTGGCTCTGTTTGATCGCCATAAGCCTTAAAGTAGAACTCAAGCTCTTGCCCCTGATTAACTACAAACTCTTCCTTAGTAGCATCAACATAGTTGTCGCCATCTGAATCTGGACCTGTAGCCTTGTAATTAAGATCCTTGGTAGCACCCTTAGTTGTCACATCGGTTAGATAACGAATCTGTATTGCTGTCTGATAGCCATCCGCCTTTTTGTTGATTTCGCTCTTGCAGTAGCGGTCATCCTTGTACTCAGGAACTAGAACTGAGGATTGACGCTCAACCTTAATCCAAGTAATCTCAGACATGCTCTTGAGGTCTTTACCTACGGCACGTACACCATAGTGTGGCTCTTCTGCACCAGCATCTCCTTCGTCCTTGGTGAACTTGACTACAGGAGCATAAGCCGCCCAAGTCGTTGTGCGACCAATCTCACGCACCTTGCCATTTTCACTGTCCTTGTAGAAGATCTGGAAATGGTCTACACCAGCCTCATCGTTGTAGAGAAGACCGAAATCCTTACGATCCTGCTTATTCTCATCAAGAGCAACAGCATCCCAGCTCAGCATAGCCGAGAGGCTACGTTGAGTTTCGGCCTTAACTTCCGCACGTAGGTTGATTGGAGCCTTAGGGGCAACACCCACTGCGTCGTCGAAGATAGAGATACCGCCCACAAGCATATTATAGCCAGCAGGAGCATCCTTATCGATACGTAGACCGATGTAGTCGATGACATCCCCCTTCTTGAGGTTCTCTACCTTAAACTCTTGTTCCTCCCAAGCCTTGCCAGCGAGCTTCTTGGCAGGTACCACGATGTACTCGGTATCTGCCGCACCCTTCTTGTGGAGTAGGAGGCTTAGGTGAGCATCGAGTTGCTTCTCGTCACCACTTTTGAGGGCGAGCTTAGCCACTACGTTGCCCTCAGAAATCGTTAGGAGACCACGATATAGGATCAGATCCTGTCCACCCTTAACGCCATTGGCTAGATGCATACGAAGAGAGGTTCCACCGAGATAGGCATCATCGTAGTGGAACTCGGCAGCAATAGGCGTAGTAGATGGTGTATTTGTTCCCTCTGTGTACTGCAACCAACGGTAAGTAGGCTGATAGTCCTGTGAGGACATATTGTACCAGCTAGAGGTTGAGGTCTTACCTTTGTAGAAGTAGCGCTCACCAGCACCAGTGTTGAAGTAAGTGCGGAATGGGAGGTTCTGCTCAAGCGTTGTACGCTCGGGGATCATACGAGAGATCCCACCAAACTTAGAGAGCTGATCGCCCCAGTCGCTATTTCCCCACTCATCCTTGACCCCAACATTGCGGCTACCACCAGAGAATGCACGCTCGTAGAGCTTCTGATAGTTCGCCATCTTCTGGGTTTCAGTATTACCTGTATTATTGGTTACGAAACGGCTATTGGCATGCTCTCCCCATAGACATAGATTAGTTTCAACCTTCTCCATGGCAGAGAAAGAGCGATTCATCGTTACAATCCAAGCTCCCGAGTAAACGTGATCGTATTTACCTGTCATCGTCTTCGCAGCACTAGCAGAGTACCCTCTTGTATCTGCGAAATCACCTGCTGAGTAATTGAGCATGATATCACCGATATAGTCTTTTTTCTGGGTATCCCACAGCCAGCCAGATGCATAGGCATCATTAGCATCAATTCTCGAATTAGCCGTATAAATAGCTTGACGATAGTTCGTAAATCCGATCTCCTTGGCATAAGCACGTAGGGTCTTGTGGAAATTCACAACTAGGGCACTGGTATAGCCAGAAGCCTCCCAGTTATAGTTAATACCATCAAGTCCTAGATACATCAAGATATGTATAAGAGGCTTAGCATAGATATACTCACCATTCTCCATTTTGAGTACTGAGCCTTGGAAGCCTTCCGAACCAACTCCTCCGGGATTGCCCGTAGTATCAAAAAACACGATACCACTCATGAGGTCTGCTCCGTGCTTATGGGCAGCATCAGCCCATGAACCGGGTGCTTGGAAGAAGCCGTGGTTCCACGAGCCGAATAGCTCAGTGTACTGCCACATGGTGTAGGGGTCGTTGTCAAAAACCTCGCTGATGTAGCCTCCAGTTTCACGAGCCAAACCTGTTGGCAAATTCATGAAGAGGTGACGATCTTCACGGTTGATGCCTTTATTTTTGAAGAGATAAGGGTTCTTCTCTCCACTAAGCACATTACGCTTGCGTACGTGGCTACGTACAAATTCGGGTTCGACACCAAACTTCTCCTTAAATTCCTTCGATGTAGGGAACTTGCGTCCCTTATCATCAAGTTCCTTAAAGAACTTAAGCATTTCAAGAGCATCATATTTCTTGAAATCATACAGATCCTTCTTGGCCGACGGAGCGAAATTATCGTCCTGTTGCGCCATCACTGGGTAGGCAGCCATGGCTAGAAAGGCTGCAGCTACTAAGGATTTCTTGTTCATTGTTAGTTGTGATAAATTAAGTTTATAGACTGTACTCGGCTCCAGCTCTAGAGCCGAGTACAAGGATTATTTAGTTCGTTATAGACTTGTAGCAAACTTGGGTTAGAAATTACCCTTGCCCGGAACGTCCCACCAGAGGTGTGCCGCTTGATAGTCTTGACCAGAGAAGATTGACTTATCCTCAACTTTGAGTGCAGGCATGGCCGTATTGATGATGTCGTCGAGAGCAACAGACCCAGTGCGTACAAATGGAATACGATGAATGAATAGGTCTGGCTGGATCTTACCCTCTGAAGCCTTCCAGCTATGAGGTGGGATAGAGCCGTCGCCCGTGTCGCCTGCATCATTGACGATCATACGTGGGTAGCCCGTACGGCGGAATTCGCTCCAAGACTCAAGCGACAGAGGATAATTGGCGATGTACTTCTGCGTGATGATCATCTCTAGCTGCTTCTCCTTGTCGGCGCTATTGTCCCAAGCCACACCAAGCACCTCGGAGCCGTTTTCCTTCGCAGGACTATTGTAACGGCTGTCCCAATAGTCGATGTAGTCGATCTGTGGACAAGCGGAAGCCTTGCGTGTTACATACTCAACCAAACCGCTTAGCCCCTCGTTGGTGAAAGAGGTGCGAATACCTGTTTCGTAATAAGCCTTTGCACTACGACCACCTACAGACCAATCTCTCAGAGCACCCTCTGCGAGGAGGAACTGAACCTCACTAGCCTTGAAGATGGCGACATTCTTGGTCACATACGATGGGTTGATGCGTGAGAACTTCTTGTAGCTATCCGAGAAGATCGGTTTTTCCTTCTCGTAGGTAGCCATACCAGCACGCATACCAGCAAAAACGCCATCGCCCTCTACGGTTACATTACCTTCCTTGTCCTTGAAGCCCTGTGGGATTGGTGTAAACCACTCCTTGAGCGCTGGGTGTTTGAGGCGAGTCAGCAGATTGGCGAAGTTGGCATTCAGACGAGTATCGTCCCAGTTCTCCGATATTGTATAGAGAGGGTGACGACCCTGAGTGAGCAGAGCGATATCCTTGTCCGTTGCTTCTAGCGCACCATCGGCCACGGCGGACTCAAACTCAGCCTTAGCTTGCTCAGGAGCAGCCTTGACCATGCGCATCGCTAGACGCATACGCAGCGAATTGGCAAACTTAATCCAGTTCTGTACGTCCTTACCTGCGATGAGGTCGTACTCCTGCAGACGAGCCTTAGCCTCTTCGCTCAGAGGGCTTAGATCCTTGAGTATCTGCTGCTGCTTCTTGAGGCTAGCTAGAATCTGCGCATAGATCTCGCTTACCTTCTCGTAGGTAATAGGGGGCTCGCTCTTGAGCGCACGGTAGTCCTTGTAGGGCATCGGACCATGTACATCGACATACTCTGCAGCCATGAAGTCGTAGAGGATCGCTGCGATAGCGCCCATCTCTGGCACTTTGAGCTCCTCGGCCGAGTTGATCACGGGCACAACCTGCTGAGCAACCCAGAGCAGATTGGCTTGTGGGCCGGTCTGGAAGCCAGCATTGGGCGAGTAGGTACGAGGCAGACGTCCCTGCAAGCTATTGGCTACTACGAGATAACCCGAGTAGTTGTCGATATGCAGGTTAAACTGATACTGATACTTGTGCTCACGTGCATCGTGAATGAGTGGCATAGCTCCCTTGAGCAGACCAACAGCAGTCTGCACTGTAGCTGCCTTCTGGGAGGTACTACCATTATTGATATTATCGAACTCATTGTCCCCCACCTTATCCGTGCAAGATGAGAGGGCTAGAGTAAGCCCTAGGGTACCTAGCCCTAGGGTCTTGATCAACTTATAGTTCATCTTTAGTTTCTTTTAATTACCGAGGATTAGAGCGATAGCTTCAGGTTAAGACCAACAGAGCGAGAGGTAGGGAGGTTAAACACATCGATACCACCTAGGGCGTTGGCTGTAGAGAGCGAAACATCTGGATCTACTGGAGCCTTCTTGTATAGGAAGAAAAGGTTGCGTCCAATGAGAGAGAGGTTAAGGTCCTTAGTCTTGCCAAATAAGTTACGGAATGTGTAACCTACAGACACCTCACGCAGGCGGAAGTTGGTCGCATCATACACATATTGAGAAGCGAAGAGCTGTGCACCAATTGTGCTGTAGTAAGCCTCTGCAGGAGCTAGGTTGCCATCGGGCATACGCACCGCAGGCACGTCCTTGCCTCCTACCTTCATTGTTAGGCTACCGGTACGAGCATCGCCAGAACGCTTAGACACACCGTCACGGTCGAGATAGGCTTCAGTGAAGGAGATTACCTTACCGCCGAGCTTACCGTCGATGAGGAAATAGAAGTCTAGCCCCTTGTAGCTAAACGTATTGTTCCAGCCGAAAGTATGATTAGCATTCATGTTGCCAAGGTAGAGGCTATGACCCTTGTCCGAGTCGAGCTGAGGTGCACCGTCGGAGTTGAGGCGAATATCGCCAACCTTAACGGGATTCCCCTCGAAGTTGGTACGACCATAGAGCTGGTCAATCTCGGTGTATCGAGAGAAATCCTTGGCATAGATATCGCCATACGAACCACCCTCCTCGAAGAGCACACGCAGCTGATCTCCAGCCCCGATAGATACATAGATATCCTTACGTCCCTTGTAGGTATTGAGGATCTTGTTGGTATTGTAGGCATAATTGACCACCGTACGCCAGCGTAGATCCTTGGTGAGCTCGAAGCTGTAGCTGAGCGTCGTCTCGATACCCTGATTGCGGATGCGCCCAGAGTTGATAGGCAGTAGTGTACCAGAGCTACCCGAGATAGGGAGGAACTGGTTAAACATCGTAGAGTTGTAGTACGTCAAGTCGAAGTTCAGGCGATTGTTGAGCGCTGCAAGGTCGAAACCAGCTTCGTATGAACGTACCGTTTCTGGCTTAGGATTCTTGAATTCCGCATACTGTGCAGCCTTCGTCTGACCAGAAGTTGAGGTAGAGAGGGCTCCGAAGTTGAAGTTGGGGATTGAGTTACCTACTTCGGACACAGAAGCACGTAGTTTGAGGCTGTTGATGGCCTTAGGTAGCTTGACGATCTCGTGCAGGAGTGCATTAGCACCTAGTGAGAAGTAGCCATAGAATGGATCTACGCCTGCGCCAAACTGCGAGAAGGCACGTGACCAGTCGATACGATAGCTAGCATCGAGGTAAGCCATTTCCTTCCAGCCGATCTGGGCAGTAGCGAATACCGAGCGAGCCCAGTCTGAGGGGAGAGAGAACGAACGCTCTGGCGTTACAGAGGCATTAGGCGTGAAGAGGTTGATACGTGTAGGCAGGTCCTCTACTCTCTGATAGAATGAGCGGTCCCAAGCACCATTGTTGCGCATCCAGTAGTTCTCCCCTGTATAGCGCTTGAATGATCCCCCAAGAGAGGCAGCCACACTCCACTCCTTGCCGAAGTCCTGATGATAATTGACTAGGGCATCTGTATAGAAGTTGATTGAGGCATTCTTGCTCCAGCTGTATGCACCACGGTCGATGTAGTTACCCGTAGGAGATACGGTCGTAGCATAGACTTTCTGATCGCTAGAGCTCCAGCTACGGTCGAAGTTGGCACGGTAGATCACATCAAATAGGCTGTTGATCTTGTACGAAGCAGACATCGTAGCGAAGAAACGCTCTAGCAGAGCCTCGCTAGGCAAGCGATTGACGAGCCAATATGGGTTATTAGCTCCATTGACACCACGGCCTTGGAACCAATGCTGCTCCATACCGCTGAGCTTATTGGTTGCTTGGAAAGGCTTTAGATTGAAGGCGAGCTTGACATCGTCGCTATACTTAGGATAGATAGTTACAGGCTCAGACTCCCATGTACCAGCCTTCTCATAGTTATTCTTATAGTACTCCATGTCTACGTTGCGAGGGGCAAGGTAGAGGTTGTAGAGGGGGTTGTTGTACACACCACCAGAGACAGCATTATTGGTGAGCTGACGTACATAGTTACCACTCACGTCGATCTTGAGTTTATTCTCAAGGAAGTTGAAGGTTGAGCGGAGCGTTACCCCGTTGCGCTGGAAGGTATTGTTGGGCATCAGACCTGCGGCTGTTGTATTAGCCACAGATAGATAGGCTTGGATCTTCTCCGTACCACCAGAGAGCGCCACTGAGTTATTCATCGTGGAGCCAAGGCGGAAAAAATCTCGTAGCTGATGTGCCTTGTTGGTTACACCTACTAGAGCATTCTGCTCGGCAGTTTGGTCTGCGATACGTCCTCCCCAAGAGGCAGCATCAAGCTTGCCCTCGGCAGAGATCTTAGCCCCAAACGTATCCTGAAGCTGTGGCAGGATCATAGGTGTTTCTAGCTGGACGTTGGAGGTAATATCTACACGCAGTACGCCCTCGCGACCCTTTTTAGTCGTGATCACGATCACACCATTAGCAGCATCGCTACCATATAGGGCTGCAGCATTGGCACCCTTGAGGATATTGACAGAGGCGATATCGTCGGGATTGATTGTAGAGAGGGGGTCGCTACCTTCATTAACCGCAGAGTAACCCACGTTATAACCACTAGTCTGCTGGGCTACTCCATTGCTCATGGGGATACCGTCCACCACAATCAGGGGAGCATTCTTACCTTGGATAGACGAGTTCCCACGCAGTAGGATCTTAGAAGCCGAGCCAGCACCACCCGAGTTGGGCGTAATCGTAAGACCAGAGGTTTTACCTTGTAGTGCATTGACGAAATTGACGTCCTGTACACGAGTTAGATCCTTGTTACTTACGGTCTGCGTAGCGTATGTGAGCGACTTGCTCTTACGCTCGATACCCATGGCCGTCACCACGACAGCCTCCAGTTGCTTGGAGTCTTCGCGCATCACCACATCAATTTTACTACGACCATTGATAGCGATGGTCTGGGTAGCAAAACCAATGTAGGAAAAGCTCAGCTGCGTTACGGACTTGGGTACATCTACACTGTAGTTACCGTCAAGGTCAGTAAGACCTCCATTCTGGGTAGCTCCGACAGGCACTACCTGCACTCCGATCAAGGGTTCGCCCTTGTCATCTTTGACTACTCCTACAACCTTGCGAGTTGATTGTGCACCTAGGCTATCAATTACAAATAGCCCGAGTAGCATCATGAGTAGAAATTGCTTCAGTACTCTCATTACTATAGTTTAATAATTATAAAAAATCAGCACTTATTGGAGCTCGTTGATATCAAATATCAATTAGCCTAATAATCCTAATCTAGTAAATACGGATGCAAAAGTAACTCAAACTTCAGAAATAGACTAGTTTATTATCATCTTGCTGTAAAATACGTGCTAAATAAATTATCTAATTATATCCAACAGATTGATAAACTTGTTTCTAAACAGCCATAAACAGCAAGAAAAGTCACCGAAAATTGGGTTAATCTTAACAAGCAGCATAAATAACCGCATGGGCATAACCCGAATGCCAGATCTATGCTGGACTATCTTTCTGATTAAAATCTTACCCATACTTCAAGCACATTTACCAAAGGCTCTGCGTGTGCATTCATCTACTTTTTTGGTTAAAAACTGTGAACCTCAGCTTCCAATTTTGGACTGAGGAGCCATCATTTGAGATAAGAGGATGAAACGGCTTCCAAAAATCAATGGGAAGATTTGCTCGGATTGGTGGACTAATCCTCTGCGATGTGTCCACTAATCCTAAAAGATTGATGGGAAGAAATCCCCCAAAATGCGCCACAAAGGCATTAGGAATCCCCGAAGACCACAAATAAACTATTGATTACCATTGTATTAAAACCCTACTTCTAGACGCTCTTTTTTCTCTCAACTGGGGACAAGTAGCCCAAGCAAGGCAGAGCGCAATCTAGAAGCCGCTAGGGGGCAAATACGAGGTCTGCAGTTTTTTGCGCCTCCTCCAAGCTTTTCTCTCATCAACATTCTGAAATTTGAGCTAAAATATAAACCTCGGAGGTGGGAGCTTTGGGCAATTAGCTAGCAAGCACTAGTCTCTAGTGCTTGCTTCGGCTGAGCATATCCTGCAGCTGCTCAGCGGTAATGTTGGTGATGATTTCGCCTAGATGTGCCACCGATATATTGCCACGCTCCTCGCTGATGATGATGATGAGGGCATCGGTTTTCTGCGACATACCTAGAGCTGCTCTATGTCGGAGCCCTAGATCTTTATTCAAATCGGGATTATTGGCCACAGGTAGTATGCAGCCTGCCGCACGGATCTGCCCACGAGCGATGAGCATAGCACCATCGTGCAGAGGGCTGTTTTTGAAAAAAATGTTCTCAATCAGTCGGGCATTGATATCAGCATTGAAGCGTTCGCCAGCATGAAGCCAAGCGGAGAGGTCGATATTCTGTTGGAGTACGATAAGGGCACCGGTCTTTTTTCGTGCCATATTGACGCAGGCAAGTAGAATGGGAGCAATGTGTCGGTCGTCTTGATCTCCCTGCTGCTTGTCACGGAAGAGGCGTTTGATGCGCTTCCACCGCTCGGCCGAACCGATCGTCACGAGGAACTTCTTGATCTCCTCTTGGAAGATAATGATGATGACCAAGAAGCCGATATTGACGAATTTATCTAGCAGGGCGCCCACCAGATGCATCTCTAGAACCTGAGAGATGATGATCCAGAGGGCGATGAAGGTCATGATGCCCGTAAAGAGCGCCTTGCTGCCAGAGTTGCGTAAGACCGTATATATATAGTATAGCAGCAGGGCTAGTAGGACAATGTCTACTGCGTCCTTGAACGTAATCGGTAACCACCACATAGAGGAAAGATAGTCGTTTGAGCGGAGAAGGGAGTAATCGTTTCGGAGTCAACCTAGTAGGACGAGTGCCTCGTATGGATCTCTACCGGGTTGTCTTCGGGCTGGGACACTTGCATGAGTCGCTGAGTAATCTCTATGCACTCGACTGCTGCACGCACGTCGTGTACACGCAGTATGTCGGCAGACTTCTGCAGGAGAGCATAGGTATGTAGGACACTTGTGCCGTTGAGAGCATCCTCGGGTGTGGCATCAAGAGCCCGATAGATCATACTCTTGCGTGAGATGCCGAGGAGCATAGGTAGCTCAAGAGCCGAGCGCAGGTCTTGCAGATAGGTCATCAGCTCGTAGTTCTGCTCCAGTGTCTTACCGAAGCCAAAGCCTGCGTCTACGATCAAGTCATGCAACCCTAGATCACGGAGCTGACCAATGCGCTCGGTGAAGTAGTCGAGTATCTCCACCCTTAGGTCGCTGTAAGCCGTCAGCTCACTCATCGTCTGGGGCGTTCCCCTCATGTGCATCAGGATATAGGGGACTTGCAGACGAGCCACCGTACCAAACATTTTGTCGTCCAGCGCACCCCCAGAGATATCGTTGATCATCTGCACTCCGTACTCCTGCACTGCCCACGCAGCAATATCGGCACGGAAAGTATCTACCGATACGGCAATCTCGGGGAACTCGTCCCTCAGTAGGGCGAGCGTAGGGGTTAGGCGGGTCTTTTCTTCCTCGGGCGAAACGTCGTCAGCCCCGGGGCGAGAACTGTATGCGCCAACGTCCACAATACTCCCCCCCTCGTCAATGATCTGACGGATGCGAGCCCTCTGTTCGTCTAGGGCTTGGGTACGGCTAGCCCCATAGAAGGAGTCGGGCGTCACATTGACAATCCCCATGACGAGAGGCTTATCGAGGCTTACAAGCCGACCGCCTAAGTTGAGCGTTTGCTTCTGCATATCCATCTGCTTTTGAGCGCAAAATTACACAATAATCACCTATTTGGAGACCGTTGCACGTCATTTTGCCTCTTTTCGGTTAGAAACGTTGTATATATCTCTGATTATTATTATCTTTAATATGTAATTACATTGTATCGACATGGCAACTAAACCAAC
>NZ_JRFC01000047.1 GCF_000769075.1 Porphyromonas sp. COT-290 OH3588 | reverse complement strand
TGCACATTCCTCCTTCCAGCGCAACAATGTTGATCTAAGTTAGTCCTAAAACTTGGCTTGGCGTTAGGTATCCTAGCCGTTTTCTGGGTCTTCGATTAATTTTGTGTTGTATTTTGATACACATATCTTGACTTATTTGCTTGAAATCCATCTTCTTAGGGATGTATTGTCTTACGAGTTTATTGAATAATTCGACATGAGGTTTATCTGTAGAGCAGTAGGGGTGGGCAAAGTATACAGGCACTTTGAGCGCCTTCTCAATAATTTCATAACTAGAGAATTCGGTCCCGTTGTCCGTGGTAATGGTCTTCAGTAGCCCTCTTCTTGCTACCCCCTTCATTTCTTTGCTGACAAGTATAGCTAGTTTCTTGGCATTCTTGCCATGCTTGAGTTTTCGAATCATCCCGTATCCGGTGACTCTTTCTACCATTGTCAGTATGACATCTTGATTGTGTGCCCCGACAATAAGATCCATCTCCCAGTCTCCTATTCTCCCCTTATTTTGCACAATAGGATCTCTCTGCTCAATGCTCTTTTTATTGAGCTGCTTGGGGCTTGTAAGAAGTTTAGGGGTCTTACGTTTCTTTAGGGCATGTCGCGTATGCTTCCATAGATCACCTCCCATATTTTTGTCCTCATGGATATACTCATAGATACGAGACTTCCCTATCATAGGAATCTTATTTTGAGTGCAATACCCGGAGATTTGTTCGGGAGACCATTGCTCCACGGCGATATAGAAATTGACCTTCTTGCGTATTTCGGGAGTGAATTTAATCTTCCTCTTTCGGAAGCTACCTGCTTCGACAGCGTGTTTATGAGCCTTTAAGGGGCGGTAGTCCTGAAGCTCTCCTAAACGACGTATCTCCCGAGAAATCGTACTTTTGTGCACACTAANCAACATCAAAGCTATGAACGATTTTTGACAGGTGGCGGGCTAGCCCGCCACCTGTCGTTCTTATAACCATAGTGTTGCGTTAGAAAATGGAAAGTACAGAACGAAATGTCGAGAGTAGTTTCTACTGTATTATAGTAGGAGAGATAGTCCCTTGTATAGTTTTGGTGCTGTCGATGGCCATTGTCATACTTTCTGTGAATAACATTTGACCTTGGGCGATGAAGACACAACACAATCCCAGCAGAAGAAAGATAAATTTAGCTAGCATTCTAGTTCGATTATAGTTACTGATAGCAACACATCTATTCAATTATACTATCGAAACCTCTTAGAGATCCGCAAAAATAGTTAAAATATGAGCGTGACCTCTCGGTCATGCGTCAGCTCAGCAAGTCCAACATCTACCATAACTATTTCATCTTTAAGGTTAATTATTGTAAAAGGAATAGCGCCACTTTTGAGCGCAAATAGAATCAATTCCCCAAGCCTGATGAGTTCCTCTGGAGAAATTGAAGGACTAACTGGGAGGGATTCTAGGACAGATATGCTAGGATATATCCACTGATCTCAAAAGATTCATGGGAAGAAAACCCAAGAAGTGAGGTAGTATAACATAAAAACGACTTCAATAATCCTGCTATATATATGACTGTCAGCCTGTTGTAGAATAGGCGATTTAGGAGGGTATTGAAGGGTGGCCGGAGGTGAGGAGCCCAAACGAGGTTGAATGCAATCCTAGGCTTGCTAGAAGGCAAATATGCAGTTTATACTTTTTCTCCTCGCTACTCTTGTCTTTTCCCATTAATACTCCGAGAAGTGAGCGAAAATATAAATTGGACACCTAAATTTTCACATCGGACGATATCTCGATTATCAAAATGATTTCCATTAATCAATAGATTCAGGCTCAATATATTGCTCCATTTCCCGTGCTAGAGATGCAGCTAGTTTCTCCAGACAAGACGGCAGCTAATAGTAATCTGTATCAGAACTCTGGCTGGCTCATTCAAGCCAATACCGAAGCTCAAGAATAGAGCTTAGCCATTGGCTCTAACTTAGGATTATTATAAATTATCGCTCAAGGCGGTGCGTTAAGCTCCCTTTCAGCACACCGCCTTAGCTTTTTCGGAGCAACCAAAGCCGCTCCCTGTCTTGGGGGTATTCAGGTAATAGCCTTTTTTCGGTATATTTGCGCTTAAACTAAAAATATAGATAGAAAAACTAAGCATGAACGAATTGCCAGTTAGCTACAGCGATACAGACATCAAAACTCTCGAGTGGGACGAACACATACGTCGCCGCCCCGGTATGTATATCGGCAAGCTCGGTGATGGGTCACATGCCGACGACGGGATCTATGTCCTGCTCAAGGAGGTGCTCGACAATTCGATCGACGAGTTCGTCATGGGGGCCGGCAAGAAGATAGAGCTGACGATCGCCGAGGGGGAGGTCTGTGTGCGTGACTATGGTCGAGGTATTCCTCTGGGCAAGCTAGTCGATGCCACCAGCCGCATGAATACAGGGGGGAAGATCGACTCCAAAGCCTTCAAGAAATCGGTTGGGCTCAATGGTGTAGGGATTAAGGCAGTCAATGCACTCTCTGTGCTCTGCCAAGTAACCGCATGGCGCGATGGGCAAACCAAGTCTGTGCGCTATAGCCACGCCAAGCTACTTGAGGAGAGCCCATCGACACCCAGTGAGGTGATCAATGGCACAGAGGTGCGCTTCCGCCCAGACCCCGAGATCTTCAAAGGCTATCGCTATAGAGACGACTACGTCGAGGCGATGGTCAAAAACTACGTTTTCCTCAATATGGGCCTGAGCATCGTCTACAACGGCAAGCGCTACACCTCCAAGCGAGGACTGGTGGACCTGCTTGATGAGAATATGACGGGAGAGCCGCTCTATACGCCTATCCACTTCCGAGCGGACGACATCGAGATTGTGCTCACTCATGCCAATCAGTACGGCGAGGAGTTCTATAGCTTTGTCAATGGGCAGAATACAACCCAAGGAGGGACGCACCTCTCGGCTTTCCGAGAGGTTGTGGCTCGCGTCATCAAAGATTTCTATGGCAAGGGCTTCGAGTATAGCGATATTCGCAATGGTATGGTAGCCGCTATCAGTATTAAGGTCGAGGAACCAGTCTTCGAGAGCCAAACGAAGACGAAGCTAGGATCTAAGGATATGGGCCCCGAGGGACCAAGCATTCAGAAGTTTCTGAGCGACTTTCTCAGCCGAGAACTAGACAATTATCTACACAAGCACGCAGAAGATGCTGCCACACTACTGCAAAAGATTCAGGATAATGAGCGTGAGCGCAAGTCGATGAGTGGGGTAGCCAAGCTTGCCCGTGAGCGTGCCAAGAAGGCTAGTCTACACAACAAGAAGCTACGAGACTGCACCATCCACTACAACGACCCCAAGGCCAAGGAGCCAGAGCTCACGAGCCTCTTCATCACCGAGGGAAACTCTGCCAGTGGCTCTATTACGACCTGCCGAGATCCCAAGTATCAAGCTGTCTTTAGTCTGCGAGGTAAACCGCTCAACTGCTACGGCAAAAACAAGAAGATTGTCTATGAGAACGAAGAGTTCAATCTGCTACAAGCGGCCTTGAATATCGAAGATGGTCTTGATGGTCTACGCTACAACCGCATTATCATCGCTACCGATGCCGATGACGATGGCATGCACATTCGTCTGCTGATTATGACTTTCTTCTTGCAGTTCTTCCCCGAGCTGGTACGCCGTGGGCATCTCTATATTCTAGAGACGCCACTCTTCCGTGTCTTCCTACCCAAAGAAGCTAAGCGAGGCGATAGCTTCGCCGACAAGACCGCTACAGCCACTAAGAAGCGAGGTGGTAAGCGTAAGGCGGAGAGCGAAGAAGAGCCACAGATAACCAATATCTACTGCTACAACGAGGCTGAGAAGCAGGCCGCTCTGCAGAGGCTGGGTAAGAAGGCTCTAGTAACCCGATTCAAGGGGCTAGGGGAGATTTCGCCCGAGCAGTTTAAGGAGTTCATCAGTGAGGAGCATATCAAGCTCGACCCTATTAAGCTCAAAAAAGAGGACAATCTGCAACACTTGCTCGACTTCTATATGGGTATGAATACCCCCGAGCGGCAAAATTTCATCATTGACAACCTCGTTACCGAGGACTAAATACCCCGATCTCTATGAGTAGCTCACGAGTTTGGATATTATTAGGGATACTCCTACTAGGGTTCGAGCCTTCTCTCACTGCCCAGCAGGAGCAATACCTCCTGCCTAGCCCCAAGCACTACACTAAGCTAGAGGGGGAGTTTAGGTCGAAGACTATTGCCATAGAGGCAGATGTACATGCCGAAACAGCCGTAGCGCTAATGCAGGAGAAGCTCTTCAAAGTCGGCTCAATGTATCCGACTAAGCTAACCATCAAACTAGTCGAGCATATTGATGAAGCACTCCTCAATCAGGAAGAGGCCTATCGTCTAGTAATTAGCCCCAAAGGGATCGCTATTGAGTCTGCGTCACGAGCTGGAGCCTATCGAGCTCTACAGACGCTTAGACAACTGATAGATGCTACTGCTGGGCAAGCTCTCTCAGCTTGCCGAGTCGTGGACTGGCCCTCGTGGCGTATCAGAGGCTTCATGCACGATGTGGGACGGACGTACATCTCCATGGAGGAGCTAAAAAAACAGATTGCCCTCTTTGCTCGCTTCAAAATCAATGTCTTTCACTGGCACCTAACCGAGCATCAAGCATGGCGCCTAGAGAGTAAGGTCTACCCCGAGCTCAATAGCATCGCTGCTACCGAGCGTATGCCGGGACGATTCTATACACTAAATGAAGCCAGAGATTTGGTTCAGTGGTGCAAACAGCACGAGGTCCTACTAATTCCCGAGATAGATATGCCGGGACATAGCTCAGCTTTTGAGCGAGCTATGGGATTTGGGATGCAGACACCACAAGGGAAGGAAGTACTCAAGGTCCTTCTGCGTGAGGTAGCAGAGACCCTTGACGTCCCCTACATACATATAGGTACCGATGAGGTAGAGTTTACAGACCCAGAGTTTGTCCCTGAGATGGTGGCTTTCATTCGCTCCCTAGGCCGCAAGGTAATCTCGTGGAATCCGGGTTGGCAGTATAAGGCTGGCGAGATTGATATGACACAGCTCTGGAGCTATCGAGGCAAGGCACAGCACAGCATTCCTGCAATAGATAGCCGCCTGCACTACCTCAATCACTACGACCTCTTTGCCGACCCCATAGCGCTTTTTGGAAGTCGGATTCTTCGTCAAGATGAGGGTTCGCCCGACCATGCAGGGGCAATCGTTGCCATTTGGAATGATCGCTTCGCCCCCGACGAGCGAGGCATCACGGCGCAAAATAATCTCTATGCCTCTACCTTAGCTCTGGCCGAGCGTGCTTGGGTTGGGGGTGGCTATGGCTACTTCGATAGGGCAAGCTCCATTCTAGAGAGCCGTGAGCTACCTCTCTACAAGGCTTTTGCCGATTTTGAACGTCGCCTCTTGTGGTACAAAAGGCGTTACTTCGCCCAAGAGCCCTTCCCCTACGTGGCACAGACCCAAGCTAGCTGGGTAATCGTCGATCCTATATCCAACCAAGGAGACCTTGCTAAGGTCTTCCCGATAGAGACGCAGTACCTCAGTGATATACGCTCTGGTAGGCTCGCACCCCCTAGACAGAGACCTAGCTATACCTATGAGGGGCGAACTTATGGCTCAAGATCCTATCAAGGCTCAGGCTTCTACCTGCGTCACGTTTGGGGTAAGCGCATCATGCCGGGTGTCTATGAGCATCCCGAGGAGCAGCATACCGCTTACGCCATGGCTTGGGTGCATAGCCCTAAGGCACAAACTGCTGGACTAATCTTCGAAACGCAGAATTATAGTCGCAGCGAACCCGATTTGCCACCACCTCTAGGTCATTGGGACTACCGGCAGAGTCGTATTTGGATTAATGGTACATCTATCCCTGCTCCCAAGTGGACGAGTGTACATACCGAAGCCTCGCTGGAAACACCTCTAGGCAATGAGAATGCGACGGCTCGCCCACCTATCCCCGTACAGTTACGTGCAGGGTGGAATAGGGTGCTCGTCAAGCTACCTGTAGATTGCTTCGGCACGCCAGAGACACGTCTAGTCAAGTGGATGTTTACGGCGAGTCTTGTGAGCCTAGAAACTGGAGAGGCACTGCCCCTACGTTACCATACATTCTAATTTTCAAGGACTATGGGACTTAATCGAGAGTTATTCGGTGTTTTCTTTAAGATAGGTA
This sequence comes from Porphyromonas sp. COT-290 OH3588, assembly GCF_000769075.1. Lineage (GTDB taxonomy): Bacteria > Bacteroidota > Bacteroidia > Bacteroidales > Porphyromonadaceae > Porphyromonas. The sequence goes on along the minus strand of NZ_JRFC01000047.1, from coordinate 62,123 downwards.
TTGGTACCATTGGTGGTGGCTATGCGATGATTCCGATGATGGAGCGTGAGCTGGTCGATCGCAAAGGGTGGATTAGTCGAGAGGAGTTTATGGACATCATGGCTGTGGCACAGACCGCCCCGGGGGTTTTCGCTGTAAATATGTCTAGCCATATCGGGCATAAGCTCGGGGGGATAACCTCGGGCATCGTTGCTACGACTGCCAATATCTTGCCTTCTTTTTTGATTATTTTAGCTTTAGCCTTTGGCTTTCGTCACGTACAGGACAATATTTGGGTCGAGTATGCTTTCAGAGCCATTCGTCCAGTGGTGGTTGCTCTAATTGCAGTACCTGTCTTTACCATGGCTCGTTCGGCCAAGCTCAATCGTTACACATGGTGGATTCCCGTGCTCTCGGCTGGTCTTATCTATCTGTTTGGAGTTTCGCCCGTGTACATCATCCTGTGTGCTGCGTTCCTTGGCTTAACCTACGGACGCCTTACGACCTTTGAGCGCAACATCAAAAGCAGAAGTAAACGATGATTTTTCTAGAACTATTCTGGGTATTTACCAAGATCGGAATTGTGAATTTCGGAGGAGGCTATGCGATGCTCTCGCTCATACAAGCCGAGGTAGTGCAGCAGCATGGCTGGCTCACGGCACAGGAGTTCACCGATATCGTGGCGGTAAGCCAGATGACCCCGGGACCCATCGGCATCAACACGGCTACTTATGTGGGTTACACCTCTGTCGTAGAGGCAGGCTACTCGCCTCTACTAGGAGCTGTCGGCTCACTTGTGGCAACCCTAGGCGTGGTTTGGCTACCTTTCACGCTCATGATTGCTCTGAGTTTTGTCCTACTTCGGCATAAGGATAAGCCTCTCATGCGTAGCCTCTTTGGTGCTCTTCGTCCTACAATCGTAGGGCTAATCGCAGCAGCAGCCCTCATCTTGATGACACCCGAGAACTTCGGTAGGTGGGAAACTTCCCCTCTGCAACTAGTTATTAGCCTCGTACTCTTCGTTGCGGGCTTCGTCGCTGTGTATCGATACAAGCAAAGTCCTTTATTGGTTCTCAGTGTAGCCGCTCTCTTGGGGCTACTCATCTATTCATTATTGCCACCCATCATCTGATAGCTTTTGTCTATCAATAGGAGGTGTCCGTTACTTCCCACTGAGCATTCCTCGCAATCCTGTTATCTACAGGCATCCATAGCAAGTGGTGTTGAGTAGATAGCATAGTAAGCCCATGTTTTTATTAATCTTTTTTTGCGCAATCTTCATCCTGAGGCTAGGAATTGTTGGGTATTTTTGAGTAACTTTGGAGACGAATAAGGCTTCATTCTAATAACTATAAGCAATGGAGCTTTGTCATAAGCATAAAAGATAAACATTTAGATATAAGCACTATGAGGATAATAAAACGAGATAGGGCAGAGGAAGATTTCGCTCTATCTAAGGTTTCCAACGCTATCCGTCGCGCCTTCACTGCCTCAGGGGAGAAAATGCCTGAGAAAGAGATCGCCAAGCTATGTAAAAAGCTAGAGTCTGAACTTGCCGATCGAGAGATGGTAGAGGTAGAAACAATCCAAGATATGGTTGAGAATGCCTTAATGGCTGCTGGATACTATCGAGTAGCGAAGAACTACATTCTCTATCGTGAGAAGCGCACCGAGTATCGCCAGGTCATCAATAAATTCTGCCAAACAATCTCGGACCAAGAGATTATTAGCCTCCTCAAAGACATTCAAGCTAGCTTCCAGAGCAAAGCTTATTCGCTAGACTTCCTCTATGCTAAGTATCAAGCTTTCTACAAGGAACAGGCAGATACACTAGAAATACTTACCAAAGCGGCCGTGGAGCTTATTACACCCGAGGCTCCTAATTGGGAGTTTATCGCTTCTCGCCTCTTGCTTATGCAGATTGAGCGTGGTATCTATCGTGAGGAAGCGAAGTTATACATAGATTCATTCTACGGCAAGATCTCCTATCTGACAGATCAGAATCTGTACGGCCGCTACATCCTTGAGCACTACACCAAGAGTGAAGTTGAGGAACTGGGTCGCTATTTGGACAGCTCAAGGGATTACTTGCTTACCTATAGTAGTTTACATCTAGTATCTAAGCGCTACCTAATCACGGACAATAACCACGTGTTGCTTGAGCGCCCACAAGAAATGTTTATGGGGATTGCCATGCATTTGGCTATTCCAGAGGGCGACTCACGAGTTATCTGGGCTAAGAAGATCTACGACATCATCAGTAGCCTAAAGGTAACAATGGCCACTCCCACCATGAGCAATGCACGCAAGCCATTGAGCCAACTAAGCAGCTGTTTCGAAGATGTAATGCCAGATAGTCTAACTGGTATTTATCGTACTATTGATAACTTCGCTCAGGTTTCTAAGTTTGGCGGAGGCATGGGCATCTACATGGGTAAGGTACGCGCCGTGGGGTCTGACATTAGAGGCTTCAAGGGTGTGGCTGGTGGAGTGCTCAAGTGGATTAAGCTCTGTAACGACACGGCGGTAGCCGTGGATCAGCTGGGCGTACGCCAAGGCTCTGTGGCCATCTATCTAGATATTTGGCATAGAGATATGCCAGAGTTCCTACAAATACGTACAAATAATGGCGACGACCGCATGAAGGCACACGACGTCTTCCCCGGTGTTTGTGTGCCCGACCTCTTTTGGCGTATGGTCAAGGAGAATATTGAGGGCAATTGGTATATGATGTGTCCGCACGAGATACTAGCTATCAAAGGATACTCTCTAGAAGATTACCACGGTGAGGAGTGGGAGCGCCGCTACCAAGAATGCCTTAATGAGTCACGCATCAGTAAGCGCGCTATCAAGGTCAAGGATATGATCCGATTGATTATTAAGAGTGCCGTAGAAACTGGTACACCCTTTATCTTCAACCGAGACACGGTCAATCGACTCAATCCCAATAAACACCAAGGTATCATCTATTGCTCCAACCTATGTACTGAGATCGCTCAGAACCAAAGTGAAATCAAAGATGTCAAGGTTTCCGTACGCATAGAAAACGGCAAGGAAATCATCACGACCGAGACTGAGGCTGGCGACTTCGTAGTATGTAACCTAGCCTCTCTAGTGCTTGGCAATATCAATACCGACAATCAAGATGAACTACGTGAGGTAATTCACACCATTATTCGAGCTTTGGACAATGTGATAGACCTGAACTTCTACCCAATCCCTTATGCCGAGATTACGAATATGAAGATGCGCCCCATTGGCCTAGGGACAAGTGGGTATCATCATCTGCTTGCCCAGAAGGGTATCAAGTGGGAGAGCCCAGAGCACCTTGAGTTTATGGACAAGCTCTACGAGCGCATCAACTATCTATCCATCGAAGCATCCTCACTCCTTGCCGAGGAGAAGGGCTCTTACCTGCGCTTCCCGGGTAGTGACTGGCAGACAGGGGACTACTTTCGTATGCGCAAATATGAGTCGCCTGAGTGGAAGCGTCTGTCATCGGATGTTGCACGCAGAGGAATGCGCAACGCTTATCTATTAGCTATTGCACCTACTAGCTCGACCTCTATCATCGCTGGCACAACGGCAGGTATCGACCCTGTGATGAATCGTTACTTCCTAGAAGAGAAAAAGGGTAATATCATTCCTCGTGTGGCGCCTCAGCTCTCCGATTCTACCTTCTGGCTCTATAAGACAGCCCATCAGATAGACCAAGAGTGGGTCGTAGATGCAGCTTCTGTTCGTCAGCGTCACTTGGATCAGTCGCAGTCTGTCAATCTATTTATTACACACGACTATAGCTTCCGTCGCATCCTAGACCTCTATCTGAGAGCATGGGAGGGTGGAGTGAAGACACTCTACTATATACGTAGCCGATCTCTCGAAGTCGAGGAGTGTACAAGTTGCTCAAGCTAAAGTAAACCAGCTCCGATCTCCTAGCAATACAATGCTTATGAGATAGGGAACAGGGCTATTATAATTTCTCTCAAACTATCAACATACACTTAAAAGACCGTCAATTATGTCTGAATTAAAGAAAAAAGCGCTCTTCAACGAGCATGGTGATGTCGATGTCAGCAAGCGTCGTATGATCAATGGTAATACGACGAACCTCAATGACTTCAACAACATGAAGTACCCTTGGGTGTCGGACTGGTATCGCCAAGCGATGAATAACTTTTGGATCCCCGAGGAAATCAACCTTAGTCAGGATGTCAAAGACTATAGAGAACTATCTCAAGCCGAGAAGGTGGCCTACGATAAGATCCTCTCTTTCCTTATCTTCCTAGATAGTATCCAAACTGCCAACCTACCTAACGTAGCGGAGTATATCACAGCCAATGAGATTAACCTCTGCTTGACGATACAAGCCTTCCAAGAAGCCGTCCATTCGCAGAGCTACAGTTATATGCTCGATACGATTTGCTCTCCTGAGGAGCGCTCGGCTATCCTCTACCAATGGAAGGACGATGAACATCTGCTACGTCGCAATAAGTTCATTGGTGATATCTACAACGAGTTCCAAGAAGATCAGAGCCCACAGCAGCTACTCAAGACGATGGTGGCGAACTATATCCTAGAGGGGGTTTACTTCTACTCTGGCTTTATGTTCTTCTACAACCTTGGCCGCAATGGTAAGATGCCGGGGTCTGTACAGGAGATCCGCTACATCAATCGTGATGAAAATACACATCTTTGGCTCTTCCGCTCAATGATCTTAGAACTCAAGAAGGAAGAACCACAGCTATTCACTCCCGAAGCGATCGAAACATTCCGTGGCATGATCAAAGAAGGTGCGCTACAAGAAATTGCTTGGGGTGAATATGTCATCGGAGATCAAATCGAGGGCTTGACAGTACAGATGGTTAGCGACTACATCAAGTACCTAGCCAATCTACGTAGTGAGAACCTCGGCTTCGGGGTGCTCTTCGAGGGCTATGAGTCTGAACCACCAAGCATGAACTGGGTATCTCAGTATAGTAATGCTAACCTGATCAAGACCGACTTCTTCGAGGCTAAGCCTAGCGCTTACTCCAAGAGTGGTGCTATTGAAGACGACTTGTAAGTTGTATAAACAATAATTGTAGGCTCTCAACGAGGGAGCTCTACGCTACGCAAGCGGTGTATCTTCTTACCTTCCGGTGCGAGGATACGCCGCTTTTCGTATTCTATCTAGACGCATTTTGCTTATAAGCCTGTAGGCTCAAAATCAAGAATTGAGGCAGTTTGATAAATTATTGCGATATTTGCAGTGAAAAACTTAAGTGTAACCAATATTTAAGATAAAGTATAATTAAGACGATGATTAAAAGTGCATTGCAAGCAGCTCGTGGGCAGTATAGCCCCAAGCTACCCAAGGCTCTCCGTGGTTCGGTGAAGGTTGTATTGGGCGAAGCTACACAGAGCGTTAGTGACCAAGAAGCTATTAAGGAACTATTCCCCAATACTTACGGACTGCCAAAGCTGACATTTGAAGCAACGACAGAAGCTGTTGAAGCTAAGCCTATCAATGTAGGTGTTATCCTCTCTGGTGGTCAGGCTCCCGGCGGACACAACGTGATCTCTGGTATCTTCGATGGCATCAAGGCGATCCACCCAGACAGCAAACTCTATGGTTTCTTGATGGGTCCAGACGGACTCGTTAAGCACAACTATAAGGAGCTGACAGCCGACATCATCGATGAGTATCGCAATACTGGCGGCTTCGACATCATCGGCTCTGGGCGTACCAAGCTAGAGGAGATTGAGCAGTACGACAAGGGTTTAGAAATCATCAAAAAGCTCTCTATCAACGCTCTGATTATCGTCGGTGGTGACGACTCCAATACCAACGCTGCCGTGCTAGCCGAGTACTACAAGAGCATCGATGCTCCTGTACAGGTAATCGGTTGCCCCAAGACAATCGATGGTGACCTCAAGAATGAGCAGATCGAGACTTCTTTCGGTTTCGACACCGCTACCAAAGTCTACAGCGAAGTTATCGGTAATATCCAACGTGACTGCAACTCTGCACGTAAGTACTGGCACTTCATCAAGCTGATGGGTCGCTCTGCCTCTCACATCGCTCTTGAGTGTGCCCTACAGGTACAGCCAAACATCGCAATCGTATCTGAGGAGATCGAAGCCAAGAACCTAACTCTTGATGACGTAGTAACCTCTATCGCCGAGGCTGTGGCTAAGCGTTCAGCCAAGGGTGATCAGTACGGTACGGTACTTATTCCCGAGGGTCTAGTAGAGTTTATCCCTGCTATGAAGGCTCTGATCGCAGAGCTCAACGATTACCTCGCACACCACGAAGCTGAGTTCCGTGCTGTACCTGCAGACGAACAACGTGCTTATGTGACAGCGCATCTGAGCGAAGCCAACTCTGCTCTCTATGCTAGCCTACCAGCTACAGTAGCTCGCCAGCTAACCCTAGACCGTGACCCACACGGCAACGTACAAGTATCTCTCATCGAGACGGAGAAGCTTCTGGCCGAGATGGTAGCTACCAAGCTTGCAGCATGGAAGGCCGAAGGTAAGTACAATGGCAAGTTCGCTGCCCTAACACACTTCTTCGGGTACGAGGGTCGCTGCGCTATGCCATCGAACTTCGATGCAGACTACTGCTATGCTCTAGGTCGTACGGCTGCTTGTCTGATCAGCGCAGGCGTTACTGGTTATATGAGCTCTGTGCAGAACCTAACGGCTCCCGCAGAGGAATGGATCGCTGGTGGTATCCCTACGACTATGATGATGAATATGGAGCGTCGTCATGGTGCTATGAAGCCAGTTATCCAGAAGGCACTCGTAGACCTCAATGGTAAGCCATTCCAGTACTTCGTAAGCAAGCGTGCCGAGTGGGCTGAGAACACTTGTTACGTTTATCCCGGTCCTATCCAGTACTTCGGTCCATCGGAGCTATGTGACCAGCCCTCAGAAACTCTAAAGCTAGAGCAATCTAAGTAAGTCTCTAGGCTAAACATCCTATTCTAAGGCGGTGCGTCGAAGTTTACATTTCGACACACCGCCTTTCGTATGGCCTTACATCTAAATCTCGATAAATATTTGTGGCTCTACCGGTTGTAGTCCTTGGTGTACAATCTTGCTGTATGTTTTGTTAGCCTGTGGGAGGAAATCTTTGGGAAGATATAGACTACTCACTGTGTTATATGAGGAAAATGTCTTACTTTTGCACCCGTTATTAGGAGCAATCCTAGGCGCCCGAATGGTGGAATGGTAGACACGAGGGACTTAAAATCCCTTGGCCATTTTGGCTGTGCGGGTTCGAGTCCCGCTTCGGGTACAGCTCTTAATTTGAAAGGTTCGTCAAAATTTGCATTTTGACGAACCTTTTTTGTGTTCTGGGCACCTTATCCAGAAACAAACCCATGGAAAAGACAAGCTAGCCGACACACATCGAACCCCATTTTTGAAGGTATAGGACACATAATAAAGAGAAAGGAGAGATATCCTTTTATTGTGAAGATATTTTTGTCTATCTCGGCGATATTAATGATTTATAGACTGCTCTCTACTTGAGTAAATAAACAAAATAGAAGATTTAATAGCGTGTTAAGGCGGATAAGTCAGATTTATCGCCATAGATTGTCGAAAAAATGATTATTTAACTATGTTTGTATTCAAAAGTTAGGCTTGGTAAGAGGATTAACCAAATAATTGAAATATGAAGCATAGTAAGTATTATCCTTGGATCGTCGTTGGTCTACTCTGGGTCGTAGCCCTGCTCAACTATATGGACAGGCAGATGCTCTCGACTATGAAGTCTGCGATGAGCGTAGACATCAAAGAGCTAGAGTCGGGAGAGATGTTTGGCGTGCTGATGGCCGCCTTCATGTGGATCTATGGTTTAGCGAGCCCTTTCGCAGGCCTCATCGCAGACCGCATCAACCGCAAGTGGCTGATCGTTGGTAGTCTATTCGTTTGGTCTACTGTGACGCTCCTGATGGGCTTCACGCACGACTTCTCCACTCTCTATGCCCTACGCATGGTTATGGGCTTCAGTGAGGCTATGTATATCCCTGCGGCGCTAGCTCTGATTGCCGACTTTCACTCTGGCCGTAGCCGATCTCTAGCTATCGGGGTACACATGACGGGGCTGTACGTTGGTCAAGCTCTAGGAGGCTTCGGAGCGTTGCTCTCCGAGCAACTGAGCTGGCAGAGTACGTTCTTCTACTTTGGCCTTTTCGGTGCACTATATGCTCTTGTGCTCATTTTCTTGCTACACGAGGTACCTAGCCGAGGGGAGCAGCGCCAACAGTCAGTTCAGGGACAGAACTCTCTCAGAGGTATGTTTGCCAGCCTTGGCCATATCTTCAGTTCGGTATCTTTCTGGGGTATGCTACTATTCTTTACCGCTACCAGCCTACCGGGGTGGGCTACTAAGAATTGGCTCCCAACACTCTTTGAGCAGAACCTAGGTATTGATATGACACTCGCTGGGCCTATCTCTACGGCGACGATTGCTCTATCCTGCTTTATCGGGGTCTTCGTCGGCGGTGCTATCAGCGACCGTTGGGCACAGACCAATGTCAAGGGGCGTGTCTATACCTCTGCCATTGGGCTCGGCATGATGGTGCCAGCTCTACTCCTTTTGGGCTTCGGACACTCGTATGTGACAGTGGTGGGCGGAGGCTTCCTCTTTGGCTTCGGGCTAGGCTTCTTCGATACGAACAATATGCCTATCCTCTGCCAATTCTTCCCCTCTCGTTACCGCTCCACGGCTTATGGCCTGATGAATATGAGCGGTGTCATCGCTGGTGGCTACATCACTCAAGCACTAGGCAAGAGCCAAGATACAAACAACCTAGGCTCCGACTTCGCTACCATGGCAGTCGCTATTGGTGTCGTCGTGCTGATTCAGCTCCTATTGCTACGCCCCAAAACAGACAATATGGAGTAAACCTCTAGGCAAAGACTCCCTATAACTTCGGATATCCAAATCAACTTTTATCAAATCAATAAATCAAAATGGAAAAGATCATTGGTCTAATTGATGCGCCATTCACCCCCTTCGATGCCGAGGGTAATGTGAATCTCGCTCCTATACCCGAGTATTGTGCTCTGCTGGTTCGCTCAGGGCTCAAAGGGGTATTCATCAACGGATCCTCTGGTGAGGGCTATATGCTCAGCGAAGAGGAACGTATGCAGCTAGCCGAGGAATGGGTGCGTGTAGCTCCCGAGGGCTTCAAAGTAATCGTGCACGTAGGTAGCACATCGCTTACCTCTAGTGCACGCCTAGCAGCTCACGCCGAGAAGATTGGCGCTTGGGGTATTGGGGCTATGGCTACACCATTCCCCAAGATTGGTAGCATCGAGCAGCTCGTGCAGTACATCGAGCCTATGGCCGCAGCGGCACCTTCGTTGCCTTTCTATTACTACCATATCCCGGTCTTCAACGGAGCCTATCTATCTATGCTAGATCTGCTCAAGGCTGTGGACGGCCGTATCCCTAACTTCGCTGGTATTAAGTATACCTACGAGCATCTCTACGAGTACAATCGCTGTATGCTCTACAAGGGTGGCAAGTATGATATGCTCCACGGGCAGGACGAAACGATACTCTCTGCCCTCGTTATGGGGGGCGCCCAAGGCGGTATCGGAGGTACGACCAACTACAATGCTATCTGTCTGAATGGTATCATCGAGGCATGGAAAGCGGGCGACATTAAGAAGGCTCGTGAGCTACAGAACTATGCCCAAGATGTGATTGATGTAATTGCTAAGTATCGTGGCAATATCTGTGCAGGTAAGCGCATCATGAAGCTCATCGGTCTAGACCTCGGCCCTAATCGCAAGCCTTTCATGAATATCACAGACGAGGAAGAAGCCCAAATCAAGGCAGAGCTAGAGGCTATCGACTTTTTCAATCGCTGCAATAAGTAGTCACGACTAAGACAGAGGTCTGCTGTACTGAGCGCAGCTTAGTTCACGGTGCTCATCAAAGTAAGTCATATCGCCCCAAATACTAGGGTTATGTAGCATACCTCTGCAAGGTAGGTGACCACGGGGAGGGAGTAAATCGACATTGTGCGATCTGCTCCCTCTCTTCTTATGGTATCTGGATAAGCTCGTGGCTTAAGAAGTTTGATTAATGGAATTTTAGATTCTCGTTCACTTTTCGTCTTATTGATGGGGAGAAGCAAGTTGAGTAAGCATGAAAATGTCAAACCTTATATTTGCCCCCTAGAGGGCTCTAGATTGCGTCCAGCCCTTTTTAGGGCATTGGCCCTAGACCAATGAAAACATACACCCTAAACAGCCTCTATATAATAGTCTAGAAAACAGAACTATAGAAAGGTCATCCGGCCAATTTCCTCCTCTCGAAAGCCTCTTCGAGATATTTCTTCCCATCAATCTTTTTAGATTAGTGGATACACCTTGGGGAATTAGTCCATCAATCCAACTAAATCTTCCCATCAATTCTTTGAGCTCTCTAGTGAATACATCAAGATTGCTCCTGCATGAGGTAGAGGAGTAGGAGAGATCCTTTAGCAAATATTAACAGCTAGTTTATATGATTGCTTTTTCTCCTCTGGCACTATTTCTTCAATCAATGCACTTCTCAGCCGATGCAAGTCTGGAGAGCATAGGACGACAGGGGCAAGAGGTAGTTGAGCAATCGCTGGATTTTGTGTAAGTTTGCACCTATAATATGGATAAGATTAGAAACTTTTGCATCATAGCACATATCGACCACGGTAAGAGCACCTTGGCCGATAGACTATTGGAAACAACGCAGACCGTAACGGGTAAGGAACTCCAAGAGCAGGTGCTAGATAATATGGATCTGGAGCGTGAGCGTGGTATTACCATCAAGAGCCATGCTATCCAGATGAATTATACTCACAATGGAGAGCCATATGTGCTCAACCTCATTGACACTCCGGGACACGTGGACTTTAGCTACGAGGTGTCACGCTCGATCGCTGCTTGCGAGGGGGCGCTACTCATCGTTGATGCGGCTCAAGGTATCCAAGCGCAGACGATCTCTAACCTATATATGGCTCTAGAGCATGACTTGGAAATTATCCCCATTGTCAATAAGGTGGATTTGCCGAGTGCTATGCCCGAGGAGGTAGAGGATCAGATTATCGACCTCTTGGGCTGCAAACGTGAGGAGATCATACGGGCAAGTGGCAAAACGGGAATTGGCGTAGAGAACATACTCTCTGCCATAGTGGAGCGTATCCCTGCACCCAAGGGCGATCCCGACGCACCTCTCCAGTGCCTCATTTTCGACTCGGTCTTCAATCCTTTCCGTGGCATCATCGCCTACTTCAAGGTGGTGAATGGCTCGATTAAAAAAGGCGACCACGTTAAGTTTATAGCCACAGGTAAAGAGTACGATGCCGACGAGATCGGAGTACTCCGCCTAGATATGGAGCCTCGCAAGGAGGTCAGAACTGGCGATGTGGGCTACATTATCTCGGGTATCAAGACTAGTAAAGAGGTTAAGGTAGGGGATACCATTACCCACATCGTAGGAGGAGCCAAGGAGGCCATTGCAGGCTTCGAGGAGGTGAAGCCTATGGTATTCGCAGGGCTATACCCAATCGAGAGTGAGGACTTCGAGAACCTACGTGCCTCACTAGAGAAACTCCAGCTCAATGATGCTTCTCTGACTTTCCAGCCAGAGAGCTCTGCTGCCCTCGGCTTTGGATTCCGATGTGGCTTCCTAGGATTGCTACACATGGAGATTATTCAGGAACGTCTAGACCGAGAGTTCAACATGAATGTAATCACCACGGTGCCCAACGTATCGTACAAAGTGTATGACAAGAAGGGCAACTGCATCGAGGTGCACAACCCCGCAGGTCTGCCCGAGCCAACGCACATCGACCATATTGAAGAGCCCTATATTCGGGCCTCTATCATCACCAATACAGCCTATATAGGCCCCATCATGACGCTATGCCTCGGCAAACGAGGTCAGCTCGTCAAGCAGGAGTACATCTCAGGCGACCGCATTGAGATTTTCTTCGACCTGCCACTAGGGGAGATCGTGATTGACTTCTACGACAAGCTCAAGAGCATCTCCAAGGGGTACGCTTCTTTCGACTACCACATCAGCGAGTTCCGCCCTAGCAAGCTCGTTAAGCTAGACATTCTGCTCAACGGAGAGTCTGTCGATGCGCTCTCTACGCTGACGCACGTGGACAATAGTGTACCATTCGGCCGCCGTATGTGTGAGAAACTCAAGGAGCTCATTCCTCGTCAGCAGTTCGATATTGCCATTCAAGCAGCTATCGGCGCCAAGGTAATCGCCAGAGAAACGATCAAGGCCGTTCGTAAAGACGTTACAGCTAAGTGCTACGGTGGTGACGTCTCTCGTAAGCGTAAGCTTCTAGAGAAACAGAAGGAAGGTAAGAAACGTATGAAACAAATCGGTACCGTAGAGGTGCCACAGAAAGCCTTCTTGGCCGTACTAAAACTAGACTAATCAACTATGGCAGAAGTTAAACGAGCCAAACGTAAAACAACACCTAAGGATACGCCCATCGTGCCTCTCGATGGGCGTATGCCACCTCAGGCGGTAGACTTCGAGGAGGCTGTGCTTGGTGCGATACTCTTGGAGCAAGATGCTTACAGCCGTGTAAGCGAGATGCTCACACCGACCTCTTTCTACGTCAAAGCCCACGAGCTGATTTACACGGCTATGACGACACTAGCTCTAAGCCAGCACCCGATCGATATGCTTACCGTAACCGAAGAGCTTAGACGAACCGAGCAACTAGAGCTCGTCGGTGGGCCTGCCTATATCTCTGGTCTAACGGTAAAAGTACTCTCAACGGCCAGCCTAGAGTTTCATGCAGCCGTATTGGCCAAGAAGGCTCTTAGTCGTAGGCTGATTGGCTTCTCTAGCGAGGTACTCAAAGATGCCTACGAGGATACGGAGGACATCGCCGAGCAGCTACAGAGAGCCGAGGGGCGTCTATTCGAGATCGCACAAAACAATTCTTCCAAGGACTTCTCCGAGATCAACCCATTGGTCAAAGATGCTGTGGAGGAAATACAAAAAGCAGCCAACAACAAAGACGGGCTTAGCGGCATTACCTCTGGCTTCCCTGCTATCGACGAGATGACGGCTGGTTGGCAGAGGTCAGACTTGATTATTATTGCTGCTCGTCCTGCCATGGGTAAGACTGCTTTCGTCGTGTCGATGGCTAAGTATATGGCAGTCGATCACAAGATACCAGTAGCTCTATTCAACCTCGAAATGAGTGCTGTGCAGCTGGTTAAGCGTCTACTCTCCAACGTCTGTGAGATCTCGGGCGATAAGATCAAGAGCGGTCAGCTAGACGAGCAGGAGTGGGCACGCCTATACACCAACATCAAAATGCTAGACTCCGGTAGGCTCTTCATCAACGATACCCCTAGCCTCTCGGTCTTTGAGCTGCGCAGTAAGGCTCGCCGCCTCGTGCGAGAGCACAAGGTGCAGATGATCATCATCGACTATTTACAGCTGATGAACGCTAGCGGTATGGGATTTGGTAACCGTGAGCAGGAGGTGAGTATGATCTCGCGCTCGCTCAAGATGCTTGCCAAGGAGCTGCAGATACCTATCATTGCACTCTCTCAGCTCAATCGTGGGGTAGAGAATAGACAGGGAGATGCCAATAGCAAGCGTCCACAGCTCTCCGACCTGCGTGAGTCGGGGGCTATTGAGCAGGACGCCGATATTGTGTGCTTCATTCATCGCCCCGAGTACTACAAGATCACACAAGACGAGAAGACGGGTGAGTCGCTACGAGGTGTGGCGGAGTTCATCATAGCCAAGCATCGTAACGGTCCTGTGGGAGATGTGCGCCTAACCTTCAAAAGCGAGTTTGCCAAATTCTCGCCCTATCAGAGCCCTAGTGCTGGCAATGAGTTCAATACCAGTGTCCTTACCGTACGTCGCTCTAGGCTAGGAGCGAAAACGGATATGCCACAGCCGACGCCCGACTTCAACGATCCGTCTGGTAGCTTCGACCCATTGTCGCCTCCTATGCCGGGGCAAGATTTCTTGCCATAGCTAGATTCACATCTATATTTCACATATTACCCACCCTAAACTATGATACATAACGATTGCTTTCGTCGCCATGAGCGACTGCAAGGTCTGATGCGTGCCAGCGGCATAGATGCTATGCTCGTGGCCAGCAACGTTAATCTACTCTATCTCTTTGGGCAGATCTATTCTGGGCTTGCCTACATACCAGCCCAAGGGGAGGTTCAGTTCTTCGTACGTCGTCCGCAGACCTACGGAGCGCAGCCTCAAATCCACTACGTACGCAAGATAGAGCAGATAGCCGAGCACATAGATTTGTCTACAATAGGCACCATCGCTCTTGAGCTAGATGAGCTAAGCTATGCAGAGATTGAGCGACAGCGCAAACTACTGCCACAAGCGAAGCTCGCCAATGCAACCCAGCTACTGCGCACGGCTCGTATGGTCAAGACCGAGGAAGAAATCCAACAAATCCGTCAGACGGCCAAGGCACACATGCAGGTCTATCGACAGATCCCTCAGCTCTATCACTCTGGTATGACGGATGTAGAGTTACAAATAGAGATAGAGCGTGTGATGCGCCTATCTGGGTCTGTGGGGATCTTCCGCACTTTCGGCTCTGCTATGGAGATCTATATGGGTAGCCTAATCGCAGGGGACAATGCTGCCGCTCCCTCTCCCTACGACTTCGCTATGGGCGGAGCAGGCTCTATGGCTCTGCCTCTTGGGTCGAGTGGGGTAGTGATTGGTGATGGCTCTGCCGTTATGGTAGATATGGCTGGCAACTATGGAGTCTATATGTCCGATATGACCCGTACTTTCTCTGTCGGCAAGCTGAGCGAAGAGGCATACCGCCTGCACGAGCTTAGCCGTCGACTACATGGGGAGATTATGCAAGTGGCTGGTCCCGGTACTAGCTGTGCCGACATCTACACCCGTACGCTAGAGTTAGTAGAGCAGGAAGGTGCGTCCGGCTACTTCATGGGGCTGGAGCAAAAGGCTCAGTTCGTAGGCCACGGCCTAGGGCTACAAATCAACGAAATGCCCGTCTTAATGGGACGTAGCAAAGATGTGCTACAGACTGGCATGGTCATCGCATACGAGCCGAAGTTCGTTTTGCCTCACATCGGTGCCGTAGGGATAGAGAATACATACCTCGTGACAGAGAGTGGGGTAGAGAATTTGACGCCTCTTGAGGAGGCAATCATCGACCTAAAGCCATAAGCTCATGGATACCATCGCTATGTATGCAGGGTCGTTCGACCCATTTACTCGTGGACACGCAGACATCGTCAATAGAGGGCTTGCACTCTTTGATAAGGTAATCATCGCCATTGGCGTGAACGAAAGCAAGCGTTGCCTCTTCAGCTCAGAGCAGAGGCAGAGGCAAATCAGGTACTTTTACAGAAGTGAGCCGAGGGTAGAGGTGCTGACCTATGATGGTCTAACCGTAGACTTCGCTCAAGAGCAGGGCGTTCGCTTTCTACTCAGGGGCGTTCGCTCGAGCACAGATATGGAGTATGAGCGTACTCTCGCAGACCTCAACCGGCATATTGCCAGTATGGAAACGGTTTTGCTCCCAGCATCGCAGCAGCTCACACACATCAGCTCTACTGTAGTACGTGAGCTATTACATTTCGGTGGCGATGTGTCTGGGTTCTTGCCCGAGGGTTTTGTCTTGGATTTATAGGCCATAATGAGAGAGAAGGAGATACGACGAGATAAGAACAAGCGGCTAAGGCTTCTAATTGTTTTGCTTGTACTTGCTTTAGGGGTTGGTATACTACTCAAGCTCCGCTGGAGGGCTTGGTTCGGCAATCCAACCGAGAAGCCCTATACTACGGCAGAGCAAATAGATCGTCTGACACTAACGCCCGGGCAGAACTTCGCTAGCGAGCGGAGTATCTCTTGGCGCTGTGGTGAGAGCTTACAGCCCTCCGAACTCTTGTATGCCGAGGTGTCGGATATGATCCTTCCTCAGGAGCTAGACTGGACAAGCATCGCTGCCGAGGGACAAATCGTACAAACTCGATCTGGGCGTGGTTGCTACTATACGGCAAGCCTAGATAACCTAGAGGAGGGTAGGGCATATCTCTACCGAGTGAGGACTGGCTCTCAAGAGGCTTCGGGGCGAATTGATATGCCCAGTGGGTTGGACACACTTGTGCGCTTCATCTATCTAGGCGATGTGCAGGATCCATCTGGGCAAATGAGTAGCGAGCTCTTTGAGCGACTGACAGGGCATATCGACTCTGCCATTAGGCCAAGTTTCGTAGCCGCTGCGGGCGACCAAATAGAGGGCCCCACCGATGAGTATTGGAGTGTCTGGTACTCTGCTTGGGGTGCAGGTTATTTGGCTAGAACTCCATTTATCCTCTCCACTGGCAATCACGAATACCTCAAAAAAGGCTTTACTCGAGAGCTCGACCCTCGTTGGGTAGCTCAGTACAACTATCCCGCGAATGGCCCAGAGGGCTTCGAGAGGCGGAGCTACTATGTAGACTTCCCGCTGATGCGTTTCATCGTCCTCGATAGCAACGGGATCAACGACCCGATTGCCATACTGCGTCATCGCTCTTGGCTGCGTGAGGCGCTCGAGAGCTCGGGGCAGCCTTGGCAGGTGGTTATGTTCCATCACGCAGTGCAGTGTGTGAGAGATAGCCGTAGTCACCCCGTGATGCGCTATGTCTATAAGCCCATACTCGAGGAGGCAGGTGCAGACCTAATCCTCCAAGGACATGACCACGCTTATTCTCGCATCACGACAAAAGACGGAGCCGACAGCATCAGCCCGCTCTATGTGATCAGTAGCAGCTCGCCCAAGGTCTATCGCAATGGTTTCGATCCCATACACGATCGGCTGGGGTCTGGGCTACAACTCTACCAGAGCGTTGAGGTGCGACCAAACTCTCTACGCTATCGCTCCTATCTGTACAGCGGCGAGCTGTACGACGATGTAGAGCTTCTCCACAGCGGATCGGGGCAGAAGCCCAATCGGGCTATCGACTGGGCGAGAGATCTGCCTGAGCGATTTGAGTTCAATGCCTTCGGCTCCTCCAGCAAGGCTCAGAAGAAAGCGAATCAATATCGAGAAGCGATACAGCGAAGAGCTCAGAGCCGCCAATCGAACTAATTAGTCATCTTCAATTCCCTTAGGCTATGACTGTCGCCAAACCCAAGTCCCTGCCAATGCTTCTGATCTTACTATTGCTTGGTTTAGCCATAGCAGGAGCAAGTATTGCCTTAGGCTATCGACGTACGAAACAGAAAGAGCAGGGCACGCTCTATGCTCGGCGTATGGCTCTGCCCGATACACTGCGGGTAGTCACTCTCTCTGGAGCAACGACCTACTTCACTTATCGAGATGAGGAGATGGGCTACCAATACGAGCTGGTCAAGCTAATGGCAGATAGTCTAGGTCTGCCTATGACGCTGCATATAGCCCCCAATCTTGAGGCGATCCATAATCTGATAGATAGTGGACTGATGGATCTAAGTATTACTCCAGAGGCTGTCAGCGGCACAGGGAAACAACGCTACCGATATACGGGGCTAGAGGAGCGAAGCGGTCTAGTCTTGGTACAACGCAGAGCCTCACGACAGCAAGGGCAACAAGGCATGTATGTCAGCAATGTTACTCAGCTACTAGGCAAGCGCATACACGTACCAGCCGAATCCCGCTACGAACAGCGACTACTTAACCTAGAGCAGCAGCTTGGAGGCGACATCGACATCGTCGCTCTCTCTGGCGACACGATCAATAGTGAGGATCTCATGGCTCAAGTGGCCAACCGAGAGATCGACTATACCGTAGTAGACCAAGAGCTCGCTCGGCTCACTAAGAGATATTACCCCGGTATCGACATCAAACTAGAGATTGGGTTCCCACAGCGTCTGCGCTGGATTACCTCTCCTGAGCGTGTCGGCCTAGCCGAAGCTATAGACCGCTGGGCAGAGCAGGCTCCAGAGGTTGAGGCTTACAAGCAGCTGTACAAAAGATACTTCGAGGAGGAGCAAACAGAAGACAGCCAAGAGCCCTCCTCTAAGCCCTACGACTGGCGTGGAGAGATGCTGCACCTAGGCGCTGGGCGTCTGTCGCCCTACGACGCGTTGTTCCAAAAGGAAGCCCCACGCCTCGGTTGGCCGTGGCAGATCTTAGCTTCTATCGCCTATCAGGAGTCTAACTTCAAAGCCGAGATCATCGGTTGGTCTGGCGCTCGTGGCCTCATGGGCATTATGCCTCGTACTGGACAGAGCTTCGGTGCGAGCAAAGCGGAGCTGCTCAATCCCGTCGTATCGGTTCGTGTGTCGGTAGATTGCCTACTTGCGACAGAGAGATATTTCCGCTCGGTGGAGGACGTGGAGCAACGCATAAGGCTCACTCTAGCGGGCTACAATGCAGGTGTCGCCCACATACAAGACGCTCAGCGCTTAGCGCGCAAGTATGGCTCCGACCCCAATCGCTGGGACGGCCATGTAGAGGAGTTTATACGACTGAAGAGCGACCCTAAATACTATACAGATCCCGTGTGCAAATACGGCTATTTGCGAGGGAGAGAAACTTACAAATATGTGCGTGAGGTTATGGCTCGCTATGAGCTATACCGAAGCAAGACCTCTACTGCTGCAGAGTAACCTCTGTACAGTGCTAACCCCACAACTCAACTTCTATGAAAGCTGTTGTCCGTAAGCTAAGCCTTGCTATGACTTGTATCGGCTTGGGCGCAACCTCTGTCGATGCACAGGTGCTCCTGCACAGAGGGACAAACCGAGAGATCGAGCAGGGGCGATTAGTCCGTCATGTTGTAGATACCCCTTTGGCGCATCTGCCTCGACTGTGGCAGGTGCTCGACCAATTTCCTTTGGTAGAAGCCTCCGCCAATAGCCTTCGGATTCAGGGTGGGGGAGAGCCTAGTCTGTATTTCGCAGGACGAAGGATTGATCGAGGAGATCTCGAGCACATTAGCCCCAAGGAGATTGAGCGCATAGAGCTTGTCATGAACGATGAGTTTAGTGCCAACACACCTGCTCGTGCCGCCATACGGATTGTCCCTAAGAAGCAAACTGACAATAACTTGGGAGGATACGTTGGCATGGATCTACTTAAACAGCAAGAGATGGGGTACAATACCCTTGGAGAGCTCTATTGGCATAGCGACAAGCTCAGCCTAAAGATCTCGGGAAGTACTTATGGCCGCACCAACAACTTTGAGCAAGACAACGAAATAGCCATTGACAATCTGATCAATGAAGCAAAGGCGCAAGGCGAGGATCGAGAGATCGGCTACGATGCCTATACAGACTTGGTCTACCAACCTCGTGTAGGGCAAGAATTCGGTCTAAGCTACCGCTACCACAGAGAGGCAACCAGCTCACAGACTAGAGCTATTGAGGCTACAGTGAAGCCGAGCGATATCCTCCGTCGGAGCTACCAAGCCGAGAAGGTCAATGCATTGATACGACCACACACCAATCACAAGATAAACGGCTACTACCACGCTCTAATCGCATCGGAGTGGACGCTGCACGCTGAGGGTAGCTACATCTATAATCAAGCGAATAGTCAGCTCTCTGCCATAGTAAAGGACCTCAAGCCTGCTCCTGCGACACGTAGTATTGAAGCACAATACTCAACGCTTGGGCAAGTATTGGCTTGGAGGATATACGCAGAGCGATCGGACCAATGGGGGAATATCCAGCTGGGGTGGGACGGCAACTTGAGCCAAATCAACCAACAAGCCAAGACATTAACCCCAGAAGCTCTAAGGCTACTCCCCAATAGCCAGCAGCTGAATCTAGAACGCAGCAACTCGGTCTATGCTCATTGGTCCAATAGTTTCGCAGAGCATTATGCTGCTCATCTAGGCATTCGTCTCGAGCAAACACAACAGAGGACGAAAGACATGCAGACTGACCGAGAGATTGCTGTACGTCGCACATGGTATTTGCTTCCGTCTGCTGGCATTACCTATTCGCATAGTGATGGAGCCCTCTCTCTGCAATATAGCTCCGCCGTCACACGCCCTAGCTATCGATGGCTACAAAACTCGGCTCTATACGTCCACGAGTATGCACTAGAAGCGGGCAATCCACTCTTACGGCCTCGTGTCGATCACACTTTGACGTTAGGAGCCAGCTATCACGACCTCAGTCTTGAGCTAAGCGGTCAGGTAGCAGAGGATTTGCAGATGGAGGATATTGAGCGACACCCTTACTACAATAGCAGTTTGATGCTTATCCACAAAAACATTGATGCTCAGATCTATCGGGCTCAGTTGGCTTATACCCCCAATTGGGAGGTGTGGCAACCCTCGTGGACGCTCTCTAGCGTGTGGTACATTGCCAAGGGCTACCCACATAGGCCAACAATAGAGGCCAGCTGGGACAATCTCATCAATCTGCCTTGGGGTATCGTATGCACCGTTGGGTTAAGTGGAGCCATAGGAGGCAGTCAGCTCTCCAAGAAGCTCTACAACGTTTGGCAGATTGATACCTCCGTGTCTAAAAGCATCGGCAGGCACTGGAGCATCACTTTGAGAGCTGACGATATGCTGACTACTGGCCAAGAAGAGTACCGATTAGCCGCACGAGCAGGCCAGCTATATCATCTAGTTAATTCCGATTATCCCGACCTAAGTTTGTCTGTCAGTTACCGATTTAATAATACCAAGACTAAGAAGTACCGAGGCGGAGCCGCTGGGACAACGGAAAGCGAACGCCTCTAATCTCCATCGCAGGCGTAGGTATATATAATAAGGAATGCAATATATGATATTGTATATCAGATATATAAATTTATAACAGGCGTTATGTTCAATTAATATACGACTATTGATTGAGGTCCTTGCGAGCTAACGCTTGCTCACCTGCTACACTCTGGCCGATAACACACATCTCTCCTAAGACTCATTAGGCTCTATAAGCCCGATCTATCAAGCATATTAGGCGACGTATATCTGTCCTACCGATTTATCGGAGCCTTTATAGCGCCCACTCTTATACGTTTGTGCAAATCCTTCCAGCACGTATAAGATACTTGGAGCTGCCATATTCCTCTCCCAATCAACACACTTGTTCGCCCCCATAGGTCTAAGCCAATGTAACCGCTGAGATAATGCTTCGTATCGCTCTACTCTGCAGTAGCCAAATCCCTAGTATTATGTTGTGGTAAGTTGAGTCGTCATAAAACATCTGTTTAGACGTCTAAAAACTTTCGTTGAGACGTCTCAAAAGTTCGATTGAGACGTCTCAAAATTACATTTCAAGGCTGGAAATATATATTTCGAGGTTTGAGTTATATATTTCAAGATTTGAGATGTATATTTCAAGGCTTGGTTAGTAGAATTGAGACGTCTTAACCGAAGTTTTTAGACGTCTCAACAAAACTTTTCAGACGTCTAAAAGCAAGTTTTTTGTCGTCAGTGACATCACCTACCTATGACAAAATAGCTCCAAGCATGCGATTGATGCTCGGATATCCCATATCTTTGTAGGACTATGTTGATTAACGAGATATTCTATAGCCTTCAGGGTGAAGGCATCAATACGGGTAAGGCTGCCATTTTCATTCGTTTGGCCAAGTGTAATCTGCGTTGCTCATTTTGCGATACAGACTTCGACCACGGCGATGAGATGAGTCTAGAGAAGATCTGGCAGGCCATAGCGGATTACCCTGCCCGCTTCATCATTTGGACGGGCGGAGAGCCCACCCTCCAGCTTTCGGAGCAGGCTGTTGAGTTTTTTCATAGCAAAGGATACACTCAAGCTATCGAAACGAACGGCACACGTCGTCCGCCACGAGGCCTAGACTACATCACTTGTAGCCCTAAGCCAGAGGCTCTGAAGCAACTACACAAGAGTTTCCCCGAGGGCGTATCGGAGTTCCGCTTCCCTATCTCGGCCGATGGCCCCCTCCCCCCGCCTATCTCGGAGCTCCCCAAGGCCTCGGCCTATTTGGTTAGTCCTATTTTCGTGGGCGATGATGCTATGCAGCTAGACAAAGCCTCGGTAGAGCGCTGCGTCGAGTTCGTCCTCAAACATCCACAATGGAGGCTCAGCCTACAGACACATAAGCTCATAGACATTCGCTAGTATTTAGTTAATATGGATCGTTTCATTGGGTTATCTTGGTCAAAGCATCTCGTAGGTGTGCTCATGCTCTCTGGAGTGTTGGTCCATACGAGCTGTGGCACCTCTCGCAAGGAAGCGGCCGAGGCCGAGGCGAGAGGTGAATATCTGCGTGCTGCCACGCTATATAGTCAGCTCTATCGGCGTACTCCGCCACGAGCTCTAGAGCTACGAGCCTACTATGCATGGCATACGGCAGAGGCTTATCGCACCTTGAGGCAGAGCCAACGAGCACTCAACTACTACCGCAGTGCAGAGCGATATGGCTATCCCGACTCACTCCTCTTGCTTAGACTGGGGCAGGCTACTCAGATGGCTCAGGCCTATCCTGAAGCAATCGAGTATTATCAGCGATACTTGGCTGTAGATAGCCTAAGCCATCTGGCACGTGTGGGGATAGAAGGCTGTCGTCTGGCCCTTACCGATACCGCCGATGTACAGAGGTACCGTCTACAGAGAGCCGATGGTTGGAGCTCTAGTGCCAGTGACTATGCACCAGCCTTCGCACCAGATGGCTCGGAGCTGTACTTTGGGAGCAATCGAGGCAGAGAGGGAGATAAAAACGATATTACGGGAGAGCTAGACGGCAATCTGTATCGTCTGTCGAGAGATCAGCATGGGCAATGGTCGAGCAAGCCTGACACGTTGGTAGGCGCACTCAACACGCTTGCAGACGAAGGTACTCCGTCACTAACGGCAGATGGCGCTACAATGTACTACACCCTAGCCGAGCGATCGGACCAATATATGCGAACGGCACAGATCTGGCGAGCGAGTAAATCTGGTGAGCAAGGCTGGAGCAAGGGCAATTTGGTAGATATTTGGCGTGATAGTACGATCATGGCGGCTCACCCTAGCATCAGCCCAAGTGGCAAGACTATGTTCTTCGTGAGCGACATCTCCGGAGGCTATGGCGGCAAAGACATCTATCGTGTGAGCATCGACAACAATAGCTATGGTGCGGTGGAGAATCTAGGCTTGCCAATCAACACTCCAGCAGACGAGCTATTCCCCTACTGCCAGAGCGATAGCCTATTATATTTCTCCTCGGACGGACACCCAAGCTATGGCGGGCTAGATGTCTACAAGGCCATACTCCTCCCCTCTGGGCAGTGGCATGTACAGCAACTGCCGAAGCCCCTCAATAGCCATGCCGACGATTTTGGTATCGCTTTTGACCCTCGGCTGAACCAAAGACCCGACGAAGAGAGCCTAGCCGTAAGAGGCATTATCTCCTCATCTAGAGATGACGGGCGAGGTAGACCACACTTATACCACTTCTCCCTTCCTCAGATTGTGACAATTATTGAAGGCTATGTGATGGATCGGGACGACTATGCAATCGCAGGAGCAACGGTCAGACTGGTGGGTAATAGCAAAGATGCCTCGGAGGTTGTCGCCACTACGAAGCAGGACGGTAGCTACCGCATCAAAGCTAGGGGCGATGTCAGCTACGTGATGCTCGCCTCGGCACCCGGCTACCTCAACCAGTACGCACGTTTCCGCACAGAGGTGGCGCAGCGTAGCGAGCAGTACGTTGTGGACTTTCGGCTAGCCTCTCGAGAAGAGCACGAGGCTCTGCGCCATGTGTACTATGCTTTCGACAGTGCGGAGCTACTGCCCGAGAGTGCCGAGCCTCTAGGGGAGCTGATACGTATCATGCAAGAGAATCCCGAGATCCGCATCGAGCTATCGGCTCATGCCGATAGGCACGGAGCGCAGGAATATAACCTGCGTCTATCCGAACGCAGAGCGCAGTCAGTAGTGACCTACCTCATTGAGCAGGGTATCGCCTCGGAGCGACTGCTATCTCGTGGTTATGGGCAGCAAAAACCCGTTACCGTATCTCAGAGGCAGGCAGAGCAGTATCCATTCCTCAAAGAGGGTGATCAGCTTACGCCCGAGTTTGTGGCTAATCTAAGCGAGGAGCAGCAGGCTGTGTGTGATGCTCTCAATAGACGTACGGAGTTTGTCGTAGTCCCAGAGCAATAGTTATCTCTCAATCGATAGGGATCTCGACAAAAACAATGGCTACCAGCGAGCGAAGTGCTGCTACTGGTAGCCATTTTTGTTGCTGTCCAATCTAGACAAATGATGTCGCAGAGTACAGACAGATTAAAGTAAATAGAATCTTTCAAGTTCTTCGGGCGTAGGGTCTACACTCAGGATTACTCCTCTATCATCGACGAGGTATGAGTGAAACTTCTGCTCCAGACCATAGGATTTCATCAGATCCAAGCGCTTGTCCGTAGGAGTGCTATACTGGTCTAATGCATCTACGCCATCGAGCGTCAGCGTCTGGGTGAATACTTCCTCATCGGGATCTAGGCAGATGCCTCGATAGGCGATTTTATCACTCACAGTGCTAGCAAAGAACCTGTCCCAAACTACATTCTCCGCACGGCTCTCGGCATCATAAGCTGCCCAGAAGTGTACGAGGGTGTAGCGATTAGAGTTTTCTGCTGGTACAAGGTCGTATGCACGCTCGGCTGTTACCTTCATTTCCGGTAGTACGTCACCTGCTTCAAGGCCGCTAGTGCGGTCGGCTGGGCGAACGGCTGATGTACCAATAGTCATAACGACTGAGGCGGCAGCAATACCGAAAAGAATGCCTCTAAAATTCATACAGTTTTTATTAAATTCAACATACCAACCGCTCAGACGAAGGCTTATGCAACCTAAGCATTGTGGCTGGTTCCCGTCTTTCGGGGCTGTAGATCGTCACAAATCAACCGCTTGTCTATTGTGAACGAGCGACAAAGGTAATATATTTCTCCCGAATAGCGAAAAAACTAGGGGCTGCGCCACTGTGGCACAGCCCCTAGAGTTGTCATTTTGAGCATATCTACCGACTAGCTCAGGCCTTCGATTTCGCCATTGACGATATCGATGCGTAGAGCTTGTGGACTCTTGGGTAGACCGGGCATGCGCATAATGGCACCCATAACGAGCACAATCATCTCCGAACCTGTATTGATCACAATATCGGCTACTTCCATAGAGAAACCACGTACACTACCATAAGCCGTCGGGTTCTGCGAGAATGAGTACTGCGTCTTGGCGATACAGATTGGGAAACGTTCCCAACCATGCTCCGAGATGCGCTTGAGCTGCTTCTTGGCCTTAGCTGAGAAAGTGATCTTGTCGGCACCATAAATTTTCTTCGCTACGGCATTGGCTTTCTCCTCGATGCTCGCCTCCAGCTCATAGGTGTGCACGAGTGGCTTCGACGGATTGCTCTCGATCGTATCGACAACGAGCTTAGCCAACTCTACTGCTCCCTCGCCCCCCTCACCAAAGGCGGTGTTGATAGCGAAGCCAACTCCACGAGCGGCGCAGTGCTCACGCACCAGCTCAATCTCGGCATCGGTGTCGCTCGCAAATTTATTGAAGGATACGACAACCGACTGACCAAAGCTTTGCAAATTGTCTATGTGTCTGTCTAGGTTGGCTAGCCCAGTGCGTACCCCCTCGAGGTTCTCGCTCTTGAGGTCTGTTTCGGGCACACCGCCGTGCATCTTGAGCCCACCGATTGTGGCTACGAGGACAGTCAAGTCTGGCTTGAGCCCTGCAGTGCGACACTTGATATTGAAGAACTTCTCTGCTCCTAGGTCGGCACCGAAGCCAGCCTCCGTAATCGTGTATTCGCCATGTGCCATAGCCATACGAGTAGCTAGGATAGAGTTACAGCCGTGAGCAATGTTGGCAAATGGCCCTCCGTGGATGAATGCAGGAGTATGCTCTGTCGTTTGTACGAGGTTGGGCGCGATAGCATCTTGTAGTAGCACAGTGATCGCACCCGCTACACCTAGATCCTTAACCGTAAATGGAGCGCCATCGTGCGTGTAGCCGAGCAAGATATTCTCGATGCGGCGGCGCAAGTCCTGCATATCACGTGAGAGGCATAGAATCGCCATGATCTCGCTAGCAGGCGTAATGTCGAAACCCGACTCCGTAGGCAGACCATTGGCCGAGCCTCCCAGACCCGTGATTACCTGCCTTAGAGAACGATCATTGACGTCTAGCACACGCTTCCAGAGGACCTCGGCTAGTCCCTTGCTTGCGTCCGAGCGGTGCTGATAGATGTAGTTGTCTAGCAACGCCGTGATCATATTGTGTGCTGAAGTAATAGCGTGGAAGTCGCCAGTGAAGTGCAGGTTGATTTTCTCCATAGGCAACACCTGAGCATAGCCACCACCAGCAGCACCGCCTTTCATGCCGAAACAAGGCCCCAGAGAAGGCTCACGCAGGGCAACGATAGCTCGCTTGCCTATTTTATTCAGCCCTAGCGATAGACCGATGGAGACGGTCGTTTTGCCTAGTCCGCTCTTCGTGGGGGTAATGGCGGTAACGAGGATCAGCTTCGACTTGGGAGATTTACCCTCCAGTACCGATAGAGGTACTTTGGCGATATGCCTGCCGTATGGCTCTAGTTTGTCGGTATCAATACCTAGTTTCTGTGCTATCTCGGAGATGGGGCGTAGCTTGACGCCACGTGCGATTTCGATGTCTGTTTTCATCTTGTTGAAATATGTTTAGAGTTAGTGAGTGGATACTAATGAAATAGTGCTGTCAGTAACAATAAAACAGCTATTGTAGAGAGTGCTATACGCTGAGCTCGCCCCCGAAGCTGACCAATACCCCTAGTCAGGAGTGTGACAATCGGTACACAGATCACGAGGTACAGAACCGCTACGCTCTCGGACGAGAGGATAGCGCAAGCAATCCCTCCAATAGATAACTGTATAAGCGAGGCTTCTTGTTCACGCTGGCGAACATTTTCTCCTTGAGCACGCACATAGTGCATACCCACACCGACGAGCAAAAACACAACAAGCACAATGAGAGGGAGGAGATCTGAGTAAGAAGTGCCGCCAGCCTCCATAGTCCAGCCCCAAACGCCCCATGAGTGTACCCACTGCCCGAGGTGCCAGAAGAGCAGATCTTGATCTAGTAAATAGAATATAGGTAGAGCAATGAAGGCGGTAAGCGCAAGCCCGTGGAGCGTAGCGAGCAGATTGCGAAGAGAAAGACAGCGCAGTCGGTAGAGCATCAGGACGAGCACAGGTAGCAGCAATAGTGCTTTGGCATGATAGAGTCCAAGCCCTCCAAGCAGGGCACCGACTAGCACCATGCGAGAGGGGCATTCAGTGTCTTGATAACTCCCTAGCAGCAGCCAAAGCACCCCGAGCGAGCCTGCTATGACAAGGCCGTCGTAGCTCCCAGACTGATACAAACCAGCATACATGATCAGTGGCAGAATAAGCAGGCTAAGACGCTGCTCGTACTTGTCGTGTAGGAAGAAGAAGTCGGTCAGTCTGATGGAAATCATGGATAAAGCAGGCACCAACACGGCAAACTCTAGCAGGGAGCTATACGAGAGATCTAGAGGCACTGGCAGGCGCCAACCCATCTGCTCATAGAGAGCCGTGCGCCATGGGTCTAGAGGCAGTGCAGAGAGAAGCAGACCTAGGGTATAGAGCAGCAGAGAGAGTGCAATGATCCCCTGCGAGGATAGTCTTCTTGATGGAGCGTACATAATAAGTCGGAGCTATGAAGTCACGAAAAAATCACCCAGCCACTCGATTCTCCAATTAAACAAAGAGAATGCGACCAGCTGGGTGATAGGGATAATGAATCAGCTTGATGCACTACAACGACTCGAGCACCTTAACTAGGCGCTCGTCGAACTTCTCTGCAGTTTCGTTGATATCTCTGCGGAGCTTGGTGTAGTAGGCACGTACCAGCTTAGGATTGTCCTTGCCGTCGGGACGAGCGACACGGCGGATCGTATCGTCTGTCCATACCATAATATCGTCCATAAGGGCCTCTAGCTCATCGACCTGTTCACCCGAAGCAAAGGCACGGAATAGAAGAGCCTCGTCGAATAATGCTGCCGCTAGAGCCACAACACCCTTTTTTAGTCTACGCTTACTTGCCATAATACTTTAATACCTTAGAATTGATTGATGAAGTAGCACTGCCTCATCTTGAGCAACAGTGCTAGGACAAAGATAAGAATTAGCCACCAATTTCTTATATTAAATCCATCAGAGTTGAACCCTAAGATCCTTGACTTGAAGCTACGAAATTGCTCTATTTCTGTTAAGATCTATAAAGAAAGCGGGCTTAAACTTGGGGGCAGTCGAGGTGATCTGAAAGGCTTAGTACGACTTCTTCGAAAAATTGGAGGACACATCTCAGAAGACTGCCCCATTAATTCTCTGAGATATGTCCACTAATCCTAAAAGATTGATGGGAAGAAATCAAAACTTCTTCACTCCAAATGGATAAAACTGCTCGGACACAGAGTTAAGTCCTCTTGTTATCAGCAAGTTGTAATTATTGAGTTTAAGCGGGGTATTTTGCATTAGCTGGAACAAGTACCGAAACGAGGCCAACTGCCATGTAGAGCCTCCTAGGCGGCAAATACGAGGTTATGGTATTTTTGTGCTACCGAACGAGAGCGGGCTTAGCAATACATCAAAACGTCATCTAAAATGTAAATATTACAAAATCCTCAAAGCTGTTCATCTAGCACGGATATTCTTACCTCCCTTATCGACTTGATTTATCGTGATATGTAGGGTAAAATGTATCGGCTTAGGTTCAAGCTTACGCTTTTTACGCTCTTCCTCCCGCTTTATGAGATAGATTTTTGTCTTTCTGTAAATCAACTTAATGATAAATATCAAGAGCTTAATGAAATAAATAACCGAGGCAATCGTTATGGAAACAACGACCAGCGCAATCAGAAGACCATGGATAGTTTCTTTCATTGTTTTTAAATCCAATTATGGTTGATAGTGATCCGACGAAAATGATCGCAAAGACCTTGGCCATCAGCCATGAGTTTAACTATCTCAAAGATATGGAATTTGACCAAATCTGGAGAATTAGTCCGAAGCACTCGGTCAAGCCCTAAGAGGTAATACCCTAGCAATTTGTGAAAATAGTCCTTAATTGCCCCATTTTATCCAAAACAAAAGCCTAACTTTGCTCGTGGGATTGTAAAACCATTCCTCATTTTACAAACACTTAAATAAAACAAACAATGGGAAGCAAAGCTAATCTCGATTGGTCTTCTTTGACCTTCGGCTATGTGCCCACAGACTACAACATCCGTTGCTACTACCGCAATGGCGCTTGGGGCGAACTAGAAATTTCCTCATCAGAAACTATCAACATCCCGATGGCAGCGACTTGTCTTCATTATGGGCAAGAGTCGTTTGAGGGTTTGAAAGCTTTCGAGGGCAAGGATGGCAAAGTGAGAGTATTTAGACCTGAAGAAAATGCCTACCGTATGCAACACACCAGCCGGGGTATCATGATGCCAGAGATGCCTACAGAGCTGTTTTTGGAAGCTGTAGAGAAAGTCATCAAGCTCAATCGTCGCTTCGTACCTCCATACGGCTCCGGCGCATCACTTTATCTCCGCCCCCTAATGATTGGTCTTGGGCAACAGGTAGGGGTTAAGCCTGCGACAGAATACATGTTCATGATCTTTGTTACTCCCGTAGGGCCTTACTTCAAGGAGGGCTTCCGACCAACCCCTATGGCTATCATGCGTGGCTATGACCGTGCTGCACCTCTAGGGACGGGTACATACAAGGTCGGTGGTAACTATGCAGCCAGCCTCTACTCTGGTCAGCTTGCTCACTCCAAAGGTTACTCAGCTGTTATCTACCTAGATGCCAAGCACAAGGAGTTTATCGATGAATGCGGACCAGCCAACTTCTTCGGGATTAAGGACGGCGTGTATGTAACCCCAGAGAGCACATCTATCCTACCCTCTATCACCAACAAGAGCCTCATGCAGATTGCCCAAGACATGGGTATGAAGGTAGAGCGCAGACCTATTCACGTGGAGGAGCTAGCCACATTCCAAGAAGCAGGTGCCTGTGGTACTGCAGCCGTCATCAGCCCCATCGAGCGTGTAGACGACCTAGACGAGGGTACTAGCTATATGTTCTGCCCAGACGGCAAGGCAGGGCCAATCAGCGAGAAGATGTACAATAAGCTACGTGCTATCCAGTATGGAGATGAGCCAGACACCCATGGCTGGGTAACCGTCTACGACTTCTAGCACTTGTTGATCCATAGGCTTAAGCAAAGCCAAAGCCCCGAAGCTGTGCCAAAAATGGCGCTTAGCTTCGGGGCTTTTTGTGTACATGTAGGAGCAACTCCAGCTCCTCTTGGCTACCTATCTATCCCATATCTCTACTCGTCAGCACTAAGTCGATAGGTTTCGAAGCTCCTATCTGTATAGAAAACTGTAATGTGATCAATTACCTTGGGTTTCATACCCTCTAAGCTAGCCTTGAGGCGTCCCACCTCTTCGATTTTACTTGAGAGGGCAAGTTCTAGAGCTTTGTCATGGGCATTAGCCGAGCTGCCCTTATACGACTCGTCTGCTTCCGAAGCGTTCGCTTGATCTACAAGGCGTGTGCAGGCTTCGCCAAGGACAAACCACATCGGATCGAAGTTGGGGTCCCCCTGCCAACGAGAAATAATCTTGTTGATGCTGTCGATGTTGATCATCGTCTTTCCATTGAGTATCTGCGAGAGTGTAGACGGAGCAATTCCCGTCTGTGTAGAGAAGTCTTTAGCACTCATCTCACTTCTCTCTAGTAGCTCTTTTAGTCGTGTAGATATTGCCTCGAGATTGATAAAGTCTGTCATATTGTCCGAGATGTTTGTATTCTAGATTTGGATACAAATATACAAATCAAAATTCCAAATTCAAAAACAAGAAGTTTTAAAAATTGAAATTCAAAACTCTAAAAGGCAACCTTGAGCACGAAGCACATAGACTAACTAGCCTAAAAAACGAGAAGTTTTACTTGCACAAATCTCACAAAAACACTAGTTACAAGCTACTTACAATAGCTCTAGCAATCATGTAATCGCCTTAAGGTCACACCATGTATAGAAATCGAAACTATCAATCATAAAACACATATACAAAGTATACATAACTAGAAAGTTACAGAACACCACAGAAGATTTATGAGCTCATGAAGTTCATAAACTGAAATACCCGAGTACTACCCCACCCTATACTACCCTCACTTTTGGCCGAGGGCCGCTAATTCTTATTTGGGAACATAAATTCGTTAACCAGAATCATTTTTCTGAGGATTGAATTCAAACTTCAGAAACACGCCAAAATGGCGTATATTCACTTTCTCAAATTTGAGGACTTCTCTTAGCCGTTGGGCTATGAATACGACAGCAACCATTTGGGCACACCAGAGAGCATACAGCGAGGTCGCTCCCGAGGATGAAGATTAAACTTTTGCTCTACGCCTGATTCTAAGTAAAAACAAGAACATAAATTCACAAGAGTCACTAAATGGTTAATTATAGATTAAGGTTGAGCCTATTCTGCCTCCTTATGGGATTGTCTTTTGGACTATCTGCAGGCAACATCAACATTAGAGGACGAGTACTAGACGAGTCAAAGCAAAGCCTCCCACAGGCCAGTGTACGGCTACTACGCCCCAATGGTCAGACTCAAGCAGGTATATCGACAGATACTTCAGGTCGATTTAGCTTGATCAAACTCCCCGCAGGTAGATACACTCTAGAGGTTAGCTTCATCGGGTTTATCACCCACAAACAAGAGCTATCCCTCACGGAGCATAAGAATACCCTACTCCTAAACGACATCATCTTGCACGAAGACAAAAAAACTCTGCAGGAAATCACTGTCGTAGGCAAGGCCAATGAGGTCGTGGTCAAGGGTGACACCCTAGAGTACAATGCAGGGAGCTACAGGACAAGTGAGGGAGCAGCTCTAGAGGAGCTCGTGAAAAAGCTGCCCGGAGCAGAGATTAATGAGGCCGGACAGATCACGATCAATGGGAAGAATATCTCCAAGATCATGGTAGACGGAAAACGCTTTTTCGAGAGCGATCCCAAGGTCGCTCTAAAGAATCTTCCTGCTGATGCAATAGACAAAATCCAAGTACTGGACAGAGAGAGCGATGCCTCACGCATGACCGGCTTCTCGGATGGCGATGAAGAAACAGTCATCAACCTAACGATTAAGAAGAGCAATAAAAGAGGGTTATTTGGCACCGCGTATGCTGGAGCTGGCGTTCCAAATCGGAGATACGAGGCCAATGCCACGCTTAATCGTTTCTCAGATAGCTCACAATGGAGCATTGTCGCAGGGGCAAACAATACCAATAACTCAGGATTCAGTGATATCGCCTCTGATCTTGGTCAGATGAATAATATATTCGGAGGGAACACTAGAGGGCCAAGAGGGGCTAGTGGCGGAGGCAATAGCAATGATGGCATTAGCACCAGCAAGGTGCTTGGAGGCAACCTAGGCTACACATTGGGTAAACAAGGGGAGCTCTCCTCTGGTGCCTTCATCGGCAACAGCGATAAACTCAAAGAGAGTGCATACGAACGAACAGATATTATCGCCTCGGGCAATACAACCGAGCGAGGACGATCTGTGGAGCACAATGACAAATACAATACAGGAGCCAACCTACGCCTAGAGTGGAAGCCAACAGACAAAACCACCCTTATCGTGGCTCCAAACGTAAACTATGGTATAGGTGCTGGAAACAAGACTTCATCCTCTACAACCTTTAGAGGTCAGGGAACCGAAACGATAAACACCAGTAGCCTCAAGCAGTCTATGGATAGCAAGGTATCAAACTCTCGGATCCATATCGACCTGAGCCAAAAACTCGGGAATAAAGGGCGTACACTAGCTCTTTCTCTACTAGCAGGGATCAATACAGATGACGCTACAGGGATCTACCAGAGCACACTAACCAATCATTTAGATGGACAAATAACGGACATAGACCAATATCTAGAAACGAAGACGAACAAAATCAACTACCGAGCTAGGATAAGCTATGTCGAACCCCTAGGTCGTGGCTTTGCTCTACAAGGACAGTATCAGATCAAGGGCGAAGAGGTCAAGTCTGATCGAGTGGCCAGAGAGAAGCAAGTCGCTACTGGGCTATACGATCTGGTGAACCCAGAGTACAGCAATGAGCTACGCTCGCACTTCCTATCCCATCGTATCGGGTTAGCACTGAAGAAGGCTACCGACAAACTAGACGTTACAGCAGGTATCAACCTAGACCCATCGCACCTGAGTAACTACACCAAGATTGGTCGGGAAGATCGACAGATCAACCAAAGCGTACTGAACTACTCCCCCACATTCAGGCTAAGATATACCCCTCGCAAAGCTCTTAGCCTAAACTTAGACTACCGAGGCCGCAGCTTCCAGCCCAGCAGCGACCAGCTAGCCCCCGTGAGAGATAAGACCAATCAGCTCGTTGTCTACGAGGGCAACCCTAACCTCAAAACTGCGTATATGCATAATCTATTTGGGCGATTTAGCCAATTTAACCCAAGTAGCCAGAGCTCTCTAAATATCTTCGCTCATCTACAGTATATCCAAAACGACATTGTCAGCCGTACGAGATACAACCCTGCTACAGGCGTACGTACCATTAGCTACACCAATGCCGACGGCAATGCTCGTGTGGGGCTTGGTGGTTTCTACACTACACCACTCCCCGGTAAGCGGTTTTCGCTACGCATCAATAGCTTCAATAGCCTATCCAATCAAATTGGCTTTGTGGACGAAGAGCGTAACGACGCTCGTTCCATTAGACTGAATGAAAGCCTAACACTGGCCTATAGACACGCCGGCCTAGACACCAGCATCAAAGGCACTTGGGCCTACTACAATGTTTGGAATACACTCCCACAAACAGCTCAGCAGAGCACGCAGGACTACCGTATAGACTGGGACACGAATGTCAAACTACCTCTAGGCTTCTCTCTAGAGGCTCTGCTTGCTTATCGCACAAGCTCTGGGTATACATCAAGCTACGATCGAGATCAAACCCTGATTAATATCGGCCTATCGTACACCTTCCTCAAGAACAACAGAGCGACTATTCGCCTCAAGGCATACGACGTACTAGCCCAGCAAAACAACATCTACAGAGAGAGCAATGCTTTAAGCAGTTCAATGCTAGAAACCAATACTCTAGGACGATACGTTATGCTCCACTTTATCTATCGCTTCAATCAGTTCACGGGTAATGCTTCTGTCTCAGATATGAAGAGGTTTGATAGCAGGCGTCACCCTTTCTGATAAGCGATGAGTTCATTATATTGCTCAATCTAGCCCCGCAAACTCATTAATCCCCTCCAATTTAATACAAATATGCACTTAAATTGGAGGGGATTATACGTATATCCGATACTATTACTTACTACAATACGTACCCTAGGATACACCAAGACAAGGATATATCAACCTGATAATCAGGAAATAAATAATATCTTACAAAGATACTCATATCCCCTCTACTAGCTCCTCCGAAAATGCCTAGGGCTGACTTATATGATTATATAATTATTGTTTTTTGTAACTTCGCAGGATATTTATAATGAGAAGGATATATGGGAAAGGAATTACTATTAGGGGAGGAGAAAGCAAATAAGTCCGAGATATTTTTTACTCATTCGGCTTTTAAGCAATGTCCAACATCACTCTTTCGTTTACCAGAAGTAGCAACCTTAAAGCAAGGGGACAGACGCATTTATCGAAGTGAAGGATATTTCATTCTTCTTTGGGTGATGGGAGGAGAGCACATAATTGGAGATGAGAAACAGACACTCCAAACGAACAGTGGTAACCATATTTATTTAGTTCCGATGGGAGGCTTTCTCTCTCTCGAGAGCACAACCAGCGGCTTGACATGTTTATCTATGCGCTTTCATCCTAGCACTCATCTATGTCTAGGCGAATGCCCCGATCAAACTAGTCAGGACCGCGGCAAAAAGCGCAAGCATTCTTGTCGGAAGAAGCTCAATCAGCCATGCGTTATGCGGTCAATGCCGATGTCATCTGGCGTAGAGTTGTGGGGAAAAACTGTGGGGCTGTATCTCAAGTTCCCCCACATTGACGTCAATGTGTTTGACATCAAGCTCCAAGAGTTCTTCTTACTCCTACGATTGGACTATACGAGGCAGATGGCCGAGGAGTTTCTTAGATTTTATCACTGTAAGAATACGGGCTTCCGAACCAAAGTATTCCATCTAGGCTATAGCAATGCAACGATCGATGAGCTAGGCCAGCACTTCAAACTATCACCTACGACCCTCAAGCGAATGTTTGTAGAGGAGTTTGGTCTATCGCCTCAGAAATGGATGATGCAGCAGAAGTGCAGGTACATTTACAATGACATTCTGCAGCAGGAGCTCACGCTACAAGATATCGTCAAGCGCTATGGGTTCTCTAGCATCAGCTACTTGTGCCAGTTCTGTCGCAAGAATTTTGGCTACACCCCGCAGCAAATCAGGAAGAGCAATCGCCTCCCTGCCTACGAGCAGCATTGACATGACAAATAGGACAGACATATACTTGAGTATTGCATACCTCATCGGCTTAACCTTCGCCTGTACTCTGCTGGTGGGGATAGGAGTGGCCTCGCTCTCCTCGGTGCTCGGGTTCTCTATTCTCGAGAGCAAGAGTGCTCTGATGTATTCGATGCTGTGGTCCTCTATTGGCATATTTCTACTGCCCCTATCGTTCCACCCCAAGGGGCGGCAGCTATTGCGTCAAGCCACACCAAGGAGGCTGTACAGAGAGATGCGGGAGATATTTTGCTCCCCATTCTCTCTTCTGCTTCTATTTGCTGTGGCTGGTGGCATGGTCGCAGCTTCTACATCACTTAGCTTCGTGTCCGAGTGGCTCATCGGTATACTCCCTAGTAGCTGGGGGATTGATATAGAAGATACTGTATCCCAACAGATCAAAGAGCTACTTCAGTCGGGCTGGGATAGCAGACTCTTGGAGTTTGTGGTCATCTGCCTAACGCCTGCCTTAGTGGAAGAGCTATTTTTCAGAGGAACTATGCAAAGCCTCTTTATTGCAGCCGACAGACATCGGCCATTGCTGGCGATTGGAGTCACGAGTGTGATTTTTAGTCTAGTGCATCTATCCTTGGTCGGTTTCCTCTCTCGCCTCACTATTGGATTCGTCCTCGGATACAGCTATCACTATACTAGCCGAATTGGCATACCTATATTGCTGCATCTAATCAACAACTTCTTTGCTTGGCAGCTCCTCATCTATTCCGCTTAACCTTACATTAGCCCTTACGCCTCAAGAGGCGAGCTCGCAATCCGGCTAAACTATACTTACTCCCCTTACTTATGGTCATATAGGACTGCTGATAGGCTCCTAGCGCTTGATAGATTTTGGCAATTGGCTCAAGCATAGATCCCTCAAAATCGATCAAGTCTATACCTCCCTGCTCCTGTAGAATATAGTGCATCAGAACTAATGCCTTGAGCTGATAGCGCCCACTGAGCGCACGATCGTTGCCCTCTCCTATCAGATAAGCCACTCTTTGGTGCTTGACGAAGAACGAAACCATCGCTAACTGTCCCGTATCTGGCGTTCGTAAACCGACAAGTTGTCCTTGCCCTCGCTCGATACTCTGGCTAATCAGTTGCTCCTGCAAGACAAAATCACTCCTATACTTCTTATGACTAGCTGTTAGCCTCAGCAGTGCTATAGCCTCTCTTATCGACACATTTGAGGCATACACGAACCCTGCCCGCTCGCTGGCCTTGAGATTTTTGCGTAGAGTCGGGCTAATAGATTGAAGCAGCTCCTCCCTAGAGGTAATCCCAGTGATGTCCCAAATATAATTGTAACGTGTGGTCTGCTTATATGACAGCCAATGTAGCCCTAACCAATCAGTATAGCTAGGCGGATAATTGACTTGATAATACGTGTGTTTGGGCAGTTGTTGATGAATAGCCTGAGTAATCAATTGCTTTTCATACAGAGTAAGCCCCTCGTCAAGGAACAGAATACCACTATATTGGCAAAAATAGGGTGTAATCAATCGTCCATAGCTAAGGGCAGCAGCAAGCACAGCTACGCATCGGTCGGCACGAAAACTCGCCACATAGACAGCTTTACCTCGACTAGCCGTGGAGAGCCACCAAGGCGCATAATAAAGGGGATAGCTATGCCCATGCAAAAGAGCCTCGTAGTGCTGAGCAGAGATGCCTTCAGCCGTGTAATACTCTGACTTGCTCATAGTTAAACATCAAATTGACAAGACCACTTTCTCTCTGGCTAGGAGCGCAGCCTTCTGCTCTATTCCTCCCTCTGCACTATAATTCCCAAGTGAGCCATCACGACGAATGATGCGATGACATGGAATAAACGGGACAATGGGATTGCTCCCTACCGCGGAACCAACGGCTCGCACGGCTCGAGGATTGTCTATGGCTTGAGCAAGGTCTGAGTATGTAGCCACATGTCCAATAGGCACCTCCAGCAACGCACGCCAAACCTTCAACCTAAAATCTGTACCCATAAGATGAAGTGCTATATGCTGATCTGTAGGAGCGTTAGGCTTAAGCCAAGAGAGCAACCTGACCTGCCACTCTGAGGAGCGACGAAATAGCTCTGCTCCGGGGAAGGCCCCCCGGAGAATGGCTTCGGCTGCTTCTACAGACGAACAAAATGTGCTGTAACACACTCCCAAATAGGTGGAAGCAATGAGCAAATCACCGTAATCTGTCGTATAGAGATCGTAGTCTATTCTTAGGCAAGAGATGTCATCGCCATTCATTGGATACAAAGCGACATGACGGGCATAACCCATGGGGGCACAGACAAAAGTGCTCTCTAGGCAAGAGGCTTCCGCATTGCACCTCTGCATACGTAGGCTGGAGATTTATTTATTTCGTGAGATGAGCTGCATAAACTCCTCACGAGTCTTGGCTTCCTTAAAAGCCCCCGTGAAGTCGCTCGTCGTGGTCAGGGAGTGCTGTTTCTCTACACCTCTGATTTGCATACACATGTGCTGTGCCTCTATCACGACGATCACACCTAGAGGGTTGAGTGTTTCTTGAATGCATTCCTTGATTTGCGTCGTAAGACGCTCCTGTACTTGTAGGCGCCTAGAGAAAACATCAACAACACGAGGGAGCTTGGATAGCCCCGTAATGTAGCCATTGGGGATATAGCCTATATGTACCTTACCAAAGAAAGGGAGCATGTGATGCTCACACATGGAGTAGAAGTCTATATCACGCACAATGACCATCTGTCTGTAATCCTCTCGAAACATTGCTGAGCGAAGGATCTCGGATGGATCTTGCCGATAGCCTTGAGTAAGGAACTGCATAGCCTTGGCTACACGCTCGGGGGTTTTGACCAATCCCTCTCTTGTAGGGTCTTCGCCTATGAGGCTAAGTACTTGAAGGTAGTGTTGCTCTAGGGCTTGCTGGATCTGTAAGCTATCGGTGGTGTTGATATCAAGGTTATTCATCTGCGGTGGGGTCATAGTTGAGTATACGTACTTTATCTTTGATCACATAGGACTCCTTACTCCAAGCAGGGAGTACGCCTAGTAGGCGGTTGCGCACCTCTCTTGCCTGAGCCATGGAGAGGAAGTCACCTACCACGAGGCGCCAAAAAGGAGCATTGAAGCTGATGTAGCAGTTGTACTCTGGTACAAGCTGGCGAATAAGTGCAGCACGTGACTGAGCCTCCGCCTTGGACGATGGTGTATTGCCACTGAAAAACTGAATGCGGTACCCCATAAGCAGAGAAGTATTGCCCTCACGTCCAAGGACAGCTCCATAACGGCCAGACACAACGCCTACTAGACGCCTGAGCTCCTCGGACTGATAGATCACGACATGTCCTTGGCCGGGAGCCTCGCCCTCAAGTGCCTCGAAGATATTCTTCGGTACTGCCCTCGCAGTTGCAGATGGAGTAGTCTGCTGAGCGCATACACCCGCCACCATAGATAGATACAACCCTGTAGCCATTAACAACTTAGACATAATACTCATTCTTTAAGTAATACTGAAACCACTAGCACCTAGCACACCCCTTATCTCTACGAGTGGTAGGAACTACGAAGATACAGGCCAAAGGAGAGAGCACTAGAAAGGCCCTCCGCCTCTGGCCTCGACTATCTTGGGACTAAACAGCCTCAATGATTGGCAGGAAGTCCTCTACAACTAGAGAGGCTCCACCAATGAGGCCACCATCTACATCGGGACGGCTCAGGAGATCGGCTGCATTCTTCTTATTCATGCTACCGCCATAGAGGATTGTGCAGTCATCTGCGATCTGCTGACCATACTTGCCAGCGATGAACGAACGAATGTGGGCATGAATCTCTTGTGCTTGATCTGCCGTAGCAGTAAGCCCCGTACCAATGGCCCAAACTGGTTCGTAGGCGATGACTAGCTTACCAAAATCTTCTGCCGATAGGCCAAATAGAGCGTTAGAGATCTGCTGCTCCACTACTCGGAAGTGCTCGCCAGCCTCACGCTCTTCCTTAACCTCACCGATACAGAAGATAGGAGTTAGACCATTGCCTAGAGCTAGGTTTACCTTGTCTGTAAGGATAGCGTCTGTTTCGCCGTAGTAGGCACGACGCTCGCTGTGGCCGAGAATCACATACTTGGCTCCAGTAGAGGCAACCATAGCAGCGGAAACCTCTCCAGTGTATGCACCCTTATCCTTGTCTGCGCAGTTCTCTGCCGAGATAGCGAAACCCTCTGCCTTGGCAGCTAGCGTGGCTAGATGCACAAAAGGAGCAGCAATAACTACATCACACTTAGGACTCTTACCCTTGAGAGCTTGGCTGAGCTCCTCAACGAAAGCAACGCCCTCTGCAAGGGTCTTATTCATCTTCCAGTTCCCTGCTACAATGTTTTTTCTCATTTCTTTGTCTTGAATTATACATTAATAAATTATTTACAACTCTTTTTCTACTCGGTTCTTGCGACCGATGATATACCCACGGGCATTGATGCGCCTAGCCAACAGTCTAAGGAGGCCAAGCAGTAAGATGGAGGCCCAGAGTCCAAGCAGCAAAAGGCGCATAGGCGATGGGACCGTCCCCTGCCCTAGCTTCATACGGCTATGGATATAAGAGGGGATTTTGTCTATGCTGGGGAGCATCTCCGACGAAATTTTGTCGATTACGACCCCCGACTTCATCACGATTAACCCCGGATTAGCTCGAATGATAGTCTTAATAGTCGTGGCGTCCATAAATAGGATTGGGTAATCTGCACCTGTCTGGTAGCGCCACTCCGACTCTTCCTCGGGTGTCGATGCCGACACACCGTAGAACTTATACCCATACTCTTGAGCATAGCGGTAGAGCTCGTTGATCTCATCTATATTGTCTTGATTGGCGTCATTCCAGTTGAGGGAGAAAAGGAGCAAGACTCCCGTCTGATCGTTGAGGATCTGGTGTTCCATCGCCTCTCCCTCGGAGTTCTGCATCTCGAAGCTGTAGGTCAGCTTGCGGTTCTTGAGTTCGGAACTCTGTTCCTGCCTCTCGTAGGTCCAAGTAGTATCAGGGAGGTTGTGTACTGTGAAGCTCTCTACCCTATCACCCTTGCGATAGATAAACCTTGTCCCCTCAAGCAGCTCTGCCTGATAGGTAGAGTCAGCCTCTTGTATCTTCTTGTTGAGGTCGAATCCAATCTGATAAGGTCGAAAATCCCTATAAGGGAGATATCGTTGATTGCAGTAAGTAAACTGAGAGATGCCGATGAAGGCTAGTGCGGCTGGTACCCAACGCTCACGGCGCGTGTAGAGATGGCTCATCTGTCTGGCGTAGCGCATCACGAAGTAGGACATCGGCAAGAGGATGATATTCTTGATCAAGCTCTGTACATTGGTGAGTTTAATTAAGTCCCCAAAGCAACCACAGTCACCGACCGAGTCAGTAATCGATATGTAAATCGTGACGATAGTCATAAAGACCATCATCACAAAAGTCATACGCGAGGCAATACGTCGATAAATCCCCATCAAGAGAAACGCCCCCAGCAAGAACTCCACTATACACAGCAGTACAGACAGGGGCAGGAAAGTGTGCGAAATCCACAAAAACTTGGATCCAAGAATGGAACCAAAGTATTCCCCGACCTTGATTGCTCCGCCCATTGGGTCTACTGCCTTGAGTAGGCCTGATATAACGAAGACGAGACCGAGAACTATGCGGGAGGCCTCTAGAAGTGTACGCTTGAGGCTCATTCCTGCATCTTGATTAATGCGAATATGGCATAATTAACCATATCCATATAGTTAGCTTCGATGCCCTCAGATACCAAAGTATCACCCCCCAAATCCTCAATCTGCTTAGTCCGATAGACCTTGGAGAGTATCAAGTCTACGATAGAGCCTAGGCGCATAGAGCGCCAAGCCTCGCCATAGTCATGATTTTTGGCTGCCATAAGCTCTAGTGTAGCAGACAACTTCTCATCATATAGAGCTAGGGCTCTAGTGGCGTCTATATCGGGCTGATCCACAGCTCCTAGGTCTAGTTGTATCATAGCTACAATACCGTAATTGACGATACCGACGAACTCAGGTTCGATGCCCTCATTCACACGGTTCATGCCCTTGGTTTGTAGCGTACGTATGCGACCGGCTTTGATGTAGATCTGGTCGGTCAGAGAGGCTGGACGCATGATGCGCCAAGCTGCTCCATAGTCGTGGAGCTTGGAGGCGAAGAGGCTACGGCACTGCCCGACCACTCGCTCTACCTCTAGGGCTGTCTGTGATACTTCGTTCATAAGGGATTACTTTGCTTGGGGCGTTACTGGCTCCAAGGCTAGATCAAGCACTTGGCTGATCTCCTCGACATAGTGAAACTTGAGGCCACGCACATACAGCTCCTTGATCTCAGCGATATCCTTCTCGTTCTCCTTGCAGAGAATAATCTCCTTGATGCCCGAGCGCTTGGCTGCTAATATCTTCTCCTTGATACCACCGACGGGCAGTACCTTACCACGCAGAGTAATCTCACCCGTCATAGCAATATGTGGACGCACGAGGCGCCCCGTCATGGTAGATACTAGAGAGGTCACTATCGTGATGCCTGCACTAGGGCCGTCCTTGGGCACAGCTCCCTCGGGGACGTGTATGTGTACTTCCTTATCCTTGATAGCAGTATCCTCTATACCCAGTTCGTCACGGTGCGCTCTGATATAGTCGAGCGCTAGCACGGCACTCTCCTTCATCACATCACCGAGGCTACCGGTCAGGCTGAGCTTAAACTCCTGCCCACGATGCAAGCTACTCTCGATGAAGAGGATCTCTCCTCCTACACTTGTCCAAGCCAGACCAACCACTACTCCCGGATGTTCATTGCCTTGGTACTTATCTCTTGAGAAGATAGGTTTGCCAAGATACTCCTTGACTAGAGCTGGGGTTACCTCGGTTTTGGCCTCTGCATTGGAGGCCTCCTGCCAAGCGATTTTACGCATAATGGCAGCTATTTTCTTGCTCAAAGCACGCACTCCGCTCTCACGTGTGTATTGCTCGATGATGGTCTCGATAGCCTTTGGTGTGAAGCGAATGTTGCGCTCCCCTAATCCGTGATCTTGAGCGATCTTTGGGATCAGATGGCGCTTGGCGATCTGCATCTTCTCCTCGGCGATATAGCCCGACACTTCTATTAGCTCCATGCGATCTCTCAAGGGCTGTGAGATCGCCCCAATGTTATTGGCAGTGGCTATGAAGAGCACCTTGCTTAGATCGTAGTCTATATCTAGGTAGTTGTCGTGGAAGGTACCATTCTGCTCTGGGTCCAACACCTCGAGCAGAGCAGCTGCGGGATCCCCCTTATAGTCGCCCGAGATCTTATCAATCTCATCGAGGACAAAGACAGGGTTTGAGGTACCAGCCTTCTGCAAGCTCTGTATGATACGCCCACTCATAGCCCCAATATAGGTGCGGCGGTGGCCTCGTATCTCTGCCTCGTCGTGTACTCCACCTAGAGAGATGCGCACATATTTGCGTCCTAGACTATCGGCTATGCTACGCCCTAGAGAGGTTTTGCCGACTCCCGGGGGGCCATAGAGGCAGATAATAGGCGACTTCATATCTCCCTTGAGCTTGAGTACAGCTAGGTGCTCAAGGATGCGCTCCTTGACTTTCTCTAGGCCGAAGTGCTCCTCGTCGAGCTTCTTCTGAGCATTCTTCAGATCGAAGTTGTCTTGGCTGTAGACACCCCAAGGCAATGATAGTATGGTACGCAGATACTGCACCTGCACTGCATAGTCTGGGCTCTGCGGATTGAGTCGTTCGGCCTTGCGCACCTCCTTCTCGAAGATCTCACCTACTGCCTCGTTCCAGAGCATCTTACCTGCCTGCTCACGCAGCTCTGCAATCTCTAGATCGTGGGCGCTACCACCTAGTTCCTCTTGGAAGGTACGGATCTGTTGCTGCAAGAAGTACTCCTTCTGCTGTCTGTCCATCTCCCTCTGGGTCTTATTGGTCAGACTTGCTTTTAGGCGTAGCATCTGTAGCTCGGACTGCTGGAAGCCCAACACCTTGAGCCCTCTATCACGTATGTCGTCTAGCTCGAGTAGGGCTTGCTTGGCTTGTATGTTGATACTCAAGAGCCCGATCGAGTTATTGATCAGATAGATGCCATTCTTATTACGCTGGAAGCTCTCCTGCATCTGCTTAGGCATCGCATTGTGTATCAACTTAAACTGCGTGAGGTAGTTTTCCTTGATCGAAGCTGCGAGCACCTTAAACTCTGGGTTGTTTCTACGAGGCATGATCTCCGAGAGTAGACTAACCTCGGCAGAGAGGTGAGGAATAAGGCTATGTTCTGCCCCGATACGTACACGCTGGCTACCTCTGATGATTGCCGTCAGAGAGCCATCGGGCATCTCTAGCACTTGCTCAAGTGTAGCTACCACGCCCACCTCATACAGATCGGAGATGGTAGGATCCTCCACCTCTGCATCACGCTGAGCTACTGCGGCAAAGAGAGCTTTACTACTCTCTGCCCAGCGAATTAGGTTGCGTGATTTCTCACGCCCTACCAATACGGGCATAATCTGACCCGGGAAAAGTACCATATTGCGTAGAGGCAATACGGGCATCGTCGCTCCAAGCTCTTCGTCCGAGAGCGTAAAATCCTCATTCGGGTCAATATCGCCGATGATAGGCATTACCGAACTACTTATCTGTGACTGGCTTGCATCAAAAAATGCCTCCAGTTCGTTGATTTCTATCATGTTCTACTTTAGATACTGATTCACTATTTATACCACAGTTTAATATAAGTGGTCAATAGATTACGAAAATACTCCGTTTAATCGCACAAAATTACAATAAAATGCCTAAGCTAGCAACGTGCTGTGTGGAGTAGCCGTATCAAAGTGACCTGAATC
The DNA here is from genome assembly GCF_000769075.1 of Porphyromonas sp. COT-290 OH3588. Taxonomy (GTDB): domain Bacteria; phylum Bacteroidota; class Bacteroidia; order Bacteroidales; family Porphyromonadaceae; genus Porphyromonas. The sequence goes on along the minus strand of NZ_JRFC01000047.1, from coordinate 17,767 downwards.
TTCGAACGATGATAGCAGTATAATCATTATTTTGTTTTTTCTCAGACACGAGTGGTATGAATATCCACTTATACTGATGAGGCTCCAATAATGGATAGTGGCCTCCAAATAATACGTGCATACTCGCCGATAACATGGATTGGCGAAGCGTTTTCTCTATGGTTCTTGTTGTGTTACGCCCATTCGTTCCACCCATTGCGTGGCGGCGCCACAAGCAGAATTTATCCTATTGGGATGTGGGGAAAATGGCAGGCTTTGGCAACGATCGAGATAAGGCTACTTCTGTACCCCTAGATTTATATTTTAGCTCAAATTTCAGAATGTTGATGAGAGATTGTATCTGTAGTGGGCAAAAAACGGCAGACCTCGTATTTGGCCTCTAGGAGGCTCTACACGGCGTCCGACCTCATTTTGGCACTCACGACCAGCTCCCCTCATAGACCCAGCCAAAACGAATATTTCACAAGCTGCTATATTTCAAATATATAGATCTAATCAACAATAGATTTTACATCTCCAAGGCACTCTAAGAGATATTTATTCCCATCAATCTTGTCGGATTGATGGACATACCCGAGCAAGTTACTCCACCAACTGGAACAAATTAGCCCTTCGATTTCAATACTTCGGCTCATCGCAAAGCTCAGAGATAGCGCTGTGAAAAGAAAAAAGATAACACTTATTTACAGTTTAGAAGCATAGCCAACCTCTATCAAACATGGAAGGCGCAAGGGTAGCAAGAGACTATCTCTCTTGCTATATATAGTATCGTAGAAGACCATAGATGCACACCAAATAGTACCGTCAAGCGAAGAAGTTTTGAAAAAAATCTAGGCTAAGAGTTGTCTGTTCACTAAAAAGCACTACATTTGCGGTGTAATAGATAAGTAATACACCAATAAACATAAACAGGAGATAGAAGCAGATTACTTAACATCATTATAATAACCTAGAGATGATTAAATTAAGAAACATACATAAGACCTACCCGGGAGCTCAACCGCTACATGTACTCAAAGGCATAGATCTTGAGATCGGAGCAGGAGAGCTGGTCGCCATCATGGGCGCATCGGGATCTGGCAAGAGCACCCTACTCAACATCCTCGGTATCCTAGACACCTACGACGAAGGGGAATACCTGCTCGACAGTAAGATCGTTAGGGATCTGACCGAGAACGAAGCCGCTGATATGCGCAACCACAAAATCGGCTTCATATTCCAGTCCTTCAACCTTATCCCTTTCAAGAACGCACTAGAAAACATTGCCCTACCCCTCTACTATCGGGGTGTCCCATATGCCGAGCGTATGTGTAGAGCAGCTCAGTATCTAGAGCGAGTGGGCCTCTCCAACTGGGCACACCATCTACCAAGTGAGCTATCTGGAGGTCAGAAACAACGTGTCGCCATAGCACGAGCACTCGTCACCGAGCCTGCCGTAATCTTGGCAGATGAGCCCACTGGTGCCCTCGATAGCCAGACAACAGAAGAGGTGATGCAGCTACTCAAAGAAATGAATGCCGAGGGACGAACTATGATCATCGTAACTCATGAGCAAGCCGTAGCCGACCAATGTAGCCGCACCATAAACATCAAGGACGGATTGATCTGCTAACTACTACATCAATAATCATCTAGCTATGCTGGGACGAGAACAAATACGAGAGATCGTGGCAACACTCTCGATGAATAAACTCCGAACGATACTCACAGGGCTAGCTGTAGGCTGGGGCGTACTGATCCTAGTCATCTTGCTTAGCTCTGGTACGGGTATCAGCCGAGGTATCATGAGGAATATATCTGCTCAAGGTCTTAATAACTCCGCGGTAGACATATCCTTCGGCTATCTATCTGAGCCTTATAATGGCTTACCTCGCTGGTACGAGCCCGCCTACCACATAGACGACTGCTACGAGATACAGCGACAGATGCCCCAAATACAGCTCGTAGCACCATACAACAACCGCTGGGGTATCCGAGTGTCGTATGCAGATCGAGCTGGCGAAACTTATCTATTCGGCGTCACAGAGGCCTACAGTCAGGTTAGACATCTTAAATATAAAGTTTCGTCAAGTCGATTTATCAATACAAGAGACGAACGTGAGATCCGCAAAGTCATCGTCCTCAACGACTATCTAGCTCGGAGTCTATTCAATACCGAAGAGGCTGCTCTAGGTAAGCAAGTGATGATCTCGGGTAGTGGCTACACGGTGATTGGGGTACACGAGGATAGCTATGGAGAGAATGGCAAGAGCTACATTCCTCTATCGACCATGCAGATCATGAGGTTAAGCGGTTCGGATCATCGAGCTAATCAAGTCTGGGGTATGCAGGCTCTATGCCCTAGCATAGATAGCGACGAGGCGGAAGAGGCATTCGACCAAGCATTAACGCAGATCTGTGCGGGCATGAAGGGCTTCTCCCCTAGCGACGAGCGTGCGATCCGTGTCGATTCTCAAGCCGCCATGCTCGGAACGATGAAGCAGGTCTTCTTCGGCATCGATCTATTTCTGTGGCTTATTGGGCTAAGCACCTTAATTATAGGTGTCGTTGGGGTAATCAACATCATGCAGATTGCCGTCACCGAGCGCAAGCGAGAGATTGGCATTCGCAAGGCACTAGGCGCCAAGACCAAGGATATCATCGGCATGGTCCTCACAGAGTCTGTATTCATCACCCTAATCTCTGGGCTTATGGGGCTAGTGGTCGGTGTAGGGATTATGGCACTGGTAGACTACATCATGGTGGTCAATGGATGGGGCGTCAAGGAGATTGGCTCTTTTAAGAGTTACCTATTCATCAATCCCAATATAACGGTAAGCACGGCTATCGGTGCGATCCTCGTGATGATGCTAGGTGGACTGCTTGCTGGCTATCTACCAGCCCGCAAAGCGCTTCGCATCCCTACAGTCGAGGCTATGAGGCAGTAATGAATTCACAGGAGATATGATTATGAAAAGGCTATTAGACCGCGAGACTCTACGTGAGGTGGGGCATACGCTAGGCAGAAATAAACGTCGAAGCATTGTCACATCGTTCGGGGTGTTTTGGGGCATATTTATGCTCGTTATCCTATTATCCCTGAGCAAAGGGCTGCAGAACGGCATCAAGGAGATGACCTCGTCGGTCGCTCCCAATATGCTACAGATCTATACAAGTGAAACTAGCCTCCCCTATTCGGGCTTCGGCAAAGGTCGCAGATGGGATATGAGCCCGCGAGATATAGACATTCTACGCGCTCGTGTACCCGAGATCAAGGCGATTGGGGCCTCTCTACAGGATTGGGGATCAACGATCGAGTACGAAGGCAAGAAGGATAGGCAGATTTTGGCTGGGGTAACCCCCGAGTTCTTCGACATCACACTAGTCAACCTTATCGCTGGTCGTCATCTTAGCCTACAAGATGAGCGAGAGCACCGCAAGGTGTGCATCATCGGCAAGCGTGTCGCTACAGAGAAGATGGGCATTAGTGCTACGCAGGCAGTAGGTAAATCCATACTCATAGGGGGGCACTACTACACGATCGTAGGAGTCGTATCGGCCAAGAGTGAGAACTTCAGTATGGTAGTTCCGGTCAGCCACACCGCTTTTGCTCCTCTAGGGATAGTCTCCTCGCTAAGCAATCGACCCGAAGAGGTAGACTTGCTCTACGTTACGACACATCACCCCGAGCATAGTAAGCAAGCCAGTGAAAAGATTAAAGACCTTATCAGGGCAGAGCATCACATCGCCCCAACCGACGAGACGGCCGTGCGCATATTCGACACCAATGAGATCTTCGCTACTTTCGATGGCATCAATATCGCACTAGGGATACTCGTCTGGATTGTCGGGATTGGCACTCTGCTCACTGGTATCATTGGTGTGAGCAATATCCTGCTCGTCACGGTGCGCGAGCGGACACAGGAGATTGGCGTGCGCCGAGCGCTCGGGGCAAGGCCTAGAGATATTCTTCGCCAGCTCATGCTCGAGTCGAGCCTGCTCACCACACTATCGGGGCTACTCGGTCTAGTACTGGGCGTGGGCGTTATGTCGCTCGTCGTCATGGCGACCAGTTCCTTAGGCGAGGGATCCTCCGATGGGCTAAGGTTGGTTAATCCGATTATCAGCATAAGTACAGCTCTATTGGCAGTACTCATCATAGTTGCCTCTGGATTGGTGGCAGGTCTATTACCAGCAATCAAGGCGATAGAAGTCAAGGCCATCGAGGCAATCAGAGAAGAATAAAGGAAACAATTATAAAAACACTCAATTATGAAGAAGTTTATCAAATGGCTACTCGGGGCTATCTTCGCCCTAGCAGTGATTATCACGTTCGTCTACCTATGGCGCAGGGGGCAGGGCGATCCGCTCAGCTATCAGATCGAGACAGCCCGAGCGGGCGATACCATTCGTCGGCATCTAGTTCTCACTGGTAGTATTGTACCCAGAGATGAGGTCGCCATCAAACCTCAGATAGCAGGCATCATCTCCGAGATACTAGTCAATCCCGGTGACGAGGTTGCCACTGGCGACATCATAGCTCGTATCGCTGTAGTCCCAGAGATGATGCAGAGCAACAATGCAGAGGCTCAATTCGCTCAGACACGTGTAGAGCACGAGCGCATCAAGGCTGTTCATCAGCGCAACCAAGGTCTCTACGACCAAGGCCTGATCTCGGTAGAAGAGTACGAGAAGAGCAAGGCCGACTACGAAACAAGCAAGCTACAGCTCGCCTCGACAGAGGACGCTCTGCTTATCATACGCAAGGGCGTGAGTGCACGGAGTAGTAAAGAGAGTACAACCCTAGTGCGTGCGACTCGCTCGGGTAAGGTACTGAGCGTCCCCGTCAAGGTAGGTAGCTCCGTGATACAGGCCAACAACTTCAACGAAGGGACTACAATCGCCACAATCGCCAACATGAGCGATCTTATTTTCCTTGGCAATGCTGACGAAACAGAAGTAGGCAAGCTGGCGCTAGGACAGAGCATGGAGATCAGCCTAGGCGCCCTACCAAACCAAAAGTTCGAGGCAGAGGTGGAGTATATCTCGCCTCAAGGCAAGGCTAGCCAAGCGGCGACACTATTCGAGGTCAAGGGAGCAATGAAAAATCTGAACTCAGAGCTTATCGCTCTTTTCCGCTCGGGATACAGCGCCAATGCTAAGATCACAACCTCTAGGGCAGACAACGTCATCACCATACCAGAGTCTTGTCTTAGCTACCGAGGAGACTCGACCTTCGTACAGATTGTAACACAAGAAAATCCACTCCAGACCGAGGAGCGATTCGTCGAGATAGGCCTATCCGACGGGCAGAAAGCCGAGGTCAAGCAAGGCATCAAGGTGGGGGAACGTGTTCGTGGCAATCAGATTATTCAGTAAAACAACTCCTTATGAATAGATCAATCATCATCTATATCCTTAGTCTAGGCCTAGTAGGCTCTCCTCTAGCCCTAGCACAAGAGGTAAACACAGATGCACAGCCAGTCAAGGCGCTTACCCTAGAGGACTGCATCCGTCTAGCCAAGATGCGCAACCTTGAGCTCAAGGCACGTGAGCTATCTATCGGCAGGGCTCGAGTACAGCTAGAGGCCAAACGTAGCGACTTCCTTCCAAGCCTATCGGCGAATGCAGGTCAGGGCTTTAGCTTCGGCCGATCTCAAGATAAAACCGGAGTCTATGTAGACCGTTCGTCTGCTACTACGTCAGTATCTGTTTCGGGCAGCCTATCACTCTTCTCGGGCTTCCAGAGGTTACATGATCTCAAGGCTGCACAGCTAGATGTGGCAGGAGCGACAGCCGAATTGCAAAAGGCCAAAGAGGACTTAGCGCTTCAGGTCACGCAGCTCTACTACTCATGGCTTTTCGCCAGAGAAGTGGCTCGCTCCACGGCAGAGCAATGCGAGCGCACAAAGCAAGTGCGTGATTACACTAGAGGAATGGTAACCTCTGGTCGCTGGTCGAGGGACAAACTCTCGGAAGCAGAAGCGCAACTAGCCACCGAGGAGCTACGCCATCTGGAGGCACTCAATAGCCTAGATCTAGCCAAGCTAGACCTAACTCAGGCTATTGATAGCCCAACTGATGTAGAGATACAAGGTGTAGAACTAACCCAACAGTCTTTGAGTCTGGGGCATGCCATAGCCTCGGCAGATCAGATCTACGATAGTGCTCTAGAAATACGACCCGAGTTGCAAATCGCTAAGAATGCAATAGGCTCAGCCAAGCACAACATCTTATCAGCCCGTAGTGGTTACTACCCCTCCCTATCTCTCAGTACTGGATATAGCAATAATTACTACTATCAATATGGTGCATTCGCTGCTCTCAATCCCTCTCTAGCCGACCAGTGGGATCACAATGGCAGAAGCTATATAGGCCTCAACCTAAGTATCCCTATCTTCGATGCCTTCAGGACGCGTAGCCGCATCAGAATGGCCAAAATCAACTATACGGAGCGCACCCTACAGCTAGAGCAAGCCAAGAAAAAGCTATACAAAGAGATTGCTCAAGCTAGAGCCAGTGTACTAGCAACAGAGCGTAAAATCTCGGTAAGCGAAGCCTCTCTACTTGCCTCGGCAGAGGCATTGCAGCTTGTAGAGGCTAAGCTAATGGCTGGTAAGGCAACGATGAATGAATACTCCGAAGCCAAAACGAGGCATCTACTGGCAGAGATAGAGGCACTCAAATCTAAGTACGACTTTGTGTTGCGCTCACGAGTGCTAGAGTTCTACACCACGATCAGTGGCTAGACGCTTAGGAGGCTAGACACAAAAACAACTTAGGGAGTGATGCAGTATAGCATCACTCCCTAAGTTGTTTCTGTACTCTTTTACCAGAATAGCCCAATATGCCTAAGACTTATCGAGGCTAACGTTCACCACTAGTAGATGTTTCTCAATAGGACTAGATCTCTAGAGCTGAACCCGGTTTGAACTTTACAGCCTTACGAGCTGGGATGTTGATCTTTTCCTTGGTCTTTGGGTTAATACCTGTGCGTGCTGGCTTGTCATTTACAGAGAAAGTACCAAAACCTAGTAGGGCTACCTTGTCGCCCTTCTTGAGCTGTTCTGCCACTACATCAGCGAAAGCATTCACAGCTTTCTGGGCATCAACCTTAGTTAGCCCAGCCTTCTCTGCCACACGAGCGATAAACTCTGTCTTATTCATAACGGACTTTGAAATTTATTGTTAAATACTAAAAAGTGTTCCGCAACAAACCGCATAAACTCCTGCGGTATCTTTGCTTCAAAATTACAATAAATATTTCGATTATATACAACTAGTTATTTTTTTGCTTGCGTTGAATCAAGGGCTTACAAGCGTACCAATCCACTGAACCCCATAAAGGCCATCGCCAAAATGCCCGCAGAGATTAAAGCAATCGGTATGCCACGCATTGCACGTGGTAGGATTGTCCTATCTAGTTGCTCACGAATACCCGCAAAAACTACCATAGCAAGGGTAAAACCGATAGCCGTAGAAATCGCATAGACAACGCTCTCAAGTAAGTTGAAATCCTTTTGGATTACTAGGATCGCTACCCCAAGCACACAGCAGTTAGTGGTAATCAAAGGGAGGAATACCCCTAGAGCCTGATAGAGGGCAGGAGAAGTTTTCTTCAAAATAATCTCTACCATCTGTACTAGAGCTGCAATCACAAGGATAAACGAAATAGTCTGCATGAAGGCAATACCGAAAGGCTCTAGGACAAACTTCTGTAAAAGAAAGGTTACGATGGTTGCAATAGCCAGAACGAATGCGACAGCTGCCCCCATTCCTACCGACGTATCTACCTTTTTGGACACGCCAAGGAAAGGACAGATGCCCAAAAACTGCGACAGCACAACGTTATTAACGAAGACAGCCGCTATGAAAATGATGATATAATGTGCCATAATCTTATAGTCTATTGAAGCGATGGATCATTAGGATGCTTTCTTCTCTTTGAGCGTATTCATCAGTGCAATCAAGTAGCCTAGCACGATGAAAGCTCCGGGAGCAAGGATAAACAGAAGCGCCCCAAAACTCTCGGAGAATAGCTCCATGCCAAAGAACTTGCCCGTGCCCAAAAACTCACGCACTGCCCCTAGAAGTGTCAGCGAAAGTGTAAAACCTAAGCCAATACCGACTCCGTCAAGAGCCGAATGACCCAAAGTATTCTTGGAGGCTACAGCCTCTGCACGTCCTAGCACAACGCAGTTTACCACAATCAAAGGAATGAACAAGCCAAGACTAGCATAGAGATCGGGTAGATAAGCCTGCATAACCATCTGTACGACGGTCACGAAGCCCGCAATCACTACGATGTAGCCGGGGATGCGCACCATATCTGGGATGAGATGCTTGATGAGTGAGATCACACTGTTGGAGCAAATCAATACGAAAGTCGTCGCAAGCCCCATGGCAAGTCCATTGGACGCAGAGCTTGTGGTCGCCAGTGTCGGACACATACCAAGCAACAAGACGAAGACGGGGTTTTCTTTGACAATGCCGTTCTTAATGATATCTAGTGGTTTCATAAGCTATTCTGTTACTTCTTTGTTGGTTGCCTGTACTGGCTGATCGGCACGGGCTGTTGCACTACTTACACTATCCGCAGTTTGCCCCTTGACTTGAAGATATGCATTGTATCCACGATTAACCGCATCAAGGAAGGCACGGCTACTGATTGTAGCGGCAGTGATCGCATCAACTTCTCCTCCGTCTTTGGTTACCTTCAGAGGAGTTTTATCAGACATATTCAGGCCACGCATATCTTGTATGTGTCCTTTACTGCTAGGCGTATGGTACCACTCTGGAATCTTAGTCCCAAGACCCGGCGTTTCGCTCAGCTCCAAGACCGAGAAGTCTACCAAGACGCCTGCTGTGTCTAGCCCCATCATCAGAGAAATGCGACCATTAAACCCATTATTGGTATAGGTTTCGATAGCATAACCTACGCTGGTTTCTCCCTTACGTGCAGGGTAAATCATAAGCGGATCCTTGTCGCCCTCTAGAAGCATTGAGAAGCGATCCTCGTACGGATTATTGTCAAACTCTGGAGTTACTTGCTTGATTGCATCAACCTTGGCACGTACTTTAGCCTCTGCGATAGGTGCTTTGGTAACGTCGTTGAGCAGGGCCAATACCCCTGATACTACAAGGCAGATTCCCACGAGGGATAGCACCATATTGGGCAATGTAGATGATAGCTTCTTCATGGCTTATTTCCCTCCAAAATGTTTAGGTTTCACATACATATTAATCAGCGGAGTAAAGGCGTTCATGATAAGGATAGCGAAGCTCATACCCTCGGGATAGGCTCCGAAGAGACGAATAGCCACAGTCAGAATCCCTATCAGACAGCCATAGATAAGCTGACCTCGTTTGCTCATTGGGCTAGTAACATAGTCAGTAGCCATGAAGACCGCACCAAGAAGCATACCTCCCGTAAGCAAATGGAACCAAGGTGCAGGATAAATATCTGGGTTGGTTAGATACATCAGTCCGCCAAGAGTAAAAGCCGAAACTAGTATAGATACTGGGATATGCCACGTGATAACGCGCTTGTAGAGCAGGTATGCCAGCCCTAATAGCAGGGCCAAAGCACTAACCTCCCCAAGTGATCCGCCGTGTACCCCCAAGAGCATATCTATCGATGAGGGAAGTTGATCCCAAGATGCTCCCAGAGCTGAGTTGATCACGCCTTTCATGATACCAAGAGGCGTAGCACCAGTCGTAGCATCTGTGTAGCTCGTCAGCTGCCCTGCCTCTGGCCAAATGGTCATTTGTGCAGGATAAGCAATCAGCAAGAAGACACGCCCAACCAAAGCAGGATTGAAAATATTGCCTCCCAAACCTCCGAAGCTCATCTTGCCTACACCAATCGCCACGAGAGCGCCTATGGCGATGATCCACACGGGGAGATTGCTTGGGAGATTCATCCCCAAAAGGATACCCGTGAGTGCCGCTGAGCCGTCCGTGATAGTCACCTCGGACTTCATGATATACTTAACGATTAGCCACTCAGCTAAGACGCATACGCCTACGGCTACCGATAGGACTACTAACGCACCTAAACCAAACTGAGCGATCGACACCAAGCACGCTGGGATAAGTGCCAGCAGTACGGCATACATATTGCGCTCTACCGTATCCCCACTGTGAATGTGAGGCGAAGGAGATATAATTAACTTTTCCATAAACATTAGACTTTACGTGAGCGAATAATCCCCATGACTTGCTGCTTGCCGATGCGGATATAGTCGAGCAATGGGCGGCTAGATGGACAAGTAAAGCTACAAGAACCACACTCGATGCAGTCTACGATGTAGCCTTTTTCGGCATCGTCCCAAGCCTTATACTGCACATCACGCATTAGGAACGCTGGGTTAAGTCCCATGGGACATACATTAACGCACTTGGCACAGCGAATACAGTTGCGCATAGGCTTACGTACGCTCTCCTCTCTAGGCAAAATGAGTACTCCAGACGTTCCCTTCGTCACAGGTACATCAGCCCCCAAAAGGGCTTTACCCATCATGGGGCCACCGCCGATGATCTTACCAGTATCTTCTGGCAGACCTCCTGCTGCCTCTATCAGCACGGAGAGAGGCGTGCCGACACGGGCGAGGAAGTTGGAGGGGTTGCTAAGTTTCTTACCCGTTACTGTGACGACACGCTCCACTAGAGGCTTATTCTTCTGTACAGCTTCGTAGACTGCGAAGACCGTACCGACATTCTGTACCACAGCCCCTGCGGAGATAGGTAGTGCACCGCTCTTGATTTGCTTGCCGAGGACTGCATCGATGAGCTGCTTCTCTCCCCCTTGCGGATATTGCACCTTCAGAGGCATCACTTCTACGCCCGAGTAGGCAGAGGCAATATTACTCATGTGTGCGATGGCTTTGGGCTTATTATTCTCGATACCAATAACGCATCGCCCAACGCCTAGGGCTTTCATTAAGATAGACACACCGACGAGAATCTCCTCTCCATGCTCCATCATCAGGATATCATCGCTCGTGAGGTATGGCTCGCACTCTACAGCATTGATGATGAGTACCTCGGCTGTCTGCCCCGGAGGTGGAGATAACTTAACGTGTGTGGGGAATGTAGCACCACCAAGGCCAACGATCCCCGAGACTAGTATTTTGTCGATGATAGCACGTGGCTCGAGATCACAGCCCCTAACGATATCCGCAGAGCGGTCAATCCCCTCCTCCCACGTATCTTCGCCATCTACCGCAATAAATATGGCAGGCCGCTTGTAGCCACTAGCATCGAAGACAGAGTCTATTTTGGTCACTTTCCCCGACACAGAGGAGTGGATATTGGCAGAAATAAAGCCTCCACTCTTGGCAATCACTGTGCCGACCTTAACGATATCGCCTTTCTGGACTGTAGCTACAGCAGGAGCTCCGATATGTTGCCCCAACGGAATAATCACCTCCTTGGGTAAGGCTACGGGCTGAATAGGTTTACCGGCTGATAGTTTGTTTTCGGGGGGATGAATACCTCCCAGACTAAATGTCCTTAGCATATTGGTCAATTATTCTGGTGTTTTGATTAGACTAATTGGATTGAGGTGCAGAAACTTGCGAGGGAGCACTCTGCTCCGACTCAACCTTGGGCATAGGCGCAGGCTCTACCTTAGGTGTACCTACGGTAGCCGTTGGCTGAGCCTCGGCGGTAGGTTTACTTGTGGCTTCTACCTTGGGCTCTGCTGGAGCCTCCTTCTTGGGAGGGAAGCCTAGTTCGTGGATCGCATTCGTAGGGCAGACACTGACGCACTTGCGGCACAGACGGCACTTTGTATGGTCGATGTAGCTAAGATTATCTGCCATAGTGATGGCCTCGAACTTACATTCTTTGAAGCACTTCGAGCAGCCGATGCAAGCACTCTTACAGGCTTTCATTGCAGTACCACCCTTATCTTTATTGACGCAGCTCACGAAGATGCGTCTGCCCTTAGGCCCTTTCTTGCGTAGCTCTATGATACTCTTGGGGCAAGCCGTGACACAAGCTCCACAAGCAACACAAGCGTCCTCTACGACCTCTGGCAGCAGGGTGTCTGTATTCATATGTATGGCATCGAATGCACACGCTGCCACACAGTCCCCATGTCCAAGACAACCGAAGCTACAGTCTGTGTCGCCCTTGTACAGAGCCGAGGCAATGCGGCAGCTGGTTGCGCCATCATATAGGTTAGTACGTGGTCGAGCCTCACAGTTTCCGTTGCATCGCACGACTGCAATAAGCGGATCGCTCTTGGCGCTCTCAAGCCCCAAAATACCCGAAATTTTGTCCATCACGGGAGATCCACCCACTGGGCAATACAAACCCTCCAGACTATCGCCTTTGACGCAAGCCGAGGCAAAAGCCGAGCAACCAGGGAAGCCACAACCCCCACAGTTGGCCTGCGGTAGCACCTCATTGACCTCTCCAATACGTGGATCCTCTTTAACCTCAAACTTTTTGGATACGAAAAATAGCAATAGGGCACCGATACCCCCCAATAGTGCTAGTACAATAATGGTAATCATAGTTCCTTATGATGCTTGATCTAGTTTGCGGATATTAAATTTAATGATGCGCCTAAGCCTACGGTCTAGAAGCTTGAGCCCCACGTAGTACACTCCTAGTAGAGCGAATGATAGTAGGATAGCCGAGAGCTCTCCTAGCTTCATCACCTGCAACCCCAATACCAAAGAAATCACAAGAATAAGGATAGGTAAGATGAAAGAAAGGAAGACAGCTAAGCGACCAAAACGATCTTCGCCCTCGACAAACACGACATCCCCGACCTTAAAGTCGGTAGCAGATGTCTGTACACGAACATAACGCTCGGCACAGTCTGTCGAACAGCAGAAATCCTTAGCATGACAGCCAGCGCAGGCACTGAGCTGCTGAATCCGAACTGTTACTTGGTTTTGGTTAATATCACAAACAGTCCCTTCGCGTCTCTGCACACTTACCATAAATTATCATTGTAGGGGAGCTGGAGTTATCAGCTCATCATTACAAATCTCTCTGAGACAGTCTCAAAGCATCAAAAGCATCTAGCGATCTCTACCTATAAGACTATCCGTCACTCCGCAAATGTAGGTATAATCTATTAAATCTATATCAAGAAACTCCATATTTTTAGGTATATAAAGTTCCTTATTAAGCGACCTATTATATTGCGCTACGCTTTTGTTTAGCCATAAATGCGGATTACAGAGACTATTGAGAGCAAGCACGTCAGCTCGGTCAGCAGGAAGATAGCCCCGCAACAATCACCTGTATAGCCCCCTATACGCCTACGGATATAGCCCATCAGAGCCACCCCTACTAGCAGGGGGAGAATAAATGCGGTGAGCATATAAGGCGATAGAAGAAGAGCAGGCAGGCCGATAGCCAAGACTACAGACAGCACTAGTGGGATTAGCCTACTTGGTTTGTAGACCACCCCCGTTTTGCTCGTTTCACTCGTGCGGGCGTATGGTAGGAACTGTACCTGAAGACTTGATACAAATTTGGCAAAGACATCCGATGAAAGTAAAACCACTGGAATAATATGAACGGGGAGTGATAGGCAAACCGAAACAAATAATAAGTAGTACAGCACATAACCTATGACGGCATAGCTCCCCACGTGGCTATCTTTCATGATGCTGAGGATTTGCTCTCTGCTACGCCCTCCGCCGAAGCCATCGAAAAAGTCCCCTAGCCCATCTTCGTGAAATGCCCCCGTGAGTATCAGCCGAGCCGCCATAGCCAGTAGTAGAGCAATCAGGGAAGAGTAGATATACGAGCTAGCGAGGAAGACTCCTGCCATTACTCCGCCAGTGATAAGCCCAATGACGGGCCACCAGTCTATCGTATGCTCATAGTCCTCCTTAGTTAGACTAGCCAAACGCCATGCTGGTAGGCGCGTAAACATCGACGAGGCAGCCAAGAAGGAACGCCAGAGACTTGCCAAAGTCATTAGTCGAAGTATTTGGTTACGTTCGCCCTCTCGAATGACGCCATCTCACTGAGCATAAGCGCTGCAGACTGCACTATGGGATAAGCACAGATAGCTCCACTCCCCTCTCCCAAACGCATATCTAGATGTAGTAGAGGCATAGCCCCTAGGTGGCTAAGTAGACGAGCATGCCCTGCCTCATCTCCCTGATGCCCATAGACAGCGTAAGCTAGTACCTCGGGATATAGCCTGGAAGCTGCAAGCAAACAAGCGGTCATGATGAATCCGTCGATAAGAAGCACCATGCCAAGCTCTGCAGCACGAAGCATGCCTCCAACAGCCATAACCATCTCGTAGCCTCCGAAGTAGCGAATAATGTCCTCGGCTCGTCCATCGCCAGAGTAGTTGGCGATCGCTCGGCTCAAGATATCATACTTGTGCCGTACACCGACATCATCGAGTCCGCTACCTCGACCGACACACTGCTCTAGAGGGATACCAGCAAGCAAGCTCATCCATACTGCCGATGCCGCCGTATTGGTAATACCCATCTCGCCGAAACTGATAACATTGCACCCCAGAGCATGAACCCGATCGACCATCTCCGCCCCTACCTCTAGTGCTATATCCAGTTCCTCCCAAGTCATGGCCGCCTCGTAGAGATAGCTACGAGTCCCCCACCCGATCTTTCGGTCAATGAGGTCGGGGCGTGGAGCGAACTCATGATCGACTCCAGAGTCTACGATTAGGAGCTTGACTCCATGTTGCCTAGAGAGGTAACATACCCCTGCCCCCCCCGAGAGCATATTATACACGACCTGCCACGTCACATCTTTGGGGCTCTGACTGATGCCCTCCTCTACGATGCCATGGTCGGCACAGAATATAATATTGTATGGGTTACAAAGCTTAGGAGTAAGGCTACGCTGTATCATACCGAGCTGTAAAGCGAGCTTCTCGAGCTTACCGAGAGAGCCTTTGGGCTTACCAAGATTGTTTATTTTACTCTCAAGGCGTGGGCGATAGCTCTCGTCTAGAGGTTTGATAGAGAAGTGTATCATAGTACTTTGTAGTGTAGATATTATACTTATTTCACCTGCAGAGGAATACCACTGACCATGAGCGTTACCCGATCAGCTCGCTCGGCAATATACTGATTGAACCAACCCTGCAGGGAGGTAAAGCGCCTCTGTGTCGCATCGGGCGAGACACCTCCCATACCGATTTCGTTAGTTACGATAATCAGATTAAGGTCGTGCTGCTCCAGCAGAGCGTCAAACTCCTGCTTGAGAGCGGTCAGTGCATCGTCTACAAGCGCGTCTAGATCAAAGAAGAAGTTAGTCGCCCAAAGCGTAACGCAGTCCAGAAGCACCGTCCGACCCGAAAGGTCGTGCCGAGAGGGGTATTTTTCCTCCTCTATGTTCTCCCAGCATGCGCAACGCCTCTGTTGGTGCAGATCAACCCTTTGGCGAAACTCCTCGTCCCAGATACGAGCCGTAGCCAAGTAGACGGGGTGATCGCTTGCCTCGAGGGCTAAACGCTCGGCGTATGTACTCTTGCCCGATCGTTCGCCTCCGGTAATCAGATGTACCCTTGTCATACTACTTCTCTCTAAGAAGGCGAGCCGCATGGGCTGCGAAGTAGGTCATGATGATCTTAGCGCCAGCTCGGCGAATTGAGAGTAGAGACTCCATAACGATGCGATCCTCATCGATCCAGCCATTGGCAGCAGCGGCCTTAATCATGGCGTACTCTCCGCTGACCTGATAAGCCGCTATCGGTAGGTCGTAACGCATAGAAGCCTCTTTGATGACATCAAGATAGGGCAAGGCAGGCTTAACCATCACGATATCCGCACCCTCCTCTATATCGGACTCTATCTCGCGAAGAGCTTCGCGTCCATTGGCTGGATCCATCTGATAAGCCCTGCGGTCGCCGAAGCTAGGGGCTGAGTCGGCTGCGTCTCTAAATGGGCCGTAGAAAGCCGAGCTGAACTTAGCCGCATACGACATGATAGGCAGTGAGCTAAAGCCAGCTTCGTCCAAGGCTCGACGCATGGCGATGATGCGCCCGTCCATCATATCGCTAGGGGCTACCATATCTACCCCAGCCTCTGCAAACGATACAGCTTGGCGAGATAGGTAAACAAGCGTTTCGTCATTGACCACCTCACACTCGTGTATGATGCCACAGTGCCCGTGATCGGTGTACTCGCACATACAGATATCTGCGATGACGATAAGCTCGGGGAGCTCACGCTTGATAGCACGAATGGCCTGCTGCACGATTCCCTGCTCGCTGTAGGCCTCACTGCCCGTAGCATCTTTATGTTCAGGAATACCAAATAGCATTACGCCTGCCACATCAAGCTCCGCCAGTGTACGGCACTCCTCAAGCAAACAATCAACCGACAGTCGATACTGCCCCGGCATCGAACCAATCTCTTCTCTAATACCTGTACCGTGTACAACGAACAAGGGAGCAATGAAATCTCTAGGGCTAAGTGATGTTTCACGCACCAGACTGCGAAGGCTCTCGGTGCGACGCAGACGGCGTAGTCTAGTTAGAGGATACATAATTCTATTCTACATTATTATCGTAATACTTATTTATTCTTATAATCAAGTTGGGTAGGCGATCATTTGACTCGTATCAATGTTAATCCGTCCCTTAGGGGGAGGATAAGATTTTCCACCCGTTCGTCGGCCTGCACCATTGCATTAAACTCTAGGATGCACTGAGTTTGCACATCCGAGGGCTTAGGTTCTAGAGCCACTTTGCCGTCCCAGAGGGTATTGTCCGCTAGAATGACGGCACCAGAATGTAAATGATCGATGATCAATTTGTAATAATCGGGGTACTGTCGCTTATTGGCATCGATATAGACTAGGTCGAAGTCGTTCTGACGCATCAACTCTGGCAGTAGCTTCATGGCATCTCCAATGTGTAGCTTGATCTTATGACCATACTCCGCTCGATTGATGTAGTGGCGAATGAAATCCTCCATCTCATCGTCGCTCTCTAACGTATGTACTCGCCCATCTTCTGGCAGTGCCTCGGCCAAGCAGTGGGCAGCATAGCCCGTATAAGTCCCTAGCTCCAATACTAACTTGGCTCGACACATCTGGGCAATCATCTTGAGTAAATTACCCTGCAAGTGTCCCGAAAGCATTCGAGGGCGGATAAGCCGCACATGTGCAGCACGGTAAATCTCCGCACGAAGAGGACTCTCGGGCGACGAGTGCTCTAGAATATACTGCTCTAGTGGATCTTCTCCTATGATTACTGCCATTAATTTATTCTATTATCTAGCTCTATAGTACCAACTCAGTTGTTTCACTCTGACAAATGTACTGCTAAATTGTAGATACGGACTAGAATCTACTAGGGAAGCAGGGCAACCGCATCAAATGAGACTATTGCGCAATGCGCCGCACAAAGTTTCTTGTATCTTTCTTGGTGTTTTTTGCGTGTTTGAGCGGCTTTGGGAGCCTTGAATACTATCCCCCTATCCCCCTCCCTGAGGGAAATTTCCCTCAGGGAGGGGGATAGGGGGATAGTATTCAGAGACCGTTGCACGGCATTTTGCCTGTTTTCGGTTAGAAACGTTGTATATATCTCTGATTATTACTATCTTTAATATGTAATTAACTGTATCGNCCGAACCAGCTCCGAGCTTCCTACAAGTATATACTCAGGTTCGTCGCGACCGGATGAAGCACTCCTTTCTCCGCCAAATCAATGCTTGCGTTGATTGGAAGAGGTATCCGCACCCTGCTGAACAAGAAGTACACCAAGACACAGAATGCCGTAGGTAACCCTGCCTACGATGCCTTGCTGATGTTCAAGATCCTTTTG
>NZ_JRFC01000046.1 GCF_000769075.1 Porphyromonas sp. COT-290 OH3588 | reverse complement strand
ATCTTGGCTCTTGCCTGTTGTATTCTTGTAAGTTACCTTGTAAGTCAACTTTTCACCAGGACTAACTACCTTACCGTTAATACTTTGTTTTAAGTCTCCAGGAGTAAATACATCCTTCTTCGGATCTGTCGATGGTGTTTCTGGTGGGTTTGTTGTTGTATTTGTCTTTACCTTCGGTCCTGTTTCACCTGTCTGTACTTCTGCTGTATTATCCACCTTTGTCTTGTTATCTGCTTTAACTTGTACTGTGAAAGTTACTTCATATGTTTCATTATTTGCAACTGTTTTTGATTCCCAAGTTACTGTTCCATTGACATTCTTTCCACCGTTGTCCGCTGAAATAAAT
>NZ_JRFC01000045.1 GCF_000769075.1 Porphyromonas sp. COT-290 OH3588 | reverse complement strand
CGATACAGTTAATTACATATTAAAGATAGTAATAATCAGAGATATATACAACGTTTCTAACCGAAAACAGGCAAAATGCCGTGCAACGGTCTCTGAATGGGAGAGCCGCAGAGCCGAGTATAACCCAGCTAGCCCTCCTCCTACTACGATATAGTCAAATTGTTTCATGATGGACAAAACGATTTGCACGTAAAGATAAGCCTTTTGGTCTGCTCTAGACCCCTAAAGACCTTCTGTTATGCGGAAAGTCTAGGCCTCTGCCTGCCAATCGTCACTGCAACAAGCCCAAAAATTCATCAAGCCAACTTAAGGATACGTATCGCTCCACGTATGACTACGGCGAAAACCGCTAGGCCTACAAACAAATCGGGGATATTACTCTGCGACCACCAGACCAATAACCCTGCTACAATCACTCCGATATTGACTATAACATCATTGGCTGAGAAGATGACGCTAGCCCTAATGTGCGCCTCTTGGTTCTGCATGCGCTGTAGTAGCCACAGACAAGTTGCGTTACCAAGAAGAGCCAGCAGACTAATGCCAACCATATCCTCAAACTCTGGCATTACTTCTAAACCCCAAAAACGCCTTACCACCTCAACCAAACCAAGAACAGCTAGACCCATTTGTAAATAGCCACTTAGTAGAGCCACTCGCTTCTTCCGCAACACTGTAGCCCCCACAGCCATCAAACTCATGCCATAGACAAGGGCATCGGCAAGCATATCAAGGCTATCGGCCACGAGTCCCATGGAGTTGGAGAGCAACCCAAAAGCCATCTCTACAAGGAATAGCACGAGGTTAATCATGAGTACGATCCATAGTACTCGCCGCTGCCCTCTAGCGTCATAGTCTAGCGGCTCGGCATATTGCTCTAGTTTCGTCTGATTAAGGCGCTCAGCACCTAAGCCTAGAGCATACAGATCCGCCTCAAAAGGGCCGTCGGCGTCGGCATGAAAGACAGAGAGGAGCCGCCTATCAAAATCAAACTCTAGTTGCTTAATGCAACTATACCTCTCGAGCTTCATACGGATTAGACGCTCCTCGCAAGGACAGTCCATGCCCGAGATGTGGAATACAGATTTGTACATCGTGAAGTTCATATCGGCCTCGGGTGCGATGCGCAGGTATGGGTACTATCCACTAAGGCATCGGCCATATCTACGCATCTACCCATAGCTTCGTTACTATTCTATTCCGCCTAACACTAAAAACTACTACTCGGGGAGTAGCTCTATTTCCTCCAGCCAAGCCTTAGCCACCGCATCGCTAGGCATACGCCAGTCCCCTCTTGGGGAGAGGCTAATACGGCTAACTTTAGGCCCATCGGGCATACAATTACGCTTAAATTGCTGGGAGAAGAAACGTCTATAAAACTCCTTCATCCAGTGCTTAATGGTCTTGGGAGAATAAACATCTCTAAATGCTACACTCGCCAAATAATGAATTTTGCTAGGTGTGTAGCCATAGGCTAGGAAGTTGTAGATAAAAAAGTCGTGTAGCTCGTATGGCCCTACTATGTCCTCCGTGTGCTGGCTAATCTCCTCTCCAGTATGCTCGGAGGGCTTAAGCTCCGGGCTAATAGGAGTATCAAGAATAGAGTAAAGCACCTCCTTGATAGGTGCCCCGAAGTGATGAGTATCGGCCAGATAGCGTACGATGTGCTGGATTGAGGTCTTGGGTAAACCTGAGTTGATGGCATACATAGACATGTGATCCCCATTGTAGGTGCACCAGCCGAGAGCAAGCTCCGACAAATCGCCAGTACCTATAACCAAAGCATGATGTTTGTTGGCCAAATCCATAAGGATCTGCGTGCGCTCACGAGCCTGACTATTCTCATACGTTACATCTTGAATCTTGGGGTCATGGTCAATATCTCGGAAGTGTAACATCGTTGCCTCCGTAATGTCGATCTCCATACTTGTGATGCCCAGCTCTTGCATTAGCTTGTGTGCATTGGTTTTCGTACGACTAGAGGTACCCAAGCCCGGCATCGTCACCCCGATAATCCCCCTGCGTGGTAGGCCAAGGAAGTCGAATGTAGCCACCGTGGCCAGCAGAGCCAGAGTCGAATCGAGGCCACCCGATACTCCGATTACCGCAGACTGAGCTCCAATGTGCTTGAGGCGCTGGCTTAGGGCACAGATCTGTATGTCGAAAACCTCCGCACAGCGTGTCGCTCTCTGATCCTCTGGCAAGAACGGATTAGGCTCTATGTGCCTAGTAATATCTCCCGACTCCTCTGCCGAGCGCAGCATAAAGGGGATCTCTGTAAGCAGACCTCGCTGCGTGTGATGCGATACGGAGGCTCTGAAGCTACTGTTGCATAGGCGCTCGCTCTGGATACGGCTAACGTCTATATCGTTGATGAGCAAACGCTCTTCGTAGACGAAGCGTGGCATCTCGTCCATAATACGGCCAATCTCGGCGACGAATGCCTTGCCCGTGTAGACCAAATCGGTAGAGCTCTCTCCGTAGCCACAGGAGCAGTACACATAGCCGCATAGATCTTGGCTAGAGAGGCCGCTTATGAGCGAGCGCAAGTAGGCGTGCTTACCAATGCTCTCGTTGCTAGCAGATAGATTGAAGATGATGTGTGCTCCATAGAGAGCTAGGCGTGTGCCGGGGGTATAGGGCGTCCACATATCCTCACAGATCTCGATACCGATAGCCACTTCGCCCGATCTGAAGAGCAGATTATGCCCGATAGGAACCTCCAAGCCTCCTATATTGGCAATGGTAAACTGCAAATCACGGGCAGGAGAGAACCACCGAGCCTCTTGGAACTCTCGGTAGTTGGGCAGATATGTTTTGGGAATAGCCCCCAGCATACGACCACTCTGGAAGGCGACTGCTGAGTTAAACAACTTTTCTTCCACCTTCACGGGCATTCCCACCAGTACGAGCACCTTAGTATTAGCCGTGCGTTCGACCAGCTCTACGAGCTTGCGTTCGGCTTCCTGTATAAGGAAGGGTTGTAGAAATAGATCGCCACAAGTGTATCCCGTGATGCAGAGTTCGGGGAAAGTCATAATCTCCACTCCCTGCCTATCGGCTTGTAGGATCATCTGCTCGATACGCTCTGTGTTGTAGCCGCAATCTGCTACTTTGACGAAAGGGACAGCTGCTGCCACCTTAACGAAACCGTGCTTCATAATGCTTTTCTTCTTTCGTTCGCTCTAGGCTATTGGCCATGTTTTATATAATCTATCTGATAGCCCAGAAAAGTTAATGCACAAATGTAATCAATCTTCGCAAACGAAGATTGATTACACTGAGGTGCACCCCAAAAAGGTTAGCCCCCCCAACCGCTATGTTATTGGATTTGGCAGATAGATGCTAGCGAAGCTCGTCGCTAAGCATTGATTCGACTAAATAACTCCTCCGCCGCAGCTCTAGGGCCATCCTTAGCTTTCCCCTCTATGGCTAGAGCTGTATGCATCTCGCCCACCTTGACCCCTTCGTCGAATAGAGCCGTGAAGAACTTACGAATCAGCACCTCGGCCACTGCCTGCTCCTGCACTGGTCCAAATGGATTGGCGAAGTAGGACGTCACTAGGCCCTGCTCGGTTGTCGTACCCTTGGCTCTGCGTGCCCCCGTCTGGAAGACCTCTATCGCCTGCTCTAGGCTATCAAACAGTTGTATCTTCTGCTCTGCCTCGGCATAGTTATTGGCATAGAGGAAGTAGTCTACACTATACCCCTTCGAGATCACCTCGTAGGTGGAGATAGGTATGGTCACTCGTGCATTGACCTTATCGGGATTGGTATAGATCCCTCGGTCGAGCTGGGCAAAAGCATACATCGGGTCAAGATCATCGGTACGCACAAAAGCGCCAATCTCTGTGCCATAGGCTCTAATCTTGCCAGACGGATCGAACTGCAGATATCCCATATCGTCGAAGATGACACGCATATGTCTAATGTACCGTTCATTGAGTGTACGGAAAGCTTCTAGGCTCTCGGACTTACCAGCTCCACTATCGCCCATAATCACGATGTTGGCTTCACGCCCATTTTTAAGTGCGATATTGACCATAGCCCCATGAATAGGCAAATTACCTCGCTCCATTTGCTTGATGTTGTGTAGCGTCAAGAGCATCTTTTTCATGTAACCGAAGTAGTCAATCTCATCACTATAATTGGCATAACCGATCATGATGTCGTTCTTGCGGTCTTTGTAGTAGAATGTCCGCTTCTCATCGTGACCATCGTCGTAGCCGAAGACGTAGATCAGATCTGGCTTTTTGCCTACATACTCATCATTTTTAGCCAATTCAAACAGATTGGCAAGACCGATCCCGTGACACATAAAGTCCTTGTGGAAGTAAACAAAGGCCATGAGATTACCGACCTTGGCAGGGAAGAGAAACCACTCATCTTCGTTGAGCACCATGTGTGCGAGCGGATTGGTTTTGTGCTCCATGAAGATGCCGTCACGGGTATTCTTCTTCGTGTACGATATGTAGGGAGGATTGATGATGACCGAGCCAATGAAAGGGATAGACGCCAGACCTCGATACTCGATGGGGCAGTTCCAAGTGACATCATTCAAGATTAGCCCTGCATTAGCTCCAGCCTTGGTCTGATGATAGACGTCTGTATTGAAGCCATTGACGACCCGTTTGGTGCGTCTGTATATGGAGAGGAGCAACTCGTTGAAGAGCTCATAAGCCTGAATGAAGCGAACATTCTGCACCCCCTCACCCAAGCGGCTGTTGTGTACGATGGCGACACGCTCAAGCCGACGCCAGTATTCGTATAGCAACTCGATGAGCTCGATGAATAAATCTCGATCTTTGAAGAACGGCGCATACTTATTGTTTACCTCTAGTAGCTCCTCTACCTCACAGACACTCAAGAAGCGAATAACCTCCATAAGCGAGCGCACCAAGTTATCGTCCGTGTGAAAATCTTCGATGAAAGCATCATAGATGATCGGGTTATCCTTCTTTAGCCTAGAGATAAATGTTTCGACAACCCGTCCGAAGGCGTAGCTACTGAGTATCTTGCGCCGATTATCGCAGTACTTAGAGGTAAAGTTCATGATCGCTCGACCTCTATTTAAGGTAAATTCTTGTAGCATAATTCTCCTTTTTATCGTTATTAAGACTCTCTTTTGCTCTAGTTTTGGCTCGATATAGCACATAACAAATGTACGATTTTTATTACTGCTCAGCAAAATAGAGGGGGAATGCGCTCTATAAGCTGCCTCTGACCTCTCTAGAGACCGTTGCACGGCATTTTGCCTCTTTTCGGTTAGATGTTCAGTTAGACGTGTTGCATATATCTCTGAGTATTAACATCTTTAATATGTAATTAATTGTATCGACATGGCAACTAAACCAACCGAACCAGCTCCGAGCTTCCTACAAGTATATACTCAGGTTCGTCGCGACCGTATGAAGCACTCCTTTCTGNAATGCCGTAGGTAACCCTGCCTACGATGCCTTGCTGATGTTCAAGATCCTTTTGCTAGAGACTTGGTATGGTTTGAGCGATTATGAGGTTGAGGAACGGATCAATGACTCTCTGCTTTTCAGTGAATTCCTTGGCTTAGACCTTGGCTATCCCTCTCCCGATCATAGCACCATCAGCCGTTTCCGCTCGGAGCTAACGCGTCTAGAGACTATTGCGCAATGCACCGCTCAAAGGTTCTTGTATCTTTCTCGGTGTTTTTTGCGTGTTTGAGCGGCTTGGGGAGCCTTGAATACTATCCCCCTA
>NZ_JRFC01000044.1 GCF_000769075.1 Porphyromonas sp. COT-290 OH3588 | reverse complement strand
TCGTAGGCAGGGTTACCTACGGCATTCTGTGTCTTGGTGTACTTCTTGTTCAGCAGGGTGCGGATACCTCGCCAATCAACGCAAGCATTGATTTGGCGTAGAAAGGAGTGCTTCATCCAGTCGCGACGAACCTGAGTATATACTTGTAGGAAGCTCGGAGCTGGTTCGGTTGGTTTAGTTGCCATGTCGATACAGTTAATTACATATTAAAGATAGT
>NZ_JRFC01000043.1 GCF_000769075.1 Porphyromonas sp. COT-290 OH3588 | reverse complement strand
TTCAGCAGGGTGCGGATACCTCGCCAATCAACGCAAGCATTGATTTGGCGCAGAAAGGAGTGCTTCATACGGTCGCGACGAACCTGAGTATATACTTGAGACTGTTGCTGAGAAACGCAATGAGTTACAAGCCATTCCAGAAGTCTTGGATAGCCTTGATTTGTCAGGGGCTGTCATCAGCATAGATGCTATGGGGACTCAAACCAACATTGCGAATCAGATTATCCAATCAGAAGCCGACTACATCCTAAGCCTCAAGGGCAATCAAAAACACTTGTATGAGGATGTTCAGGATTGCTTTACAGGACAATATAGATGTCATAGTTATGAGACCTTGGAGAAAAATCATGGTCGTATTGAGAAGCGAACCTATAGCACATTGTCTGCTTCGGAGGTCTTTGACGAGGAGGAATATAGTCAATGGCGAGGCTTAAGAAGTTTAATTCAAGTGGAGCGTGAGATTAGTAGTTTAGAGGGAGAGACTCGTGTGGATAAGCAGTATTATATCAGCAGTTTACCACACGAAGATTGTCAGTTGATTGGGCAATATATTCGAGGGCATTGGGGGATTGAGAATAGGCTTCATTGGCATTTGGATGTAACCTTTAGGGAAGATGCTTGCCGAGCCCGCAAGGACTACTCTGCCACGAATCTAAACACGCTCAGAAAGTTCGCTTTAGCCATTGTTTCTCAGTATAAAGACAGGCTATCCCTACGGAAGAGGTTGTTCAAGGCTGCTCTGAATATAGACTATCTCAAAAAGCTCCTAAAGATTTGATGCGGTTGCCCTGNGTATAAAGACAGGCTATCCCTACGGAAGAGGTTGTTCAAGGCTGCTCTGAATATAGACTATCTCAAAAAGCTCCTAAAGATTTGATGCGGTTGCCCTGGCCCTGAAGTTTTGATTTGCCAGATGAAGACAAATTATTATTATCTTTGTTTGGAGTCCTTGCCCCCCGAGAGGGTACAAGGGCTTATTATCAAGAATATAGTATGAAGGAATTTAAGAAATATGCAACGGGGCATCTGGGATTAAATACCCTAGCCCTAGAGAGCTACATGAATCTACAAAGTAGCTACATCTCACCAACAATCATTGAGGAGCGACACCTCAATGTAGCCCAAATGGACGTCTTCTCTCGTCTGATGATGGACAGAATCATCTTCCTAGGGACACAGATCAATGACTATACGGCCAATGTGATCCAAGCACAGCTACTATTCCTAGATAGTAGCGACCCCGGCAAGGATATCTCCATCTATATCAACTCACCCGGTGGCTCTGTCTATGCAGGCTACGGTATCTACGACACGATGCAGTACATCGGCTCGGACGTGAGCACTATCTGTACGGGTATGGCTGCCTCTATGGCTTCTGTACTCCTCGTGGCTGGGACCAAAGGCAAACGCTTTGCCTTGCCTCACTCTCGTGTCATGACTCACCAACCCCTAGGAGGCATACAAGGGCAGGCTAGCGACATCGAGATCGCTGCCAGGGAGATTCTCAAGGTCAAAAAAGAGCTCTACGAGATTATTTCCAAGCACTCAGGCAAGCCCTTCGAAGATGTAGAGAGAGATAGTGATCGTGACTACTGGATGACAGCACCAGAGGCTCTGGAGTACGGCATGATCGACCGAGTACTTAGCAAGGAGGTGCGCAGCAATGGCTAAAAAGAATCTCGTCTGTGACTTCTGCGGCGAACCACAGCCCGCTGGTGCTCTACTCAGAGGAATGAATGCCTCAATCTGCCCCAACTGCATTGACCTCTGTTCGTCCGCACTCAAGGAGGCACTCAGAGAGTATCAGCAGACGGAGCAGTTTGATCGCTCTAGCTTACCCAAACCCAAGGCGATCAAGGATCATCTAGATAAATATGTAGTGGGGCAAGACGAAGCTAAGCGCTATCTCTCGGTGGCTGTCTACAACCACTACAAGCGCCTTGAGCAGGCTACTAGCAAGGCAGACGACGTCGAGATTGAGAAGAGCAACATCTTGATGCTTGGCCCTACTGGTACGGGGAAAACACTCCTAGCCAAAACGATCGCCAAACTACTCAACGTGCCATTCGCTATCGTAGATGCCACGACACTTACCCAAGCAGGCTATGTGGGAGAGGATATTGAGAATATCCTTACTCGCCTGCTACAAGCAGCCGACTACGATGTAGAGGCTGCTCAGCGAGGGATCGTATTCATTGACGAGATTGACAAAATAGCTCGCAAGGGAGATAACCCCTCCATCACACGTGATGTGAGTGGCGAAGGAGTGCAGCAAGGAATGCTCAAGCTTCTAGAGGGAGCGGTAGTCAATGTGCCACCACAGGGAGGGCGTAAACACCCCGAGCAAAAGATGATCCCTGTAGATACAACCCAGATCCTCTTCATTTGCGCTGGAGCTTTCGATGGTATCGAGCGCAAAATAGCACAGAGACTCAATACACGTGTGGTAGGCTATAATAGTCCCGGGCAAAAGATGGCACACAAGGAAGCCGAGGAGCTTCTCAAATACGTTGATGCTCGTGACCTCAAGAGCTTTGGTTTGATCCCAGAGATTATCGGCCGTCTGCCTGTTATTACCTACCTGCATCCATTGAGAGCCGAAACGCTACGCATGATCCTGACGGAGCCAAAGAATGCGATCATCAAACAGTATCAGAAGATCTTTGACATGGACGGCGTTAAGCTCTCCTTCTCGGAAGATGCGCTCAACTACATCGTAGAGCGTACTATGGAACAAAAGCTAGGAGCTCGTGGTCTTAGATCAATCGTAGAGGCCATTATGATCGACACAATGTTTGATATGCCAACCGAGGCAGGAGCAAGCATTGTCATAGATCGAGAATATGCCAAGCAGAAATACGAACAAAGTCTATAAACGATCGGTCGAGTATCTCTCAAATATCCGTACGATCGACTCTGTCATTGATTACCAAAACGACGAATCCCAATGGAAGGAGAAGCTAATAAGGAATTGCGAATAGCCCTAAAGAAATACTTTGGTTTCGACCAATTTAAGGGCAATCAGGAAGCAATCATAGAGAGCATTATGGCAGGCAAGGACACATTCGTCCTAATGCCTACAGGAGGAGGGAAGAGCCTGTGCTACCAGTTACCAGCTATGCTCCTTTATGGTACAGCCGTGGTAATATCACCACTAATCGCATTGATGAAAAACCAAGTTGATGCGATGAGAGGCTTCTGCGGAGATGATCGTGTGGCACACTTCATCAACTCCTCTCTAACCAAAGGGCGACTAGAAGAAGTAAAGCAAGATGTCAGAAACGGACACACCAAGCTGCTCTACGTAGCCCCAGAGTCACTGACTAAGGAAGAGAATGTGGAGTTTTTGCGAGAGGTAGCCGTATCGTTCTATGCCGTAGACGAGGCACACTGTATCTCGGAATGGGGGCACGACTTCCGACCAGAATATCGCCGTATACGCAGCATTGTGTCCGAAATCAACCTCAGGCCAATCATTGCGCTAACCGCTACTGCCACACCAAAAGTTGGGCACGATATCCTCAAAAACCTAGGGATTGAAGGAGCTGAAATATTCAAAAGTTCTTTCAATCGAGAAAATCTCTTTTACCAGATCAAACCTAAACAAGCAGATATAGACAAAGATATCGTCAAGTTCATTCTTGCCCACCCTAAAAAAAGTGGTATTGTCTATTGTATGAGTCGAAATAAGGTTACTACATTTGCACAGGTTCTCCAAGCCAATGGTATTAAGGCACGCCCCTATCATGCGGGGCTAGACGCCAAAGAGCGCTCTGAGAATCAGGATGCTTTTCTAAGCGAAGAGATTGATGTCATTGTAGCGACTATTGCCTTCGGAATGGGAATCGACAAGCCAGATGTGCGCTACGTTATCCATTACGATATGCCCAAGAGTCTAGAGGGGTACTATCAGGAGACTGGTCGTGCCGGCAGAGATGGTGGAGAGGGGCATTGCATTGCCTACTTCTGCCAAGAAGACCTAGATAAGATGGACAAGCTGATGCGTGGCAAACCCGTGGCAGATCAAGAGATAGCTCGCCAGCTTCTGAGCGAAACGGCGGACTATGCCATGTCCAGTATCTGTAGGCGAGTACTACTACTCAATTACTTCGGGGAGAAATATCCACACGAAAATTGCGAATGTTGTGATAATTGTTTGGCACCTAAAAACAAAGTGGAAGCTAGAGAATTGCTATTAAGCCTATTAGAAGTCATAGGTACACTCAAAGAAAAGTTCAACACAGACTACGTCATCAAAATCCTGCGAGGAGAAACCAACTCGGACATTGAGTCCTTCAAGCATGAGGACCTCGACTGCTTTGGTATCGGTCAGGAACATGATGCTACCGTATGGAACAATGTAATTCGCCAAGCCCTTGTATCGGGCTACATCGAGAAGGACGTGGAGACCTACGGACTACTCAAGATCACGGTTGCGGGCAAGAAGTTCCTCAAAAAGCCCACAAGCTTCGTGATCGTAGACGAGTCGGAAGAGATAGACGAGAGCGACGAGCCACGTGGCCAAGCTGGCGAATCTGGAGGTGCAGCAGACCCAGTACTATTCGCAATCATGAAAGATTTGCGCAAGAAGATGGGACAGCAAAATCAGGTGCCACCCTACGTGATCTTTCAAGACATCTCCCTCGAGGCGATGGCGACATTCTATCCGATCACGATGGACGAGTTGCAAAACATACCAGGCGTTGGGGCAGGTAAGGCTGCTCGCTACGGACAGCAATTCCTCGACGTCATCAAACGCCACGTAGAGGACAACGACATCGAGCGCCCAGAAGACCTCCGAGTGCGCACCCTCCCCAACAAGAGCAAGATGAAGGTGACCATCATCCAGCAGATCGACCGCAAAGTCGCCCTAGATGATATTGCCATCAGCCACGGTTTAGATTTTGATGTGCTACTATCGGAGATTGAAGCTATCGTTTACTCTGGTACACGCATCAACATCACCTACTTCATTCTTGATGTGATGGACGAGGAACACATGGAGGATATCTATGAATACTTCAAGGAGTCTACAACCGACTCACTCGAGGAGGCCCTCGCAGAGCTAGGAGATGACTACACAGAGGAGGAAGTTCGCCTCGTGCGCATCAAGTTCCTCTCCGAGATGGCCAACTAGCCGCACATACCAAGGCAAGGGATTTATCCGTTGATATAGTGATTGAACAACAACTCTTAGGACATAGTACATAATGAATAAAAAGATAGTAGCGCTAACGCTGACCATATTTACAGGCTCGCTGTGGCCTACCTCTGAACTAAAGGCGCAGAAAAATGTGGCCGACGAGGTCGTTTGGATGGTTGGTGGAGAACCCATTCTGCTATCAGACATCGAGTTCCAGAAGCTACGTCTTAGGGGTGAAGGTGTTCGTTTCGATGGTAACCCCGACTGCTTCATACCTGAGCAAATCGCCGTACAGAAGCTCTTCCTCAATCAAGCTAAGATTGACAGCATTGAGGTAGGCGAGCAACAAGTAAACCGCTATGTAGATATGTGGGTGGAGAATGCAATCGCTCAGGTAGGATCCAAGGAGAAGCTAGAAGAATACTTCAACAAGAAGCTCAGCCAAATCAAGGAGGATGAGCGTATTCAGATTAGGAATAATGAGATTGTACGTGCAATGCAACAGAATATCACTCGCAACGTACAAGTGTCCCCATCCGAGATTAGGCAGTTTTTCTCTATTATCCCTGCAGACAGCCTCCCCTTCATTCCCAAAATGGTAGAGGTAGAAAAGATCAGCATCAAACCCAAGATTAACCTAGCAGAGATAGACCGCATCAAGGCTCGTCTTAGAGAGTATGCAGAGCAAATAAACAACGGCACTCAAGAGTTCACTACGCTAGCGCGTCTGTACTCAGAGGATAACCGCACTGCCATTCAAGGCGGGGAATATGGCTTCGTAGGCAAGGCCTCGCTTGAGCCAGAGTTTGCAAATGTTGTCTTCAACCTAAGCGACCCCAAGCGTGCCTCCCAAATTATCAAGACAGAAGAAGGCTATCATATCGTACAGCTGGTAGAGAAGCGCGGAGATATGGTAAACTTCCGACATATCTTGATGCGTCCTATCCCCAATAGCTATGCACTTACCGAGGCCACACTACGGCTAGACTCAATCTGCAACTACATCAACGAAGGCAAGCTTACCTTTGCACAAGCCGCAGAAGCCTATTCGGACGACAAAGACACTCACAACAATGGTGGACTGATGACTAATAGAAATCAGGAAAGCGAGTTTGAAGGATCTGCTAGTTTCCGCTACGAAGACCTGCCACAGGACATCGCCAAGGTAGCATACGAACTAAAGCAAGGAGAGATCTCCAAGCCATTCGTCCAAAGGCTTCCCAATGGCCAGCAGGAGGTCGTAGTGATCCGCCTAAAAGCGGTACACGAAGAGCATCTGGCCAATATGAATACGGACTTCCGAACCATTAAAGCGATGGCTCTGGCTCAGAAGCGTGAGCGTGTCATTGACGAGTGGATTAGACGCAAGCAGCAAGAAACCCCAATCGTCATCCACTCCCACTATGCAGACTGTACCTTCCGGTATCCGGGATGGGTACGCGAAAAGGAATAAATGAAAGCAAGCTCTAAAACCAAATATCTAGCACTAGCCACTGCCGTACTATCTCTCGGCAGTGGTTATCTTGGTTTGAGTGCTATGGTTAGTAAACCTTATGCTATGTTGCCTTGGGATCAGCTACCCAACGACAATAAAAACAAAGGCCAGTCCTCCAAGATCATTCTCGAGCATGCGAACCTATTGACTTACGACGCTCAGTATCGCCCCGGAGTACAAAGGCTCATCGGAGATGTGTCATTCCGCCACGGCAATGCAATAATGACTTGCGATAGCGCCTATCTCAATGACACAGACCAAACTTTCGAAGCATTCGGTAATGTCCATATGGTACAGGCCGATACGATCAACATATACGCCAAGTACCTCTACTACGATGGGCGGACGAAGCTAGCCCAGCTCAGAGAAAACGTTAAGCTAGACAAACCAAATACGACTGTCTATACAGACGTGCTAGACTACGACCGAGTTGCCAATATGGCTTACTACTATGAAGGGGGCAGTGTAGTGGACCAACAGAATACCCTTACTTCAGTTTACGGTCAATTTAACCCCACGACGAACGATGCTGAGTTTAGAAACGACGTCAGGCTGTACAATGATAGTACAGAAATGACTACTCAGACTCTCTACTATAATACGCACTCTCGCATCGCTCGCTTCGATGGCGAAACCCTCATCAAAGCAGATTCTGGAACCATTGTTTCGCAGCGTGGGGTCTATGATCTCAACGAAGATGTAGGCATACTACTAGATAGGTCAATGGTACGCTCGGGGAGTCGCAGCATGACAGGGGACTCTATCTACTACGACAGCACCACCCAGTATGGCGAGGCCTTTGGCAAAATGGAACTTATGGACACTCTACAAAAGGCAAACCTATACGGGGACTACGGATACTTTGAGAATAAGCGCAACTATGCTTTCGCCACATCTCGATCCTATATTTTGGATTATTCCCAAAAAGATAGCCTCTATATCGGCGCAGATACCCTAGAGCTTATAAGCACTCCTCTACCAGATAGTATCAGAGCCGAGCAACTGCAACGCAAAAGCGAAGAGATAGATCAGCAACCAGACTCTCTGACCAGACTTATCAGAGCCTATCACAATGTACGCGTCTACAAAACCGACGTGCAAGCTCTGGCTGACTCTATGACCTATGTATCGATAGACTCAATACTAGCGTTCTACCGAAAGCCTATCATGTGGAGCGAGTCACGCCAGCTCTCGGGCGACACAATCCTATTCCATCTATCAAACCAACAGCTTGATTACGTTGATGTGATCGGTAACACATTCTCGATAGAGCAGATGCCCGATGCACCTGAGTACTACAACCAGCTACGAGGATCCAACCTCAAGGCCTACATTGTAGACTCTACACTCAAGCAAATTAATGTTACGGGTGATGTTGAGTCGATTTTCTACATGAAAGACGATAAGACCAACCAGTACAACGGTCTCAATCGAATGACAAGTAAGCAAATGCAAGTATTTCTTAACTCTGGCGTACTCCAAAAGGTACATTGGCAAGGAGAGGCACACGGCAAACTCTACCCAATGTCTATGGCTCAAGGGGCAGAGGTCAATCGCCTTGAAGGATTCGACTGGGCAGATGAACGACGCCCAAAATCGCCACTAAATGTGATCACTCAACCCAAGGACACGACTTCTATAGATACTAGTAGAGGCTATACACTAGCTAGTCTTAAACGCTTCAGCGGAGCCAAGGCTGCACTGAGAGCCTACGAAGAATATGAACAAAAAGAAGCTGACCGACTAAAGCAACAAGAGGAGGCTCGTACCAAACAAAAAGAATCCAATCAGGGTACTCCTCCCACCTACGAATATGTCCTACGCCCCAAGGAAGAAGATGAGGGCATAGCTCAAACAGATAAATCTCAAAACTGGACGAATCTATCATGGCTATACAATCCTTTTACAAGCAAAGACGCCCCCGAGGATTTGAGCATAAGCCCATCTACTGGGATCCTCGTAAGGAGGAGCTCAACAAACGAGTCGAGCGCATCAAACGTGAGCTCGTTGCCAACGGAGAAATTGAAGGAGAACTAGAGGAAGCCACAACGGAAACTCAAGACGAGCTCCCTCTGGCCACACATAGCGAGGCTAGAGAGGAGCGAATACGTGGAGCTTTCCACCACGGCACAGAGCATCTGATGCGCCAACATCAGAGAGGAATAGACTCCGAGGAACGTGCTAGGCGTATGATTAAGCTCATGCTTGTACTCCTCGGTTTAGGTTTTGTTCTCTGGTACTTCCTGCGATGAGTGACATCATAAGACTACTTCCCGAAACAATTGCCAACCAAATAGCGGCTGGCGAGGTGGCTCCGGCTCCTTCCTATGTTGTCAAAGAGTTGCTAGAGAACTCTATTGATGCTGGCTCCACTTCTATACAACTAGAAGTAGCCGACGGAGGCAAGGCCTACATTCACGTGATAGACAATGGGCGAGGCATGAGCCCTACTGATGCTCGTATGGCTTTTGAGAAGCATGCGACCTCTAAGATTAGTACCGCCGACGACCTCGGTCGGCTCATAACCATGGGCTTCCGTGGAGAAGCCCTCGCGGCAATCGCAGCAATCGCCCAAGTGGAGCTCCGGACCCGTACGGCCGATAGCGACCTAGGGACAGAGCTCTTTATCTCTGGCTCTCAAGTGCAGTCCGTACAGCCCTGCGTCACACCCTCTGGCACTTCTATTAGGGTCAAAGATATTTTCTTCAACACGCCCGCTCGCAGACGCTTCCTCAAGTCTAGCGACAGAGAGCACAAGGCAATCATTACGGAGTTTGAGCGCGTGGCTTTGGTCAATCCGCAAGTAGCCATGTCGCTATACAAAGACGGCAACCTAAGTATCGACCTTCCCGCTTCTGGGCTAAAGGATCGCATCCTTAGGCTCGGGGGCAAACGACTAGAGAAAGATCTGCTCCCAATCAACTATGAGAGTAGGACTCTCACGATACAAGGCTATGTAGGCAAGCCAGCTGGAGCAAGGAAGTCTGGAGCACAGCAATTCTTCTTCGTGAACAATCGCTTTATGAAGCACCCCTACTTCCACAAGGCTATAAGTCTTGCCTACGAAAATCTCGTACCCGTAGGTCATCAGCCCAATTACTTCATCTACTTCACGCTCCCACCGGAGAATATCGACGTCAATATCAATCCGACTAAAACAGAGATACGCTTCGTTGATGAGCAGTTCATCTGGCAAATGATCAAGAGCTTAGTCCGTGAGGCTCTCAGTGCTCATGCTGCAGTCCCCATCATCGACTTCGACAATCCGTCTATTGTTGAGATCCCAACTTACACAGGTCGCAAAGATCAAGTACCACCAACATCTTCAGGCTCTAACTATACCTCTAATACTGCGACCAGCTACGGGCGACGTGTTTTCATCGGCCCCAACAACTCCGTTCCTCCAATACCTTCTCCCAATCCGAATCCACAGCCCAACTCCTACGACATTGATTGGGCTGACCTAAGTGCTAGCTTCGAAGCCAGTACTACAGCTCCACTCCAAGGACATACATCGCAAGGTGACCACACACAGGAACTATTCACACACAAAGAGATGAGTACAACCCAAGAGACTACCCCCTCAGGCTACTTCATCTACAAAGGTCGCTACATCGTTACCTCCCTAAGACGAAATCTTGCTCTAATAGACTACCGCAGAGCACAAGTGCGGGTGCTGTACGAGAGGTATACACAAGATCTCACCTGCTCGAGTCTAGAAGTTCAGCAAGTTATGTTCCCAGAGGCTCTCACTCTAACTCAGCAGGAATATACATTGGCACAAGAGATTATAGACGATCTAGCTACCCTAGGGTTTGCCCTCGAAGAAACTGAGGCAGGCGAATACACCATCACAGCCGCACCAAGCTGTATTGTCAATGAAGCAACAGAAATACTAAGGCTGATGCTCTCGGACTGCCTTGAAACTGGACAAGCAGGAAGTGAATATCTAACCGAACACTTAGCTATCTTGATGGCTCAAGTGAATGCTCACCAGAGTACAATCCCTCAAGATCGCAAGGAAGTAGACGACTTATTGGCGAAGCTTTTTGCCACAACGGATCCCAACCTAACTCCCCTAGGCGACCGAATTATCGTCACACTCTCTGAGTCCGACCTCGACCTGAAGTTTGGATAATCAAGTCTCTAGCTGTTTATCCCCCAAAACCATTGCTCAATTCCAAATAGAAAGTAGTCTTTTTAGTCTTTTTTTGATTACTTTTGTCTGGCTTGTCTGAGCTAGGGCTAAGGCTTAGGTTTTCGAATCTACGCACCTCTCGCAGCCTAGATTATAGATTGGACATAGCCTGAGAGCATTGAGCATATTTTAATTTATAAATAATATATAGCCATGTTTGAGAATAGCTACTGCATCATCATGGGAGGGGGGATCGGAAGCCGATTCTGGCCATCTAGCAGAGAGAATAAACCCAAACAGTTTCTAGATATATTCGGCACTGGTCGCTCTCTTCTACAGATGACCTTCGACCGATTTGCCACCTTTATCCCTACGAAAAACATTCTAGTGGTTACCAACGAGATCTATCGGGACCAAGTACTAGAGCAACTTCCAAGTCTAAGCCCTAACCAAATCCTACTAGAACCCCTAAGGCGCAATACAGCTCCATGTATTGCCTATGCCTGCTACCACATACAGGCACTTAACCCACAGGCCAACATCGTTGTTAGCCCCTCTGATCATCTAATTCTGAACGAAATGGAATTCAGTAAAGATGTTCAGAGTGCCCTAAGCTACGTAGAGCGTCACTCTGAGCTCGTAACCCTTGGGGTACGCCCCTCGCGACCAGAAACGGGCTACGGATACATTCAGATGGGTAAACAGAAAGCAGACAACGAGGCGTTCCATAACGTAAAGACTTTCACTGAAAAGCCTAATCTAGAGATGGCACAAATTTTCCTAGACAGTGGGGAGTTTCTGTGGAATAGTGGCATGTTCATCTGGAACATACAGACCATTACCTCTGCCTTACGCCAGCATCTACCCGAGCTGTGCTCTCTGCTGGACGAAGGAGCAGGTCTGTATGCCACCGAAGGGGAACACGACTTCATCAAAGAGGCATTTCCTCGCAGCCAGAGCATATCTATTGACTTCGGAGTTATGGAGAAGGCGGACAACGTAACGGTTCTACCCGTAGATTTCGGGTGGGCTGATCTCGGCACTTGGGGCTCTCTCTATGAGCTCAAAGACAAGGACGAACAGCGCAATGTTACCCTACATGCCAATTCGGCTTTCTACGAGGCACATGGCAACATTGTGTCAATGGAGGACCCAGACTCTTTGGTTGTCGTTCAGGGTATAGACGACTGCATCATTGCGCATTCCAACAAGGTTCTTCTGATATGCAAAAAAGATCAAGAGCAGCGCATCAAAGAATTTATGGGTAACGCCTCTAATACATACAACAAGAAGTACGACTAGGGGCCCTACTTGCCCAAGCGATTGTGTCAGAATGCACAAAGAATAGTAGCACTTATGACCGCTAGCCCATACAGAGTGCTCTAAGGTTATATCTCTAGCACCGTATAGTCAGGCTGGGTCTTGGCAACTTGCTCTTTATGCATTCTGACACTCCCTAAATAGGAACCACAACGAATACACACTTTAATGCGATCCCCCTTGTGCTATTTGGGCTAGCACATCAATCTCATTAAGGTCAAAACACACAGCCTCAACCACACTTCATGGAAGCCTTACTGCATTTAATTTGGCAGCAACGTCTATACACAACCCTATCCCCTACCCCTCACGACACTTGGAGTAGGCTGGAGGTCATTGACCCCGGTCTATACAATACTGATGCTGGGCCGGACTTTCTAAATGCCAAAATACGCATCGATAATATGCTCTGGTGTGGAGACATAGAGATACATCAATCTTCCCAAGAGTGGTATAGACATAAGCACCAACACAATCCTCTCTATCAGTCGGTAATTCTACACATAGTTGTAGAGCAAGGAGCACCAACATACGACATTCGAGGAAGGCTGATCCCTAGCTGCCGAATAGTCTATCCCGAAGAGCTAGAGCAGAGAGCACTCTATCTAGTACACCACAGCCAAGAATTACCCTGCGCACCTCTAACCGATATGCTGACCAAGATTGAGAAGCATGACTGGTACGAGGAGCTACTACGACAGCGACTAGAGAGACGCCTAGAGGAACTACAGAAGTGCTTGGAGCAGCATCAGTCGGATAGATTGGAAGCTCTGTATATGCTCTTGATGAGATACTTTGGCTTTGGGCTAAACAATGATGCTATGGAGCGACTTGCCCGAAATTTACCATTACGCTACTTACTAAAACATCGAGATCATCTACTCCAACTAGAGGCCTTACTACTAGGACAGGCAGGCCTACTAAAACAACCCCCCGAAGATGACTACATCGAAACTCTACGCAAAGAACATCAATTCCTCGCACACAAATACCAACTTGCTCAGCCTCTGCCCAGCAGTACCTTTCGGCTAACACGTACCCGTCCGGCAAGTTTCCCTACTAGACGACTCATACAGATTGCCAACATCATACATCAACACGACTTCCTATCGGACTTATGTCTAGAGGTAGACTCGGAGAGAGCTCTAGAGAGGCTCTTCGGCATAGAACTCAGACACCACTATCGGGCATCGCTCGCTTCATGGTCAAGGATAGGTGGGTTATCAAAGGCTTCCGTAAGAATGCTTGGAGTCAATGTCGTCGTACCTTATCAATACCTAGTGGCAATGCTAGACAGTCGTCCAGAGCTTCGAGAGCGAGCGAGCCAACTACTGAAGTCACTAGTAGCAGAAGACAATCGACCTATCAGGCTGTTTGCTCGTGCAGGACTAACAGCCAATAATGCCTCAGAGAGTCAAGCTCTACTAGAGCTATACAAGATGTATTGCCAGAGGCGCAAATGCCTCTTTTGCCGCTTCGGTCGAGCCAAGATGTGCGTTAGCAGCAGGCCATCATCTAGCTTATAGCTAAAAACACATATCACTCAACCTTACAATTAGGAGGTTCCAGACGTGTATTACCTTGGGAGTAAATGCACGGTAACACTAATCTGATGCTCTGGATGTGCACCTGCATTCACACGCACAACCCTTACATCGAAAATATCAGCATACCCCATCTGGCATAGTTTGGCGATTGTCTTATTGTGTTGGCTAGGGACATAGCCGAGCTTCGTCCTGCACTCCGAATTTATGCTATCAAAGTAGACCGCTACAGCATGCTCATCATGAGGATTATCACGTTCATACTGTAGATGTAGTTGGCTCCCTATATGTAGTTGATCAAATACTAACGCCCCATCATAATAGGAGAAACCAGCAAGATCAAAATGAATAAAATACAATCTTTGGGTTGCTTCTGCTTGAGCTTTTTGAGCCTCAGACTTAGATTCTGTACTTGTTATCATACTCTTAAAATCACTCATGTACAATTAGACTTAGCTAATAAGATTCTTGCACAAAATTAGTTCTTTCATCTGGATCGCACGTTATCCAAAGAAAATCGCATCTCTAGGAGTGTATGTAGCAGGCTGTGGAATATGAAAAGAACAGGTATAGTATCCAGTATACAGGCAGTCTATTATCATACCCTAAAGGACCTGGGTAAGATATGGTCTTAATGTGAGTCTATGTGCTACAGCTCACAAGGAAATCAGTTTATAGAGCCTAAAGTCTAACTCAGAGAAGCGCGATCTCTCCAGATTGATGGGAAAATTTTTGCAAATTGTAGGACTGATTTCTCAAAAGATTAGGACTAATTTCCTCAAATCAGTCCTACAATCCCCCAAAGGTCGATGGGAAGAAATGCTTCTCCATGACATATGGCAGATTTTTACTCAAGAAAGATGAAAGACATTGCTAATTATAAACGCCGTAAAGGTGGCTTTTCATAGCTTGAACTCCTGCCTAGTCTTTCTCTACTAAAGGGGCGGTATGTCATAATGCACAAACTACGGTGTTGCTTGAGACTTAGGCTTCGACCACATTACTTTAGTATGCTCCCTTTGATCCGCACGGACTTCGGCGTCTGCCTTAGTCTTAGTACCTTGCATTTTGCGCATTCTAAAAATACTTTAAAAGGGGGCGCGTCAAAAATGAATTTTGACACAGCCCCCCTATTAACTAATTGATTATCCTCTCCAATCAGTCCCTAAAAACCTTCATTACGGTCTAGCTCCAAGACGATACTGGCAGAATGAACATCGCCCGAAAAAGGAGGATTGAGCTTTGTTACCCTAAGGTAGATGCTTTGGATTAGCTCAGAATAAGCGAAAAGGCGATGCTGTATACGCCCTGCGACATGCTCTAGAAGTTGAGAGGGCTGACGCATCTCCTCCTCAACAAGTGTATATAGATCGGCATAGCTAATCGTATCGCCTAGTTGATCAGTCTGCAGGCTACGAGCAATATCCACACATACTCTAAGCGAAACCACAAAGTGATTGCCCACTTGTCGCTCTTGCTCAAAAACCCCATGGTGGGCATAGAACTTCATTGCGTCCAATTCGATCCAAGTTTTCATCTCTGTACAAAACAATAGTTGAATAATCTAATGAATCCTACGCCTAAACGGCTCAACGTGTACAATAACGTGCGTTGCCGAGCCATAGCGATTGCGCAGGGTTGCCTCTACCTGATCTGTAATGTCGTGCGCTTGGGCAACACTCATCTCTCCATCAAGCAGAATGTCCAACTCTATAGCATACCGATGACCAATACTGCGGGTGTGAAGATTGCGAATACCTCTAATCTGAGGAATGACGAAGATAAGATCCTCAATCTCGTTGATGATGTTGATTGGGAGGCTGATCTCCATCAGTTCGTTGAAAGCAGGAAGTATGAGCATAATCCCCATGCGCATGATAAAGAAGCTAACAATACCTGCCGCAATAGGGTCCAGAATCTCCCACCCTGCTCCAAAGATTAAAGCACATAAAATCCCTAGTGCTACACCAATAAGCATATAGGTATCAGCTCGATGATCAAGTGCCTTGGCATGCAGAACCGAGCTACCTAGGGTCTTAGCTTGGGTAATGGTATAGCGACAGAGTAAATCTTTGGTAATGAGCGAACCAACTGCTACAACAAGGGACCAATAAGAGGGAGGATCTAGGCTAACATCTCCTTGATAGAGTCCCCACAAGGTCTTTAGGCTATCAAATAGAAGCAGAGAGCCTGCTATAATCATCATGATCGCCACAATCACAGTAGCCAATGTTTCGTACTTACCATGCCCGTAGCGGTGATCATGGTCCTGCGGCTTCCCTGAGATCTTGACGAACACAAGTAAGATAATATCCGTAATAAAATCTGAGAGAGAATTGACAGCATCAGCCATCAAAGCTGTACTATGGCCATAAATCCCTGCCCAGATCTTAGCAAGTGCTAGTAAGGCATTGCATATAGTTCCAAGCAGAGAAACACGTATGATGTATCGACTTCTATCCTTAGAGCAGGTAGACATAGTGTATGGGACTTGTGTTTTTAGGTATAGATGAGGTGATGTAACTTATTTGGCTCCAGCAAGTCTTGAGCCACTTCGTGAAGTTGGGCAGCCGAAACGGCATCAATGCGCCGAACAAGATCGGGCAAATCATCTACTCGTCCATGATGCAAATAGTTCTTACCCATAGACATGAAGGTCGTTTCCCTATTATCGTGCGACACCATCAGCTGGCCCTTGAGCTGACGTTTAGTAGCCTCTAGCTCTTCTTCCGTTAGGGGTGCCTCAACCAGACGTTTTAGTTCTTCCTCTACAAGGCGGATGGCTTGCTCCATATTGCTAGGAGCACACCCAAAGTAGATACTAATCATTCCCGTATCGGCGTAGGCCGTATAGCTACACTCAACATGGTAGACAAATCCCGTACGTTCACGCAAGGCCAAGTTGAGACGAGAATTGAGGCTTGGCCCCCCTAGAAGATTAACTAATACACTGACGGCTAGACGGCGACTGTCATGTCTGGGATAGGCATACCCACCTATGAGGACATGCCTCTGGTGCGTATCCCTACGACGCAGAAGACGGCGGACAGAGTTAGGAGAGAATATGGCTGCGCACTCAGGTTTAGCAAATGAGAGCTCCTTCTCACTAGGCTCGCCTAGATACTCTGAGGTCAGACTGATTAAGAGGCCAAAGTCGATAGCACCTTGGCTAAACAAGATCATGTTACTAGGCTGATAGTATCGAGAGAAGAAACGCTTGAGGCGAGCAGAACTAAATCGAGAAACAGACTTATCTGTGCCTAGAATATTGTGTCCTAGGGAATGACCACGGAAGAGCATATTCTCAAACTCGTCGAAGATGAGATCACTGGGACTATCCTCATATGAAGAAATTTCATCGAGCACAACAGTCTGTTCTTTTCGCAGTTCGTCCTCTGGGAAATGACTATTCTGCACAATATCGCAAAGTAACTCTAGCGCACGCTCAACGTATTGATCAGGAAAAACAGCATAGAGCATCGTTTCTTCCTTGCTCGTGTAGGCATTTAGCTCTCCTCCAACGCCCTCAATCAGCTCGATGATCTCCATAGAGCTTCGCCGAGGTGTCCCCTTAAAGAGCATGTGCTCCATAAAGTGCGCAATGCCATACTCCAGATGCGACTCGTTGCGTGTCCCCACGCCTATCCCAAACCCGAGATATGCGACAGGAGTATCTATATGTTTATGAATGATACGTAAGCCCGAGGGCAATGTATGAGTTTGGTAGGACATCTACTTCTTAATCTATATTCTGCTTATGTGCCTGATAGGGTCTTTGCTCTATAGCCGAGCCTAGACACTCCACATCTTATATTGTGTTGGTTACTTGGTAGCTCGTAGGGTCATCTATGCCAGCCCGCTTCATCGCCTCTCTGCGCTCGAGGCAAGTCGAGCACACGCCACAGTGTACCTCACCGCCCTCGTAGCAGCTCCACGTCTGGCTGTAGTCAATCGCCAAGCGTCGTCCAATGGTTGCTATATCAGCCTTGGTTATATCAGTATATGGAGCCATCAGCCTAAC
The DNA here is from genome assembly GCF_000769075.1 of Porphyromonas sp. COT-290 OH3588. Taxonomy (GTDB): domain Bacteria; phylum Bacteroidota; class Bacteroidia; order Bacteroidales; family Porphyromonadaceae; genus Porphyromonas. The sequence continues at coordinate 5,735 of NZ_JRFC01000043.1, read as the reverse complement.
TCGATTGGTCGTTCCAGCACCAATAGCCTCGATCATCGGACGGATAAAGCTAGAAGTGCAATCGGGATAAAGCGCATGGTCGCCGAAATGATTGGCAATATAAATCTCACTAAGTCCGTGGCTCTCGGCAAGACCAGCTGCAATGGAGAGCATAATCCCGTTGCGAAAAGGAACGACGGTACTCTGGATATTCTTTGCGTCGTAGCTTCCCTTGGGAATGTCGCCCCCAGACTTGAGTAGAGAGCTGCGAAAGTGTTCTCCCATGAAACTAAGCGGTATCGTGATATGTGGGATAGCCAGATGCTCACAGTGCCAGCGAGCATAGGGGAGCTCTCGTGCATTGTGCTTAGAGCCATAGTCGAACGAAAGCCCAAGGGCTATTCGATCTTTATAATCGTAAAGTAGGGTGACACTATCCATGCCACCCGAGAGGACTATAAGTCCCGTTTGTTGACTATTCTTGTTCATTGGATATGTAATGTAAAGGCATCGGCATCTTGCCATACGGGGAACTTCTGCCGTAGATCCAGCAGGGGTGCATACTCCAACTCCACTAGAGCTACTTCACTCGCTCCATCTGAACAAGTTGCCACTAAACGGCCTCGCGAATCGAATAGAGCGGAGTCACCAGTATAAACTAAGCCCGAAGTATCGACACCTACCCGATTGACGCCAATGCTATAAGCTAAATTCTCCATGGCTCTTGCCCTAAGTAGTGTAGACCATACTTCTCGGCGGGGCTTAGGCCAATTGGCTAGACAAATGAGCACATCGTATTCATTCTGTACGTTGCGACACCAAACGGGGAAGCGCAAGTCGTAGCAAATGATAGGTAAGATACGCCAACCTCTGTAGGTCAAGATGCGACGCTCCTCTGTAGCAGACACCATATCGGGCTCGCCTCCGAAAGAAAACAAATGTCTTTTATCTTGCCACTGCACCGAACCAGATTCGTCGAATAACACGAATCGATTGACTCTCAAATTTCCGTCACCAACCAGATAGCTTGCACAGATAGCAGTCTGATGCTCTTGCGCCAACTGTCGGAGTGTCTGATAAACACGTCCATGCTCCCATTCGTCTGCATACTGCGAGGCGTCGGGAGAGAAACCGGTTGTAATAGTTTCTGGGAAAATAACCATATCCGCCAATGAAGCATTAGCGGATACGGTGTTACTAACAAAAGTTAGATTTTTCTCAACGTCATTACTCTCAATCTCACATTGGACAAGGGCTAGACGCAAATTAGGCTTTGAATTCATAGAATTGATCGGGATACTTGGCCTGCTCTCTCAAGTAGCGGCTTCTGATGTAAGCGATATCTGCTTCCGAATCTCCCGTAGGATGAAAAACCTCGAAGATACCGAGGGCTCTGCGCTTATAGTCAATCACTGCCAGCTCAATGGGTACACCAGCGGCAACTGCTATGTGATAGAATCCACTATACCACTTCTCTCTAAGTTTACGTGTCCCCTCCGGAGTAATAGCAATATGCAGATCTCTCTGCTGACGTAGGTAATCTGCTAGTTTACCTACCGTATCCTCTTTGCGAGAGCGATCGACTGGCACACCACCCATAGCACGTAGAATTGAGCCAAAAGGGAAAAAGAACCAATCCTTTTTCATCAGAAAACCAGATCGACTACCCACAGACCAATAGTAGAGTTTACCTAGAAAAAAGTCAATATTACTCGTATGAGGAGCAACGCAAATGATGCTACTCTCTGGTCGCTCAGCTGGCAAAGGCAGAGTCTTCCACCCAAGTTTAGCGAGCAACCATGCAGAAATTCGTTTCAATATCTAATATATTTGATTGGATTATTACATAAGCTCGAGCAAATCGGCTCCTATATCTCTACGAAGCGTCTTGCCCTCAAAGCTAATCTCATCGGCCAAAGCGTAGCAACGCTCTAGAGCCTGCTCAATGTTATCGCCATAGCAGCTAGCCGTGAGTACTCTACCACCATTAGTAACTAGCTTGCCCTCGGCAGTGATAACAGTGCCTGCATGAAAGATCAGACACTCGTTACTGAGCTCAGGCAAAGTTATCTCAAATCCCTTCTCATAAGATCCGGGATAACCACGAGAAACAAGAACCACAGTTGTTGCGACCCTAGGGTCTATCTGGATCTGATAATCTCCTAGCGAGGCCGTAGCCATACGCATCAATAGCTCCACGAAATCACCCGACAAACGCAGCATTACACTCTCGGTTTCGGGGTCGCCCATGCGACAGTTGTATTCGATTACGTATGGTTCTCCAGCGACATTCATCAGACCAACGAAGATAAAGCCACGATAGTCAATACCTTCGGCTCTAAGACCGGCAAGCGTACGGCTCACGACACGCTCCTCTACCTTCGCCATAAAGGTGTCATCGGCAAATACTACTGGAGAGACCGAGCCCATGCCCCCCGTATTGAGGCCTGTATCTCCCTCGCCAATGCGCTTATAGTCCTTGGCTACGGGGAGGATACGATAGTCCTTGCCGTCGGAAGTGACGAAGACAGAGCACTCGATACCAGAGAGAAACTCCTCGATTACGACACAAGCACTAGCGGCACCAAAGCGACCAGCCAGCATTTCCCTAAGCTCACTCTCTGCCTCGGCGAGTGTTTCGGCGATGATTACACCCTTACCAGCAGCGAGTCCGTCAGCCTTGAGCACATAGGGTGCTCGCAAGGTGTGCAGAAAAGCTATTGCTTCGTCCGTCTGCCCCACGCGGAAGCTCCTATACGCGGCCGTAGGGATATTGTGGCGCTGCATAAAGGCTTTACTAAAGTCTTTGCTACCCTCTAGGCGAGCACCCGATGCATCGGGTCCGACGATGGGCAGCTCCTTGAAATCCCCAATAGCCCTAAAGTGATCTACAATCCCATTAACCAGCGGATCCTCGGGGCCTACAACAAGTAGCTCAATTTGCTCTCGGCGCACCAAAGCCTCAATGGCTGCAAAATCATTGACCTTGATTTCTGGGAGGCAAGTACCCAACTCAGTCATGCCCGGGTTACCCGGAGCAATAAACAATTGACCGCACTGCGCACTCTGCGCAATGCGCCACGCCAAGGCATGCTCTCGGCCACCCGATCCTAAAAGGAGAATATTCATAAATGATCTTGGAAATATCTAGTAATAATTTGATTTAGATGTACACGGTCTGGTCCGATTACATTGTGCTCATGTTCAGGGTAGACCATATAATCGGGATGCACACCAGCCTTGACGGCAGCCTCCACGAAAAGCAGACTATGCTGCCAGATCACGACAGGATCTACCGTACCATGAATGAGCATCAGACGCCCCCTGAGGTTTCCTGCACGCTGAGCGAGGTTGGCTGCGGCATAACCCTCGGGGTTCTCCTCTGGAGTATCCATATACCGCTCACCATACATGATCTCGTAGCGAGACCAATCAATAACGGGTCCACCCGCTACCCCGACCTTGAAGGCCTCTGGGTAAGTAATCATCAGATTAGTGGTCATAAATCCGCCGTAGCTCCAGCCATACACACCGATACGGCTAGCATCTACCCACGAATGAGATTTTAGGAAGTCTACGCCTCGCATCTGGTCGGCCATCTCGTTCTTGCCCAACTGGCGATGAATTACCTGCTCGAAAGCAGAACCTCGGTAGGCCGATCCACGACCGTCTACCGTGAAAATAATATAACCCAAATTGGCCATATTCAGTTCCCAACCACGTGCAGCAGCACGATGACGGTTCTGCACGAGCTGAGCATGAGGGCCATTATATACGTATATTATAGCTGGGTATTTCTTCTTCGAGTCGAAGTTGTAGGGCTTGATGAGGCGGTAGTGCAGATCCGTTTGGTCGTCGGCAGCCTTAATCGTACCAAGCTCTACACTGGGTGAGGCAAAGCCTTCGTCTGGATTCTTGGCATTATGGAGCACTTTAAGCTCCTTACCCACCGCGGAGCGAAGCACGCTACGCCCTGCGACCTCGGTAGAGGAATAGGTGTCTAGGAAGTGTTTGCCATCGGGAGAGAAGCGGGCGGTATGGAAACCTTGCTCGGGCGTCAGCAAAAGGGGAGTTCCTCCAGAGAGGCGCACCCTATAGAGGTGTCTATCCAGAGGGCTAATCTGTGTTGATAGATAATAAAGGCTCTTACCGTCAGGGGCGAAGCCTACGAAAGATGTTACCTCCCAAGCTCCCTTAGTTAGCTGACCGAGCAGCTTACCCGATGTGTGATAGAGATACAGGTGGTTGAATCCGTCTCGGCGGCTCTGCCAAACAAACTGGTCGGGCTTACCAGGAACAAACTGAGCGGCATTGAGTGGCTCGGCATAGACCTCGTCGCTCTCGGTAAAGAGCGTCCGTAGCTCCCTACCTGTATTGAGAGAGAAAGCCTTGAGCTGATATTGCGTTTGAGCTCGGTTAAGCTCTGCCAGATAGATTTCTTTGCTGTCTGGGCTCCATGCGATATTCGTCAGATACTTATCTTTGGGCTCACCCGTCTGCAAATATACGGTCTGCCCTGTAGACAAATCATAGATACCAAGCGTTACCTGATGACTAGTAGTCCCAGCCATAGGGTAATATTGATCACGTTTGTAGGGACGACGTGCGTTGATGTGCAGGATCGGATAAGGCTCTACCATGCTCTGATCCATTCGGTAGAAAGCAAGCTTGCGTCCGTCGGGACTCCAAAACAGCCCTCCTTTAATGCCAAATTCATTCTGATGCACACTTTGCCCATAAACAATCTGCTCGGAGCCATCCTGTGTCAAGATACGATCAGCCTCTCGGGTACGCAAGCTACGAATCACGAGATTGTGCTCTCGCACCTCTGCGGTATACGAGTACTGAGGATTAACGCTACTTGCCTGAACATCATCTACCGCAACCCAAGAACGCTCAATCCGCTTAGAGGCAGGATCTATCAGATACTCGCTCTTGCCCGACTTGAGGCGAAGAAGAGGCTTATCGAGTGTGACAACAGAGAAGCGAGGAAATTGCTTGGCCTTTTTGAGGTCTTCGCTCTCTGGTAGCAAGCCTCGCAGATCATCGAGCGAGAGCAGTGTACGCTCCCCGCCCCTTAGGTCTACGGCGATCAATTGGCCTTTTCGGACGAAGATATAATCGCTCCCGAACCACTGCAGAGCAGAGAGCTGATCGGGCTGGATATACTGAGGGCTACCTGCGGTGTACTCCGAGAGAGTCATCGTACGAAGGGGGGCTGTCTGCGCCTCGACTACCCCAGTGGCACTAAGGAATGCAGCCATCACTAAGCTACAGATTTGTTTATGATTCATAACTATCGATATATTTGTTGCACAGAACCATTTGCTCTGCGAAGTTCTTACTTTTTAATAGAACTGCCAAATAAATTTCAGTGCACAGCAAGCATACGCTCTATGGGGAGCAAGGCTCTCTCTCGAATAACTTCTGGCACCGTCACCCGATACTGTAATACTTAAGGGTATCTCTAAATCCCTCCAGCGTAATGTGCCAATGTGCGTAGCAGTCACCTTGCCAGAGCTCCATCTCTCGGCCTGTTTTCTTCATAATATAGGCACCTAGATTCTTATCTGGGCCAAACAGAATAGGCACATCTGTGGGCAGAGAGGCTACAACCTTTAGGAAACTATTGCACAATCACCCTTCGCTACCTCAGTTCTGCACATTCCTCCTTCCAGCGCAACAATGTTGATCTAAGTTAGTCCTAAAACTTGGCTTGGCGTTAGGTATCCTAGCCGTTTTCTGGGTCTTCGATT
>NZ_JRFC01000042.1 GCF_000769075.1 Porphyromonas sp. COT-290 OH3588 | reverse complement strand
ATCGAAGACCCAGAAAACGGCTAGGATACCTAACGCCAAGCCAAGTTTTAGGACTAACTTAGATCAACATTGTTGCGCTGGAAGGAGGAATGTGCACTTGCTATGCTGGAGAATAGCATTGCGTCCGAATGTTTATCTTTGTAGATTGTTTATAGATAGACATTCATTATAAGGATATTTAGATGCTTACCTTCAAGGTACAACACTGTTGCCCCAATTCCTCGGCACGAGCAGGAGAGATCACCACGGATCACGGTGTGATCCAGACCCCTATATTTATGCCCGTGGGTACTGTGGGCTCGGTCAAGGCTGTGCATATGCCAGAGCTCAAAGACGACATCAAGGCTCAAATTATACTTGGCAATACTTATCACCTATACCTGCGTCCGGGACTAGAGATACTGGAGCAAGCTGGTGGTCTGCACAAATTCAACAGCTGGAGCGGCCCTATCCTTACCGACAGTGGGGGCTATCAGGTTTTTAGTCTGGCAGACAATCGCAAGATCACGGAGGAGGGGGTAACCTTCCGCTCTCATATAGATGGCTCCAAGCATCTATTCACTCCCGAGCGTGTGATGGATATAGAGCGCACAATCGGGGCTGATATCATTATGGCTTTCGATGAGTGTTGCCCGGGAGATGCAGACTACAAGTATGCAGAGCGGTCACTAGCACTAACCGAGAGATGGCTTGCTCGATGCCTCAAGCGTGTGCGAGAAACGGAGCCCAAGTACGGCTATCACCAGAGCCTATTCCCCATTGTGCAGGGCTGTGTCTACCCAGATTTGCGCCGCCGAGCGGCCGAGCATATTGCCTCGCTCGGGGCTGAGGGTAATGCTATCGGTGGCCTAGCAGTGGGAGAGCCTACAGAGAAGATGTACGAGATGGTGGAGCTGACCAATAGCATACTCCCTCAGGATCGCCCTCGCTACTTGATGGGGGTCGGTACACCAATTAATCTGCTGGAGAATATCGCTCGTGGTGTGGACATGTTCGACTGCATCATGCCTACACGCAACGGACGCAACGGACAGCTATTCACCAGCCGTGGCACGATCAATATCCGCAATGCCAAGTGGGCACGAGAGTTTAGCCCGATTGACCCCGAGGGCTATTCGTTTGTCGATAGCCAGTACACGTTGGCCTATTTGCACCATCTGATCAAAGCCGATGAGATCTTGGGGCTACAGATTGCCTCAATCCACAATCTGGCCTTCTATCTGCGTCTGATGCGTGAGGCACGGGAGCATATCTTGCAGGGGGATTTCCTTCAGTGGAAGGAGATCATGGTCAGACGTATGGACAACCGACTATAAAGCCATTGCTGAGATATGTACGAGAACGAAATGCCGATAGAGGAGCAGACGCACGTCAGGAGCTGCGACGATGTAGCCTCACCCGAGCCCATTGCTCAGGTCAAGCGCACAGGACGTGTGCCTTGGCTGGGGCGTGTCGATTGGTATATCATCAAGACCTTTTTGGGTACGTTCGTCTTCAGTATTGCTCTCATACTCTCCATTGCGATTGTTTTCGATGTCAATGAGAAGATCAACGATTTTCTCAAGCCAGAGGTTTCGCTCTACGAGATTGTGTTTCATTACTATCTCAACTTCATTCCCTACTACGCCAATCTCTTTAGTCCGCTTTTCGTCTTCATCTCCGTGATTTTCTTCACCACCAAGCTGGCGGAAAACTCGGAGATTATCGCAATGCTCGCCAGTGGTATGAGCTTTAAGCGGTTGCTACGCCCTTATATCGTTTCGGCCACGGTCATAGCTGCCGTTACGTTTGTGCTCAACAACTACATTATTCCGCCCAGTACCAAGCAGCGACAGGCCTTTGAGAATGCCTATGTCAAGAATAAAAAAGTTGAGTATGCCGAGAGTGTACAGCTAGAGGTGGAGAAAGATGTTTTCCTCTTTATCAAGTCTTTCAACGCCAATGATAAGACGGGCTATGACCTAGCACTTGATCGCTTCGAGGGGCGTGAGCTACGCTCTCGCCTAACGGCTCAGCGAGCTTACTACGATACGCTTGGGCGGTGGACGATATATAGCTATCGAATTAGAGATTTTGAGGACGGCAAAGAAACGGCCAAGGTCGGTTCGGAGATGGATACCATTATCCCCATAGCTCCCTCGGACTTCCTTGTTTCGGAGAAAGACGTCGAGACGATGACTAGCCCTGAGCTATCACTATATGTAGAGCGACAGAGTGAGCGAGGGGTAGACAATGCTAAGCTATTCGCCATCGAGCTACACAAGCGCTACGCAGCTATATTCTCTGCTTTCATTCTAACTTTCATTGGGGCGGTGCTCTCGGCTAAGAAAGTGAAGAACGGTATGGGGATTAACATCGCTATCGGCATTGGTATGTGTGCGGGCTATATCCTCTTCTCCTCCATCTCTACGACCTATGCCAATAGTGGAGCTATGCCTCCTTGGTTGGCTGCTTGGCTCCCCAACTTCGTATTCATCTTGCTGGCGCTATCGCTCTGGCGCAAAGCTCCGCAATAACGACTAAGACAATGAAGACTAATAAGAAAGATAAGATCAATAAGAATATCATCATCAAAAATAAGAGAGCTAGCTTCGACTATGAACTGCTGGATTTCTATACTGCGGGTATGGTACTCGTGGGCACGGAGATTAAATCCATTCGTCAGGGTAAGGCTAGCTTGGTGGAGGCATTCTGTTACTTCCACAATGGAGAGCTTTGGCTCAAGAATGCAAGCATCACAGAGTATTCGTATGGCTCGTACAACAACCATAAGGCTACTCGAGAGCGCAAGCTCCTACTCAATCGTAAGGAACTCAAACGTCTACAAGAGTATGTACAGACTCCCGGTGTAACGATTGTGCCCACCAAGATCTTCATCAACGAGCGAGGTCTAGCCAAGATAGAGATTGCCCCCGCTAGAGGTAAGAAGCAGTACGACAAACGAGCCTCGATGAAGGAGCGTGACGATCGCCGAGAGATGGATCGTGCGATGAAGCGTTAGACCTCGAGGCTAAGCTCTCTGGCTCAATTCTCCTTAACCCATATTTGGGTAAAGACACTTTCTTATCTTTGTCCTACATTCGGAACATAAACTAAGCACTCGGTAGTAGTGCAATAATTAAGAGATATGATTTACCGCTTTTTGATGCTCTCGGACGAGAATGACTTTTTCCGCAGAGAAATACAGATCGACTCCGAGGCTACTTTCTTGGAGCTTAACGATTTTATCCTCAAATCTGTGGGGTATAGCCCGTCCGAGATGACGACTTTCTACCTCTGTGATGAGGATTGGAATAAGGGGCAGGAGATTACCCTAATGGATATGGGTATGGGATCGGAGTACGATACCTACCTGATGGGTGAGACTAAGCTAGATGAGCTACTCGAGGATAAGGGGCAGAGGCTGCTATTCGTTTTTGATATGCTTTCCGAGCGTGCATTCTTTATGGAGCTGGCAGAGTTGATTCCCGGCGAAACGCTCGATAAACCTGTCGTTACTCTATCCGAAGGTAAAGCACCAGAGCAAACCTCAAGCCTAGAGTTTGCCGAGACAAGAAGCATTGGGGGAGCTGCCAACTCGCCATTTGCTCTAGATGATGATCTCTTTGGCGACGGAGAGATTGACCTAGATGAGCTAGACCCAGAGGGGTTTGATGGGCTAGATGTGCCCGATGCCGAGTCGCTATACTAGAGCCTCTTTGCCGCTGTGGGTAAACTGATCGTCTTGCTGGGGCCTACAGGTGTGGGCAAAACAGAGCTCAGTCTACGCCTTGCTGGGCACTTCTCTGCGCCCATAGTGTCGGCAGACTCTCGCCAGATCTATAGAGAGATCCCGATAGGTACAGCTGCACCAAGCTCCGAGGAGCTTGGTGCAGCTGAGCATTTTCTTATAGGTGCACGCAGCATTCATCAGCCTTATAGTGCTAGCCTCTATGAGCAAGAGGCACTGGCTCTACTCGAGCAGCTCTTCTCCTCTCACGAGTATGTGATCTTGAGTGGCGGCTCGATGATGTATATCGATGCTGTTTGCCATGGGATAGACGATATGCCTGATGTCGATCCAGAGGTTAGAGACATGGTGTATCGGCGCTATGAGGAGGAGGGTCTAGAGCCAATTTTGGCGCAGCTTAGGGAGCTTGACCCTGTTTATTACGATCGTGTGGACAAACAGAACTACAAACGTGTCTTGCATGGCCTAGAGGTTTGTTTGTCTACGGGCCGACCTTTTAGCTCCTACCATACGGGGCAGAGGCGAGAGCGCCCCTTCGAAATCATCAAGATTGGGCTCAATCGCCCGAGAGAAGATCTCTACGAGCGCATCAACCTGCGTGTGGAGCAGATGTTCGCCTCGGGGTTGGATCAGGAGGCTAGGGCTGTCTACCCCTATCGCCAGCTCAATGCTCTCAATACGGTTGGTTACAAAGAGCTATTCGCCTACTTCGATGGGGCGATTGACTTGGGCGAAGCTAAGCGACAGATTCAGCGCAATAGTAGGATTTACGCGCGCAAGCAGCTCACATGGTGGCAGAGAGATGCCGAGATTAGATGGTTTGCCCCCAGCGAGCTAGACGAGATTATTAATTATGTTGAGGGTTCATGCCTCTCTTAGGAGTTTTCATGCTCAAATGCTTTCACTAGGTGGCTCTACACGAGGTAGAATAGCTCCAAAGATTGGCTTGTTGATCAAAAAACTTGCTTATCTTTGCTGTAGACAATTTTTCATCAATTATCAACCTTTATAAACGTGTTGTATGAATACTCCTAAGGAACTGAAGTACACCAAAGATCATGAGTGGGCACGCGCCGAGGGCGATGTGGTCTACATTGGTATCACCGACTACGCTCAGGGTGAACTCGGCGAAATCGTTTACGTAGACGTAACCACAGAAGGCGAAACGCTAAACGCAGAAGAAGTCTTCGGCTCTATTGAAGCCGTGAAGACTGTATCGGATCTGATGCTACCTCTAGAGGGAGAAGTCCTAGAACTCAACGCTGAGCTAGAGGAGCACCCAGAGCTAGTGAACGAAGATCCCTACGGTAAGGGTTGGATCATCAAGCTCAAGCCTGCCAACATTGAGGATCTGGACGGTCTACTCTCGGCAGACGACTATATCAAGCTAATCGGAGGATAATCACGTGAAGCCAGTAGTAAGCATTATCATGGGTAGCACGAGCGATCTCCCAATCATGGAGAAAGCTGCTGCACGTCTGGATTCGCTAGAGATCCCTTTCGAGATCCTTGCCCTCTCGGCTCACCGCACACCTGCGGAGGTTGAGCATTTTGCCAAGGGTGCTAAGGAGAGAGGCATCAAGGTGATCATCGCCGCGGCTGGTATGGCTGCGCACCTATGTGGTGTGATTGCTTCGATGACTTCGATTCCAGTAATCGGTGTTCCAGTTAAGTCTACACTAGAGGGTATCGATGCTCTGCTGGCGATCGTACAGATGCCTCCGGGCATTCCCGTAGCCACTGTGGGGATCAATGGAGCAGAGAATGCAGCTATCCTTGCCGTGCAGATGATGGCCACGGATAACCCCGATCTGTATCAGCGTCTTGAGAACTTCAAGGAGTCGCTCAAAAACAAGGTTATCAAGGCCAACGAAGAGCTAAAGACCGTTCAGTTCAAGTACAAAACGAACTAATAGGTCTGCAAGACTGTTGAAAAGCCGAGGGAAGTCGTTGCGACTCCCCTCGGCTTTTCACTTAGACAAAACATTCATTATGTCAGATTTATATACAAGCACTTATAGTACTCCCTGTGTGTACCGACGTCGCCCATCGGTAGAGGTCTTCATCGGTACTCGTCCGCTGGGCAAAGACAATCCTATTCGCCTGCAGTCGATGGCTAATGTTTCTACGCTTGACACAGAAGCCGCCGTAGCTCAAGCAAAGCGTATCATAGAGGTAGGAGCAGACTACATTCGCTACACCGCCCAAGGGCGCAAGGAAGCAGCCAACCTAGCCAATATACGTGCCGGTATCGATGCTCTAGGGTATAGTACTCCTTTGATCGCTGACATTCATTTCAACCCTACAGCCGCCGATGAAGCCCTAGAGCATATTGAGAAGGTTCGGGTCAATCCCGGCAACTATGTTGATACCAAGACTGCTACTCCTCGTGAGTGGACGGACGAGCTGTATCGACAGATGCATGAGAAGGTAGAGCAGCGCTTTGGCGCATTCGTTGAGCGTGCCAAGGAGCTTGGTCGCACGATTCGCATTGGCGTCAATCATGGTTCACTCTCCGAGCGCATGGTGATGCTTTACGGAGATACGCCAGAGGGCATGGTACAGAGCTGCCTAGAGTATCTAGACGTATGTCGTGCGCACAACTTCGATCGAATTGTTATCTCGATGAAGTCCTCCAATACACTCGTCATGACGGCTGCCGTGCGCTTGCTGGTGCGTCGCTTGGACGAATGTGGCTATCCTGCCTACCCTTTGCACTTAGGCGTGACGGAAGCTGGAGAGGGCGAAGATGGACGAATCAAGAGTGCAGTAGGTATTGGTTCTCTTCTGGCTGATGGGATAGGGGATACCATTCGAGTATCTCTAAGCGAAGACCCAGAGTTCGAGATTCCCGTAGGGAAGGCTCTTGTAGATTATATAGTTTCACGCACGCCGCTTGGCTTAGCCGAGGAAGTTCTGCCCTCTTGGGAGGAGTACAATCAGCTACGTGATCAGGCAAGAGCCAAGAGTATTGCCGTAGGCAAACTCGTAGGCGGAGGCAATCTCCCCATTGTGATTAGCCCCAACGCACTGAAGTCTGATACCTCAGCAGAGCTGGTGCAAGCTGACTATAGCCTCGGAACTGACGGGTATCTGTACAGCAAAGACGGTGCTAAAGTTGATGAGTTAGCTTATATCAAGGCCGATTGTTATAGCATTACAGACGAGCTTATCCAGAAGTTAAAAGATAATCCTAAGACTATTGTCCTCTTGGATAGCCCTGGCTCCAACGTGGCTGCCGAGTGGCGTCTTGGTTTTACTCTACTGAGAAGAGCCGGACTGAACAATCCTATTGTGTTGAGCCACCACTATCGTACCAATGATGTCACTCTCTTCCGTTTGCAAGCCGCGGCAGATGCTGGTACGATCTTGCTAGACGGTTGGGGTAATGGGCTGTGCCTCTTGGCTGATGGCATATCGGACGAAGATATGGCTAAGACACAGCTAGGCATTCTACAGGCTACTCGCCTAAGAATGAGCAAAACAGAGTTTATCAGCTGCCCCGGATGCGGTCGTACACTCTACAATCTGCAAGAAACAATCGCCCGTGTGAAGGCTGCTACTTCTCACCTCAAGGGTCTGAAGATAGGCATCATGGGTTGTATCGTTAATGGCCCCGGCGAAATGGCAGATGCTGACTATGGCTATGTGGGAGCGGCTCCCGGCAAGATTGATCTCTACAAGGGACAGACTTGTATCCGTCGAGGTGTTGATCAGGCCGAGGCCGTGGATCAGCTCATTGAGTTGATTAAGGAAGAAGGTGACTGGCAGGAACCATAATCAAGAAATAGACAGATCATGATAGTCAAAATCATCAATCGCTCGAGGCATGCACTGCCACAATATGCAACCAATGCGGCAGCTGGTATGGATCTGCGTGCCAATCTAGAGCAGAGCATCGTCCTCGCTCCGCTTGCTCGTATAGTAGTCCCAACTGGGCTGTTCATAGAGTTGCCCGTGGGCTACGAAGCACAAGTAAGGCCTCGTAGTGGCTTGGCGCTGAAGCACGGCATTACCGTGCTCAATAGCCCGGGGACGATTGACGCAGACTATAGGGGAGAGATCGGCATCATTTTGGTTAATCTCTCTGGTGAAGCCTTTGAAATCAAGGACGGGGAGCGTATCGCCCAGCTTGTGATTGCCAAACATGAGCAGGCTGAGTGGCTTGAGGTGGAGGCTCTAGAGGCAAGCGATAGAGGAGCAGGCGGATTTGGGCATACGGGACGTTAGTATCGGGTTGGAGCTCTCTCCTACACTCTCTCGAGAGCATATATACATAGCCTCAGGCCTATCGGTAGAGGCGATCACATCAATACTCAAAAGATGTTTGAGGACGTGTGGTATAGATCGAGATGACTTGGTCTATATCACACGTTGCTTTATTGACCCAGAGCAATCGTTTGGGCATCTTACAGAGCTAGATCCACAGCTACCACACGCCCCCCAGACGTGTATTTCGATTCTAGAGCTACAACTACCGCGAGAAGCGCCAGAGAGCATTGGGCAGCGTCTCGACCGTCTTACGCAGCTATTGCCTCTCGTGCGTAGCTATGGAGCTGTCGTCTATTACCCTAGTGCCCAAGCGCAGCACCCTATTGCCCATGTTGTTTCCGATCTTGATGGTACACTTCTACAGGACGAGTTGCTTGTGTCGCTGGCTAGGCAGGTAGGCCTAGGCCAAGCTTTTGAGAAGATTACCCAGCAGGCTATGTTAGGGGCAATCAATTTTGAGGATAGCTTTCGTCAGCGTACACGTATGCTCGCTGGAACCAAGCGAGATCTGCTCGAGGCGACAGCTCGGTCAGCTCGACTCGCCCTTGGCATTGAGGCCTTTTATCGTTGGCTTGCGGATTGTGGCTTGCCGCTCGATATCGTGACGAGCAACTACGATATCTTCTGCCAAGCTCTGCAAGACCGCCTCACTTACGACCATTACTACGCCTCCTCTCCGAGCTTCTCTGGTGGGGAGCTGACGGGGCAATTCTCGGGGGAGATAGTAGATGCCGAGGCTAAGGCTCGGTTAGTACAGACAATCGCCAGAGAACGTTATGTTTCACTAGACCAGATGCTCGTCGTGGGTGATGGGGCAAATGACTTGCCCATGTTGGCCTATGCTGGCCATGCAATGCTTTACTGTGCCTCGGAGATAGGGGCGACTCCAGCTCTACCCTTGACGACCATGATAGACCTGCTGAGATTGTCTTGATGCCTGCCACACAAATGGGGTAAATGCCCTCTAGTGACTATGATTATCACTTATAGTGAGTATTTGACACATCGAAACAAAGTGTGTACCTTTGCGGTTCTATACGTGTAAAGATTTATAGGATTCAGATGAGACAACTTAAAATTTCTAAGTCGATAACCAACAGAGAGAGCGCCTCTCTCGACCGATACCTCCAAGAGATTGGTCGTGAGGAACTCATCACGATTGAGGAAGAAGTCGAACTGGCACAAGCCATTAAGCGAGGCGATCGTAAAGCTCTAGAGAAGATGACACGTGCCAATTTGCGCTTCGTCGTTTCTGTGGCCAAGCAGTACCAAAACCAAGGGCTGAGCTTGCCTGACTTGATCAATGAGGGTAATCTCGGGCTGATCAAGGCGGCTGAGAAGTTCGACGAAACTCGTGGTTTCAAGTTCATCTCCTATGCCGTTTGGTGGATTCGTCAGTCTATCCTACAAGCTCTAGCCGAGCAATCACGTATTGTGCGTCTGCCCCTCAACCAAGTTGGTACGCTCAACAAAATCACCAAAGCTCTATCTAAGTTTGAGCAGGAGAATGAGCGCCGTCCATCGTCCGCAGAGCTAGCTCAGGAGCTCGATATTGCAGAGGATAAGATCTCCGATACTCTCAAAGTGTCTGGGCGTCATATCTCTGTAGATGCTCCATTCGTAGAGGGCGAAGACAATAGTCTGCTAGATGTGCTAGTCAATGACGATGCACCCAATGCAGACCGCTCTCTAATGAACGAATCTCTTGCTAGAGAGATCGACCGTGTGCTCTCTACGCTTACAGAGCGTGAGGCAGAGATCGTGAAACTCTTCTTCGGCATCGGTGGCAATCAAGAGATGACGCTCGAGGAGATTGGCGATCAGTTTGGGCTGACTCGTGAACGTGTCCGCCAGATCAAAGAGAAGGCCATCAAGCGCCTACGTCAAAGCGACAAATGCCAGCCTCTCAAGCCTTATCTAGGCTAGAGGTAGCAGAGGATTGCAGCACTAGACATCGTAAGCTCTCCGAGATATACTACTCTCGGGGGGCTTTTTAGTTACCTGCTATCCACCTTGATTAAACCTTGAAGTTAGGCTGTTGTCCAACGGCCTAGTAGTATGTACAAACTTAGACCATATATGAAAAAAGTATTCTTTCGCATTCATCAGATTCTAGGCCTTGCTATTGGCCTACTGATCTCTCTCATCTGTCTAACGGGGGCTATACTAGTCTTTGAGGACGAGTGTCGCGAGCTAGCTAGTCCGCAGCTCTACTTCGTTTCCGACGCACCGGCACAAGCTAGGTTAGAGCCTAGCGAAGTGGCTGAGCGTATTAATCGCACCTTAGAGGACGATGCTGTCGCTCGCATAACTGTACCGAGTGATACCACTAGAAACTATGTGGTACAGCTACAGAGCGGGGACAAGAGTCTATACGTCAATCCCTATACGGCCACAGTGGCAGGCCAGAGAGGCAAGCGAGATGGTTTCTTTGGAGATGTCATGAGGCTACACCGCTGGCTGCTAGATGGTAGCCGTACTTGGGGGAAGGCCATAGTTGGCTATGGAGTACTTCTGTTTATCTTCATATTGATTTCTGGTATAGTTATTTGGGTACCTAAGTCCGTGAAAAACCTCAAGCAGCACTTCCAGATCAAGACTAAGGCAAGCCGGCAGCGTATGTGGTACGATAGCCACAGATCATTGGGGATCTATCTGGCTATCCCTCTGCTCATTCTTTGTATCACTGGGCTCAACTGGTCTTTCCCGTGGTGGCGTAGCGGTTTGTATGGGCTCTTTGGCACTCAATTTAATTCGTCTAAATCGGGTAAGACCGAAGAGAAGAAGGAACTTGTGTCGATTAACTATTTGGCTTGGCAAGAGGTGTTCCGTAGACTCGAAGCCCAGCACCCTAGCTATAGACAGATTACACTAGAGAATGGAGAGGCAAGCGTTGCCGAGCAGTTTACGTGGGGTAATCCTAGAGCCTCGGAGAAATACCGATTTGATCAACGCACAGGCGAGATTACCGAGTATACACCCTATACCGAGCAGCCTCGCCTGCAGAAAGTACGAGGTTGGATCTATGCTGTGCATGTGGGCTCTTGGGGAGGGTGGTTTATCAAAAGTATTACCTTCTTGGTTGCCTTGCTTGGAGCTACGCTGCCACTTACGGGTTATTACATTTATTGGGTTAAGCGCAAACAGAGAAAGAAGAAAAAGTAAGGCTCTTAGTTCACTAGGCCTCCTCCATACTGCATAGAAAGTGGTGAGCCAAAGACCTAAATGAATGTTAATATATGATAAATGTTAGAGCCTAATTTCGGCAAAACGAGAGGCTATCTCCATTTGGAGGTAGCCTCTCGTGCTTTGAGATTGAAGGGAAGACTTCTGGCGATCGTAGGTAACATCGCTTGAGGTTAGTCCTACAATCGGAGAGGATTGATGGGAAGAAATGCTCCAAACTGCCCCGAAAGCCTATGCTCATCTCTGATTGTTCAGTGTATTTGTTTAGTTATTAGCTATTTATAAAGGCCTCGTTTAAGCCCTTTATTTGAGGTTAGCTGAGGAAAGAGGCCTCAATAGAGGTAAATGCAATCTAGGGCTTTCTAGAGGGCAAATAAGCAGTGAGCTCTTTGGCCGGCAGAGTTCGAGATAGCTATTTGTAGTGAGCCAAAACATCATCAGAGGTGTAAATTTTTGTTGATAATCCCAGAGTGGCTGTTCCTCAGAATAGGAAAAAGCTCCTAGCTCTGGTAGATTTATGATATCTTTGCACCTAATATTTATGGCAAGATCCGAGTCGCTTCGGGAGCGATTTGGGTCTTTTGTTTCACAATAACGGTAGATGAGAAAAAATCAAGTAGATATGATTACGCTCGGCTGCTCCAAAAACTTGGTAGACAGCGAGCACCTAATTCGCCAGTTCTTGGCCAATGGTTACAAAGTACAGCACAACGCCGATGTTATAGACGGAGAGATCGTAGTGATCAATACTTGTGGCTTCATCAAAGATGCACAAGAGGAGTCGATCAATATGATCTTGAATATCGTTGAGAGTAAGAAGCGTGGCAAGGTAGGTCAAGTGTATGTAATGGGTTGCTTGACCGAGCGTTTCATGGACGAACTCAAGGCAGAGATCCCAGAGGTAGACGGTTACTATGGCAAGTTTAACTGGAAGAAGCTCATTAGCGACCTTGGTAAAGCCTACTACAACGATCCTATGGGAGGTAATAGAAGCATCACCACACCTAGTCACTATACCTACCTCAAGATATCTGAGGGGTGCGATCGCACTTGCTCCTACTGCGCTATCCCCATCAGTACGGGTAAACATCGCTCACGCAGCATCGAGGATATCATCAAGGAGGCACAAACTCTGGTAGACGGAGGCGTCAGAGAGGTTCAGCTCATTGCACAAGATCTGACCTACTATGGGCTAGATCTATACAAAGAGCATAAGCTACCCGAGCTGGTCGAGCGTCTATCAGATATCAATGGTTTGGATTGGCTTCGCTTGCACTACGCCTACCCGAATGCCTTCCCTAGAGATATTCTACGCGTCATCAGAGAGAGGGAGAACGTATGTAAGTATATGGATATCGCTTTGCAGCACATCAGTGACCCAATGCTCAAGGCGATGCGCCGTGGTACTACTAAGGCCGAAACCTACGATCTGCTGCACCTGATGAGGGCAGAGGTCCCAAATCTGCACCTGCGTACGACCTTGATTGTAGGGCACCCCGGCGAAACGGAGCAAGACTTCGCCGAATTGCTCGACTTCGTCCGTGATATTCGCTTCGATCGTCTAGGTGCTTTCGTCTACTCGCACGAGGAGGGAACCTATGCTTATAAGCACTATGAGGATAATATCCCTCTAGAGGTCAAGCAGGAGCGTATCAACGAGCTGATGCGTGTACAGGAAGGCATCGCCACAGAGCTTAATGCCCAGAAGATCGGGCAGACTCTGCGTACCATAATTGATAGACAAGAGGGCGAATACTACATTGGGCGTACCGAATTTGACTCGCCAGAGGTCGATCAAGAGGTACTAATCAAGCATACCGACGGGACACCTACGCTCCAAGTAGGGGAGTTCTACCCCGTCGAGATTACTTCCGCCGACATCTTCGACCTATACGGTCGAGTGGTTAATAGGTAAGTTTTCAATTTCAGTATCAGATTATTATTTCTCTAATTCGCTTTTTATGTTTAATTTTGACCGTAGAGTTTTGTGGGTAATGTACTTTTCAATAGGCATGCACATTAAACTTTCGTCTTTAATTCAACTAGAAAAAGAATTATGAGAAATAAGGTATTGCTGTGGCTATTAGCTACGATGCTTGTCCTTTCGAGTTCTGCCGTAGCTGCTAATCCGTCTTCTTCCGTCAAGAAGTTTGATGTTCGTTTAACTTCTCTGTATAACTCTCCCTTAGGAGGTAGCTATAATCTCCTGTCTTCGGACTGGAAGATTAAGTCTAACTACCGTCTGGGTATGGTTATCGGAGTTCAGAGGTTTGAAGATGTTTCGCATCTCGGGGCATATTTCGGGTATGAGTTCCCTCAAGGAGATAACCATTTCTATTCTTTGTATAGCAATCTAGGGGCAGGATATTGGTTAGGGAATCGTCTTGAGGCTCCATATCTAAGGGTTGAGTGCGGTCTTAAATTCAAGCTAATGGATCCGTTCTATGTGGGGATAGGATTAGATGAGTATTTCCTATTTCACGAAGGGAATAACCGTTTGCACAATATTTCGATTTCTCTGGGGCTAAAGTTTTAGCCTCTAGAGTAGATCTCAAGCATCATCGTAGTATCGCTTACCACATTCAGCGAGGCTACTTAATTGAGATGCGCTAGGGGGCGTATATGCCAACTCTCAAGGTGAAGGCTGCTGGAATGTACTTTTGTGCAGGATATAGCCTTGACGCTAGAGGGAGTTCGGCCGTTTATGACCTCTAGCGCATCTCTTTTCTTTGTATCTTTAGGGCTGTTATACGTCAATTATTAGCAAACATTCATTATATAAAAATCGATGCTTATGAAGAGAAATCTTTTGCTTACAGCCGCAGCGACCGTCGCTATGGCTGCAAGTGTGGCTTCAGCCGACGCTTGCTCCGACCTAATCGTGGGTAAGGGAGCCTCTGTCGATGGCTCTGTGATCATCAGTTACTCTGCAGACTCGCACACGCTCTACGGAGAGCTCTACCACTGGCCCGCCAAGAGCTGGGCGCAAGGTACGATGCGTGAGATCCGTGAGTGGGATACCAACAAGCACCTAGGGTATATCCCCGAGGTACTACAGACCTACAACGTAGTGGGGAATATGAACGAACATCAGGTGGCGATCACCGAGAGTACGTGGGGCGGACGCAAGGAGCTCCATGACCCCAAAGGCATCATGGACTACGGTAGTCTGATCTATGTGGCTCTACAGCGTAGTAAGTCTGCAAGAGAAGCCATTAAGGTGATGACAGACCTCGTGCGTGACTATGGTTACCACAGCAGTGGAGAGTCTTTTACCATTGCCGATAAGAATGAAGTCTGGGTTATGGAGATGATCGGTAAAGGGCCGAAAAAGAAAGGGGCTGTTTGGGTGGCTATTCGTATCCCCGACAACGCTATTTCGGCTCATGCCAATCAGGCACGTATCCACCAAATTCCTTTCGACGACAAGGAAAACTGTATGTACGAAAAGGACGTGGTGAACCTAGCTCGTGAGATGGGATACTTCAAGGGTAAGGACAAAGATTTCGACTTCCAGAAGGCATACAATCCATACACCTTCAGCGGTCTACGTGGCTGCGAGGCTAGAGTGTGGAGTTTCTTCCGTGAGTTTAACAAAGGAACTCAGAAGTACGAAGCGCATGTCAGAGGAGATGTAGAGGCCGAGCCAATGCCTCTGTATGTAATCCCCGAGCGCAAAATCTCTGTGGCCGATGTGCGTAAGGCTATGCGCAACCACTACGAAGGTACGTCCATGTCTATGACCGAGGACGTTGGTGCAGGCCCATACAAGTCTCCCTATCGCTGGCGCCCCATGACCTTCGAGGTTGATGGCAAGGAGTATATGAACGAACGTGCCATCGCGACACAGCAGACTGGCTTCGTCCTTGTGGCTCAGCTACGCTCTTGGCTCCCCGATGCAATCGGTGGGGTACTTTGGTTCGGCGTAGACGATGCCAATACGGCTGTATTTACTCCGATGTACACAAGCATTACAGCGATCCCAGAGTGCTACCGTCAGGGCAATGGTGATATGATGCACTTCTCTTGGACATCAGCTTTCTGGATTCACAACTGGGTTGCTAATATGGCGTACAATCGCTACGAACCTATGATCCGTGATATTCGCCCCGTGCAGGAGCGTCTAGAGAATGGCTTCGATGCCGCACAGAAAGCTATCGACGCTGAGGCACTTCGTCTGTACAAGGAATCGCCAGCTAAGGCCGTTGCATTCCTCAATAACTACTGTGCAGATGCTGCCAACGGAGCTACAGCACGCTGGAAGCAACTCGGCGAATACCTCCTAGTCAAGTATATGGACGGCAATGAGAAGAAGGAAAAAGATGGTCGTTTCCTAGACAATGGCAATGGCCTATCTGAGATGCCCAA
Source organism: Porphyromonas sp. COT-290 OH3588 (assembly GCF_000769075.1). Taxonomy (GTDB): domain Bacteria; phylum Bacteroidota; class Bacteroidia; order Bacteroidales; family Porphyromonadaceae; genus Porphyromonas. Next base: position 48,568 of record NZ_JRFC01000042.1, on the reverse strand, counting down.
TTTCCCCGGCTATAGCAAGGAGTACTACGAGGCTATTGCTAAGACTCATGGGGAGAACGTGCAGATCAAAGGTCCCAAGGAACAGCATTAGTCTAAGGGCGACAGAGCAAGTTCGGCAACCTGATTAAATAGACTGTCCTCCTATAAAACGTAATCGCCTGTGTAGTATCGGCTACACAGGCGATTATGTTTTGTAAAGAGCTCTCTACACTTACTGGAAGATGTAGCGCAAGAGCAGTAGAGCAGTCACGATGTAGAGTGTTAGGCTAACCTGCTTACACTGGCTACTTAGTAGCTTGACGATCGTGTAACTGATTAATCCCAGTGCCATACCTTCGGCTATGTTGTAGGTTAGCACCATGGTCAGCATGGTGACAAAAGAGGGAAGTGCCTCGGACATATCCGACAGATCAATCTCCTGTATTGCCTCGAGCATGAATACCCCAACTAGAACGAGTGCCCCCGTTGTGGCTGCAGAGGGGACAAGTAAGAAGAGTGGCGAGAGGAAAAGTGCAAGTAAGAAGAGCGAAGCCGAGGTCAGCGCAGTCATACCCGTGCGTCCGCCCTCCGAGATACCAGAGGCACTCTCTACGAAGGTTGTCACAGTCGAGGTGCCCAGTACTGCACCAGCCGATGTGGCGAGTGCGTCAGCCATCATGGCGGGCTTGATATTCTTCACATTGCCGTCTTTGTCCATCATTTCGGTCTTTGCAGCTGCCCCGATGAGCGTACCGACAGTATTGAAGATATCCATGAAGACGAGGGCAAAGATCGTCAAAGCCATATCCATATTGAGCAGTGCCTTGAAGTCGAACTTGAAGAAGGTCGTCTCAAGCGACTGTGGCATCGAGATAGGGAAGAAGTTCTCTGGGATTGTAGTCACTCCGAGGGGAATGCCAATGATCGTGCAGAAGACAATCCCATAGAAGAGTGCACCACGCACCTTGAGTACGACGAGTGTACCACTGATGAGGATACCGATGCAGGCAAGTAAGGCTGTGGGGGTGAACTTACCTAGGGCGACAAATGTGGCGGGGTTAGACACGATGATGCCCGCATTCTTCAGCCCGATGAAGGCAATGAACATACCGATACCAGCCGATATGGCGAAGCGCAAGTTCTTCGGGATTGAGCGTACTATCTGCTCTCTGATATTGAAGATAGTCAGCAGAATGAAAATAATCCCCTCGACGAATACCGCAGCTAGTGCCGCCTCCCAGCTGTAGCCCATAGCCCCTACAAGCGTGAAGGCAAAGAAGGCATTGATGCCCATACTTGGAGCTTGGGCGAAGGGGAGCTTAGCAAGGAAAGCGATAAGTATAGTACCGAGAGCAGATGCGAGCGCAGTAGCCGTGAAGACAGCCCCTTTGTCCATACCCGTGGAGCTCAGGATATCGGGGTTCACAGCGAGGATATAGCTCATCGTGAGGAATGTGGTCAGCCCAGCAGTAATCTCTGTACGCACGCTGTGCTTACTGGGGTCGAACCCTAAGGCTTTGTATAAATTCATATTAGGTAGCGTGTTCCTGAGTAGAGTAGTATTTGATGAATAAATCTAATATCCTAGAATGTCCACTTCGCCGCAAGGGTAGGGATTACGTGGAGCTTGTTGTTCTGTACGGGGAAGTTGTAGCTAATCTCCACCTCGCCCCCAATGCTTAGATTGAACTTGTCGGAGAAGCCCTCGAAGCGATTAAGATTTACCCAGAACTGAGGCTCGCAGAGGAAGACCGTCATATTCTTTCCCTCGAAGTTGCGGTCACCCCAGATGTCCATAAAGCCGTTGAAGGTGAAGGCGTCCTCGATGAAGTGCCAGTACCACACGGCAGTAAGCTGTGCCGAGTGTGGGTACTCTTGTTTGGCTAGGTACTTGTACATCGGAGTAATGTTGATGCCGAAGGTGTAGTCCTTGTTGTGGTAGGCGTACGTGGCACCAAAGAGGTAGGCGTCCTTGTAGGAGACCTGGTTGCTCAAGCCGCCATTGTACTCTAGATGCAGGAGCAGGGGTGCTCTCCAGAAGCGTAGCTCACGAGAGATCTCCCAGTATGCCGAGCGGATACCAGAGTCCTGATAGTCCATATCGACAAAGTAGAAGGTATTCCCCCATTTGTCTGGCCGAAACTGCTCGATTGTCGTGGTCAGACTAGGGCGTCCTTTGTGCGCATCGCCCATCTTACTCCCGAAGTCATAGTGTAGTTGCACGTTCTGTGCTTCGATGCTTACCAGAGCTAGGCAAGCCAGCAGAAGAAAGTAAAAACGTTTCATTATTTATTTAATGTTTAGAGGGTTTGTAGTGTAAATGATTAGGCATGTGTCGATAGACTTATGCTTCTTCATTGGGTTGAGGTAAAATGAGGTTGAGTAGGACCGCTACGATGGCTGAGAGCCCAATGCCAGCGAGCGTGAAGTTCCCCATCTGCAGTACAGCACCACCGATACCGGTTGTTAGGGTAACGGATATGATTACCACGTTGCGTGAGCTGCCAAGATTGACCTTGCTGTGTAGTAAGTTGTTGATACCTGCCCCAGCGATTGTCCCGAAAAGAAGTAGCATAATACCGCCGAGTACGGCAGGGTCAATACTTTTGAGTAGGGCACTAACCTTACCTACCATCGAGAAGACAATCCCCGTGATAGCTGCGATGCGTAGCACCACTGGGTCCGTAACCTTGGTTAATGACATAGCTCCCGTAACCTCGGAGTAAGTCGTCACGGGAGGAGCACCGATGAGAGATGCGAATAGACACGCCAGCCCATCACCTAGCATGGTGCGGTGTAGCCCCGGGTCTTGTACGAAGTTGCGGTGTGCGACACTATTGACGACATACACATCACCGATGTGCTCGATGACGGGGGCTATGGCCACGGGGATCATGAAGAGAATTGGCTCCCACATCAGACGTTCGGGCAAGATGAGCTGAGGGAGAGAGAACCATTCGGCCGCAGCGATAGGCGAAAGGTCTACGTCGAAGAAGATCAGATCGGCCAAATAGCCTGCGATGATACCACAGAAGATAGGTATGAGCTTGAGGATACCTCGAGCGTAGAGAGTCACAGCGATTGCCACGGAGAGGGCAATGATGGCCAGAACCCAGTTGGAGGCTGCCATACCGACAGCCGCACTAGAGAGCGATAGCCCGATAAGCATAATGATTGGCCCGATGACTACGGGAGGGAAGAGTCGTGTGATGAACTTAATCCCAAACGATCTAATCAGCAGGGACATCAATATATAAACCAGTGCTACTCCGAGTATGCCGAATAGAGCACCACTCAGACCGTACAGCTCGGTCGCACTCTTGATGGGAGCGATGAAGGCAAAGCTACTGCCAAGGAAGATAGGGACTTTCCCCTTGGTAACTAGATGAAAGATGAGTGTGCCGATACCGGCGGAGAAAAGTGCTGTTGATGGGTCTAGACCCACCAGTAGAGGTACGAGTACTGTTGCGCCAAACGCAACGAATAGATACTGAACCCCTACAATCGCTTTACGGCCCGGGGTTAGGTCATTGACTTGAGTCATAGAAGTAATTTAGGTTTGATTGTACTTTACCGACAGACAAAGGTACTATCTTTAGTACAAAAACATGGGGCGCAAGTCGTCCAGATAGTGTTTCGAAATAGGAGGTACTGCGAAGATATTTGCTTATCTAGCGGGGCTGAGCTCAAAGACTCGTAGTTTATATTTTAGCTCACATTTCAGAATGTTGATGAGAAGATCTAGGCGGGAGTGGTTGAAAAATAGCAGACCTCGTATTTGCCCTTTTAGAGGCCTTCTAGCACCTCTACCCAAGTTTGGGCTGTTAGCCCCAGTCGGGCCAAAATATCTCTCTAGAAGAGGTTTTTGTAAGTCGTTTGTATAGAGTAGTTTAGGTAGTTTGTCTAGATGGTTTTACATGTTTGAAGAGTATTCTCGAGTATTTCTCTCCTTCAATTTCTCCGTATTGGTGGGTAGATCTTAGTAGATTAGTCCTAGGATTAGAAAAAATCTCTCCCCCAATTTCATTCCCTGCGTGGAGTAATCCTAGATTATTGCCTTCTTTTGTCCCCCGATTAGAGGAGAGTTCGTTTGCGAATATTAACATAAAAGATGAAATTCTCCTTGCTCTTTAGCTTGATTAAACCGCAATTTAATGATCTTATGTGTGAGTATTTTACTTAGATATGTGGTGTGAAATTTTCTGTGTTAGAGGATTAGTTTTGGTTCATCCGAGATGCTTTGTGTTGGAGTAGGTTATCGAGATTTGAGATTTCGAGTACGATCAAACGTATCATCTACTAGTAAAACTCTGTGATATGCCGCACGTGAATGTAGTATGCGGCGCTTGATAGGAGTGTAGAGTATAGATCGGGGGAGAGGGAGATAAAAAGAGAGGCAGTGCCGATTTCCTATGGCACTGCCTCTGCTATTTTTAAGCTATTAGAGGTCTGCTAAGAGAGCTTCTCCTTGAGTGCTGCCAGAGCATCGAGGTCACCAAGTGTAGCCTTTTCGCTAGAAGCGTTGTTGCTAGCTACAGCGCTTGCAGTGTTGCTTTCCTTGCGCTTAGCTTCGCCACGCTCAGCACGTTCAGCTGCACGGCTCTCGGCCTTCTGAGCATCTTCGAATACACGGCTGTGAGAAACGATGATACGCTTAGAGTCCTTGTTGAATTCGATTACCTTGAACTCGAGCTGCTCGCCCTGAGCCGCCTGAGTACCGTCTTGCTTAACGAGGTGCTTAGGCGTTGCAAAGCCTTCTACACCATAAGGAAGTGCTACCACAGCTCCTTTCTCTAGGAGCTCAATGATTGTACCCTCGTGGACAGAACCAGTCTTGAAGATAGTTTCGAATACATCCCATGGGTTCTCTTCACACTGCTTGTGACCAAGGCTTAGGCGACGGTTTTCCTTGTCGATCTCAAGAACTTGGATCTCCATCTCTGCACCAACTTCTGTAAACTCTCCAGGGTGCTTGATCTTCTTCGTCCAAGAGAGGTCGCTGATGTGTACAAGACCATCCACACCTTCCTCGATCTCTACGAATACACCGAAGTTGGTGAAGTTGCGTACACGGCCCTTGTGGCGTGAACCAACTGGGAAGCGCTCCTCAATACCAGCCCATGGATCTTCCTTGAGCTGCTTGAGGCCTAGGCTCATCTTGCGATCTTCGCGGTCAAGTGTTAGGATTACAGTTTCGATTTCGTCACCAACATGTAGGAAGTCCTGAGCGGTACGTAGGTGCTGCGTCCAAGACATCTCAGACACGTGTACTAGACCTTCTACACCGGGTGCTACCTCTACGAATGCGCCGTAGTCAGCCATAACCACTACCTTACCCTTGATTTTGTCTCCAACCTTGAGGTTAGGATCTAGGGCATCCCATGGATGTGGCATGAGCTGCTTCAGACCAAGAGCGATACGCTTCTTGTTTTCGTCGAACTCTAGGATAACCACGTTGAGCTTCTGGTCTAGCTCTACCACTTCGCTTGGGTGGCCTACACGTCCCCAAGAGAGATCTGTGATGTGTACAAGACCATCTACGCCGCCAAGGTCAATGAATACACCATAGCTTGTGATGTTCTTAACGACACCCTCGAGAACTTGACCCTTCTCGAGCTTGCCAATGATCTCGGCCTTCTGAGCTTCTAGCTCTGCCTCGATCAAGATCTTGTGAGAAACGACTACGTTACGGAACTCGTGGTTGATCTTCACGATCTTGAACTCCATAGTCTTGTCTACATAAGCATCGTAGTCGCGGATAGGACGAACGTCGATTTGTGAACCGGGGAGGAATGCTTCGATGCCGAATACGTCTACGATCATACCACCCTTCGTGCGGCACTTAACGTAACCCTTGATAACTTCGTCCTTTTCAAGGGCTTCGTTGATGCGATCCCAAGAGCGAGCAGCACGAGCCTTGCGGTGGCTTAGGATTAGCTGACCTTTCTTGTCTTCCTGACTTTCGACGAATACTTCTACTTCGTCACCCACCTTCAGGTCTGGGTTGTAGCGGAACTCAGAAGCTGAGATAGAACCTTCGCTCTTGAAGCCAACGTTCACGAGTACCTCACGCTTACCGATCTTAGTTACAGTACCGATAGCAACTTCGTTTTCCTTGACGTTGCTCAGCGTACCTTCGTAGGCCTTAGCCTGTTCTTCGATAGATACAGGGCAAATGCTCTGTCCTTTTTCGAACTCATCCCAGTTGAAGTCTGCAACGGGCTGAATGTTTTTTAGGTTGTCCATTCTTAATTAATTAATACTTAAAGCTTTTTGCTAATGGGTTAGACATTATATGAATAATCTCTCACAAAAACGGCACAAAGATAGCTAATTCTTTTCAAATAACAAGGCTAACTTAGGATAAATCAGTGTCTTTATCCTGCTTCTGTGCATAGATCTGTAGGCTAGCGCAGATAGATAAGTTCGCCTGCTAGGCGATACTTCATTGTCTCGCTTGCCAGATAGCGTAGAGCTAGTGCTACATCGACAGGAATATAGGGCAGGTTATGGAATAGATCGTGCAGGCGGATAGGCTTACCCTCGCTCTGCTCGGCAAACATTTGCTGCATCATGCGCTCAGTATCTTCTATAATATAGTGGTGCAGTCCTTCACTCTCACGACGTAGGCAGACATCACACATGCCGCACGACTGGGTAGACTGCTCGCCGAAGTAGCTTAGGAGTAGTCGAGATCTACACGTATCCCTGCTACTAATATAGCGAAGACTGGCGTCCGTGCGCTCCTGCATGCGGTCACGTCGCTCCTCGTAGGCGGATCGAGGTATGCGTAGGTATTGGGTGTCTTCACGTCTGATGTGGAAGACAATTCGTGGGATATTTTTGAGAGGTATGTAATGAATGATATTTTGTCTGCTCAGGGCTACGAGCATCGTATATACGTCATCGGCTCCGCACCCCATTTGTTTGGCTAGATCAGACTCGGAGATGTAGACGTAGTCGGAGAATAGCCCTGTGTACAGCCTGAGTAAAGCCCGAAACAGACCATCATGCCCCACGTGCTCTTGATAGAGTTGTTCTCGTGTATAGAGGATCATTAGACGAGAGCGAGTATCGTCCTCATGATAGGAGAGCCAACCTGCGATTTGCATGATCTCAATGGCAGATCGAGTTTGAATAGGGCGCATTCTGAAGCGTCGGACGAACTGATCAATCTCGAGGTTGTAGCTTCTTTGGAAGCCCTCGCCCTCGCCAATGCCCAAGTAGTTGCATAGCGAGTCGTACACCTTGAGGATATAGGAGCGCTCAGGGAAAGCATCTGCCAAGCGCCTGCGTAGTGTATTTTCGTCCGTCTGGCTGACTATCGCCACAGCATAGGCTTGTTCTCCATCTCGGCCTGCTCGGCCCGCCTCTTGGAAGTATTCTTCGGGAGAGGTCGGCATCGCTAGATGGAGGACTAGACGCACATCAGGTTTGTCTATACCCATTCCGAAGGCATTCGTTGCGACCATTACCCTGATCTCTCCCTTCATCCATCTGCTCTGTCTGAGTGCTCTCTCGGTATGCGTAAGTCCTGCGTGGAAGAATGTTGCCGAGTGTCCATGTTCGTTGAGGAACTTAGCGATGCTGCGGCAGAGATCTCGGCTGCGACAATAGACTATAGCCGAGCCGGCTACACGACTAAGAATATGGAGCATCATCTGCTCTTTGTCCGGGCTGTAGCGAATGGAGTAGGAGAGGTTGGGGCGAAAGAAACTTTTCTGATAGGTACGGCTATCACTTCCAAAACCAAGTACACGACGGACCTCTGCTACTACATCGGGAGTGGCAGTGGCTGTCAGGGCGATGATAGGCACATCTGGTACGAGCGACCTTAGCTCTAGGATATTGAGATATGAGGGACGGAAGTCGTAACCCCACTGGCAGATGCAGTGGCACTCGTCCACCACGAGCAGGCTAATATCCAAGGCCTCTAGTTTAGCTTTGAAGTCAGATGAGGCAAGTCGCTCGGGCGAAACGTAAAGGAACTTGTATCTTCCATAGATACAATTGTCTAACGTTTGGCTGATGCGGTTGCTATGCATTCCTGAGTGTATGGCTGCGGCTTTGATCCCTCGGTGTCTGAGGTGATCGACTTGATCCTTCATCAGAGAGATCAGTGGAGTGACCACAAGGGTAAGCCCTGGGAGCATTAGTCCCGGTACTTGGAAGGTGATACTCTTCCCTCCACCCGTAGGCAAAAGACCAAGGGTATCGTGTCCTTCTAGAACCGAGAGGACGATATCACTTTGTAGGGGACGAAACTCATCGTATCCCCAATAGTGCTTAAGTACAGCCTCAGGAGTTAACCCCGAGCAGTCGATTGTATCTGGTAATTTGAGGGGCGATGGGATATCAGCCAGTTCGGCAGCCCATTCTTCTGGCCATAGGTGTAGCTCTTCGTTGGCTTCGTTTGTGCCAAGATCGCACCCTTGAGCAGATGGCTCTATCCACATGTCCTCCTCTTGTGACATCGCTTCTAGTCCTTCTCTGTGGTATGGATGTCTTTAACTTGCAGCTGCATAAACCCAGAGCCATAGAATCTATTGTCTTCAATGGTGTAGCAGATGCCGAAAGCCTGCTGGTTCATAATCCAGCTAGCATGGCGAGCTTGTCCTAGAGCGATGCCGTGTAGCGGCCGATTTTTGCAGTAGCGGTCGGTCATGCGTAGCTTGATGTGGCGGCTGTCACGCCCCACGACACGGCTACCGCCAGCATCTCGGAGCCTATGGGTGACGAAAGTTGGGGGCTCGTTTTGCAAGCCAAAAGGAGCAAGTCTGCGTATGTCGTCTAGTAGGGTAGGCTGTACATCTTCGATTTTGAGCTCGATGTCTACGTGTATCTGTTTGGTCAGATGTACGGGCTCCACATTGCGCTCGAAGTAAACCTCCATGGCGAGGCGGAATGCGTCTAAATTTTCTTCTCGGATTGTGATTCCTGCCGCATGTGTGTGGCCTCCGAAGTTAACCAAATACTCTCGGCACGCCTCTAGGGCACTATATAGATCGACACTTCTCATCGATCTGCCAGAGCCAACTAGATCATCTGCTGATTGGGTAAGTATGATGGTCGGGCGATTATATCGCTCAGTTAGCCGTGATGCCACGATGCCGAGCACTCCCTTGTGCCAGTCTGGTTGGTATAGAATCAAGATACGCCTATTGGCTAGTCCGCCCTCTCGCTTGATCAAATCAATGGCTTGCTGGGTTACGATTTGGTCTAGCTCACGCCTTTGGTTGTTGTACTGATCTAGCAGCGCGCTGCATTGCTGTGCTTTCGTTACGTTGTCAGCAGTGAGCAGGTCTACGGCGACAGTACCGCTCATCATGCGTCCCGAAGCATTGATACGAGGCCCAATCTTAAATACGATGCTGTTCATATCAATGATCTCTCCCTCTAGGTTACAGGTCCGAATGATTTCTTTAAGCCCTAGCGAGGGTGAACTGTTGAGCTTCTTTAGGCCGTGATAGGCAAGTACTCGATTTTCGCCCACGACAGGTACTATATCCGCAGCGATGCTCACGGCTACTAGATCTAGGTATTCGTAGACGGTGTTCTCGGGGTGCCCCCAAGTGGAGAGCATAGCCTGCATCAACTTAAATCCTACACCACAGCCGCTAAGCTCCTCGTTGGGATATAAGTTCCCGGGTCTTTTGGGGTCTAGGATAGCGACGGCGTCCGGAAGCGCTTCGTCGGGTTGGTGGTGGTCACAGATGATGAAGTCAATACCTAGAGATCGGGCGTAGGCAATCTGTTCGTGTGCTTTGATGCCACAGTCTAGAGCAATAATCAGCCCTGCCCCCCAGCGGTGGGCATGGTCGATGCTTTGTATACTAATACCATATCCCTCGTCATATCTGTCTGGAATATAGTAGCAGAGTCTATCTGCTGGGCATAGATGATCCCTAAGGGCGGTGTAGACTAGCGAAACTGCTGTAGTCCCGTCTACATCATAGTCCCCATATATCAGAATGCGTTCACATCCCTCTATTGCTTGGCTCAAGCGGCGCACAGCCACCTCCATATCTTCTATTAGATAGGGGTTGTGGAGAGATTCTAGAGTTGGCTCAAGAAAGGCACGTGCTTCCTCTAGGCTACGTACCCCTCGCCCTACCAGCAGCCTGCCAAGTACGGGGCTCAGCTCAAGTGACTGGCAGAGCTCCTGAGCTAAGGCTTGGTCCTCGATTGAGGGCTGAGCGATGTTCCATTGGGTTGTCATTATATTGTTTCATTTTTTTGTCTAGAAAATAATGATGAGGATACTTGCTATGCTTGCGGCATGTGCTCAGATCCTCGCTATTGCTGTAGTGGAGCCTTCAATCTCGGTTGAGGTGCTCTCAATCTCCTCTGTTGAGTTCTACTCTAGCCGAGGGAGCCTTGACGAACTAGCTCCAGTGGAGGCGTGCCAAATTTGCCCCAGATATCTCCTCTTCGAGGGGGCATTATGGCACACTGCCTCTTTGAGGTTCTCACAAAGATAGAAGTTTTCCCGATGAAAAACTATACTTAGCCCCTGCTATTGTGCTTGCCAGAAGTGAAATCCTACTCGGCCTTGGGTAAGCGAAAAACATTCCCGCCTCCGAGTCCATTGCGTAATGAACTCAGAATAGTATAGTATTGATAATCACCAAGAAAAAAGGAGAGCTCGAAAAGAGCTCTCCTTTTTTCTTGGTGATTATCAATTAAATTATTCATTTTTCTTGAATACTCGTACTGGCATTCCCTTATAATGCTGATTCTTCTCTATCTTAATTGAATAACCATTTGCCCAGTCAATAACTGTTGTTTGGTTATTATCTGTACGAGACACACTCCTAGCATAGTAGTGACCAAAATCATAACCATGAGGCTTAGATAGCTCAAGGCTTGATGTAGTAAACGGACTAGGACCGCTAGAGTTGCTAAACCCAGCAGACTGCAAATCACCAACCGCAGCAAATCTTATAGATCGGACGAATACACCTTTTTGATTATCCCCTTTCTTGTTTTGTTCCGTCCAAAAACTCTCAGGCATACGTTCAAGTTGCTCTAATGTTAGCCCATCTGCTTCATTTCCCAAATAGACGACTTCAACCCGAAGAACACCCGAAACACCCCGCACAAATTCATAAGTATACCTGAAAGCTGAAGCCAAACGTACTTTGAATTGATACCCATGACAATCCGAATTATCAACCTTAGTAGTTGCATCTTTAAACCGAATCCCATAGAAACGTTTATATTCACTCCGGGGAGTATTTTGCCTCATTGGACTATATTCACTTTTAGAGGTAATAATCATTGGATGACTTGATCCTCCTCCTAAACGAACTTTTTCATCAGTCTGTTCTATGAAACGAGAGTTATTCCAACTAATTGCGTTGTAAGGGATTAATCCAGAATAATCTTCATCCGCTGGGATATAGTATTGTTCATTCAAGGCATACGGACCAACACGTTTGGAAACCAAAGTGCCATTAGGTTGAAGTTCTTCAATCTCCTTAATCTCAAGTCGCTCAAGATCATGTCCCATAGGATTAAAGTAATTCTCTTGTATCCCTCGTACCATATAACCATTGTACATTCCAGAGTGAATAGCTTTATCTCCAGAGGTTAGACGATAGGCTCCCGAACGTCCCTTCCAGTTCTTGAGCGCACCAGGGACATTGGGGTCATATTTGTATTGTAAATTGCGATACTCGTCTCCACCTGCAATGTTGTAATTCGTAAAGTCCTCAATCGGCATACGAACACCTGTATTATTTTTAACAAGGAGTTTAATTTGATGAGAGGTGTGATTAAGTGGCTTTTTGCCCCCAGTGAAACTTGTAGACCAATAATTGTTGAGTGGAGCATTAGTTTTATCACTGCTACTCCCATAAATAGTTGCTGAAGAGATACCAGTTGAACTACTAGTAGAGGGGTTAGCCATAACCCAAGTATAGAAGACTTTGTCACTGATTTTATTAGGAGCTATATTCCCTGCATTTGTGCCATTGTTAAAAGTGAAAGTCATAGTATGGGCACAAGGGCTGAAGTTCCAAGTAGGAAAATCTCCTTGGCCATTTCTTATGTTGGGTTTGTGCAGATCAAAGCTACCAGATAATCCGAATTGCTGTGTACGTAAATAAATTTCTTCAGGGGTAAGTGTTCCTGTAGTAGTATTTTTTATCCTAAAGCCCACAAAAGAACCCTGTGGTTTGAATAGGGGACGATAGTTATCTCCTCCCTGAGGAGAAGAAAATCGACTTGTCCCGATGTTCTTCTGCTTATCTTTGAAAATTTTTAGCTTGGTCCAAGGCATCGCGAATGGAGCCTTGAGATCTGCAATTGTCTCTCCAACAGAGGCAATGCCTTTGAGGTCTGTATTTCCAGAAAAATCTACTTTTTGGTTAGGTGTTTTATGATTCAATAAATTCCCCTCAATAATCGCTGTGACATAAAATGTTTCATTGCCAGGAATAAATTGAGATTCACTAAGTAATTCTATATCCTGATCTATCGGACATCGCAGTGTCGCAGGTTGTCCGTCTTTTGCAGGAGTATATGCCCAATTAAGTGTTTTTGCCCCATAAATAGTGCCCCTTAGATTGGCAATAGCGGTGTGAACGGGGATAAATGTAACTCCTTCGGGAACATGCAATTTCGGATATATCTTCCCGTTTTCATCTTGGCCTAAAAACTTTATAGTACCAACACCACGAGCCTTATTTGATTCGCTAGCAACATCGGCTTCTAAGTTGAGTACAATCCTATCTGTGTAGATAGTTTTAGTATTCTCAGTGAAAGGTTGGTCTTTTTTACCACAAGAAGTAGCCACTAATAAGACCAAACACACTGAGCCAAATAGTTTATTCATGTAACTTTAAAATTAATGCCTTATGATTATTCTAGATCCTCCCCAATTTCAAAATCCTCAAGTTCTCCAACTACAGACAGAGATGCTAAAATGTTCTTAGGGTTCTTGAAATAGAGTACCTCTGCACACGGAGCACCATAAATCATATTTCCTTTTTTTTCTTTCATATTATGCACGCATATTTTTTGCAAAGGTAAGAAAATATACTACTCGCCAAAAATTAACTCCTGAATTTGGGGTTGTTTGGCTCGTTTTTAGTTATTTGTTATCTAATACTACTGATAGGTTCTGCGTAAGCCTATGCTCTTTTTCAAGTTGTTGACTACGTGTTCTAAATCTAGAGACTATTGCACAATGAGTCTCATATAGGTGTAGTCGGTAGAGGTTATGCCACACCAATCCTCTGCCTCTTGCTCATCTCTGCTCAGGTCAATACGGCGCTACCTCTAATACCCCAACGGCTCAAGTTGCTTGTACCACAAGCTCTGCACGGAGTTCGGCTTCGGCTCAAGGTGACACCTACTCGGGTATGCTGTGCTCGATCCTACCACGCTCTGTATACGACTACTCGCCTCGGCATAGCTAGAGCAAACACCGCTCTACTCTCAACGGACACAATCTTTGTATTCTGAGCATTCTGATGCACAGAAAAGGGGCTGTGAACAAAATTTAATTTGCCACAGCCCCTATATTCATTGCGCTACTCTCCTCGCCTTCCTTACATCTCAATGATTGTAGAGGCGGCCCCAGAGAGCTTATGCAAGTTCTAGTCTACGATTACCTTCTGAGTAAATGTACCATAGGTATTGGTTACCTTAACTACATACACGCCCTTGGCTAGTTTGCGGTCCGCAGACTTACCTACAAGGCGACCAGCTAGGTCATAGATAGCGAGCTCCGATACATCGGTATCAACCACGAGATATCCGTCGTGATCGTAGATACGAGGAGCCTGTGCACCTAGTAGCTGCTCGGCCGAGCCTGAGTTGTTGAAGGCCATAGTCTTGGACGAATATACCTGTCGCTGATTGATCAGAGGAGATGCCATATTCTTGTGAACGAAGAATACGATCTTCATCTTCTCGGTCTTCCACTCGGAGTCGATTTCCACTGCATCGGTTGTGATCTTGAACGAACCATCGGCTTTAGGAATAATCATTTTACCTAGGGCAGGTGTCATGAATACTCTAGCCGCACCGTCGTGGATATATCCAGCTGGTGCACCAGCTTGAGATTTAGCAGTAATACCGTCCTCTGTGATCACAGCTGTCAGATATAGGTTGTCTAGGTCTACATAACCTGTAACGCCCTCTACCTCGAGAGCGACCTTACCGTCTTTCTCTACCTTGGCATAACGGCTAAACTGTACGGGTTCTGGAGAAGCAAGTACGGCATTAGCTCTCTCTTCCATAGTTTCTAGAGAAGCTAGCTCGGCACCATTGTCCTTAGTTGGGTCAAGGCTTGGGAAACGATTGAACATGAACGCAGGAGCGTACGTACGATTCTGCTTGTTGAAAGCGTATGGCAAGAGCTCTATAGACTCATTGACAGTCAAGAAGTCGGTATGATAGCCAGAGTGATGAGCAATGAAGCTGACATCTATACCGAAACCTTGTAGCTGCTGTGTCATCTCCGCAAGAGGCTGATCCACTTTAGGACAGTTGGGGCACTTCTCTGTGGTAAAACGCTCGATAAGCATTGTTGTTCTCTTGGCTTCACCATTAGGTGTAACAACACGATAAGGCAATAGAGGCTGATTGCTGAACCAAGAAGGCTTGCCATTAGCTTTGACTAGCTTAGCAGATGCCAAAGCTATACCACGAGCTACCGTATTGATTTTTAGTTCCACCTCTGCGGTAGAAGCCTTAGCAATGTTTAGCCCTCCTATTTTTTGCTCTACTTCTGGAGATTTGGCACTTCTCTTGGTAGTAAAAGTAAGACTTGTAAGTGGCTTAAACCCTACGTTGCGTACGGTAGCTTTAATCTTGGCTTCTGTATTAGGAGCTAAATCCCCAGATGAAATAAGAGAAAGCTTGGTCACATAAGCAACATTGTCTAGCGCCGATACCTTGTCATCAATCTCAAGGAAAATCATGGCATTACCAAAATTCAGACCAGCTGCATCTAGATCAAGCAAGGCATCTCTACCAACAAGAGGTGTAGCCATGTCAAAGAGGCCATTACTGAAAATGATCACATTAGCTCCGGGAGCGGTCTGATCTACTTTATTGTCAAAGGCAAGAGGTCTTGGATCGGCAGCTGCATTGACTTGGTAGCCGATGTAGTACTCTTCATTGTTAGCCATTGTGAATGGCGTACTCAAAGCAACATCATTCCAGCCTTTCTTGACTGCAAGTTTCTCGACATACTTGAGCTGGTTCGTACTAGCAGATAGGACGAAAATAGTACCATCAACTTCTTGACCGCTATTGAAACGAATCTTCTTGAGTTGATTCCCTCCCATCGCTGAGATTTTAATCGCCTCAGCGATAACCATAGGCCGACCAGTACCTACGTATGCAATATCGGCAACATCTGCGTCTGCATAACCGAAATAACGCTCCCCAGCCGCTTGTGTAACAACGGGGATCTTGACATTTTGAGCCTTGAGCTCAAACCCATCAGAGCTATTAACGCTCTGCTTCTGCGCAAAAGCTGCACTAGATGCAAGGAACAGCGCCAGAAAGCTAGTAAAGATTCTCTTCATAATAGCCAAAGAATTAATATTAGTAACTAAAACAGGACAAATATATAAATTAAAACCAACAAACTGCAAATCAAAAACATTAAAAATACACTACAAAAGCGCATCATATACACAAAATTAAAATCCAATCCCTCCTTCCGACCCTACTCCAATAATGTTAAGGTCTGTAAACGTATCACCTAAGAATTGAATGCAAAGAGCGGAAGAGTATATTAGCCAAACCTGACAAGCAAACAAGATTGATGGGAAGATTTTTGGAGATTGATGGGTTAATCTCCAAGGGTGTGCCCACCAATCCTAGAAGATCGATGGGAAGAAAAATGCAAAATTGAGCCATCAATGCAGGTACTCACCCCAAGAACCAACTACATAACACTGAAAATCAAAACATTAAAAAGAACCTCCACATCAAGCGATCTAGGCCAAACGAGGGCTAAGTGCGCAAACCACCTAGAGGGCAATACGGAGCCTCCTAGGGGGCAAATGCGACGCCTACCCTTATTTGCTCTGTCAATTTGGAACTACTCCATCAACATTCTGAAAACTGGTCTAAAATATAAATCCAGCCATACACAAATACCGCATAGTTTTACCTCCAAAGACATACCATATCAGGGTAAATTTTATCTAAACTTGTATAGGCTCGGAGGGATATTATAGCACTTAGATTATAGGGATAGGGGCTTGTAGGCTGCAAGTATTTACTCGTTTAGGCACAGCGCTCAAGAGAGCTATTGGCTCCCAAACGCCCACCTTGGTCCCTTGCACCCTCAACCCACACAAGGCGATCTAGGGGACATAGCACTAATGCCCCTCCCCCAAGATAAGCTACTAGGGGAAGAAGAGAGATGCACATAAATACAAAAAAGTTTTTTATTCCGTAAAAACCACCTAAATTTGCACACGTGTGCAGGCAGTCTTTCTGATTAGCCTGTTTTTCCTTTGTATTAAGGACCTAAGAGTCCGTGGAATAGAAAAAACGAAATAAATACAGAACGTATGAAAAGAAGTATCATCGCCCTAGGGATTGGGCTATGTACAGCTTCGATAGGCCACGCCCAGCAAGAGCTAACTGCCGATAGTTGCCGAAAACTAGCCCTCGAGCATAACAAAGAGCTGAGCATCGCCAAGGAGAAAATCGAAGCCGCCCGCAATGAGCGCAAAGCAGCCCTGACCAACTACCTCCCTAGCCTCACGGCTACTGGCTCGTACATGCACAACCAAAAGGAGACGGTACTGCTCAGCCACGAACAGAAGCACAACCTATCAACCCTAGGGACTACCCTAGCTGGCAGGCTGGGGCAAATGGCACACGACCCACGCCTCAAGGGTATATTGATGAAGCACCCGGAGCTAATGCCCCTACTCGGCCCTGCACAGCAGCTCATCGCAGGGGCATTAGCCCCAGAGCTCAATCAGCTGGGGGCTTCGATCGTCGAGGACTCTCGCACCGATACACGCAACATATATGCAGGAGTGCTTACCCTGACTCAGCCTATATATATGGGAGGCAAGATACGTGCATACAACAAAATAACACGCTACGCCGAGGCGCTTGCTCACGAGCAGCAAAAGGCAGATATGGCAGAGGTGATCCTCAGTACCGATCAGGCCTACTGGCAGGTTATCTCTCTATCCAACAAGAAGAAGTTGGCAGAGGACTACTACAAACTGCTACAAAAACTAGAGCAAGACGTAACGCATCTAGTAGCCGAGGGAGTGGCAACCAAGGCAGATTTGCTCTCCGTCAAGGTCAAGGTCAATGAAGCCGAAATGAATCTGGCCAAGGTAGAGGACGGTCTTAGCCTATCACGTATGCTACTCTGCCAGCTGTGTGGCATCAGCCTAGACAGTCCGATACGCCTAGCAGACGAAAATATGGAGGATATTCGCCTCTCCAGCTTCGACACCGAGATCAACGTGCAGACAGCTCTAGCCAATAGATCGGAACTCAAGAGCCTAAGTCTGGCAACACAGATCTACAAGCAAAAGGTCAATATCGCCCGATCGGAGCATCTCCCATCGCTAGCACTAGTAGGCAACTATATCGTAATTAACCCCTCGGTTTTCAATGGTTTCCAGAATAAGTTTGACGGTATGTGGAACGTAGGCATCATGCTCAAAGTGCCACTCTGGCACTGGGGACAAGGCTACTACAAGGTAAGAGCCGCCAAGGCAGAGGCACGCATCGCAGACCTACGCCTCTCGGGCGCTCGAGATAAGATCGAGCTACAGGTAGCTCAATCGGCATCGAAGGTCAAAGAAGCCAACAAGCGCCTAGTTCTAGCCCTAAAGAATATGGAGCGAGCAGAGGAGAACCTACGCTATGCCAATCTTGGCTTCCAAGAGGGTATGATCCCCACGAGCAACGTACTCGAGGCTCAGACCGCTTGGCTATCGGCTCACTCAAGCAAGATAGACGCACAAATCGAGGTCAAACTCACGGACGTATATCTACAGAAGGTATTGGGAGTACTATAAACAGAACAGCAATATTGACGAAATAATAGACATAAACATAGTTATGACATCACAGACACAGAGCCGCAACACACTGCTGGCATTCCTATCACTACTAGCTACCATAGCACTTGTAGCACTTGTTGGCTTCTTGATGCTCGGCAAGGAGAGCGACAGTATCCAAGGACAAGCCGAGGTCAATGAGTACAGAGTATCGAGCAAGGTACCGGGGCGTATCCTTGAGTTTCGAGTAGAGGAGGGGCAGCAGGTGCAGGCCGGAGATACACTGGCCATACTTGAGGCCCCAGAGGTACAAGCCAAGATGGAACAAGCCCGAGCTGCCCAGACAGCGGCCGAGGCACAGAATGCCAAAGCCCTGAAGGGCGCACGTAGCGAACAGATACAAGCAGCCTATGAGATGTGGCAGAAAGCCAAGGCCGGCGCCGACATTATGGAGAAGAGCTACCAACGCATCAGCAAACTACACGCCGAGGGAGTCGTAGCGGCACAGAAGCTCGACGAGATCATCGCCCAACGTGATGCAGCACTTGCTACCGAGCGTGCCGCCGAGGCGCAGTACAAGATGGCCTACAATGGAGCCGAGCGAGAGGACAAGCTCGCTGCCTCGGCACTAGTTAGCCGTGCCAAGGGAGCCGTAGCAGAGGTAGAGTCGTACATCAGAGAAACCTATCTCATCGCACAAGCCTCGGGTGAGGTGTCAGAGATCTTCCCCAAAGTCGGCGAGCTCGTCGGCACAGGTGCGCCAATCATGAATATAGCTCAGCTAGAGAAACAGTGGGTAACTTTCAACGTACGCGAAGATCTGCTCCGAGACCTCAAGATGGGTGCCGAGTTCGATGCCCATATCCCAGCACTGGGGCTGCAAGAAGTGAAGCTACGTGTACACTACATCAAGGATCTAGGCAGCTATGCCACTTGGAAGGCAACCAAGACAACGGGTCAGTTTGACCTCAAGACCTTCGAGGTGCGGGCTACTCCTATGCATCAGATCAAGGATCTTCGACCCGGAATGTCTGTCATCATCAATCGCTAGCAATGTCCACGACCAAGACTCGGAGCTCACTATGGCAGGTTATGCAGCGTGAATGGAGGATTCTCACCTCACGGCCGCTGTATCTATTCTGCATGGTGATCGCTCCGCTATTCTGCTACGTCTTCTTCACCACACTGATGGACGAAGGGCTACCGCAGAATTTGCCAGCAGGCATCGTAGACCTAGACGACACTGCTCTCTCTAGACGTGTGGCACGCAACCTAGATGCGATGCCACAGACCGAAGTCATCGCACACTACGCCAATGTAAGCGAGGCTCGCAGAGCTGTACAGCGAGGGGAGATATACGGCTTTTTCCTCCTGCCAGAGGGACTATCCGCAGAGGTACAGACGCAGAAGCAACCAACGGTATCTTTCTACACCAACTACTCATACCTCATCGCAGGCTCACTGCTCTTCCGAGATATGAAGATGCTTGGAGAATTGACCTCCGGTGCTGCAAGTCGGTCAGTACTCTATGCCAAGGGGGCTAGCGAGGACGAAGCTATGGCATATCTACGCCCGATCGTTATAGATACGCACGCATTAGGCAATCCGTGGCTCAACTACTCGATCTATCTATCCAACATCTTGCTACCAGCAGTGCTATGCCTCTTGATCATGATGGTGACTGTGGCAGGTATTGGTATGGAGATCAAGGGAGGGACGGCTAAGGCTTGGCTCGAGGCGAGCAATGGCTCCATCGCGACAGCCCTCACGGGTAAGCTCCTCCCGCAGACGGCTGTCTTTATGCTCATGGGGATACTCTACAATGTTTACCTATATGGTTATCTAGGCTTTCCCTGCCAGAGTGGCATTGTCCCCATGCTTCTAGCTACCCTATGCCTCATTTTAGCCTCACAAGCCTTGGGTATCGTCATGATTGCGATCTTCCCTACCCTACGCCTTGGCCTCAGTCTGGCTTCGCTATGGGGGATGATCTCAATATCCATATCTGGTTTTTCGTTTCCTGTGATGGCTATGCCGGGCGCTATTCAGGCCCTCAGCATACTTTTTCCTCTTCGCCATTACTTCCTCATCTATGTAGACGAGGCATTGCATGGCTATGGCTTCGCCTATTCGTGGCCTCACTACGTCGCACTCTTGCTATTCCTTCTGTTGCCACTGCTTATACTTGGGCGACTTAAAACAGCATTACTCCACTATAGATATACGCCATAATGAAAGATAATAGGAACCTATGGCAAAGAGCCGTACAGGGATTACGAGATCTGCTCCACGTATTCGTCGCAGAAGCCAAGATGACCTACAAGGACATGGGGGTAATGATATTTTTCGTGGTCGTACCTCTGCTCTATCCGTTACTATATAGCTACATCTACAACAACGAAGTAGTTCGGGAGGTGCCAGCCGTCGTGGTCGATGAGTCCCTAAGTGCCACTAGCCGTGACTATCTGCGACGAGTAGATGCTACGCCAGATGTAGAGATCGTGGCTCAATGTGCCGATATGCAAGAGGCACAGCGGAGTCTTCGCAGAGGCGATGCATACGGTATCATCTACATTCCTCGAGATTTCGATGCACAGCTCGCCTTGGGGCGTCAAGCTACAATCAGCCTCTACTGCGACATGAGCGGCTTGCTGTACTACAAGAGCATCGTATTGGCCAATACCGCCGTATCACTTGAGATGAATAGTGAAATCAAAATAGAGCGAAGTAGCAACACCACCGCCCGTCAGGACGAACTGACCGCTTACCCTATTGCCTACGAAGAAGTGCCCATTTTCAACCCCTCGGGTGGTTTTGCCTCATTCCTCCTACCAGCGGTACTGATACTGATTATCCAGCAAACTCTGCTGCTCGGTGTAGGCCTCTCGGCAGGGACGGCCAGAGAGCGGAGCAAGCACCACGATCTAGTGCCCATAGACGACCACTACTCTGGGACGCTGAGAGTAGTACTCGGCAAATCTCTGTGCTACTTCCTCGTCTATATGCTTGTTTCATTCTATGTATTGGGGGTAGTACCTCGGATATTTAGCTTGGTACAGATCGGACAAGCAAGCGACCTCTTGCTTTTCGCCTTGCCTTATCTCTTGGCTTGCATCTTCTTTGCTATGGCAGCTTCTGCCCTAGTACGCAACCGAGAGACCTGTATGCTGCTGTTTGTATTCACCTCCGTTCCGCTACTTTTCATCTCTGGTATTTCTTGGCCGGGGGCAGCTATTGCTCCATTCTGGAAGTATGTTTCCTATCTATTCCCATCAACCTTGGGGATCAACGGCTTCGTCAAGATGAACAACATGGGCGCAACGCTCTCGGAGGTGGCATTCGAGTTTAAGGCTCTATGGATACAAGCCGGTGTGTACTTCATAGCAACCTGCTGGGTGTACTACATCAACATCTCCCGTAGCCGTAGCAGAGCACTTGAGATGCAGGCAGAGTAATCCACTCACCCCTACCAACCGTACTGAATATATAAATAAGAGCTACGCCAGAGGCCTTATCTCAACCTCTGGCGTAGCTCTTATTGTATCGTATGAGTTAGGAGATTGCTTTAGCAGCTACAACCGCCACCGCAGCATCCACCACCACTTGTTTCCTCGTCCTTGCTTCCGCAGCCACAGCCACCACCGCAGCCGCCACCAGTTTGTCCACCGAAGAACTTCTCGATCTCCTCGCTAGTCGCTTCGTGTTCCTCTACGATCTTACCGATGAAGTGTAGCGTCTCGCCAGCTAGAGGGTGGTTGAAGTCCATAACGACCGTTTCGTCCTTGATCTCCACGACAGTCCCCATCACAGTCTGACCTTCTGGAGTGTAGAGAGGGAGGGTATTGCCCTCTACAACACGTACAGAATCGAATTCTCCGTCTTCATTGGTGAAGATTTCCTTAGGCAGATCCATGATGTTCTCTTCGCTATGATCGCCATAAGCCTGCTCGCTCGTTAGGACGAAGTCAAAGCTATCACCTGCGTTAAGGCCGAATAGATTCTTCTCAAACTCTGGAAGCATCATACCCATACCGTGGATATACTCGAGTGGACGCTCTAGAGTTGCCTCCTCCATGAGCTCACGCTCGTTATCGTCGCCTACGTATAGCTCGTAGGTGCAAGCTACGAACTTGTTTGCTGAAATACTCATTAGGTTAGTTTTCTGTTTATAAATAATTATTTGTTGTCGCTCAAAGATAACAAAAAAGGCCTAGTGTTGGTTTTGATGCCTGCGCTCTAGCTCCCTATCAGCGGCTCGTCTTTGCCTCGCTTTCTGGATCTGAACGTCCCGATGGCCTCGTAGTGCCTTCGCTTGAGCACGGCTAGCCTTATGATGTTTGAAGTAGTTGCGTGTAAATCGCTTATTGAGCCGCTCGAGTCGAACGAGTTTCTCAATAGGGAGGACGGCAGCACACTTCTTGTAGTACACACGTTCTAGCTCTGCCTCACGTACACGATTATCTAGGCTACGCTCAAAGTGCAGGCGCATTTCGTCATCGGTGAGCGTCGTATCTCGGCGATGAATACGGAGCCTTACCTCACGCTCCTCCTGCCATAGCTTGAAGCGCAACTCATCTAGCTCATTGAGTACCTCCATCAGTCCATCGGCCTGCTTGTCATCGAGCGAAAGCTGCTCGACAAGGTAGGCTCTCTTAGCCTTGGCTATCTCCTCTCGGCTGGGTCTTTTGTCGTCCTGAGCCGAGGCGCTGCCTATACACAAGAAGAGGCAGACGGATATGATCCACAGTGTCTGTTTCATTACTTTTCGTTTTTGGTGGTTGATTTTCCGTTAGTCTAGCTCGCCCTCAAGGGTGGGTTCGAACTCAAGTTCTCCGAGCGACTCGCTGTAGTCTTGTAGATAGAGCCAATAATCGTCCTCTGTCTGTACTCCTGCGTCTGCCACTTGCTGGGCGACTTGCTCTACTCGAGCCTCGGGGGTAAATGAATTGACTGCCTTGAAGCCGTAGTACAGCCCTACGAAGCTCGCCGCTAGATAGATGATTGGCTTGGCTTTGACCCACCAGCCGACGCGCTGTGCAGGCCTCACCTCTTGCTCTGGCAGAGCAGCCATAATCTGCTGCGCCAGACCATCTAGATATCCGTCTGGGGTAGTGTAGTGCTTTTGAGAGGCTTTGGCCTCGGGCAGATCGTACTGCTTATGACTTTGTTCTTTTATATCCATTACTCTAGTGCTCAATGCTCCTATTGGGTTTGTACTAGGATAGACAACCTAGACGAAGCAAGGTTTAACCAACTAACTACAAAGCTAAAGATCCTCCCTCGATAGCATCTCAGATATCTTGCGACTGGCGTGATGATACGAGGCCTTGAGTGCGCCTTGGCTCGTACCCGTAATCCTAGCGATCTCCTCGTAAGGCATCTCATCGTAGTAGCGTAAGCGAAAGACCAGTTGCTGCTTCTCTGGCAAGCTCACCAAAGCCCTCTGGAAGGCTTGCTCATACTCGTCGCCATCGAAGTAAGGATCGGCCTGTAGGCGAGCCATAAGGAAGCGAGCCCGCTCCTCATCGCTTAGATCGACGAAGCACTCACCCTCTCGGTTCTGCTTCTTGAGGAAGTTAAGTGCCTCATAGTGCGCAATGCGGTAGAGCCATGTAGACACTTTGGCATCTCCACGGAACCCGTCTATCGCCTCCCAAGCCTTGAAAAAAGTGTTCTGCACCAAATCATTGGCATCCTCATGACTATAAACCATACGCCTGAGTTGCCAGTAGATCTGCTGGCTATACATCTGTACTATCATAGAGAATGCTTGCCGCCTAGTATCTAGGGCAGCAAGCATCTCCTGTAGTTGCTCTTCACTCACCAGAGGTTGTTTCATCGCAGGGAGCAGATTTACTTGACTTACTTATACTATGGACGATACCTCCCGCCTCATCTACGCTCAACTCTAGTACATCGCCATAAGTAGCTCCGCCATCTAAGATGAGGTCGGTCAGCTTGTCCTCTACCTCCTGCTGTATGATGCGGCGCAGTGGCCTAGCTCCATACTCGGGTTGATAACCAAGTCTACCGAGCGCATCGAGGGCTGCTTCGTCGGCTCGCACATCATAGCCCGCATGAATGAGGCGCTTGCGCACCTTATCGAGCTCAAGCTGGACGATCTGACGAATGGCAGCCTTGTCAAGTGCCGAGAACTCAATAATATCGTCCAAGCGATTGAGAAACTCTGGGCTGAAGGTCTTGCTAAGCGCCTTGCGCATAATATCGCCAGAGCGGTTGGTCGAGGCGTGTTCGTCTTGATACCCTATAGCACGGCCGAAAGCTCTAGCCTCACGAGAGCCGGCGTTGGAGGTAATAAGGACTACCGTATTGCGGAAGTCTATCTTACGCCCCTCGTTGTCGGTAAGGACACCCTCGTCCATCACTTGTAGCAATAGATTGAAAACATCTGGGTGAGCCTTCTCAATCTCATCAAAAAGCACCACCGAGTAGGGGCGACGGCGTACTTGCTCGGTGAGCTGACCACCCTCGTCATAGCCGACATAGCCGGGAGGCGCCCCCACCAAACGGCTAGCGGCGAACTTCTCCATATACTCGCTCATATCCACACGTATCATCGCTTCGCTCGAACCGAATAGCTCCTCGCTAAGCTTTTTGGCCAGATAGGTCTTACCCACTCCAGTAGGGCCAAGGAGCAGGAAGCTACCAATAGGGCGATGCTCATCTCTTAGCCCCAGACGGCTACGTCTGATAGCCTTACTAAGTTTGGCAATGGCTACATCTTGCCCCACGACACTGGCCTTGAGCTTCTGCTCTAGTATCCTCAGACGCTCTAGCTCGCCACCACTCACACGCTCTGCTGGGATACCTGTCATCGTAGACACGACGCTGGCGATATGCTCGCCCGTCACATCGGTCTGCATCTGGGAGAGCTCTCGTCGCCACTGATCTCGTGCAGCCTCAATAGCCACCTCCAGCTCACGCTCACGATTGCGGTAGCTAGCGGCGAGCTCAAACTTCTGCTCTCGTATAGCCTCTAGCTTGCTCTCTATGGCTTGCTTCTTGGACTGCTCCAGCTGCTCTAGTTCACTATTGGGAGGCAGTATCGTCTGGCTTAGCTTTGCCCCCGCCTCGTCCATCAGGTCGATTGCCTTGTCGGGGAAGGCCCTATCTGTCAGATAGCGCTGCGCCAAGTCTACCATTACCTCCAGCGCCTCATCGGTATAGTGCACTCCGTGGTGCTCCTCGTACCGAGGACGTAGCTGTTTGAGTATCTCGAGTGTCTCGGTAGCAGTATTGGGCTCCACGATCAGCTTCTGGAATCGTCGCTCCATAGCCCCATCTTTCTCTATATGCTTGCGGTACTCTCCTAGGGTAGTGGCGCCGATGCACTGGATCTCGCCACGAGAGAGGGCGGGCTTGAGCATATTGGCAGCGTCCATAGTGCCGCCACCACCACCAGCCCCCATCATCGTATGGATCTCGTCAATAAACAAGATGATCTCGGGGTGAGCCTCCAGCTCCTTCATCATTGCTTTGAGGCGCTCTTCAAACTGACCACGATACTTGGTGCCAGCGAGCATGGCGGCCAAATCCAGCTCTAGGATACGGCGGCCGAGGAGCTTAGTTGGTACAGCTCTAGCGATGATGCGCTGGGCCAGTCCCTCCACAAGGCTCGTCTTACCCACACCGGGCTCACCAATCAGAGCGGGATTGCTCTTCTTACGCCGAGAGAGGATCTGCACCATACGCTCGATCTCGGCTGTACGACCAACTACGGGGTCTAGCTTGCCTGCCTCTGCGAGAGCCGTCAGATCTCGACTAAAGGAGTTGAGCGTAGGGGTATCTCCGCCTCGCCTCTTGCCCTTGCTCGGTGCCTCGGGTGCCGAGGTCGTAGACGACACCTCCCTACTCTCTCCCTCTTGCTCGTCTTCGTCCTCGTCGAAGTCGTCTTGATCGAAGCGCATAATAGGGGCTAGTAGACTCTGTATGTCGATAGACTTGGACATAAACACCTCATTGAGATAGCTGTGCTTGTCCGTCCTGAGGACTGCCAACAACAAATGCAAGGGACTGACAGCCTGCTCACTAAGCTCTTGACTTAGGCGAGTAGATAGGGCAATCGCTCGGCGTGAGAGCTGGCTCAGAGAGGGCTCCTGCTCCCAATGCCCATTGGCCTCATCGTCAGCCTCGAGCCTATGGCTAATCTTGCCGAGCAAATCCTCCAGATCCAGCCCACTATCTCTGAGTAGACTGGCGCCTCGATTTTGCCCCTGCTTGAGGATCCCCCAAACAAGCAAGTCGGGATTGATCTCCTCTCGCCCGAGCCGTCGAGCCTCTGCGTATGTGAGCTCTAGAGCTAGACGGAGGGTGTTTGTATAGTTGTATGTCATCTTTTACGTCGAAACTTATCTATTTATTGTCACGCATGATCTGCGTATAACTCTTATCAAAAACCATACCAAACAGTCGAGGGTTTGCCTCTACAACGCTTTACAGTGCCGAAACATTGCCTTATCTTATCCGATGTACTCCCTCTTTGCTGCATGGTAGAGGTCCACGCAACCGAGTGAACATCATAATGGTTTGCCCCTGCAATTTACACATTATGATGACGAGTTGGGCGATACCGCCAAATTTATATTTTCGTTCACTTTTCAAAATGTTTATGGGGAAACACTGGAGGTAGCTACCCAAAAGCAGAGACCTCGTATTTGCCTCCTAGCAGGCTCTAGGTTGCGTCCAACCTCTTTTTGGGGACCTCCTTACTAGTGGCATGAAAATCGTCACCTAAAACAAGCCAAAGGCAAGCCACTAATTATCAACAATATAAAACATAATAGTACTACACTTCTAGACTTTCGTGTCGCCATAGCCTGATTTTCTTCCCATCAATCTCGGGGTATTGTAGGACACATCATAGCGGATTATCCCACCGATCCCAAAAAATGTTCCCATCAATTTGATTGCAAGTCTGGACAGTTGCCCTCAATGCCCCCGAACCTCGGCCCAAATTCGAGGGAAAATCATTTACAGTCCTTAACACAAAAAGTGCAAAGATCACTCCGCAAATACACCGAGCTTGTGATGGCGCTATGGGCTGCCTGCCACTGCCAAGGCGAAACGCATGTACAGAGCATACATATCCACCCTACATACAGCGATGCCACACGATAGAACTAACTAAGATATAAGAACCTACCTTCTCGAACACTTAAATCATAAATCAAAGAAAACAATTACATTTGTAGAGCGACTAACAATATAACGACAACAATCGATTGGCTCTCTAGAAATCCCTTAGCCTAGGCGCAAGCGCAACCCTTAGATAGACTGTACACCTTTCGACCAAGCAAAAGAAGAACCCTCTACGACAAACAGAATAGGGTTTCCTCCTCGTCGCATAGGCTATTATGAGGGAGAGGTTGCATTTTTCATATCAAGGGCAATAGAATACTCACTCATATAATATCAAATATCCCAAGATCTATGAACGAACAATTACTATGGCGAAGCCGAACGCAGGCTTTGCAATTCCTATGGCAGGGCTGGAAATTGCTTCTATGCCTACTCGTATTGACGAATCTAAATGCTTTAGCCCAATCCAACGACCACGAATACAGCGTGCTAACTTTTGACAGCCCAATAAACTCGGAGGTTGCCATTCGTCTTGGTACCGGACCGGGATCACGCAAGCCCGTTTTCGAGGGAGCAGAGTTAGTCAGACAAGAAGAAGGCGCCATAGGTACCAATCCATGGTTTTATCTACGCCTCAAAGATCGCAAGATCCGTATTTACCGAACGTACAGTCTTGGCATTGAAAATGTCGAGTCCCTAGTCGGCCTCGATGTATCCAACAGCCCTAACATGGTTTCTTTGACTATCACCGATGCCCCTAGACTAAACCAAGTACTCGATCTATCTAGCAATAATAAGCTATCTGTCATATCTCTTAGTCAAGTTGGGATTACGGGACTTAATCTCAGTCCCAACTCCCCTCTTATTTCACTAAACCTACAAAATATCTCCTTACCATCTTTGGACGTTGCCAGCCAGAATGAGCTTTTTATGATCGACCTAGAAGGAGTGAAATTGCCTCGTCTAGAGGTCGCCGATTTAGCTAAACTATCCGTCATCAAGTGTTCGCAGAGCGAGATTGGGAGCCTGAGTCTAAGGCGTTGCCCAAAGTTGAGAGAGGTAGAGGTGCCCAATATAGGATTAACGCAGTTTGAGGTAGAAGAAACACCCGAATTATGGCGTTTGGAGCTCAACAACAATAAATTGAGCAACCTCGATATGAGCCGAGTCAATAATACAGGGGACTATGGAATAAGATTGAATGCCAGCCACAACCAATTGACCCGTTTCACAGCAGGATCTATAAGATACAAAACGCTAGAGATAACAAACAACCAGCTAGCTGCATTAGATCTATCCACAACCTCGGCAGCAAAATTTATATCCGCTCATATCAATAAGCTAAATGAGGTTAAGCTCAACCCCAACAGCAGCATGTACTCGGCATCTTTTATCTTCAACAGCCTCAGTCTAGATGCCATGACTAGATTTATTGGGAGCTTACCACGCTACACCCCGGGCAGTGATATAGATGACTTCGACCACGAAACGAATGGACGCATCTATATAAGAGCTACAATAGAACCAATCCCCGAAGGCAATCGGATTAGCAAGTCGCTTGTAAAGCAAGCTAAGGACAAGGGTTGGATTATCGGTTTTTATGGAGAAAATGGCTTCCAAGACAACTACGATGGCGACCCAGAAGAAGTCGTGTTCTACACGATCACAACTGAGTTTGATCGCAGCGAAGGACAGATTAGGTTGTCTGTTACAGACCCTACTCATGTTCGAGCAAACACAGAGGTAAGCGTTACCGTAGAGCCCAATACGGGTTATGAACTCGCGACGCTCACAGCCAATGGCAAGGATATTGCACAGAGCCGCAAATTCACTGTACAAGGCGATACCAAAGTCGTGGCTACCTTCCGCAAGAAGCCCGTTGAGATCAAGCGCTATCCAGTGACACTAGAGCAGGGAGAGGGTGGACGCATCAGGATCAAGGGTATGTCACCCGAGGACCTAAAAGCCGTCGTACGAGAAGCTACGGTTGTCAAGGCAACCTTCAGAAAGCGCACATATAAGATTACTCTCGAGCAGGGAGAGGGCGGTACCATCTCTATTGAAGGCAAGAGCACCGAAGACCTCAACGCAGTAGAGGACGGCACCGAGCTCACCGTACTGGTGGCACCAAAGGAGGGCTACGAGCTAGAGAGGCTCACAGCTAGCGGCAAAGACATCACGGAGAGCAAGCGATTCCGAGTAGAAGCGCATACCACGGTACGAGCCATATTCCGCAAAAAGCCCGTTGAGATCAAGCGCTATCCAGTGACACTAGAGCAGGGAGAGGGTGGACGCATCAGGATCAAGGGTATGTCACCCGAGGACCTAAAAGCCGTNAAGCCCGTTGAGATCAAGCGCTATCCAGTGACACTAGAGCAGGGAGAGGGTGGACGCATCAGGATCAAGGGTATGTCACCCGAGGACCTAAAAGCCGTAGAGGAAGGTACTGAGCTTACTGTTTCCATAGCAAGACAAGAGGGCTACGACTTGGCAACCCTTACAGCCAATGGCGTAGATATAATGGCTAACCGCAAGTTCGTCGTACGAGAAGCTACGGTTGTCAAGGCAACCTTCAGAAAGCGCACATATAAGATTACTCTCGAGCAGGGAGAGGGCGGTACCATCTCTATTGAAGGCAANGTACGAGAAGCTACGGTTGTCAAGGCAACCTTCAGAAAGCGCACATATAAGATTACTCTCGAGCAGGGAGAGGGCGGTACCATCTCTATTGAAGGCAAAAGCACCGAAGACCTCAACGCAGTAGAGGACGGCACCGAGCTCATCGTACTGGTGGCACCAAAGGAGGGCTACGAGCTAGAGAGGCTTACAGCCAGCGGCAAAGACATCACGGAGAGCAAGCGATTCCGAGCAGAAGCGCATACTACGGTACGAGCCACATTCCGCAAAAAGGTCTTCCGAGTGAGCCACCGAGTAGAGGGCAAGGGCTCAATTACTTTCACGGGAGCGAATAATCTCTCTGCTGTCCCCTACGGCACAGAGCTGCAAGTAGTGACAGCAAATGGCAAGGGGCATGAACTGACCTCACTCACCGCTGGTGGCGAAGATATTTTGCAGACTAAACGCATTACCGTCAAGAGCAGCATCGAGGTCGTCGGCATCTTCACGAAGAAAGTCTATGTGGTGACTCTGCCCGAGGTGGAACATGCCACGGTACGTATCAAGGGTAATCACGACCTAAATCGGGTGCCTTACGAAACAGAACTAGAGCTAGAGGTGAAGCCAGAGAGAGGGTATATCGTCGAGGGAGTAAAAGTCAATGGTAATATTATTGTGGCACCCTACAAGTTTGTCGTCAAGGGTGACATCAAGATTGAGGTGCGCATCAAGCAAGACACTGCCATCGGCATGGTCAGTCGCTCCTCATTGCGCATCTATCCCAATCCCGCCTCTACATATATTATAATAGGAGGTAATGCAGATACAGCCAAGCAGGTTCGCCTGCTCAATCTGGTAGGGCGTGTAGTCCTAGAGGCCAGGACAGGTGCAAACAAGCGCATAGATGTGTCGCATCTAGAGCGTGGTATCTACTTGCTCCTAGTGGACGGCATGGCGCATAGGGTAGTACTGCGCTAGGGTAATCTATCATACTTATGTAAACTGATGATATGCTAGAATAAGCATTCTGGCACACTTTATAGGGGCTGCTGCAAAGACAAATCCTGCAACAGCCCCTTAATCTTGAATGAATCCAACAGAGCGATCCATCTCGACAGATATGTGCTTGCTCAAATGCGACATATATAATACATTTGTGCATATTGCTGCATAGGCCCCTAGGTCCACGCAGGAACAGATACACTCTTGCTAAATGAAGATATTACATATACTACCAATCCTATGTAGCTTGGTATGGGCAACTAGCTGCAAACCCAAGCCCAAGATGCCTAGGCTAAGTCTATCACTCGTAGCAGCAGACTCAACGGATACAATGGCACGCCTCTCCTTTTGGGGGAGGAATACAGAGCGAGAGGATAGCCTCTACTTTTACTCAGCCGACTCGATCGAGCTGTATCCCGACACTACGGGGATTATGCACCTCGTGGTTGCTCATGCTGGCGACCGACTAGCCCAATACTACAAGCTCAGCCAAGGGCAATGGAGCGCTACGGCACCCGAAACCTACACCCCAGAGCAAACACCGCAAGAAGTGTTGCCTATCTCTGGTATAGATACCAAAGGCAAGAGCCATGACATAGCCGAGCTCATCAAGAGGCGCTATGCAGTACTAGTCTTTAGCTCACTAGACCTGCGCACGCACAGCAAAGCCGAGCGAGATAGCCTACGTAAACAATATGGGGGCGATAGCCTACAACTTATATATATGATGCTCTCTCTCTCGGACAGTGCCAGCCTAGCACGTATCAAGCGGGACACGCTTTCCGGGATTGTCTACTCGGACAGCCTCTCCCTAGTGACACAGATGCGCAAGGCCTATGGGATAGATCGAGCTACCTCTCCCAAACTATTCCTAATTGATAGCCTAGGCAAAGTCAGCGCTCTATAGATCTCCCCCCAGCTTAACCTACTCTACCACAAACTATGCTAGTCAAAACATACGCTGCTGCCCTGCAGAGCATCAACGCCCGTACGGTCACCATAGAGGTGAGCTGTACACCCGGATCATATTTCCAACTCGTGGGGCTACCAGATACCGCTATCAAAGAGAGCCAAGATCGTATCATCTCGGCCATACAGAGCTGTGGCTACAGATATCCCGGTCGACGTATCGTCATCAATATGAGCCCAGCCGACCTACGCAAAGAAGGCTCGGCATACGACCTACCTCTAGCCATAGGCATACTGGCAGCCGATGAGCAAATACCATCGGAGCCACTCGAGCGCCTGATGATCATGGGCGAGTTATCTCTCGATGGCTCACTCCAACCCATACGAGGGGCACTCCCTATCGCCATACAAGCACGTAGCGAGGGTTACGAGGGGTTGATACTTCCCAAAAGCAACGCCCAAGAGGCCGCTGTGGTCAATCAGCTCAAGGTCTACGGAGCAGACAATCTAAGCGAGGTCATAGCCATGCTCTGCGGTCGGCAAGACATCATGCCGACCGAGGTCGATACACGAGGCGAGTTTTATCGTAACCAGCGAGCCTATCCATTCGATTTCAACGAGGTCAAGGGGCAAGAGAACGTCAAACGTGCCTTGGAGGTTGCTGCAGCGGGTGGACACAACCTGCTCATGGTAGGTGCCCCCGGTAGCGGCAAGTCGATGATGGCCAAACGACTGCCCAGCATCCTACCTCCTTTCTCTCTAGGCGAATCGTTAGAAACGACCAAGATCTATTCGGTAGCGGGGAAACTAGGTAAGGACATTACGCTGATGACGGTGCGCCCCTTCCGAGCTCCACACCATTCTATATCGCCCGCCGCTCTAGTCGGAGGCGGAAGCAACCCGCAGCCCGGAGAGATTAGCCTAGCCCACAATGGGGTACTATTCCTCGACGAGTTGCCTGAGTTTAGCCGCAACGTGCTAGAGGTAATGCGCCAACCCTTGGAGGAGCGCATGGTTACGGTAGCACGTGCTCGCTTCTCGGTCGATTACCCTGCGAGCTTTATGCTTATCGCTGCTATGAATCCCTGCCCATGCGGCTACTACAACCACCCAACTAGAGCTTGTGAGTGTACCCCACAGCAGGTACAGAAGTACCTAGGGCGTGTATCAGGTCCGCTGCTAGACCGAGTAGATATCCAAGTCGAGATCTTTCCGGTTCCCTTTGAGAAGCTCTCGGATCAAACTATGGGTGAGAGTAGTCACGAGATTTGCCAGAGGGTTGTTCGAGCTAGGGAAATCCAAAATCAGCGCTTTGCACAGTGCCCCGAGGTACACTGTAACGCTCAAATGACACCCAAGTTGATGCAGCTCTATGCCCAACCCGACGAAGCGGGGCTCGCACGGCTCAAAGTCGCCATGGAGCGCCTAAACTTATCGGCAAGAGCCTACGACCGTATCCTCAAGGTAGCACGCACGATTGCCGATCTAGCAGGAAAAGAACGGATAGATCAGTCAGATATCGGTGAGGCGATCCAGTACCGCAGCCTTGATAAAGCAAGTTGGGGTACGCAAACGGCCAAAAGTCCGGTCTGATTTATTAACTTTGTAGCATACAACATCAATTACTAAAAATATAGAGACATCGCTATGGATCTAATTCAAGACATTATCGACCGTGCGAAGGCTAATCCCCAGCACATCGTATTCCCAGAAGGGACAGAGGAGCGTACACTCAAGGCAGCAGATAGGCTGCTCAGAGATGGTGTAGTGAAGCTAACTCTCATCGGGGACCCCTACTCAATACGTGCTAGAGCACACGACCTAGGACTAAAGCACATCGGCAAGGCA
This sequence comes from Porphyromonas sp. COT-290 OH3588, assembly GCF_000769075.1. Classification (GTDB taxonomy): domain Bacteria; phylum Bacteroidota; class Bacteroidia; order Bacteroidales; family Porphyromonadaceae; genus Porphyromonas. The sequence continues at coordinate 15,107 of NZ_JRFC01000042.1, read as the reverse complement.
AACCTGCTCGACCCCAAAAACCATGAGAAGAAGCAAGAGTACATCAACCTACTTATGGAGCTACGCAAAAGCAAGGGCATGACAGAGGAGCAGGCGTCGATCCTTGTCGAGGATCCTCTATATCTTGGGTGCTTGATGATCAAAGCTGGAGATGCAGACGGTGAGCTCGCAGGAGCAATCAATGCCACTGGCGATGTCCTACGCCCTGCACTACAGATTGTTAAGACTATGCCTGGTATGAGCTGCGTCAGTGGTGTGTTCTTGATGTTCCTACCAACGGAGGAGTACGGGCACAATGGCCTAATGCTTTTCGCAGACTGCGCAGTAATGCCCAACCCCACAGCTCCAGAGCTAGCTCAGATCGCCATTGCCTCGGCTCAATCCGCGCGTGCTATTGCAGGTGTGGAGCCACGTGTGGCTATGCTTAGCTTCTCAACCAAGGGCAGTGCCAAGCACGAGATGGTGGACAAAGTCGTGGAGGCTACACGCCTTGCCAAGGAGATGGCCCCCGATCTACAGATCGATGGGGAGTTACAAGCCGATGCTGCACTCGTAGCCAAGGTTGCTGCCCTCAAGGCTCCAGACAGCACTGTAGCAGGTCAAGCAAATGTGTTGGTATTCCCTACTTTGGAAGTAGGCAACATCTCCTACAAGCTCGTACAACGCCTTGGCGGTGCAGAGGCCGTGGGTCCTATCCTGCAGGGTATGGCGGCCCCAGTCAATGACCTCAGCCGTGGCTGCTCGGTAGACGATATATATAAGATGGCTGCCATTACAGCCAATCAGGCCATTGCGATGAAGCACTAAACCGATCTTCTGGCTCACTGCAAACCGATAGACATTACATTCGTTATGAAAATACTAGTTCTAAACTGTGGTAGCTCATCACTCAAATACTCCTTGATCGAGCTACCAGAGTATCGTGTCATCACCTCTGGTATCGAGGAGCGTGTAGGCACCGCCGAGTCTTTTATCAAGTTTACTACCCCCGCTGGCGAAAAGATTGTCGAGAGCGTTTACATTCCCGACCATACTAGAGGCGTAGAAATCATTCTAGATGTCCTAACACGCCCAGAGGTTGGACACATTGCTTCTCTCAGCGAGATTGAGGCTGTTGGTCATCGGTTGGTTCACGGGGGCGAGCGCATTGCCACTAGTGTACTGATTGACGAAACTGTCGTAGAGGCTCTCAGAGAGAACATTCCTCTAGCCCCTCTACACAATCCTGCCAACATCATGGGTATAGGAGCTGCCAAAGCTGTGCTCGGTCAGGTTCCTCATGTGGGGGTATTCGATACGGCATTCCACCAAACGATGCCTAAGCACGCCTACATGTACGCACTACCCTACGCCCTATACGAGAAGTACGGTCTGCGTCGCTACGGCTTCCATGGCACTAGCCACGACTACGTGAGCCATGAGGCAGCCAAGATGCTTGGCGTCAAATACGATGAGGTCAAAATCGTTACAGCACACGTGGGTAGCGGCGCCTCCATATCTGCTATCGACTGTGGCAAATGTATTGACACCTCTATGGGTATGACTCCAGCCGAAGGACTAGTCATGGGGACTCGTGCTGGCGATATAGACTCAGGGGTCATTGAGTTCCTTTTGAGCAAGCAGGACTTCGACAATGCCGAGATCCAAGAGTATATCCAAGACAAAGCCGAGCGTGACACACGCACTAGTCTGAAGCCCGAAGATGTAAGCTTCCTGCTCAACAAGCGTAGCGGACTATACGGCATCGCTTGCATCGGTAGCTCGGATATGCGTGACATCGATAGCGCAGCAGAGAAGGGTAACGAGCACGCTAAACTCGCAGCCGATATGCTCGGCTACAGAGTAAAGAAATATATCGGAGCCTATGCGGCAGCACTAGGAGGCCTAGACATTTTAGTTTTCACGGCAGGTGTTGGAGAGAATCGCTCAGAGCTACGTACAGATGCTTGCTCTGGACTAGAATATATGGGTGTAAAGATAGACGAATCGCTCAATCATTCGCTTGCACGTGGCGAAGCCGGTGTGATCAGCAGCCCAGATAGCATAGTCAAGGTGGTGGTTATCCCAACTGACGAGGAATACATGATCGCAAAGGACACCTACGACATCGTAACCAAGAGTAAGTAATCACTCACTAGAGCTATAGTATCGGAGGCGAAGATCTTCATCGGTCTTCGCCTCTGTCAATACTCGGCACCTCGCCATCTAAACTGAACAAGACGCCAGCAGCACAAATAAAGTCGATAAGGAAATATGGTTATTGGTCATCACATAGTCGAGAATAGAATCGTCCCACATCTGCAATCTATGGCCTGTGACAGCATCTACCTACTCATTGATGTGCAAGTAGATAATCTGCATGGAGAGGCTCTAGCCCCGCTAAAAGAACTCACAACCACAGAAAGACACCTCAGCCTAGCCTCTGGAGAGGCGAATAAGCACATCGACAGCGTGCAGCTCATATGGCAATGGCTGATGCACTCGAGAGCATCTAGACGATCGGTACTAGTCATCGTGGGAGGGGGGACTCTCACAGATATGGGGGGCTTCGCAGCCGCCACCTATATGCGAGGCATCCGTACAGTAAATATCCCAACCACCCTACTAGGTATGGTTGATGCCTCAGTAGGGGGCAAGACAGCCATTGACTTCGGAGGAATCAAAAACCTTGTTGGAGCTTTCCACGAACCCGAAACCGTATTCCTTGATATTGCTTTCCTAGACACTCTGCCCCTAGATGAACTGTATTCTGGGTATGCCGAGTTAATTAAAACAGCTCTACTGGATAGCAAAGAGTTTTGGCGAGAAATTCTGCGAATCCAAGACCCTCAACACATCGAGATAGAGAGTTGGATTAGGCTAATCGAGCAGGCAGTAGCCTACAAGAAACGTATCGTCGAGGCTGACCCGACCGAGCAGGACCTACGCCGTGTACTCAATCTAGGCCATACAGTAGGCCATGCCCTAGAGGCACTCAGCCACAGCTCGGACAAACACCGCACCCTCCTGCACGGAGAAGCCATCATCGTGGGTATGATTGTTGAGATCTATGCTGGAGTTGTGCAGGCAGGTGCAGATAGAGATATTCTTAGACAGCTACATACGCTTTGCAGAGAGCTATATTCCCCCTTCCACTACACATGTAAGGACTACCCAGAGATCATCCGCCTAATGCGTAGCGACAAAAAGAATCGCCAAGACGAAATCGTGGCTATTGGACTTAGGAGGGTAGGAGAACCTATTACACTTAACCTCTCTGACCCAGATATTATCAAAGACGCACTGGATTTTTATCGAGAGAGTTTTGGCAATTAGACAAATTTATTCTACTTTTGCAATGCAATTGAGCGGGATGTAGCTCAGCCCGGTTAGAGTACACGTCTGGGGGGCGTGTGGTCGCTGGTTCGAATCCAGTCATCCCGACAAAGCGAGGGGGGTGTGTCTGAAAAGTGACACGCCCTCTTTCCTTTATTGCGTAGATAGTAGAGATTCAGCAGACAAATCTCTAACTTTGCATCTACTATTCATAGCCAACCGCAATACATCACTTATAGCACAGATGAACAAGACAGACTTTAAGCTCGTCTATCTGGCGACTGCAGACTTTGCCCTACCATCATTGCAGGCACTGGTCGAGGGAGGATACAATGTTAGGGCTGTCGTCACCATGCCAGATAAACCGGCAGGCCGAGGCATGAAGCTGCAAGAGAGCAATATCAAACGTTACGCACAGAGCGTAGGGATCGAGGTCCTACAACCAGTGAAGCTCAAGGACGAGATCTTTGTCAATAGACTACGAGAGATTGCTCCTGATCTAGGAATAGTCGTAGCCTTCCGTATGCTTCCAGAAATCGTATGGAGCCTACCACGCTTAGGCACTATCAACCTGCACGGCTCACTACTCCCTCGCTATCGAGGCGCAGCCCCCATACATTGGGCAGTCATCAACGGTGATACACAGACAGGGGTCACAACCTTTAGACTCAAGCATGAGCTGGACACGGGGGATATCATCTTACAGACACGCATGCCCATCGCCCCCGATGAAACCACAGGACAAGTACACGACCGCATGATGCACCTTGGAGCCAAGACTCTACTCAAGACTGTAGACCTATTCCTTGAAACAGAACCCAGTGTGACAGCTCAGGAAACTATGGACGAGCCCCCAACAGAGGCACCTAAACTCACCAAAGAGAATACTAAAGTAAATTGGAAGCAACCAGCACGAGAGCTCTATAACTTCGTAAGAGGTCTTTACCCCTACCCCTGTGCATGGACTGAGCTTCGGCTCCCTCTACTTGACGAGGCCATAACTTACAAGCTACACGCCTGTGAGGTAATTGAGCCTACAGCTGATCATCTAGGCAAAGCAGTGGGAGAAGTCGTAATCATAGGTAAGAAACACCTAGACGTTGTCTGTGGAGAGGGTGTGCTACGCATCACACAACTACAGCCGGCAGGGAAGAAATCAATGCCCACGTCCGCATATCTCAACGGACTTAGGTAAAGGCTCAGCTTAACAAACTGTTTACTATATTTGCCAAGGAATCAAAACATAACTAAATGGATCTTCACGCAAAAGTTTTATCTCCCTCGGAGCTTACCCGATCGTCTAACGAAGCCCTCTTACTAGTAACCTTTGGGAGCACATACCCCGGGCCACATCGTACCTTCGCCCGTATCCGCAAGTATTTTGCCGATGCCTTCCCCCATCGAGATATTTTTATGGCCTTTACTTCTGGTATGTGTATGAAACGCTGGTTCCAGAAGAGCGGCGAGCAATATTACCCTGCCGACAAATGGCTTGATGCCATCGGAGCAGCAGGATACAAGCACGTCAGTATCCAGAGTCTGCACATCATTCCCGGGCTAGAGTATTCATTTATATATGATCGGTACCTTCCTCCTTTTTCGGCTAAGTACCCAGATATATCTGTGGTAGTTGGGGAGCCTCTCCTATACGACAATGAGGATATCAGATCGGTAGGGGACGTTCTATATACAGCTTTTGCCAATCGGCTAAGCAAAGGAGAGGGATTAGTACTTATGGGGCATGGCAACCACACGGATAAATTCCCCATAGCCAATAGTAAGTACAACGAGCTCAACGCCTATCTGCAATCACTTGACCCCAAAATCGTGATTGGGACTGTGGACTACGAATCCATGCTGTACGAGCATGTATCGGAACATCTACACCAACATTGCCCGCCACCTGCGACTATCAACTTCTTACCTCTGATGTCTGTGGCTGGCGACCATGCGCTCAATGACATGGTAGGTGAATGGGAGGAAGACGAGCCTCTGGAAGAGCAGAGCTGGCGTAGCCGTCTGCTACACGAGGGGTTCTGCGCAGAAGAAGAAAATAGCCATATGCACGGACTTGGCGACTATGATGAGATTTGCCAAATCTGGGTAAACCACCTGCTGAGAGCCGAGGCGAGAGATAGGCATCAACTAAGCAATCAAACTCAATAACGAAACCGCTATGCTACGTAAACTATATCTAATTGTACTCGTACTGACGCTAACCATTAGCCCAAGCCATGCGATGCATATCATGGAAGGATACCTACCTCTAGGCTGGTGTATCTTCTGGTACTTAGTGTCGCTTCCATTCGTGATCTTAAGCTATCGTACTATCAGTCGCAAGCTCAAGTCTTCGCCTAAGGAACGCATCACGCTTGCTCTCAACACGGCTTTCGTCTTCATCCTATCTGCGCTCAAGCTCCCCTCGGTGACTGGTTCAAGCTCTCACCTAACGGGAACTACCCTCGGCACACTCACCTCTGGCCCTATGTCTATGCCTTTGATCGGGGTGATTGTGCTACTCTTCCAGGCGTTACTACTGGCCCATGGCGGCATCAGTACACTCGGGGCTAATGTCTTCTCGCTAGCAATTGCTGGGCCATTGGTAGCCTACGCAATCTATACATTGTGCCGTCGTTTAAACTTGGGCAAGTCCATCGGAATTTTCCTTGCTGCCTTCATCGGCAGTATGGCTACCTATGTAACCACCTCCTTACAGCTAGCTATTGTTTTCCCAGATGCCCAAGAAGGAATATGGGCAGCATTTACGAAGTTTATGTCCATCTTCGCTGTCACACAAGTGCCATTATCCCTACTTGAAGGGGGCATGACACTCGCCGTCATTCGCTTACTCGAACGCACCAGTAGCTCTACGACGTCAAGTATCACAACCTCGTCCAAGCCAGTCTTCGGCATACGCGAGTTCCTACTCAGCCTTGGTGCTCTCATCTGCCTTACAGCACCTATACTCAGCGCCTATATTGATTTCGGAGAGGGTTCAGACGATCGTGCAGGAGCAACGGTTGAGTCTCTTGCGCCAGACTATATGCCTATGCCTCTATTTGAGGGCTACGAACCAAGCGAAGCTCTCGAACCTTGGCTATTCGTACTACAAGCAACCCTAGGGATCGCTCTATTCATCTGGGGATATAGACTGTTCGCTAAGCGTAGAGGCATGAAACAACCTTAACTTCGGGAGAGAAGTATTTAGCCCTCCCTAAAATTCACCCAAGAGGGAAGGAAGGTGCTATGTCTGGATTTTTATTCAGTCACAGCACCTTCTTCGTTATCTAGTTTGACACATGAGTAAACTTGAAGGTAGGCTCTCTGAGCAGGATTTCTCTAGACATTATAGTGTACACTCTTTCTCAAGTAGCGATGATTAAGTATCTTTGCCTTAGCAGATGGTCGTTTAATTGCGACCTTTCAGTTAGTTAGAAATAATCAAATATGAAATCATTAAAGATTTGCCTCATTGGCTATGGCCGTATGGGGCAAATGGTAGAGCGGGTAGCTCGTGAACGTGGCCACGAGATTGTCCTACGTATAGACAAGGCTGATACAAATATTCTGGACAATGAACTAATAGCCGAGGCTGATGTAGCCATTGAGTTTACCACGCCCGAGGCAGCATACACCAACTGCCACAGAGCTCTGGAAAGAGGAGTAGCCGTCGTATCTGGCACCACTGCTTGGACTGACGGTGTTGCTCAGCTGCAAGAGTTATGTTCACACAACAAGACGATGAGTTTCTTGTGGTCCTCCAACTTCAGTTTGGGCGTCAATCTGTTTTGGGAACTAAATAGGCAAGCGGCTCGTCTAATGCAGTCTATCTCTGGCTACCGCCTCTCTATCGAGGAAATACATCATACCCACAAACTTGATGCTCCCAGCGGTACTGCTATTACATTGGCTGAAACCGTTTTATCGGAACGAGCAGACTTATCTAGTTGGTCACCCTTCTGTGGGGAAGATGAAGTTAAGAAGGGCATTCTACCGATCAAGTCAATCCGAAAAGGAGAAGTCGCAGGAATCCACCGCCTAGCTTATACCTCTTCTGTTGATAAAATCACTCTAGAACACGAGGCCTTTAGCCGAGAAGGCTTTGCGTTAGGCGCCGTTGTCGCGGCTGAGTATGCCAGCACACATTATGGAGCACATCGCATGCAAGACGTAATGGACTACCTCTGCTCTAGCACGACGCAAGACAATAAGCAAAACACCTAACCATTTTATTTTGAACTAAGTTTTGATGAAAAGATATATTGACCCAGCCGAGAGTTCGAGTAAACGTATGCGTAGATATATTGTGGGCGCTATTATTGTCGTAGCCTACACCCTATTCTGTTTTTGGGCAGGGTGGGGTTGGCTTGTTCTTCTGCCTCTAATTATTGATAACTATTTCACCAAGTTTATCAACTGGGGCTGGTATCGCAATAGCCCATACCCCATCGTTCGCTCTGTTTGTAAGCTTATGGATGACATCCTTTTCGCTGTCATCGGGGTAACTTTCTTGACCACGTTCTTCTTCCAAAACTTTGGCATCCCCTCCTCTTCTCTAGAGAAAACGATGCTTATTGGGGATTATCTATGGGTCAATAAGCTGAGCTATGGTCCTCGTATGCCAATGACACCTCTAGCTTTCCCCCTAGTTCATAATGAAATTTTCGGGCACAAGTCCTACAGCGAGACCCCTACACTAGGCTACCACAGACTCCGAGGACTAGGCAAAGTGGAACGAAACGACTTGGTAGTCTTCAATTTCCCTGCAGGCGATACTGTCGCTCTGCGTATGCCTAACCCAGACTATTACAGCTTATGCAAGATCTACGGTAGAGAGGCTATTCACAATAATCCTAAGGAGTTTGGCGAAGTTGTCTACCGCCCTATAGACCGGCGCGACCACTATGTAAAGCGTTGCATCGGAATGCCGGGAGAAACGATTCAGATTATAAACAATCAGGTATACATCAACGGCAAAGCCCTCGTAAATCCCAAGTACCTACAGCTCAACTACCTTGTACAGACTAATGGAACAGCCATTGGCAAAGAGATCTTTGATGCTCTCGAAATCAACTATAGAGATGTAAGCGAGGTACCCATTGCCTCAGACAACTCAGCTACCGACAGTGTCATCACAGCACAAACGGGCCTCAAACCAATAGACGATAGCCATAGATATGGACGTCTCTATCACATTCCACTAACGCAAGAGATGAAGCAGAAGCTTGGCTCTGAACCGTACGTCAAGGCAATCATCGTGGAGCAATTACCCCAAATGGAGGGAGATTTCGTCTACCCTCTTGACCTAAATAAAGGGTGGAATAGAGATAACTATGGCCCTCTTATGATACCACGTGCAGGACTCAGAGTAGAACTCACTCCAGACAATCTCAAAACCTATGCTCGCTGTATCCATGCTTACGAAGGACATCGACTAGAGGTGCAAGCCGATGGTACGGCTCTTATCGACGGACAACCAGCTACGCACTACACGTTTAGCCAAGATTACTACTTCATGATGGGTGACAACAGACACAACTCTGCCGATAGCCGTGCTTGGGGCTTCGTCCCCGAGGACCATATCGTGGGCAAACCGGCTTTTATTTGGATGTCGCTTAACGACGAGCAGAGTTGGTTCTCTGGTCGCATCCGCTGGAGTAGACTATTCTCCATCATTACAGGAGAATAGACTTTAACTTGGTTTCCGTATGAATCAGATCGCAAAACGAAGTTGGCTCCGCTACGGAGCATGGCCACTACTAACACTAGTAGTAGTACTTATTCTTCGCTTTATGATCTTATCTATTATACGAATAGATGGTCAGACCATGGCGCCGACTATTCCCTCTGGCAGCTATGCTTTTGGCATTAAGTTCTTATCCCCTAGACGAGGAGATATTGTTCTTTTTAGGCTACCCAAATCGCACGGTGGAGGAAAACTCTCCGTAGCTCGCATAGTCGCCTTACCTGGGGATAGCATTACCTATCGCTCTGGGAAGCTCTTTCGCTCTGGAGAGGCAATTCACTCATATCCAAACACGAGTGACACAACTACCTATAGCCTGCGCCTACCTCGTGCAGGCGAACGTACCGCACTAGACCCGCTACAATCGGTTGCCTTTCGACAAGCTATAGAGCAGGAGATCAAGCTAGATAATGTAAAGACCGAACTCACTTGGAGGCAAGGGCGTCCATACATACAAGGAGCGGAGCTCAAGAGTTTCGGTTTTGCGCACGACTATTATTGGCTTCTTTTGGACAACCTAAACCAAACCCCAGACTCTAGACACATCGGAATCATTTCTGCCGAGCAAATAGAGGCTGTTGTACTCTTCCACCTCTAATATCTAGCTACACTTCACGTAGTCTATTATCAATTCTGATGACACTTCTCTCTACTGCATATTTCCCTCCCATACAATATTTCAGCAAGCTATACGCTGCCTCTGGAGGGCCGGTATATCTAGAGGCATGCGAGAGCTTCGTCAAACAAACCTACCGCAGTCGCTGCCTAATCGTCGAAGCCCGAGGAGCTCAGATACTCTCCATACCAGTTGAGCACGGTGCAGGTCGTAAACAAACGATTCGAGAGCTGAGGCTCTCTAGTCATGGTAGTTGGCAGAGATCCCACATACAGGCCATACGCACAGCATACGGTCCCAGTCCTTTCTTCGAATACTACTGGGACGACATAGAGGCAGAGCTAAAGCGCCAATGGGTGCATCTATGGGATTTAAATCTATCTATGATCAAGCTAATAGCCTCTATGATTGATTTGGACATTTGTTTGAGAGAAACAAGTGACTATCTAGCACCAACAGACAGCCCGGATGATTGGCGCTATCGTATTCGCCCGAAACACACTGAGGCAGATCCTACTTTCGTAGCTCCCCCCTACTACCAACCCTTTGCCTTAAGGCATGGCTTCGTGCCTAATGCAAGCATACTAGATCTGCTCTTCAATATGGGGCCTGAGGCTCTAATAGCCCTGCACGAGAGTATTGTGCCACCTAAGCAATAAGAAGAGTATGGTGTTTTTGTGTAAATTTGTGCATTTGTAAGATAATAACTTCTAGACTCTCCGAATGAATATCAAGGGTATTAAACTCAAGGTAACGCTCCTGCTTATCCTCTGCTGGAGCATCTCTCAAGCAGGACTAGGGCAAACCAATAAGGGTCGGCTTGTGGAGCATATTGTGCGCAAGTCCGAAACTGTGTACAGCATAGCACAGAGATATGGGACATCCGTAGAGAAAGTCTACGAGCTCAATCCATGGGCTAAGGATAAAATCAAAGACGGCGACAAACTAATGGTGCTCTCGACGCTAGATAGTCTGGAGATAGCTTCCCAACAGACACGCACACATCGCATAGAAGCAGGAGAAACGGTTTACAGAATCTGTCGCATGTACGACATCAGCGAAGAAGCGCTCTTACGTGCCAATCCCGGCATCAGTGCAAGCCATTTCCCCATCGGAGTAGAGCTACGCATTCCTGCCTCTACCACAACACATACTACCGATAGTCTGAGTCACGAAGAGAGAGAGGAACACAAAGCCAAACGAGAGGCAATCAAAGTGTTGCTGATGCTCCCCTTCAAGGGTATGCCTAGACATGTAGAGTTCTACGAAGGCTTCCTAATGGGCATGAACGACCTAAAAAAAGATGGAATATCCATTAACCTAACTGCACTTGATATCCCCGACCTGAACACACTAAAACATCACGTTTCGTCGGGCATTCTCTACGGGCATGACCTAGTCATCGGTGGCATATCGGACGATCAGATCCAACTTATCGCTAGTAAGATGCCATCAGAGGGCTTGTATGTAATTCCCTTCAGCTCTCAAGAGTACAGCAATCTGAAGGCTAGCAACTTCATCCGTATCAATCAGCCTGCCCGAGAAGTCGTCGCACGTGCGATCCCCAAGTTCCTAGACAAATACAATGGTTATAAGATCTACTTAGCTGGTCGCAACCAAGACAGAGAAGAGCCATTCGCCGACGAACTTAAAAAATCACTAAAGCAATCCGGGAGCGACGTCCGCTATATTGATCTTGATCGACAGACCACTGTCAATGACCTCCCAGCACGCTCTGTCGTTGTACCCGTATCAAGTAGTCGAGATCTTGGACTAAAGCTCTTCTCTGCCATTAGCCACAATAATTGTACGATTTTCGGCTATCCGCAGTGGCAAAGCTATGGAACAGACTTCCTCTCAAAGGCTCGTAAGTACAATGCCACTATATATAGTAGCTTTTTCTTCGATCCTGAATCGCCCGATGGCAAGCTGTTCTTGACCAAGTATAGAGCTTGGTTCAACAAGAAGACGGGTAACAACTACCCCAAATTTAGTGTACTGGGCTACGATATGGCCCGCTACTTTATCCGTGGGTACGCTTCTCTAGGCTTGGAGCTTACCACGCACTCGCACCTACTACCTTCCGATGGTTTACAGTTGGATATCGAACTAGATCGTATGGTGGAGGCCAATGGTTTTGGTAATATGAAATTTTACTTTGTGACCTATGCTCAAGATGGGTCTATCCAGCGCATCTCACTATGAGGAAGCATCTCTACACCCTAGCACTAGGCCTGACCTTATGTTCGGTTCTTCTCGGGCAGCAAAAAAAACCTTTTCGCCAGTCTTGGTGGATCGGAGCTAAAGGAGGTGTGCAGTTTAGCCGCTTTCTATTCGTCCCCTCTATCAGACAGCATACTCATTTCGGTCAGCGTGGTGGGATAGCCCTTCGCTTCGAGGTGGAGCGTGGAGCATCAGCCCAGCTCGAGGTCAATTATATGCGCACGGGGTGGAAGGTACGCTTCGATGATGCAAATAAGGCCTACCAACGTAATCTGACCTATATAGAGGTGCCTCTACTGGCTCAGCTGTACCTCGGCAATGGCCCAGCACGCATCTTCGTCAATGCTGGACCTATCGTTGGGTACAACCTCGATGAAGATACCCAACAGACCGAAGCTGTCGGTAATACCAGCTACCAACGCCGAGTAGAGAACAAGCTTTTCTGGGGGCTTGGCGGAGGGCCGGGGCTAAGTGTAATACTCGGCACCCATAATCGTCTTGAGCTAGAAGGGCGATTTACATATGGCTTTGGAGATATCTGGCCTAATCAACGCAAAGACGACTATGGGCAGTCGGCGGAAATGATTTTTGGCTTTACCTTCAACTATTTCTTTCGTCTGAAGTAGTCGGTCAAGCTCGATCGTAATTATTATGTCAGAAGTAAGAGTAGATAAATGGCTGTGGGCTGTACGTATCTTCAAGACACGCTCCATTGCCACTGATGCATGCAAGAAAAACCGAGTAAGCATCAATGGATCGGCTGCCAAGGCCGCCAGAAGCGTTAAAGTTGGCGATATCGTTTCGGTACGCAAACCTCCTATTGAGTATTCATTTCGTGTGCTAGCATTGCTCAATAATCGAGTAGGCGCCAAGCTTGTACCCGAATACATGGAAAATATCACCCCACGAGAGCAGTACGATATCCTAGAGCTACAGCGTATCTCTGGGTTCGTTGATAGAGCCAAAGGCCTGGGACGCCCGACAAAAAAAGAGCGTCGAGATCTGGATCAGTTCAGCCAAGACCTCCCCTCAGGCTTGGATCTATTCGACTGGGACGAAGACTGGGAGTAAACCTATGAACACGCATACGGCGCCTACTATATCCATTATTACCGTTTGCTACAATGCGGCGAAGAGCATAGAGCGTACCCTACGCTCAGTCGCCCAGCAGAGCTATCCAGCTATCGAATATATCGTAGTTGATGGCGCCTCTACCGATAGCACCCTAGAGCTTGTGCACACATATATGCCGACAGCACATATCTATAGCGCACCTGACAAGGGGATCTATGATGCAATGAATAAGGGGATAAAATATGCCACTGGGGACTATGTTTGGTTTCTCAACGCTGGAGATGCACTCCCCCACAACAAAGTAGTAGAGCTACTGGTAGCCGAAGCCTGTGGCGAGTACCACACTTGGCCTGATGTGATCTATGGTGATACTTGGCTCATTGATGCCGAGGATCGGATTATTGGGCCTAGACGTTTACGCCCACCTAAGGAGCTTAATTGGCGGAGCTTCCGTAGGGGTATGCTAGTCTGTCACCAGTCTTTTATTGCTAAACGTGAGCTGGCTCTAAGCTATGATCTACGCTATCGGTTCTCTGCTGATGTCGATTGGTGCATTCGCCTAATGAAGAAAGCCAAACTCTATAAGCGCATTGACAGTCCTCTCTCACTCTACCTCAATGAGGGAACTACTACTGCCAACCACAGAGCATCTCTACTAGAGCGTTTCGATGTGATGCGCCGCCACTATGGCCTACTCCCTACATTACTACGCCACATCGGCTTTGTGCTACGCGCACTGAGGGACTAAAAACGGCCTAAACAAAATCTACACACAAAAAGCCCCCAAAGGACCTTATCCTTTGAGGGGCTTTTTACATGCTGAGAGGGAGAAGCTATCGCCTACAAACTGTAAGTGACACCTAAGCCCAGCACCTGACGAAGCTGGACCTTGGCTCCACGAGGCATCTTGGTCTTTTCATCAATAGTTTTTATGTCGTCGTCGTACACGAGGTTAGTTGAGAAGTTGGCAGCCAGATACTTGTTGATCTTGAAGGACACCATCACGTCCCAGTTTACATCGATGTTGCCGAAGTTATTGTTGTAGGCAGTAAAGAGGGTTAGCTTACTGATGAGGTTGATGTTTGACGTAATGTTTTGATTGTAGTTAGCCACAAGCGAAGCTCCGACTTCGGCCAACACATTCTTACCCTTCTGCACGCCATAGGCACCTGCATCGGAGAGGGCCTTATCCGTCACGAAGGTGAGCTTGCCAGTCACAGGTGACATCAGCATAGAAAAGTTGGAGTTTGGCTTATAGTCGAAACCAAGCGCAGTAGTAAGGTAACCCGGTGCCATAAATTTAGAGATTGGCGCCTCATTGTTGAGCGCAGCGGCTGCATTCTTGTGCCCCTCTGCAAACTGCGTAAGGAAATCTGCCAAGAACGACATGTTCCAATGCTTACTAATACCATAACCCACCTTGGTATTGAGGTTCAGCTTATCGAGGCTCTTCTGCCACTTGTTGCTAGAAGTATAGGTCTTACCGAAGTCTGCAACGATACCGTTGTCCCAGCTCCAGCGATCGCTTTTATAGTTGGCAGAACCATTAAAGTACACATTCCAAGCCACAGAGTTCTCACCCCCAGCTGCCCAGTTAGTCAGAGAGGTCTGGGCAAGATTGATGCCACCTACATTTTTGAGCGTCCATTTACTATCCTTCTCTTCCTGAGCTTGAGCCGAAAGAGTCACAGCACCTGCAAGTGCCAAAATAGAGAAGATCTTTTTCATTTTAGTTTTATCTTACTATATAAATACTTTATTGCAAATTCACACAAAATTAATCAAAAAACCCTAATCCGACAAGAGAATATCCCATTTTTAGGATCAAAAAAGAGGGCAAAAGACTTATTATTAGATGAATCTGAACTAGAAGTATCGCTACATCGAGTAGTACTATATGGGATAACACACAAAACCAAAAGGCGATGTATCATAACACGTAAACTGCTCAAGTTACTTGCGACATTGGGTCCGCACGGAGCTTGTCGTGAGCCTATGTCTTAGCTTCTTCCATTTTGCGCATTCATATTGACACAAAAAAGCTCGATCTATTACTAGACCGAGCTTCGATGAGGTGAGATAAGATATTGACAAGAAGTGTAGTGGTCTAGACCTTCACTAACCATCTACAAA
>NZ_JRFC01000041.1 GCF_000769075.1 Porphyromonas sp. COT-290 OH3588 | reverse complement strand
TGTCGATACAATTAATTACATATTAAAGATAGTAATAATCAGAGATATATACAAAGTTTCTAACCGAAAAGAGGCAAAATGCCGTGCAACGGTCTCATTGGAACTATTCAAGGAAAGGGCATTGTGGAGCAGATGGAGGGTAAGTGAATGAGAATGAGAGGGATTTACAGTATATCTCTATGGTTTGCATTGAGGGATAAAGTGTAGAAGATGTGGATTTGTGCAGAAGTTCCGTTACCAAATCGTTAGTCTATTCTCCGAATGGTAACGAAGAGGCAAGAGAAAGTAACAGACGGAAGAGTGTTCGGTAATTCGCCTTTCTGTCGTTACGGTGCTGATGCTTTGTACTACAATTGTATGTTGTCAAACAAAAGTGCACTGCTACAAATTTAGTGAAATGTCTCTTTGTTGATTTGATTTGTTTGCTTGATATCGTTGCTTTAGTGAGTCTC
>NZ_JRFC01000040.1 GCF_000769075.1 Porphyromonas sp. COT-290 OH3588 | reverse complement strand
CATGTCGATACAGTTAATTACATATTAAAGATAGTAATAATCAGAGATATATACAACGTTTCTAACCGAAAAGAGGCAAAATGCCGTGCAACGGTCTCGATAGTGTACACCGCCGAATATAAACACAAATAGAACCCCGGCCGCAGACTATGACTTGCGGCCGGGGCTCTATCAATCTTAGTGCTATGTATGAGCTTATAGTTCGTCCTTGCTCTCTAGTAGCTGTTGGCTATAGCTAACTAAGTGGCGTAGGTTATTGAGGATCTCATTCGTTTCTTGGAGAATGTTCATATACACAAGCGAAACTTTCAGATTTTCCTTATCACTCTTATGCGTACGTTTCATTTGCGTTTTACGCATCTCCTTGACTTTATTTCTAAGCTCCTTACCCATTGCTTTAGCTTTCTTGGCATCTTCCATCTTTTCACTCGAGATCAGGAGATGCACTTGACCGATGTAATCGATCACTTCATCACGCACGGGTAGGAATTCTTCACGATACTGTGCAGGCATTGGGTTGAAGTTGTTGCTCACGTGCTCGTGACACACCTCTGCCGAGCGCTCAATGGCATAGCTCATCTGTAGGCAGGCATTAGCCCCAAGATGGAACCACATATTCTTCTCTAGGACGGCGTCATTCTTGAGTCTGCGCAAACCGATCGTTTCCTTTCGGCGCATACTCTTAAACCTGCGTTTATTCTCCTCTGTGCGGTACTGCACTTTGCCTAGCATCTTGAGGTCCTCGTTGAGGAAGCCATTGGTAAGGTTCTGATAGTCTGTGGTCACGTTGTCCAAATGTGCAATCTGGTTTAGGCGAACGTGCTTAGAAAGAAGTTCCCAAGTTTGGGCTTCATTCTCCGAGTTAAGGATCTCTACGAATAGCTCATCGCTAGCCTCACTCTTCTTCTTGAATAAACGGCTACTAAAGAGGAGGAACACCGCTAGAGCAATCAAAGCGATCATAGCAACAAAGCCACCATAGAACATTGTGAGAGATACGATCGCTGCAATGGTAAAGGCAGCCGCAGCCGTTACGAACCAACCACCGATAACGCCCATCACACCCGTAAGTCTACCCACAGCACTCTCTCTACCCCAAGCACGGTCTGCAAGCGACGTACCCATAGCGACCATAAACGTTACATAGGTGGTAGACAGAGGTAGCTTGAGCGATGTACCCACAGCAATGAGCAGACCCGCCAATACAAGATTGACAGAGGCACGAACGAGGTCGAAAGCCGCCCCCTGCTCTAGAATAATCTCGCTCTTGTTGAAGCGGCTGTTGATCCAACGGGTTGCTGCAGGTGGTAGTATGTTGTGCACCAACTGAGCGGTACTACTACTAGCACGCACCAGACCACGAGAGATTTTGGACGTACCGAAACTCTCCTCGGCATCATCTTGTCGAGATAGATTGACCGATGTCTTGATCACGTTCTGAGCCGACTTGGAAAACACGAGTGCAAGCACCATCACCAGTCCCGAGCCAAGTAGGTAGTAGACAGGAGTAGAGGCTGGGAGATTGTTTGCTCCCATGAGATATGTATCGTAGGCCCCATTGCCATTGGCCATGTAGTCGGTGTAGGCAGAGAGCCCCGCCAAAGGAATACCGATGAAGTTTACAAGGTCATTGCCCGCAAAAGCCAGAGAGAGAGCAAGCGTACCAGCAAGAATAATGATCTTGAAGATGTTCAGGCCAATCCAATGAAGAACCTGCATGATCAGTGCCGAAGCGGCGAAGATGATCCCCAGAAGCATCAGTGTATTCTCACTGACCCAAGCCTTGGCATCTGCCGTCATGAAGGCTGCATCCTTGAGCCCCTTAATCAGCATGAAGTAGATAATCGAGGTGATGGCAATACCTCCGAATATGCCAGCGAAGTAGGGCAAGTTCTTCTTATAGTTGAAGGTAAATATCAGACGTGTGAAGTACTGCACCACTGTGCCGAAGAAGAACGCTACGGCCACCGACATGAAAATGGCGATGATCACCTGCAGAGCCTTGGACGTATTGATCAGCTCTGTCAGCTGTAGCGACGGATCTTGGCCGATCTTGAGCATCGACATGCAGAAGGCTCCGCCGAGCAGATTGAAGATCATAGACACAGTGGTCGATGTAGGTAGCCCAAGCGAATTGAAGATATTGAGCAGTATCACATCTGTAACCATAGCAGTCAAGCAGATGATCATTACCTCCTCGAAGGTAAAGTACTCAGGGTGATAGATGCCGTTACGGGCTATATCCATCATGCCGTTACTGAGCGAGGCGCCGAGAAATACCCCGACAGCCGCCACTCCCAAAACGACCTTGAATGGTGCGGCCTTGGCACCGATAGCCGAATTGAGGAAGTTCACAGCATCGTTACTCACCCCCACTACCAAGTCGATGATTGCCAGTACGGCTAGGAAGATGAGAATACAGGTAAAAATCAAATCCATAGTTTTTGAATATTAATTCTTTTGAGATAAGTCTTTGATGTTTTATATGTTGTGCCTACCAATCCACCTCGGAGATTAACTCGAGGAACTGATCTTCGGTCAGAATACTAACGCCCAGTTGGGTTGCTTTCGCCAGCTTGGCAGGGCCCATCTTGTCGCCCGCCAACACATAATCGGTCTTTGATGAGATGGACGAATTCATTCTTCCGCCCAAACGCTCTACTAAGGCTTTATATTCGTCCCTTGTATACTGAGCAAACGTTCCGCTGATGACAAATACTTTGCCCGTAATTGGAGAGGCAACCGAGGCACTCACCACCTCTTCGCTCTGTGTTCTCTCAAATCGTAGACCCAGATCTTGTAAATCCTTTATCAAACGTCTATTTTCTTCGGAGGCAAAATAATCTACGATGCTCTGAGCGATCACGGGACCAATCTCAGGCGTTGCACAGAGGCTCTCATGCGTCTGGCTAGCCAGCTCGTCGATTGAGCGGAAGTGCTTAACCAAAGTTCTCGCAACGGTCTCGCCAACATATCGAATACCTAGGCCAAAAAGTAAGGCTGCATAGGGGCGTGACTTGGAGTCTGCAATACTCCCGAAGAGCTTCTCGGCACTCTTACGCTGAAATCCGGGCAACGCCTCTATCTGCTCCACTGTAAGTCGGTAGAGATCAGCTACGTTGCAGATCAGCCCCTGCTCAAAGAATAAATCTATCGTCTCTGGGCCAATGCGAATATCGGCAGCCTTACGTCCGCAGTAATGCTCAATGCGCCCCATTTGCTGAGGAGGGCAAAGCGTACGGTTCGGACAAAAATAAGCGGCTTCCCCCTCGACACGCTCCAACGTAGCCGAGCAGGCAGGGCAGAGTGTAGGGAAATCTATAGGCTGAGCCATAGGATGCCTAAGCTCAGCATCAACAGCTACTATCTTGGGTATGATCTCGCCTCCCTTCTCTACCGAAACGAGATCGCCTAGATGTAGGTCAAGAGAGCGAATAAAGTCGGCGTTGTGTAGCGAAGCTCTGCGTACTGTCGTCCCAGAGATCTGCACGGGACTAAGGTTAGCTACTGGCGTTATTGCCCCTGTGCGCCCCACTTGGTAATCTACCGATTCTAGTGTTGTCTGTACACGCTCGGCTGAGAATTTATAAGCAATTGCCCAGCGTGGGCTCTTGGCCGTATATCCTAGCTCCTCTTGTGCTAGGATAGAGTCGACCTTGAGCACTACTCCGTCTGTAGCTACTGGTTCGTCTGTACGAGCCACAGACCAATGATCCAAGAAAGCGAGTATATCCTCTAGGCTATGGCATAGATTCGTCGCCTGAGATACCTTGAATCCCCATCGCTTGCAGCAATTGAGGCGTTCATAGTGGCTATCTGGTAACTCGGGGTGTGCTGGGACATAATAGAAATAGGCATCGAGTCTACGCTCTGCGACCACACGTGGGTCAAGGAGCTTGAGTGTACCGCTGGCTGCATTGCGAGGATTGGCGAAGGGGGATTCACCCGATTGAATACGCAGCTCGTTTAGTCTATCAAACTCTGCAAACGGAAGCAAAACCTCTCCCCTTACCTCAAGGCTACTCGGTACATCTTCGCCCTGCAAGCGTAGCGGTATAGAGCGAATGGTGCGCACATTGGCCGTTACATCGTCCCCGACACGCCCATCTCCTCTAGTAACGGCTCGCACAAGCATACCGTCTTCGTAGATCAACGATATAGACAGTCCATCGTATTTGAGCTCAGCTGCGACATCGAAATGGTGCCCCAGATCTCTACTTACTCTCTTATAAAACTCCCTGACCTCGTCGTAGCTATATGTATTGCCGAGAGAGAGCATCGGATAGCGATGTTCAACTTGGGTAAACGCCTCGGTACGATCCGAACCAACTCTCTGTGTGGGTGAATCGGGAGTAATAAGTTCGGGGTACTGTGCCTCTAGAGCCTCGAGCTCTTTGAGTAGCATATCAAACTCTTGGTCGGATATGGTCGGAGTGGAGAGTACGTAGTACTCATAGTTGTAGCGATTGAGAGCAGCACGTAGCTGCTGTATTCGTTTTTCCACTATAGCCATAGTTGGTAGTATTTGAGATCGTAATAGTGACCATCGGACCATTGCCAGCCCTCTAGGGTACCAACGTGGCGATAGCCGAGGCTCTCGAAGAGCCGAAGACAGGCTAGGTTATTCTCCAAAATAGACGCATACGCCATGCGGCAGCCTAGGCGGCGACACGCATACTCGTGCACTAGCTCTAGAGCATCGGAGGCATATCTCCTCCGGCGGTACTCGAGAGCGACATACAGACCAATGCCTATACGCTTACTGATTGGCTCGTAGTCTTGTAGTTGTACATACCCTACTGGGGCAAGACTATCAGTAGCAACCATCATTAGACTAAGTCCCGACTGCTCAAGGATTGACGTTGTAGATTGAATAATATATTGGTCTATAAACTGAGTTGATATAGGATTGAGCGCCCCAGAGGACGCCCACGAGCGGGCATCGTTCTCCCAAAGGTAGAGCAAATCTTTGTCTTTGTCAAGCTCTATCCCTCTGAGAAACAATCTATCGGAATGTAGTAATTGCCTACTCATCTATCGTTAATTATAGCCTGATAGACTGCTCAAAGTCTGTGCGCCCAAGGATCGAACGGCCCAGAGTAACCTCGTCAGCATATTCAATTTCGTCGCCAATAGCTACACCGCGCGAGATAATGCTTAGCTTAACCCCTAACCCCGAGAGACTCCTATGAATAAAGAAGTTGGTTGTATCGCCTTCCATGGTTGTGCCAAGAGCTAAAATAACCTCCTTGACCTCACCCTCTCGAACTCGCTCGACTAAAGCTTCGATGGTCAGATCATCTGGTCCTATCCCGTCGATAGGCGAAATAACACCACCCAACACATGGTACAGACCTCGATACTGAGCAGTATTCTCAATCGCCATAACATCACCCACGTGCTGCACCACACAGAGCAGAGAAGTATCTCTAGCAGGATTGGAACAGATGCTACACAGCTCAGTATCGCTGATGTTGTGGCAGCGTCTGCAATATATGATGTGATCACACATCTCCGTAAGGGCATCTGCGAAGAGGTGCACCTCGCTGCCCGATCGGGAGAGTAGGTGCAGTGCTAAACGCAAGGCGCTCTTGCGTC
The DNA here is from genome assembly GCF_000769075.1 of Porphyromonas sp. COT-290 OH3588. Classification (GTDB taxonomy): domain Bacteria; phylum Bacteroidota; class Bacteroidia; order Bacteroidales; family Porphyromonadaceae; genus Porphyromonas. The sequence continues at coordinate 22,518 of NZ_JRFC01000040.1, read as the reverse complement.
CAATACCCGGGAGGCTGGAGAGCTGCTCTACGGCTCGCTCGACCAACTTGGAGGGATAGGTGATCATCTAGTTTCGTCTATCATAAAAAACAAAATCGGTAGCCTCTGCGATATTGCTTTGAGGCTACCGATTTCATTTAGTTGTCTTCTTCTAGTAGCTCTATCTCATTCCCTTCTTTGTCGAGGAATTTATAATCAAGGAATGCTAAACTCTGGTTCGGGGTAACACGAATACCCTTGGCAATTTTGAGCTTCCACTGACGTGCAATGGAGAATAGCAGTCCTTTATTGAGATAGGCCGCAACGTACGGATGTACGTGTACATTGATGTAGGATACACTTTGCTGCTGTACCAGCTCCTTGAGCTTCTCCTCGATCTGATCTGTAAGCAGTACCGAAGACTTCATCTTGCCTGTTCCCATACAGCTGGGGCAGGTTTCCTCGGTCGTGATCTGCATGGCAGGCCGCACCCTCTGGCGGGTGATCTGCATCAGTCCAAATTTACTCAAGGGTAATATATTATGTCTGGCTCTATCGCCCTCCATCAGCTTGACCATGTGTTTGTAGAGTAGCTCTCTATTCTTGGGGTCATGCATATCGATGAAGTCTACCACGATAATGCCACCTAAATCCCTTAACCTTAGTTGGCGGGCCAGCTCTTCGGCCGCAGACATATTGACATCTACGGCTGTTTCTTCCTGCTCGGCGCTCTTGCGTGATCTATTGCCACTATTGACGTCTATGACGTGCATCGCCTCAGTCTGCTCTATAACTAGATAAGCCCCTTTCTTGTAGGTAACGGTACGCCCAAACAGAGATTTGATCTGTTTGGTAACACCCTTCTCATCAAAAATAGGCAGTTTACCTGTGTAGCGCTGTACGATCTCCTCTCGTCCGGGAGCTATAGAGGCCACATACTCCTTGATATCTTCGTAGAAATCGGCATCATTGACGTGGATACTCTGGAAAGAGGGGTTGAACGTATCCCTGAGCAACCCTAGTGCACGGCTCGCCTCCTCGTAGACTATACGTGGTGCCTTAATCTTAGGGAGCTTCTGTATGCTCTCTTCCCAGCGACGTACCAGTCGGCGCAACTCTTGGTCTAGCTCACTAGCCTTCTTGCCCTCTGCCGAGGTACGCACGATCACACTGAAGTTTTTGGGCTTAATGCTCAGCATCAGCTGCTTTAGGCGTGTACGCTCCTCGATAGACTGGATCTTGCTACTTACTGAAACTTTGTCGGAGAATGGCACCAATACCATGTTGCGCCCGGCTAACGACAATTCGGCAGACAGACGTGGTCCCTTGGTAGAGATAGGCTCCTTGACTACCTGTACCAAGACAAGCTGCCCTTGCTTGATGTAATCGGCTATCTTGCCCTCCTTGGGGAGCTCGGCAGAGATAGGTATTTTGGTGGCTGATGGTATTGGTTTGCCAGAGGCTACAATATCTAGCAGACGTTGCTGAGAGCCAAAAGTAGGCCCTAGATCGAGATAGTGCAGGAAAGCATCTTTTTTGTACCCTACATCTACAAAAGCAGCATTAAGCCCCGGCATTACTTTCTTCACTTTGCCGAGATATATATCCCCGACAGCGAAAGCCAAGTCGCGACGTTCTCGTTGTAGCTCGACCAACTTCTGATCCTCCAATACAGCCATGGAGATTTGCTTGGCCGAAACATCAACTATTAGATCACTAGTCACTTTGTGTATGATGTATGAGTTTACAATTAGTACACGAGGGGATAAAGACAAGCTCCACTCACCTTTATCCCCTCGAGAGAGAAGCCTACGTATTACTTCTTCTTCTTATGTCTGTTCTTTTTCAGTCTTTTCTTACGCTTGTGCGTGGCCATCTTATGGCGCTTTCTTTTCTTTCCGCTTGGCATGTCGTTTATTATTTGAATTTAACTTCTGTGATTTAACCTAATGCTAACTACTTCACCTTAACAGAGAAGAGCTTCGATGGCTTGAATGCTGGGATTCTTCTCTTAGGAATGATGATGGTTTCCTTCTTGGAGATATTGCGTGCAGTCTTCTCGGCACGCTCCTTGATGATGAAGCTCCCAAAACCACGGAGGTACACATTCTCACCTCTTACGAGAGAGTCCTTAACCGACTCCATAAAAGACTCCACCACCACTAGGGCAGTTTCTTTGTCTACGCCTGTGCTCTTAGCGATTTCGCTTACAACTTCAGCCTTTGTCATAATTACTATATCTTACTTGATTATAAATGAATAAACAACCTTGACTTTCGGACTGCAAATATAGTACTTTTATCCAAAAGTCCTAGAGATTTTTCTGTTTTTGTATTCAATCTAAACACCTTGGCTCAAAAACAGCTGACAAATAGTGTAAGACATCACTTGCCGCTAAGCCATACAGCCAATACCGGTAAGACCCACACCCGAGAGTGATGCTCCAAAGAGGAGTATGTATATAAATTAAATACGGTATACCGACCAAGTCTCATACTTCGAGAAGACGACTAAAGAGTGAGCATGACTGCGCAATGATCAGGTAAAGACAAGAAGAGGATTAACACTTAATAACACTTGAAACATACAAACGTATAGTCCTCTACGTGTCTAGCTAAAAAATCCCCAACCTCGTATTTACCCCCTAGCAAGGCCTACATTGAGTCTAGCTCCAGCTCTGGCATCCCCCTCCAGAGCGACAGAGATCATGGCTCAAAAGGGGTGCAACTCAAACATCTAACATACAGATGGATAATATTAGACATCCAGAGATTTCTGAACATAAGAGTACTATTTTGAGATTTTCCTCCCATCAATCCTTCCTGATTGATGGACATACCCTAAATGATTAGTCCACTAGTCCGCACGAATCACTCCTTCAACCCCCAAGAAGTCTGAGCGACTTTTCAGAAAATAGCTCTCATTAAATGAAATTTCTAAACAACACATTTACAATCATTAACCAAAAAGATGAAGAATACGCGCCTACATGAGCCAATACTCAGTCTGCAAAAAGCTAAACCTTACAACAGGCACCTCCCATGAAGCCAACGAGAAACCCAACAAACCTAACCCGAAACCTTACCGCTAGGGCTAACACGATGCAGACAAATCCACAATTCTAACCTAAACCCTACGCTCATATCTAAGCAAATGTAACCCCTCTGTCACATCTTTTGACAGCGACACTATCAGCCCACGAGAACGGCTACAATACAAAAGGAAGAGAGCAAAAGGTCGAGGAGCTTCTCCACCAACCAATCACTCAAACACACTCAAGGCTTGCTACAACGCCGTACTCCCTAGAGAACCATTCCTACACATACACATAAGAGAGCCTATACCTCTGCCATATCTACTAATGAAACCAACTATCAATCAGAGGTATTTGAAAAAACTAAGACCTAACCCAGAAGGATATTTTGATTAAACTCTTGGAAATCTCAAATTATTCCTTATTTTTGCGCCAAGAAATCAATATAAAACTGAATAATTACGTTAAAAAACTATGTATTGGACACTGGAACTTGCGTCTAAGCTAGAAGACGCCCCTTGGCCTGCAACTCGTGAAGAACTCATCGACTACGCCCAACGCTCTGGTGCGCCTCTAGAGGTCATTGAAAACCTCCAAGAAATGGAAGATGAAGGCGAACTGTACGAGTCTATCGAAGATATCTGGCCGGACTATCCAAGCAAAGAAGATTTCTTTTTCGACGAAGAGGAGTACTAGTCACTTCGCTCCCAAAACCAAGGAGTAAGTATGCGTTGGGGCTACGACGCTAGTGGCTCGCTCGGCGCAACCTATCTGATGAGGAAGCAATACAGCAACAAAATCAAAGGCCTCTGCCTCCTAGCTATGATTAGCTTGGGGCAGGGGCTTTTTGCTCAGACTACCCTACCCCTAGGACAATACACCGAGTTGCTTCCGCACTTTAACCCCGCTGGTCTAGCTCTAGGTAGCGAGCTCTACCTTAGAGCTGTGCACAATAGGCAACTAGAGGGACTAGAGGGGGCGTCCAAAAGTTTTCTCGTCATGGGCGATATGCCTATATCTTGGCTTGGCGTAAGACAAGGATTAGGCGTACAGATGTCCAACCAGCAGATTGGTCTCTTCAAAGACACAGAGCTCACAGCACGCTATGCCTTGAGGCTCAAGCTCGGCAAAAGCTACCTACAAGTAGGTTTGGGAGGCTCTATTATTTCTAGTACTTTTGAGGGAAGTAAGATCTTCATACCCGGCGGGGTTGAGGGCTTATCCCCGACAGACTCTGCACTACCAGCAGGAGATGTGTCGGGGCGTGGTATAGATGCTCAGCTGGGCGTTTACTATCAAGCAGAGCGCTACTACGCAGGTCTATCCGTCAATCAGCTCTTAGCGCCCGACATTGTGCTGGACAACCTCTACCGTCGTGAGCGAATACGTAGTTACACACTAGTGGCTGGCTACAACTATCGCACGCTGAGTGGGAGGTGGCAGTTGCAGCCTTCGGTACTCGCTCAGATAGACGAGAGGCAATTTTATCGAGTTGATTTGCGTTTAGATACATGGTATGCAGATCGATTCAGGGTGGCTCTACTGTATCGCCCCAGCTTAGCCGTAGGTCTAGGTCTGGGTATGCGGTTCGGCAAAGGCTACATCGGGTACCAGTACGAGCTCCCTACGACGGAGCTTAGGCGAGCCTCTTGGGGCAACCATGAGCTAGTGGCGACCTACTCAATGCCCATAGACCTCTCTGGAGGCAAGAAGCCGACCTACAAGAGTATTCGCCTGCTGTAGTACTGGCAACGTGCAAGAAGAATAGTAAAGAATAAATATGAGAAAAAGTCTAGTAAGCCTATTGGGTATACCCATGGGCTTTGCGTTACTCTCTAGCTGTGGAGCCTCTCGCCCTACGGTGGGGGGCGAGCTTGTGGGTGCACGCTTGGCTAGCTGGAGCGAACCAGCTCCCTATGGTATGGTCAAAATACCACGTGGACACATCATACTCGGTCAGAAAGAAGCCGATACGCTGTGGGGAGAACCCGCTGTATCTCGTGCTATCTCGGTGGACGCATTTTGGATGGATCGCCACGAGGTTACCAATGCTCAGTATAGACAATTCGTTCATTATGTACGTGACTCTATCATTCGTGAGCGCCTAGCCGATCCCGCATATGGAGGGGACGAAACGTACAAAATAACCGAAGACAAATACGGAGAACCCATCAAGCCACAGCTAGACTGGTCTAGACCAATTCCCTCGGAGAAGCGTGCTACGGACGAGGAGCTTAAGGCTATCAATAGCCTCTACTATACCAATCCCGTCACGGGAGAGCGTAGCCTAGACCCTCGACAGCTCCTCTACCGCTACGAGGTGTATGACCACCGCTCGGCTGCCTTATACCGCCACCAACTACGTCGCCCAGAGGGCAACCCCAACTGGCAAGGCGAGGCAGGTCAGACGCCAATCATGATCGCCAAAGACACTGCCTACATTGACCAGTCTGGTCGTGTAGTGCGCCAGACGCTTACTCGTGAGCTCAAGAGTGAGTACGACTTCCTCAATACCTACATCGTCCCCATCTATCCAGACGAGAGTGTTTGGGTCAATGACTTTCCCAACTCTACAAACGAAACCTATACTCGTATGTACTTCAACCACCCGGGCTATGACGACTACCCGGTCGTAGGCATATCGTGGGAGCAAGCACAGGCATTCTGCTCTTGGCGTACGATGTACTACCTCATGGGAGTAAAGCTCCCAGAGGGACAAGTAGCCGAGGCATTCCGTCTACCGACAGAGGCAGAGTGGGAGTACGCAGCACGTGCAGGACAAACCAATCTAGCCTACCCTTGGAGTGCCGAAGATTTGCGCTCGGACAAAGGTTGCCTGCTGGGCAACTTCAAACCCTCGGACGGCGACTATACTGCAGACAAGCACTTGATCACAGCTCGAGTTGGTTCATTTAACCCTAACGACTACGGCCTCTTTGACATGGCTGGTAACGTAGCCGAGTGGACAAGTACCTCATGGAGCGTATCGGGACTAAAGCAAACAGACGACGTCAATCCCGAGCTAACCTATCATGCCGCTCAGGACGATCCGCACGCACGAGCAAAGAAAGTCATCAAAGGAGGATCATGGAAGGACATTGCTCGCTATATTCGCTCCAACAGCCGAGCATCTGCCTTCCAAGATCGTGGACACTCGTACATCGGGTTCCGCTGTGTACGTACAGCCATCGACTTCGGCAAATAAACAAGACTAACTAAGACAATGAAACCCTACAGACGCTATAAGAATAAGCTAGAGATGTTTCTGGCGAGTAATCGTGGCAAGCGCATTCTAAATCTCTTCTATTCGTGGGGGGCTGCTTTCGTTATTCTGGGAGCACTCTTCAAATTGCTTCACCTACCCTATGGCAATGAGATCCTCTTCGTCAGTATGATGACGGAGTTCTTTGTCTTCTTCGTTTCGGGCTTCGAGAAGCCAGCCCCTACCTACAATTGGGAAGAAGTGTTCCCTGAGCTCAACTCCACCAATCCTATGGACAGAGAGGAGATGGAGGCACGCAGGGTTTATCTACTCGAGAAGGCGCAGAGGCAACAAGAGCTCACAACTTCGGCAGGCACCTCGGCGCTAGGCTCTATGCCTAGTATTGGGAGCCACTCGGCCGCCAATACTACAAGTGCTGTAGCGAGCGACTTGCTGCCACAAGAGGAGCTAGAGCGTCTATCCTCGGGTATCACGGCTCTTGGCGAGGCAGCACAGCAACTCTCTCGCATCGCACGTGTATCTACGGATATGATGGGGACTTATCAGGCTATGGCCTCCGACTACGAATCTCTAAGCAAGGGCTCTCAGCAGTATCTCCAGCAGATGGAAATCCTAGCACGAAACGTCTCGGGACTTAATACCATCTACGAGATTCAACTCAAGGGTATCAGCAGCCAGATTGATGCCATAGACAAGATTAACTCTGGCCTGCATCAGATTAGCTCTATGTATGACAGCTCCGTCGTGGATAGCCACACCTTCCGGAGCGAGAATGAGCGTATGGCTCAGCAGCTGCGACAGCTCAATCAGGTATACGCCCGTATGCTAGAGGCACTCACCGTCAATATGGGTATGCCGGGTGCGCCGGGTGCGCCATATACCTCTCATCAGTCCAGCACGACACAAGACTAAACTATGGCAAATAGTGGAGGGAATGCCAATAGGCAGAAGATGATTAATCTGATGTATATCGTCTTCATTGCCATGATGGCGCTCAATGTTTCATCGGATGTCTTGGAGGGCTTCGCCAAAGTAGAGCGAGGGCTCAAGCAGAGTATCGCCTCTACGGAGGAGCAAAACGATGCGCTCGGACGAGCTATGGCCGATGCCTACAAGCACAACCCAGCCAAAACAGAGCAGTGGTACAAACGAAGCGAATCCCTTAGCCAGAGGGTAGATGCTCTATTTGCACAGATCCAAACGCTCAAACAGATGATCGCCGAACAAACAGATGGAGCAGATGCCCAAGCAGACTCACTGAGGCGACGTGACTATCTAGGAGCCTCAGACGAGGTAATGCTCAACCCGCTCAGCAAGCGAGGTCGTGCTCTGCGTGACTCTATTGAGCAATTCGTTTCCCTAGCCCAGACGCTCATGCCAGAGAACGCTGACACACAACGACTACTCTCCCTACTCGATACCCAGAGTGGCCCCTCGGGTATGTCATGGGAGGAAGCCAACTTCTCTGGTATGCCTTCGGCTGCTGCAATCACGCTACTGACTAAACTACAAAATGACCTCCGCTACACCGAGGGACAGCTGCTCTCTACTCTAATCAAAAGCATTGATGCAGGCGACTTAAGGGTAAACCGTCTATCAGCACAGATCATACCAGAGAGCCGTATCGTTATGCGTGGAGATAGTTATCGTGCTCAGATCGTACTCAGCAGCACCGACACTACTCAGTCGCCTCGCATAGTGGTATCTGGCACAGAGCTACCAGCCGAGGCTGGCGGGTTATACACCGTCCAGACACGTAGCAGTGGTGTTTTCCCAGTCAAGGGATTTATCGAAATGCAGATGCCCTCTGGCCAGATCGAGCAGCGAGAATTCTCCAGCGAGTACACTGTGGTAGAGCCAATGGCCACGGTCGCTCCCATACTGATGAACGTCCTCTACGCAGGGATTGACAATAAGATTGACATAGCCGTACCGGGCATACCATCAAGTGCTGTGACCGCCTCCATGACTGGTGGGTCTATAGCAAGACAGGGGAACCTATGGGTTGCTCGCCCATCTCAAGTAGGTAGCGAGGCGACCGTTACCGTATCGGCACGGATGCCCGACGGACGCACCTCGGTGATGGGACGCTCCACGCTACGTGTACGAGCTCTACCCGACCCGATGCCTTATATAGATATCAAAGACCCTGCGACAGGAGCAGCCAAGCGCTTCAAGGGAGGACGTATCACCAAACAATCGTTACTGGCGGCTGGTGGTATCAAAGCTGCCATCGATGACTCTCTGTTAGATGTAGCGTACACGGTACTCAAGTTCCAGATTGTAAGCTTCGACTCCATGGGAAATGCAATCCCAGAAATATCTCAAGGGGCTAGCTTCTCCGAAAGACAGATTCAACAGATACGTAACGCCTCCAGAGGCAAACGACTATACATTACCGAGGTAATCGCTCGTGGTGCAGATGGCATCGAGCGTAAGATTGCTCCTCTTGAGCTAATCCTCAACTAACGAATCACGACGATGCTAAGACAGACAACCCTAATAATTGGCCTTCTGGCAGCAGTAGTAGCCTCTCATAGTAGCACCTCGGCTCAGGAGGCTACGGTACGCCGAGCAGGAGAGCCTAGAGTGAAGCAAGCGAGCGGAGCCACACCAGAGTCCTCGCTCAGCCAGAGAGCTCTAGATCAGAGCCGTCTACTGAGCCGAGATACCGACCACGTCAATTGGAGACGTACGGTCTACCGCTACCTAGACCTAACGGACGAGCGCAATGCTGCTCTGTACTACCCTACTACCAGCACAGAGCAAGCGCAGAACCTATTCACCAAGCTCTTTCGCCTCATTGCCACCGAGCAAATCAAGGGGTATGAGTATATTGATGGGCCTGAGGTTTTCGATCAGAAACACGAGCTCAAGTTCAAGGATCTCCTTGATCGCTTCCGCATAAGCTACACAGAGGGGCGAGGCAAAGGCAATGCACGCTACGAAGTCGCCTTGCCAGACGTTCCCTCAAGCGAGGTAAAGGCTTATTACCTCAAAGAGACTTGGTACTTCGACCAGCGTACATCAACCTACGACGTCAAGGTCGAGGCAATCTGCCCTATTCTCTATGATCTTGGGGACTATGGTGAGGTACCTATGCCTCTATTCTGGCTACCATACGAGGTCATACGCCCTCATCTGAGCGCTCAGCCCGTGATGCTTAGTAGCTACAACAATGTTGCCTCCGCTACGCTCGATGATTTCTTCAGACTGAAGATGTATCACGGCGAAATTATCAAAACGCAAAACCTCCTCAATCGTTCACTCGCACAATATGCCACGACGCCAGATTCGCTAAAGGCAGAGCGCAAGCGGATTGAAGGGGAGCTAAGCAAATTTGAGCAGAATCTATTCATCGCAGATACAGTCAAAACACAGACGAGCGAGCGGACAAGCGCAGAAAAGACCGCACGCAACAGCCGCGACAAACGTGTTCGCTCGGCCAAGAGCTCGAGCAAGAGCACAAAGACGAGTACAGCTAAGACAACAAAGGCAGCGAAGCCCAAGGCCGAAAAGCCGGCACGCAATGCGGGACGCTCTGTGCGTGGCCGACACTAAAATCTCCGCAAATAGGCTACTGCATCCTCTGGCTTCATCGGGGTAGCAAAGAACAAGAAAAGGTAACGTAAGATATTGATTTTACGTTACCTTTTCTACCTAATAACCTCTCTGAAGTATCAGTCAGACTCTACTACATATAGCAGAGGAAGCGACATCGCTTTGAGCTCAAAGCTTAATCCGGCTAAACAACATCTTCTCTAGGTCTAGGCATAGCAGGTAGCCTGCGAGTGAGGTAGGCATATCTAGTAGTACTTTGATAGCCTCTGTCGCCATAATAGCGCCTAGACTGCCAGCGACAGCACCGACTATGCCTATGGGACGTGCATCAGCCTCGACGTCGAACTCTGGGAAGAGATCGCGATACCCACTGCTTCCCTCAACATGAAAGAGCGCACATTGCCCTACAAATCCCTCCACCGCTCCGTATAGATAGGGCTTGCCTAGGGTGCGAGCTGTATCGTCTAGCAGGTAGCGTGTGGCCAAATTGTCGGTGGCATCTATGATTAGGTCATAGTCGCAGGCAATATTTTCGGCACACTCCGAGGTCAGTCTATGCGGATAGACCTCAATGTGTGTGTTCGAATTGAGGAGCTTCAGCCTCCGCTCGGCCTGCTCTGCCTTGTTTTTGCCTAAATCTCCTTCGGCAAAAAGTATCTGACGCTGTAGATTACTTACACTAACCCGATCGTCGTCTACAATGCCAATACGCCCTACACCTGCTGCCGCAAGGTAGTAAAGAATGGGAGAACCTAGCCCCCCAGCCCCTACTACTAGAGCCGAGCGGCCTAATAGCTTAGCCTGCCCAGCTTCGCCTATCTGTGGCAGCATCGTTTGGCGTATGTAGCGCTTGGATATATCGTGGTGGATCATAACCAAAAGTCCCAATCCTTCCAGACAGGTTGATATCCCTCGGCGCATATTGCCTCCGCCATCTCGGAAACACTACGTGCGTCGTTAATCTCAAACTGCTCTAGCTCCTTCTTTGGCTTGGCATATCCGCCTGGCTCTGTACTCGAGCCGGCACTCATAGAGGTCACCCCGATGTGCATAGCCATATCCCTAAAGGCAGAACCCTCTCTCGTCGATAGCGAGATATCTACCTCGGGGTCGAAGAGACGATAGGCACAAATCAGCTGAGCCATCTGGCGGTCGTTGATCGGATCTTTGGGTTCGAACTCACCTAGATGGGGGCGTAGCCTTGGCAGAGAGATAGAGTATTTGGTCCGCCAGTGGTAGCGCTCGAGGTAGTTAAGGTGTAGGGCGGTGAAGAAGGCATCAGTCCGCCAGTCTTCTAGACCTAGCAGGGCGCCGATGCCGACCTTTCGTATCCCTGCCTCGGCGCATCGTTCCGGAGTCTCGAGACGGTAACGGAAGTTGGCCTTAAGTCCCTTGGGGTGGTACTTGGGGTATGCTCCCTCGTGGTAGGTCTCCTGATACACACAGACGAAGCTCACACCTGCCTCTACGAGCTTAGCGTATTCCTCTGCCTGCAGTGGCTGTACCTCTAGCGACACTTGAGAGAAGTGTGGACGGACGGCACGTACGACCTCTTCGTAGTAGGCGGCAGGGGTTAGGCGAGGAGATTCGCCAGATACTAGGAGGATATGCTTGTAACCCCAGTCCTTGAGCACTGCTATCTCGTCCATAATCTGCGGCACGTCTAGCTTGACTCGATTGATCTGATTGAGGCAGTTGAAGCCACAGTAGACACAGAAGTTGGAGCAGTGATTGGAGAGATATAGAGGTACATACATTTGTATGGTACGTCCGTATCGCTTCACCGTCAGCTGCTCTGCCTTGACGGCCATCTCACGTAAGAAAGGTTCGGCTGCGGGTGATATGAGGGCTTTGAAGTCTTCTAGCCCTAGTCGATCTGCAGAGAGGGCACGACGCACATCAGCCTCGGTCTTGTTGGAGATAGAGTGCGTTACTTCTTCCCAGTCTAGCTTTTGTAGTTCGTCGTAGAAACTCATTGCTTGTCTATCTATACTATAGGTTGTGGTTAGAAACCGAAAAAGTGATCGATAGGAGAGCTAGCCGATGCGCTCGCGCGCTGTGTTGGTAATCCGCTCTCGTAGGCCATGCGTCCGGCCTCAGTCGCTAGTGCGAAGGCACGCGCCATGGCTACAGAATCTCCGGCGGAGGCAATAGCCGTATTGACGAGTACGGCATCAGCTCCCAGCTCCATAGCCTCTGCTGCATGCGATGGTGCACCTAGACCTGCGTCCACCACTACGGGCACACGGCTCTGCTCGATGATAATCCTGATGAGATCCTTGGTCTTGAGTCCCTGATTGCTCCCAATAGGTGCACCAAGTGGCATCACCGCTGCTGCGCCAGCATCCTCTAGATATTTACAGAGGATAGGGTCAGCTTGGATGTAGGGCATCACGACGAAGCCTTCTTTGGCGAGCACCTCTGTGGCCTTGAACGTCTCGAAGGGGTCGGGCAGGAGATACTTGGGGTCGGGGTGAATCTCTACTTTGATGAAGTCTGTGCCGAATGCCTCTCGAGCCAGACGAGCTGCAAAGATCGCTTCGTCGGCGTTGTGTGTGCCAGAGGTATTGGGCATGAGCTGTACGCCGGGAGCCTTGATGGTCTCTACCAATTCGTCGTGAGCGCTGCTGCTGTCGATGCGCTTGAGGGCAACTGTTACTAGCTCGCTGCCAGATGCCTCGATGGCGTCTGCCATGATGGCATTAGAAGCAAATTTGCCCGTCCCGAGGAATAGACGAGACGTAAACTGATACTGCTTAATCGTTAATGGTTGCATAGTCCTATCTGTATATTGATGAATAATCTTGCTTGACGCACTCGATAGGACAGATACAACAATCCCGTAGATGCTACTTGCACCTACGGGATTAGAATGGAGGATTTCAGCTTTAATTCTGGACGTCATGTACCGTCAGGGGAAGGATCACATTGTCCAGAGCTATTGTATTTACGTAGTTGAGCTTGAGTTTAAGCTCTAGGTTGCGACCGACAAGTTTAGCTTCTGCTACAGAAAATCTAGGATCTTCTAGGTAAATATCCAGATCTCTCTTGCGCCACGTTTCTGGAGTAAGTGTATTAACACTACCACCAGGAACACTAACAGTTTCCCATTGGAGCATATTAGCTGCACGCTCTCCTTGTCGAATACCTACGCTGGCACTCTTCATCCAGTTAGATATTCCAGACTCTATATGCTTAGCTAGGTCACGACCCTCCTTATAGGTCTGGACTTTCCTTGTCATCACCTCTTTGAGTTCATGCGTTTGAGAAACGAACATATCCTGTTGGAGAGTCTTGAGCGACTTAAAGCCTATTAGAGTGATAGGGATTTGTGCAAGTTCTTTATCTGTTTCCAAATACTTAAATACGAGATTGAAGCGGATAGAGTTGTCGCTATCTCTGTAGTCGATGCTTCGCTCGTCGAGCTCGGCTGCGTAGAGATTTCGGTCGTACGTTACAGCATCGCCGTAGAACAGAGCCAAATACTTGGCAACGCCACGCATGTACCATTTGCCAGCGAAGCTTGGGTCGAGCTTCACCTTATTTGCATAGAACGCGTTTCGGTCGAAAGGTAAGCTGTGGCGAGAGTCGCTTTGGTAGCTCTTGTATTTCGTTTTGAAGGTGATGCTACCATTGCCAGAATAGTTGTTCTCGTATCGTACATCGATGATCTGCACAAGCTTTAGATCTTCGTCCGTAAGCGTATATGGTTTGCCCGATAGATCTGTCGAGTAAATCTTGAGGTATGGCTTGAGTTTCTCCATTGTGAAGCCCTGTGCGTTGTTGTGCACAAACAGACTTTCGAAGTCAACAGCCTTTAGGTAGACGTCAGACTTTACACCCCAATTAACCTGCATACGAGTACCTAGATAGAAGTCCGTGGGCTTTGTATTTGGCTCGTCAGGCCTAGGTGCATCTGGGTTTGGCTGGTCGGGCTTAGGCTCGTCAGGCTTAGGTGCATCCTCATTAGGGTCTTCCCCCTTGGGTGCCTCCTGCTTAGGCTCGTCCTTTTTAGTTGGCTCTTCTATTTCTGGGTTCTTGGGCTCTAGTATTGGCTCGTTCTGTTTGCCACAGGCTACGAGAGTTACAGCTAGAGCTAGGCTCCATACGATCTTTTTCATACAATCTTAATTTCGTCTTATGATCCTTCTCAAAGTGTTTCCTTTCGAATCGTCTGCAAAGCTACATAAATTTGCAAATAAAATAATTTATCAATAGTGAAAACTTATCAATATGATAGATCATACCCATTTAAAAAGCTGTCCAAACCTCCTAGAAACGGGGCTTTGAACAGCTTGATGGTAGCGCAAAAATTATTCGTCTAGTAGTTGCGCAGTAGAGTGCTTTTAAGCTTTTTGTCCTTTTCGAACAGAGGAGGATAGCCTTGATTCATCGCTTTCTCCCAAGTGCCATAGTTCGGATTAGGCAATACGATAAAGCGATTGCCAAACTCTTTGACGAAGCGATTGAGACCTGCCTTGCGCTCGAGCTCGTTGGAGCTATCAAAGATATGGTCAAAGTCTCCGAGGTTGTCACCAATGAGCATCAAGATGTTGTATTGCTCTAGCACATAATTCCGTCGAGCTGTCTTGTCCGAAGTCGTAGAGCGTAGGATGAGCTGGCTATCTACAACCTGTGGGAAGCCAAAGGCCTTTAGGTTGCGTAGCGTACCAGCTTTATTCTTCTCGTTGCGGTTGGAAATGTAGAAGATCTTCACGCCTGCTTTGTCGGCACGTAGGAAGAAGTCTCTCGCCCCTGCTAGGGTATCTGCCTCGGCTCTATCACACCATTCGTCCCACGAGGCGTCTGTGTAGTCTTCGCCTTTGAGCGCTTGGTGCACAGCATTGGGCGTATTATCGAGAATGGTCTCGTCAATGTCGGTGACGATTGCCCAAGGTTTCTGCCCCGACTGAAGAGGTTTGGCTGTAGCTGCGTCTAGGCGAAATGAGGCGATGTTGTACGCCTGTAGGCAAAGAGCCTTGTATTCTGCCGAGCGTTGTATCCAAGCGGAGGTATAGAGCTTGCCTCCGAGGGTTGGGCTCATCAATGTTTTATTCGCTTGACGATTGGCTGTCGTTTCGATTGGAGTTGGATAGCTTTTGTTACCAATAACGCAGCTGGTTAGTCCGCTGGCCACGGCTAGTATAAGTAAGGTAGTAGAGATTAATTTCATGATTGATTTATCATTAGTGAATTAGTATTTTGCTGGTGCTTGAGGTAGCATGTGCGGCATAGAGGGCTGTACTCTTTCATCTCGCCGAGCATGACCTGTGCCAAGCCAGAGACACGGCGAAAAGAATAGTTGGCAAGGCGACCGCACTCCATGCAGATAGCGTGGATCTTGTCTACAGAGTCGGCAATGGCGCATAGACCTGCCATTGGCCCAAAGGGCTGGCGACGGAAGTCCATATCCAATCCCGCGATGATCACTCTGACGCCACGATCGGCCAACTCTTGGACAACAGCGATGATGCCATCGTCGAAAAACTGCGCTTCGTCAATGCCAATGACGTCGACATCCGAAGACATCAGCAATATGCTTGCAGAGCTGTCTACTGGTGTGGACTCGGTCTTGTTGCGGTCGTGCGAAACAACTTGTGTCTCGTCGTAGCGCATATCAATGGCTGGCTTAAAGATCTCCACGCTCTGATTGGCAATCTTGGCACGACGAAGCCGACGCATCAGCTCCTCGGTCTTACCGCTAAACATCGAGCCACAAATAACCTCAATTGAGCCACGCCCAGTGAAGCCTTCGTTCTCGATATGTAAATAGTTCATGGTACTATAGATGCTAGACTAGTTTTTGTAATAGGTCACAGTCAGTAGGCGAGCACCAGTGCCGGCTTCCTCCTCAATCGTTACACGTACTGTGTCGGCGGGCAATATCTCCTCTAAGATCTCGGGCCACTCAATCAGGCAGAGCGCTCCGCTCTCTAGGTAGTCTTCTACGCCTAAGTTAAGCGCATCGCTTAGCTTTTCTAGGCGGTAGCAATCGAAGTGGTAGATGAGTTCGCCCGAGGGCTCTGCTCGGTACTCGTTAATGATAGAGAAGGTCGGGCTATTAATGACGTCCTCTACCCCGAGAGCCTCAGCCAGTGCCTTGATGAACGTAGTCTTGCCTGTCCCCATAGGAGCAGTGAAGGAGAATATATCTCCATATGGTATCACTTCGTCGATGAAGCGCTCGACCACCTGTGGCAGTGCATCGATAGTCTCTATTCGGTAGCTAGTTTGTTCCTTCATTTGGGTTGCATTGTGATGATGGGTACGAGCATCTCCTCTAGCGAAACGCCTCCATGCTGAAAGGTATCTCTATAGTACTGCACGTAGTAGTTGTAGTTATTGGGATAGGCAAAGAAGTCGTTGCCTAGACTGAATACGTAGCGGTCCGAGAGGTGCGTCTTGGGCAGACCGATACGCTCTGGCTTTGTAATCTCGAAGAGATACTTGGCGTCGTAGCTGAGGGACTTGCCCACCTTATAGCGCAGGTTGGTATTCGTATTCTTGTCGCCGATGATCTTCACTGGGTTCTTCACTCGTATAGTACCGTGATCTGTGGTCAGGATAACCTTGTAGCCCATCTGTGCAATCTGCTTAAATAGGTTGTAGGTCGTTGAGTGACGGAACCAACTAGTCGTCAGTGAGCGATAAGCCGCCTCCGTGTTGGCTAGCTCGCGTATCATCTTACTCTCGGTACGCGCATGAGAAAGCATATCAACGAAATTGAGGACGATGACGTTGAGGTCATACTCCTTGAGCTCATGGATGTTGTTGAGCAGACGCTCGCCATAGCGTGCTTCGTAAACCTTGTTGTAGGAGAAGCTATAGCGCTTGCGGTAACGCTCAAGCAGCGTACGAATCATTGGTTCTTCGTTGAGGTTCTTGCCCTCCTCACTCTCCTCATCGACCCACAAATCGGGGAACATACGGGCAATGTCTAGAGGCATAAGCCCAGAGAAGATAGCATTGCGCGCATATTGAGTCGCCGTAGGTAGGATGGAGAGGTAGAGATCTTCGTCGAAAGTATAGAATTCGCTAAGTAACCCCTTGACGCTCTCCCATTGGTCTAGTCGGAAGTTATCAATCAAGACGAAGAACACCTTCTCGCCCTTATCTAGCAGAGGGAATACCTTGGTCTTGAATAGATCGGGGCTCATCACGGGCTTATTCTCTGGACTGGCAATCCAGTCCTCATAGTTGCGCGAGATGAAGCGACTGAATAGACGACCAGCCTCACTCTTCTGCATCTCGAGTAGTTCTCCCATTTGCCTATCTCCGTCCTGTAGCTCCATTTCCCAATAGACAAGTCGTCGATAGAGCTCCTTCCATTCGTCTAGACTTAGTCTATCGCTCATACTAGCACCAATCTGCGTAAACTCTTGGCGGTAGTTCATCGTCGTTGTCTCACTGATGATGCTCGACTGATGCAGATTCTTTTTCAGCGAGAGCAGTAGCTGATTGGGATTGACAGGTTTGATTAGATAATCGGCGATCTTGCCCCCGATAGCTTGATGCATCAACTGTTCCTCCTCGCTCTTGGTTACCATCACTACGGGGATAAAGGGCTTAATCTCCTTAATCTTCTGGAGTGTGTCTAGCCCCGTAAGCCCAGGCATGTGCTCATCGAGGAAGATGAGGTCGTAGTGATTGTTCTCTACAGCCTCTATGGCGTCCGTACCGCTAAGTACAGGCGTTACGATATAGCCTTTGGTTTCTAGGAAGAGGATATGAGGTTTGAGCAGGTCGATTTCATCATCTGCCCAAAGGATTTGATATGTCTTGTTACTTGTCATATAGTATAGGTTTACCATACAATAACGAAGCTACCCCGTTATTTATGATACGGTACAAAGATATAGAAAATCTAGTGCTTACTCTATTTACTTCTGCCAGCCCTCTGTACCTGTACTACTTGCCCCAGTATTTGTCTATCTCTACGACTACTAGGCGTGCTTGCTCGGTAACGTCTTCGGCGTGGTTAATTAGGCCTGATAGGGCTATCCCACTAAGGCCTAACCATGCTAGTGTGCCGAAGTCCTCCAGCTCGATCCCTCCAATGCCTACTATGGGCATCGAGTGGGGGAGTTGCCGGTGGCGCGTGACGAGATTCCTCATCCCAGTCTCGCCTAATATAGGGGCTAGGCGCTCCTTGGTATAAGTCATACGCCATGGACCCACACCCACATAGTCTGCACCCTCTAGAGCGCGAAGTTCAATATCTTCGGCTCGGTTGCAGGTTCCACCAATGATCTTGTCGCTTCCCAGCAGTTTGCGCGCCTCGGCGATGGGCATATCATTTAGCCCAAGATGTACGCCGTGAGCATCGCACTGTAGCGCAACCTCTACATCGTCGTCTATAATGAGGGTTGAACTGGCATAACGTTTCATCTCCTCTTTGAGCGCAAGGGCTGCTCTGAGGCGTTCGGATGAGGTGCTGTGCTTCATACGCAGCTGAATCCAACGAATACCCCCTTGCAGAGCTGCCCTAGCTCTATTTAGCAGTTCGTCGAGGTCTTGGCTGTCCGTGATGTACTGGAGATGGCAGGTCTCCAGCCTAGTCTCTTTGTTAAACCCTGCAGTATTGGTCTCTAGGCTACCTAATAGCTGCGTACTAGAGCGACGAAGCCTATCTACTGCCCATTGGCCTAGTCTGCAGGCCATAGGAAAATCATACCCCTGCGCTAGCTTGGTGGCAATCACAGCCGAAAGCGTACAGCCCGTGCCGTGCTTGTCGTGCGGTGTGCGCGGTACGCTATATATATAGGTATCGCCAGTGGAGAGGTGGAGCTGATCGCATGAGAGGTACACATCTTCGCTGTGCCCACCTTTAAGTAGAATGGCGATCTGATGCTTCTTACTTAGCTCCTTGAGGGTCTCGGGCTGATCGGATCCAAAGAGTCTGATAGCCTCTGGCCTATTCGGAGTGATGAGGCTTACAGCGTCTAATATTTGGCTTAGGGTTTGGTGGGAATAGGTTGGATGTATGGTTTCGGACGAAGCAGTAGCCGAGAGGATAGGATCCCAAATGATGTGGCGAACGCCATGGCACTGTAGGGCCTCAACGAGCCGAAGTGCCTCTTCGAGATTTGCTACCAGACCTATCTTGGCTGATAGCGGGCGATGCTTCTCGAGGAGGCATAGCAATGGACGCTCTATTTGCTCCCAAGACAGAGGAAGGACGGAGGCAAAGTGGCTCTCATGCTGCTCGGTGAGAGCTGTGCAAATGGTTAACGGATAGCCCCTCTCTACAGCTATGGCACGAGCATCGGCGACTAAGCCAGCGCCACTCGTGGGGTCGTGTCCCGCAAGAGACAGCACACAAGGCAAGTCGAACTCAACGAATCGCTCTCTTGGGTTATCCGATAGATAGCCCAGCGCAGCAGCCCCCGAGAAGCCATACTGGAGGACTTCTCTAGCTCTCTGGGGAGTAATTCCTCCTAGAGCAATCACTGGGAATGGAAGACGAGGCAGTCTCTCTCGGCAATCCTCTAGGTTTAGGCCTGCTCGGTAGCCAACTTTGGATATACTGTCGAAGGCTGGGCCTAGTAGGGCATAGGTGGGAGTAAAGGGTAGATGCTCGAGCTCATCTATACTATGTGCGGAGGCGCTGATGCGCCCACCATAGTGAGAGAATTCGCGCCATCGGTCGATGAGGCTCGTGCGCAGATGGATACCCCCTGCTCCTGTGATGGGGAGGAGATCGAAGTGGTCGCATAGGACGAGCCGATGGCGATACTTGGGCTCGATAGCGCATATTGCAGCCTCGTATGCCGATCGATCGGCACTCAGGAGACGTAGGTGTAGGGCTTGTAAGCCAAGAGCAAAAAGCTGATTGTAGACCCGTAAGGTCTCTGCAGTAGCAGTGGGAGGAGTAATAGCAATGAACATAGGCAGAGGTATGATGAAGATGAGATGGAAACTGAAACGAAACTAAAAAGGATACCATCGTAGGGGTATGGCAGTGTGGCATCGTAGCCTTAATGCTTAGGTAACGAATGCCGTGATCTACGCCGCCACCCTACCATACCCCTATCTCGATAGTAGTATATCTGTCCTATCAAATACGTCAAAGAACGAATTGCTAGTTTATAGCCCTAGCAGGCTGAGTTCTATTGCTGACTACCACAACTCTCTCCTGTACGGATGCGGTCGTGTAGCTGCTTGGAGGCACGCATAGAGCAGAAGTGCTCGCCACACATAGAGCAGAAGTGTGCCTTCTTGTGCCCCTCGCTAGGAAGCGTCTCGTCGTGGAATTTGAGAGCTGTCTCGCTGTCTAGCGCCAAGTGGAACTGGTCAATCCAGCGAAATTCGTATCTGGCCTTGCTCATCGCCCAGTCGCGGAAGTATGCGGCAGGGTGTCCCTTGGCTAGGTCGGCAGCATGGGCTGCGAGCTTGTAGGTAATCACACCCTCCTTGACATCGTCGCGGTTGGGGAGACCTAGGTGCTCCTTGCGCGTTACGTAGCACAGCATCGAGGTGCCGAACCAGCCGATCATTGTAGCACCAATGGCAGAGGTGATGTGGTCATAGCCGGGAGCAATGTCTGTTACCAGTGGCCCGAGGGTGTAGAATGGAGCTTCGTTGCAAAGATCAAGCTGCAGATCCATATTCTCCTTAATCTTCTGCATGGGTACGTGTCCGGGGCCCTCGATGATTACCTGTACATGGTGTCGGTCGGCAATCTTAGCGAGCTCGCCTAGAGTGCGTAGCTCGGCGAACTGCGCCTCGTCATTGGCGTCAGCGATACAGCCGGGGCGCAATCCATCCCCGATAGATACAGCCACGTCGTAGCGCGCTAGAATCTGGCAGATCTCCTCGAAGTGCTCGTAGAGGAAGCTCTCTTGCTTGTGCGTAATACACCAGTTGGCCATGATGGCACCCCCGCGTGACACAATACCTGTGAGGCGATTCATCGTCAAAGGTACATGCTCCCAGCGTAGGCCTGCGTGGATGGTGAAGTAGTCCACGCCTTGCTCTGCCTGCTCGATGAGGGTATCTCGGTAGATCTCCCAAGTCAGGTCGGCGACGTTGCCTTTTACCTTCTCTAGAGCCTGATATAGGGGTACTGTACCTACGGGTACTGGAGAGTTGCGTACGATCCACTCTCTAGTTTCGTGGATATTGCGCCCTGTAGAGAGGTCCATGATGGTGTCTGCTCCCCAGCGAATGGCCCAGACGGCCTTCTCTACCTCTTCTTGGATCGAACTTGTCAGTGGTGAGTTCCCTAGGTTGGCGTTAATCTTAACAAGGAAGTTGCGCCCGATGACCATGGGTTCGGTTTCGGGGTGATTGATATTGGCGGGAAGGATAGCGCGCCCCGCAGCGATCTCGTCGCGTACAAACTCGGGGGTAATAAAGTCGGGTAGATGAGCTCCCCAGCTCTCCCCGCGCTCCTTCTTGTATTTGGACTTAATCTCGTCGCAGAGCTGATTTTCGCGGATAGCGGCATACTCCATCTCTGGTGTGATGATGCCTTGGCGGGCATACCACAACTGACTAACAGGTTGGTCCGTTAATGCGATACGAGGGCGGTCTTCAATGTGCTCGAAGCGTAGATAGTCTAAACGACTATCCGCACGGCGCATACGTCCATACTCGGAGCTAAGTACTTCTAAGCGTTTGGTATCGCCTCTCTCCTCAATCCACTGCTCTCTTAGCTTGGGGAGTCCCTTTTGTGGGTCTACCTGATAATTGGAATCGGTGTAGGGGCCAGAGGTATCATAGACAACTACAGATTCGTTCTCCTCTATCGTGCCATCTTCTAGGACTGTCGGAGAGAGATCTATGCGACGCATGGCCACTTGTATATCATGAATCTTCCCCGGCACATAGATCTTGGTGCTACCAGCTAGGGGGCCAGTGGAGATCTTGAGCTCCTTCGTTTCGTCTTTGGCTCTCATAATTTTTTGATTTTTTGTGTATAATGTTCTGTTGTATAGGCTCTGTGTTGAGGCCTTACCCCAGCCCTCCTCCGAGCAAAAGAGAAGTCTAGCAATTTCTTATGTAGATAAATCTAGCCTTAGTAGTTCGCTTGGAGGGAGTAGGGGAAGGCTCAACTCGGGTGTTTTTACACGGCAATTATACTATCCACCCTTGATTGCTCCTATAATAAGCACGGCATCGCCAGACTGCAATATAGTCTGTGACCACATCTCACGTCTGACGACTTGTTGATTTATAGCTACAGCGATATGCGTCCCACCAAGGCCTTGCTCGCGAAGTAAGACCTCTAAGGATAGATAGTCGCTGACCTCTGTGCTCTGATGATTGAGTGTTATTTGCATATAACCTTCGTTATCGAGTGATAGCTAATTAAAAATCAGGTAGTCTCTCGGAAGGCTTGCCCAGAGTGGGCTATGGTACGATTAACCAAAAGGAGAAGTTGCTCGGGCAACTCTAGCTTCTTTCCCTACGCCAGCATTATCTGGATCAGGTTACGGGTATTATCTCAGCCACCACAGTGGGGCACCCCCAAGAATATCTACACAAGCAAAGTTAGGGGAATAATCTTAATGACCAAGTACATTCCCTCAAATTTATACTCTGCTACCCGATACAAGGCTACAATATCTCTTACAGACGAAGGATCCTTACAACACAAAAGGACTGATCAAGCCCCATATGAGACCATTGCACGGCATTTTGCCTCTTTTCGGTTAGAAACGTTGTATATATCTCTGATTATTACTATCTTTAATATGTAATTAACTGTATCGACATG
>NZ_JRFC01000004.1 GCF_000769075.1 Porphyromonas sp. COT-290 OH3588 | reverse complement strand
ACATCAAAGCTATGAACGATTTTTGACAGGTGGCGGGCTAGCCCGCCACCTGTCGTTCTTATAACCATAGTGTTGCGTTAGAAAATGGAAAGTACATAGCCAAAAAGGGGCAAAATGCCGTGCAACGGTCTCATTTCATCTGTCGTAGCTGTCGCTCTCGATATAAATGGCTAAATTTGTGTGGTATGCCTCGAGGAATACTGACGTTATTGCTAATGAATTTATAGGAGAAGGTATGTTGGTCAATTTTACATTTCAGAATTTTCGCTCTTTTCGTGAAGCGAAAACCCTCAGCTTGGAGGCTAGTTCTATCGAGGATCTTGAGAACTCAGTAGTACGTCGTGCTGGCTATCGGTTGCTCCCGGTGCTGGCCATTTATGGGGCCAACTCTAGTGGTAAGAGTAATGTGTTAGAAGCTCTACGTACCATGCGTCGGGTGGTGGTGAACTCAGTTAAGCTAGATCCTACCGACAATCTCAGCTTCGAGCCCTTTTTGCTACGAGATACGCCTCAGAGAGAGAGCTCATTTGAAATCCAATTTATCCAAAACGATGCTTTATACCGCTACGGGTTCGATTATAACGAAACTAAGATCCTACGTGAATGGCTCTACGAAACCAAAAAGAAGGAGGCTTTCTTGTTCAGGCGTGAGGGCAGTCGCTACGAGATCAATCAATCGAGATTTAAGGAAGGCAATGGAAAGGAGAAGGCTACACCTCCCAATAGGCTCTTCCTCTCTCTTGTAGCGCAGCTTAATGGAGCTAAATCTCAGTTGATCCTTGAGTGGTTTCGTCGATGCAACTATCTTTCTGGTCTTAGTGGATCAGACTATGAGGGCTATACTGTACGTATGTTTCATAAGGAGCTAGAAGGCTGCCAAGAGGCACGTGACTTCTTTGGGAGAATGCAGCTAGGGTTTAATGACCTTAGAATATCGGAGAGAGAGTTTACCGACGAGGATCTTGCGGAGGGGGCCATGCCAGATCGTATTCGTCGTGAGCTGGTTGAGCAGCTGCAGGGAAAAACATTTCTGGAAGCACAGACGGTACACAATATATATAATGCTAAAGGTAAGATTATCGGCACACGGCACTTCCCAAAGGATCGTATGGAGTCTGATGGAACTAAGAAGCTGATTGAGATGGCTGGCCCTATTTTTGACTCTCTCCGACATGGTAAAGTACTTATCATTGATGAGCTAGATGCTAAGCTTCATCCAATTATGACTCGTAATATCCTCCAGCTCTTCATGAATCCTTGCAGTAATCCTCATGGAGCTCAGCTCATCTTCGCCACACACGATACCAATCTCCTCAATCTCACCTACCTGCGTAGAGATCAGATTTGGTTTACAGAGAAAGATCGCACTAGTTCTAGTGACCTATACTCTTTAGTGGAGTTTCGCTCGACTCCGAGCGACGAACGTAATGTGGCAAGAGATTATATTAACGGACGGTATGGTGCAATCCCATTTCTGGGGCTAATTGACAAAAAAGAAGATGAGAAGATCTAGGGTTGGAGCCACGCCTAAGACGAAGTTGGGGCGTAGGGAGGGGACACGCTCGCAGGCTGTTTACTTCCTAATCGTAACCGAAGGGGAGAAGACCGAGCCCAATTATTTTGCGTCCTTTGCGATGAATAGACGTCCCGAAGAGATTCATATTGAGATAGAGGGAGCGGGGCGTAATACTTGTTCACTCGTCAGATATGCGCTTGCCAAGCGTGCGGAGCTAGAGTGGTTGCTTCATCGGCAGTTCGATCGAGTCTGGGTTGTTTTCGATAAAGACGATTTCCCAGATCGGGACTTCAATGAAGCAATTCGTATGGCCGAGCAGGAAGATATTCGGTTGGCTTGGTCAAATCAAGCCTTTGAGCTGTGGTTCTTGCTTCATTTTGAGCTTCCTAGAGGTCCTGTAGATAGGCGAGAGTTTCGGCCTCGGTTAGAGTATCTCATTCAGCAAGGACACCCTAGATACAATCGAAAGCGCAGATATCGCTACAAGAAGAATGCGACCAATATGCGTCGTCTCCTAGTGGACGCAGGAGGTTTTGTAGATAGAGCTAAAAGAAATGCACGAACACTAAGGGGGCTATTCTCCGATACCAACTACGCACAACACAATCCATGCACTACGGTTGATTTACTGGTTGAGGAGCTAGAGCACCCCGAGCTAGTTCTATTGCAGAGGGCTTGGTAGTCTTGTTTTTGGTTAGATAGGTTTTTATCCTATCTTTGTCCACGACTTAGAAGGATAAAGGGGTGCTAGACTGTAGTCTAGCTGAGATGAGACCCTCAACACCTGATCCGGTTAATACCGGCGTAGGGATTTTCCACCATAGACAGGTTGCACGTACCACGTTCGAGTACATCCATACGCCCATCAAACCTTAATCAGGAGGGCCTCCTCCCCCGTTTTGATTTCTTCGCCGCGTATGTTCAATCAATAATCAAGATTATCATCGATGAAGCAAATTGCATTATCAGCTCTATGCCTTAGCTGTGTCTATGGGGCCACTGCGCAGAGCACAAGCGTACTAGACACCACTAAGGTGATCGCACTACAAGAGGTATCAGTTCTGGGTACCAAGGCTACTAAAAAGACTCCGATGTCCTACTCCAATCTAACCAAAGAGACCATCAAGAAGAGCAATCTCGGGCGAGACCTGCCCTTCCTCCTACAGATGCACCCCTCTGTCCTAGCTACTAGCGATGCTGGTACGGGTATGGGCTATACTGCCCTTAGGGTGCGTGGGGTAGATGCTGCGGGCATCAACATCACCACTAATGGTGTGCCCGTCAACGACTCCGAGAGCCAAGCTGTCTTTTGGGTCAATATGCCAGACTTCGCCTCTAGCGTCCAAGAGCTACAGATACAGCGCGGGGTAGGTACCTCCGCCAATGGTGCAGCCGCATTCGGGGCAAGCATCAATATGCGTACGGACAATCTGTCGCTCAAGCCGTACGCAGAGGTGGGGGTGAGTGGAGGATCGTTCTCGACTTTTCGTCGCAATGTACGTGTTGGCACAGGACGTCTCGGGGGACACTGGGCTGTAGATGCGCGCCTCTCCAAGATTACGAGCAATGGCTATGTCGATCGCGCTACGGTCGATTTGGGTAGCTACTTCGTACAAGCTGGTTACTTCGGCGAGCGTACGGCTCTGCGCTTCGTTACCTTTGGTGGTGTAGAGAAGACGGGTATTGCGTGGAATGGAATCAGTAAGGAGCAGGAGGAGAAATTTGGTCGTACATACAATCCTGCCGGGCATGTCAACCCCAAAGCTCCCGCCAATCAGGCCTATTACTACCCCAATACGGACAACTACAATCAGAAGCACTATCAGCTCATCTTGACGCATCGCCCTAGTGAGAGCCTATCCCTCAACCTTACAGGGCACTATACCGAGGGCTTCGGCTATACCGACGAATACCGCACAGGACGTAAACTGGTAGAGTACGGGCTCAATAAGTTTAAGGATGCCAATGGCAAGACTGTATCGAAGACTTCGCTTATCCGCCGTAAGTACCTAGATAATGATTTCTATGGTCTCATCGCTTCTGCCAACTGGAAGCAGGGGGCTTGGGAGTTGAATGCAGGCCTCTCGGGCAACTACTACTATGGCGATCACTACGGCGAGCGCCGCTGGGTAGAGAACTATTCCGAGCCTGTTTACCCTGAGAGTCGCTACTATCAAGATACTGGACGCAAGGGGCAGGCTGCTGCCTACGTTAAGGCCAATTATCAGATCACGCAGGCGCTCTCGGCGTACGCCGACCTACAGTATCGCTTCATCAACTACCGCATTGATGGAACTTATGATGGCTACGACTCCAAGCGCAAGAAGATGCAGGACATTAATCTGAATAAGACCTTCAACTTCGTCAACCCCAAGGCTGGTCTATACTATCAAATCGCCCCAGAGCATCACGCTTATGCTTCTGTGGCTGTGGCGCACCGCGAGCCTAATCGTAAGGGCTATACAGAGGTGTCGCCCGAAGACTATCCACGACACGAGCGTATGATTGACTATGAGCTCGGCTATGGCTACACAGGTGAGAACTTCAAGCTATCTGCTAATCTCTACTACATGGACTACAAGGATCAGTTGGTGGCTAATGGTAAGCTGAGCGATGTGGGTGGTGTGCTCCAAGAGAACGTGGACAAGAGTTACCGAATGGGGCTAGAGGTGATGTCAGCTTTTAAGCTGACTAGCTGGCTACGCTGGGACGCTTCGCTCGCCTTGAGCCAAAGCAAGATTAAGGACTATAGTTATCACTTCTCTACTTATGATAAGGACTGGGAGTGGTCTGGCCTGAAGGAAGTTAAGTACAAGGATACGGATATTGCCTACTCTCCCTCGGTGATTATGACCAACGCCTTGAGCTTCGTACACTCTGGCCTTGATGCTAGTCTGATCTCTCAGTTCGTCGGCAAGCAGTACCTCGACAATACAGCCGACGCCGTACGCAGTTTGCCTGCCTATCATACGCTTGGCCTTCGCCTAGGGTATGACCTGCCTCTGTCGCTGGCTAAGCAATGGAACGTATCTCTGCAGGTCAATAACCTGCTCAATACGCTTTACTCTAGCAATGGTTATATCTATGATACAGGTATCCAAGCCGATGGTACGACCTATAGCGATGTGCGCTACTTCCCACAGGCTGGGATTAACTTCTTGCTAGGTACGACAGTTACTTTCTAGTCTTTTCCGCTTTACCTACAGCTTTTATAATTTTGAGACCATTGCACGGCATTTTGCCGCTTTTTGGCTAGAAAAGTTGTATATATGAGACCGTTGCACGGCATTTTGCCTCTTTTCGGTTAGAAACTTTGTATATATCTCTGATTATTACTATCTTTAATATGTAATTAATTGTATCGACATGG
>NZ_JRFC01000039.1 GCF_000769075.1 Porphyromonas sp. COT-290 OH3588 | reverse complement strand
GGGGGATAGTATTCAAGGCTCCCAAAGCCGCTCAAACACCCAAAAAACACCGAGAAAGATACAAGAAACTTTGAGCGGTGTATTGCGCAATAGTCTCAAATTAGTGGGAAGATTGCTAAAGATTGATGGACTAATTTGCTTAAATCTGTCCTACAATCCCAAAAGATTGATGGAACTATTAGGGGAAAGGGTATCAGGGTGAGGATTGAAGGTAAGTAAATGGAAATGAGAGGGATTTGCGTTATATCTCGGTGGTTTGCACAGAGGGATAAAGTGCAGAAGATGTGGATTTGTGCAGAAGTTCCGTTACCAAATCGTTAGTTCATTCTCCGAATGGTAACGAGGAGGCAGGAGAAGGTAACCGACAGAAGAGTGTTCGGTAACTCACCTTTCTGTCGTTGCGGTGCTTATTCTTTGTACCACAATGTTTTGCGTAGCTGAAGACGCTTCGGTAACGGGTAACTTTGCCCATAAAACCAGAAGCGTATGCAAAGAGAAAAATTCAAGGTGTTGCTCTACCTCAAAAAGAGCGGATTGGACAAGTCGCGGCAAGCTCCGATAATGGGGCGTATAACCTACGGGCGAACCATCGCCCAATTCAGTTGTAAACTCTCGTGCGACCCCAAGTTGTGGAATGCTCGTGAGAGCAGACTAAACGGCAAGAGCCGTGAAGCGGTGGTAACGAATGGCAAGTTGGAACGCTTGCTTCTCTCGGTACAGTCGGCTTATCGACTCCTTTGCGAGCGAGGAGCGGTCTTTACGGCAACAGACATCAAGGAGCAGTTTCAAGGCAGTATGCAGAGCCAGACAACCTTCTTGGAGCGATACGATCGAATGGTCGAAGAGTTGGAGCAAAAGGTGGGCATCGAAATAAAGGCTACGACTATGAGAGGTTACTATACTATCCGTAAGCATCTGCAAGTCTTTATTGGTGAGAAGTACCACACGGCAGACATTCCTTTCGGACAGATAGAAGAAGATTTCTTGGAAAGTCTTCAACGCTACTCTATTGGAGTATTGGGACATTCGCAAGCCTATTATCGTAAGATGACATTGATGGTAAAGAAAGTCTGCCGTTTGGCGTATCGTGAAGGCTTGACAGAGCGACAACTATTTGCGCACGTGGAGATAGAACGAGGAGAGAACAAACAACCTCGTGCTTTGGATAGGACTTCGTTGGATAAGTTGCTGGGATTGACCTTTGAGCCGTATGAGGTGGAGTTGGAGACCGCTCGCAATCTCTTTCTCTTCTCCTGTTATACGGGTGTTGCCTATTGCGATATGGTTGCCCTTAATCGGGAACACCTCTTTACGGATGATGAGGGAGCTTTGTGGTTGAAGTTCCGCAGACAGAAGACCAATACCCTTTGCCGTGTGAAGCTCCTATCCGAAGCGGTGCGTTTGATCGAGCGGTATCAATCGGGTGAACGCAACACTCTTTTTGCTTCCATAGCCTATTCGGCTTACCTCGTCCAACTCAAAGCTCTGCAACTTCGGGCAAGTATCTCCATTCCCCTTTCGGCACACGTTGGTCGCCACACTTTTGCTACCTTGATTACCTTAGAGCGTGGTGTTCCCATTGAAACGGTCAGCCGAATGTTGGGACATAGCAATATCCAAACGACCGAGCGATACGCCCACGTTACCCCGAAGAAACTCTTCGATGAGTTCGAGCGGTTTCTCTCTTTCACTGAAAATCTAACCTTAACCCTATAAGAGCTATGCGCAGTACATTCAAAACCCTATTCTATATCAATAAGAACAAGACTAAAGCGGATGGCACAACGGCAATCCTTTGCCGTATCACCATTGACGGAGCGAACGTAGTGATAACCACAGGCGAAAGTGTCCTTCCTCACGATTGGAGTGTGAAGCGAGGAGAGACAACGGACAAGAAGACCAACCAACGCCTGCAAACCTTTCGGGAGGAAATCGAGCAAGGGTACAATACCTTGCTCTACAAATATGGAGCAGTGAGTGCCGAGCTTCTGAAGAACCACCTGCAAGGTATCGGGAGAACTCCGACAACACTTCTTGCTCTTAGTACGGAGGAACTCAAAGTCCAAAGAGAAGGCAAGAGTGTGGGAACGTACAGCAACAATCGAAGTTCCGATAAACAGCTCGATGCTTTTGTGCGAAGTCGTGGCGAGGATGATATTCCCCTAACGACTCTTACAATAGACTTTTTTGATGATTATCGTTTCCATTTGAAGAAAGAGGGCTATGCCCCTGCAACGATAAACAGGCTTCTCTGCTGGTTAAGTCGGTTGATGTATCGAGCCGTCAGTCAGGGAGCTATTCGATTTAATCCCTTTGAGGAGGCGAAGTATGAAGCCGTGGAACGCAAACCTCGTTTCCTAAGCAAAGGCGATGTGGAGAAACTCTTGGCATTTCCATTACAAGATGAGGGAGCGGAACTAAGCCGAAGAATGTTTCTTTTCTCTGTCTTTACGGGGTTGGCATTCGCCGACTTGCAGAGCCTCCGAGCTTCGCAAATCGAAACGAACAGCGAGGGGAAGCGATATATCCGCAAGGCAAGACAAAAAACGGAGGTGGAGAGCCTAATATCTCTGCATCCGATAGCGGAGCAGATACTTTCTCTTTACATCAAAGAGAGCAAGGGGGATTACAAGGTATTTCCCGATACGATGAGCAAAGGCAAACTACTTACCCATCTCAAAGCCGTAGGTTTGGCGTGTGGCATTCGTACTCCGCTGACCTACCATGTCGGCCGCCACAGCTTCGGTACGCTGACTTTGGAGGCAGGTATTCCGATAGAAAGCATCGCCAAGATGATGGGACATTCGTCCATTGCCAGCACGCAAATCTACGCCCAAATCACCGACCAAAAGATTGCACGGGATATGGACAGGTTGATACGATAATAGAAAGGATAAGGCTAAACAAAAAGAACTTACTCCATTTTTGTGAAATAAGTTCTTTTTAGATTTATTGTATGTGAATTTGATTTATCCAAACTTGAATTCTATCTTGGCTTGTATTGAATCTCTGCAACATAAAATCCGTGTCATATTCAATCCGCTTATTAAAACACAATTTCCCGTTTAGATATATCCGTACTTTCTTTTCTGTATCTATCATTTCTGGAGATATGTTCACCGAGAAAGATTTTATACAAGAGGTTTCTATTCTGAAGACATTATCATTATACTTTGCTATTATCTTGCCTGATTTACGAGGGAAATCAAAAGCCATTTTATTCACATCTCTAACAACAAGACTATCTTTTTCGTTATATCCTAACCAATGATTGATTTTGAAGTTCTTTACTTTATGCCAGTCTTTTTTCACTGCTAACGTATCGAGCTTAATGTTTGAAAGCCAATCAATCTCTCCGTAACATTCATCGTCAAACTCCCAAGATATTTCTTTGGAAAAAGGACTTCTTTCTCGCGCAAGAAGGTCCGCAAATATAATTTCATAGGCAGGCTCTGATTCATCGAATTGAGGAAATTGGTGTGGAAACCCATTGTAGCGATATTCTTTGTAATCGGCATTGATACTATTCATCAGTTGGGTGAAATCGTCATTTGCATTAGGTGGATAGTAGTAATCCTCATCTGTTGAGATATTGATAAATGAACGATTTTTAATATTCTCTACAAAAGTTCCTCCTGTAAAGACTTTAGGATAAGTATTGAAGCCGTAGAACCCTGCAAATAAAGTTGGCTGCTTCATTAAATACGAGAAAGAACCTGTTGCCCCATTAGAATGTCCTGAAATAAACACTTTATCATCATCTACATTGAGTGCCTTTTTGACCAGTGTAACTATCTTAGGAATCATAAAGAAGCCGTTATCGGGAGTCATCCAATTGAAGTTTCTACTACCTTTTGGAAAGACCAATATTACATCGTTCCTTTCAGCGTACTTCGTGTAATATCTATTCCAATCATACAGCACCCAAGAAGCAAGTTGATAATCAGACAACCGATTATATCTAACTGCTCCATGTAAAAAGAATAGCAGAGGATAGCTCTTGTTAGGGCTGTATTTTGGGGGAAGATGTACAAAAAATGAAGTTTTGACCGAATCATTTATTGCAAATGAAATAGAGTAATTCTGGCTTTTCTTGGGTAAATATCCGTCTTTCTTTCTGATTTTTTTATATAGAGTTTTCCCATCTTTCCCTTTGTGTGGCGGAACATTATTGGAAGCATAAAATTCCTTTTCATTTACGCTTAGTTCTTTATAAAATGTTTGTTTGGCTTGCAGGGCTTTTTGTCTCAAATCATTCCACCTTACATCTGAGAGCAAATTCTTATACTCATTTTCAGACTCATCTCCAAGGATATAACTCCAGTTCGGTTCCCAAGGAAGAGTAGGCTTTAGCTCAAATAAAAGAGTTAGATACTTGAAAGCCTTGTCATACTCTTTTAGGTCGGATGAAAGAACTGAAGCCTTGTACAATCCAACTTCATCTATACTGTCAGGGAAAAGAAAAAAGGCATGCTCGTACATATCAAGAGATTTTTTGTAGCCTACGGCATCTTTCGCCTGCCACATAGCTTCCAAAGCCTCTTCTGTTAGTTTGGAATAATTCTCTTGCCCATGTAAAGGAATACATACAAACACATAAAAAAGGATGATATACTTTAGTTTTCGTTGTTTCATATTGAGTCTTCTTCCTCCTTTATTCTCTCTTCTAAAGTCAGAGGATTTCTCTCATAGGCGAGATTTCTTAAACTAATGGTGCAAATATACTTAATTTATCACGAAAGGGTACAGAATAATCTAAAAAAGATATGTGAGCGATGGCAAGATTGCTCGGTATCTTTTGGACGACCATTAGGCAGGTTCTTTTTGTGTGATTGCCAAACGGCAGGAAAACACTTCTTGCAAATGCTTTATCTCCGATAATTCTTTTGCAGTAATCGGTTGATGTCGGAGAGCTTGTAGAGTATCTTCCCTGCGATTTGGGTGTAGGGGACAATGCCCTTGTCCCGATAATCCTGCAAGGTGCGAGGGCTGACGAAAAGCCGTTCGCAGACCTCTCGCCCCGTAAGGTAGATTTCTCCCCCGAAGAGCGGACGGTGCGTTTGGGCAATCTCCCGAAGGCGTTTACTCACTGCTCTGATGCCTGAGATGAGTTGCTTTATCTCGGGCGTTTCTTTGTTTACGATTTCGTGTTCCATAGTCATTGTATTTTTCGGTTGGACTTTTCGAGGAGTGCTTCCACATCCTCACGTTTGTAGTGTATGTTGTCAAACAAAAGTGCACTGCTACAAATTTAGTGAAATGTCTCTTTGTTGATTTGATTTGTTTGCTTGATATCGTTGCTTTAGTGAGTCTCT
>NZ_JRFC01000038.1 GCF_000769075.1 Porphyromonas sp. COT-290 OH3588 | reverse complement strand
GTGGGAGAGTAGGTAGCCGCCAGTTTTAGTAGGGGGGGAGTTAGTCGTAAGGCTGACTCCCTCTTCTCGTTTATAGAGCTAGCAAAGGACCAAGGGAGGGGCATTCTATTCCCTTTCCTTGCCTTTCGGAGCTACCTCGCTTTCTCCCCGTGCTTTGGCTTCTTTGGGTAATTATGGCCGATCTTATTTGGCCTATTTGTCTTGTTGCTACACTATTTTAAGGTTGTATTTCTCTCTCCTTTCTTGTGCTTTTGCCTTGTCTACTTCTTCACAAGGATTCGTGAGAGTAGACCATTTCGTACTTAATTTGGCAAGCGGGGATAAAAAGAGTACCTTTGTGATAGTTAAAAGAATTGGTATGCAAGTCAATCAACCTCGCCAGTATGCCATCTCCGATATGTTGGAGGCGGAAATCAAAGCACTACAGTCCATTCCTCAAACTAATGATTACGAGAGAGCCATCGGCATTATCCTTGAGTATATACACGAGGGGAGAGGTCGCTTGATTACCTCGGGTATGGGTAAGGCTGGACAAATCGCTCTGAATATCGCTACGACATTTAGCTCTACCGGTACACCAGCCTACTTCGTGCATCCTAGCGAGGCCCAACATGGTGATCTGGGTATGGTTTGTCCCGGAGATGTCTTGCTGATCATCAGCAACTCGGGTAAGACCCGTGAGGTGTTCGAGCTCGTAGAGCTGGCGCGGCAAATGATACCAGATATACCTACTATACTTATCACTGGCAAGGTGGATAGTCCACTAGCCAGTATGGTGGATGTATGCCTCTCGACAGGTAATCCGCCCGAGATATGCCCTCTAGGGCTGACCCCAACGACTAGTACTACGGTTATGACCGTGCTAGGAGATTTGCTTGTCGTAAGCGTGATGCAGCGCATCGGATTTGGCCATCACGAGTATGCGTTGCGGCATCATGGAGGTTATCTTGGGGCTAAGAGCCGAGAGGAAGCAAGGAATAGTAAGTAAAGACAGACGTGAGTTTGTCTTTAGGACCGAGGTATTTTGTCCCATATCTATATTATCTAGTCGCTTATTTAAGGGCGTATCAGTTCTTCGTGTTCGGTGCCCGCCATTGAGATGATGGCCGAGCCGAGGGCGTATAATTATTCATATAACGAAGACAATTGAAAACATTTGAAGAATTGGGCGTATCTACGCCTATCTGCCAAGCCGTTTCTGAGCTTGGCTACACTCAGCCTATGCCCGTACAGGAGGCTGTAATCCCTTATCTTTTGGGTAATCCTATCGACCTAGTAGCTTTGGCGCAGACTGGGACAGGTAAGACGGCAGCCTTTGGACTTCCGCTCTTGCAGAAGCTGTCGGAGTATGCCGAATCATCAGCCGCACCAAGAGCCTTGGTGCTCTGCCCTACACGTGAGCTCTGTTTGCAGATAGCCGACGACCTAGTAGCTTACAGTAAATATCTACCCAATGTTCGTGTCCTTCCGGTCTACGGAGGTTCGTCCATCGAAGCTCAGATCCGTACCCTCAAGCGTGGGGTCGAAGTCATAGTAGCTACCCCCGGTCGTCTGATAGATTTGATGGAGCGTGGTGCGGCATCACTTGCCGAAGTACGTACTGTTATTCTGGACGAAGCGGATGAGATGCTCAATATGGGTTTTGCCGATAGCCTCAAGACTATTTTGGCTCATGTACCAGAGGAACGCCACCTCTTGCTTTTCTCGGCTACGATGCCAAAAGAGATCACTTCTATCGCTAAGTCCTACATGCGCAACCCACAGGAGATCGTGGTAGGTAATAAGAACGAAGGCAATGCTAATATCAAGCATGTCTATTATATGGTAGCTGCACGCCACAAGTATCTTGCCCTCAAGCGTATTGCAGACTACTATCCTAATATATATGGTATCGTCTTCTGCCGCACTCGCAAGGAAACACAAGAAATTGCCGACCAACTCATCAAAGATGGCTACAATGCCGATTCGCTTCATGGGGAGCTCAGTCAGGCGCAGCGTGACTATGTGATGCAGAAGTTCCGTATTCGGAATTTGCAGATTCTCGTAGCCACCGATGTAGCGGCTCGTGGCCTAGATGTCAATGACCTTACTCATGTCATTCACTATGGTCTGCCCGATGATATCGAGAGCTATACGCACAGATCCGGACGTACGGCACGTGCAGGTAAGACGGGGCTATCCATCGCTATCTGTCATAGTCGTGAGCGTGGTAGGCTCAAGGATATTGAGCGCATTATCAATAGTAAGATTGAGCGTGTACACATTCCGAGCGGCCGTGACATTTGTGAGAAGCAACTATACAACCTTGCCGACCGTATTGAGCGAGTTGATATGACAGAGGACGCAACACTTGAGGCTTTCTTACCGGGCATCGTGCGCAAGCTTGATTGGCTCGATAAGGAGGAGCTATTGCGTCGCCTAATGTTGATGGAGTTTCGTCGTCTGCTCGACTACTATGAGAGTGTAGATGAAATCGAGGAGGCCGATGATAAGGGACGCCTAGAGCGCAGCGCCGAGAGCAGCAAGACCAAGTGTGAGCGTGGAGCCGAACCCGGTATGACGCGTCTGTTTATCAACTTTGGTAAGATGGATCGTATGTTCCCCAATAAGCTTATTGAACTGATCAATAAGTGTGTGCCGGGACGCGTCAAGATAGGTAAGATTGATCTTTTGCCTCGCTTCTCTTTCTTCGATGTAGACGAGCATGATGCACAAGAGATTGTAGATAGCATGAATCGCTACGAGGTTGAGGGTAGACGTATCTCTGTTGAGTTTGCAGACAAAGCTCCGACGGCGGTGCGTAGTTCTAGAGGTGTTTCGCCTAGAGTGGAGCGCAAGGCTTCTAGAGGTTCGGATAGAGGATTCGAGCGTAGAGAACGTCGTGGTAGACGCTCCGATGCAGATAGCTGGAGTGACGAACGATCTAGCGCCCGCAAGGCTCGCAAAGGGCAGAATAGAGGAGATGCTCCCTTTTATGGTCGGTATGCCAAGAAGCGGAAATAGGAGAGGTTGTGTTACAATGTTAATAATATAGCTTAAGCTAAGGAGGAGTACAATAGGGGTGGCGTGACGAAACTTGCATTTCGACACGCCGTCCTTCGTATTAGCTTGTTTATAGGTGTATAGAGAGAGCGAGGTTGAGTGCTTCATCTGGCAAATGCTTATATTTGTTCTCGTATTTTGGGTATTGCTATTTTGTTAATCGCATTATGAAGAAATTAATCATTACACTAAGTTTAGCAGCTATGCTTGCAGCTTGTCAAGGAGAGAAGAAGTCCAATTCTTCTCTAGAGGGAAATCCCCTCCTCATAGAGAATACGTTGGAGTTTGGAGCTCCTGCTTTTGATCAGATCAGGCCTGAGCACTTTATGCCTGCTTTCGTTGAAGGTATGAGGCAGCATCTGGCAGAGATCGACTCTATTGTCAATAACCTCGAGGTGCCTACTTTCGAGAATACCCTTGTGCCTCTACAGCGGGCTGGTCTATTGCTTGAGCGTACCTCAACTGTTTTCTCTGGCTTGGCGGGAGCTAATGCAACGGACGAAATCAGAAAAATAGAGGAAGAAGTAACGCCTCTGATTACGAAGCACTTAGATGCTATCGTTCTCAATGATAGGCTATTTCAGCGTGTCAAGACTGTTTATGAACAACAAATGCATAAGCTTGAGGGCGAAGATGCTCGTTTGCTAGAGATTACCTACAACGACTTCGTTAAACAAGGCGCCAATCTTACTGCCGAGGGTAAGGAGCAACTGAAGAAGGTCAATGAAGAGCTAAGCATCTTGACTACCAAGTTCAATAATTTAGTCAAGGACGGTACGCAGGCGGCAGGTATTCTTGTTGATACGGAGGCCGAGCTAGATGGGTTGTCGCCTGCTTCAATTGCTCAAGCTAAACAAGATGCCGAGCAGGCTGGACACACAGGCAAGTATCTGCTCAACATACAGAATACGACACGCTCTGCTTATTTGCCTGAGCTCAACAATCGTGATTTGCGTCGCCGTCTGCTCGAGGCGTCTATGATGCGTGGTGAGCGTGGCGATGCTAATGATACTCGCCAGATTGTTCTAGATATTACACGACTAAGAGCAGAGAAAGCTCGTATTCTAGGGTTCGACAACTATGCTAGCTGGGGCCTGAAGGATCAAATGGCCAGCAAGCCAGAGCATGTGTACAGCTTTATCCATAAGCTCGTTGAGGCATATGCTCCCAAGGCACAGGCTGATGCTGCCGATCTAGAGGCTTTCGCCCGCAAGACAGAGGGGCCCGACTTCAAGCTTGAGGCTTGGGACTGGGATTACTACGCCGAAAAACTCCGTAAGCAGCGCTACGATCTAGACGAGAACGACATCAAACCTTACTTCGCTTTGGATAGTGTGGTTAAGAATGGCTTGTTCTTTGTGGCCAAGCAGCTCTATGGAGTGGACTTTGTAGAGCGCCATGATCTGCCCGTCTACGCCGATCATGTCAAAGTCTATGATTTGCTCGATGAGAAGGGTGATAAGATTGCAATTTTCTACACCGACTACTATCGTCGCCCAACGAAAAGTGGCGGGGCATGGATGAGTAACTGGGTAGAGCAATCCCACCTACTGGGCAGAAAGCCAGTAGTCTATAATGTGTGC
This sequence comes from Porphyromonas sp. COT-290 OH3588, assembly GCF_000769075.1. Classification (GTDB taxonomy): domain Bacteria; phylum Bacteroidota; class Bacteroidia; order Bacteroidales; family Porphyromonadaceae; genus Porphyromonas. Next base: position 141,733 of record NZ_JRFC01000038.1, on the reverse strand, counting down.
AACTATGCTCCTCCAGTTGGTGGCGAGCCTACTCTACTTAATATGGACGAGGTGACGACCCTATTCCATGAATTTGGGCATGGTCTACACGGTCTCTTTGCTGACCAGAAGTACACCAAGCTCTCTGGTACCAGTGTAGCACGTGACTTTGTTGAGATGCCCTCTCAGTTCCACGAACATTGGGCTACTCACCCCGAAGTGCTGAGGAACTATGCCAAGCACTATAAGACTGGCGAACCCATTCCTGCAGAGCTAGTAGAGCGTATGAATGCAGCGGCCAAGTTTAATCAAGCCTATGCTCTGGGTGAGAATATCGCAGCGGTGGTAATTGATATGGCTTGGCATATGCGAGATGGCCAGAGTGAGGTGAGCGATGTGGCTAAGTTTGAGAGCGAAGCCCTCAAGAATATGGGAATGCTCAATGCGCAGATCCCCCCACGCTACCGCAGTACTTACTTCCGCCATAGCATGGGTGGTGGGTACTCTGCTGGGTACTATGCCTACCTATGGGCTGAGGTACTAGACAATAATACGTACGACTGGTTCCTAGAGAACGGAGGCTTCACTCGTGAGAACGGACAGCGTCTAAGAGATCTGATCCTATCTCGAGGCAACTCCAAGGATCTGAATGTAATTTTCCAAGACATGACAGGCCTCTCTGAGCCCAAAATTGAGAGCCTTATGAAGGCAAGAGGGCTCAAGTAGCTAGTTCGTTTGTAGCCGTTGGCTAGTATGCCTAGACGGCAAATATCCTAGGGCTGTGGTACAATCTGATTTTGTCCACAGCCCTTTTTTGTGTGTCGTCAGAATACGAAAAATGTAAGGTGCTGAGGCTGTAGAGAGCATAATGAGGTATGTGACCTGAGCTAAACTTTGTTAGCAATGTAGCATTCAGCTGCTGTCATGTGCTTATTATTTGCTGTGTGGAATATCTGATTTATAGCCTATCGCAAGCCTTGTGGAACGTAGATGAAGCAACAATGCTGGTTGTCAGGAGCGGTGAATAAGAAAATATCTACTACTTCGACATCTTTTAGTTAGAAATCACTAACTTCGGAGCGATAAATGAATCGTTCATGTCAATCATCTGTACAAATCATCAGTTCGGATCATGAAAATGAAATTCTACTTATCCCTATTGCTGTGGCTAGCTATTGGCTGGAGTGCAGCGGCGGGACCTGTGGGGCGTAGGGAAGCCTTGAAGATAGCTATTCGCTTTGTTGAAGTGGACCATAGCAGTCAGCTACGCAGTGCTATAGCCGAAGAAATGAGTGGGCAAGCTCAGAGCTACTACATCTTCAATGATGTGCGTAAGCAGGGCTTTGTTATCGTTTCTGGTGATGACAATTTGCCTGCTGTCATTGGTTACTCGGATAGAGGATATGTAGATGTCGCAAATATGCCTGAGCAGTTGGCAGCGCTACTCAAGCACTATGAGAGGCGTGTGAAGCAGCTGCGTGCTGCGACCTCTGGCTTAGGAGATAGTAGGAGCCTACGCAACCTATCTAGATACCCCAAACCAGTAGTGGCTCCACTCGTTAAGTCTGTGTGGAACCAAGATGAACCCTACAACAATATGACCCCTAGCGTCGGCTCTGCCCATGCACCCACGGGGTGTCTGGCCACGGCGATGGCTCAGATTATGTACTTCCATAAGTGGCCAGAGCAGGGTGAGGGTTCCAATTCTTATCAGCCACAGTACAAGGCTGCTCCCGGGGCTAGATTCTATTATCCTAGACAGTCCGTAGACTTTAGTAAGTCTACCTATGACTGGAGCAATATGCAAGATGTCTATAGACGGGACAATGGTCAAGACGGTTGGACGGCAGAGTCGGCCAAGGCTGTAGCTCTGTTGATGAGGGATGCTGGGGTTGCGGTCAATATGGGTTATACTCCTAGAGAGAGTGGTGCCTTCATTTCGGACGCCGAGAAGGCTTTCCGCAACCACTTCGGCTATCAAACTCATGCGATCATTCGTGACTCCTCCGACGAGGATTATGTGCTCTCCTCGCTCAAAAAAGAGTTTGATAACGGCTACCCTGTTTTGATGACCGGCGTTGGAGCTCTCGGCGGACACGCTTGGGTCATCGATGGATATGACGAGAATGGATATGTCCACGTGAACTGGGGCTGGGGTGGTCTGAGCGATGGCTACTATGAGCTCAACTTCATGAACCCCCAAGGTCTTGGTATCGGTGGTGGAGGCGGTAAATTTAATCAAGCCCAGTTCTTTATTTTCACTCGCCCCAAAGGCAAAGAGGGAGTTACGCCTCTCGATTTACAGCCCAGACTGAGCTTCACGCAGTCCATGATGTCTTTGGTACAGCCAGCTACCGATTGGGACAAGAAGATAATCACGGTACAGTACATGCAGGTTGCCAATCTCTCTGTCCCCTCCTATACTGGTCGCCTAGGTGTAGCGCTCTACAATGACAAGGACGAGCAACTGCGTGTCTTCACGGGTGCCGATGTCGCATACGATGTGGATATGTACATGTATGTCCCTGCGCAGATAAGGCTTGCCGTAGACCTAAACGGCATAGAGCTCGTAGATGGAGTATATACTTTGAGGGCTGTCAGCCAAGAGGTCGTTTCTACCTCCAATAAGCAACCTAAGGGAGCATGGCTGCCTATAGGAGCTGCCAATCGTATCGAGATCGAGGCCGAAGCAGGTAGCCTGAGCTTGGTTGATGCTGGGCATAAACCTAGACTCAAACTGACTAGCCAGCCCAAGGAAGTCTATCGCATTGTGCTAGGGCGCTCTGGCTCGACTTCTCTAGAGATTTATAACTCATCGCCTCGTCATATATCTGGCTCAGTCGGGCTCATCTTCAGCGAGCCCGGCAAGGCGCCTATTGATACTGTTTTTACGACCCCTATTGATTTCTATGGGTATGCGAAAAGCCATAGACTCTACTCCTATGGCCTCTCTACACGAGGTAAAATCAAGCCTGGACGCTACAATGTAGACTTCTGCTTCGTAACCCTCCCCACGGAGGATCTTACGGGTCAGGCCATACCAGCTCAGACATATGCCATAAGTGGTACTCGTGAGCCCTATCAGATAGAGGTTTTGGCACAAGAGGAGCAGTCAATACTTGAGTATGTAGATCAGGGTGCAGGTTCTTTCGACTTCTTCCAAGATGGTAAGGTTATAGAGTCCGATATCCTAGATATGGCGGTAGTCAAGTATGATAAGATTGATATCGGCATTGAGGTGCGCAACTTTGGAGCAGACTATGCAGGGACTATTCGCTATCGCTTGCTAGATATGCAGGACAATACGTGGGTAGATCTAGGGCAAAAAGAAGGTGTATCTATCAAGAGAAATCTCTTCCTAAAGTCCTCTAGGTCCAAGGTGCGCATTCCATTCAAGACGCTCTCTCTCAAAGAGGGAAGAGAGTATGAGTTGCATGTAGAAGCACTCGTGGGCGAGGCTTGGGTAGATGTATGGTCGGCCACTACACCACGCAGATACGTTAGCTTCAAAAATCTAGATAAGATCACTAGCATTGATTTGCTACACGCTCGCCAGAGCCCACAGGTTTACCCTAACCCAGCCTACGCTGTGGCGCACATCGCCAATGCTCCAGAGGGAGTGCTCTATGTAGAGATATTCGACCTGTCGGGGCGTCGTGTGCAGAGCACAGAACTCTCGGAGGGCAATCGTGAGCTCGACCTCTCTAGACTTGCTTCGGGGTTATATGTGTTGCGTCTGAGCACCCCTGAGAGAACTTGGGTACAGCGCTTGGAGAAGCGCAATTGATCATCTATACACACCTACTCCAGCGAGGTAAATAATGGCATCTAAAATTGGTTTTTAACTATACGGCGTCAGCCATAATCAACTCAATTATTCATCATATCAGTACAGATTAGGTATGAAAAACATTCTAATCATCGGGTCTACGGGGCAGATTGGTACAGAGCTTGCCATGGCTCTGCGTAAGTGCTACGGTAATGATCATGTCGTTGCGGGGTATATTCCTTCGATGCCTCCCAAAGGGGAGCTACTCGAGTCGGGTCCTGCAGAGATCGTTGATATAACCAATGCGCAGCAAATAGCCGATGTCGTTAAGAAGTATCAGGTCGATACGATCTACAATCTGGCGGCTCTGCTGAGTGCAGTGGCCGAGCAGAAGCCACAGCTGGCTTGGCAGATTGGCCTAGGCGGGCTCTTCAATACCCTCGAGGTGGCACGTGAACTGGGTTGTGCAGTCTTCACTCCTAGCTCCATAGGTGCTTTTGGCCCAGAAACACCCAAAGACAAAACTCCTCAGGATACCATACAGCGCCCCAAGACGATGTATGGCGTGACCAAGGTTTCGGGAGAACTTCTTAGCGATTATTACTTCAAGAGGTTTGGTGTAGATACCCGATCTGTACGATTCCCCGGGCTTATCTCCAATGTGGCACCTCCGGGAGGAGGTACTACGGACTATGCTGTGGATATCTACTATGCAGCGGTCAAGGAGGGTAAGTTTACTTGTCCTATTAAGCCCGGTACATATATGGATATGATGTATATGCCCGATGCGCTGAGGGCTTGTATGGATCTGATGGAGGCCAACCCCTCTAGGCTGGTGCACCGCAATTCCTTCAATATAGCAGCCATGAGCTTTGCTCCCGAGGAGATAGCTGCAGCGGTCAAGAAGCTGGTGCCAGAGCTAGAAGTGACCTACGAGGTGGATCCGCTAAGACAAGGTATTGCCGAGAGCTGGCCCAACTCTCTAGATGACTCATGTGCACGAGCCGAATGGGACTGGAAGCCAGAGTACGACCTAGATAGTATGAGCCTAGACATGATACAGACGCTCAAGGCTCGCTTCGGTAAGTAACATTAAATAGTCAAAAGACAGTGGGGAGTATCGAGTACTCGATACTCCCCACTGTCTTTTGGTACATATAAGTGCCTAGAAGATCATCTGGGCTCTGACTTGTAGTGTGTGGAAGTCTACACCGTCCAGAGGCTGGGGCGTAATCATTCCGCCTGCCGTGGCGTGCATGTCGTGATCTAGATAGGTGTAGCCGATACCAAAGAGCAGATTGGCACGTGGGTACCAGTTAAGCCCAAGCATAGCGGCAAAGGCCTGACCGCCGTAGAACTTCTTTTCGATGTCATTGAGGTTTACAGCACCGAGGCGACCGATGATCTCTAGCCCTCCTCTGTGGTCTAGGTTGCCCACGGGATTAAAGACGGCTTCGCCCTTGATGTATTTGCGCTGCTTGCCTAGAAGCATGTAGGAGCCCGTAACGGTCCAGCCACTAACGAACGAATGTCCTCGCTCTTTGTAGTTGTACCGATTGAAAAGATACTCACTCGTGATGAATAGTTTGTCGAACTTGAAGGCTGCCTCTAGCCCACCCAGTAAGTAGTTCTCCACGCCACTAATCGTAGTCGTGACGAAGCGACGGCTGTCTATCGTAGACTCGGGTAGTGTGCCGATGTTGATCTGCCCAGCCACACCGTCGGGTACTCTAAAGCGGCTATAGGCCCCGATGTGTAGGGTCGTGTAGTCGTTGTCGATAGGTACATAGGCTGCTCTCGCACTGATGCCATAACCGTCGTTGCCTCGGTTGGCTCTAGGCAGGTGGGCTCCTGCTAAGGAGCCAGCATAGGCTCCAGCCGAGAGCCAATACTGTTTGCCCCAGCGGGCATACGTCACCCCGATGTATCGCTCACCACTGGTGAGCATACCTACCGCCATAGGAGTGGCGACACTCAAATACTTGGAAGCAGTGTTGTTTTCCATACTCACGGGGTCTTTGAAGTAACCCATGATGAGCTTGGAGCCCTGATCGATGTGCCAAAAGAGGGCTGCGTCTGTCATCGCTACTTTGCGATCGGAGTAGTTGGCATCGAAGCGACCGCTCCACTTATTACCCAACATGGCGTGCAGGCCTAGGCGCATCTGTGTGAGGTTGGCACCGTTAGAGAATCTAAATGGTTCGGAGGCGTGTTGTAGTTGGCTCACATCGGTCTGGGGGAGGTAAACCGCTCCGTCGTACGTGAGTCGGCCATCAAATCGGATCCTTAGCTCCTCGTTGCCCACGGTTACCGTCTTCTGTGCTGTTGCTAGGCTCATACAGCTCAAGCAAGCAAGCGTGCATAACAGTCTTTTCATAGATGACATTATAGTTAATAAGTAAGCAAAAAGACAAGCAAATGACGGAGCGACAAGATACATTTGGCTCGCAGCTGCCGTCACCCTGCGCCATCGTACGCCCCAATTGTAGGGCTGTGTCGGCTAGAGCTGGGCCAGCGACACAGATAGCCCCACAACTTGTGCAGATGACACACCAACGGCAAATATACTTATAATCTCTCGTACAGAGGATCTTCGCTTACCTCCTCGATCAACTCAACGAACGGTGGTAGCTTGATCTCTGCCCCGACCTCAGTCTTGACTTGCAATAGCTGGAAGCCTAAGTCTGGCTCTATGAACCTGTCTAGCTCGAAGTACTGCTTAGCCCAAATGAAGCTTTTCCGCATCTTGTGCACTACCGTAGCCTGCTGGTGGTCGATGCGGTTCATGCGAGTCAGATATTCGTCAGGGCTGATTTGGCGCTCTGTGATGATGGTTTTGCTTGCCATATCACTACTCTTGCGCTTCTCGCTCATGAAGTAGACATAGTTGCCACGCAGCCCACGCTTACGTAGCCTTAGGCTAGAGCCGTCCTCGAGATCGATATAGGTTTGGTAGATCTCTGCTTCTACGCCATAGGGGATCTCGCCGACTACACGCACCTGCATCTTACGTCTTGTCTCGGTAGGCATATCGGTATCGCCGAGGATGCTATGAATGGCACGCAGGGTATTATTGACCTTGACATCGAAGTCTACATTATTCTCCACGATACGTAGCTGGGGGTGCCCTGTCCATGCCTTCAGGATACGGTTATCCAGCTCTCGTGCCTGCTCAATGCCTTCGTGTCGGGCGCTGTTGTTCTCTGTCGTGTAGAACTCCTCGGCGCCGATAGCGGCAGTCACCATGTGTATCACACCATCATAGCGAGCGTCACGGAGCTTGACTTCCGATAGCCCTAGTTCGTCGAGCATAGCCTGCCAGATCGTTGGCTCCATATAGGCGGAGATATCCATCGTCCCACGGTCTGCGATGATCAGTACGGGTTGCTTGGCAGAGCGGGCTAGCTCCATGAAGGTATCCTCCATCTGTATCTGGTACTTGAGCACGGCCTTCTCTATGTTGTAGAAGTACTGCTTGTCGGGTGTACCGAAGTCGATCGAGGCGTTGTTGAAGATCGTAGGTGTTTCGGGTAGGGCATACACCAAGTAGCCGAGGTCGCTGAAGCGCTCGATGATCTTGGCTAGAGCCGTTGTTTTACCAGCGCATGGCCCCCCAGTGAGGGCAATACGTAAGATATTTTTATTCATGTATCTTTTATAGAAATTCCTTATTTACCTGAGCAAAGATAGTGAGATGGGCGAGATAATACTGTCTGGCTTCGGATAAAAACCGTCTGCTCCCAAGCGCTGTGCTGCCCCATTATGCAATTTACATTTCCCTACACTTAGAGGCTCTTTTGTATCAGTATTGCTGTTTGTGTCAGCGATACTGGTAGATGGCGTATTTGCCTCCCAGCGGGCTCTAGGTTGCGTTTGCCTTCATTTGGGCACTTTGCCCTAGGCTGATGAAAATACCCGCCCTAATCGAGGTTTTTGTAAGTTGTTAATATATAGGTTTATAAAAAATATTTTTCGGGGGTCTTATACACGCTTAGTGTATTTTGGTCTATTTCTTCCCATCAACTCTTTGAGATTGGTGGACACACCTCGGCAGGTTAGTCCTCCAATTTCCAAAAGTATTCCCATCAATTCTTTTCAGCGATCTCGCTCTCTCTTACGAACCCTTGCTCTATTTGCCCAAATATCTTAGTATATAATTAACAGCTTTTAACTAAAAAGTAGAAGAATGAATAGGATAGGCTTCTCCTATTTTCGTCATAGTACTATTGTTGCCGAGGTATGAGTCTGTCCTCCCTGCAGGTCGGGTAAGCCAGTTGGGTAGGCCTAGTCTTGCAGGATTGAGGCAGGAGGCATCTGTTTGAATTGTATTATATTTGTGGCATTAGCTGTTTTAATCCTAAAAAACGAAGTAAACGCTATGATTAAGAAATTATTATTGAGCCTAGGGCTAATGCTCACAGCACTCCCTATGGTCGCTCAGAAAACTGCCTTCCGTATCGAAGGTGGAGCATCGCTCTCCAATATGAGTATTAGTACCTTTTCTCAGCCAGACTATGACGGCAAACTGAAGATGAACTATCGTGCCGGCATCGCATACGAGATGAAGCTAGGGTCTATCTTCTACTTAGCCCCCGGTTTGGTTATTAAAGGTGGTGGCGCAGACCTCAATCTCAAGGGAATCCTCTCGGACGAACGCTACGGCGAGTTTCACGAATGGATGGGCAAAGTAGACAAGGAGCTACAAGACCATTTGCAGTCTGGAGGTGCTCAGGTTGCTCTAACCTCTCATGCTATCTCGGTTCCCCTAACACTCGGGTTTAGGATCAAACCTTTCCGAGCTATTGGGATCTCTATCGAGGGGGGGCCTTACCTATCTTATATGCTCAAAGAGGAGATTAAGTTAGGCTCGAAGACTACTAGCTTCTCCGACTTTGCCAAGCGTACGATCGACTCCTTTGAACTAAGCCAATTTGACTATGGTTTGGGAGGGTCTGCCACTGTCGAGCTTGCACTGCTCTATGTGAGGGCAGGAGTCGATATTGGCACTAAGAATCGTCTGTCTGTCAATGTGGACAAGGCCAACGTTTCGGTCAATAACTTTGAGGGTACCAAGAAGCTGCTTAATAGCCTAGGTGCCAGGGATATGAATTTTTATCTGACGGTAGGGCTTCGATTCTAGAGCGGGGTGCACTTGTTGCCACCTCTGGCCGACACATTCCTCAAAACGCTCCGCATCATGGTCGCTATTTGGCCTCCATGGTGCGGAGTATTTTTGTCCAAAACGCTCTCTTGGGGCAAGTTTTTGGGCACTCGTGGAGAGAGTCGCTGGCGCAAGTCATTATTATTAGGGATAGATAGCCGAAAATTATGTATTTTTGTGGGCATTATTTTTCACAAATAAAACGTTCAAAACAGTGTTATGGCAAATGTAATTTCAATAAAGAAGGGCCTCACACTTAATCTAAAGGGCAAAGCGCCAGAGAAATATCTGGCCTCGTCTGGTCGAGCCAAGACCTATGCGATTGTCCCCGACGATTACGTGGGCTTGGTTCCCAAACTTGCAGTGCAGGTAGGTGACCGAGTACAAGCAGGCACTCCTATTGTTTATCACAAGGCTAGCCCTGCGCTCAAGCTGACCTCTCCCGTAAGCGGCGAAGTGGTGGCTGTGAACCGTGGAGCCAAGCGCAAGATACTTAGCATCGAAATCAAACCCGATGGGCAGCAGGAGTTCAAAACCTTCGATGTGCAGGGGCTTACCTCCAAGAGTCGCGAGGAGATCCTCGCTACTCTGCTCGAGAGTGGACTCTTTGCATTCTTCAAACAGCGTCCCTACGACCGCATAGCTAACCCAGAGGTTGCGCCTCGTGATATCTTCGTGACGGCCAACTTCACCGCTCCGCTTGCCCCCAACTTTGACTTCCTCGTCAAGGGGCGTGAGGCAGAGCTACAGCTTGCACTCGATGCTCTGACGAAGCTAACCTCTGGCAAGGTCTATCTAGGTGTTAAGCCCGGGTCGCTCTCTGGCGTCAAGGTTGTAGAGCGTGTAGAGGTTTCGGGACCACACCCAGCAGGGTTGGTAGGTACCCTCATCAACCACATCAAGCCTATCAATAAGGAGGAAGTCGTTTGGACGCTCAAGGCTACTGATCTGCTTGTGATCGGTCGTTTCCTCAAGACTGGTCAGGTTAATTTCTCTCGTACGGTAGCTCTTACTGGATCAGACGCCAAGCAGCACGGCTACATGGAGCTTCTCCCCGGAGCTCGTTTCTCAGAGGCTTTCCCCGAGGGTCTAGCCATCAAGGCTGAGCATGAGCGTGTCATCGACGGAGATGTTTTCACTGGGGTTAAGGTTGACGCCGACCATGAGTTCATCAGCTACCAGTGTGACCAAATCACAGTAATCCCCGAGGGCGATGACGTACACGATATGTTTGGCTGGGCACTGCCAGGCTTCGGTAAGTTTAGTATGAGCCGTAGCTTCTTTAGCTGGCTGACCCCCAAGAGCAAGGAGTATGTGCTAGATGCACGCTTGCAGGGTGGGGTACGTGCCATGATCATGAGTGGCGAGTACGACAAGGTATTCCCCCTAGACATCTATCCCGAGTTCTTGCTCAAGAGTATCATTGCCTTCAACATCACAGACATGGAGAATCGTGGTATCTACGAGGTTGCTCCAGAGGACTTCTGTGTGTGTGAGTTTGTCGATACGTCCAAGATGCCTCTGCAGCAGATCGTTCGTCAGGGTCTTGATGAGCTGTACAAGGAAATGAATTAATTGTTGGACTTATAAAAAGTTAAGACTTTGAACGCTCTAAGAAAACAACTCGACAAGATAAAGCCCGCCTTTGAGAAGGGCGGTAAGCTGGAGGCTTTCCACACGGCATTTGATGCCTTCGAGACCTTCCTCTTTGTCCCCAATACTACGAGCAAGCGAGGCGTGCACGTACACGATGCTATCGACAGCAAGCGCACGATGTCTATGGTGCTTATCGCCCTAATGCCTGCGCTCCTCTTCGGTATGTACAATCTGGGCTATCAGCATTACCTCGCTATTGGTCAGGAAGTAGGGTTCCTAGACAAGTTCGTCTACGGATTGCTCTCTATGCTTCCTCAGATTATTGTGAGCTATGTGGTGGGTCTAGGTATTGAGTTCGTCATTGCCTCCAAGAAGGGGCACGAAGTGGCCGAAGGGTTCCTTGTGACGGGGATGCTGATCCCTATGATTATCCCAGTAGAGACACCTCTATGGATGATTGCAGTAGCCACGGCCTTCTCTGTGGTATTCGCCAAGGAAGTGTTTGGAGGTACGGGCTACAACGTATTCAATGTGGCTCTAGTGACGCGTGCTTTCCTCTTCTTCTCTTATCCTGCTGCCATGTCTGGCGACTCTGTATGGGTGCGTCTGACCGATACATTCGGCATTGGCGCTGGTAAGGTGGTGGACACGTTCTCTGGTGCTACTCCTCTGGCTCAGATTGCTGCGGCCAAGGGTGAGGTGCCTGTCATCCACGATGCTCTTGGCCAGCCTTTGAGCCATCTAGATGCCTTCTTCGGCCTAATCCCCGGTTCTATCGGCGAAACGTCTACACTGGCTATCCTCATCGGTGCGCTATTCCTCATTTTTACGGGGATTGCTAGCTACAAGATTATGCTCTCTGGGGTAGCAGGCGTAGTGGCTATGGCTTCTATCTTCAACGCTTTCGGTACTACGATTGCTATGCAGACCACACCGCTACAGCACCTGCTCTATGGTGGCTTCGCCTTCGGTATCGTATTCATGGCTACCGACCCCGTAACGGCTGCTCGCACAGAAGTAGGTAAGTGGATCTATGGATTCTTCATCGGAGTAATGGCTGTATTTATCCGTGTGCTCAACGCTGGTTATGCCGAGGGTATGATGCTTGCTATTCTCTTCATGAATATGATGGCTCCTCTGATTGACTATATGGTCGTAGAGCGCAATACTCAGAAGCGCCTAGCTCGTGCGCTTAAGTCTAAGGCTTAATACATATCAAGCAAATGAATACAGATAAGAATTCATATACGATTATATACGCAGCGATTATGGTCGTCGTGGCTGCTGTACTGCTAGCAGGTGCCGCCACAGTGCTCAAGCCAGCCCAGCAAGCTAATGAGAAGATTGACAAGATGCAGCAGATCCTGCGCTCTGTCGGTCAGACCCCTGAGATCTCTCAGGTAGAGGCGACCTACAAGACTATTATTAAGAAAGAACTGCTGGTAGACCTAGACGGATCGGTCAAGTCGGAGTTCGATGCCGAGGCAGAGAGCAAGGCTTTTAAGCTCAATACTGAGAATCTCTTCAAGGTATTCGCCAAGGAAGGTAAGGCAGAGGACGGTTTCCCTCTCTACATCGCAGAGGTAGACGGCAAGACTGCCTATATTCTGCCGATGAATGGTGCTGGTCTATGGGGCCCTATCTGGGGCTACATCGCTCTCGATGCTGCAGACCACTCTACAGTAATCGGTGTAGACTTCGGCAACAAGGGCGAAACTCCGGGGCTAGGTGCCGAGATCTCTACGCCTACCTTCGCAAATCTATTCGTAGGTAAGCAAGTCTACAGAGATGGTGCGTTCAAGAGCATCGCTGTGGTTAAGGCTGGTAAGGTGCTTAGCGACCAAGACTATGTAGACGGTATCTCGGGCGGTACGCTTACTAGCGATGGGGTACACGCTATGCTTGAGGCTTCGATCTCGCCTTATCAGAAATTTCTCGAATCTTATAACGCACAATAGTCATGTCTCTCTGGAACAATAAAAATAAAGAAACACTACTCGCTCCTCTGGGTAAGAGTAACCCTGTGCTCGTGCAGATGCTCGGTATCTGCTCGGCTCTAGCCGTGACGGTGAAGCTGGAGCCCTCTATCGTGATGGCACTAGCCGTGACGGTGGTGGTAGCTTTCGCCAACGTGATCATCTCCTTGCTGCGCAAAACGATACCTGGTCGTATCCGTATCATCGTGCAACTTGTAGTGGTGGCTACGCTGGTAACACTCGTGAGCGAGGTGCTCAAGGCTTTCGCCTACGATGTGAGCAAGCAGCTCTCCGTGTTTATCGGTCTGATCATCACCAACTGTATTCTGATGGGTCGCTTGGAGGCCTTCGCCCTAGGTAATGGCCCATGGGAGAGCTTCCTCGACGGTATCGGTAACGGTCTTGGCTATGGCATCGTATTGGTGGCCGTTGGTTTCTTCCGTGAGCTATTCGGTACGGGGCAGTTATTCGGTATGCAGATTATTCCACAAGCTGTGTATGATTTTGGTTATGTCAATAATGGTCTGATGATCTTGCCTCCGATGTCACTCATTCTCGTGGCGATACTCATCTGGATCCAGCGCTCACGCAACAAGGAGCTACAAGAGAACTAGTCCCTCATCCCAATAAATAGTATAATAGAATGGAATCATTAGCTTTATTCTTTAAGTCCATCTTTGTGGACAATATGATCTTCGCCTATTACCTAGGGATGTGTTCATTCTTGGCCGTGTCCAAGAACGTTAAGACTTCCTTCGGTCTAGGTCTAGCTGTTATCTTCATCTTGACTTGCACCTTGCCTATCAACTACATGCTAGAGAACTATGTCTTCAAAGAAGGCGCACTCTCTTGGCTCGGCGAAGAGTATGCAACGCTCGATCTCTCTTTCCTCTCGCTCATCGTCTTCATTGCGGTGATCGCCTCTTTCGTACAGCTCGTAGAGATGGTGGTGGAGCGCTTCAGTCCTTCTCTGTATGCTTCGCTGGGTATCTTCCTGCCACTAATCGCTGTAAACTGTGCGATCCTCGGCGGTTCGCTCTTCATGCAGCAGCGTGAGTTCGTAAACGTAGGCGAAGCTACTGTGTATGGTCTAGGCTCTGGTATTGGGTGGTTGCTCGCTATCGTAGGTATGGCTGCGATCCGTGAGAAGCTCCAGTACTCCGATATTCCTAAGCCTCTGCGTGGTCTAGGGATTACGTTTATCGTAACGGCTCTTATGGGCTTGGCTTTCTTGAGCTTCTCTGGCGTGAAGATGTAGTATCAGATTAAACTATTAGAGTAAAGAGAAAATGACAGTAATCATTATAAGCGTAGTGGTTTTCCTCCTGATTACGCTGATCCTAGTGCTAACGCTGCTGGTGGCCAAGAGCAAATTGGTACCATCGGGTAACGTCAAGCTCAACGTCAATGACGAGATGAACGCCGATGTTGCTATCGGTGGCACATTGCTCTCTACCCTACAAGGGCAGAATATCTACCTCTCCTCCGCCTGTGGTGGTGGTGGTAGCTGCGGACAGTGTCGCTGCCGTGTGGTAGAGGGTGGAGGCGAAATCCTCCCTACCGAGCAGGGCTTCTTTAGTCGTAGAGAACAGAAGGAACACTGGCGCCTAGCTTGCCAAACCAAGGTCAAGGAGGACATGAAGGTGATCGTGCCTGAGGAAGTCTTCGGTGTGAAGGAGTGGGAGTGCGAAGTTATCTCCAACCGCAACGTATCGACCTTCATCAAGGAATTTGTGGTGAAGCTCCCCGAGGGCGAAGTGATGAACTTCAAGAGCGGTAGCTACGCACAGATCACGATCCCTAAGTACGACATCAAGTACTCGGACTACCAGATCGAGGAGAAGTTCCACGAGGACTGGGATAAGTTTAAGATGTGGGACCTCACCGTCAAGAATGAGGAGGAAACAGTCCGAGCCTACTCTATGGCCAACTATCCAGCCGAGGGTAATATCATCACGCTCAACGTGCGTATTGCCACACCTCCATTCGACCGTGCTACGGGTGGCTTCATGAAGGTACCTCCCGGTATCTCTTCGTCCTATATCTTCTCGCTCAAACCCGGCGACAAGGTCAAGATGAGTGGTCCTTATGGCGACTTCCACATTCAGGAGACGGATAACGAAATGCTCTACATCGGTGGTGGTGCTGGTATGGCTCCTCTACGTGCTCAGATTCTGCACCTCTTCAATACGGTTAAGACTGGCCGTAAGGTGAGCTACTGGTACGGAGCTCGTAGTAAGAAGGAGATCTTCTACGAAGAGGACTTCCGTGAGATCGAGCGCAACTTCCCCAACTTCAAGTTCCACATTGCCTTGAGCGATCCTCAACCAGAGGACAACTGGGACGGTTATGTAGGCTTCATTCATCAGGTGATCCTAGATAACTACCTCAGCACGCACGAGGCTCCAGAGGATATCGAGTACTACATGTGCGGTCCCGGCCCAATGGCCAATGCCGTTAAGGGTATGCTCGAGAATCTTGGTGTTGAGCGCAGCTCACTCTACTTCGACGACTTCGGCTAATCTATCGCCGAATGAATAATGCAAAGGGCTGAATTCCGAGTCTTCCGACTCTAGGATTCAGCCCTTTTGGGTGCGTGAATTGAAACCACGTGTCGTAGCCAACATACCACAAAAACAGACCCTGTCGCATCCCGTGGGGATGCGTGAATTGAGACATCATCTGCTCGTCGTTGGGGCGCATCCGCACGTTCTGTCGCATCCCCTGCGAGATGCGTGAAGAGGCTATCAACAGAAAGAAAACTCATGGCTAATCCTCCATATCTTAGTATAGGTATGGAGGATTATGTATTTTTGACCAAATTCATCAACACTTACCTCCAAGTAGATTCAATCATGACAGATTTCCACGCCATTCGCTTAGCAAGTCAGCTCCTATCTCAATCAATGGTACAGAGCCCTGCGGATATTGTAGCTCATTTCGGCGCTATCCAAGCCCAACACTACGAGATGGCTAAATGGGCTATTGGTATGCGCCTAGCACCTTCAGCGGGGGCTTCGCTAGATATCGTACAGCAAGCGATTGATCAAGGGCAGATCCTACGAACGCACATTATGCGCCCTACTTGGCACTTTGTCACAGCCGAAGACATTCGCTGGATGACTCAACTCTCTAGAGCATCCATTCAAAGAGTCATTAGAGATAAGAAAAGATTAGAGGCACTTGGGCTAACCGAAGATCTATTCAAGCGAGCTATACGACTATTCGAGAAACATCTAGCAGGGAATAGAGGACTCACGAAAGAGGAGCTCGACACTCTATTTGAGTCCGAAGGCATTAGGCTGGTTACTGGGACGATGTATCGCCTATTGATGTTTGCTGAAACAGAAGGGATTATTTGTAGTGGAGCAGATAGAGTAGGCAAACCTACCTACGCCCTGCTAGACGAATGCGTCCCATCGACTGCAGAGATCTCCGAAGACGAGGCAATAACTCGTTTGGCTAGAGCCTACTTCCGTAGCCATAGCCCTGCGCAACTTACCGACTTCATTTGGTGGTCAGGGCTAACTACACGACAGGCTCGCCAAGCTATCGACAACCTAGAGGGTGAGCTAATTCGAGAAGTCTATGACGGACAAACGTATTACATATACAGCTCTTGCCTAGATCGTGTGATAGAACCCATGAGGGATCGTATACATCTACTCCCTGCTTTCGACGAATATATCATTGCCTACAAAGATCGGGATCTCATCATACCTGCCCAGCATCAAAAGGCGTGTTATACCAATGGCACATTCTACCCAACGATTTTGCAGCATGGACGAGTGGTAGGGCTATGGAGCCGCAAGAAGAATAAATCTGGGGTAACTGTCGAGGCAGAGTACTTTGAAGCAGAGGGAGCACGTGAATTAAATCTTAGTGCTCCGACCAAACTCTATCAGATCTTCTACTCTAGATAAAGCTCTTACTTGAGCCTATTGAGTTGATCAAAACAAAAAACCGAATGATATTCAATAATCTACATGCAGAAGAGAACTCTCCTAATTGGCATTAGTGGAGTTTACATTATTTTTGCAGAAAATATATAAGATTAAGGGAGCCAATACTCTCTGAAGAAAAGGTTAAAATGATAAATATACTAGCTCGTCTATGTCCAAGATTAGTAAACTTGACTCAACGTTAATCACAAACGTTCGCTTCCCTTTACTTCTCCTAGTTATTTTGTCCCATTGTGTTATCATTAGGACGACTACACCTGCGTCTTTTGCCCTAAACGGAGAGAATATCTTCCACATGACCGAGCTCATCAGCCGTAGCCTAGGAGCCGTGGCAGTTGGTGGGTTTGCGATAATATCAGGTTATCTCTTTTTCCTTTTTCCGCCCAAACGCTATCTGGATCTACTCAAAGTAAAAGCCCAGAGTCTATTGCTCCCCTATATTCTGTGGGTTCTAATTAGTATTTTGGCTGTATGGGCCAAGAACCAAATTGCCCTGCAAATAGGTTTTGCTCCCGGCATATCTGATGTGGAGATTAGCACCCTCAATCGCCTCTCCATACTTGAGCTAATGATACTCCCTTTCAATGGCCCTCTTTGGTACATCAGAGAGTTAATTTATTTGGTCGTTTTAAGCCCAATCATAGGCTTGCTACTTCGCTACACCAAAGTAGCTTTCCCTATTGTCATGGGGGTAATCTATCTATTAGGAGTACAGATAGGTGTCTCAAATAGTATTAGTTTTTACTTTGTCGTAGGTGCTTGGTTGGGTTACACAGGGCGTAGCCTTGCTGGTAGCTTGCAGATACCGACCTATCTCTCGCTCATCAATCTCATGGCATATCTATATATAGTTTTATTCTTGGGCGATTATCCTTGGTACTCTACTATCTATGGTATTAGCAGTATGGTACTTGTCGCAAGCATCTTTAGCCTAGTCCAGAAGCTGACGGGTAATGAAGCCTTCAGCTGTGCTATGGCGTCCTTGGCTCCCTCTGTGTTCTTTGTGTATGCCTCACATGCGATTATTTTCATCAACCTATTCAGAGGCTTTGGATATGCCTCTCCTCTGGGGGCTTCTCCTTGGGGGCATATATTGATTCAGTGGCTAACTGCAATACTCACGACGATAAGTGCCTACTTGCTCTATCGAATTAGCTCAAGGTTCTTCCCAAGAGTCACTGCGCTCCTCTGTGGCGGTCGAGCCTAGGACTAGGCTATTTCTTGAGTCTTCGAGAGCGAATAGAAACAAATATCGTCCCTATTGGCGAGTCCATTCTTAGGGCTAGTGGGGGCTGTGGCAAAATTCATTTTTGTTGTAGCTCCTTCCCTTATCCGAAGATGAGTCCATTGCACAATTCTGAGATTATATCACTAAGTTCTTTCAAGTCATTTTGCCTCAATAGGCAAAAACACGACTCTAGAGAACTGAGGCAACGAAGGGATTTATTGCGCAATAGTCTCCTTTAGAGGACAAATACAATAGAGTATGGGGTGTGCGCCAAAACTGAGTTTGGGTGCACACCCCATAACGTATGTTCTAGGGCATAAAATGTGCGCGCCCTTTTAACTAAAACACAATAGCCGCAGGAGCATTAACTCTTGCGGCTATATGCAGAAGCCCGTAGGCCTCTATGGCTTGATCGTAAGGGCTTACTTAGCGATGTTCACACGGCGCTCCTTGATGCGAGCCTTCTTGCCTGTGAGTGCACGTAGATAGTAGAGCTTAGCACGACGTACCTTACCATACTTCTCTACTGTGATCTTGTCGATGAATGGGCTCTCTAGAGCGAAGATACGCTCTACACCTACACCTTCGGACATCTTGCGCACGGTGAAGTGCTTCTTTTCGCCATGACCACTGATGCGGATAACCACACCACGGTAGCGCTGGATACGTTCTTTACCACCCTCGCTAATGCGATAGTCTACAGTGATCGTGTCGCCACTGCGGAAGGCTGGATGCTGCTTACCAGTAGCAAAAGCCTCGTTTACGATTTTAATAAAGTCCATTGTCTTTATTTGCTTATTTTGATTAGTACTAAACTAAACGCAATATAACGGGTCTCTCTAAATATCCCGACAGAGATTGCGCAAAGCGACTGCAAAGGTAGTGTTTTTACCCCGAAAAACCACATTGATTGCAGATTATCTTTGTTATGGCAACTTATTTATCTGACTCTTACCTTCAATGCCTTAGTTGGTCAAGGCTATCCAAGACTTCTAATCTGGCTTGTAACTCATTGCGCTTCTCGACGACAGTTTCTAGAGCTAAGCTTGCTCCAAAGAATTGTTGAGCCTAATTCTGACTTTTATCTCTAGGTTAGACAGAAATCAATGGGCGTAGCAGAGTAAATCATAGTAAAGGAACTATCGACAGATCGCGTATGTATATCTCTTGTAGATAAATTCCTAAGGTCTATGAGCCGTGATACACGATATTTTGTGTACGTTTGTCCTATTATTCTGTGCTTACTATAATTGCCAAAACAATGGGACATCATCACCACCATGGTGGGCATCATCATACCCATGAACATGGGCATCACCACCATCATCATCACCACCATCACAATGCCGAGGGGAATATTCTTTTCGCCTTCTTGCTCAACCTGTCATTCTCTATCATCGAGTTAGTCGGGGGGATTATCACAGGGAGCGTCGCTATACTGTCGGACGCCCTACACGACTTCGGCGACTCAATCTCTCTAGGACTAGCGTGGTATCTAGAGAAAGTCTCTGGTCGAGGACGAGACAAAGCTTTCAGCTACGGCTACAAGCGCTTCTCTCTGCTATCTGCATTGATGATTTCTCTCATTCTGCTGGTGGGTTCGTTCTTCGTTATTCAGGCTTCTATCGAGCGACTTTTTTCGCCCGAGATGCCTAATGCTCGAGGCATGCTCTTCCTCGCCATCTTCGGCCTTGTCATCAATGGCGTAGCCGCTTGGCGTATGAGCGGGGGGCATTCACTTAGTGAGCGCTCTATACAGCTGCACCTGCTAGAAGATGTGCTCGGGTGGGCGGCGGTACTCATCGTCAGCATCGTGATGCACTTCGTCCACTTACCCATCTTAGACCCACTACTCTCTCTAGCGATTACCGCTTGGATTCTCTACAACGTCTACTTCAACCTCAGGGACAACTTCCGCATCCTCCTGCAGGGTGTACCCGAGGGCGTTGATACGGAGTCTTTTATTCGAGAAGTCAAGGAGCTCGAGCATGTGGTCGATGTACACGATGTACACGTCTGGACGCTCAATGGGCAGGAGCATATCGCTTCGCTACACGTCGTTCACAGCCTTGAGCTATGTGGCGATCCTAAGGCACTCAACGAGCTGAAGCATGAGGTTAGGCACATTGCTCACGACCATCATGGGCTTGAGCATCTGACCATAGAGCTAGATCCACAAGGCGAGAGCTGTGGCATGGAGTGTTGCTAATCGCCTAGAGTTTGATTATGGATACCTCCAATAGCACCAAACCTCTAGCCGAACGTATGCGCCCCAGTAGCCTAGACGGCTACTTTGGCCAGAAGCACCTTGTCGGGCCCGAGGGATCGCTGAGGCGTATGCTAGATCAGGGACGTCTGCCCTCGATTATCTTTTGGGGGCCTCCGGGTGTGGGCAAGACTACGCTCTCCGAGATTCTCGCCCAGAGCCTTGGTGTACCATTCTATACCTTGAGTGCCATCAACTCTGGCGTCAAGGACGTCCGTGAGGTGCTCGAGCAGGTACGCACCGAGCAGTCGGGGCTATTCGGCTCGTCGGCACGTCCGATTCTATTCATCGACGAGATTCACCGCTTCTCCAAAAATCAGCAGGATTCTCTACTCTCTGCGGTAGAGAGAGGAGTCATCACTCTCATTGGAGCCACGACCGAGAACCCGAGCTTCGAAGTCATCCGCCCTCTGCTCTCTCGTTGCCAAGTCTATACGCTGCAGCCTCTATCGGACGAAGACACCATCAGCCTCATCGAGCATGCCATTCGGACGGATGACATGCTCAAACAGCGCAAGATTACGCTCTGCGAAACAGAGGCACTGCTCCGCTTCTCTGCTGGCGATGCACGGCGTGCGCTCAATATCCTAGAGCTGGTCGTCCTCTCTACTGCCTCCTCGACTATCGACATCACCAATGAGCTCGTTACTAGTCGGGTACAGGACAATCCGATTGCCTTCGACAAGGGCGGGGAGCTACACTACGACATTGCATCGGCGCTGATCAAAAGCATCAGAGGGAGCGACCCCGATGCTGCTCTATATTGGCTGGCTCGTCTTATCGAGGGAGGCGAGGATCCTTCTTTCATCGCCAGACGCCTTGTGATCTCGGCTGCCGAAGACGTCGGGCTGGCTAACCCCAATGCTCTGCTCCTAGCGAATGCGTGTGCTGAAACTCTGGAGCGTATCGGGTGGCCCGAGGGACGCATTCCACTGGCAGAGGCGACGATTTATCTAGCTTGTAGCGAAAAGAGCAATACTGCCTACCGGGCTATAGATGCTGCTCTCGAGTGCGTGCGTGCGACGGGTAACCAAAGCGTTCCGCTACACCTGCGCAACGCACCAACCAAGCTAATGGGAGAGATGGGCTACGGAGCTGGTTATCTGTATGCACACGACTATTCGGGAGGCTTTGTTCGTCAGCAATATCTCCCCGATCGCCTGCAAGGTCAGCGATTCTGGCTGCCGAATGAGGCTAGTGCAGCGGAGGCAACTCTGGCTCAGAGGCAGCGCAAGCGTTGGCAAGAAGAACCGTAAAAAGGTCTGTGGACTATGGCAAAATTCGATTTGGGCATAGCCGCTTATCTAGACTATAGAGTTGGCATTCGGATAAATTATACAGATTGTGTTTCGTCTAATGCCATTTTTCGAAGGGGAAAAAGCATCGTATTGCACCTATTACTGGGTGCATTCGCACCCAGTAATAGGTGCTTTTGCACGCAATATAGGGTGCTTTGATAAGGTTTTAGCCTTGATTTTTCGATAAATCTAAAATCAAAACAAAGAGAAGGGGCTGTGGCAAAAACTAATTTGTCCACAGCCCCTTCTTATTACCCTATCTCTAAGGCCTAAGCCTTCTCGATCAGTAGGCCGAAGTTGTAAGCATCAAGTAGTTTCTTGAGCTCTTGTACTTGCTCGAGCAGTACCTTCCCCGAGTCTGTATCACGCACAAGCACACGCTGAGCGCTCATCTCTCTCACGACAGAAACGCTCTCGATATCCTCCATCTTTTCAATAGCGTCCTTGGTACTGCTGAATGGTTCGTGCTTGACAAGGTGCAGACCATGGGAGTTGAAGATGAGTGTATAACCTGCTATTCCGGTGCTCGACTGATAGGCACGGCTAAAGCCTCCGTCGATGAGCATCAGCTTACCTCCAGACTGAACGGGAACTTCGCCCTTAACCGCCTTTACGGGTACGTGTCCGTTGATGATGTGCGTGTCGGGGCCTTCTAAACCAAACTCCGCAAGGATAGTTTCGCAGACCTCTTTCTCCGTACGATAGACGTAGTAGTAGCCTTTGTGCTCCTTATGGGTGTCCTTGTCGGCGATGAAGTAGCGCTCCAGCGTCGTCATAGCAGACTTATCAAACAGAGGAGAGTCGGGCCCGCACCATAGATACCACATGAAGTCTTTGGCGTCCTCGTGCTCAGGCGCTGCACTAGAGCTAGGACGAGCGAAGCGAGCGTATTCATCTACACGCTCCATTAGGGCACGTCCAGAGTACATCTTGCCACCAACGTTTACTTTCTTGAAGCCCTTGTTTTTGGTCATTGGGATAGATGCATGGAAGAGGAGGTTGCGGTTGAACGCTAGATACATGCCTCCCTTCTTGTACATGAAGCGAATGTGGGCACGTAGCTTCTCACTATGTTGGAAGGAGTACATTAGGCGCTGTACCACATCAGCCTCTCCCTCTGTGAGCTTGTAGGGGTCGGCAGGGTCTATGGTTGGGAAGTTGCTATCCAGTAGTGGATAGGTTTTGCCGTCTGGCAGGGTGATCGTACCCGCTTCCTTGTTGATCAAGTGTAGCAGATTGCGCCCCTCCATGTGATACTCGGGGTGACGTGCTATGATGTCGGCCTCTAGCTTGAACTGAATAATGGCAATGGCCTTGTGCATCTGGCTGATTAGGTACAACCCCTTGTCATCGAAGGTTTCGCTAGAGTCGCCCGACTTAGGTTTGAACCTCTCACAGGGATCTCCTGAATAGGTTTCCATAGCGAAGCGTGCGAGGGGTAGTAGATTGATCCCATAGCCACTCTCTAGCGTGTTGAGGTTGGCATAGCGCAGGGCTATACGCACCACATTGGCCATACTCGCCGAGTTGCCGACGCAAGCTCCCATCCATAATATATCATGGTTACCCCATTGGATATCTACGTTGTGATACGTAAGCAAACGATCCATGATGATGTGTGCTCCCGGTCCTCGGTCGTAGATGTCGCCTACGATATGTAGGTGATCGATGGCCAGACGCTGTATCGTTTCGGAGAGAGCGATAATAAAATCATCAGCCTGCCCTGTATCTACGATCGACTTAATGATCGCATCAAGGTAGGCTGACTTATTAGGATTTACCCCGTCCTCGTGGAGGAGTTCTTGTAGGATATAGCTGTACTGAGGAGGGAGTGCTTTCTGTACTTTGGATCGGGTGTATTTTTCGCTCACTCTCTGGCAGATCTTGATCAAGCGGTTGAGGGCAACCTCGTACCATTCGCTCATGGCAGGCTCACTCTGATGAATGCGCTCAAGGCTCTCTTTGGGATAATAGATGAGGGTACATAGAGCACGCCTCTCATTCTCTCGGATTTGCCCTCCGAATAGCTCATTGACTTTGCGGCGAATGGTCCCCGAAGCATTCTTGAGGACATGAATAAATGCTTCGTACTCTCCGTGTATATCCGCCAAGAAGTGTTCCGTTCCTTTGGGCAAGTTAAGTATAGCCTGTAGGTTCATGATCTCACTGGCAGCACTCGCTGCGCTGGGGAATTGCTTGGAGAGCAATCTCAGATACCTCAGATCTTTCTCGATATGTTCCATAAAAGTTTACTGAATTATAGTCGTTCTACTTGCTTGACGCCTACTGCGCCTCTAATTTTCTTAATCAAATTGCTGATGCCGTCACGCCCCTCCACATAGAGTACGAAAGATCCTCTGAAGAGCCCATCGGCAGAGTCTATCGAGTAGCTCCGGAGCTTGACCCGACTCTCCTTTTTAATTAGAGATACTACATTGGTCACGACGGCAATATCATCTCGGCCGACAATCTCGATGTTGTATACCTCGGCCTGACCGTCACCACCACTCCAGCGGGCGCATAGGACTCGATGCCCCGTGCGCTCAATCATATCTGGAGCATTGGGGCAGTCCGTTCGGTGAATTTTGATGCCTCTTGAGCTGACGAAACCGAAGATCTGATCTCCATATACTGGCTGGCAGCACTTGGCGAAGCTATACTCCACTCCCGATAAGCCCTGATCAATCACCAAAACATCGTCCGACTTGGCGGAAGACTTGAGGGCTTCTTGATCATCATCAACTAGCCCCGTGAAGTGCTGTGCGCTGATGGCCTGCCCAAGCGGTGCCCCCTCACGCTGTGCTTGCTCGACGGCTTTGAGCTCCTGCTCGTAGTAGTCTAGGAAGGCTTGGGCGTCAAGCCGATCGAGCGTGATGTCACGATAAAAGTCATTGAGCGCCTTGTACCCTCTCTTGACGGTAAGGCGAATGAAAAGCGCTTCGTTCCATGGTAGCTTTCTATTCTTAATACGCCTCTGTATCATCTCTTTGGCCACATCAAGCCCTGCCTCTTCTTCTGCTCGGAGTATCTGACGAATACGATTGCGTGCTCGCTGGCTGACGACAATGGAGAGCCAATCTCGTTTAGGGCTCTGCTGAGGGCTCGTAATTACCTCCACAGAGTCGCCATTGCGTAGCTGATGTTTGATAGATACGTTTTTGCCATTCACTTTGCCAGACACGGTCGAGGCGCCTACTTTGCTGTGAATGGCGAAAGCGAAGTCTAGTATAGTGGCTCCTTTGGGGAGCTTGAGTACCTCGCCTTTTGGGGTGAAGACGTAGATCTCTTGAGCCTTGAGCGTCATCATAGACGACTCAAGGATCGCTCGCTTGTCGTCGGTTTGGTCGTGTTCTCGCACAGCCTCCAGCGTTTCTCGTACCGAAGCGAGAAATTCGTCTAGCCCTCCCTCGCTCTTGATGCCTTTGTAGCGCCAATGCGCCGCTACACCTTGCTCGGCAATGGCGTCCATGCGCTTGGTGCGTATCTGTACCTCAACCCATTTGTTGTCTGGCCCCATCACAGTGGTGTGCAAGCTCTCGTACCCGTTGCTCTTAGGTATGGAAATCCAGTCCTTGAGGCGCTCGGGATTGGGGCGATAGAGATCCGTAACAATCGAGTAAACCTGCCAGCATGCCTGACGCTCCTTTTGCTCGGGTACATCTAGAATGATGCGTATGGCGAATAGGTCGTATATATCCTCGAAGTTTTGTTTGCGGAGCTTATTGTGGATAGAGCTGATGCTCTTGACTCGCCCTTTCATTTCGTAGGGGACGTCGAGAGCCTTGTCGAGTTGTTTCTTGAGCGGATCTACGAAACTGCTGATGTAGGCATCGCGAGCTGTTTTGGTTTCGCCGAGCTTGCGCTTGATGAAGTCGAAAGTCTTGGGATCCCTATACTTGAGGCATAGGTCCTCCATCTCGCCTTTGATGGTGTATAGGCCTAGGCGATGTGCTATGGGCGAGTAGAGGAAAGAAATCTCTACAGCTAGAGTGACACGATCCTCCTCTTGGTAGAGCCACTTGGCATGGCGTAGACGATAGAGCCTATCGGCAATGATAAGGAGGACTACTCTGATGTCCTCGGCCATGGAGAGCAGCAGGTTGTGGAAGTTCTCACTGCTGATAGACTCTCGTCTGAGGTATAGTTCCGAGGCTCGTGAGAGCAACTGCAAGAGGCGCAGAGGTTGAGATCCGAATGCTTGCTCAAACTGCCGATCGTCTATATACCCCTCGACTACGGGGCGGAAGAAGAGTAAGGCTACCAGTGAGTCTGCATCTAGATGAAGCTCTTGCCCTGCTATCGTCGCAACCTCTAGGAGGAGCTGTAGGGCGGATATATGTTCGTCGATAGTCGTACCACGAGCATGCTGTATGCCTCCCGTGGAGTATGCCTCCCGTAGCCAGTCATACCCAAGGCGCATCGTATCCCTATCGGTATAGGTTCGCAGCGTACCTACTAGGTAGCGCATACTACGATATATACGTGCTCTACTATCTATTTTCTTTTCCTTCATCTCTACACAAGATCTATAGCCTAAGGATAAAACAAGGCTCAAACAAATTTCGGAGAAATCTATGAGATATGCAACCAAACAAAAGACAGAGCGAACCCCAGATCCTGTAACTCTTGTACAGAACCTAGAGATCGCTCTCTACAATATTAATGTACGTCCTATTTGATGACGCCTAGCTCACGGCCAACCTTAATGAAGGCGGCGATCGCATGATCTAGGTGCTTGCGGTCGTGTGCTGCCGAGAGCTGTACACGGATGCGTGCCTCACCCTTGGGTACTACTGGATAGTAGAAGCCCGTCACATAGATACCCTCCTTGAGCAGTCGTGCTGCATACTCTTGGCTGAGCTTGGCATCGTAGAGCATCACGGCACAGATCGCACTTTGGGTAGGCTTGATGTCGAAGCCTGCCTCGAGCATCTTGTCACGGAAGTAGCAGACATTATCCATCAGCTTGGTGTGTAGCTCATCACTCTCCTTGAGCATACGGAAGACCTCTAGCCCAGCACCGACTACTGCGGGAGGGATTGAGTTGGAGAATAGGTAGGGGCGAGAGCGCTGACGGAGCATATCGATAATCTCCTTGGGCCCTGTGGTGAAGCCACCGATACCACCGCCGAAGGCCTTACCTAGCGTACCTGTGTGTATGTCGATGCGGCCATAGCAGTCGAACTGCTCAGCCACGCCACGACCCGTAGAGCCAACCACACCAGCCGAGTGGCATTCGTCTACCATAACCAGAGCATCGTACTTCTCGGCAAGGTCGCAGATCTTGTCCATAGGAGCTACGTTGCCGTCCATGGAGAAGACGCCATCGGTAACGATGATACGGAACCGTGCCGACTGCGCCTCCTGTAGCACACGCTCTAGGTCTGCCATATCCGCATTGGCATAGCGGTAGCGCTGAGCCTTACATAGGCGTACCCCATCAATGATCGAGGCATGATTGAGAGCATCACTGATGATCGCATCTTCTGGGCCAAAGAGTGGCTCGAAAACTCCTCCGTTGGCATCGAAGCAAGCTGCATAGAGAATGGTATCCTCTGTCTTGAAGTACTCGGAGATTGCACGCTCCAGTTCCTTGTGGATATCTTGAGTGCCGCAGATGAAGCGCACGGAGCTCATACCGAAGCCGTGGCTATCCATAGCTGCTTTGGCAGCTGCCACGAGTCGTGGGTGATCGGATAGACCGAGGTAGTTGTTGGCACAGAAGTTCACAACCTCTTGCCCGTCACCTACCTTGATGTCTGCGCTCTGTGGAGTGATGATGATGCGTTCTTTCTTGTACAGTCCAGCCTCCTCGATAGCCTTGAGCTCGTCTTGGAGGTACTTCTTCATTCCTTGAAACATGATGATCGGTATTAAATATGACTAATGAAGAAAGCCCCAAACGAAGTACTTGCACTTACGTTTGAGGCTTGCCTAGTTATTTCATTTATTCTTCTGTAGTGGTGGTAGCTTCTTGCTCCTCTTCGAAGCTCGTGAAGCCTGCTGCAACCAGCACATTGTACCAAGTGAAGAGTTTCTTGATGTCGGAGGGGTAGACACGCTCACGATCGAAGTTCTCAATCACCTGACCGAATAGCTCGGCTAGGGCTTCGTTGCTTTTGAGTGCAGCCAAGTCGATGGCCTTACCTTGCTGATGAGCATAGAGTTTGGTGAGCACCTCGCTTAGGGCAATGTCTTCGTCTTGAGTAAACATTGTGATATCTCCCAACGAAACGACACGGTCTTTGGCGTGTACGGGAGAGCGACGTCCGTCTATAAGTGACTCCACAATCAGCGTATTCTTCCCTTGGCTAAGCAGGCGAAAGAGCCCAGACTTACCAGAGATAGAGAGAATAGTTTTAAGCATTTCTAATTCTATATTTTGATAATGTATCGCAAATATAGGCTATTTTCCATAATCTGTATGGTGCCAAGGGGATAAATACCTTGGCTAGAAGCGGAAGTCCCGCTTGCCTTTTTTGATTTCCTCAATGTTGCTCAAGGTACGCTGGCGGATACGCTCGCTTGGTATGTAGCGCATCTCTTGCTCGATCAGTCTAGGTGCGTGCTGGCGTGTCGTGTCGCTAGCATAGTCCTCTAGATACTCGTGCAGGGTCATCAGGGCATTTGCCGCACAGATATTGGCGATCTGACCGCTTTTGGCCAGAGCCATAAACCTGTCGCCCGTGCGTCCCTCTCGGTAGCAGGCTGTACAGAAACTTGGTATATAGCCCAGCTCCATGAGCCAAGCCACTATTTCGTCCAGAGTACGTGTGTCGCTTAGCTCAAACTGGGCGGAGCTCTTGTCTGGGTCTTCGTGGTGGGCGTAGCCTCCTACGCTCGTGCGTGAGCCTCCGCTGATTTGGGATACGCCCAACTCCAGCACACGCTCACGCGACTTCTGGCTCTCTCGTGTGGATACAATCATACCAGCGTATGGTAGAGCGATGCGCAGGACAGCCACGATGTGGGCAAACGTGTCATCATCTATGGCATTGCTAAACTGATTGGCATCTACACCATCGGCAGGACAAATACGGGGTACGCTGACCGTGTGTGGCCCTACGCCAAACCTCGCTTCTAGATGCTCGGCATGCATCAGCATACCAACGAAGTCGTACTTGTAAGTATTCAGGCCGAATAGGACACCTAGTCCCACATCATCTATGCCTCCCTGCATCGCACGGTCCATAGCCTCGGTATGGTAGGCGTAGTCGCTCTTGGGACCCGTAGGGTGGAGTGCCTCGTAGCTTGGGCGATGGTAGGTCTCTTGGAATAGAATATAGGTGCCGATGCCGGCCTCGTGTAGCTTGCGGTAGTTCTCGACTGTCGTGGCAGCTATATTGACGTTCACTCGGCGGATAGCTCCGTTTTTGTGCTTAATACTATATATAGTACGTATGGACTCGAGGATATAGTCGATTGAGTTCATCGTAGGGTGCTCGCCAGCCTCTAGGGCTAGTCGTTTGTGCCCCATATTTTGTAGGGCGATAACCTCTCGCTCTATCTCTTCTTGGCTGAGCTTCTTCCTCGGTATGGTTCTATTCTTGACGTGATATGGGCAGTACACGCAGCCATTGATGCAGTAGTTGGAGAGATAGAGAGGGGCGAACATCACGATGCGGTTGCCATAGATGCGGTGCTTGATGGCCTTGGCGATAGCATAGATGCGGGCCTTGAGCTCTGGATCTCTGCACTCGAGTAGCAGTGCAGCCTCTCGGTGCGAGAGCCCCTTGCCCTCGGCAGATTTGTCTATGATGTCGGATATAAGTGCAGCGTTATCTCTATTCTGCTCTGCATAAGCCAATGTGTCTAGTATTTCGTCGTGGCAGATGAATTCGTCTGCCTTGGGGGAATCTACCTTATAGTTCATTATTGCCTTAAAGAAAACCGTTTGTCTATATAACACGCTAGTACCGATTTTGCTCTAAGGTAATAAAGATTTTTGCGGTAGAGGATTTTTGTGTGAGTGGGTAGCAACCCCGATAGCTAAGCAAACTAATTACTCTCTCTAGCTTTATATAGACTGAGCCGACCGGTGGAGGCTCGGCCTATCTCTCTTCTTGTTGGTTAGGGTTTTGGTACTCTTGGGCATTTCTTAGATTTGGCTTAGACCCATTACCCGCCTTAGCCTTCCGATCTGCACTTCCCAGATCTCCACAGTACTCTCTAGATCTCCGTCTTCGCAGAAGTCTGTGATGACGAGTGTCTTATCTCCAGTTAGCTCCGTAGCAACGATTTTGAGCTCGAAGTAGGCATCTTCACCAATCCAATCATATCTAATTTGTCGTCCCGTCTCTACGACATGGATATATGCCTCGTCTACATCTCCTGCTCCCCACACGAAGCGTACCCGATCTCCTCGTATCGACACCTGCCCCGTAATCCAATCTCGAAGACCATTTTCGGTGCTAATCCTTCGCCAAAGACGATCAACCGAGACATTCTCAAATGTGTATTCTAGTTGAAACTCCTTTTTAGTCATAAGCCCAAATAGGTGTTTAGATGATTAAACTTGCCCTAAAATTATCTTTTTTCGTTCTAAAAAACAAACTATTGGCTTGTTTTTTGTGCATTCTGCCTATCATTATGAAAATTTCGGAGCTAATTACTCCCCCGTATGCCCTGCTGCAACGTGCGTATAGCCCAAGAGGTCTGTCCTCTTTTTAGGGTAACAAAAATTTAGACTTTCGATGATGTTTGAGGGGGTAGGGTAGTAGGCCTTCGGTTACTTAGGCGAAAAATGGCAAACCTCGTATTTGGCGCCTAGGAGGCTCTACACGGCGTCCGACCTTGTTTACGCACTCTACCTCTAGCCGCAAGGAGATTGTCCTTAGAAATGGGTTTTTGTAATCTGCTTATAGCCATTTGTTTAAGTGTGTTTTGTAGGCGGATTTATCTTGCGAAGGCTGATTTTGTGGAGATTCTTCCCATCAATCCTACCGAATTGGTGGACATATCCGTGCGACTTAGTCCTCCAATCTCCAANAAGGCTGATTTTGTGGAGATTCTTCCCATCAATCCTACCGAATTGGTGGACATATCCGTGCGACTTAGTCCTCCAATCTCCAAAGATCTTCCCATCAATTTTCTCAAGCCGCTGCAAGAATCTTAGTAAACTTAGCTTAGTTCTATGAAATTCCTTTGGAAAGGATTTGCGTTCTTTAACAAAAGTTTAGAGTGTCGCTCTGCATAGAGCTACCTTTGGTTGGCTTCCAATGGCATGAGCTATCAGCTACTTTGCGCCAAGATATGGCGTGTTGGCGGGGTGTTCTGAACGATTGCTCCTGTCGATTGATGCCCTATTCAGATCTTGTTATTTTATTATATGGCTCTATTTTGCTGGGTATTGATTAAATTCCTCCTAGAATGTTTGTTTGATTTAATTTTATTATTGTACATTTGCTTCCGTATAGAAGAGTTCTTATTCTTGATGTACAGAGCCTTATAAGCCATTCGGAGCGACCTCAATCTTAAAAAAGAGAAGATGCCACTGGGGCAATCCCTTGAATCGTGTTTTCGTTCCTTGTCTAGTCATTGAGATACTCTTTTATGTGTTTGAAGATTTATATGAAACTGTGGCTGTCAATCAAATGATCGTTTAAATATCTAAAACCCAGATTTATGAGAAAGTACTTACTCCTCTTGGCTTTGCTCCCTATCATGGTAGCCATAGCTTCAGCCCAGCAGCGTGTTGTGGCGGGAGAGGTAATCTCCAAAGCAGATGGCTTGCCCATTATAGGTGCTGCGATAGTCGTCAAGGGAGATAAATCCATCGGTACTGTTACCGATTTGGACGGGAAATTTAAGCTCTCAATTCCTCTCTCCACCAAGACTTTGATCGTATCCTATATAGGCCTCAAGACTATGGAAGTGCCAGTTGTGGAAGATTATCTCAAGATAGAGATGCAAGAAGATGCACAAGTGCTACAAGATGTCGTCGTAGTAGGTATGACTAAGGTCGATAAACGGCTATTCACGGGTGCATCAACCAAGGTTTCTGGGGACAAAAGTAAGATGGACGGTATGGCCGATGCCACCAGAGCCCTAGAAGGGAAAGCAGCAGGCGTATCGGTGCAGAATGTGTCAGGTACTTTTGGCTCGGCACCCAAGATCCGGGTACGTGGAGCTACCTCTATTTATGGAGCGTCTAAGCCTCTGTGGGTAGTCGATGGTGTGGTGATGGACGATGTGGTAGATGTAGATGCCGATGCCTTGGCTAGCGGAGATGCCACCACACTTATCAGTTCTGCTATTGCAGGGCTCAATCCCGACGACATCGAGAGCTTCCAAGTGCTCAAAGATGGGTCTGCAACCTCGATCTATGGCGCGAGGGCTATGGCAGGCGTAATAGCTGTGACAACCAAGAAGGGACGCTCGGGTGTAAGCAAAATCTCCTATACGGGAGAGTATACCTATCGCCTCAAACCAAGTTATCGAGACTTCAACATCATGAACTCTCAGCAGCAGATGGGAGTGTACCGAGAGATGGAGGAGAAAGGCTGGATGCTCAATGCCGATGTATCCAATGCTCCTAGCAGTGGGATCTATGGTAAGATGTGGCAACTCGTCAATAGAGGAGAGCTTGAGAACACAGAGCAAGCACGTAACGCCTTCTTGAGGCAGGGGGAGTATCGCAATACGGATTGGTTTGATCTGCTCTTCAACCACAACGTCATGAATAACCACTCGGTGAGCGTGACCTCGGGTACCGATAAAATCTCATACTATGCCTCGATGTCGGCTCTCGTAGATCCGGGGTGGACAGAGCAAAGCAAGGTCAATCGCTATACAGCCAACCTTAATACTACCTATAAGATTGCAGGTAACCTCTCACTCAATTTGCTTGCCAACGCTGCTTTGCGTACGCAGACAGCCCCCGGGACTCTAAGCCAAAATACCAATCCTGTAACAGGCGAGGTTAGTCGGGACTTTGATATCAATCCATATTCATTTTCTCTCAATACCTCTCGAGTGCTAGACCCAATGGAGAACTATGTGCGTAGCTTCGCTCCATTCAATATATTCAGAGAGCTAGACAACAATTATCTTAGGCTCAAGGTACTCGATCTTAAGTTTCAGGGAGAGATGAAGTGGTCGCCCATACGTGGCCTAGAGCTTAGTGTGCTGGGAGATATCAAGCACTCGGGCTCCAATAATGAGCACACGATCACAGAGATGTCCAACCAAGCCATGGCACAGAGAGCTATGGAAACGACTACTATACGAGATGCCAACTCATACCTCTATCGAGATCCGGACAATATCTATGCAGATCCTATCTCGGTACTGCCCGTAGGGGGGATTCTCAACAAGACTTCGTATAGCCTACTGGCTTGGGACTTCCGAACTAGTGCATCGTTTAATAGAGAGTTTGGCAGCGGCATCCTCAACCTTTTTGGGGGGATTGAGATCAACACCATAGACCGACATGCCACGGAGGATCACTCGGTAGGCGTACTATTTAATAAAGGGAATATCCAGCACTTCGATCCTCTGTACTTCAAACGTATGAGAGAGGAGGCAGGACAATACACTGGCATCAGAGATAGCTACTACCGCAATGTCGCATTCTTTGTCAATACTACCTATAACTATCGGGGTAAATACACTGTCAATGGGACGCTTCGCTACGAAGGGACGAATAAAATGGGGCGTAGCACCTCCGCCCGTTGGCTCCCTACTTGGAATCTATCAGGATCGTGGCACGTAGAGCAAGAGAAGTTTTTTGCGCCATTGCGCTCGGCTATCCCCAGCCTAACGCTCAAAGGGTCTTATTCGCTTACGGCAGACAAGGGGCCTTCTTTCGTAACAAACTCCACCATTATCATTCGTAGCCTCACGCCATGGCGCTCCGAGGGATCTCAGCAAGAGTCTGGCTTCTTTATAGAATCCCCCGAGAATAGTGAACTGACCTACGAAAAGAAGCATGAGCTTAACTTTGGTCTTGATGTTGCGCTTCTCAAAAACCGCCTCAACCTCTCACTGGATTGGTACAATAGGCGGAATTTTGATTTGATTGGCCCTACCAATACGATGGGTATTGGCGGGCATAACATTAAGTTTGGTAATGTCGCCTCTATGCACTCAAACGGCCTCGAGATATCTATCAGCTCGACGAACTATAAGAGTCAAGACTTCAAATGGATTACCGACTTTGTCTATACGCACACTCGTAATAAGGTAACTTATCTTGACAATCACAGCCGAGTGATCGACCTGATCACGGGGAGTGGGTTTGCCCGTCAGGGATATCCAGTACGAGCTATATTCTCAATTCCTTTTATGGGTTTGGATTCATACGGATTGCCAACCTTCGCCACGCCAGAGGGAGGTGTTACATCGACAGAAATTAACTTCCAAGAACGCGAGCGCATAGACTATCTTAAGTATGAAGGATCGGCTGACCCTACCGATTTTGGCTCTCTAGGCAATACGTTGGTCTACAAGAACTGGAGGCTCAACGCCTTTTTGACCTATTCTTTCGGCAATGTCGTACGTCTGGATCCAGTCTTCCATAGCGAATACAATGACTTGTCGTCCATGCCTAGGGAGTTTGAGAATAGGTGGGTGCAGCCGGGAGATGAGCAGAGGACAGATATCCCAGTCATTGCCTCCCTCTTACAAGCCTACGAAACCACCAATATACGATATGCCTACAATGCGTTCAACTACTCCGATAGACGCATTGCACGAGGTGACTTTATCCGCCTCAAAGAGGTTTCTCTAGCCTATGATTTCCCTAAGTCGTGGGTCAAGAAACTCTCGATCGCAGACCTTAGCCTCAAGCTACAAGCCTCCAATTTGTTGCTACTCTACTCCGATGCCAAGCTCAATGGTCAGGATCCCGAGTTCTTCAATACGGGCGGTGTAGCCACTCCTCTCCCCAGACAAATAACGATGACACTTCGTGTCGGCATCTAGCAACTCAATAAAATATGATGCGATGAAATACAATAGATCCATATATAAAGAGGGAATACTCCTAGGGAGCTTGCTACTGATGCTCTCATCTTGTAGTGACTTCCTCAGCACTCTGCCAGATAGTAGAATAGATGTCGACCAAGATCGGTACGACAAGGTCAAGGGGTTGCTCGTCACAGCCTACCCTAATACAAGCTATATCGTGGCAGCGGAGATGTCTAGCGACAATGTGGTAGAGGTGTCGGAGAATAGCAGCTATGGTACTCGCTTCTACAATCAGCTCTATGGCTGGGAAGATGTGTCCGAGGCAAGTAATGATGCTCCAGCCGCTATTTGGGAATCGGCCTACGGCGCTATACAAGCAGCCAATGTAGCATTAGAAATTGCAGAGAAGGCTCCAGAGCAAGAACAGATGCGCCCGCTCAGAGGGGAGGCTCTGCTCTGTCGGGCTTATGGGCACTTCATTCTGACCAATATCTTCGCTCAAGCCTACGATCCCCTCTCAAATAAAGACAGCCTTGGGGTTCACTATATGGAACGCTCAGAAAACAAGTTGAACCCACAGTATAGTAGGCAAACACTCGGAGAGAACTATCGGGCTATTCAGAGGGATATAGAGCAGGGGCTACCGCTCATTAGAGATGCCGTGTATGGTACTACGCCTAAGTATCACTTCAATCAAAGTGCTGCTCATGCCTTCGCTACTCGCTTCTATCTGTACGCTCATCAGTGGGACAAGGCCATTGAGCATGCCACAGCCGTACTAGGAGATAATCCAGCCAACGTTTTGCGTGACTATACACCACTGGCCAATCTGCCCTCGGGTCCGACGGGTTTTGTCAACAGAGCTATTCTTCATGTCGATCATCGAGCTAATAATAACTTGCTTTTGCTCACCAGCTATGGCCGTGCATCTAGGGTTTTCGGAGCTTCTCTAGTAGGCGCTAGATACAATCACATCACTTACGTGGCAACCACAGAGACCATAATGACCCCGGGAGCATGGGGTGATAACTTCACGGAGCAGGGAACGGGTAATCTGAAGCTAGACCCAGCCGTCCTAACTCCACCGTTCTCCAAAGTAATTCTACCCCGCATTCCTGAGCAGTTTGAGTACACCAATCGAGCTGCTGGCATTGGATATCTCCGTACAACCTACGCAGACTTTACCACAGATGAAACCCTGCTGATGAGAGCAGAGGCGTATATTCACAGAGAGATGTATGCAGAGGCTCTGCGGGATATGAATATCTATCTGAAGAACTTTTTGAAAAATCCAGTCGAATTGACCGAGCAAAATATTGAGGAGTGGAATCGGAAAACACCTTACTATACTCCTCTTGCTCCAACCCCTCGCAAAAAGCTGAATGCTAATATAAGCATCAGTGCCAAGCAGGACGACTATCTGCAGGTACTGCTACACATGCGACGTCTAGAAACTCTACATCTTGGCTTGAGGTGGATGGATGTCAAGCGTTACGGCATTGAGGTCACACGGGTAACCATCAAGAATGGCAACAACGTAACGGTCACATCTAATGTGCTAACCAAGAACGATCCTCGCCGGGCTCTACAACTCCCACTAGAGGTTCTATCTGCTGGCATGAAGGGGAATAGGGGTAAATAGTAGCACCGCTATGCAATGATACTAAACCAACAAATAAC
The DNA here is from genome assembly GCF_000769075.1 of Porphyromonas sp. COT-290 OH3588. Lineage (GTDB taxonomy): Bacteria > Bacteroidota > Bacteroidia > Bacteroidales > Porphyromonadaceae > Porphyromonas. Next base: position 105,909 of record NZ_JRFC01000038.1, on the reverse strand, counting down.
CGAAGTCATGATTATACTAAGAAGCTTGATCAAAGTACTGGGCGGAACCAATCGTTCTTGCCTACATGGTTCAGAGCTCATCAGCCTTGTCAGCTGTGTCCTGCTCTCTCTCTTGTTCTTCTCTTGTGCGTCGGAAGATCCAATTAGGCAGGACAGAAGCGTCATCGCTGACCGAAATAAACAGGAAAATGCTTTTGATAAATGGTTATACGAGAACTATATGAAGCCCTATAATATAGAGGTGAAGTATAAGTTCGACGACAACGAGAGCGACAGACGATACAATTTGGCTCCTGCTGAGTTCCACAAGAGTATTCAGTTTGCACATTTGGCTCGACACCTTTGTCTGGAAGCCTATGACGAGGTAACGGGCTCGGTTGGTAAGCCTAGCCGAGCATTCATTCGTCAGTTATTCCCCAAAGTGCTACACCTTGTAGGCTCTACGGGCTATAACCATAATGGGACGCAAATACTTGGGACCGCCGAGGGAGGGAGAAAGATGACACTCTATCGGATTAATGACCTAAACCCTAGTAGTATTGCCGAACTCAATCTCTACTATTTCCAAACGATTCATCATGAGTTTGGGCATATCCAAAACCAGACGAAACCCTATCCAGCTGACTTTCGACAGGTGACGGCCAATGGCTATCGCTCCGATACGTGGAGCAAGGCTTGGAGTACTCCCAGCGAGGTGCATGAGGTGGTTTACAAGGAGCTAGCAGACGGACGCTCCGAGGACTTGAAAAAATACACAAAGGTTGCCCAAGAGTATTACCGCTTGTATGCTCTTGGTAGTCGCCGTACCAAAGAAGAGACCCAGCAGATGGAGCTCTACAAGAAGGAGAAAAGAGAGTTGGAGGCTAATAAAATGCTGATGCAGGAGCACTCTACCTATAATAAACGTCTAGATATGATCAAGAATCTTCGTGTTAGTGAGATCAATGCACTAAGAGCAGGGTTCATTAGTCCTTATGCTTCTAGTCAGCACTACGAAGACTTTGTAGAGCTACAAGCTACTTTCGTGACAGATGCTCCAGAGATGTGGGACGCCAAGCTCTTTGCCGCAGGAGATCGAGGAAGAGAGTTGATTAAACGAAAGTTCGAGATTGTCAGTAGCTATCTACAGCATGATTGGGGGATCAATCTACATGCTTTGAGAGATTGCGTGCTGCGTCGCCAGACCGAGATCAAAGATTTGGATATTAACTCATTGGTGATAAACGATAAATAGTACCGTCATGAGTCTAAAGAAGCAACTTATATCGGCTACGATAGCCACGGTTATCTCTGTGAGTTGGGGATGCCAGCGACGAGAAGTACTCATATTTGACCGGAGTCCCTCTGAGAGAATGCAGGCCACGATACAAGAAACACTAAAAATACTCCCTACCGCTCCCAATGGATGGGAGATGCGTGTTTACCCTTCCGAGGGGCAAATATACGGCGGGTTCACAACTTTCGTCCGATTTTCCGATCAAGGTGTCGTGAGCGCCGCTTCGGAGCTGCTCGATCCTAGCCGCCCTATCGACGAGGGACATTACGAAGTCAATGCCTCCAACGGCCCCTCTCTAGTCTTCAATACCTATAATAGAGCCATACATATTTACTCGGAGCCTAATAGCCGTTTGCATGTTTTTCGTGGGGCGAATATCAGCGAAGGAGCAGGCGGAGATTATAGCTACCAGATCCTGCGAGCTTCGTCCGATAGCGTTATCCTGAGGGGGGCTAAATCCCGCTCTTTGGTTGTGATGACTCCCGCCAAGACTGACGATTGGGCCAAGTCCCTTGAGCAGATCCGTACCTCATCTGTAGACAATCATATCTATTACAGTGCGCTTACCGTGGGGGGCAAGACTATTAATGATGTCCAGATGACCGAAGAGCGGCATCTCACATTTCGGTTAGATGGGGTGTCGTATTCCTTACCCTTTAGGTACACGCCCACAGGTATTGAGTTGTATAGAGCTCAAGAGATCTTTGGTGTGCGAGTACAGCGTCTAGATCGAGTCCATGGAGGAGATACTCCCAGCCTTAGTAGTGCCGATGGTACTTGTATTCTGCAGGCCAAGCAGCTACCCCTATCTAGCCATCTAAAGAGAGGCGTATGGGCAATGGACGCAAAGACCTCTACGGGACGAGCTCAGAATGCAATCAGTAGTGTCAAGGCTTTCTGTAAGAATGCAGGCTCTCCTCTGGAGATAATTGCCTTTGGAATAGTACAGAGGCACCCTAGCTTTGGCGGATCGCTAGGGGTGTGGGGGGCGATTGACATCAGCAATCTAGGAATGGGTACACGGGTATTTCATATCCCAGTTGGTATGGAGATTATCTCGGAGTCAGAAGTCAAGTTTACCTATGACCCAGCGAAGAATCCCAAAGATAATGTTAATAGTAGGCTGATACAGCTATTCCAGCTGGAGCTACTCGTCGCTCCCTTTGCTAATATCGGTGGTAGTGCCGACTTTAATGATAAGGATCGGGAGGGGCGAACCTTTGTTCTAACAACGGATAATCCCTATAAGCCCTCGTGGATTCTACTACAGGACAAACAGGACTCTCGCAATACGATCAGACTATCAAGAGCTACATGATCTACAAATTCTCAACTATAAGAAACATCATTACATCATCAACATCTACAAAAAGTTAACGTTATGAAAGGAAAAGTATTTACCTCTGCGCTGCTTCTGGCGATTTCGCTATCGGTAGTGTCGGCGCAAGTGCGGACGGATCAAGCACACGAAGATTTGTATGCGAGATCTACAAGGTTTAGAGAACAAAGCCAGCTGAGGGCAGACAAGAAAGCCAAAACCTTTTTTGTTTCACCTCTGCGTTATGCCATTTTAGATGAGGCTGCCAAGACCGTAGAGGTTTCTAAACTTCAGCGACAGGACCCAAGGGACAAAAAGAACTTCAAGGACTTGACCATTCCCGAGACTGTCACAAACGATGGAGTAACCTATACAGTAGTCGCTATAGGTAAGGACGCTTTTGGTGATCCAAGATTGGAGTTGGAGAATTGTACCATGCCTAAGACTATTAAGGTTATTAAGAGCCAAGCTTTCGCCTTTTCCAAACTCAAGAAGATTGCCATTCCCGACAATGTCGTGGAGGTTGAGGAAGAAGCTTTTATGTATGTAACCAAAGCGACGGAGCTAGAAATCGGTGCTAGCTTACAGAAGATTGGCAGGGATGCTTTCTACGATTTATTTTATCTCAAACAAATAAAACTAAGTCCACTGAATAAGCATCTGGCGATTAAGGACGAGATCCTCTATGATAAGGACATCAAGATCTTGTACCTGAGCCCGTCATTTAGGCGGAGCTTCACCTCTTATGTCATGCCCGAGAGTGTAGAGGAGCTTGCTCCTGCGGCGATGATGGGCAATGTGTACCTCAAGAGCCTTACGCTATCGAAAAGATTGAAAAAGATCGGCGAGGCTGCTCTCAATCGTTGTATTCATCTAGAGTCCTTAGAGTTGCCTGCCAGCTTGGAGGAGTTTGATGAAGTTGGTTCTAACCAAGGTATGTATCACCTCAAAGAGTTCAAGGTGGCCGATGGTAATAAGAAGTATGCCACAATTAATGGTCTACTCTATACTAAGGACAAGAAAACTTTGCTACGATATCCGCAAGGACACCCAGATAGCCTTAATGTTGTTATCCCAATGGGTGTGGAGCAGATTGGAGAATCTGCCTTTGAGGCTTGTGCCAACGTCGAGCATATCGAGATTCCACAGAGTGTGACAGATATTCATAGTCGCGCTTTCTCAGAAACAGGAATCAAAAGAATGAGATTGCCAGATCGGCTTGAAGTGCTTAGTCCCTATCTGTTTTATCGATGTCTCAAGCTCGAGGAACTTCACATAGGCTCTGCTCTCAAAACCGTCCTTGCCGATGCTTTTTCTGTTTGTAGCAAACTCAAAAAGATTTCTATTGTAGCAGCTGAGCCTCCCGTCTTCTTTGCGGACGACAATGACTTCAATGAGTTCCCCGAAGAAATTGAAGAGGGGAGTATACTGACGGTGTCTATTGGAGCCGCAGCTAAATATAAGCAGGCACCCGAATGGAAACGATTTGCCCAAATCGTGGAGAGTGAAAAGGTATCGGTCGAAGACGTGATTGATGGCTCTGCTGGGTTTGACGTCTTTGTTGAAGGGCATCTAGTGCGCATCAATAGTGCTCGTCCATCGGTGGTAGCTGTTTTTGATCTGCTAGGTAAGAAAGTTTTTGAGAGCAAACTCTCTACAGAGGCCAGTCTAACCCTAGATGAGGGTTCCTACATCATCAAGGTTGGCAATAGTGTGCGTAAGATTCAGGTTCGATAGTTTGGAGGTTCCCCCGCTTACAGATTGTTGTAAGGAGGCTGTGTAGTTGGGTCTTGTCTATACAGCTCTATGTGCGGTGTGCTGTAGTGCCCAGAGAGCGAGCTGCTAAGCATGAGGCCGAAAATGAAGTCTGTGCGACTCAAAGGGAGTTGCAGAGCTACATGATCGGGCCAAATGCCATAAGCGACGTGGCTCTCTGGGCATTCTGCTATCTCGTGCTCCCCAGTATTTGGTAGTGACCTGAGATCAGGAATATGATTCGGGCCAAGGGTTTGAGTGCTACTCTCTGGGCATTGGCATAATTTAACAAATTAGATTGCGAAATTTAGACTTTCGATGATGTTTGAGGGGGTAGGGTAGTAGGCCTTCGGTTACTTAGGCGAAAAATGGCAAACCTCGTATTTGGCGCCTAGGGGGCTCTACACGGCGTCCGACCTTGTTTACGCACTCTACCCTTAGCCGCAAGGAGATTGTTCTTAGAAATGGATTTTTTTAATCTGCTTATAGCCATTGGTTTAAGTGTGTTTTGTGGGCGGATTTATCTTGCGAAGGCTGATTTTGTGGAGATTCTTCCCATCAATCCTACCGAATTGGTGGACATATCCGTGCGACTTAGTCCTCCAATCTCCNAAGGCTGATTTTGTGGAGATTCTTCCCATCAATCCTACCGAATTGGTGGACATATCCGTGCGACTTAGTCCTCCAATCTCCAAAGATCTTCCCATCAAAAAATAGATAACTCTTGCTGTGGGTAAGAAATATCACCGAGTTTCTTTTGCATAATTATACAGAAACGTATCAAGATCGCCCTTCAACCTGCTCTAGGTTGCCAGCCGAAGGTGAGGTTAGGGTAGTATAATGCCTCGAATTAAGTCTGTTATTTGAGATTTCCAGTGGGGCTAGTAGGAGTTATTGTATTCATAATCGGAATGACTATTTTTGTAGACGCAAGAATTCAATATTAATGTAACGTAAATAATATGGCTACAACAGCAGACTTTCGCAATGGTATGTGTCTAGACATTGATGGGCAGTACTACTTCATCACCGAGTTCCTCCACGTTAAACCGGGTAAAGGCCCAGCTTTCGTTCGCACAAAACTCAAGAACGTAGCTACGGGTCGTGTCCTAGACAAGACTTGGAATAGTGGTGTACGTGTGGAGGAAGTACGCATCGAGCGTCGTCCCTACCAGTTCCTCTACAAAGACGATATGGGCATGAACTTCATGCACCCAGAAACCTTTGAGCAGATCTCTATCCCCGAGGCTGCTATTGATGGCGTTCAGTTCCTCAAAGAGGGTGATATGGTTGAAGCGATGGTGCATGCAGAGAGCGAAACGATCTTGACTTGTGAGCTACCAGCTCACGTTGTACTACGTGTGACTTATACAGAGCCCGGCCTCAAGGGGGATACAGCTACCAACACGCTCAAGCCTGCTACTGTAGAAACTGGTGCCGAGGTGCGTGTGCCTCTATTCATCACAGAGGGCGAGTTGATCGAGATTGATACTCGTGACGGTTCGTACATCGGCCGCATCAAGGAATAAGGCTATCCGCCTAAATAATGAATGACGCATTGGCCAATATGGCTGATGCGTCATTTTTGTTTCTTGTTTCTAAGTTCTTGTTTTTAATTGTCTTATTGTCCTGACTTTGATAGAGTGTAGTGAGAAAGTAGGTCTAGGCTCTTGCAGAAATCGAATTTAGTATTACCTTTGCACTCGAATTGTGGTTGATGCCACTACTCAAAGCAACTTTATTCTAGACTCTGTAGCTCAGTTGGTAGAGCAAATGACTCTTAATCATTGGGTCGTGGGTTCGAGCCCCACCGGGGTCACAGCGAGGGTAGCGATCATCTCTCGTTTGCTTTGAGTAATGTAATAGATCACACTTTAGACTCTGTAGCTCAGTTGGTAGAGCAAATGACTCTTAATCATTGGGTCGTGGGTTCGAGCCCCACCGGGGTCACTTTTAAGGCGGTGTAGTGAGATATAAATCTCGTTACACCGCCTTCTTTTTGCCCTGATGTGTGGCGTCTGTAGGCCTGCATAGAGTTTGGCATAAGGCACTCCACTTTTCATTGCCTATATTGGTGGGCATGTCCTTGTCTGCTTTCAGAGTTTTGTTCGCTCAGTCTTGGGAATAAGGCGAGATTTGAGGTACATTTGTATTTCTAAATAAACTTGTTTGCAACAATATCAACGCTCAGAATATGGATAAAAAGATCATCGTAGCGATAGACGGACACAGCTCTTGCGGCAAGAGCACCATGGCCAAAGCCCTAGCACGTGAGGTTGGCTACATCTATATAGACACTGGTGCTATGTACCGAGGCGTCACTCTGGCGGCTCTGCGTGCAGGGCTCATCGACGCAGAGCACATCGATGAGGTGGGTCTAGAGGCTCTACTCCCTCAGCTACGTCTGAGCTTCCGGCTAAATGCTGATGGACTACCAGAGCTATACCTAGGGGACGAACGAGTGGAGCAAGAGATACGTACGATGCGTGTGTCCAATTTCGTCAGCCCCATTAGTGCAATACCTGCTGTGCGTGAAGCTCTCACCAAAGAGCAGCAGCGCATGGGAGCGAGTAAGGGCGTCGTGATGGACGGGCGTGATATTGGCACGAACGTATTTCCCGAGGCAGAGCTCAAGATATTTGTAACAGCAGACCCCAAGGTTAGAGCCCAGCGTCGGCTACTAGAGTTGCGAGAGAAAGGAGATAACATGACCACGCTAGAGGAGGTGCTGGCCAACGTGGAGAGCCGTGACTATGCCGATAGCCATCGAGCTGTTTCGCCGTTGCGTCAGGCAGAGGACGCAGTAGTGCTCGATAATACACATCTAACGCATCAGCAACAGAGCCAAAAGCTGAGTGAATTATTTGCCCAAGCCGTCGAGCGCCTTGGCTAAATGCCCTAGACTAATAACACATTGACAAAAGAAGAGCAGCAACAACTAACTCCCGAGGGCGTACTAGAGAGCCTCAAGGCTGGTAACCTCAGATACATGGCAGGTGTACACACGCCTAGGGACTTTCGCTCGCAGATGCGAGAGTCGCTTGAGGAGCAGTACCCCGAGGCCATTATTCTCTCATGCATTGATAGCCGTGTGCCAGTAGAGTATATCTTCGATCGAGGAGTAGGTGATTTGTTTGTTAGCCGTATTGCTGGCAATGTCGTCTACAAGCACATGCTCGGGAGCATTGAGTTCGCTTGCAAGGTGGCTGGAGCCAAGCTCGTGGTAGTGATGGGGCATGAGGACTGCGGAGCGGTTAAGGCGGCAATCAAGGGGGTGGAGCTGGGACACATTACCCATATTATGGACAAGCTAAGACCCGTCATCGAGCATACGGAATATATGGGGCCACGTGTGCACCGAAATAAGGCCTTTGCCGATGCTGTTGCGCTACAGAATGTGCGTATGACGATTGAGGAAATCAGGCATGAGAGCCAAATACTCACCCAGATGGAGCAGGAGGGTGCCATACGCATATATGGTGCGATCTATAGCCTCTCCACGGGCGAAGTACACTTCCTAGATTATCACTAGAGAGAGTAATTTTAGATAAATGAATTAGCCCCGGCCGAGCAATTCGCTCGGCTGGGGCTAATTCATTAGGTGCTAGACTCTACTCTACACTAATAGCCCGGGGTTTGGTTCAAGGCTGAGTTAAGTGTGAGCGTATTCTTGTCGATAGGCCAGAGGAGTTTGTGCTTCTCTTCCGTGAGCGAGAGGACAGGCTCTTTTTTATCCGAATAGTTCGCCTTGGGAGAGAAGGCAAGGGACTCCTTGTTGGCATCGCGCATACGCACGAGGTCGAACCAGCGTTTGCCCTCGGCTACGAATTCTTTGTCGCGCTCGTGTAGGATCTCTAGCTCATTCTCGGCATAGTCTCCGCCCTTGTAGGCGTGCTTGGCATAGTTGTCTCCATAGGCACGCTTACGCACTTGGTTGATGTAGTCGGCAGGTGAGTTGCCTAGACCATTCTCCACCTCGGCCATCATCAGTAGAGCATCGGCATAGCGGTAGATGACTAGGTCGTTGTCCCAGACGTGGTTGCCAGTGGTATTGATGCTCCCAGTGAACTTGCACATGATGATGCCTAGATTCTCGAACCCAAGCTCTTGAGCCTTGTAGGCTTCGTAGAAGGTTGCATCGCGACGTGTGTCTTCTGGGTCATACGAAGCCCAGAGCTCCTTCTTGTACTGACGGAAGAGTGGCCCCGACCCGCCCTTGAGGTTAAATGGGTCGGTCTTGATGAGCTTGCCGTCTTTGTCATAGACCACGTCTAGGAAGAGGTTGTAGGCGACGAAGTAGCTCTGGAAGGAATTGCCCGCTTCTCCATCGGCATATCTTACGGCGAAGATGATCTCTTTGTTCTCCTTGTTTTTCGTGCTATGAACATCGGCGAACTTGTCTTCGAGACTGAATTTACCCATAATGCCCTCAAGAGCACTCTTGGCGACGTGCAGATCGGACTCGCCCTTGGGTTCGAAGTCCGAGAGTTTTACTTTGGCTGCCCAGAGATATATCTCAGCCTTGAGCATCAGAGTAGCAGCTTTCGACCAATTCGCTTTATTGTACGTTTGCCTGATAGCATCCGTGCCATACATCTCCTCGCTCTTGTTGATGTCGGACTTGATGAAAGCCATAGTCTCCTCCGAAGAGGCACGAGGGATGTAGAAGTTCTTGATGTCTATCTTCTCGTTGAGCACTTTGGGCTCGGTGATGATGGGTACACCGCCGAAGGTACGGAAGAGTGTGAAGTAGTACATCGCACGCATGCCGTATGCTGGGGCAAGTAGGGCATTCTTCTTCTCTTCCGATAGGTACGAAGCCTTGCTCACTTGGTCGATGTAGTGGTTGAGCTGCAGGATAGAGGTGGAGTATAGATTCTGGAAGTTCGCCACATGTGTGCGATCCTTGTCGATATTGTTGAGGATGAGGTCAGAGTCGTGCAGGACAGTCCCGTAGATAGACGTTGAGCTCATCATCGTGCCGCCACGTTTCTCCCCGAGGTGGATGAACATACCAGCATTATCTCTAAACTGTTTATGTAGCCCGATGAGATAGCTATTGGCATGAGCTTCGTTCTTCCAGTAGTTGCCACTGCCGTAGAAGTCTTCGGGTGACAAATCTAGTGAGTCGCAGGATGTAGTACCACCGAGTATGGAGGCGGCTATGACCAACTTATATATTAGCTTTTTCATATTTCTGATGACTTGATGAAATGATTACAAAGTAAGATTAGCTCCGAAGATGACGATGCGAGGCAATGGATAGCCTCCATTGTTGCTGCCGCCCTGCTCAGGCGAGAAGATGTGCTTGCTCTGCGTCCAGTAGCCCAGATTCTGCCCCGTTACCGATAGCTCTAAATTTTCTAGCTGGAGCTTCTTGATCCAAGCCTTAGGTAGCTGATAGGATAGGGTAACCTCTCTGAAGGATAGGTAGTCGCCCCTGTAAGTGAAGAGTGTAGAGGTGCGGTAGTTGTCCTTGCCGAGGAAGTCTGCCCAAACAGCTTGTGGATATTTGGCGTCACGGTTGTTTACAGACCAAGTGTCTTGGCTCTCCTTGATGGTGTTGAACGTCCCCTGAGCAGCCCCCATGATCCAAGGCGTTTTGGTATCAATGATTGTGAAGCCAAGGGCGTAGTCGAATCGAGCCGATAGCGTTAGCCCCTTCCAGCTAAAGGATGTATTGAAGCCGCCAGTCCACTTAGGTGTACTATTGCCCACCTTTACCTTGTCAAACTGGTCGATCTTGCCGTCACCATTGACATCTCTCCAGCGAATGTCGCCGGGACGTATGGGGAGTGAGTTCTTTTTCTGTGCTGGGTCTAGCTTGTCGTAGCCTTCCTTACCGCCATAGAGAGGCGAGCGACCAGAGATGTCGATTAGCCCTGCGGGGATTTCGTCTTCGCTCTGGTAGATACCTAGAGCTTCGTAAGTGTAGAGATCGCCCGGAGTCTGTCCTTCTTGATAGCCGCCTACCCAAATTTTATCTGTTTGGTCTTTGCCAGAGTAAACCTCGAAAGCATTCTGCTGATTGCGTATCTTCTTGTTGTCTGGTAGCTTGATGATTGTGCTACGGTTATAGGCTCCATTCCAGCCCAAACGCCACTTGAAGTCTTTCGTGTCAATGATGCGGAAAGCTAGCTCAAACTCTAGGCCTCGGTTGAGGAATTCCCCATTGTTGGATTTACTTGTGTTGATCCCAGAGACCGATGGAATTGTTATATCTGCGAATTTGTCAATCGTCAGGCGGTCGTAGTAGGTGATGTTGGCGTTGATTCGGTTGTTGAGGAAGCCAAGATCGGCACCGATCTCGAAGGTGCGTGACTTCTCCCATTCAAGATAAGGGTTGGGTAGCTCCGAGAGTAGGAAGCCGACCTGTCCGTTGTATTTGAGAGCACTATAAGCTCCTTGCACTGTATAGGGCTTTACGTGGGAGGGATTAACGTTGCCGTTGAGACCGAAGCTCATACGCAGCTTACCGAAGGAGAGAATATCCTTGTAGCTCTGCATGAAGTCTTCTTTGCTGAAGACCCAACCGGCCGACATTCCGGGGAAAGTACCCCAGCGATTTTCTTTGGCTAGGCGAGAGTAACCATCTCGGCGAACGACCAAAGAGAGTAGATACTTGGACTTGTAGTCGTAGTTCAAGCGCCCGAAGAAAGACATAATACGGCTGCGGATGTGCCAAGAGTCGATACCTCGCTTATCTTTCTCCGATAGAGTTAGGCCAAGATCCATAAAGTCGTCCGTAGGGGCTCCAGAGCCCGAAGCGGAGAAGCCCTTGGTATAAGAGTCGTAGAACTCGAAGCCTGCCATCGCATCGAGATTGTGCTCTTGTATTTGTGTGCGGTAGTTGAGCACTGCATTGTAAGTCTGGTCTAGAGTACGCTCAAAGGAGGCAGAGCTATTGCGGGCTTTGTTCCAAACATTCGGTTTGTCTAGATAGTCCTTGTCGAAGGATTCGTATTTGCCATCGGAGTAATACCAGATACCATTGAGCTTGAGTGAAATGTCCTTGAGGAAGTTGATCGTGAACGCTTGATTGAGTGTGAACTTAGTTGTGTTGTTGTCACGAATAAACTTGTCATGGTTGAACCTCTGGTTACCATCGCCCGAGTTTACACCTAGCAACTGCTCTCCCTTGGCATTGTAACCTCGGAATGTGGGAGGGACAGAGAAACCACGGCTAAAGTAATTGACTACGTTAGTCTTATCGGAGAGGCCATACCACTTGGCATCTGTGAAGTTGAAGCTAGACTCCGACTTGAGCCAAGGCTTGATTTTGTAGTCGGCGTTGATGATAAAAGACATACGCTGATACCAGTTGCCATAGACCGAGCCTTTGCTGTGGTTGTAGCCTAGACCCGAGTAATAGCTGCCCCGATCGTTACCTCCACGCATGCTCAGGTTATAGTCTTGTGATAGAGCTGGCGACTGGAGATTGAAGTCTTGTAGACGATTTTCGTTGAAGATAATCCCATTTTTGGCACGACCTGCTGGGTCGTCCATCCGTTGCCAGCCTTGATTGAGTAGGAAGGCTAATTCGTCTGAGTACTCCATCGGGCTCCAAATAGCGTTGTTGGCTACGTTGCCGTCGAGAGGCGTTTTGCCGTCCTTGTCGAAGTATTTGTTCCCCGTACCGAATGGCTGTGCTTGGTCTAGCGCATTGATATTAGCTAGGCTCTTGATGGCAGACCCATCTGGGTGAGTCAGTTTATTCCCTCGTGCATCCGTCCAAGCAGCTGTATTACCATTTACATAGGCCGTGCGCATCCAATGGATGTAGTCGCGGGCGTTTAGGAAATCATATCCACTATGAAAGTAATTCATTCCGAGCTTGGAGCTGAATGTGATCTCGGAGTGACCACTTCGACCGCGCTTGGTGGTGATGAGGATTACTCCGTTATTGGCGCGAGCACCGTAGATAGCAGTAGCACCAGCATCCTTGAGCACCTCCATAGACTCAATGTCACTGGGGTTAATGTCGCTCATACTAGGGCGCACCTGACCATCAACTAGGATAAGAGGCGAGCCACCTCCGTTGAAGTCCGTACCACCACGCAGTACGATAGAGGGCGTAGCGCCTGGGTCGCCCGAGGTCTGCGCCACCCTCAGCCCTGCGATAGCACCCGATAGTGCCTGCGCTGGGTTGGCGAACATCCCCTGCTTGAGGACTTCTTTGTCCACTTTGGCGATTGAGTTGGTGAGCTTAGTGCGTAGCTGACGACCGCCGTAGGCCGTTACCACGACCTCGTCAAGTACCGAAGACGCCTCAACTAGTAAGATTTGGAGTGGCTGATTGCCAAAGGAAGATGCCGCAATAATCTGCTCAGTGTAGCCGATGTACGAGATTTTGAGGCGACTCTTGGCGTCTACGGTGAGGGTAAACTTGCCATCTAAGTCGGTCTGCACGCCACTAGTCGTTCCTACTACATAGACCGAGGCTCCGATGATCGACTCCTTGGTCTTGCTATCGAGGACGACACCAGAGACTTGTCGGCTCTGTGCCCAAACCTGAGTGATGTAGCTGCAACCTAATAGAAAAACTAGGAGCATGAACTTAAAGTGATCCGATTTAGCTCCTACATTTCGTAAAAATGTTCTCATAAGCTATTCTTTTATTAGCGTAATTAATATGAGTTATTTCTGCCTATGTTAATAATTGCTGAAAATATAACACAAACTTACGTAAATTTATGATGCTGGCAATGGACTATATATTTAAGGTGTTGGTTTGATCAAATCCTATTCTAAGATTGTCTATCATGGATCCATGTGAGTTTTGATAACACATATACTGGAATACCCCAAGGGGGAGTAGCAGGCTGTATACTTCTGCTGCTCCCCCTTGGGGTATTAAGTTGGTTACTGGGTAGCTCTAGTCGGTGATGACTTTGAACTCGGCTGCTGCCGCTGAATCCTGACCGTTGTGTGCGCTCAGGCAAGTGAAGCGGATATAGCGTGCCTTCACAGGCTTATCCAGCATAACCTTCTTGAGTGTCTTGTCCTCGTCGAAGCTCCCTCTTGCCACCTCTCGCCACTCTTTGGCGTCTAGGCTGACCGATAGGCTGTAGTCCTTGATGTCGCCATTGACGTAGTGCTTGCGGGGTAGCCAATGGAAGCCCTTGAGCACAACGGGCGTATGTGCATCGAAGTCTATCCAGTGGGGGAACTTACCCACCGTTACCGTATAGGTTGAGTGCCAAATCGTGTTGGGATCGCCGTCTAGGAGCTTGCCTGCGTCGAAACCCTGATGTACCTCCTCGCTGCTGACGAATAGCACGCTGAGCTGAGTGGCTAGCTTGGGGTATTGGCTTAGGGCGTAGAGCTTGGGATTGTCTGCGTACCAGATCTTGGTATTGCCTCCTTGGGCAAGATCCACTGGGTCCGTATATGCTTGGGGCTTACCCTTGTCGATCGAGTACATCAGCTTGCCCGCCTGCTGCTCCTTGATCTGAACACGTCCTTGCAGATCACGAGCGAGTAGAGGAAGACGATCGCCCGAGAGCTGTATCTGAGCCTTGTTGAAGATCTCGTCAGCCGACTGCAGAGGCCTGATGGCGAAGCTGAAGCTCTGTGGTGTGGCGAACGACTGGCAGTGCTTGAGGGGAGGCCCTTGGCCACAGCTAAAACCTCCGAGCCCATTGACGCTAGCGTCTAGATGCAAGTGGGTATCGCCTGCACTGGGGAGCTCGTGTGGGTGTGGTGCCTTGGTAAGCTCTAGAGCCGACCAAGGGAGAGCAGAGGTGCTCATCTTGTCGCCTGCGACGAAGAGTAGACCTGCTCCAGAGCCGTCAGTCAGTGCTGCCCACCGTACATCTTCCCTATTGCCCATTGTCTGAGGCTTGGGGAAGCTCACGAACTGGTCAATCACCTTGCTCTGATGTATCTCGATGAACTGCCCCGTCTTGCGGTCTGAGTAGTTGTTGATTGGTCCTCGACCGTAGTAGCTATAAGTGTCGTACCGCTTGGGGACGATGACCTCGAAGCCGAGGCGACCGAGCGCTAGGCTCTCTAGATTGCTTGTAATGTTGCTTTGTAGCTCGATAGAGCCATCGGGATAGACGGTCCAGACTTGATTAGTGTTGATCTTGAAGTCTTCTTCGCTAAATGGCTTGTCTGTCTGCTCCTCGACCTGATAGCGCCCCGAAGCTCTGCGGTCATAGAGCTTAGCTGCATTGGGAGCTTGCGACTCTACGCCGAAGACCACGACCGCCGCTCCGTCCGCTCTCAGGTAGCTACTCGTGTGTAGCACTCTGTGCTTGAGGTTGTGCAGCCCGTGGTTACCCCAAGCCCCCCATGCCCAGATGTCGTTGTCGCACGGAGCTCGGAAGGTCGATAGCTTAGGGCCATTACCAGCCTCAATCATTGTTTGCCCATCATAGGTCAGCTTGTGTATTGTGCCTTGCTGGGCATCGAAGGCCACCTCGAAGTTGCGACCCACTACCGTAGGGCTAGGCTGGCTGATGAGCTTGAGTGTCGCTCCACCTGCGACCTCTGCGAGTGTCTGTCTATGCGAGGGGCTCTGTACGAGTAGTTGCTCTCTAGCCTGCGTGAAGCCAGCTTTAGCCCAAGGCATATCCTCTTTGAGCTTGCACTCGACTTTGAGGAAGTACTCGTGCTGAGGTTTGAGCAGATTGAGCCTGAAGGGAATCGTTGCCTTAGCCTTAGTGCGTGGAGCTACCTTGGGCATCGGGAGCGAACCCCGCTGTACCGACAGACCACCCTCCCAGAGGCTCCAGTGTAGCTCGTAGGCCGAGAGGTCGGTGTAGTAGTTTTTGTTGAAGATCTGCACACGTCCCGAGCGAATGTCTTCTGCTTCGATACCGATGTACTGATACACTTTCTGCACCTCGTAGTACTGAGGCTTGGGAGTGCGATCGGCAAAGATGATACCATTCATCACAAACATACCGTCGTTGGGCTTGTCGCCGAAGTCCCCACCATAGGCCATATAGCGCAGCCCCTCGGGGGTATAGTTGTATAGGGATTGATCTACCCAGTCCCATATAGCCCCACCGCAAAAGAAGTTGGTAGACTCTATGGCCTCCCAGTAGTCTTGTAGCCCGCCCACAGCGTTACCCATAGAGTGGGCATACTCGGAGATGTGGAATGGATACTTGATGTTGTAGCCACCCTTGACGGCATCTCTAACCCAAGAGATCGAGGGGTATTGGTTCGATCCCATATCAACGATGTCGTTGTTGCGCTCGTACTGTATGGGGCGAGAGGTGTCTATGAGTTTGGTTTGGTCGTAGCACTTGACGAAGGTCTTGCCCGGTCCCGCCTCGTTGCCCAAAGACCAGATGACGATGCTGGGGCTATTGATATTGGCACGTACCATCTCGAGCATACGATTGATGTGAGCTGCCTCGAACTCTGGGACGTGCGATAGCGACTCCTTACCGTAATAATATAGATGCGACTCGATGTTGGCTTCGTCCTCTAGGTAGATACCATACTTATCACATAGGTAATAGAAGTATGGGTGGGTAGGGTAGTGAGAGTTGCGTACATGGTTGATGTTGGCACGCTTCATCAGCATAACCTCCTGCTCCATCTGCTCGTATGTGAGTACGTGACCAGTGGTTGGGTGCGTTTCGTGGCGGTTGACGCCCTTGAGCTTGGTAGGTCGGCCGTTGATGTAGAAGTATCGCCCAGCTAGACCGAACTCATCGTCCTCGGCTTTGGTGTCCTTGATCTCCACCTCGCGGAAGCCCGTGTAGGTCGATACGATCTCGGTCGTCTGCCCCTTGGCGTTCTTCAGCTCCGCCACTAGTACATAGCGATAGGGAGCCTCGGCAGACCAGAGTTTGGGGTACTCTAGCTTGAGCGTCGTGCGGTATCGCTCCGATCCTCCAGTCTCTAGCTTGTTGATAGAGCTATGTGCATGGGCTTCCCGTACGAGTGTCGCCTGATCGCTATACAGAGGTAGGGCGTATAGCCAATAGTCTATGCTGTGGGGTTTGATGCCTCTGCCTGTGTGGTTGCGTAGCTCGGCCGTGATGTTGAGCTCGCCGTGGCGGTATTGCTCGTCGAGGTTGGGAATCACTTGTAGATCTCTGATGTGGAGCTTGGGCTTGGCTGTGAGTGAAACCGAACGGATAATCCCCGGCAGACGAAACATATCTTGTGTTTCTAGAAAGGAGCCGTCGCTACTGCGATAGACCTCTACGGCTACTAGGTTCTCGCCCCTGCGGAGGTACGAGGTGATGTCGAAGGCGGCCAGATTGCGTGAGTTCTTGGAGAAGCCTACATATTGGCCGTTAATCCAGAGGTAGAAGAATGAATCTACACCGTCGAAGTTGATGTAGATCTCGTGCCCGTCCCACGCTTGGGGGACTGTGAAGGTGCGGCGGTACGATCCCACTTCGTTGCGATGCTTGTAGGTCGTCCAGTCCGTAGGGGGGGTGCGCATCACGCCTCCTCGCCAGTCGTCTATCTTGCGCTCGTGGTAGAAGATAGCTGGCTGATTGACATAGATAGGAGTGCCGTACTTCTGCCGTCCGTCTTTTTGTAGCCCGTAGACATTCCAGCACATGGGTACTGGTACCTTGGCCCAAGAGGAGGCATCAAAGTTCGTTTTGTAGAAGTCCACGGGACGCTCGCTAGGGTTACCCACCCAGTGGAACTGCCATATGCCGTCTAGAGAGAGGTAATACTCGCTATGCTCTGGGAGGACACGAGCGGCAGAGGCTACGGAGGCGAAGGAGAAGAAGTGTGCACGAGGCTGCTCTTTGTTGAGGGCATATGCCTCGGGATTCTCCCACTCTCTGCCCGTCGGAGCGACTTCTTGCTGATAGCTAAATCCTCTAAGAGGCGGTGGAATACTCGCCAGAGCGGGTAGGGCTATGGCTATACACAGTACAATAAGCGTGGCTTTGCGCATGATCGTTGGTGTTAATTAGCTTTCTACATTGTTGAATTTGTACAAATATAGTCATTCCCGAGTGCTTATTGGCGGTTGTCTTGGAGTCGCTAAGGGGCTATCTGGGAGGTGTGTTCGTTAGGCTCGTTTATGGCTGTGATCAAATCTATTGTCGTTGTGAGGGCGTGTGTCTAATCTCTTCGTTTCGCTGTGCTACTGATTGGTAAAAGAGGGAGATCATAATACGGAAACAGCCCAAGTAGCTTGCGACATCTACTCTGTGCGGACTTAGCCGTCTGCTTGATGTATACACTTGAGTAGGTTCTAGTTCCCCTTGGCCTTAGAGCCCTCTAATGCGCGATATAATTATTAATATGTGAGATTATTGAAGGTTTTTGCAAGCGTGCTTATGTGTAAATCGAATTAATGGGTTGGATAGATCCCAGTGAGCCAGTTCCTCTGCTATGAGTCCTGCATGTTTTTTGCTAATGTCTTTGAGAGCGTTGCCTACGGATTTACGCACATATTCGCTCTTGTGCGCTTTGTGCTGGCTGAGGAGCTCAATGGCAAGAGCTATATGTTCTTTGAAGAATGGTCTACTAGTCCAAACACGAAGCCCCTCTGTTACTGCTCTAATGATGTTGGGGTTCTTGTCTGAGAGCCATTCTTGGATTATCGGGAGGGACTGCTCGTATCCTTGTCCTCTACAAATGGTATCGAAAGCCATGGCAAGCATTTCCTGTACACGCCAGTTAGGGTCAAGGCCTATGTGTTCTTTAAGTACTTGGTATGCTTTGATATGTTTTGAGGCGGCTAGCCGCCCTAGTAGAGCAGTGGAGAGCATACGTACTTGATAGGCCTCGTGAGTGGTAAGGCTGATGGCTATATCAAGACACTCCTTTTCTGAGTATTGAGATAATACCTCCTCTAGGGCATCAAGAATATGCCGAAAGCCATGTTCTATAACTGTGATTTTCTCTAGAATAGGGTCTATATTGTTGGCAACCATTTGCGATACTATGAATAATGTTTACGAGGTAAATGTATCAAATTACTTCTAATACTTGTGGCCCCCAAAGGTAGGGAAGAGTTTGGTTGTTGGCTCGAATAGTCGCAACTAAATTTGTTTGGATATTTTAACAAAGGAGGCTCTGTGATTTATATGATTGAAGTGCCTTGGGTGTGTCGATCGGGTAGCAGCGAAATGAGCTCTTGCCAAGAGTAGACCTCGTATTTGGCCTCTGGGAGGCTCTAGATTACGTCCGACCTTGGCTGGGCTCCTAGGCCCCAGCCAAACGGAAATAGAGGCTTAAAATCTTGTTTTGTTAATTTGTTGATATATAGATGTATGTCGTGATTTTTGGAGGAGATCGCTCCGATCGTAGCACTCGTTTGGCCATTTCTTCCCATCAATGCTCCGTGATTGATGGAGATACCTTCCAAGGTTAGTCCATCAATCTCCGAGATTCTTCCCTTCAATCTTTTCAAATCCTCTCACTAGTCTTGATGAATAGCTCATGTGTTTTTAAGAATTTGTGGCTAATATATTTACACTTCTTGACGAAAATCGTAGACAAATGAAGCCTCGAAGCGAGCGTAATTGGTTCGGCTTCTCTGTGGCTGTATTGCCTCTGCTTGGAGTACTGCCAGTCTTGCTTAGCTTAGGATAAGCTCTGGATCACTCTCCGTTTGGGTAGTGCTTACGTTCGACAGCCTTCGATGCTCCAAGAGGGGGGGGCTGTGGGTGCAATAAGATTAGGTCAGCTACTTTCGGGCTTTTCTAGACAGTTGATCGAATACCAATGATTTTCTTCTCTCCAAAGTCTTTAGTACTATGATTTCTGTGGGTAAATGAGTAAGTTTGCCTCTATGAAGTATCTAGAAGACATTGCCGAGTTTCGCTCATCTCCAGAGCTGGTAGCCAAGCTCTATGAGCATAGTATCCTCAAAACCTACGAGGCTGGGAGCGTTATCCTCAACGAGCACGCCCACATTCGCTCGATCCCGATAGTTATTCGAGGGGTCATGAAGGTAATCCGCACCGAGGACGATGGCCGAGAGATCTTACTCTACTATATCAAGGCGGGTGAGAGCTGTATTATGTCTTTCCTCGGGGGGCTGCACAACGAGCCTAGTAAGGTTAAGGTAGAGATCGAGGACGATGCCGAGATTCTCTTCCTCCCTGTGGACAAAGTTTCTCTCTTCATCAAGGAGCACCCCGAGTGGCTAGACTATATATTCCGTTCGTATCACAAGCGCTTCGAGGAGCTACTCGAGACGATCAACGCCATAGCCTTCAAGAAAGTAGACGAACGGCTCCTCGCACTCTTGGGCAAAAAGGCCGAGCTCACTGCCTCGTCTACCATAGCCATTACCCACGAGCAGCTGGCCAGTGAGCTAGGTACGGCACGAGCAGTAGTGTCGAGGCTGCTCAAACAGCTCGAGGAGGCAGGGCAGGTGCAGTTGGGACGCAACAAAATCACGCTTGTGTGACCAAAGTAGCAGTACACCTGCACTAGATAGGCGACCTTTGTTTCATCACAAATGCTATCATCTATTATGTACTTAGTCGGTTATCTAGCATCTATTCTTATTGGTTTGGCTCTAGGTCTAGTCGGTGGCGGGGGCAGTATCCTCACCGTCCCCGTATTGGTCTATTTGCTGGGGGTAGACCCCGTATTGGCTACGGCATATTCACTATTTGTCGTGGGGGTAACGAGTGTTGTGGGTAGTGTGTCTTACTTTCGTCGGCAGCTGGTAGACGTCCCTACGGCTATCCTTTTTGGGTTACCCTCTATCGTGGCTGTCTACCTGACGAGGGCCTATCTAGTGCCTGCGATCCCCGAGCAGGTCTTGCAGCTGGGGAGCTTTGTTCTAGACCGTGGTATGCTCCTAATGCTCCTATTCGCTGTGCTGATGTTGGTTGCCTCTATCGGTATGATACGCCCGCAGGGGGTGCAAGAGAGTAAGGCGCAGAGCCGTGGACGGTCGCCCTATCTGCTTATTCTGCTTGAGGGAACCGTGGTCGGTACGCTCACGGGGTTGGTAGGCGCTGGGGGTGGCTTCTTGATTATCCCTGCCTTGGTGCTTCTGGGCTCCCTGCCTATGAAGCAAGCTGTCGGCACTTCTCTTGTGATCATCGCAGCCAAGTCCCTATTAGGGTTCCTCGGCGAGAGAGATTTGGCAGGCTTGGATTGGGGCCTACTATTGGCTGTTACGGCTTTTGCTATTGGGGGCATATTCGTCGGCATGAAGCTATCTCAGCTCATCGACGGAGCTAAGCTCAAGCCTGCTTTCGGCTGGTTTGTACTCGTGATGGGGCTGTATATCATCTTGAGAGAGCTATTCCTAGCCTAGCCATAGCCCTTGTGTGACAAAAGTAGCTGTGCAGTTTGCCAGCTTGCCGCATCTTTGTAGCGTCAATAAACATTAAAGCATTCAACAACTATGACAGTAGAACAGATTTACACGGGCTGCCTAGCACAGGGTGCCTACTACATTACCTCAATGGGCGAGGCCGCCATCATCGACCCTCTGCGTGAGGTAACGCCCTATCTCGATAGGCTCAAGCGTGATGGTGTGCAGCTCAAATACATCTTCGAGACACACTTCCACGCCGATTTCGTAAGCGGACATATTGATCTGAGCAAGGCCACAGGGGCCCCTATCGTCTATGGCCCTACGGCTCAACCCGGCTTCGAGGCTATCGTGGCAGAGGACAATCAGACTTTTGAGGTAGGTAAGGCAAGAGTACGTGTCCTACATACTCCCGGGCATACGATGGAGAGCTCGTGCTTCTTGCTTATCGACGAGGACGGTAAGGAAACGGCTCTTTTTAGTGGCGATACCCTCTTCCTAGGTGATGTGGGCCGCCCCGATCTAGCTCAGAAGGCTGCCAATCTCACTCAAGAGGAGCTTGCAGGGCTGCTCTACGAGAGCCTGTACAACAAGATCCTCCCTCTATCGGACGATATTACAGTCTACCCGACCCATGGTGCAGGCTCGGCTTGTGGTAAGAATATGATGAAGGAAACAGTCGATAGTCTAGGTAACCAAAAGCGAGTGAACTATGCCCTCAACCAGCCAAGCAAAGAGGCATTCGTCGCAGCCGTTACCGAGGGGCTCTTGCCTCCTCCTGCCTACTTTGGCGGTAATGTGGCGATGAATAAACTGGGCTACGATAGCATTGATCGTGTACTTGAGCGTGGGCTAGTGCCCCTATCGCCAAAGGACTTCGAGGCCGTAGCCGAGGCATCGGGAGCCTTGGTGCTAGATGCACGTGCTCCGGGAGTTTTCGCCAAGGGCTTCATTCCTCGCTCTATCAACATCGGGATAGACGGCGACTTTGCCCCTTGGGTGGGTACGATGATCGTAGACGTCAAGCAGCCTCTGCTGCTCGTTGTAGACGCTGGTCGAGAAGAAGAGGCGATCACAAGGCTCAGCCGTGTGGGCTTCGACCATGTGCTTGGCTATCTCTCCGGTGGATTTGAGGCTTGGCAGGCTTCAGGCCGAGAGACAGATTCGGTAGAGCGCATTTCCGCCGCAGAGTTCGCACAACAGTTCAAGGCCGACGAAACGCTCGTAATCGACGTACGCAAGGAGAGCGAGTATGCGGCCGAGCATATAGTTGATGCTTATAGCCGTCCGCTTGCCTACATCAACGACTGGATAAGCGACCTGCCACGTGATAGGCATTTCTATCTGCACTGTGCAGGTGGATACCGCAGTATGATCGCTGCTAGCATCTTGCAGGCAAGAGGCTACCGCTCATTCACAGACATTGAGGGAGGCTTTGGTGCCATTGCCCAGACTGATGTCCCCAAAACAGATTATGTATGTCAAAGCAGAGTATCAAAAAAATAGCGTCAATCGCTATCCCCGTTATAATTATAGTATTCGTTATGTTTGGATTTTTGAAGAACCTACTAGGACAGTCCGACGATCAGACTATTGCCAATGCCATTCGTGAGGGTGCATTCTTGGTCGATGTGCGTACGCCGGCAGAGTTTGCCTCTGGTAGTGTCCCCGGTGCCGTCAATATCCCCCTCAATGATGTGGGGGCTCGTGTGGCGGAGTTTAAGAACAAGAAAGGTATTGTGGTTTTTTGCCGCAGTGGTAATAGAAGTTCCCAAGCCAAGAGTATCCTTGAGCGCAACGGTATCAAGGGCGTTATCAATGGCGGTACATGGGATCATGTAGCCTCGATCAAGCAAGGACTCTAGCTACACAGACCTAGAAAAAAGCTAAGACCAAAGCCAGATACTTGTGCAATCGCTAGGATTGTCATAAGTATCTGGCTTTGGTCTTGCTAGTAGTATGACGCTTTAGACCACCGAGTAGAGCTTGGGCGTCATATCGTGCCTCGGGGTTTTAGAGCTTGCCGCCGTTAGCTTGCAGTATTTCGTCGAGTTTCTCCGAGATGCCCTCGCCACGTAAATCGCGAGCTATGATCGTACCATCGGGGCCGAAAAGAATGATATGAGGAATGCCTGTGATGCCGTAGAGCTTAGTCGCCTCGTCCTTGTTGAAGATTTGTGGCCATGTGATCTTGTCTTCCTCAACTGCCTTGACGTGCTTCTCCATTTCGTCCCATACAGCTACGCCCACGATAGTAAGCCCCTTCTTGCCGTATGTGTCGCGTACTTTGATTAGGTTAGGCATCTCTCTGCGACAAGGACCGCACCATGAAGCCCAGAAGTCTACAAGCGTATAGTGTCCTTTTCCTACAAAGTCGCTCAGCTTATTGGCTGCACCATTGCTATCTACGCCCTCGAAGTCAATGAACATTTGGCCAACATCGGTGCGGAACTTGGACTCCAGCATATCCAGATGCTTCTTGATGCGAGGCATCGCTTGTAGCTCAGGAGCAACCTTGGCCTTGAGCTCCTCTAGACGTTTAGCATCAATGTCTTCTTCGGAGGTGAGCAGGTTCTCGAAGGCAAGTACTCCGAGTATGTTGTTGGGATACTCGGCTAGGAGTCGCTCGGAGTCTGCTTTGAGTGCATTATTGTAGCCTTTGAGTAGCTCCTCGTACTCTGCTATTGCAGCAGCTTCGTCCTCCATGGCACGTAGACGACCAATATGCTCGCCCATAGACTTAGACATGCTGTCGATCTTGCCCGTGTAGGCGGCTAGTGCATCGTTGAGCTTAGTCCCCTTAGCCGATGGAGCAGTCATATCCACTTGGATGTGACCTTTCTCTAGTACCAATGGGGTTGAGTACTCATTCTTGAGGATCAGAGAGGCGTCGGCCATGAGATCTTCGGGCGTGCGCTCTGCAAATGTGAAAGCATTGTTCTCTACCTTAGCACTATCGATGTGCTTGTAGTCTTGCATCTCTGCATCAAAGGTGATTAGATAAACGTACTCACCATTGGCTTGAGCCTCTGCGGGTACTGTACCAGAGATGATGTAGCCCTGTGGCTCCTTGGCACAAGAGGCGAATAGACCTGCAGCAATGACAGCCGCAGCAATGATACTTTTCTTCATAAGTTGTTCTAGATGATGAATTATTTAGATATGAGTTTATTAATTTATTCAGTGTAAATGTACGACTTTTCTGCATAGAGTTTCCCTAGAGCGCCACTCGGTCAGTCGATTACATACGAGTTAATACTCGAGGATAAGAACGCTACGCTTGGGGAGATTAGTGTGCTGGTGTATATCAATCGTCTGTCCAGTTAGCACCTCCCGAGCCGCTCCTGTGGGGAGTAGCTCCTGCCAGTAGCTGTGGTCTAGCTTCTGCTCGGCATCTGTCCCGTTGAAGATGACCGTCACAGCCTTATCGGTCAAACTACGTTTGTAGATGTATAGCCCGTTTTGCGGAGCTTGGTGCTTGAAGTCGCCTCGGGAGATCACCGCATTTCCTTTGCGCCAATGTAGCAGGCGGCTCATTAAGCGCCAAGCTTCGGCAACTGCGCCTTGTCGCTCGGCAGAGGAGAATAGGTTGATCGAGTCTGTAGGCCAGCCACCCGGGAAGTCTGCACGCAGTGCTCCATCTCCGTGAGCTTTGTCTGCTGGCATTAAGATTTCTGTGCCGTAGTAGAGCTGGGGAATACCACGTACTGTCAGTAGCATAGCGATGGCCTGGCGGTAGCGATCTAGGTTGCTTGCTTGTTTTTGGTCACGTGCAAAGCGGGAGGTATCGTGATTGTCAAGGAAGGTAAGTAGACTCATGGGGTTGGGATAGACCATGTCTTGCGAGAGATAGTCGTAGATGCGGAATAGACCGCCACCCCAATCACCTGTTTCTTCATCGAAGGCTTTGTTCATTAGTTCCATTAGCGGGAAGTCCATGACCGTAGGCAGGTGTGAGTTGCGAGGAGCAGCCAGACGGCTATGCTCCTGCCAGTAGGAGATGAGTACGTTGCTGTTGAGCCAAGTTTCGCCTACGATATTGAAGAGTGGATACTCCTCTCGGACGGCCTTGCACCAACGAGCCATCATATCGAAGTCTGCGTAAGGGTGCGTGTCTTGGCGAATACCATTGATACCAGCGAACTCAATCCACCAAATACTGTTCTGGATTAGATAAGCCTCTACGTGGCGATTGCGCTGATTGAAGTCTGGCATCACTGAAACGAACCACCCATCTAGAGCGATGCGACGAGCCGAATCGGTACTATAAGCGTCCGATTGAGTAACTGTGCGGTAGCTGGTCTGTCTATAATGCCCATCATAGTTGAACCAATCTCGGCTCGGCATATCCGCATAGAGGTAGTTGTGAATACCACAGTGGTTGAAGATCATATCCATCACGACCTTCATTCCACGCCTATGAGCCTGCTGGACTAGACGACGGAAGTCTTCATTTGACCCAAATCTAGGATCTATCTGATAATAATCGGTAATTGCATAGCCGTGATATGAGCCCTCTGGCGTATTATTCTCTTGAACGGGATTGAGCCAAATGGCGGTAACTCCGAGGCTATCGAGGTAATCTAGTCGCTGCTCAATGCCTAGAAGATCGCCCCCATGTCGGGCGAACCCGTTGCTCCGATCTAGCACATCGGGGTGTATGCCTCGTACTTGGTCGTTGCTTCTATCCCCATTAGCGAAGCGATCGGGCATAATTAGGTACAGGACATCGGAGGCGTCAAATCCTTTCACTTGTGAGGCGTCAGGCTGGCGCTGCTTGATTTCGTAGGGGATACTTATCGTTTTCTTCCCTTTGCGCAGCTCAATCTGCATCGTCTGCGCAGGCGCTTTAGCAAGATCTACGTAGATAATGGCATAGTTGGGGCTCTCTTGTAGCACTACTTCGTCTAGCTGAACTCCTTGCCCCTTGACTTTGATTTGGTAGGTCGCAATGTTGTCGCCGTGTAGTAGGATTTGCAGTTTAGGGTTCTTCATCTCCGCCCACCAAAATTGAGGTGCGATGTGTTTGATTTGCACGCTCGCCTTGAGTGGAATAACCAAGCCTAACGCTAGCAGGAAGGTTATTAAATAAATTACTCGCTTCATTGATTTCGTCTTAAATATCAAATTGAATAAAAATACTAGTCATACGCCTAGCCAAGTCGTTAGCCTTTATGAGATGCTTAACCTCAAGAAGCTAAGCTTTTGCCTCTGTAAAGCTAAAAGGGCTGTGCCGAAACAATGAGTTCGACACAGCCCGTAATAGTTATAAAAAGCCACGAGCGATAAAAGTGAAAACTCCGAATGACAGGATTTGAGCGCTCCTCAACCTTTGTAATTCGCATATCCTCAAGAGGATTACGACACGCCATTGGAGGAGAAGCTTGTCTCGGAAAAAGATTTTAACGTTGAGTCTACCTATCGACAACGTGGCTTTATACTTCCTCTTGTATCAGCAAAGTTAGCAAACCGATCCGTAATATCCAAACGACTTATATCAAGTCCTTGGCGGTTGAGTGACCAAATCTGCCGTATCTGAGTGCAATGTCTATCGTTTGTAGATGATAGCGTCTGCTACGAGCTGTGCCTCCTGCTCGCCGAGTAGATACTTGATGATTTCAAGGCCGAAGTCTATGGCCACGCCAGCGCTACAAGCGGTTATGACATGTCCATCGGAGATAACTTTCTGCTCCGAGGCCTTGTAGCCAGTAAGGTGATTCTCGAAACTGGGGTAGCAGGTTGCACGTTTGCCGTTGAGTATGCCCAGCTGCCCGAGGATCATAGGAGCTGCACAAATGGCGGCTACCAATCGGCCAGAGTCGTACATCTGGCAAAGCATAGAGCGTAGCATCTCGCTGGCATTGAGGTTGTCTACACCGGGTAGTCCCCCCGGCAAAACAAGAGCATCTGCGTTGGATAGATCTACCTCGTCTAGAGGCTTGTCTGCTCTGAGCGTGATGTGATGAGCGCCGCTCACCTCCAAACTATTGCCTACAGCCACAGTGATGGTGGCGATACCTGCCCGGCGGAGCAGGTCGATTGTTGCGACAGCCTCAATCTCCTCGAAGCCCTCGGCTAGGAAAACATAAACATTCTTTGCCATTGTAGATATGTATTAAAAGTGTTGGTAGTGCTCGATTATTCGATCTCGAAGTCGTAGGTGATGATTCCTCGTTGCTCCACTGCCCCCTCTTGGGCATTGAAGCGAGTGGATTTGGCAGCCGCTACAGCAGCTGAGCGAACAGTTGGCTCAGCGATATTCGTGCCACGAGGGTCTACATGCGCCTCGGTAACACGCCCAGAAGCATCGACCGTGATGCGTACATTGATACGCCCACGTACTGCCCTCGCTGTACGAGGCGTATTGAGCCGTCCGCCGTTGCTGACGATCGTACGCCCCACGAGGCTAAAGCTACCTGAGCTACCCGACGGTTGGCCTTGATTGCCCGTACCACTAGAGGACGTGCCTTGGCTCTGCCCTGTATTTCTTCCAGCTCCGAAGGCATTTGATACACGAGAGCCTGCTTGGCGAGCCTGCTCTGCCTTCCTCTGTGCTTCGGCTTGCTCGGCTTTTCGCTGTCTTTCGGCTTCTTCTTCGGCACGTTTTGCTTCGTCCATTTGCCTCTGTATCTCAGCTCTACGTCTTGCCTCAGTCTCGGCTATCCTATTAGCCTCTTCGACTTTGCGCTTTAGCTCGGCGCCCCGTAGGCTCTCTTCGTGCTGCTGTGTTTGTACGGGCTTGGCTGGAGTAGGCTTATTCGTTTTTGTTGGCTTGGGCTTGCTAGGAGTAGGAGTGGGGGCAGGTTGTGCTGGCTTGGGTGTTGGTACGACAGTGGGCTCTGGTTCACCCTGCATCTCTTGCCCCATCGGTTCCTGCTCTCCCGAGGCTTGCTCTACCGTACCCAGATCAACGAGCACAAGCTCCGTTTGCTTGGGTAGGGGCATACGTCCCTCGAGTTTGAGCCAGTAGAGTAGGGCGATGAACGCTAGATGAAGCCCAATGGCTACGCCTAACCCCACCAATCGTCGTTTATTCCTTTCTTGCTGCATCATAGAGCTCTACACTATTGCTCGCTAGTGATTTTAGTAGCTAGAACGACCTTGAGAGAAGCCTGAGAGGCTAGACTAATTACCCGAACAACATCTCTATATGGAACGGTTTCGTCGGCATGGATAGCGACATAGCTATCGGGGTGCGCCGATGCGAAAGCTCCTAGCCTTAGTCCGAGTTCCTCGGCTGGTAGCTCTAGCTCTGCACTCTTGTCTAGCCCCAAGAAGAGCTTCCCCTCTGGGGTGATAATGACTCGTGCGTTAGGCATCTCCTTGGCTGGCTGCTGAGTAGCACTGGGGAGCGTTACCTTGATGGCGTTTGGTACGATGATCGTACTGGTGACGAGGAAGAAGATCAGCAGGAGGAAGATAACGTCTGTCATCGATGCCATGCTGAAGCTATCCGCCACACGAGTTTTGCGTTTCAGACTCATAGCGAATCGTTGAGTAGATCCATAAACTCGACCGTCTTGGTCTCCATCTTGTTGATTACCTTATCGAGCTCGGCTACAAGGTAGTTGTAGGCGAAGAGGGTGATAATCCCTACTACCAGACCGCCCACTGTGGTCACTAGAGCTTCGTAGATTCCTCCAGAGAGTAGGGCTACGTCTACGCCTGCACCACCAGCATTCGCCATATCAAAGAAGGCACGCACCATACCCGTAACTGTGCCGAGGAAGCCAATCATAGGTGCACCAGCGGCTATGGTTGCTAGTACTGGCATACCTTTTTCTAGGCGGCCGATCTCGATGTTGCCCACATTCTCAACGATGACGAGGATGTCGCTCATCGGGCGACCTAGACGGCTGATGCCCTTCTTGACCATACGAGCAGCGGGCGAGTCGGTATCGTCGCATAGTTTGAGTGCCGAGCTCGTCTTGCCCTCGCTGATGTAGTCCTTGATACGCTCCATAAAGTACTTATCGTCCTTGCCAGCAGAGCGGATTTGCATGAGCTTGGTGACGAAAATGTACGCAGCTAAAAGCGATAGCAGCAGTAGAATGATCATGACCCAACCTCCCTTGAAGGCTAGATCTAGGATTGATAGGGCTGGTGCTGGTACTTCTGGGCTCAGCACACTAGCGAGTGAATCTACAGTGGTAGTTTCCATTGTTTTCTGTCTTGTCTATTTATTGATTGTTTGTTTCTTGATTTATTAACTCCTGCGTCGTCGGAGCTGCTGGTACATAGCCTCTGGCCGAGGGGATTGGTAGGCCGTGTAGAGAGGCTCGGCTGAGGGCAGCATTGTCGAGAGCCGACTCTGCTTGCGTCGAAGTCCCTGATTGGGCTATGCCTGCTCCTCCGAGTACTCGTGGAGCACCCTTGAATCGGTAGATGGCGATCGTGCCCTCTGGGCAGAATCGGTCGCTGACCAGTAGGCTGCGATCGTTACTCTCGTCATAGATGAGTAGATAGTCGTTGTAGGGGGAGTTGAAGGGCATGCCTAGCTGCGTGGGTTTGTAGTAGGTATCCTCCTCTACTCTATACCGGCTTATATATAGATCGTAGCCACCTAGCCCGCTTGGGTCTTCACGAGCGAATAGAATCCGTACGCCATCGCTCATCAAGAATGGGCATATATGCCTATTGTGCCCCTCGGTTAAGGCCTCTAATGCGCCTGCTATGGGTTGATACTTCCCTGCGATACGCTCGTAGCGCATCATAGCTCCAGAGGTTTCGTTACTTAGGCTTTCTAATCTGATGCGCCTTAGCTGGGTCGTGTAGCTGTAGAATAGACTACTGTCTGGGCGCATCTCGGTGCGGAACGAACCTACCCAGTTTGTCCGAGTTTCGGGGTTAGTCAGTAGGCGCTCCAAATCGAGGCCTAGGTCGCCGAAGGTAGTGTGTAAGCTATCGATCAGCTCAACGCTCTCGGATAGCTCAGCTAGGCGCTCAGCCTTGTCTACGCGCTGCAAAAGTTCGTCTACCTCCTGATGAATAGCCTTGCGAGCTTTTTTGCTCGCTGTACTATATTGCTCAAGGCTCCGACGAGCATCGGCGAACTGATAGAGCTGGTATTTGGCCTGTGCATCAGCCCAAAGCGCATCTAGATCGACTTGTTTAGCTGTGGAGGAGCGTTTGCGTTGCCCTAATAGGTCGTCGGTACCAGCCCATAGAGCCATAACAATGCATAGCCCTGCAAGCACTGAACTGACTATCGGTTTGTTGAATATACCTTGGAGTCTAATCATATATCTGTCAAAATCTCTGCCTACAAATTTACCATTTTTTTATGTCTTAGTTGATAGTACTCTAAATCCTAGTAGGAATTAGCCTTCTTGAGAGGGATTCAAGAGAGGGCCTTGTGGCCTTTGTATATCATTTCTGTAGATTTTTGTTAAGACTAGATGGGGTATTTCAGTCCCCTAGTTTATATCTGTCAATTTGATTGATGGGAAGATCTTGTCGGATTGGTGGAGTAGTCTTGTGAGGTGTGTCCTCCGTTTCCGAAGAATTGCAGGGAAGAAACGCCCCTAAATGAGGGGTAAGTACACGAATTATGGCGGAGGTTTAAGTGTAAATATATGATTGTTAGTTTGTTGTGAAAGTTTGATTTTAGACGGGTATTTGCTCTAGTCTGGGGATAAGTACTCAAATAGGGGTTAGCCTGCTGAGAAGCCTGCTAGAGGCCAAATACGAGGTCTGCCCTTTTTACTTCAAGTATACAGAGGTCTCCCCACCAACATTCTGAAAACTGAGCTGAAATATAAATCCTGCACTCTAAGCAAAGAATCTTCTCGTTACGCTTGCCCACCGCAAATGTTAGCCTTAAAATATCCTGTAAAATCCGTTGTTAATTCAGAAAACTCTTGCACAACTCAATCCAATTTATTTAATTTGCAAATTGAACTGCGGAGCATCGTAGTTTATTATTGTCTAAAATTAACAAACGTATCGCCTATAGAAAGATAATTACATTCGGTAAATAGAAGTCCAATCAGTTAACATTGAATAACGATGAATAGACTTGAAACGTTGAGTGACGACCAACTGGCTCTGCTCTACGCTGACGGATGTAATGAGGCTTTCGATGCTTTGCTCACGCGATACGATGCCTATATCCATACTTACATAAGATTCTCCACTGCGGACGAGGACCTCATCGAAGATATCTTCCAAGATACCTTCATCAAGGTTATGACTACAATCAGACGAGGCAAGTACACGCCCGAGGGCAAGTTTAAGCAGTGGCTCACGCGCATCACGCACAACCTCGTGATGGATACCTTTCGTCGGCAGAAAACGGAAGCCAAGCAGACCATTTATCCCCAAGAGGAGTCTGCCGACTCGGATATGGTCTTCTTGACTATTGCCTCCGATAGCCCCAATGGCGAGGAGCAGATTATCCAGAGAGATACTCTAGATGAGCTACACGACAAGCTCGCTCTACTCCCTCTTGAGCAACAAGAGGTCGTTAGGCTTCGCTATTGGGAGGAGATGAGCTTCAAGGATATTGCAGACCGTACTGGTGTGAGCATCAATACAGCCCTAGGGCGTATGCGCTACGCTCTGATCAATCTTCGCAAACATATACAGCAATAAACCGAGCAGCAGATACGTTTGGTAGGTGTCTAGGCTCAAGATAAGTGATTGAGGCCTCTTGCGATCTATATGAGGTTGGGCTTGCCCTAGCTCTGTACTAGATCCTTGGGGGAGATGTGGGCTCCTCGCTCGTAGGGGAGCCACCGTTGGCCTTGCAGATTGTGTGTTGCGCTTAGTGCGTCTGTCCCAGAGTGGCGGCACGAGTGTGCTATACTATGCAATACTCTCATTATCTTTGGGTCTTGTAGTACCTATCAAACGTATTTTGCTTATGCAACATTTTTACTCTCTTACACCTAGTCAGCGTATCAATATCGCTCTCGATGCAGAGCGAATGCGCCGAAGTCCCAAACACCAGCAGACTCTCATCAATCTGCGCTTACTAGCCTCTCTTATCTAGGCACACCACAGAGCAACATCACTATGAGTACTATCGTATCCCCATCACTTCTCTCTGCCAATTTCCTACGTTTAGAGCAGGACGTGGAGATGATCAATCGTAGCCAAGCTCAGTGGCTACACATCGACATTATGGACGGTGTTTTTGTGCCTAACCTCTCCTTTGGTTTCCCGATTTTGGAGGCTATTCGCCCTATTATTGAGAAGCCTCTAGATGTGCATCTGATGATTGTCGAGCCAATGAAGTTCGTCAAGGAGCTTGCTGCCCTCAAGGTGGACACGATGAATGTGCACTACGAGGCGGTTACACATCTGCATCGTGCCATTGGGGCTATCAAGGACGCAGGGATGAAAGCTGCCGTAACGCTCAATCCGCATACCCCAGTGGAGCTGCTGTGCGATGTCTTGCCAGATCTAGATATGGTACTTCTTATGAGTGTCAATCCCGGATATGGAGGTCAGAAATTCATCACTCGTACGCTCGACAAGGTTAGACGCCTCCGACAGATGATAGACGAGGCGGGAGCTCAAACGCTCATCGAAGTGGACGGCGGAGTCAATGCCGAGACGGGAGCTGCTCTAGTAGCCGCAGGGGCTGATGCACTCGTGGCTGGTAGCTATGTCTTCGGTCATAAAGACCCCGAGGCCGCAATCGCAGGATTGAGAGCCCTCTCTCGCTAAGCTCAGCCGTAGATATGACCATGAGGCTAGGGAATGCTCCTCGTCAGTTCCTTGCCTTGGCGGAGCGTTCGTGGTACAGAAACCCCGCTCTACAGGTTCTTCTGTGCTATCTGCTAGCGACGATCTATGTCAATCTAAGCCACAGACCGTCCCCATGGTGGGGAGTGGTTTGTGGTTTTTCTGTACTCGCTCTATCTTTCCTCCCCTCCTTTTCGCCGAGGCTGATGTATAGGTTAAACGCATACTTGCCTAGCTTCATCTTTCGTCTTGGGGTGCTTTGTGTGCTGGTGTCGCTCTTCTCTCTACGTATAGCCCAGAGTGATAGAGAGCAGGTGAGGGATATCCGAGCCAATGAGCCACGAGAGGATCTGGTGGCTAGCCTCTCCGGCAGCTCGGTGAGCCCAGAAGTGCAGCGCTTGTGTGCGGCCATTGCGCTGGGGCATCTGCCCAGAGGAGAGGCAAGCAAGGAGCTGAGAGAGCAGTTTGTAGGTAGCGGAGTGGCACATATTTTGGCCGTGAGTGGATTTCATCTTGGGGTAGTTGTCTTTTTCATCTCGCTACTTCTGAGGTGTTTGAGCTTCTTGCATTTCAATCCTCGCTGGCGTAGTATGCTACTACTGCTAGCAGCTTGGGGCTTCGTCGCCCTCTCGGGCTGGGCTGTGCCGACGGTTCGGGCGGCGGTCATGCTCTCGCTATTCCTAATTGCTCGTATGCTTATTCGCCCCGTATCGACAACCAATATCCTTGCTGCCTCAGCACTTATCCAGTTGCTCCTAGCGCCTCATCTTTTGCAGTCCGCTGGCTTTGCCCTTAGTTACGTAGCAGTGCTGTCGATCCATCTATTCCATCGTCCGATCTATCGCTTGGTTGGGGAGGTTCGCCAGCCTATTTTGGGTTATGTTTGGTCTATGCTGGCTCTGACTTTTGCGGCGCAAGTCTTGGTTTTACCCTTGTGTCTGTATTATTTCGGGCAGGTGTCGTGGGCATTTGTGTGGACTTCTCTTCCCGTGGGCTTGGTCGCCGTAGTGCTTATCCCGATAGCGCTCCTGCTCTATACCCTTGGCTATCTAGGCTTGCCTCTACTTGGCCTAGAGGTCGCTGCCGAATATCTAGGTCAGATGATGCTCTATATCACAGAGCATGGTGCTCAGATTGACTGGCTGCACCAGCACTATCGCCCCGAGCTGTGGCATCTGCTACTCTATTGGTTTGTGGCTATTGCTTGGGCCGTGTGGATCAGGCGAGATGAAGCTCCCTTAGTCGTTGTGCCAGTTTGATGGCCAGTGCTATCTCGTCCTCCTCATTGCGCAGATCGTTGACCGACTCCTCGAGCTGAGCCTGACGGTAGATCGCATCACGCTCCTGCATGGCAGCTTGTACATGTAGTAGCAGTTCCTCGCCCGACTTGTCACGCACCGAGGGGCGAGTACGCTTGCATAGTTCTAGCCTCCCAGCTAGTACTTCGTTGCAGGCTGAGAGATAGAGGGTGGTGCCGCAGGCATTCATCAGTTCCATATTACCATGAAAGCAGGGCAATCCTCCGCCCGTGGCGATGATACAGTTCTCCATACCCGATAGCTCCTCGATGACGACCCGCTCTCGGCGACGAAAAACCTCCTCGCCCACCGAGGCAAACATATCGCAGATGCGCTCCCTAAATCTAGCTTCGATGAAAATGTCTGTATCAATAAATGACCAATCTAGCTCATCGGCTAGCTTACGCCCGATGGTACTTTTGCCTGCACCCATATACCCTATTAGGAAGATCGGGTTCATTGCTTCTCTGGATAGGTGATACGTGAGTGATACATCGTCTTGAGCTTGATGAGGAATACCTCCTTGATGGTTTGAATATCTCTGAAGGTCAGGGGCGTGTCGTTGAGTAGGCCCTCCGATACGATCGAGTCAATGATACGATTGGTCAGTAGGCGTATCCCATCTTCTGTATGCTCTTTGAGGCTTCGGCTCGAGGCTTCGACAGCATCGGCCAGCATCAAGATACCTTGTTCTTTGGTCCACGGATTGGGTCCCGGGTAAGAGAATGGCGTCGGGTCTACCTCTTGGTCTGGGTGCTGGTTGCAGTATGTATTGTAGAAGTAGCGGGTCATACCCCTACCGTGGTGCGTACGTATGAAGTCGATAATCTGTGGTGGTAGATTGTGTTTCTGTGCCAGAGCTATCCCGTCCGTTACATGGCGAATGATAATTTGCGCACTCTCCTCGCAGGATAGCAGGTTGTGCGGATTATTGACGCCTTGGTTCTCTGTGAAGTAGGACGGATTCTTAATCTTACCGATGTCGTGGTACAGAGCCCCTGTGCGTATGAGCTGCACATCGCCTCCGATCTTGCTCGCTGCTTCTGTGGCGAGAATGGATACTTGTAGAGAGTGCTGGAAGGTGCCGGGGGCAATCTCGCTCAGTTCCTTGAGTAGTGGTGTATTGACGTCGCTCAGCTCTACGAGGCTCACGTTGGATACATAGCCGAATATTTTCTCCACGATGAAAGCCAAAATGTAGGTGAAGGTCAAGAAAATCAGATTGATGGCGAAGTAGAGCTGGATAACCCAGTAATCGTGACGTATGCCTCCCTCATTCATGATCGTGATGGCTAGCGAAACAATCGTGTAGAATAGGTACACAAGGAAGGCGGCTCGAATGAGCTGAGCTCTAGAGCTGAGCGTCTGCAAGGCAATGAGCGCAACCAAGCCTGCGACTACTTGGATTAGGATAAAGCCAAGAGGCTCGGCAATGAATATCGCCGAGGCCAGTACCATAATGATGTAGGTGATCAGCGAAGTATGCGAGTCGAAGAACGTACGCATCATGATCGCAAACATCACATAGGGTATGATGTACTGGTTGAAGAGATCATAGTGGATATTGACTGCCGTTAGACCTACGAAGATGAAGAGCGAGATGAGCAGGAATAACATATTCTTGCGCTGCTGCACAAAGCTCGGGATAAACAAAATAAGATACAGACCGAGCACGAAGAAGAGTAGCCCCATAGAAAGCAAACTACCGATGCGTAGGCTCCACTGCTGGAGTGTACCGCCGCTACGCTTGTCTTGCTCTTGAGCCAGTGAGCGCAATAGGTTGTAGGTGTATGGCGTCACGATCTCTCCTTTGTCGATGATGCGCTCCCCTTGCTGTATTAGCCCTACCGAGGGAGATAGATCGTTGAGCTCGGCTTGAATGAGCTTTTGGGTCAGATCCTCGTTGTACAGCACGTTGTCACGCAGATATCGAGATAGATCCATCTGTTGTAGCAGGTCGGCATCTAGAGCGTTGGGCTTGTTGTCGTATAGTTGCTCGTAGGCTTCTTTGAGGCTGTAGAAGCGTGTAATGGGCTCACGCTTCATGATATTCTCCTTGACTACTAGGTTGATCTCCAGCTTCTCTCGCTCCCTCAGGTTCACGAGTTGATCTGCTTGTATTAGCCCTCGTGTGTAGAGGCGTCGAAGTTCTTGATGTACATATATGTAGTAGGCGTGGGGAATGCTTTTGGACATACGGGCATAATACTCGTCTTTGAGCTCGGCGAGCATCAAGGCCATGATTTCCTCATCGTAGGTATATACGGGCTTCATAGCCTCTCGTATGCTGTCTTGCTCCAGACTTAGCTCGCTCTCTGCCTTGTAGATAGGGAAGTCATAGGGGGCTGTCAGTAGGTCGTATTGCCATGGCTTCCCTTTGCTGAACTGATAGCGAAACCCGCCGTTGCCGGGAGTGAGCAACGTAATCAGTACAGCAACAAGCAAAAAGCCAAGAAGCGTACGTACATTCTTCTTGAAAGCTTGAGGAATGCTAATAATCTTCCACATAAATATCCTAAAATGGTTATCTACAAAGGTAATGAATTCGTCAGTATTGTCTTCATCTGTTTTGGAGCTGAGGCGCCTGCTGCATACCTACTCGTGCATTAACTCACCAGCGATATTGGAGCCGTTGGGCAGGTGTGGGCGTTTATGAGGCGAGAGTTAGCGATCGGTATTGCCTTTTCGGCAAATAGCAGTTAGCCCAGCTCCGCCTCCAATCTTTGGAGGGAGGTTTGCTCTACATAGAGATAGGCTTCCTCTATATAGAGCAAGATCTGCTCCACATAAAGCAAAGCTTGCTCCGAAGAGATGTGCCCTAGTTATCGTATTCCTCCATCCCTTGGTTTAGTACCACCATACCCCCTACCTCAGGGATAAGTCCTCAACCAGAGGCCTCGTAGAAATAGAAGTTTGTTGGTTAAGTGGCGATAATTAGCGAACTTTGGCGAGTTTTATGGCAGATATACAGACGGTGTAGACTATGTTGAAGAAAGAAGATTTTGAGTGCATCGGCACCCTTGGCCGTAGCCATGGGCTCTCAGGAGAGATTACGGCTAAGCTGAGTATCGACATTAGCAACTTGATTGACGACGAAGAGGCTCTATTTTTGATGCTGGAGGAGCATGGTTTGCTCATTCCCTTTCGTGTAGAGGGTTTGCGCAGTAAGGCCGGTGATATCGACATCATTAAGTTCTCTGGGTTAGAGAGCAAAGAGGCTGCCGAGCGCTGGGTGAATACCCCCGTTTGGCTAGACAAGGCCTACCTCAGCGAAGCCGAAGACGTCACTGATCTGCTTGAGTACGCACACTTCGTTGGCTACAATCTCTTAGATGGCGAGAGCAACCTGCTCATCGGTACCATCACAGAGGTAGACGAAACAACCATCAACACCCTTATTACTGTCGAGCGCACAACGGGAGAGGTGCTTATACTCCCTATCGCAGACGAGCTACTCGCTGGTATAGATGTAGTGCAGCGCACGATCTCTCTGATTATCCCTGCTGGGCTACTCGACGATTCTGCCGAATATGATATAGACTAGTTTATGAAGCGACATATAGCAATACTAGGCTCTACGGGGTCTATCGGGACGCAAACCCTAGATATCATCAGAGCCAACCCCGAGGACTTCGAGGTCTATGCCATTACAGCTGGGCGCAATGCCGATCTGCTGATCCAGCAGGCTATAGAGTTTGCCCCTCGCTATGCCGTCATAGCGGACGAGAGCCAGTATAGTACCGTGGCGGAAGCCCTGTCGGGGAGCTCGACTCAAGTACTCTCGGGAGCCAAAGCAATCGAGGAGGTCGTGACGCATGAGGTCGTGGATCTTGTCATCACGGCTATGGTCGGCTACTCTGGTCTGCGACCAACATTGGCCGCAGTGCGACACGGCAAAACTATTGGATTGGCTAACAAAGAAACGCTCGTGGTAGCAGGCGAATTGATAATGCCACTAGCTCGGCAGCACGGCGCACGTATTATCCCTGTGGATAGCGAACATTCGGCGATCTATCAGTGTCTTATAGGGGAAGAAGAGAGATTTGAACGCCTTATCCTTACGGCTTCTGGCGGCCCCTTCCGTACTTATGCTCGGGAGGATCTAGAGCATGTGCGGGTAGATCAGGCTCTCAAGCACCCGAATTGGGTTATGGGGGCTAAGGTGACGATCGACTCGGCTTCGCTGATGAACAAAGGATTTGAGATGATGGAGGCTAAGTGGCTCTTCGATTGCGATCCGGGCGAGATAGATGTGTTGGTTCACCCGCAGAGCATTATTCATTCGATGGTACAGTTTCGTGATGGTGTGGTTAAGGCTCAGCTTGGTATTCCCGATATGCGTCTGCCTATCAGCTATGCGCTAGGCCTTACTCGCCGTATCCCGAATGACTATCCTCGATACGATTTCCTTAGCCAAGGCTTCACATTTGAGCTCCCAGATACCGAGCGTTTCCCCAATCTAGCCCTTGCATATCGAGCCGTTGAGCTTGCTGGCAATGCCCCTTGTGTACTCAATGCTGCCAATGAGGTTGCGGTAGCAGCCTTCCTTTGCGAGCAAATCAGCTTCACCGATATGAGCCGTCTGATCGCCCAGATGCTTGATGGGCGGGTGCACGTCGGGGAAATAGATCTCGATATCCTTGAGCAGACCGATGCCGAGGTACGTCGCCTCAGCTGGGAGTGGGTTAAGGCCCATCAGTGCTAGGCTTCGAAATGAATAAATAACAAACAAATTGATATGAATATCCTACAATTAATTGCATCGCTCTCTATCCTTGTGTTCATACATGAGCTAGGTCACTTCGCCATGGCTCGTCTGTTTGGAGCAAGGGTCGAGAAGTTTTATCTGTTTTTCAACCCGTGGTTTTCGCTTTTCAAATATAAATCCAAGCGCAGCGGCACGGTCTACGGTTTGGGTTGGCTCCCCCTCGGTGGCTACTGCCAAATAGCTGGTATGGTGGACGAGTCTATGGATAGCGAGGGACTCAAGAGTGCCCCTAAGCCCGATGAGTTTAGGAGCAAGAAAGCTTGGCAGCGCCTCCTAATCATGGCTGGTGGTATTATCTTCAACGTCATCTTGGCGATGATTATCTATATAGGGATTGCTTTCACATGGGGAGACAAGCACCTTGATAGTAAGTCGGTGGAGTCTGGTTGGAAGTTTTCCGAGGTTGCTCAGCAAGTAGGCTTCAGAGATGGGGACATCATTCTCGAGGCTGATGGGGTAGGGCATCTCAATGCCTTGAGTACTCAGTTTACTGGCAAACTTATCAATGCCAAGGAGATTAAGGTGCTCCGTGACCACAAGGATACGATCACCATCGCTATGCCCAACGATTTCGTTGAGCGTATGCTGGCCGCAGAGCAGAGCTTCGCAACTCCACGTGTCCCCTTCGTCGTAGATAGCGTAGTACGTGACGAAACACTTGCCACGGGCCTGCATAAGGGGGATAATATCATTGCAATCAATGGGCAAGCAACACCCGACATCGAGGCTGTTATCTCAGCTCTACAAGCAGCCAAAGGCACGACAGTAGAGATTATGGCGATCCCAGTGGGGCAGGCCAAACTAGGGACAAAGGCCTTCGACACAGAGAGTGATAGCCGAGCCGTTTGCTATCAAGTGGCCGTAGATACGGTTGGGCAGATTGGTGTGGTCATTCGTCCTATGCAGGAGCTCTACCCCGTTGAGCAGATTAGCTATGGCGTCTTCGAGGCAGTTCCGGCTGGTATTCGTCGCGCTACCACGACTATTGGAGGCTATGTAAGCAGCCTCAGATATGTCTTTACTAAGGAAGGCGCCAAGTCCATGGGAGGCCTAGGCACAATGGCTAAGCTATTCCCCTCTGGCTTCGATTGGTTAGCCTTCTGGAGCGTAACAGCTTTCCTCTCAATTATCCTTGCGGTTATGAACCTACTGCCTATTCCTGCTCTAGACGGAGGGCATATTGTCTTCATCTTGCTGGAGATGATCACACGGCGTAAGCTCAGTGATAAGGTGATGATGTATATCCAAACTGTGGGTATGGTACTGCTGATCCTGCTGATGCTTTATGCCAACGGAAACGACATTTACCGCTATCTAATCAAGTAGCGGATCCAGTGCCAAAGAATAGTATGTGACTGTATAGCTTTGGTATCTAAATACAAAACTAAGGGGGCTGTGGCAAAATCACTTTTGCTTGCAGCCCCCTCCTTTAGGTGTTCTAGAATGTCAAAATGCAAGGTGCTAAGATTGAAGCCAGCGAAGTCTGTGCGGAGCAAATGTTGCAAGTAACACAGCTGCTTGCGTAGGACACACCGCCTCATGCCTCGAAATCCGTGAGATAGCCCTATGCCTTACTCGAACTAACTCTCGGTCTAATACCGTTTGCTATTGTGCAGAGTTGCTGGATCTGGCTAATGACTCTCACTAGGATAGTCAGGATAGAGAAGATATTGCTTGCGTTTTCGCTTGAAGAGTTCTAGTCCCTGCCGCCAGCTTTCTCGGATTTCGGCTTCGCTTAGCCCCGACTCTAGTTGTTGGGCTAGCTGCTTATTGCCCGCAATCAGCTCAAACGTGCGTGGACGATCAATTAGCTTGTGCCCATGTTGCTTGGCAAGGTTATAGTAGTGAATCAGCCACTTGAGGGATAGCTGTCGCTTGGGGTGATCTTCGTCGGTGAGATCTATGCCGTAGCAGACTTGATCTTTGTGCTTAGGGTTGCTGTCTGCTCCGTGCGTTACTCTCGGCGTAAAAGTAAAGGCTCCGTAACCTTTGTGTGGATAGCCCAATATCCTGAAGGGCTGCTCTGTGCCTCTACCTACACTTAGTATTGTTGCCTCGAAGAAGCATAGTGACGGATATAACTCTATCGAGCGAGCATCTGGTAGGTTGGGGCTAGGGCGAACGGGGAGTGTGTACGGCTCTCCATGTTGCCAGCCGTCTATTGAGATGATATCAAGTGAGCAGATGTTGCCTCCTCTGAGCCACCTCTCCCCGTTGATCATCTGCGCCAATTCGCCCACCGTCATGCCGTGCATTATGGGGATAGAGTGCATACCAATGAAGGACTTACAGTCGGCCTCTAGGATAGGTCCATCTATATAGTCGTTTGGGTTCGGTCGGTCACAGATGATGAGGCGCTTCTGCTCCTCTGCCGCAGCCTCCATGAGGTAGTGCATCGAGCTGATATAGGTATAGAATCGAGCACCGACATCTTGTAAGTCGAATACGATTACATCAACATCTTGTAGCATTTTGGGGGTTGGTCGTTTCTGACGACCATACAAACTGACGATTGGTACCCCCGTTTTGACATCTCTACCATTACGTACATACTTGCCTGCATCTACTGTCCCACGAAATCCATGCTCTGGCACAAAAATCTTTTTTACTCGCACCTTACTGGCGATGAGTGTATCTAGCAGATGCGTCCTCCCCGCTCCTACGATAGAGGACTGATTGGCCATGAGGGCAACACGCTTGCCTTTGAGCTTTGGCAGGAGTAGCTCCATACGTTCGGCACCTACTCGTATTCGAGGAGCTACCTTCTTAGTCATAATATGATATTGCTGGGATAGCTCGTCTTGCCTCAGAGGAGTATTAGATCCCTCTAGATGATCCCAAACTGATAGCAAAAGCAGGAGATAGAGTAGGGAGGAGAGGCTCGTTTTCATAGTTTTAGTCAATTTTGATTCTGCGTGCCTTGACCTCCTCGGAGATGAAGATAGAGGCTAAGTTACCAAATCTATCGGCACACTCCGTAGTCAAGTACTCGATGCCTCCACCTGTGCTTAGGCGAACTTCCATCTCGGGGTGCCTATGTAGGTAGTCTTGTA
Organism: Porphyromonas sp. COT-290 OH3588; assembly: GCF_000769075.1. Classification (GTDB taxonomy): domain Bacteria; phylum Bacteroidota; class Bacteroidia; order Bacteroidales; family Porphyromonadaceae; genus Porphyromonas. The sequence goes on along the minus strand of NZ_JRFC01000038.1, from coordinate 64,528 downwards.
GCGAGGAGGCGACCAGTTCGCCCTGTGCGATGAGCTGAACTCCCTCGGGGAGGTAGTGCTCTATCTTGGGACGGAGCAGAGGGTAGTGAGTACAAGCCAAGACTAGGGCGTCGATCTCGGGATGATGTTGCATGACGGCATCAATCTCTCTCTTGACGAAGTAGTCCGCACCCTCCGATTGGCTCTCCCCATTCTCTACAAGCGGCACCCACATTGGGCAGGCATGTTCGTAGATAGATAGGTGGGGTAGGAGCTTCTGTACCTCGAGTAGATAGGAATGTGCCGATACTGTGCCGGGTGTGGCGAGTATGCCGATGTGCCCACTTTGACTGGTGGCTTCTAGTGCTTCCACTGTGGGACGTATGACGCCTAGCACGCGACGTGTCGGATCTTCGCAGGTCGGTAGATAGCGTTGCTGTATCTCACGCAGAGCTTTGGCCGAGGCTGTGTTGCACGCTAGGATAACTAGCGGGCAGCCCTGCTCAAAGAGGAACCTCACTGCCTGAAGTGTGAAGTCTTTGATTACGTCGAATGAGCGAGTACCATAGGGTGATCGTGCATTGTCGCCGAGATAGATATAGTCGTACTGGGGTAAGAGCTTACGTATGGAAGAGAGGATCGTTAGCCCTCCGTAGCCAGAGTCGAATACGCCAATAGGAGCTTGTTGAGCCATTTTTTATTGAATAGGGGGTGATACCACGGGTGATTTGCCAGTCTCCTTGCCTGAGTCCGCCAAGTGGTTGCCACCTAGTAGCAGGAAGTATAGCGCCATCGGAGGGATAACCTGATAGACATAGAAAGGAGAGTCGATGAGCATCATCGGCAGCAGCAGTAACATCCAGTAGAGGATTGCTCGATTATGGTACTTCACAGCAGCATAAATCGTAGAGCATACTAGAGCAAGCATCGCTACTACCCCAATGATGCCAGTGTCTAGGGCGACAGAAAGGAAAGAATTGTGGCTATGAGGATGCCCAAAGCGTTCCATAATCAGGGTATAGTCTGTGCCAGAGCCAGCTCCAAATATACCATAGCGCTTGATGTGCTCTATCGCATAGACGAACATCTCAAGGCGAGGTCCATCGCTGAAAACATTGTGCTGATAGAGATAATAAATGGTGCCGATCAATATAGTTGCAACTATTACTCCAAGCATATAGCGCAGCTTGGTCGAGGAGCGTATGCCTTTGATGTAACTCGAGAGTGCCAATAACGGTAGTAGCCCAATAACCCAGAAGCCATATCTGGCCTGAGTGATGAAGGTGAAAATGATGAGAAATAGATAATACAGCCCGAGTTCCAAACGTAAGTTCCTACGTAGGCTTGACGATAGGGCGATGATGCTTGCCCAAGGTGCGCTGAAGAAGAGTAAGTGATAGGACGGATGCTCCATGTGGGCCCAAGGCATCAAGATGTTGTAAATCGTCGTATGAGGGAAAGCTTTTAGATAGAATTTGTTGATGGTAAGCCCGTCAAGTACCCCGCCCGAATAAACAGTGACGAGGTATAGGTAGACGAGAATCTGTAATACTAGCACCGATAGGCTTAGACGTAGTATGACCCAAGAGATCCTGAGGACTTGCTCCTTACTCAGTGAGAGAATACCCGCCGAAAGAGGGAGTAAGATAAGCATCAATTGCTTCTCCGTGAAGTGTGCTCCTCGCTCTGGATATTCGCTCCAAAGCGCACCTATGGCAGTGGTAAGCACATAGATGATGCAAGCCCAGTGTACGACACCGATATTGCTTAGGGTAAACCGCCTTCGCCAGAGCAAAAGCCCTGTACAAACGGTGAGGTACACAATCTCGGCATTCTCCGTCCACCATATACTATAGCTCCAGCTGATAGCACCGACTACCAAGATAATCTTGGGGATATATTTGGGTCTAAACTCCCGTAAGTAGCTACGAAGCTCGGCGAAGAAACTAGCAGCATATCCTGCCAGAGCCGTTATCCACCAAAGGGTATATACAATCCATAGTTGCTCTTTGGGGGCTTCTAGAGCTTTGATCTCTGTATTGCCCATTAGTACGGCAATCAGAATAGCGAGGATCCCCAAGGTTTGTATGCCTATATAGCGGAGGTTGCGGTAGGGGTTAGGGTTGTGATCAGATTTATAGTGCATACCTTATGCCTTGATGCCTGCTAGCTTCTTGTATAGACTTAGATATGCCGTAGCCATGGTCTTGTAATCGTATCGATGCGCCCAAGCTTTGAGCCTCTTGGGCTTGTCTGGGTCATTGGCATATTGCTCCAGCCCCTCTAGGAGAGTTGTAGCCATTGCTTGGGCCTCAAGCTCTCCGAAGTAGTAGGCTTCTGCGCCCCCAATCTCTGGGAGGCTCGTATGGGTAGATAGGAACGTTGGGCGCCCAAAGCTCATAGCCTCAATTGGAGGAATACCGAATCCCTCGGCGATAGACGGGTGGACGTATGCCGAGCAGTGTGCCAGTAGTGTTTGTTTCTCTAGGTTGCTGATATTGCTAACGATATGTACCCGCTGCTCTAGACCAAGAGTTTTGATCTGCGAGAGGACTAAGTCTCGATACTCCTCCTCGCCATCGGAGCTGACCAAAACCAAATGGTAGCTATTGGGTAGGAATTGGAGCATCTCAACGAGCCGCATCTGCTGTTTTTTGGGGTGGAGAGTACCTATGTTGAGTAGAAATTTGTCTGTGGGCTCTAGGTGAAGAGAGCTGGGGAAGGAGTCTATCTCGTCACTGAAGATGAGCCCATTGTGTATGACTTCAATCTCTACTCCTTGTTTGAGTTTGAAGAGGTGTAGATTGTCGAATAGGTTCTGACGTACAAATTCCGAGATACAGACAATTATATCAGCAAGCTCGATGTTGCGTCGCACTCGGCGTAGTACACGGGCGTAGCGTCTTGGTGTGAGAGGCTCGAATAGGAAGTTGAGGTCGTGTAGCGTGAGCACCCGCTTGCCTTGATGAGGCGTGTTGCGAAAATACTTTTGTAGTTGGTGCGTTACGTGCAGCACATTGTAGAATACAGGTGTGGGGTTGAATAGGCGATGCCAACCTCTGAAGGCAACCTTGTCTACAGTACTGTCGCCTCTCTCAAGCTCTTTGTAGAAGTGTATAGTTAGCTCTTGCTTTGCTTCCAGTATCCCTCTGTGGAGGCAGTGACAGAAGAAGCCAAGCCCGGAGTTGGGATATTTAAGTCGCTCTAGGTCTACAAGGACACGCTTTTTAGCCATAGTTGGTTAGTCTAAAATTCTGAATAAAGTAAGTGGCACATCTTCAGCCTAATTTGATGCGCAAATATACTCCAAAATTATCGTTTGTTTGGGAAGAAATACTTGGCTCTTGGGAGGGGCCGAGGCTGCTCATCTGGGTTTATGACCGCTAGTTATGCTTTAGCTAACGATGAACTCCTCTGGTGGATTGACCAGATAAACCTGCTCTGTGGCACGGGTAATCGCTGTGTAGAGCCAACGGATCATATTGAGGTCTGTGGGGAGTAGCTTCATTAGCCCAAGGTCGATGAAAACACAAGGCCACTGACCGCCTTGGGCTTTGTGGGCCGTCACGGCATAGCCGTACTTAACCTCTAGAGCGCCCCAATAGGGATCTTGTCGGATCGCTCGGCGTAGATCCATTACGGAGCTGTGGTGGCTGTAGTCCTCTAGTAGGGCTTGGTAGAGTGCGGTGCGCTGCTGGTGGGTGCGTTGCGCCTGCTCGTCGGCAAGCCCCGTAAGTAGAAGCTTGACTTCCAGTTCGTCCTCTCTGTCTGGGAGATAGATGGTGGCATCGGCAAATCGGAGGCCATATAGCTCTGTTTGGCGATGGAGGCGTCTAAGCTCGATGAGTTCTCCATTGGCGATGAAGTCCGAGCGGTCCCGACGTTTAGTATAGTGGTAATTGTTGCGTGCGACGATCAGCCCTTCTCCTCGCACGACCTCTTCGTCGTAGTCGAGTACTTGGGCTCTGATGCCAAGGTTGAAGGTTAGAGCTCGCTTGTTGGAGGGGGCGATCACAAGGCATTCCTCGCGCCCGTATCTGCGATATGCTCCATCTAGCGTATCGACTAGCTCTACCCCCGTGATGACTTCTACATCGTGATAGGCACTGATGTCGAGTTTGAGCTGAATGCTCTCGCCACTAGGAGTAGAGGCGTGAGAGGCGAGAAGCTGCCTTAGATAAGTGGCAAGCCCGAGTATGCCCGAGCTCTCCGCTTGCCGAACCACCTCCGTTAGCTCTGCCTCATAGATCTTGACGCCATACTGCCTCTCGAGCTGTGTCGCATTAAGCGCATCGCTCAGCTCGCTACCTACGGGAGGGAGCTGAGCTGTGTCGCCGACTAAAATCAACTTGCACCCATCTGCTTCGGCAACGTAGGCAAGTAGGTCGTCAAGTAGATTGCCCGAGCCAAACGGTGTTGGTTCGTTTGCAGCTCCCGAGATCATAGATGCTTCGTCTACGATAAATAGTGTGCTTGCGCCCTTGTGGCTGGCAAGTTTGTATCCGCCGCCCTCCTCTATCGAGGCAGCCGTGGACCGGTATATACGTCGGTGTATTGTCGTCGTGATGCGCCCAGTGGCTTGCTCCAGCACCTTAGCGGCACGCCCGGTGGTGGCCATCAGCTCCACTTGCATCCCTGCTTCTTCGGCCGCAGATGCGATGGCGTTAAGTAGGAATGTTTTACCCGTGCCGGCGTAGCCTTTGAGTAGGAAAATGCTGTATGGCGCAGGATTCGCAAGGAAGGCTGCACAACTGGCGATAGCTTCTTCCTGTCCCGAGGTCGGGGAGAGGCCCAACTTTTGGAGTATTTGTTGCTCTATAAGATTGTACATCATTGACAATATTGTATCTTTGTGTTTGTGAAATTAGTCTTTTAGCAGAATAGTTTCTAATTTTGGCACGAGTTAAAGAAGTGGCAACTACAAACAAATACATATAGTACGATGGACAAAATTATCAAGGTACTGGTGCTTGCGGCTGTTATAGCCTTAGGTTACTTGACGTTTATGAGCGTCTATACACCCGTACAATTCGACAAAATCCAACAGCAGCGCGAGGAAGTGCTACAGAAAAGACTTAAGAAGATTGCTAACTATCAGGACGCTTTCGAGGATGTACACCATCGATTTGCAACAGCAGACGAGCTCGTTGCCTTCCTTGACTCAGGCAAGCTCTTCTATGTAATGGCCGAAGGCGACTATACTGATGCTATGCGTGAGCAGGGGCTTACAGAGTCGGATGCCGCCGCCAAGGGTCTTATTCGTCGTGATACTATTTGGGTTTCGGCTAAGGACTCTCTTGTCAAAGATGGTACCGATGTTACTAGACTGTACGACCTGCCAGTTGGTTCTGCTCGTATTCAGGTAGACACCGCTTTCATTAGCCAGATTATTGGTCTAGATACTATTTTGGTCCCAGTATTCGAGGCCAGAGTGCCATTTGAGGACTATCTCTCTGACCAAGATAAGAGCCGTCTGAAGGACAAGGAACGTATGGCTAAGGAGAAGGCTAAGGGTTATCCCGGTCTGCGTATCGGTTCACTAACAGAGGTGAAGATGACTGGTAACTGGGAATAATGCTCTCAGTACAACCACATACGACAGTGCTAGTTAGCTCTAGCCAGTCCGAAGAAATGAGTATGTCCATCCGACTAATGTCGGGTGGACTTGCTTTTGCTCTATGGTCAATAAAGCAGGAGCGTGAGCCAGTAGCTTGTGGTTTCTTGCCTATGGGGACAGGCTATGGGTCGTGGTGGGAGGCGATGCAGGATTTATTTTTCCAGAACGAAATTCTCTGTTTCCCCTATCACAGCGTTGAAGTCTACTATCAGCCTCAGCAGATTATCTTGATCCCGCATGAGCATTACGAGGCTGAGGAGTTGGCCCTATGGCTACAAGCTGTATCGCCTCTCTCAGCAGATGAGGAGATACAGTGGCAAGCTCTTGCCTATCCCCTCGAAGACGAGGGCAAGCTACAAGGGCTGGCATGGTCGCAGCCGATGTATCAGTTTCTGCAACGCACCCACTTGCGCCTAAGAATGATCCCCGAATACATGCCTTGGCTCGCCTCACGTAAGCGTCAGTCACGGCAGTCCATTCAAGCGGAGCTGTGCGTCAGCTTGCACCAAGAGGGGATAGACTGCTTCCTCATTAAGCAGGGGGAGGTGCACTTTGCCAATCAGTACAGATTTGTTCGCCCAAGTGATCCGCAAGCTATGCTCGGTGAGATGAACTACTACATCTTGGCTCTGTGGCGTTCGCTTGCGCTACAAGGGGAGAGCGATGGCCTATCGCTCTGTTACAGCCTAGATGAGTGCGAGGAGTCTTGTGCTAGATCACTTGCTCTGCTTGAGCAACTACGGGAGGAGCTTTACCTCTATCTCTCTCAGATAACCATACACACTCGGAGCATTGTTGCGGACAATGCCCATCAGCCATAACTCAAGGATATGCGCATCATAGGAGGTAAATACAAGCGAAGACGCTTCGATGTCCCCAAGAGCTTTAATGCTCGCCCGACGACAGACTTTGCCAAGGAAAATTTATTCAATGTGCTGGCACATCTCATTGATTTTGAAGATGCCATCGCCCTAGATTTGTTTGCAGGTACGGGCAGTATTTCGGTTGAGTTGATCTCTCGTGGCTGTAAACGAGTGGTGGCAGTGGAGCAGAGACGTGAGCATGCTGGCTTCATTCGTAGCCTAGCTCGTGACCTCAAGGAGGAGGATACACTACGTGTCTTGCAGACTGATGCGTTTCGCTATCTAAGATACGAGCAGTCGCTCCCTGAGTTTGACTTTGTCTTTGCTGATCCTCCCTATAAGCTCACAGAGATTGCCGAATTACCAGACCTGATCCTTGCCTCAGGAAGACTCAAACCCAACGCCTTGATCGTCGTTGAGCACCCGCAGAACTATCGGTTCGACCAACATCCGCACTTCCTACAGCACAGAGAGTACGGCTCTGTCAATTTCTCTTTCTTTACGACCGAGGTTGAGGAAACGCAAGACGAAGAAACTGTCTAAGCGTTTCTCTGGCTTCTCTATTTGTAGCGAAGCCATTGGCCATATAGACCAATATATACCATTCACCCTCGTGCTCTACGTAGCCAGCGTAGCACTGCACACCACGCATAGACCCACTTTTTAAGTAGGCCGTCACCTCTTCTGCACCCATAAGGCTGCGTACCGTGCCGTCTAGGCCCAGCTGTGGCAGGCTCTCTACTAGAGCCCCGTCGTGAGGTCGTAAGCCTCCCATCAAATCCACTAGTGTGAGCGATAGGGTGGCGGGGGTGATCTGGTTGAGTCGGCTGAGCCCGGAGCCGTCCGCTAGGCTAATGCTGTTGCTCGCAAGGGAGAGCTTGTCACGCCAGTACTTGGTAAGAGCCTCGCCGCGGCTCATGTCGGCGCCATCGTGCTTGAGTAAGGAGGCGATAGCCTCGGCAAATAAGTTGTGGCTACGGTGATTGGTAATGCGTGCCAGTGTGTCGAGCGGCTGGGAGTAGTAAGTGTGTAGCAGCGTACCTCTAGCTGGTCTAGGTTTGTAGCTCACTTGTAGAGGCTTGTTGATACTGATGCCATGCTCTTGGAGCAGGCGCATGAGCTTTTGCCCTGCGTAGGTCGCAGGGTCGGGGTTGGCAGGCCTTAGGTTAAGTCTGTCTGTGCTTCGTGGTATCAAGCCCGTTATCCTTGCTTGTGCTTGGGTTGGCGTGAGCAGTATCATCGCTGTATTTCTCTTGCCCGTGCGTAGCTCGTTGCGCCACTGTATGCTGCTATCCCTATCCCAGTCTAGTATCTTCACACTTGTCGCCTTGCGTTTGCCACGCACTACTCCTACATATAGATCTAGAGCATTGTCTGCATAGTTGAGCCCATAGAGCCCAGCGCCGTATGCAGCCCCAATATCCTCGAGCATCCAGCTAGGGTGTACCCCCAGCTCTGCTTGCCAAGCATCGATGATGAGCCGACCGGTGATGCGCTGCACGCCTGCTCTCCCTAGGGCATCTGCTAGCTCTAGCCCTAGGCGCAGGCTATCTTGGGGGAGGTACTGTGAGCCGATGGAGGGATCTCCCATACCATGTACGATAAGGTCCCCATGGAGCGTCCCCTGCTCTATGCGCCCCTTGGTGTATATAGGAGTGGCAAATCTGTATGCCCCCCCTCGCTGCTGTAGGGCTGCTCCAGTGGAGAGTATCTTGACTAGTGAGGCGGGCGTCATGCGCTCGTCTTCTCTGTGGCAATAGACCGACTGCCAATCTCGGCAGCGGATTACCTCTAGCCCTATTCTCCCCCCCGAGGCTGCCTCTGCCTCTAGGATAACGTCGAGCGGATTGGTCGTTTGGGCGATGCCACTACATATATGGAGTAGGGCGAGGGTAAGTAGGCTCGTATAGCGTCGTATCGTCTTAGTCATTTTCTATATCTTTGGTAACAAATTTAGCCAATAAATAACGTATGCAAGTCAAAATAGAGCCAAGCTGGCACGCACTTCTAGCCGACGAGTTTGAGAAATCTTATTTCGCACACCTGAGTGCAGCCGTACGCCGTGAATACCTCTTGGGTAATCCGCCCATCTATCCAGAAGGCAAATTCATCTTTCGGGCTTTGGATCTCTGTCCTGTGGATCGGGTAAGGCTTGTTATTCTGGGGCAAGACCCCTACCATGGCCCGGGGCAGGCCGAGGGCTTATCGTTCTCTGTACCTAGGGGTGTACAGATTCCGCCTAGTTTGCGCAACATTAAGAGAGAGATCCTAGAGGATACAGGCTTGCCCTCTGTGATTGATGACGGACATTTGATGCCGTGGGTGCAGCAAGGAGTGCTTCTGCTCAATAGTATCTTGACGGTACGTGCGGGGCAGGCTGGCTCGCACCAAGGCTTAGGCTGGGAGAGCTTTACCGATGCTGTGATAGAACGCCTCTCACGTGAGCGGGAGCATCTAGTCTTTCTTCTTTGGGGAGCCTATGCCCGTCGCAAGGGAGCTGGGATAGATCGGAGCAAACACCTCGTTTTAGAGTCGGCACATCCGTCGCCTCTGTCGCAGACACGCTTCTTTGGCTGCAAACATTTTAGCCAAGCCAATGCATATTTGGTTAGCCACGGCTACGACCCCATACGCTGGTAGTACTATCGAAGCTATGAGATGACGCCCCAGTTGTCAGGGCGATTATAGATTTCTTTTAGGCGTGCTGCTAGCTGCTGATGCTCTGCTTTCTCGAGTGTGGGGTCTTGGCTCAGAATATGCTCGGCTAGGTTGCGTGCATACTGCACGAGTGCTCCATCTCTTGCAGGGTTTGCGATGCGTAGGCTAAGCTGCTTGCCACTCTGGCGTGTCCCCTCTAGCTCGCCGAAGCCCCTGAGGCGCATATCTTCTTCTGCGATGACGAAGCCGTCGTTGCTCTCTACCATGATCTCAATGCGTCTGCGTGCATCGGCTCCTATCTGGAAGCCAGTGATCAGCAGACAGTAGCTCTGCTCTGCCCCACGCCCTACACGTCCACGTAGCTGATGCAGCTGTGATAGACCGAAGCGGTCGGCTCCCTCGATGATCATTACCGAGGCATTGGGCACGTTCACCCCCACCTCGATCACAGTAGTGGCTAGCAAGATCTGAGCCTCGCCCGAGACGAAGCGTTGCATACGCTCGTCTTTTTCTTTTGCCTTCATCTTACCATGCACCATCTCCAGTTTAAACTCGGGGAAAATCTCCTTGTATCGCTCCAGACCAGTCTCTAGGGCCTTGAGGTCTGCTTGCTCGTTTTCCTCAATCATTGGATACACTACATACGCCTGCCTCCCTAGGTTGATTTGCTCCCTTAGGAAGCTGAATACTGGGTACATCTGATTGTCGTAGTGATGCTGGGTTTGGATAGGCTTGCGCCCCGGTGGTAGCTCGTCGATCACGGATATATCTAGATCTCCGTAGAGGGTCATGGCTAGAGTGCGTGGGATAGGTGTTGCGCTCATGATGAGGATATGGGGTAGGACGCCCTCGTTCTTAGTCCATAGGCGTGAGCGCTGTGCGACACCGAAGCGATGCTGCTCGTCGATGACAGCCATGCCTAGCCTATCGAACTGAACACCCTCCTCCAGCAGAGCGTGGGTACCGACCACCAGTTTGAGCTCTCCGCTAGAGAGCCTAGGCAGGAGCTCTGTGCGCTGCCTCTTGATTGTGCTGCCGATGAGTAGCCCGACCTCTAGACCTAGAGGTCGGAGCAGTTCGCTCAGAGATACTGCGTGCTGGCGAGCGAGTATCTCGGTGGGTGCCATCAAACAGGCCTGATAGCCGTTGTCTACGGCTAGCAGCATCGAGAGCAAGGCTACTAGAGTTTTTCCGCTCCCTACATCACCCTGCACAAGGCGGTTCATCTGTTTGCCTGCAAGGGTGTCTTGTCTGATTTCTCTAAGGACACGCTTCTGCGCTCCGGTGAGGTCAAAAGGCAGATGATCCCGATAGAGAGCATTGAAGTAGATCCCTACGTGCTCGAAGACGAAGCCTTGGTAGTACATTTTGCGCTCTAGCTTCATGCTCTGGAGCTTGAGCTGTATGAAAAATAGCTCCTCGAACTTGAGCCTGCGTCTAGCTTGCTCTAGCTGAGCCGAAGAGTCTGGGAAGTGAATCTGTATGATGGCATCTGGATAAGCCATAAGCCCAGTTCTCCGGGCAAGTGCATCGGGGAGCGTTTCTTCTAGATGAGGGGCGAGCACCTTGAGTAGGGTGTAGAGCATCTGGCGCATCTGCCTATTGCTTAGCCCAGAGCTTTTCATTTTCTCGCTGGTGTTGTACATCGGTACTAGTCCGCCCGAGATGCTATCGGCCTTGCTGACGTCGTCGATCTCTGGGTGAGGAATACTGAAGACCCCATTGTAGTAGCTAGGTTTGCCGAAGATGATGTACTCTCGCCCTAGGGTGTACATCTTCTCAATAGTACTCTGCCCTCTGAACCACGTTAGCTCGACCCAGCCAGTATCGTCGTGGAAGACACCCACGAGCCTCTTCTTGCGTCCCTCGCCTACATCTCTCCACTCTCGTATATAGCCTCTGAGCTGAATGTAGGGCATATCTGGGCGGATCTCTCGTACCTTATAGAAGCGACTGCGGTCGATGTATTTGTAGGGGAAGTAGTGCAGCAGATCGAGATAGGTGTACAGCTCTAGATCACGTGCCAGTATCTCGGCACGTTTGGGCCCTACGCCGGGCAGGTAGGTTAGGGGTGTTGCGAATATCTGCACCATAGGGTAGGCAGAGGGTTACAGCTGTTTGCCTAGGATATACTCGGCGGTAGCAAGGTCTTGCGGACTAGTTATTTTGATGTTCTCCACATTCCCCTCTACTAGGGCGATCTCGCCTAGCCTAGCCGTCTCGTAGACCGAGGCATCGTCTGTGAAGGTGGGGGAGAAATCCTGACGATAGGCCGTAATGAGCCGTCCTAGGTCGAAGACCTGTGGGGTCTGGACGGCGACAAATTCGCTTCGAGGTACGGCCTTGGAGCTAGTCGTTGTAAGCTGTCTGAGGCTGTCGGTGACGGCAATATATGGTAGAGCAGCGCCACTGCGCTCGGCCTCGGCAAAGCAAGCATCGATCACGGACTTATGAATGAAAGGGCGCACTCCGTCGTGTACGGCCACGCAACCCGACTTGCCTTGTAGCGTTTGTAGGGCATTCTGTACGGAGTGGAACCTCGTAGCCCCGCCCAAGCAGATACGATGTTCGAGGCCAAAGTCGTGCTGGCGACATAGCTCGTGCCAGTAGTCGATCTGTCCCTTGGGGAGTGCTAGCGTGATCTGCTCGCACCCAGCGAACTGCTCTAGCGTGTGCATCAGCACAGGCCTCCCGCCTAGTATGAGGAACTGCTTGGGGATATCGGTGCCCATGCGTAGCCCTTGCCCGCCAGCTACGACGATAGCGTACCTCGCTTGCATGGCCTATTCGTTATTATCTTCTAGCTGAGCCATTAGGTCGGCTAGCTGTTTGTCTGCTTTGGTGAGTTTCTCTCGGCAGAACTTTGTTAGCTTCACGGCCTCGGCCACGAGTTTAGTTAGCTCGTCTACATCGGGGCTTTCGTGCTCGATGCGACGCACAATTACCTCTAGGCGCTGCGATGCCTCGGCGTAGGTCATTTCTTTCATACTTGCAGTGTAGTCTTATTTTGCTCTAGGTACAAAGTTAGACAAATCACCAAGATGAGCCGTGCAGGCAAATAGATGTATTCAGATTTTTACACTTATCACTTACGTTTGAGTAGCCCGAATGACTCGATAGATTTATTGGACGAAAAAAGGCAAATCGTGTATTTGCCCCCTAGCAGGCTCTACACGGGCACGACCCCTATTGGGACACTCTGCTACCATCGAGGTGTAGATAACCCCTTAAACGATGCTTTTGTAAGTAGCTTGTTTTTAGAGGTATAGTCTTTTTGAGGGCTGGGCCGATACATGCTGGGCTAGGTTTTGGTATTTTCTTCCCATCAATCTTTTTGGATTGTAGGACTAATCTCTGGCGATTAGTCCTACAATCCAAAAAAGTCTTCCCATAGATTTCTCTACATAGCCCTGTCAATCGAGATGCAGAGCAGAGAGATAGATGTGATAAATTTTACAATTTCGATGAAGTTTGTACCCCAATCGGCCCTATGCTCGTGGCCCCCAAGGAGTCTTAGAACTTGACCATAATGCCTACCGTGGGTAGAATCGTACCGCTATAGTAGACCAAGGGGCGCAGTAGCTGTTTGGTTTGGGGCGAATTGGGGTCGTCCATCACACGTCCTTGAGTATCCCGATTGGTATATATAGGCTCCGAAGGTGTATTGCTTAGATAGGCATTCTGCACATCAACATAGAGGTTGAGCATCCAGCGCTTGAAGTAGAACTCTTTGTCCAGACGCACGTCTAGCTGATGAGCATCATCTAGGCGCAACGTATTGAATCGCTCATAGTCTGTGTAGGCTTGGTTGGTGATAGACCAAGCGGCCTTGTCGGTGGATCGCTCCATATCAATGGGAGAGTAGGGGGCTCCGCCGATATATCGCCAGCGTGCCGAGAGATACCACCCTTTGGGTAGCTTGTAGCTTGTGGTGAGGTTGAGGATATGCCTCGTATCCCAAGAGGAGGGGCGATAGGTGCCTTTCTTGTCTGTAAACTCACTCCAGAAGAGGGTGTACGAGGCTGTTAAGTCAATGTTGCGCCAGCTCATGAGCTTGGCCACTGCCTCCATACCATAGGCTCTGCCCTCACCCGTGGAAATAACTGCCTCATCGCCTACCTGCCCATAGTCCACACCCTTGCTCGCTAGACTAATGCCGTCGGCCAAAGAGATTGGGTATTGGCTATATTGCTTATAGAAGCCCTCTACCGAGAAGCGAAGGAAGTCGCCCGGGTGGTACTCCATACCCACAATCGCCTGATTGGAGGTAATGTACTTGAGCATATCACTGCGATTGACGTAGATGCCCTCGGCGTTTTTGTATCCCATAGTTGTGTAGGAGGGAGGCATGGCGTACCGACCTACATTGGCATTGATATCTAGATCTTCGGAGAAGGCATACGAGAGTGAGAGCCTAGGAGATATCTGCTTGAGCGGGTTGCTCATACTGGCGGTAAAGGTATTCCCGACCATATTGACCCCTAGTGACACCTTGAGGCGATCGTCTAGGTACTGATCCGACGCTTGTGCGAAGGCTTGGTAGGAGAATAGATCTATATGGCTGCGATACTCAAAAGGTATAACTCGTCCCGAGGCAAACTTTAGGCGATAGACGTCATTGATGTAGCTACTGTACTTGATGCCTGCCCCTAGATTGAGCTTAAACGGTAGTGTCGTGTAGTTGCGCTCGTAGCGTAGTTTGATCTCGGCTTCGTCCGATTGATAGTCCGATATTTTGGGTGCAGACTTGTCGTTATCCTTGTGCTTCACTCCGCCGTTACGCATCATATTGCGACTTAGGATCCAGCTATCTACGAAGCGTTTGCCGTAGTGCTTGTAGACAAGCCCAAAAGTATAGTTCCATTGGTTGTATTCGGGCAGATAGCTCAGTAGATACTTCTGTGCCTCTGTCCCCGTTTGCTCCAGATTTCTGTTCAGGCGCATCTTGTCGATAGCCCCTAGACCAATGACTGTAATCTCGTTGTGAGCATTGATGCGCCATTTGTATTTGGCTTGGAAGTCATTGTAGGTCGGCAAGAACGGTAGCCCAATTAGCTTAAACAGCCATTGTAGATAGGACTGTCTAGCAGACACGATGAAGGAGGCGTCTTTGCCGATAGGGCCGTCTAGGGTCACTCCTGCGTCCGATGCCCCTATGGCTACTTTGGTGTGTATCTTGTCTTTGCTACCGTCTTTTTGTTTGATCTCCATCACCGAGCTCAGAGTATTGGGTCTGCTGGCTGGGAAAGCTCCCGTGTAGAAGCTGATCTCGCGCACGAAGTCGGGATTGATGATGCCGACCACGCCCCCCGAGGCGCCTTGAGTAGCGAAGTGATTGATCACTGGGATCTCGATGCCATCGAGGTAAAAAACATTCTCCGCAGGTCCCCCACCACGCACGATGAGGTCATTGCGATTGGGAGCCGTCGCCCCTACGCCGGGTAGCGTCTGCACTAGCTTGGAGACATCTCGGTTGGCTCCAGCACTCTTCTCGATCTGCTGGACACCGAGTGTGAGGACGGAGAGAGGGCTCTCCGTAGGTCTAAGTAGTAGATTGGGACGAACGAACACCTCACGTAGCATCGTGGAGGCTTCGCTAACCATGATGTCTACAAACGTTGTTTGGTTGCCCATGACTTGTAGCTCCTCCGAGATTGTGGTTTCGAAGCCGATCATACTGACTACCACCTTGCAGAAGCCCGGTTTGATGCCCTTAATCGTGAAGGTCCCCTCTAGAGAAGTCGTCGTACCGAGCGTTGTACCCTGTACTTGTACCGTAGCGAACTCGAGAGGTTCGTTGTTCTTGTCGTTGAAAACACGTCCTTGTATGATACCTGTTTGAGCAAAACCGTGATAAGTCAGAAGCAAAAGCAGGGCTAGCAGTGTGTATAGCCTCATCTCTTTAGTCGTTATAAATTGAAACTTCATAGCAAATCTTTTCCCAAGCCGATGCTAGGATAGTCTGCTTTATACGACAAAAATAATACAATTCTGTACAAATAAATAACTAAGCGACTCAGAAATAAACTTTTACTTGATACCCTAATTTCGCAGAATGCTCCGTCAGTGGCATACAGAAATAGAGAACCCCACCAACGGAGCGCCGACTGACGAACTCCATTGGTGGGGTCTAGAGGTTGATAGAGGAGGTTGCTCCTCTCTAAGTATATTATTGTTTACGCCTAACCACAAGGGCAGAGCGAGCCGGTAAGTAGAGGCGGATTAGGCAGTTTTCGTCCTCTGTTGAGCCGTCGCAGATGGCCTGATGCTTAACTGTAGCATCGTTATTGCCAAAGCCTCCAAACTCTACCGCATCTGTGTCTAGCTCGATCTCGTAAGTGCCGTGGGGTAGGCGGAACTCATAGTCCGCATGCGACTGAGTAGGGGAGAAGTTGAAAATGAAGAATAGATCTCCACGGCTGAAGCAAAGTACCTGATCCTCTTCGCCAATCCAGTGCTCTACTAGAGGCTCATTAGCTAGGTTGGGCTGCTGGCTAATCAAGGAAATCATGGCCCTGTCGAAGCTCTCGAGATCGTGATAGAGTAGATCCTTGTTATCCGCTAGGCTCCACTGTCTACGTGCGTAGTGATAGGACCAGTTATTACCCTGTCTTGGGAAGTCGATCCACTCTGGGTGGCCAAACTCATTGCCCATGAAGTTGAGGTAACCACCGTTGAGTGTGCCTGCGGTAGCTAGGCGAATCATCTTGTGTAGGGCTACGGCACGATCCACACCTAGGCTACGCTGCATACGCCCCATGTGCCAATACATCTCTGCGTCTGCAAGGCGGAAAATAAGAGTCTTGTCCCCTACGAGTGCTTGGTCGTGGCTCTCCGCATAGCTGATCGTACGCTCGTCCTTGCGGCGGTTGGTCAGTTGGTGCCAAATCTCCCCCGGGCTCCACTGCTCGTCTGTATAGTCGCGAGCGATGCGTGTCCAGAAGTCAGGGATATTCATGGCTAGACGATAATCGAAGCCAAAGCCTCCGTCTTCAAACGGAGCAGCCAAGCCGGGCATACCGCTTACCTCCTCGGCGATGGTAATAGCATCGGGGCGGATCTGATGAATGAGCCTATTGGCAATGGCTAGGTAAGCCATAGCGTCGGCGTCCTGATGACCATTGAAGTAGTCGGCGTAAGAAGTGAAGCTCTCTCCTAGACCATGGTTGTAGTACAGCATACTGGATACACCATCGAAGCGGAAGCCGTCGAAGTTGAACTCCTCGAGCCAGTACTTACAGTTCGATAGTAGGAAATGGATCACGCTATTGCGCCCGTAGTCGAAGCATAGCGAGTCCCATGCAGGGTGTTCGCCTCGTGGCCCTTCGTGGAAGAAAAGTGTACGAGAGCCGTCGTAGCGTGCTAGCCCCTCTACTTCATTCTTGACGGCATGGCTATGTACAAGATCCATGATGACACGCAGTCCCAAACCATGTGCTGCATCAATGAGTGCCTTGAGCTCCTCTGGAGTGCCGAAGCGACTGCTAGGAGCGAAGAAGTTGGATACATGATAGCCAAATGAACCATAGTAGGGGTGCTCCTGAACTGCCATCAGCTGTATTGCATTGTAGCCCAGAGCTGCAATGCGTGGCAGTATATTTTCTCTAAACTCGTCGTAAGTGGCAACTTTGCCCTCCTCACTAGACATACCGACATGGCACTCATAGATCGTCAGAGGTTTGTCGTCAGCCACAGGGCGTGTGTGTACAAAAGTATATTCTGCCTCGGGAGCCCAAACTTGAGCACTGAAGATCCCTGTCTGCTGATCCTGCACCACGCGCCTAGCCCAAGCTGGGATACGCTCTCCACTACCATAGCCCCAAATGACGAATAGGCGATAGTGATCTCCATGCTTGAGGGTGCTGGCCGATAGCTTCAGCTCCCAATCTCCATAGTCATCTAAGCGATTGAGCCGATAGACCGGCATACATTGCCAGTCGTTGAAAGAACCTATGAGGTAGATCTCGGTGGCTCCCGGGAGGAATTCTCTTAGCACCCAACAGCCCTTGTCATCTCGGTGTAGTCCATAGTGCAGATGACCACTGGCAAAGTCCACCAAGCTGATATGCCCACCTTGTGTAAGGGAGCGTTCTCGAGCTAGGGTAAACTCGTTTCGCTTCTGAATTCGTTCTTCGTATGGCTTGAGCCAAGGATCTTGTTCTGTTAATCTCATCATAATTAAATTGAGATATATCGTTAGATTTATATTACTTATCTAGAGAGTACCCATTTTTTAGGCTCATAATGAGCGTAGATGGTAGGCAAGCAAGTGTTTCGGGGGCGTTGTCGTAGCTACGCATCCATTCTTCGTGGCTGACCACGAGCAGGTCGTAGCCCTCCATCAAGGCATCGGTGACGCAGAGATCGCTAGAAACGATGCGCTCACTCTGGTGTAGATTGCCCCAACTTGTCTGTTTGTTGGAGCTGTGTAGATCAAGATAAGCTTGATTATTCTCTGCTAGGGTGCGGGCGTATGCGAGCAAGCGCATATCTGCTTCGCTCTCTACGCAGAGGAGTATTCGCTTGGGCATTGAGTAATCTCTTCCCAATAGGATAGCTACCGAACAGGGTGCATGGTCTATGAAGTACTGCATCTTGTCACGCACGAGGTTGCGGATAGAGAGTAGTCGCTCGGTTGTAGCGACAGAGAGAGAACCAATGCGGTGACTAAGTTTATCCCGCATCGAGATAGCTGCACGGTCGTTGGCATCGTCCGAGAGTCGGATCCCAGCACCAACGATTAGTAAGTTAAACCGCTCCTGCTTGAGTTTGTCAATGATTGCCTCCTCTACACTGTCGGCTACTTGATAGTCTAGGGCAACCATTTGGTTGAGTTTCTCGGCTTCTTGGCTCAGAGGTAGGAAGTTGTCATGGAAATACTTGTCGGCATCAATGGTGTTAATGCTCTTGTTGGTCGTGATGTGCAGAGCCGTAACGTGCGGATGCTTATCGCCTCGACGCAGGAGCTGATCTGTTAGGCGCAGCAGAGTCGCTCCCGACTGTGGGCGCCCGAAAGAGAGCAGTGCACTGTACTGATCAGGGTGTTTGACGTGTGGCTTTTTGCCTCGATGCTTGCGCCATTCATATACCTTATTGATCAGGTGAACCATCGGCATCGTCATTACCGTCGTGATTACCGTCATCAACACCAAAACGACATATATAGAGGGAGGGAGGATCTCCATTTCGTACCCAATGGCGAGTACAACCAGCTCCATGAGCCCACGAGTATTCATAAAGGCTCCGAGGTATAGACTTTCTTTGGGTTTCTCTCCGCAAGCACGAGCCGAAACATAGGTTCCAAGCACTTTGCCCACTACCGCAATTGCCGTGAATACGGCTAGCATCACCCACATCTCTGGGCTATCAATCAGACCCAGCTCTGTCTGTAGTCCGCTCGAAACGAAGAAGAGAGGTAGGAAGAGTAGTAGAGAAACGTCTTCCACCTTGTCCGTAATGATCTTACGAAACGATAGATCTTCTGGCATAACAAGCCCAAGAATAAATGCTCCAAAGAGAGCATGCATGCTCAAGAGCTCCGTCACATAGGACGATAGGAGCAGAAGGATAAAGATTACCCCCACTAGCGTATGTCCGATAACTTCAGTGTTGTCGTACACCTTGCCTGCTATTCGGAAGAGTGGACGAATAACCCCGAACATAATCAGCACATAGAGAATGAGGAATGCCAGATTGTAGACAGAGCTAAGCATACTCCCGCTCTGGCTGATAGCGATAATCGCTGCCAGCATTAGCCAAGCTGTGATATCACTAGCGGCTGCAGTGGAGAGAGAGAGCTTGCCGAGAGGTTTGCGTAGTAGGTTGTTCTCCTGTATAATGCGAGCTAGCACGGGGAAAGCCGTGATGCTCATTGCGATGCCAACGAAGAGAGCAAAGGGTAAGAAGGAGGTGTATTCGGCTGCGTATTTCGGGTAGATATATAGACTTAGAGGAAAGGATAGAGCAAAGGGTAGGAATATCCCAGCATGGCTGATGATGAGGCTAGAGCGGAGTCGCTCCTTGATGTCCGATAGGCGTAGCTCCATGCCCACAGCGAACATAAAGAGTATTAACCCAAAATTGCTCAACAACTGTATATTGGAGATGCTACTAGAGGGGAAGATATAGTTGAATAGCTCAGGAGAAACCTTGCCTAGAAGTGATGGGCCGAGCAGGATACCTGCGACAATCTCTCCGATTACTGCAGGTTGATGAATCTTGCGAAAGAGCCAGCCCATGCCTCTTGCCGCTATAAGTATGACCAAAATCTGCATCAGAAGTAGGCCAATGGTCGAGCTCATGTGGTGCTGAACGCTCTCACTGAAGACGGTAAACGCCTCTGGCAGTGTGCCTGGTGCTGTGCTCGTTGCCTGACTGGGGCTTAGACTTGCCCCATACGTTAGGGTAAGCCAAGTGGCTCCGACGAAAAGAATTAGGAGTATAATGTAGAAAACTATGGACGCTATACCTCTATATTTGGTCATCTATTGCAATAATCTATCTTAAGTAATTTAGGCTATAAAGGTAATAAAATCCATAAAATAAGAACTGTCTCGAGTAAATGACCTTGGTCTGTTTGTGCATCTGTAGACGCTTTATGTACTTGTTAGTCAGGTCAAGCTGCCCACTCTCCGATCAACCAAGCCTTACTCTCTGACTGATAGTCCACGACGATCGCAGAAGCTCGTAGGAGAGTAAGTGCAAACTCAAAAAGAGAGCGCCACACGCCAAGCTCAATCACTATTGATTGAGCCTGATGTGTGGCCTCTCTATGGAGGATAAGTCCTCGGCTATTCTAGCCTAGACGACGTGCTCCGTCGGAGATCACTACGTCGTAAAACTTAGGCTCTCTGCCATACTTGGCCATATAGCGAGTCTTAGCCTCGGCTTTGAACTTATCGTACAGCTCGTCTTTGACTAGGTTGATCGTACAGCCACCGAAGCCACCACCCATTACACGAGAGCCTGTTACGCCCATCTCCTTGGCAAGGTCGTTGAGGAAGTCAAGCTCCTCACAGCTTACCTCGTAGAGCTTGCTCATGCCGTGGTGCGTTTCGTACATCTTCTGTCCTACCGTTTCGTAGTCGCCACGCTCTAGAGCAGCACATACGTCTAGTACACGCTGCACTTCGCCGATCACATACTCCGAACGCATGTAGTCTTCGGCAGAGATTTCGCCCTTCACTTCGTCAAGCTGAGCCATAGAGGCGTCACGCAGGAACTTCACCTCGGGGTAACGCTTGGCGATAGCGGCTACAGCAGCCTCGCAGCTCTCACGACGCTTGTTGTAGGCAGAGCTGGCAAGCTCGTGCTTGACCACAGAGTCTACAAGTAGCAGACGGTAGCCAACGGGCTTGAATGGGAAGTATTCGTACTCAAGGCTCTTGCAGTCTAGACGAATGAGATGGCCTTCCTTGCCGAAGACAGAGGCGAACTGGTCCATGATACCGCACTTCACGCCTACATAGTTGTGCTCGGTAGCCTGACCAATCTTAGCAAGCTCAAACTTGTCGATGCCAAGGTTGAATAGCTCATTGAGCGCAAAAGCGAACGTGCTCTCTAGCGCTGCCGACGAGCTCATACCTGCTCCTAGAGGCACATCCCCAGCAAATACAGTGTCGAAGCCTCCGATCTTGTGTCCACGCTTCTGAATCTCACGCGCTACACCGAAGACGTAGCGTGCCCAGCTCTGCTCGGGAGCATCAGACTCCTCGAGACCGAATTCTGCGCTCTCGCCTAGGTCTAGGGCGTATGCACGAATCTTATCTGTGCCATTGAGGCGAATCTCGGCATACATAGCCTTGTCTACGGCACCGGGGAATACGAATGCACCATTGTAGTCAGTGTGTTCACCGATTAGGTTGATGCGACCGGGTGAGGTGTAGAGAACGCCAGCCTCGCCATATAGCTCGGCGAATTTGCTTCTAATCTTTGCTGTATCCATTTGATTGTTCTTTTAAGTTGTTTGCGGTTTATCGAAAAGTAAGCTGGCGAATGGCTGAGCGACTCAGCCATTCGCCAGCTTACTTGATTTGTTTTTGGTCAATCGAGCACTAAGGCAGTTGCTTTACCTTGTAACCTACTAGAGCGTAGTAGAGCAGATAGATTTCGCCAACTACTACGATCGCCCAAGTCCACTGCCAGCCACCGATGAAGTCTACAGCTACAGCCTGTACGAGAGGTAGGACAGCGCCACCGACTACACCCATCATCAGCGCTCCAGTACCAGCAGAGGTGTATTTGCCGAGCTTGTCGATAGCGAGCGAGAAGATGGCAGGCCACATGATTGAGTGGAAGAGTCCAGCACCAACCATAATCCAAGGGTTATTCGTCACCATACCAGCAGCCACAAGGATCCCGGCAGCTGCAGAGGTTACCACGAGCTGTGTATTGGCGCTGATCTTGCTAAGGAAGCTACCAAGTAGACGTCCTACGAGCAGACCACCCCAGTAGAGAGAGGTCATCGTAGCAGCAGTAGATACGTCGAATCCGCTATCCTTGGCGTAGAGTGTGATGTTGGCACCAACGGCTACCTCTACACCTACATACATGAAGATAGCTACCACACCAAGGGCGAGGTGAGAGAAGCTCCAAACGCTCTTCTCAAGTACTTCGCCTTCCTTCTTCTCGGCGCTAGCGATACTGGGCAGATGGATCTTGCCAAGGGCTACGATGATCAGAGCCACGAGTGCGATCAGAGCGAGGATGGGGACGTAGAGAGAAGTGATGTTGATGTCTAGACCACTCTTCTGCTGGAAGATCACATAGGCTACGAATAGAGGGCCAATGGTCGTCATCAGAGAGTTACCAGCTCCTGCGATGCTCTGGCGCTGTACAGCAGATGTTCCCTTAACGTCGCAAGCCACGAGATATGGATTCACCACAGCCTGCAGATACGTCAGAGCAGTACCAGCCACGAATGCAGCCACTAGGAATACGTAGTATGCCTTAGGCACCTCTACTGCTCCAGTGTAAACGAAAGCATCGCCTGCAGCCTTAGCCTCTGCGATTACACCTTCGAAGTGAGGCTTGTCGAATGTCTCAAATACATAGGCCGACAGCTCGTACAGACCGAAGGCTGCAATGAGGATGAATAGGCCGAAAACGAGCGACTTCTTGTAGCCATTCTTGTCAATGTAGCGATTGGTAAAAGGACCCATCACTAGATAGGCAAGGAAGAACGAGAAGTTGAGCATGTTGGTTAGTGTCGTGGTCATGCTACCGCCCTTAATCAGATAGGCCGCTTGCATAGGCCCTTGGAACTGCTGATTGAGGTTCGTAATCAACCCAATCAGCGACATGAGCACCACCATGATGATAAACGGCATGAGGTAGCTCTGCTGCTGTTTTACTTGATTCATTTGTTTGAGTCTATTAAAGTTGTTGATCTTATATTTCTCTTCCTTATATAAGCCTTACCCTTTACAAGAGAACGCGAATACAGTTGTCGAGCGGAAGCGTTCTCCCGGGTTGAGGCGGGTTGAGGGATACTCTGGGCGGTTGGGGCTATCGGGGTAATGCTGTGTTTCCAGACAGAGAGCCGCACGAGCTGGGTAGCGAGCGTCATGTTTGCCTCGCATATTGCCACTCATCCAGTTGCCCGTGTAGAGCTGTACCCCCGGTTGGTCGGTGTAGACCTCCATCACTACCCCAGTCTTGGGTGAAGAGCAGCGAGCTGCGAAGCCGAGCTTGCCTAGAGGCTTGTCCAATATGAAGGTATGGTCGTAGCCACGTGCCCAAGTAAGCTGGTCGATAGGTGTATCGATGCGCTCGCCGATGAGGTGAGGTGTGCGGAAGTCGAATGGCGTCCCCTCGACTGCCTCTGGTTTGCCGTATGGGATAGCCGTGTCGTCGGTGGGCAGATACTCCTTGGCATTGATCTCTAGGGTATGGTCGTGTACGCTAGCATCACCGTCGCCCGAGAGGTTGAAGTAGGCGTGATTGGTTAGGTTGAGTACGGTGGGTTTGGTGGTCGTAGCCTCGTAGTCGATCGAGAGCTCGTTGTCGTCCGTGAGCGTGTAGGTCACCTGTACGGCAAGCTCTCCGGGATAGCCCTCCTCGCCGTCGGGTGAGGTGTAGGTCATCACGACACGATTGGCCTCTTGCTCCACGATGTCCCAAACGACAGAGTTGAAGCCCTTGAGCCCTCCATGCAGTGCATTTGGCCCATTGTTGATGGCTAGACTATACTCTTGGCCGTCAATGGCAAACTTGCCATGGGCGATGCGGTTGGCATATCTACCGCATATTGCTCCGAAATAAGCCTCTTCGCTAGAGAGGTAGTCGGCTGTACTGTCATGCCCGATCACCACATCTACCCAGCCTTGTTTACTTGGCACTACCAGAGAAACCAGTTTAGCTCCCTGATTGATGAAATGTGCCTCTGCCCCTTGCTTATTGACAAGAGAAACCAGACGAACATCTCTGCCATCTACTACGGAGGCGAAAGCCTCTGCCTTTAGGTTTGCTTTATTGTTAGCCATTGCGTTTTATTTATTTCGGTTAGGTATTCGAGCTCTGTCAAGAGTACGAGTGCTCAAAATTGCGGTTCAAATATACAAAACATTTAGTTACTCGGTGGTGGATTTATCGGTTTAATTAATAATGTTAGTCGTACTCTAGCCAATTACACCACAGAGGCCCGACCGATGAGGGTTGGAGAGAAGCAAAAACTCTGTCATACACCGAGGCGCTCTCGTATGCTGTCTGCTAGGGTTTGTTTCGTCTTGATGTGCTCCAATACGCTTAGGACAAATGGATTGGTGTCGAATCCTCCTCGCACGCACTCGAAGTCTGCTTCTCGGGTATCTGCACCTGCCGCTAGCCCAAAGCCTACTTTGATACTCATGGCAAACTCCTTCTTCGCATCTTCGTAGAGCATCTGATCAAGCTCTACTACACTGCTCTCCCATTCGTCTACAATGCGTCTAATATCCTCACGAGTAATCTTGTCGGCCTCTAAGCCGAACCACTCAAGCATCTCCCGATAGGCCCACGGCCACTCAAGGTCGTAGTACTCTTGATGTAGACTAGATAGTGTGGCGTTGAGCTCGTCGAGGCTGGCGATCTGCCCTGCCTTGATGGCCTCTATCGTTTGCTCTATTTCTCTCTGGGGGACAAGCATACCGCATAGGTCTATCCAACGACCGAGGCCACGCTCATTTTGGGGAAGTAGGTGCGCACGCACCTCTGCATCGCTCCTGCATGGGCAGTTGCGCAGTCGATGGATCACAGAGTTGCCGAGGAACTTGACGATGGCGATGCCGTATAGTCTGATGCCCCGCTCGAGAGCTCGCTGGCGGATGCGCATATTGCGGTAAGCGATCTTATGGTCTTCGGTGTTGCCTAGTAGCTGGCTTAGCTCCGAGAGTTGTCGATGAGCCTTGAGCATCTTGCCTACGGTATAGGGGCTAAGCAGGTTGAAGTTGATATTATCTAGCTTGTGGCTGTCGGTGCGCCGATCTCGCTCTGGCCATTTCTTGGCATCACGTATCGTGCCTACGCTTCGTAGGTTTACGCCCGGGACTAGAAAGGTTTCGTTGTGGTCCTCGATGAGGTAAGAGAATGGGAAGTCTGAGCTATCTACGTGATCTACATGTCGCCCCATCACTAGTGTAAATGGCCCAATATGTGAAGGCCAGAGAATATATGAGTCGCTAGTAGTTTTGGAGCCTCGCTCCACGATACCCTGATGTATCGGCCCGAGCTTGTAGAGATGATTGCTTTGGTTGGAGCCACTGCCTGCGTTCAGAAAGGAGTAGTAGCCAGCGATAAGCAGGCTAGACTTGTGCATACTGACGGTGTAGGGGCCTGCGAAGACGGCGCAAGCCTCACCGTTCTCTCCTTGGCAGTTGGCGAAAAAGAGCGAGTCGTGAGCTGAGAAGAGGTGGCTAAGTCTAGAACCTTGACCGAGTAGGCAGTTGCTGATCGTAGCTCCGTCTAGGATACGGCTACCGGAGAGAATGATGAAGTTGATGCAGCTGACATTGTAGCCTATATGTACGGGAGCCTCTCTAGTGCTGATGACTGTACCCTCTCGTAGATGAGAAGCTCCCTCGATATGGGCGTATGCGCCGATATTGACATTTTCTATGTTGCGTACACAGCGCACTAGGGCATGCGCTCCTACCTCACCCCTATCGCTCGTGTGTGTCTCGGCTTCTCTCTGTGAGAGCTGTCTAAGCCTCTCAATAAGCTGTGTATCGTGGCGATAGAATGCCATTAGATAGGCCACTTGTGCCGATAGATTGTGCGAGATCCAAACCTCTCGTCCGCCAGTTTCGTTGAGCACCTCCACACCAAGACCATTGCCGAAGCTGGTCTTGCCACTGACAAAGAGCCGATCTACATTGACGATCGTGGCCCCCTCGCCTATGTTGTACCCCGATATATACTCATGTATGCGCTCTATCAAGACGTTGGGGCCTATGCTACAGTTGTGTAGGTGGGCGTGGTAGATGCCAGCGGGTTTGCAGACTCCTCCTGCAAGCTTGATCTGGCTGTCTAGGCGTGAGAGCCAGACATCTCCTGAGAAATGTACATCACGGCAGCGGTTGGTTTCGAAGCCATCGCTCACTAGGACACGTGACCAATCGCTGCATCGGCAGCCATTGCGCTCGAGATCTAGTATTTGGGTTGGCGTTAGAGGCTGATAGCGCTCGGTATAATACTTCATCATAGATTTGTTTGGGTTAGGCTGCTGAGAGCAGCAGACAGTTTCATGCTGACAAATGTACGGTAGATTGGACAAGTACTCTGCATGGTTGGTAGTATTTATTGAGGTTGTCGTGAGGGTAATTAAAGGTGGTGGGTAGGTTTTTGTATTTTCTTTACGATTTCGGGGTAAGGTTGAGCTTGTTTCATTCCTTGAGTGCAAAAAAAGATTGAACCTCGTATTTGCCCTCTAGGAGGCTCTAGATTGAGTCCGACCTCGTTTTGGCTCCTGCTCCCAGATAAACGAAAACGACCGCCTAAAACGAGGTTTTCTTAATTGGTTTATAGCTAGATATTTGTATCTGTTCTTTAGTGGTTTTTATTCGTTTGTGGTGTGTTTCGGGATATTTCTTCCCATTAATCCTTGAGGATTGGTGGGTGCATCTTGGCGAATTAGTCCACGGATTGTACCCAATTAGTCCTTCAATTTAAGGTAGGTATTCCGACGACTTTTATAAATGGCCTATTCCTTATGCAAATTTGAAGCTAATTCTTTTGCAATATTTAACGAAGATGTAGGCGAATGAGCGAGGTCTGCTTGCATCATTGTCTAGCAATAGTATTCGTTGGCTGGAGGGATTGGGTAATGTAGACATAGCCTTTCGCCAGTTGCTACCTTAGCTCTTCGTGCCTTGATGTGTGCTGATGTATCTAGCATAGTCGATAGATAAAATAGATTAGGACACAGGTGCTTAGATAACCCATGTGATTGATGTGCTCTGGCAGGATTTGATGGTTGATTGGGTCAAGAGCGAATTTTGGTGCAGCCCCTTGTAATAAAGTTTAATTTTCAGTCAAAAGAATTATAGGAGTTGTCAAGTAATAATCGTAACTTAGCACGAAAATAAAGCTAAGAGGCTCAAGAAACATCAGATCCATCAATCGCTCGAGGGCCTCTGGCGTATCTTATTAGATCAAACACAGATTATGAGCTATCTAAAATTTGATAGACGCTTGATGTCTAATCTGGACGAATCTCTGCAGAGGGAGTATATCCGCACAAACCGTATGGGGGCATACTGTTGCTCAAGTATCGTGGGTTGCAATACACGCAAATATCATGGCGCACTAGTTATCCCAATACCAGAGCTAAGCCCCAACAACCACGTTTTGCTCTCTTCGCTAGATTTATCCATTGTGCAGCATGGCGTGCCCTTCAATATAGCAGTGCATGAGTATCGAGGCGACGTCTTTAGTCCTCTTGGTCACAAGTACATCAGAGAGTACAATGTCGATGTCGCTTCCTCTACGACCTACCGAGTGGGGGGGGTAATTCTCAAGCGAGAGTTCTTCCTTTGCCACTATGAGCATCGCATCATCTTCAAGTTTACTCTGCTGGAGGCACACAGTAAGACGAGCTTGCGCTTCTCACCACTCTTGGCCTTCAGAGATGTCAAGATGCTCACACATCGCAATGAGCAGATTGACGGCACGCTCCATGCGCTACGCCATGGGCAGGCGATTTGTCTATACCCCGGATACCCGAGGCTGTGTATGCAACTCTCCAAAGAGAATGAGTTTCATTATGCTCCACACTGGAATGAAAATATCCTCTACCACAAAGAACGTGAGCGAGGCTATGAGCACACCGAGGATCTGTATGTACCCGGCTATTTCGAGTGTGTCATAGAGAAGGATCAACCCGTCTATTTCTCCGCAGGGATAGAGGAGGTGGATCCAGCACTCCTCCCCGAGATGTTCGCTAAGGAGCTTGAGGTGCGTATCCCTCGCCTAGACTTCCGCTCCTGTCTGCTTAGCTCGGCGCAGCAGTTCTACTACCGCCCCAATGAGCAGGACGGCTACTTGCTGGCTGGTTATCCTTGGTTTGGTGTGCGTGCTAGAGATTTATTTGTGGCGCTTCCCGGCTGCTCGATATACGCAGGTGCTCCAGAGCGTTACTATCGCATCATGGACACGGTGATCCCAGACCTCGATGACTTCATGAGTGGTAGGCATGCCTCGCCTCTGCTGACCCATCTCTCCGACCCCGATGTAGGGCTGTGGGCCGTGTGGTGCGTACAGCAGTTCGCCCGAGTCTATGGGCGAGATGAGGCTCGTAGGCTATATGGAGCTTTTATTAGTCGCCTTGTCCAGTACTATATGAGCAATACGCATAGTCAGATGCATCTAGAGGATACAGGGCTACTCTATGTCTATGCCAAGGGTCGCCCTATCAGCTGGATGGACGCCAAGCTCAATGGGTTGGCGGTTATCCAGAGAGAGGGGTATCTAGTCGAGCTCAATGCTCTATGGTACAATGCTCTGCTTTTCTATCGAGAGCTAAGGCCGCAAGAGTGGAATACCGAGCTGGACATCTTGCGTGAGCGCATAGAGCGCAACTTCAATGCCATTTTCGTCAATGAGCACGGCTACCTCTTCGACTACGTTACTCATCAAGCCGCCAAGGACTGGAGCGTCCGACCCAATATGATCTTCGCTGTGTCGCTACCCTATACCCCTCTGCCCCGTGCAGTGCAGCGTAGTGTCGTGGAGATTGTGACCCGAGAGCTACGCACGCCCAAGGGGCTACGTACTCTTAGCCCCAAGAGCGAGGGTTACCGAGCCAGATGTAGCGGATCGCAGCATGAGCGAGAGTTATCCTACTACAACGGTTCGGTTTGGTCGTGGCTATTGGGGGCTTACTTCGAGGCCTACCTCAAAATCTATGGCCGTGGGGCTCTATCGTATATCGAGCGCACCCTCATCGGTATGGAAGAGGAGGTACACGAGCACGGCGTAGGTACGATTAGTGAGCTCTTCGATGGCAATCCTCCACATACAGGGCGTGGCGCTATCTCGTTGGCGATGAGCGTCGGCGAGATCATTCGCTCGCTTAGCCTGCTAGAGGAGGCAAAACAGAAATACGAGAATATGAACCCCATCAACAAATAAATATGAAAGCCTTAATGTTTGGGTGGGAATTTCCACCACACATTCTCGGGGGGCTTGGCACTGCCAGCTACGGACTAACCAAGGGAATGGCAGCTCAAGGCGATATGGATATTACCTTCGTGATCCCCAAGCCCTCGGGCGAGGAGGACACGAGTTTCCTCTCTATCATTGGCGCTGGCAATACACCTGTGGTCTATCGAGATGTAGATCACGACTATCTAGTCAAGAGGTTAGGGCAGCGCATGAGTACCGATACCTATTATCGTCTGCGCAATCATATATATGCAGACTTTAGCCACAGACACACCGATGACTTGGGCTGTATCGAGTTCTCGGGGCGTTACCCAGACAATCTGCTCGAGGAGATTGACAACTACTCCATCGTCGCAGGCGTTATCGCTCGCAGCGAGTATTGCGATGTGATACATTCTCACGACTGGCTCACCTACCCAGCTGGTATCCATGCCAAGCAGATTACGGGTAAGCCTCTAGTGGTGCACGTACATGCTACCGACTTCGACCGTAGTAGAGGCAACGTGAACCCAAGTGTCTTCGCCATAGAGATGGACGGTATGAATCACGCCGACCACATCATCACCGTAAGTGAACTGACTCGCCGCACCGTAATCGAGAAGTACCACCAAGACCCTGCCAAGGTAACTACCGTGCACAATGCCGTGACGCCGCTCTCTCCCTCAATATTATCATTACCCAAAAAGGCTAGTGTTACCGAGAAGGTCGTTACCTTCCTTGGGCGTATCACGATGCAGAAGGGGTGCGAATACTTCGTTGAGGCGGCGGCTCGTGTGCTGGAACACACGAGCAATGTGCGCTTCATCATGGCAGGTAGTGGTGATATGATGGACGCCATGGTTCGCCTAGTGGCCAAGTACAATATCGCAGACCGCTTTCACTTCACAGGCTTTATGAAAGGCCAGCAGGTGTACGAGGTCTTCAAGTCGAGCGATGTCTACGTGATGCCCTCGGTATCGGAGCCATTCGGAATCTCACCACTCGAGGCGATGCAGTGTGGCGTGCCCTCGATCATCTCTTACCAGAGCGGCTGTGCCGAGATCCTCAACTATGCCGTCAAGGTAGATTACTGGGACGTAGAGGCCATGGCCGACGCCATCTATGCCCTCATCACTTATCCCGAGATGCACCAGTTCCTCAAGGAGGAGGGACTACGGGAAGTCAATAGCCTCACATGGGAGGCTGCAGGACAGAAGGTGCGAGATATATACAATAGACTTACCAGATAGATCATCACAGCATTATGAAAAAGATTTGTTTGTGCTTCCAGATTCATCAGCCCTTGAGGCTAAGACGATACCGCTTCTTCGACATCGCTCGTGAGCATTATTACTACGACGAGTTTCAGAATATCGAGATCTTCCAGCGTATCGCAGACACCTGCTACCTACCAGCCAATAGAATGCTTCTAGATCTGCTACGCACTTACCCAGATTTCAAAGTCAGCTTCTCTATTTCTGGTCTAGCGATCGAGCAGATGGAGGTGCACAAGCCCGATTTGCTAGATAGCTTCCAAGAGCTTGTGGCTACTGGACGTGTCGAGATGCTAGCCACGCCGTATGCCTATTCCCTTAGTTCGCTCATAGATCCCGAGGAGTTTCGCGAGCAGATACAGGAGCAGCAAATCAAGCTAAGGGATCGCTTCGGGGCAGCTGCCTCTGAGGTGCTGTGCAATACTGAGCTGATCTATAGTGATGAGATAGCACATCTGGCTCGTAGCTTTGGCTTCAAGGGTATGATCACCGAGGGAGCCAAGCATGTGCTGGGCTGGAAGAGTCCCAACTACATCTATAGCTCTGTGGTCGAGCCTGAGCTCAAGCTCCTATTACGCAACTCTGGTCTGACAGAGTTGATCACGCAGGAGTTTAGCCGCTATGACTCGCCCGAGTACCCAGTCACGGCAGATAAGATGCTCAACCGAATTAAATGGTTGCCACAAGAGGAAGAGGTCGTCAATCTGTATATGAATTACGAGGTATTAGGAGGGCTCAATCGTGCCGAGTCTGGCATCTTCGATTTCTTCCGAGCTCTGCCTGCCCTATCCGGTCAGTACGAGGTGGGCTTTGCTCTGCCTAGTGAGCTTATCAAGAGCCACAAGGCAGTCGGCTCGCTTGAGGTAAGTAGCCCCATAAGCAGCTCGGGTGAAGCGAAGAGTACCAACGACTGGACTGGCAACGTCTTGCAGAAAGGCGTCCTAACTAAGCTCGCCGATATGGGAGAGCGTGTACGCCTGACCAAGGACAATCGCCTACGGCAGGACTGGAGGTATCTGCAGAGTGCAGACCACCTTTACTATATGAATACAGGTAGTAGCGGACGTGGCTTTAGTCCGTACAACTCGGCCTACGATGCCTTCAATAACTATATGAATGTCTTGAGCGACTTCAAGCTCCGCCTAGAGAAGGTCGCTCCGCAGGAGTTCGGTACCGATGAGATCAGTACCTATGAGCAGATGATTGACAAGCAGAACGAATACATCGAATCCCTAAAGAAGGAGATCGAGATCCTCAAGAGTCAGATCCCTGCCAAGGAGGCTCCCAAGGAAAAGAAACCTCGTGCAGCGGCCAAGCGCACCAAAAGCTCGGCGAAGTAGTCTATACCGACGGGGTTAATGCTCCAACAACAGCATCGGCTGTGCCAAGAGTGATGTCTTGGTGCAGCCGTTCGTCCTTTGGGGATATACAGGCCGATTGAGGGAAGATAGGAGCGGCTAGTGCGCCAAATCTTGCTTATCTTTGCATAATAGCAATTTAATCAAACAAGATGCGCCCCGAAGATATACTCCCCCCAAGCGAACAAGAAGACCTATCTCCTCTCAATACGGTAGAAGCAGAAGCTCCCACAGATCAGCCATCGGAGTTCGGTGTGCTAGCTGATGAAGCCTTGCCCGAGGTTGTTCCCGAGTATAAGCCAGAGCTCAGCTATCTGAGCCGAATGTATAGAACTTGGTTTCTCGACTATGCCTCGTATGTGATCCTAGAGAGGGCCGTGCCACATATAGATGACGGACTCAAACCCGTGCAGCGACGGATCCTACATAATATGCGTGTACTGGATAATGGCAAGCTGATCAAGGTGCAGAATATCGCTGGGACGACGATGAAGTATCACCCGCACGGCGATGCCTCTATCAACGATGCACTTGTTCAGTTGGGGCAAAAGGGCTATTTGATAGACACTCAAGGCAACTGGGGGAATATCCTTACGGGGGACTCGGCAGCTGCTGGTCGATATATCGAGGCGAAGTTATCGGCATTTGCTCTGGAATCCGTATTCGGTGAGCGCATCACGCAGTGGAAGAAAACCTATGATGGTACGACTGAGGAGCCCGTTGCCCTGCCAGTACGCTTCCCGCTCCTGCTTGCTCAGGGCGCAGAGGGGATTGCCGTAGGGCTTTCGTCCAAGATCTTGCCGCACAACTTCGTTGAGCTGTGTCAGGCGGCTTGTGCCTATCTCAAGGGCGAACCCTTTGCACTATATCCGGACTTCCCTACTGGAGGGCTGATTGATGTGGTACGCTACAATGATGGCGAGCGTGGGGGATCGCTCAAGAGCCGTGCTAAGATTGAGAAAATAGATAGCCGTACCCTTTCCATATCGGAGTTGCCTGCAGGTAAGACTACAACATCGCTTATTGAGAGCATTCTCAAGGCTGTGGAGAAAGGTAAGATACGCATCAAGCGTGTCGATGATATGACGGCAGCGACGACCGATATACGTATTACTCTAGCAGCAGGCGTTTCTTCGGATAAGGCAATTGACGCACTCTATGCGTTTACCGACTGTGAGCTGAGCATCTCCCCAAACTGCTGTGTGATCTACGACGACAAGCCGCTCTTTACCAACGTCAGCGAGCTACTGCGATACTGCGTGGAGCGCACGAAGAAGCTCTTCGATATGGAACTCAGAATGAAGCTCAGCGAGCGAGAGGAGCAGTATCTCTCTGCCTCGCTTGAGCGCATATTCATCGAGGAACGTATCTATAAGGATCGAGAATTTGAAGAGGCGAGTAGTGAGCTAGCAGCCTTGGAGCACATTGATCGAAGGATTGAACCATTCAAAGCTCAGTTTATCCGCCCTGTCGAACAGGACGACCTCAAACGCCTCCTAGAAATTAGAATGGCACGTATCCTGCGCTTCAATCTCCCCAAGCACGAGGCGCAGATGCTCGAGATACAGCAGGACATAGAGCGCATTAAGCACGACATCAAACATATCACAGACTATTGTATCCGTTGGTATGAACACCTTGAGGCTCGCTATGGTGCTGCCTATCCTAGGCGAACTAAGATTATGAACTTCGGCTCGATAGAGGTCGTCAAAGTTGCCGAGCTGGACAGCAAGCTCTACATCAATCGTTCAGAGGGCTTCGTTGGTATAGGGCTCAAGGACGGAGAGTTTGTGGTCAACTGTTCGGAGCTAGACGACATCGTGATGTTCTTTCGATCGGGTAAATACATGGTCTTCAAGGTAGAGGACAAGCGATTTTATGGTAAGGAGGAAGTCGTACACGTGGCTCGATTCTTACGTGGCGATGATCGTACCATATATAATGTAGTCTACAAAGATGGGGCTACCGGAGCGAGCTATGCCAAGCGCTTTGCCCTCTCGGGCATTATACGAGAGAAGATCTACGATCTTACTCGTGGGGGTGATAAGTCCCGCATTCTCTATTTCTCGGCTAATAGCAATGGAGAGGCGGAGAAGATTACCATTAAGCTCAAGATGCATAGCCGCAAGCAGAGGCTTTTTGAGTTTGAGCGTGACTTCAGCGATATCGCAATCAAAGGCAAGGGGGCTGTGGGTATTTTGGTGACTAAGGCCGAGGTTAGTGGCATCAAGCTGCATAGCAAAGGTTTCTCTACTCTAGGAGGACGGGAAGTATGGTTCGATCGTGATGTGATGCGGCTAAACTATAATGGTCAAGGAGAGCGATTGGGAGAGTTCGATGCCCGAGATCGCATTCTCGTTATCTTGGAGAGTGGTGAATGCTATACCACAGACTTTAGTGATACAAATCACTTCGAGGAGGGGATTATCAAACTAGAGAAGCATGACGAGCGCAAGCTCTGGACTGCTGTCTATTGGGACGCTGAGCAAGGATATCCATACATCAAGCGATTCCCCATAGAGCACGAGCAGAAGCGAGAGCAGATCCTAGGAGATAATCCACAGAATAGATTGATACTCCTAACAGATACTTATTATCCACGCCTACAGATCTCTCGAGATGAGCAACCAGAGGAGGGAAAATCAAGTGAGGTAGATGTGGAGAGTTTTGCAATGGTCAAAAGTATCAGGGCAAGAGGCAAACGCCTAGCTACCTATCCGCTTGGCTATATTGAAGAGTTGCCAGCTCTTAAGGAAAGCCCTCTGCAGATGCAGAATGAGGCGCAGGCCTCTCGATACGAAGACAGTGACGATGATGGCCACTACGAACAAGGATTATTTGATGGTGAAGATGAAGCTACAGAAGCTTAGTATTTGCTTGGCATTGTTGCTTGCGATTGGTTCGTCGGCCGAGGCGCAACTCAAGCAGCTAGGCTCCGAGCTTTTGCCTCGTGAGCCTAGGCTGACTAGCTACAACTTGCAGCAGCGTAGCTATTACATAGGTGTAGGAGGGCTATTGCTCGAAGATAGGTATCTCTCGCCACTGCGCTACGGAGGCTATACACTCAGCTATCTATCTGAGAGAATGCGCTATGGCTATCGCAGGGATGGTTTGGTCCGAGAGAGAGAGCTACTCCCCTCTTGGTGGCCTACGACCTCTCGTGTTGCGGATACTAGATGGCTACACCATTCGGTTGTGGCTCTCGACTATGGACAAACCCTCAATCCGGCCAATAATGCTTCCATTAGGCGGCTACAGCTTCGTCTAGAGCGTAGCCTGATGTGTCGCCTTGGCTCAGGTGTTTGGGGGCGATTGTATGTAGGTGCTGGTGTAACGGGTGGTCTAGGAACACTGTACAGCTCTCGTAATGGCAATAATCCCGCAACTGCCAAGGTGGATCTAGCACTCACGGCTAATGTACATTATGGGTACCAACTTCCATGGCGACGCTTCCCCGCAAGAGTTCGTTTGTCTAGCCGCATGGATCTCCTTGGGACCGCTTTTGCCCAAGAGTTTGGAGAGAACTATTATGAACTCTACGAGAGAGAGCACAGACAAACGCTCGATCGCTTCCGTCTGATTCATCTAGGCAATACACTTGCTCATCAATTTCGCCTCGCAATTGACATCCCTGTTTGGGACTACGGACACCTCTCTCTCGGATATCGTGCTCAAGTCCGCCAGTGGACGCTCAACCATACCTACAATAGTCAGATAGACCATACCTTTTACTTTGGCGTTACGACCTATATCAAGCCTATGGGAGGGCGCAGATTACTTACGGACGAACGCTCCTTGATCCCCCTGTAATGATGAAAGCTAAGATAATTGCCAGCCTACTGATCGGACTGCTTGTGTTTAGTGGGTGCTCTGTGAGAGAAGACTTCTCAGCAGATCCGCTACATAACTACAATGTTTTGTGGGAAACGCTCGACAAGCATTACTCTTTCTTCGACCTCAAGCTCCCCAAAGACTCATCGTGGCGAGATATGTACCACAAGCATTTGCCCAAGATCCGTAGAGGCATGACCAATGATTCGCTTTTCTTGGTAATGACGGAACTGATGTCCGAGCTCAAGGACGGGCATGTCAATCTGATTACTCCCTTCGACTACGGACGTTACTGGAATTGGCAAACCGACTATCCGAGCAACTTCTCCTCCGATCTCGTTAGCCGCTACCTTGGGGATAAGTATCGCATCGCTGGTGGGCTGCGATACTCCATGATCGAGCACAATGATCACGTTCACGACAGCATCGGTTATCTGCGATTCTCTAGTTTTGCCTCTTCGCTGAGTTCGAGCAATCTCAATGCTTCTCTAAGTCGTCTGAGTAAGTGTCGTGCGCTGATTGTCGATATCAGAAGCAATGGAGGGGGTAATGTGTCTACGAGTGATCTATTCGCCCGCTATTTTATGAGAGAGGCTCGAACTGTCGGTACCACACGGCACAAAGTCGGCCCCGGACATCAAGATTTTTCGTCACCCACTCCCATTCATCTCGCCCCTCTGCAGTCTGGAGTAGTGTGGGTAAAGCCAGTAGTGCTCCTGACGAACCGAGGAGTATATAGTGCTGCGAATGATTTTACGCTCAAGATGAAGGGGCTACCACTGGTTACGGTCGTAGGCGATCGCACCGGTGGGGGAGGAGGCTTGCCGATGTCTAGTGAGCTACCCAATGGTTGGGGTATTCGTTTTTCCTCGACCCAGACGTTTGATATGCAGGGTAATAATATAGAGCTAGGCATTGCTCCAGACTATCAAGTCGCTCTGCGAAGAGAGGATATAGCCCAAGGTCGTGATACGATGATCGAGTATGCGATCGACTATATCAATGAGCGCTATAAAGAGTTTAGGAAAACGAAGAAGTGGCGTAAATAGCTGTTTTACAAGAAATCCAAAATTATTTGCTGCTTCGGCAGGGATATTTTTGTGTAACTTTGTTACGTAGTAAACAGATCTGAGGCTATTGTCCTTAGACATAAGTGTTAATTTAATACAAGATACGAATGATGAAAACTTTATTCACAGGTTATAGATATTTAGTAGCCCTAGGTGTTGCCTTATTGGCCTCCTCTCAGCTGGAGGCTCAAGGTGATATCAAGCTGAATATCGATCCCAAAGAAGAGCACGTTACGCTCCAAATAGCCAAGGTAGAAGGTAATAATATCCGCATCTCTGGTGTTCAGGAGGCGTATAATGGAGCAGGTAGGTACACAGGGACTAAAGGCCAGCCTATCTTGATCGGTGGAGATATTGTAGAGCTTCATATCGAGAACTCCAATATCTTCTCTGTCGAAATCACGGGGGACCAACGTCTGCTCAAGAAGCTGCGCCTTATTGATGCAGGTTTGCAGAAGTTTGATTTCTCGGGAGCTCCCAATCTGGAAGAAATAGACCTGACGACGCCCAATGTTTTTAGGTCACGCCCCGAGGAGCGTATCTTCGACTTCTCTATGCTGTCCAAGCTGAAGGTCCTAGCACTGGGCAAGCGTCCAATACAGATGCAAGATAATGGCCTAAGAAAGCCCCTTGGTGGGACGGGACAGACCCAGCATATCAAACGGATTATCCTGCCAAGTGGCGGAGAGCTAGAGGAGCTCTACATCACGAACTGTGGAGCTAATGAAGTTAATTTGGACAATCTGCCCAAACTCAAGTATCTGCAGTGTGAGGCTGCTTTCTTCCCTAAGCTGAATCTGAAGAATAGCCCACTGATTGAAGAGATCTTCTCGATTAAGGCTTGGTTTGACGACATCGATTTTACTGGCCTCCAACACCTCAAGAGGTTGTATATGTCCGGAGCGCGTACGATTAAATCTGTTACTTTGACCAACTGCCCCAATTTGATTGCAGTGATACTAGATGAGGTTGGCTCTCTAGAGCGTGTCGATGTGAGCTCTGGTGGAAAACTTCGGTTGCTCTCAGTGGCAAAATGTCCTAAGATTAGATATATCGATGCGACCCGCAATAGTATCAATGATAAGCTCATGACGAGTCTAGTGGGGCAACTGCCAGATGTTAATGGTCAAGGTCAGGCTGCCATTTTCAACGTTGTGGCGAAAAGTAATGAGAACAATCAGCTCTCCGCAGCCAACAAGAATGCAGCCCAGAAGAAGGGGTGGAGCGTAGATGGTGCAGCTTCTGTGGCAGGTGTGTTTGTGCAGCCCGAGATTTACCCTACAGATGCGACCGATCATGTTAATGTCACTTTGAAAGAAGCTGATACTGTACGCCTATATGCACTCTCGGGAGCTCTGGTTCTGCAAGCCGAAGTGGGTGAGGGGACGACACGTATAGATCTGTCTACGCTGCCTAGAGGACGATATGTTGTTGCCTCTGGCGATTTTAGGACGCAGATCAATCTGCGCTAGGAGCTCAGAGAGCGAAAAAGGTAATAGAATTTGTCCGTCAATATGTGAGATATTTTACATATTGACGGACAAATTCTATTTTTGTGTTTAACTATTAAATGCAGGCGTATGTCGAAAAGCCTCCAATAGAGTAGACGGAAGAATAAAATTATTATTACACTAAAAATGAAAAAACTATTTCTCATCGGTGCGATGTTGCTAGGCCTAGGGGCTCAAGCTCAGAACGACACTTTCTCTCAAGGCACTAAGGTTGTTGGTGCAGGTATTGGTTTAGGAGTCTACAGCTCTGGTAGTATGGTTGTTCCTCCCATCGCCGCCTCTTTTGAGTACAGCATCAAGGACAATTTGTTTGATGATAAGTCCTCTATCGGTGTTGGTGCCTATGCTGGTTACTACGGACTCGACTATAAGACCTCAATCCTCAACGTAGCGCAGGGTTATAAGTCTTCTAACTTCGTGCTTGGTGGCCGTGGTGCTCTACACTACCAATTCGTAGACAAGCTAGACACCTATATTGGTTTGATGCTTGGTTATAGAGTGACGAGTAATAGCCACTATGGCTATTCTGGTCCTATAGTTCTAGATGCTACCAGTACAAATAGCGGTTCAGCTTGGAGTAGCTTCATTGGTGCACGCTACTACTTCACCGATAGACTAGCTGCTAACCTAGAGTTCGGCTATGGCATTGCTGCTGCACACATTGGTGTGTCTTATAAGCTCTAGGCTACCGAATATATAAAGCTCTTAATAAAAGCTCCCCCTAGATATCCAGTTGGATTGTCTAGGGGGAGTTCTTGTATTTAGAGGCTAAGCTCTATTTGAGTAAACCATGCTTTTGGAAGATCTGGTAGATACGCTCGATCGCTGTGTCTAGCTGCTCGTAGGTGTGCGTAGACATTAGAGAGAAGCGAATGAGTGTATCCTCTGGTGCAACTGCTGGAGATACCACGGGATTGACGAAGACACCTGCATCAAAGAGTTCCCGAGTGATGAGGAACGTGAGGTTATTGTCACGTACAAAAATCGGAATGATCGGTGTAGACGTGTTGCCAATCTCGAAGCCAAAAGTGCGGAATCGCTCTAGGCAGTAGGTCGTCTTGGCTTGTAGCTGCTCCACTCGCTCGGGCTCACGTAGCATGATGTCTAGTGATGCCATAGCAGCCGCAGTGGCTGCAGGTGTGGCACTCGCACTGAAGATATACGAGCGAGCGTGATGGCGAATATAATTGATCAGTGTAGCATCTCCAGCGATGAAGCCACCAATTGAGGCGAAGGATTTGCTGAAAGTACCCATAATCAAATCCACGTCCTTGGTTAGACCAAAGTGGTCGCAGACGCCACGACCATGGCTACCCATGACGCCGATTCCATGAGCCTCGTCTACCATGACCGCTGCATTATATTTCTTGGCCAGCCTTACTATTTCTGGTAGGTTGCACACGTCACCCTCCATGGAGAAAACCCCATCAACGATGATTAGCTTGACCTTATCTGGGCTACACTGCTGGAGCCTACGCTCCAGAGCATCCATATCATTATGCTTGTATTTGAGGCTTTTGCCTAGGCCGAGGCGGATCCCCTCGATGATAGATGCATGATTGAGGGAGTCCCAGATGATGAAGTCCTCTCGCCCAGTCAAGCAAGAGATGACACCTAAATTAACTTGAAACCCAGTGGAGAAAATGATAGCATCTTCCTTACCCATAAACTCGGCCAGACGTTTCTCCAGCTCCAGATGTATATCTAGTGTGCCATTTAGGAAACGGCTTCCAGCACACCCAGTGCCATACTTCTCTAAGGCCTCTGCGGCTGCAGCCTTGACCTCTGGATGATTCGTGAGGCCAAGATAGGAGTTGGAGCCAAACATAAGCACCTTACGCCCATCAATGATGACTTCTGTATCCTGATCGCTCTCTATCTTGCGAAAGTATGGATAAATCCCTGCCGCTTGAGCCTGTTGGGGCTCTGTGTACTGCGCCAAGCGCTGTTGCAGAATCTTCATATTCAATATAATAGCTCGCCTAGCGTTGCCCACTCGGGGTAAGGCGAGGTTTTGTTAATTCCGAGCAAAAGTACATATTTTCGATTAAATTGATTGCGATACCCATTAAGCTGTATTAATTGCACTTTTGTATCGACTGTTCTTTTTGTGTAATTGTGTGAATAGCCTTGCACGGATCTGCGTGAAGGGGCTGTATTAGTAAGTTGTTTGATGTGAGAGTAGTCTTGCAACAAGTCAATCTCGATAGCTTATTGGAGCCATTATTTAGGCAATCTGGTTTCATCGCCTCAATTTATATTTTGGGTCACATCTCGGATTATTGATGGGAAAACTTCTTGATGTTTCAGTGTATAAGGGGGGACCTTGTATAGGCCGCCTAGTGGCTCCTAGGTTCGATTTTGCTTCGTCTTGGCCTTGGTGCTCCATCGGTTCGAAAAAGCCCGTTATAACGGGTTTTTATAATGATCTTATATATAATACGTTGTGTCTTTTTGGAGAGTGGATTTATGTGTTTGTAGTTTGTTTCTGGGGTTTTCTTCCCATTAATCGTTTTGAATTGATGGACACATCTTGATGAATGAATCCTACAATCTCTCGGAGTTAGTCCTTCAATTTTGCGAGCAGCTGCGGTTGCCTTTAGAGGTTTCGTGGCATTTGCTCGATCTTTTGAGGGCATTTTTCTTTGCGATTTTTAACCAAAGAGAAGATTTATGTGTGTGCAAACTAGAGCTTACTCAGATCTCAATAGCCTAGAGAACTCTCCTAGAGAGAAGAATAGAACCTTAAGTTCAAGTTATGGTCTTTGTGCAATGGAGAATAATAAGCTTGTAAAGACGAAGGTAGGTCTTGTTTTGCATGGCAAGGAATATCCCTTGTAGGCTAGTAGATTTCGCCTAGAGCTAACTAGAGCTAAGACGCTATGCTCAAGACAATCCGCTGTTTTTTGCTGACATTTGTTTATTTGAAACAAACTACCTATCTTAGTACAAGTATTCGTATCTCCCCAAAGAGGGGGGCGGTGTTGTTTCCTTGTAAAGGCCCGCACAAGCGGACGAATAGACCTTGATCATAAGGCAGGCCCTCCTCCCTATTTGTGCCCGAAGCCCTTAATGGTGCCCCTGATAACTGTCTGATAGATTCTACCCAAATCCTCAATCTCCTTATGTTGAGGAAAGGGATATATCACAAAAGTCTAACAATTATTTTTTTAGAAGGATGAAAAGACTAATTACAATTGCTTCTGTGTTGGCAAGTGTAGTGCTTGCTTCGTCGTTTACTTTGGAAGCGACAAGCGCTCACTACTCGTTTGAGAATCCTCAAAGTGCCATAAAAGAAAAAGTGAAGGGAAGAGTAGCGCTCCCCTCTCAAGAGCCAGTGAATATGCGACTTCCCGCAGCAGAAACTCCCGAAACGTACGGGGAGAAGACGGTGGTTGTCAGAGAAACATTCTCTAAACTAACTATGGGTACCGAGGAAAAACCAGACTTCAATACCAGAATATATCTAGATAGTGACGAAACACCGATATCGGAGTACCCCGTTTGGTTCAATATGAAGAGGGAGTATGCCGAGAATGGAGAGATATGGGGGGCTGGCAATGTCTACTCGGCTGGCGGTACACTCTATATGGCCGAGAGAGAGGCGAAGATCAACACACACCTGATAGACCTTTCCAAGGAACAAGGTAACTTTTTTGTCAAGATAAGAGCTCGTGCATCAAGACCTCTACAAGATGGCGAGGGAGCGATGCTCACAGTAGAGGCGGCAGAAACCTTCAATATGTCCCCAACATGGAGAATTGGAGAGCCTATTCATGTTACCAATCTTTCTACCGAATGGAAGGACTACTACTTTCTCTTTCAGGGTGCTGGCAACAGTATGATTGTGAATATCGTCAAGAGGGCACAAAATGAGGACTATGGAGTCTTCATTGATGAGATTGAGATTTCTATCGTTAAGCCTTTTGTGGCAATGCCTATTATCCGAGAACCTCTTAACTATAAGGGGGCATCGGTAGACATTCGCTGGCTTAAAGTCAAGGAAGCCGATGGCTATCTGCTGAGTGTGTATCGTTTGATGCCTTCGGGAGAGCCAGCGCCACGTCCCGGAATGCCTCAGCCTACCCGCAGGGAGTATGTGGTGAAAGAGCGAAAGATCTCGGGAGGAGATACACAGGTCTATAACCTCTCTGGCCTCACCTCAGGGGGGATTTACTTCTATACTTTGGCTGCTACTAAGGGTGATAAGAAGTCTGTCCCTGCTCCCTACAAAGAGCTAGATGAGCTGGAAGCTCCTGTGGTTAATCCTATCAAAGGCCCAGCTGTCGATGGAGCGTTCAATGTATCTTGGGCTAAAGTGCCCTCGGCGACAGCCTATAATGTATGGGCATACTACGATCGTACAGCTCAGCAGGACGGAGAGTTTGTCATTGCAGATGAAGACTTTGCCAACGTGAGGAACGAAAAAGGAGAATTATCTGAATTTACCCCCGAAAACCCAGACCCCGAAGCGCGGGTATTTAGCATGACGGGGCGTGCAGTAGAAACGGTTCAAGCAGGTTGGTTGGGATATAATCATGCGGCCTACAAAGGCATGATTTGCTTGGACGGTTGGCACTACTTCAATTCTAATCAGATCGTGAGTCTACAGTCCGAAGAGATGGACCTCTCCAAAGATGAAGGTAAGTTCAAGGTCAAAGTCGATCTTTGGGGTGCCATCGGTCAGACAAAAGATAATGACGGTAAAGTCATTGATTCTCGTCAAACGGAGGCTGCGATAGCTCTCTTTACCTATGACGAAGAGATAGGATTATTTAAGCAAGTAGAGCTTGTATATCCCGAGAAGGTAAGTCCCAAGTGGACTACTTATGAGTTGCCTTTCACCAAGGGAGCCAAGCGCTCTAAGTTGGGTATTTTCGCAGTGAAGGGGTACGATAACCTCTACGTAGATAACTTGAAGATTACTCAAAACTACAAGAGGGGAGAGGTATTCCGTGATGCTTGTTACCTGAAGCAGCTCGTAGATGGATCGGAGCATGATGTCAAGATAGTAGGACCCGCTGCTAAGCTAGTTACCCCTATTCATGTACGTGTCGTAGCTGTTCGTGGCAAAGATCCCGAGAATCAGTTTGCCCAAGCCAAGTTCAAGAAAAGTCAATACTCGGACTATGTAACCGTGCAGAATAAAGTAGGCGCAGAGGTGCTTCATCGATTAGTACAGGCTGATGTCTATGCCGTAGACGGGACGTTGTACATCAAGAATCCTATGAAGACAAAGGTTACCATATTTAATATGTCTGGGGCAACGCTCTTGGTAGACGACTCTGGCAACTCTGATATTACGATGACTGGCTTGGCCTCGGAGGCTTATGTAGTGATCGTGGGTAACGAAGCGTTCAAGGTAGCTCTCTGATAGTATAGCAGACTAAATACCCATATACTATGTAGAGTAAATCTCTGATAGACCTCAAAGGGGCTGTGACCAAAGTTAGACTTTGGCGCAGCCCCTTTAAGATTTGTTAGGCTATGTATCGTCTGAGCATTGGCAATGTGATATGATGTTTATGAGTAGAGCGGAGTACACCTCGTCTTTGATCAGAGAGTGAGGACGTAGCTGGTCCTCCCGATTTGTTTGAGGTTGTGAGCCAGATGACGTTTTGTGTGGGTAGTATCGCTGAGATTTTATCTTGTTTTTTTGCTGAGAGTACATGAAAAACTCTTTACCTTTGCGCTTAGTGGACTACACTTCATCTTAACTATGTGTCGAGATACTTTTAGAAGAATCATTTTATTATCGTGTTTGCTAGTTCAGCTCTCAGCTCTGTCTTGGGCTCAGAAGAGTGAAAGTATTGTCCTCAGCGTTGTTGAGCAGGATAGTCAATCCCCCGTAGAGGCTGCATATGTCATTCTTTCGCCTACTTCGGCACTCGTTACCGACAAGAAAGGGCAGGTTGTACTTCCCAAGAATCTAAATAGTCAGGGCTCTATCCTCGTCCGCTATGTAGGCTACCGAGAGCAGCGTGTCCCCGTCAGTCAGATACTCAAGAGCAGAGGTAAGCACACTGTTTACCTTACACCAGAGCAGTCCAGCCTAGACGAGGTCTTGGTCAAGGCCGAGCGTCGTAGCACCTCGGTTAATGCAGTTGCTAGCAAAATAGGTTCGGAGCAGATCAATAAGTCGATAGGCAAGTCTTTGGCAGCCCTACTCGAGGGCGTAAGTGGTGTGAGCTCGATACAGACAGGCGCTAACACCGCCAAGCCGGTTATCCATGGTATGCACGGCAATCGTATCCTCATTGTTAATAATGGTGTGCGACAAGCGGGGCAGCAGTGGGGAGAAGGGCATGCCCCCGAGGTTGATATGAATAGTAATGGGGCAATCCACGTGATCAAAGGAGCAGAGAGTGTGCGATACGGCTCAGAGGCCATGGGCGGAACGATCGTCCTAGAGCAGAAAGCTCTACCGTATCGCAGAGAGTCCTTTTCGGGTACAACCAATACTCTAGTTGGGAGCAATGGGCGCAGGTTTATGCAGACGCTTAGACTGGAGGGGGCTCTACCTTTTTATAGAGATATAGCTTGGCGTGTACATGGCACCTATGGCACGAGTGGAGATAAGTCTTCGGCTAACTATCTCCTCAATAATACTGGCTCTCTTGAGCGAAACTTTGCTGTTGGTTTAGGGTACGACAGAGGGCGTTTTCGTATAGAGCCTTTTTACAGTCGCTACGATGAGTACTCGGCCAATCCTAAATTTGCACAGCTAGGCAACGAAGAGCTTTTGCGTGAGCGAATAGCTCTGGGGCGTCCTCCGCAAGAGGTTATTACCGCATTTAGTCGAGAGATCGATTACCCGAGAGAGCGTGTAGTCCATCATCTGTTGAGTAACAAAACGACCTTGAATACAGCATGGGGGATCTTCTTCCATCAGATCTCTATGCAAGAGGATGCTCGCAAAGAGTATCGCATCCGACGCAATAATAATTCGCATATCCCAGAGGTAGACCTATCGCTACTATCCTTGCAGAATCGACTCCGCTGGGAG
This sequence comes from Porphyromonas sp. COT-290 OH3588, assembly GCF_000769075.1. Lineage (GTDB taxonomy): Bacteria > Bacteroidota > Bacteroidia > Bacteroidales > Porphyromonadaceae > Porphyromonas. Next base: position 19,744 of record NZ_JRFC01000038.1, on the reverse strand, counting down.
CTGTCCTATGGGTATTGGCAGAGCGAGATCGGCGCGCAGCATGTGCTTACGGATAACTATAGTGTGCCGGGCAATGGAGTAGTGCCACTAATCCCCAACTACTTCGAAGCCACTTTGGGGGCTTACGCTATGCAGAAGTATATTACCCGCAAGTGGAGTGCAGAGGTTGGAGTTCGTCTAGATCATCAGGATACCAAGGCGGCTGGCTATGATGCCTTCGGCGAATACTATGGGGGGCATCGAGAGTTTACGAACTGGACTTATAGCATCGGTGGGAAGTACCACTTCCTCGACGGGCTGAGCCTGACTAGTAACCTTGGAGCTGCGTGGCGTGCTCCCCACGTACACGAGTTGTATAGTAATGGTGTTTCGCATGGTGCTGGAGCCTATGTACAGGGTAATCCCAATCTGTCAAGTGAACAGAGCTATAAGTGGGTCAATGCGTTGATTTACCAGAATTCGTGGCTCAATGTACAGCTCGATCTGTATCTTCAGTGGGTCAATAACTTTATCTATGATCAACCCTCGATAGATGAGTCGGGCAAGCCGAAGGTAAAGGCAGTAGTGTCGGGCTTCTATCCGATATTTGAGTACAAGCAGACGAACGCATTCTTCAGAGGAGCAGACTTCTCACTAAACATCAAACCATTCTCGGATTGGTCTTACGGCCTTATCACAGCATTGATTTGGGCGAACGAGGAGCCATCTCAGGCCTATCTTCCTTTCATTCCTCCAATGCGTATTGATCATTATGTCGAGTGGATTCCTAGTCTGAACAAGACGTTCTCTGCATCTGTTAAGTTAGGGCATAGATTTGTCGCCAAACAGAACCGGTTCGACCCGAAGAAAGACTTGATTGCGTCCTCTCCAGAGGCCTATAATCTCTTCTCCTTCGATCTCGGGCTTGTTTGGCAGATCAATAAGCGTCACAGCCTTGAGTGTACCCTCTCGGGGGACAATGTCTTCAACAAGGAGTATAAGGAATACACCAATAGAGCAAGATATTATGCTCACGACTTGGGACGAGATATAAGATTATCGCTTTCGTGGCGTTTTTAGTAGGTAGATCAGTTACATTAAATGTTAATGAAAGTTATATGAAAAGAAGTAGTAAAGTATTGGCAGGAGTACTGCTGGCCGTTTTCTCTCTAGGCATTGTGGCTTGCGACAAGCAGAGGTTAGACAGATTGCAGAAGGGTGAAACCAAGAAGCCCGAGAATGAGGTGCTGAATAAAAAGCACGATGACCCCTTTGTGGCTGACTTCATCTTGGTAGAAGGGACCCTCCCTGTGGCACAATGGGGCGAAGGGGACTTGGACAATACTAAGTATAATCTGCCGATCACGGCCCCTAAGTACAAGGAAGGTACTCAGCAAGTACTACGTTACAAGCTAGATAAGGAGAAGGGTTGGCATATTGTCGACGGAGCTGGCTATGTGAAGAAATTTGCTGTCAAGGCTTCGGAAGAAACAGAGAATACGGCTACTGTCTATTCTTTCAAGATCAGATATTACAGCTATAATGGCGAAGAGATGACTTATCAGTTTGTGCAAGAAGGGCAGGATAAGATTCATCAGCACTTCTTCCAAGCAGAGCGATTTAATAAGAATAACGAAGCAAAGCGTGTCACCAAGTTCTTTGATACCCCTTGGGACTATCGCTACTGCGATACAGAGGATATCAATGATGACAACTCTAAGTTTGTTGGCAATGTTAATCCCACAGGGTTAAAGGGGTTGCTACGCTTCAATAAAAGAACGCAGACAGACCTTAATATGATCGTAAGGCTCGTGCATCACGGTCAAAGTAAGTATCAGGAGGATGGTAGTACTTCCAAATTCTATAAACCAACACGTAGGCAGATCCTTACCGAGCAGCCTGATATTGAGGTGCATTTGCCTATACAGATTCAGTAATTATTCATCACTCAGTCAAAATATAATAGTAGATCATGAACAAAAAAATCTTGACAAGCTTGGCTTTAGCTTTGTCTCTAGGGTTTGTTTCCTGCGACAAACAGACTCCTGAGATTAAGACTCCAGACAAACCCTCTACAGAGCAAGAGCAAAAGAAAAATGAAGGCGAGCAGCAAAAGGAGGAACCAAAGAAAGAAGAAGACGGGCAGCTCCCCCCAGTTGCTTCTGATAGCTTCGCTCCTGCTAGTGTTCGCTTAGGATTGTATGGCGGCCATCTACATGCTCCTGCCTCTGATCCAGCTTTCCACTATGTCCCAACTGCAGGGAAATTCCTCAAATATCTAGCCTTCGAGCAACCAATCACAATGCAGCGTGATGAAAAAGGGGGCTGGACGGTGCCCAGTGGGCAGAGAGATAAATGGTGCGTAGTAAGTTATAAACTAGATGACAAAGGACTAGCTACTCGTGTCTATGGTCTATGGATAGATTACTTGGATGCGTCAGGTAAGAATATCAACGAACAGATTGCCTCAGGTGCTAATGACGGTCTGTATCAACACTTCTTCACTCTAACTAATGTAAGCAAGTGGGGAAGTAAAGGTGTGGACGAGGATACTGACACGGATCCTAAGACACTTGTAGAATACTTTTATAAGGATACAACTCCTCATGATAAGCCTCACCACACTGGAGATAAAGACGCTCAGGGAGCTCCATTTACTTTCCACACCAACCCAAGGGGTCTCAAGGGTTACTTTCAGTTCCCTAAAGCCTTTAAGTCATTTACGCTCCATATTGAGTTGAGGAAGTTTGCATCGGCAGATGAGAAAAATAAGGCTGTTAAGGCTTGGCATGATGCTAAGGCAGGTACTGTGGTTTCTCGTATCTCTCTGCCTATCATTGTCTATGCTGAATATCCTCATGATGCTATCGAGGATGATATTACTAGTCTCGAAGATGAAGAGTTCGAAGCCGCAATTAAGAATTTCACCATAGATAAGTTAGCCTCTCAGAATGATCGCCGAATCTTAAAGGATTTCATGGATGCTTTTGGGGTAGATGCTATATCGCTTATTAAGGAGTTCAACTACAAGCTGACTACATCTGAGAAGTCCGATGAAAATGGAGGCGTTTGGTTCTAGCACTTAGTTAAGCCTACCATACATTATATATACCCCGATTGCCCTAGGCCTCGCAGGACTGCGAGCCTAGGGCAATTAGGTTTGGGAGGAGGCTTGCCTCATCTCCCCAAAGCATGTTCGGGTGTTTCTAGGAAACTGAGGCAGCGAGGGTGATTGTGCAATGTTCTCGAATTCGGAGTACTTGGCTGGTCGTGGCTTGGTGGACGGCATTATGCTCAAGGCTATTCGGGGGAAGACTCTTAACGAGAGTCAGAAGGCATTCAACCGTGTGATCAGTAAGACAAGGTGCTTGATAGAGCGGACCTTTGGCAGTATTCGTCGGTGGTTCTTGGGCGGACGCTGTCGCTACCGAGGGTTAGAACGAACGCATACACAGAATATTCTTGAAGCTATGGCGTACAATCTCAAACGTATGCCAGGGCTGCTTGTGCTTGAAGGTGTCAAATAACCGTAAAATCCCCATCCCTGAGGGAAATATCCCTCAGGGATGGGGATAGGGGGATAGTATTCAAGTCTCCCCAAGCCGCTCAAACACGCAAAAAACACCGAGAAAGATACAAGAACCTTTGAGCGGTGCATTGCGCAATAGTCTCATATATACCCCGATTGCCCTAGGCCTCGCAGGACTGCGAGCCTAGGGCAATTAGGTTTGGGAGGAGGCTTGCCTCATCTACCGAAAGCATGTTCGGGTGTTTCTAGGAAACTGAGGCAACGAGGGCGATTGTGCAATAGTCTCAAATGAGCCGAGCCAATAACCCTTATGGAGATGGTAAGGCCTGTGGGCGTATAGCAGGGGCTTTGTTAAGATAAACGGATTATTCTGTTTTTTACCAGAGTGGGTGTATTGAGGCGTGAAGCCCAATACGCTCTCTCTCTTGATTGAAGTGTTTGTGATTGTAATCCATAGCCTGAGGGGTTGGAATTATGGTATGGGGTAGGTCTGTGGTGTTGCATACTTAGATTGTGTGTACCTAGAGATATAGCAGCAAAATAATCGTGATAATCGTTGAGAGGGCCGCTTATTATTAGTATCTTTGCGCCCGACAATACAGAGTGTTTATAAATAAATTACAGTAGATTATGCTGAATCCAATTAGGAAGACCATCACTTTGCCAGACGGACGTGAGATCGTTATCGAAACAGGCAAACTAGCTAAGCTAACAGATGGGGCAGTAACGGTTACTATGGGTAATACCGTCCTTCTAGCCACAGTGACGGCAGCCAAGGATGCTAACCCGGGTGTAGATTTCATGCCTCTTCAGGTAGAATACAAAGAGAAATTCTCAGCTATCGGACGCTTCCCCGGCGGGTTTACTCGCCGCGAAGGTAAAGCCTCCGATTACGAAATATTGACTTGCCGCCTTGTAGACCGTGCTCTTCGTCCTCTATTCCCAGACGATTATCACGCAGAGGTGTTTGTAAATGTAACGTTGTACTCCAGCGATGGCGTTGATATGCCTGATGCATTAGCTGGTCTAGCTGCCTCTGCAGCTCTGGCTGTGTCGGATATCCCATTCAATGGCCCAATTAGTGAGGTGCGTGTGGCCCGTGTAGATGGCCAGCTCGTGATCAATCCTACTTTTGAGCAACTTGCCAAAGCGGATATTGATATGATGGTCGGTGCTACTCTCGATAACATTATGATGGTTGAGGGGGAGATGCAGGAAGTGCAAGAGAGTGAAATGCTTGAAGCTATCAAGGTCGCTCACGAGGCTATCAAGCTACAGTGTCAGGCACAGTTAGAGCTTAGCGAGGCTTGTGGGAAGCTCGAGAAGCGTACCTACTGCCACGAAGAGAATGACGAGGAACTACGTGCCGATGTACGTGCTAAGTGCTATGATAAGGTATATGCTATCGCAACCTCAGCTTCCAATAAGCAGACTCGTACAGCAGCTTTCGATGCCGTTGTAGAGGAGTACAAGGCTAACTTCACTGAAGAGGAACTAGAAACGAAAGCTCCTCTCATCGCCCGCTATTACCACGATGTAGAGAAAGAAGCGATGCGCCGTGCCATCTTAGACGAAGGTAAGCGTCTAGATGGGCGTAAGACTACCGAAATACGTCCTATCTGGATTGAAACAGATTATCTACCCGGACCTCATGGATCGGCTGTTTTTACTCGTGGAGAAACTCAGTCACTCACGACTGTGACGCTTGGAACCAAGAATGACGAAAAGCTCGTAGACGATGTACTCAACTATGGTAAAGAGCGCTTCTTGCTCCACTATAACTTCCCACCATTCTCCACTGGAGATGCTCGTCCTCAGCGTGGTGTGGGTCGTCGTGAGATTGGTCATGGCAACCTTGCTCATCGTGCACTAAAGCGTGTGTTGCCAGAGAACTATCCATATGTACTACGCATCATCAGCGATATTCTAGAGTCCAATGGATCGTCCTCTATGGCTACTGTATGTGCTGGTACGCTTGCTTTGCGTGATGCAGGTGTTCCCATTACTCGTCCAGTGTCAGGTATTGCGATGGGGCTAATTAGCGAGAACAAGGGACGGAACTATGCTATCCTCTCCGATATCCTAGGCGATGAGGATCATCTAGGGGATATGGACTTCAAGGTGACGGGTACAGAGAAAGGTATCACTGCCACTCAGATGGATATCAAGGTTGATGGTTTGAGCTATGAGATCCTAGAGAATGCTCTTGCTCAAGCTCGTGAAGGCCGTCTGCATATCCTCGGTAAGATTATGGAGGCTCAACCAGAAACTCGTCCAGACCTTAAACCACATGCTCCACGCATCGAAACGCTACGTATAGGCAAGGAGTTCATCGGTGCCGTGATTGGCCCGGGTGGTAAAATTATACAAGGTATGCAGGAGAAGAGTGGTGCTACTATCTCTATCGAGGAAGTAGACGGACAGGGGATTGTCGAAATCAGTGGTACCAACAAGGCCTCAATTGATATTGCTCTAGGTATGATCAGAGCGATTGTAGCAATGCCAGAGGTTGGCGAGGTCTATCAAGGTCGTATCAGCTCAGTGATGCCATATGGTTGTTTTGTTGAGTTCTTGCCCGGTAAGGACGGTCTACTACATATCTCAGAGATTGATTGGAAGCGCTTCGAAACAATTGAGCTAACAGGTCTAGAAGAAGGGCAGAACATTGAGGTTAAGCTCATCGAAATTGACCCTAAGACAGGTAAGTTTAAGCTCAGTCGTAAGGCTATGCTCCCTAAGCCAGAGGGCTACACTGAGCCGGAGCGTCGCCCACGCCCAGATAGAGGAGAGCGTCGCCGCAGAGATTAGTCCACGAGGCTTACTCTCTACAGTACTTGAGATAAGTGGGCTGTGTCGAGCATTCGGCGCAGCCCATTTTTGTGCTTCTACATTATAGATAGAATACTATTAAGATGTGCGATGGCTAGTAAGAAAAATAGATGTAGAGTATACGCAGAGAGTGATCGCTTGCGTTTAATGTGTAATAGAGGCTCTCTTGATATATCTACTGCTCTGCATCTTTGTACAGATAGTAATAAACAACTTGCCCCTTGGCGATGGTTATTATATACATAGGTAAAGTAGATGTATTGAGTGTTGTACATAGATTTTTATTGATAAACCAAACGTATATAAACTCTAAACGAAAAAGTAATTATGAGGAAAAGAACAGCTATGAGCCTAGGGTTACTGGCCGTAACCCTGATCGCCCTGCTGGGATGGACACAAACTAAAAAGGAACAGAATATGAATACAAAGACAACGGAGAATAGCCGTGTGATCTATTTTGCAGGTGGATGCTTCTGGGGCACGGAGCACTTTTTTAAGCAAGTAAGAGGAGTCGTTAGTACAGAAGTTGGCTACGCCAATGGATATACCTCTAACCCTACATACGAGGAGGTCTGCCGCAAAGATACAGGCTTTGCCGAAACGGTTAAGGTTGAGTATAATCCCGAGGAAGTGGAGCTCAAGCTTTTGCTAGAGCTTTTCTTCTATACAATCAATCCAACCCAACTCAATCGTCAAGGTAATGATATTGGGACGCAGTACCGCACAGGAATCTATCATGTAGATGAGTCCGATGTCCCCGTGATACAAACTGCTCTCAAGGCACTAGCTCGCAAGTACACTCAGCCAATAGTTGTGGAGCAAGAGCCTCTACTCAGTTTTTACCCAGCAGAGCAATATCATCAGGATTATCTAGATAACAATCCTACGGGTTACTGCCACATAGAGCCGGGGTTATTTACGTTAGCTAAACAAGCTAATCCAGAGCCAAAGGTAGAAATTCGCAAGATGAATGATGCTGAACTTAAAAGTAAACTGACTCCAGTTCAGTATGCTGTGACGCAACAGAACGCTACGGAGCGTCCTTTTGATAATGACTACTGGGACGAATACAGAGAAGGTATCTACGTGGATATCACAACGGGAGAGCCACTTTTCATCTCAACTGATAAGTTCGATTCGGGCTGTGGCTGGCCTAGTTTCTCTAAGCCGATTGACAACAAACTACTTGATGAGAAGCTGGATCGCTCGTATGGCATGACTCGTGTTGAGGTACGTAGTAAGATGGGCGACTCTCATCTAGGACACGTTTTCAACGACGGGCCAGCCGACAAGGGAGGTCTACGCTACTGCATCAATAGTGCTAGCCTCAAGTTTGTACCTAAGGAAGAGATGCGTGCCAAAGGTTATGGCAAGTATCTACCACTTCTAGAGGTAAAAGACACGAAGAAATAGTTCACTTAATTAATATGCAACAGCTTCAGCTTCGCCTAAGCCCAGAGAAGGCTGCCTCCGATGCTACGATCAGAGCCCAAGCCGCCAAACTTCTTCGCTGTGGGATTGACGAGATCTCCTCTGTACAGATTCGTCGGCACACTATTGATGCTCGCCAGCGCCACATTGTTATTAACTTGACGATTGATGTTTACATGCAGGGAGAGGAACCTCAGATAGATGATTTCAGTGATATTGTTTATCCAGATGTTTCCTCTAGGCCCGCAGTGGTTGTGGTAGGAGCAGGGCCTTGTGGTCTCTTTGCTGCCCTAAGGCTGATTGAGCTAGAGCTTCGTCCGATTATTGTAGAGCGTGGTCAGGAAGTTATGAAGCGCCGACGAGATCTCTCCCTGCTACACAAAACAGGAGAGATTGATCCCGAGAGTAACTATAGCTTTGGTGAGGGTGGGGCTGGTGCATTCTCCGATGGTAAGCTCTATACACGCAGTAAGAAGCGTGGTAGTGTAGAGAAGATATTACGTGTCTTCTGTAAGTTTGGGGCAGATCCTAAGATACTTGTTGATGCTCATCCGCACATTGGTACGGATAAATTACCTAAGATCATCAAACAGATGCGAGAGCAGATTATCATCTCTGGAGGAGAGGTACACTTCGGCTGTCGTATGGACGAACTAATTGTAGAGGGAGGTCGAACTCGTGGTATTGTTACCTCTACGGGGCAAGCATTTTGGGGGCCAGTTATTCTGGCCACTGGCCACTCAGCTCGTGACTTGTATCGCTATCTACATCGTACAGGTATATTTCTTGAGGCTAAGCCTATCGCTGTGGGTGTGCGTCTAGAGCATCCTCAAGAGTTGATCGACCAAATTCGCTATCACAATCGCCAGGGGAGAGGCAAGTATCTTCCTGCTGCTGAGTATGTCTATAAGACGCGGGTTCGAGAGCGTGGCGTGTATAGCTTCTGTATGTGCCCCGGTGGATTTGTCGTTCCTGCATCAACAGCACCAGAGGAAACAGTGGTTAATGGAATGTCCCCTGCGAACCGAGGCTCCAAATGGGCGAACTCAGGTATGGTCGTAGAGCTACGACCCGAGGATATGATACATACAGGGGTTGAGATCTCAGATAAGACTACTCCATTGGCGCTAATGGAGTGGTGTGAGCGGTTTGAGCATTTGAGTTACCTAGCGGCCAATCGCTCGTTGAGAGCGCCAGCACAGAGGCTAACAGACTTTTTGAATGCACGTTTGTCTTCATCACTTCCCTCTACATCCTATAATATGGGGCTAACCTCTAGCAATATGCACGACTGGATGCCTCGCTTTATTACTCATAGGCTCGCCGAGGGCTTTAAGGCTTTCGACCGAATGACTAAAGGTTTTATCTCCGAGGAGGCTCAACTCATCGGTGTTGAGAGTCGGACATCATCTCCAGTTCGTATCCCTCGTTTGTATGAAGGCGATAGAGCTTATCAGCATCTAGACCTAGAAGGATTGTATCCCGCAGGAGAAGGAGCTGGTTATGCTGGTGGGATTGTTTCTGCCGCTATTGATGGCGAGAATGCGGCTCAGGCTTTAGCTTTTCAGGTTAAGTTCAACGTCTAACTTTTGAAATTGAAATAAATAATTCTGTATATTCGTAGAATAAAAACGATTTTCTTGCGTTCATATCCCATCAGGGTTATTGTGCAGAGGTGCGATGATTGTGTGAAATACGAAGTTCAATGTATAACTAAATTCAAGACAATGAAAAAGATTTTAACTCTATCCCTCCTTGCTCTAGCTTTGGGAGCCTGTAGTGGTGGCAAGACTCAAACTAGTGCGTCCGACAGCGTCGCTGCTACTCACACTGTTGAGGCCGCAGTTCTAGGAATTGGCGTCTATACGGGAATAATTCCCAACGCTGATGCTACGGGCTCCGAAGTAATGCTAGAGCTCAAGAGTGATATGACGTTTGTAGAGCTGAGTAAGGTAGAAGCTGGTAATAATGAAACAGGAGAGTATCGTGAGGAAGGAACGTTCTCTCTCAAAGGTGAGGATCTGGTGCTGACCTATACCACGTCTCCCGATATGGTAAAGAGAGCATATCTACGTGGCGATTCTATTCAGCTTTTGGATGCAGAGGGCAATATTCCTGAGCTTCCCTATGTTCTTAGATTGAAGAAGTAATTCTGGTCGTTTCTGAGTGTGAGCTTGGGTTTGTACTGCCTTGGGTAGTGCAGGCCCAAGTTTCTTTATTTCCCTACTCTCAAAGGAGGGAGGAAAGTTCAGTGGGGCTCTGGCAAAGCCTTAGGAGTATCTGTAAAAACAAGGCGGTGCGCCAAGAAACAACTGGCACACCGCCTTAGGGTGTATAGCACTCTAGCTTCTGGGCTAGAGAAAAGATGATAGGTTACTTAACGATATCAAGCAGCTCAATCTCGAATACGAGCGTGCTGAAAGGATCGATTGAGTAGCTACCCTGCTCTCCGTAAGCTAGGTCGTAGGGAATCACTACCCTTACCTTCTCGCCAACTTTCATTAGAGTTAGCATTTCTGTCCAGCCCTTAATCACACCGTTAGCAGGGAACTCGATGCCTTCTTCATTCTTGTCGAATTCTGTGCCATCAATAAGCGTACCTCTATATTTAACCTTTACCTTGTCTTCGGCAGTTGGTGTAGCACCAGTACCGGGTTGCTCTACCTTATAGGCTAGGCCACTCTCGGTTGTCTGCACGCCTTCTTCCTTCTTGAAGTTTTCGATGAACTCTGCACCCTTTTGTTTGTTGGCTCCGAACTTCTTTTCGTTTTCTTCAGCCTGCTTGCGCATTTCCTTCTCTTGCTTCATCTGGCCAAAGCGCATCATCAAATCCTGAGCGATGCTGTCGTTCATCGTGATCTTGGTAGAGTCGCCTTGTAGCGCTGCGCGATAGGCAGACACAAGCTGTGCGATGTTGAGAGAATCACCCTCGATCTGACGAGCTAGACCCGCACCTGTTATACCACCTGCGAAGTAGCTAAACATCTCGGGATTGCTCACAGCCTTCTCAAAGCCCTCTAGGAATTTCATCGAGTCAATATCCTGACCCTGCTCACGTGAATACTTAATAGTTTCTGCCATCTGACGACCTTGTAGAAGACCGAGTGCGTAAGACATGCTATCCAATCCGCTTGATGGGTTACCAGCCTTCTGGCTGCAAGAGAAGCCACCCAATACTAGTGCAAGGGCAGCTACTGCTACTGAAAATTTTTTCATTGTTGTTTATTCTATATAGTTTATTCTTGTTATTTCTTTCTCCCTGAGCTACGCTTAGCTTTCTTGGCATTGGGGGCTACTGCTTTGGGTTCCTCAGCAGGAGTTGGTTCTACGTATGGCTTGATCTCGTGGAGCTCGACCTCAAAGATTAGTGTTGAGTGGGGAGCGATGTCACGCCCTGCTCCACGCTCTCCATAGGCTAGAGAGGCTGGTATGTAGAACTCATACTTCGCACCCTTCTCCATCAAGCAGATCCCTTCAGTCCAGCCGGGGATCACTTGTAGTAGGCTAAAGGTGGCAGACTGCCCACGCTTGTAGGAGCTGTCGAACTCTTTGCCGTCTATTGTGCGACCTACGTAATCGACAACTACGGTGTCCTGTACCATTGGCTTGATGCCAGTAGCTGGGCGAAGTACACGATACTGTAGACCGCTCTCGGTTGTTTTGACGCCTTCCTTAGTCTTGTTGGCTAGCAAGGCCGAGTCATTTCGGTGCTTGAGTTCTTGTAGTTCTCGCTCCTGAATCGTCTTGATGTAGTCTTGTAGGAACTTCTGAGCATCTTCTAGCTTAAAGCGCTCGTTTTGCTCCTTCATGCCCGCCGAGAAGCCCTCGAGAATGAGGTCTTTGCTTAGAGAATCTCCGGGTAAATCCGAGATGCTACGACGGAAGCCATCGCCATTGACAAAGCCTAATACATACGCCGCGGAGTCCACCTCGTTAGCTAAAACGGAACCAACTGGGACAACTTGCTTAGCTACTTTTGGGGAACAAGCTACTGCGCCTAGTAGCGCTAGGCTGGAGGCGCAGATTGTTTTGAGTTGCGTCTTCATATAGATATTATAACGTAGTCGTCCGAGTAATTTATACAATGTTTAGAAGCTCGATGATGAAGATGAGCGTGCTACCGGGCTGTATGTGCTGCCCAGCACCTCTATCTCCGTATGCTAGATCCGAGGGGATCGTTACTTTCCACTTGGAGCCTACTGGCATGAGCTGTAGGATCTCTGTCCAGCCCTTGATAACGCCACGTAGAGGGAACTCCGCAGGCTCTCCGCGATCTATAGAGCTGTCGAAGACAATCCCATTGATGAGCGTACCATGATAGTGGCACCTAACTGTATCTTCTAGCTTTGGCTTGGCGCCATCACCCTGCTTGATGATCTCGTATTGTAGCCCACTCTCTAGCGTTGTTACTCCCTCCTTGTGAGCATTGATTTTGAGGAACTCCTCGCCTGCCTCTTTGTTGAGCTTGATAGCCTTAGCCTGTACCTCTGTGAAGTATTGGTTGATTACTCCCTTGGCTTCCTCGAAGCTCATACTAGGAGTTTCGCCTTGCATGATGCTCTTCAGACCTGCTAGAAATTCATCGTAGTTGAGTCCCTCGAAGCCAGAGGCTACGAAGTTCTGTCCAATACTCAGCCCTAGGGCATAGCTTACTTTATCCATTGTACTTGTTTCGTTACACATTAAATCTCTATTGTCGCCTAAATCGGTGTGTATTAGGCGACACAAATTTAGTTATTTATTTTCTATAATATTAGGTCGTGCCTTTGCTCCGATCGTGCATGCGGAGCTGTCTCAAATTCATTCTGCCTAAAGTCCCCTCCCTGAGTCTACTTGAGCTGCTTGAGTACGTGCCCCATACGCTCCTTCTTCGTCCTCATATATTGCTCGTTGTACTCGTTGGGAGCAACCTCTATTGGTAGCACCTCGCTTACCTGAAGCCCGTATGCCTCTAGGCCAACACGCTTGACAGGATTGTTAGTCATCAGACGCATACGATGTACCCCAAGCTCTCGTAGGATTTGTGCACCTACACCGTAATCACGCTCATCGGCATCATGGCCTAAGTGTAGATTGGCGTCTACGGTATCTAGACCATTTTCCTGTAGCTTGTAGGCCTTGATCTTGTCCATTAGACCAATGCCTCGGCCTTCTTGATTGAGGTAGACAATGAGGCCTCGTCCAGCCTCCTCAATCATTTGCATGGCTTTGTGGAGCTGTTCGCCGCACTCGCATCTCTGAGAGGAGAAGATATCTCCAGTCATACAGCTAGAGTGTACACGTACGAGCACCTCTTCTCCATCGGCGATGTTCCCCTTGAAGAGGGCGATATGCTCTAGGCCATTGGACTTTTGGCGGAAAGGGATCAGTCTAAACTTACCGAAAGCGGTGGGCATCATTACCTCTTCGCCACGCTCTACGATCACCTCTGTACGCAGCCGGTAGGCTATGAGATCCTTAATTGTAATGATTTTTAGATTAAATCGCTTGGCTACCTCTATCAGATCAGGCATACGTGCCATCGTGCCGTCTTCGTTGATGATTTCGATCAGAGCAGCGACAGGTTGCATACCAGATAGACGAGCGAGATCGACAGCAGCTTCGGTGTGCCCAGCTCTGCGTAGCACACCTTTGCTCCTTGCCCTAAGCGGACAAATATGTCCCGGGCGAGCAAGGTCTGTGGGCTTAGTTTCGGGATCTGCGAGGGCGAGTATGGTCTGTGCTCTGTCGTACATAGACACCCCAGTTGTGCAGCCACGACCTAGACGATCGACTGTGACAGTGAATGGGGTTTCGTGTACAGAAGTATTCGTTGGCACCTGCATCTCTAGCTCTAGCTGGGCGGCACGCTCCTCTGTGATAGGGGCGCATAGGACACCACGGCCGTAGCGCATCATGAAGTTGATTTTCTCTGGAGTTACCTTCTCGGCGGCAATGATGAAGTCGCCTTCGTTCTCACGATCTTCGTCGTCTACTACAATGAGGAACTCACCCTTGCGGAAGTCCTCTAGGGCTTCCTCTATAGTGCTTAGCTTAAACTCACTCATAAGCGTCATTAATTGGTTTCTTTACTTTCTATACTCCTCTCCAATAGAGGGATCAGCTCCGATAGAGCGGTATTCATCGCCCTAAGTCCACTATGCAGGCGCTCACGATGAATGCGTAGTAGCAATAGTAGCGGTAGCGATATAGGTAGCAGAGTCAGTAGCAGTATGCCACGACCCCTAGTACTAGGTAGCCCAAAGGGAGCTAGCCTCTTGGGTAGGAGAGGTAGATCGTTTGTTTTGGTTAGTATAAGTGGATGATTAACTCTTCTTAGTTTATCGGCCAATGCTTCAACGTGCTGGTATACACTCACTGGCGCATGGCTATATTTCTGCCCATTGACTAGGACGTGTACGATGGAGCTATTCATTAGCTTAGAGGCGAGCAAATCCTCAGACTCGGCCAATAGCACTCGAGCTTCGCTTAGTACGGTCTGGTAATTCGGTTCGCACTCACCTTCGATAGGCTCTACTACACGCACTGGGACGTAGGTACCCGTGAGGCGTCGCCATAGATTGACGTAGGTCTCTACATTGAGGCTCGTAGAGTCTAGCGAAGCTTTGTAGGTTAGGAATGCCCCTATTGGGAATAACACCAAGGCGCTGAGCCACATTCCGAAAGCAACGGATACTGACTCATTTTTCGTCATGTTGAACCCAAAGGTGTCAATGATATAGTAGATGATGAAGAAGAGTACCGACGCAACAACAGGCATACCAATCCCACCCTTACGAATGATTGCACCAAGTGGAGCCCCGATGAAGAAGAAGACGAGGCAAGCAGCTGGCAGAGTGAACTTGCGGTGCCACTCCTGCCCATTGGTTCGAAACGTATTGAAGACATCTCGGTCGCTATATAACCGTCCGTCAGCCTCGGACTCAACCATACGCAGATCACTGATAGACCTAGTAAGCATACGTAGTGTATCGCCAAGGGTAGGTAGATGTATGAGGCTGTCTATATTGACCTTTCGCTGGAGTGGTTCGTCTATATTCAGCGCTTCTAGCTGTTGCTTGGCCCATGTAGAGGTATCTGAGGGGCTAGGCATAGAGTGAGAGTAACGCTGGGAGAAATCCTTGTTGGTTAGCGCTTCCTCAGTGAAGGTGCGGATACTATCTAGAACCAATCCAGTGGAGTCGATGGCTGCTTGGAGTTGATTGAGGTTTTTGCCGATGAAGAGCTTACTCAACTCCTCCTCGCCCTGTTTGCGGAAGTTTGCATCGAAGGGGATTACGATTTCTTTGAAAGAGAATGACTCAATGGCACGAGGCGTAGGCGTAGCCTCCATATACTCTGGTTCCTCCAGATTTTCGAAGCTCTGTCCATTATATAGACGCCACGTGATGTAGGTCTTACCTGAATCCATAACGATGCGCCCAGAGTCAGCCCGAATGATACGTGCTTTGTCGCTCCCTTGGGAGTGGTCGTAGATCATTAGATCAAGCATACGCCCGGCATGCTGTCTATCTCTGCCTTTGATGAAGATGCTATACCCATCGATGCCATTGTAGAAGACCCGCTCGGGGATCTCTAGCTCGGGGTTGGAGAAGCGAGCCGAATAGAGCAGGGTCCACATGCGCACCTGCGAGGTGATCATAAAGTCATTCTGGAAAGCAAATAGCCCCACAGCAAGCAGCGACACCGCAAAAAAGAGGGGGAGCATCATGCGATAGAGGGACATGCCAGAGGCTTTCATGGCTAGTAACTCTAGGTGCTCACCCATGTTGCCAAAGAACATAAGGGAACCGAGCAAGATGCCCAAAGGCAAGGCCATGGGTAGGAAAGACATCGCAGCATAGAAGAGGATCTGAGCGATGATGAAGACATCTAACCCCTTGCCGACCAATTCGTCTACGTATCTCCATAAGAATTGCATCACCACAATCAACCAACAGAGCAAGAAACTCATTAGGAGCATGGGGAGGTATCCCTTGAGGATATATCTATCTACTATTTTGAGCACCTCAATTATTTAGTTTTTAAGCTGCTTCCTCGTCACACGCAATAGGAGGACACATCTGCAAAAAATCCCTACAAACTTAGGCAAAAAATCTGTATTGCTTACCAAGTTATCTCTGTCTTGTGTAGTGTGCAAAAGACCCACGGAGGGTGTGCTCTACGTGGCACGCCCTCCGTGATAGTCTTTAGACCTTGGCAATATGAGCAAATACCTCCTTGCTTATCGTGAGGTCTACGCGTATTGCCTTATTAGCCCTAGTGTTTTGGATAATCAGTGACACCGTCATCTGTACGGTAGTACTGGTACCAAGTGACTACGTCTCTCTGATGCGTTTCTAGAGTTTTTTTCGATAGGCGTACCCTTGATTTCAGATTAAATCCTGAACCCTCTTTACTTAGACTCAGAGTTCTTCTGGTCCTCGCTGGATCATTATTCTCCGAGTAATATGATTTTGAGTGTATACCATACATGCCCGTTTTAGAGAAGGCAAATTGCTCTATACTGGTGTAGTTCGGGGAGGGACTAAGGGGACCACTACTACTTCTCAAACCACTGAATATATCCCCAAAATACGTGCCGAAGGTGTTAGGATCCATCTCTTGATGGCGGCTCCTAGTAGTATCGCTATGAGGGTAGAAATGTTTTACTTCAAAATGGCTTGCTGTACCCTCCCAGAAGCTTGTATCTTGAATTCGTTGTAGTATCTCAGCTTGGTCTAATGCATTGCCAATATATTTGGTCGTTACCCTGAGGTGCTTGCCTGAAACGGAGGCTTTCCCATATTTTTTATCCGCTTCTTTGGGTTGTCTGGTGCCATCATCTACGAACTCATATAGATAAGCTGTACACTGATCTCCGTCGAAGTAAATTGGGAGCTTGTCGGTGGTATAAAATCTCCCTCCTTGCAGAGGCCTCTTATCTCCCGTTATTTTTACTTCATTGTCACGAGGGTTCGAGGCACTTGGTTGAGTGTAAAAATTAACACTTCCAAATCTTATGGCATAGACTTTGCCATCACCATTGCCGATGTAGATCTCTTCTACCACCTCATGATTTTGGTCAAACGGAGAATAGTTGATTGGGATTGATCTCTTGCGTGGGGCAAAACGAGTTTTGAAGGAAAATACATCGATATCATCAGAACCCATTAGTCCAATAGGTACAAAGATATTATTCGCAGGGGGGAATACATACTTCATAACATCGGTAGAACGATTGTATGTTGCCTCGTCAATGCTGGGGTAGACTACCTTAGGCTGGATTCTAGGGTCTTTCTTATGCTCCAGACCCTCTGCACTCCAATCAAAAACAACTCCATCATAGTCAAAGAGGTCTCCAGTTGGATTGCCAAGTGAGCCACTCTCTTTGAGATCTTCGTCTAGAATCCACTCTGTGGGCATGCTTGGGCGTTCTTTTATGGCAAAGTGAACGGAGTAAGCTCTCTTCTCGTTGAGTAAATGCTCTTGCATATTCTCTAGTCCTCCTTTGCTATTCACACGTTCAAATCTAGGCCCCTTGGCTAATAAGTCTGGAAACTCCCATTCTAGTAGACCAAGTGTGGTGGGAGAGCCATTGAGGTTGTTTTGTCCCCAAACCCAGTAAATAACAGACTTGGCGTAAACTTCGCTAATAGCCACATCTTTACCCGTAGTGGAGTCGAAGAGCATATGCTTTCTGCTACGATTGCTTGTCTGATTGCCTGCCCCCGTCCCTATGATAGTAACGGGCTGTTTAGGGTTTGGCATCAAAGAGGCCAATCCATCGGATATGGGAGTAGTTCTTGTGACGCTTTCTCCATTCTTTGATGAAAAATCAAGAGTCAGATCACGCAACCCTCCAGAGAGGTCTTCGGACATATAGTAGGGGGCCGTCCTTTTACTGGAAGAGGTACGTAAGTTGAAACGAGGTCGCTCTGGAGATAAATAGGTGCCAATGTTTTGGAGGGCGCCGCCTCCCAAAGGATGAGGAATATATTTCGTTTGGGTAGTGTTTGCATATGCCCTATAGTCAAAGTCTGTTTTGTTTGAGATCTCTACCTTGATCAGTACTCCCATTGGGCTAAATGTAAAGGCTCCAGATAAGGTGGGTACTCCCGAGTTGTTTTTGTCGAGACCTGCTTTAATCCATTTTGACACGAAGGGAACTTGTAGCTCCTTGGCTTGCTTATTCACTTCTTGTACACCATTGGGCTTGAAGGTCACTTTTGCTCCTTCTCTTTTGCCACCACCCATCACAGCTGCCATATACCATGTTTCTCCAAGGGCAGGCTCTTTGACGCTCCCACCATTATTTATAGGCATAAGTGTAGCCGTCTTGTTTCTCGCAGAGAGCTTGATCCTACCATCAGGGCCATGAGTGATCTCGTCCCACTCGATATTTGCATAGCCAACAAGCTGATCGCCCATGCGTAGAAAAATAGTTGTGGCGAGGGCCTTCCTGTCTAGAGCGTTATTCCCCGTCAAGAAGATCTTGGGGGCCTTGTTCCCCTTGCTAGTATCCAAGGTTAGAGCTCTGAATTCTTCGTCCGAGATTAGCCCCATCGAGCGAAGTTCGTGCCCACTGAGTTCGGAGCTTAGACTTATTTCGATCTTTGCGTCTTTCTGACCTTTCTTGCTCCCTCCCCCTTCTTGCTCAATTTGTGGCTCTATATCCTTGCCACAGGCATATACACTTAGGGCCAAGCATAGAGCACTCAGGGTTTGTAATATTCTTAGGTATTTCATATTCTTTGTTTGTGTACTATAGTTTTTTATGTAGATGATTTCTTAGATAGCCTATAGCTCTTCGATTTCTCCATCGAAATCCTCTATTTCTCCAGTGATGGAGAATGTAACAAGTAAACTGGTTAGAGATAAATTCACCTCCCCAAATGCAATAGGCGGTACGTAACGCAGCCTTGCATCGATCTTTTCTTTCGATAACATAAGTTTAATAGTATTAACTTGATGATTGATGTTTTTTTCTAATAAAAATGGATGTGCCTACTCGCTGGTCAATATGTAAAAAAATAGAGAGCCCCGAGAGTGAAACGCTCAGACTAGAGCAAACCGTTTTGATATACAATAGGCTTGTAGTATAATTGTCTGTATAATAAAGAATAAATTAAATTAAGTAGTCTAAGGGCGCCTCTGATCGAGTTGCCCTAAATCAATAATTTGGGCTGCAAAGATATATTTTGTGTTTTTTTTAGCCAAATTAATTTTGTGCATGTTTTGTTTGATGTATTTAATATTTAGTGCTTCCCTTGCTGTACGCTGCCTTGGGGAAACATAGTCGAGCCCTTTGATTTCGGGAGATGTAGCGATATTCTGAGAAGGAGATCCTGATCTCCTAAGAGGGGGAGAAGTGTAGTTATATTTTTTGATGTATTGGGATTTTTGGTTTAATCGGTCATCTTCTCGCCCTATGACCTATGCACTTGGGGGGGGCTTGTCGTCAGATCATAGAGCTATATGGAGTGTAGAGGGGGAATACATATATTTACATTTTGGGGCTTGGACGAGTTAGCTTTGGATCTTTGCACCGAAAATCATTAGACCTCGTATTTGCCCCCTAGGAGCCCCTAGGAGGCCTCCAGTATCGTTTGGGTACTTTGTTCCAGCGGTGAGTAAAAAGCCTCTCTAGGGGCTTTGTTTGTAATTGGAGACTATTGCGCAATGCACCGCTCAAAGTTTCTTGTATCTTTCTCGGTGTTTTTTGCGTGTTTGAGCGGCTTGGAGAGCCTTGAATACTATCCCCCTATCCCCATCCCTGAGGGAAATATCCCTCAGNGGATGGGGATTTTACGCTTATTTGACACCTTCAAGCACAAGAAGCCCTGGCATACGCTTGAGATTGTACGCCATAGCTTCAAGGATATTCTGTGTATGTGTTCGTTCTAACCCTCGGTAGCGACAGCGTCCGCCCAAGAACCACCGACGAATACTGCCAAAGGTACGCTCTATCAAGCACCTTGTCTTACTGATCACACG
>NZ_JRFC01000037.1 GCF_000769075.1 Porphyromonas sp. COT-290 OH3588 | reverse complement strand
AAATAAATATCTGACTCAGTCGCTTGTACTGCCAAAGTCCATTGGATAGGGTCTACACCGTCAACTGAATCTGTTTCTGATTCTTTTGTTGCTTCTGCTGTTGGTCTCAAATTTGGATAAACGACTACGCGATAACCGTCAACAAATTCCCCTGTAACTTTATCACGCTTACGCCCTTTAATAAGGTATTGAACACATTTCGTTTTCCAATTACCAGTAGGAGACCAACCCAAGCCATTTTCTGTTCTTTGTTGACCTAAAATGTCTTCTTTAAGCGATTGGTCTGTTTGAATGAATACCTGTCTCTTA
>NZ_JRFC01000036.1 GCF_000769075.1 Porphyromonas sp. COT-290 OH3588 | reverse complement strand
TAGGGGGATAGTATTCAAGGCTCCCAAAGCCGCTCAAACACGCAAAAAACACCGAGAAAGATACAAGAACCTTTGAGCGGTGCATTGCGCAATAGTCTCATGTTTCGCACCTCGAAGACTCAAAAACTTGCAGACCGAACCAAGAACTCAGAGTGGGATTCCTCTAAATAACAAAAAGATCGATTCATGGGGCTAGCATTTACCTCTCTTGAGAAGCTCATTAGACAGCAATATGCAGAATCCCAAGTATTTATCTTGATACTATCAATCAGACACTTCTATTTGATTAACAATGATTGCTCTTCCCGATCTTGAAATCTAAAATCTCTTGATTTTCAGCATCGAGGAACTCCCCTGTGTCGAACCATCCTAGTCGATCAGGAAAATTCGACTCTATCATGTCCCTAGTAATGGATAACGCCCTGCAGACTTTGCGGAAATAGACGATTTCTTCATACTGAACTACATTATCGGTGAGTATCATTTGAATGAGAGACTCTGTAAGCTGGATAGCCTCTAAATCTTCTATTTTTAGTCCACGCAAAGAAGCGACAAAGGCCTCTGTATCTAAACGCCCCTCCTCAAGGTCTGTAGATAATTTAGATAGAATATTCTCTATCTCATTTGTTTCAATATCTGTTTCTATAAGGCATATATGCCGAAGGCAATCAAATTCCTCTTTGGCTAAATGTCCGTCACTAGCCATACAGTGAAACAATAAATCTATTATCAATGTATGATCCATAACTTAGTTGTATCCTATTTTTTTTCTACTCGTAGGTTGACTTTCTTGCTCTACTTCCTGCCTGATCTTCTCATACCTATCTAGCTCCGCCTTACTCAAAGACGGTTTATTATCTGAAATTGCTTGCTTGAGGTGCACCAGTCCGATACGCACTCTCTCTATTAATGCTCTACGAGCAGCATCATTGACCAGCCTCTCAATATCCGCTGAGACATAGCCTTCCGTCAAAGCAACTAACTCTTCATAGTTAATCCCTAATTCAAGGGGTCGTCCCTCCAGATACATACGAAACAGTTCCTCGCGCACCTCCACATCGGGAGCAGGCAAGTAGACCTTGCATTCCAAACGACCAGACCGAAGCATGGCCGTATCTATTTGCTGTGGATAGTTTGTCGCCCCGATAACAAAGATTCCCTTATCTCCAGTTCGGTCCATCTGTGCTAGCATCTCATTAACAGCACTTCGGCTCATCTCATGAACATCGGCCTCTCTATTGGGCAGAAGTTCATTGATCTCATCAATAAATATGATAGTAGGTGCATTCTCTGCAGCCTCTGCGAACATATTGGCGATGTTTTCCTGCGTAGCATTGACGTAGCGGCTCTTGAGCATAGCTGGGGTCATCAGCATAAAATTGAAACCGACCTCTTCGGCAAATCGCTTGGCAAAAAATGTCTTTCCACACCCTGGTGGCCCATACAAGAGCATCCCATTGGGAATACTAACTCCATACTGTGCATAGACTTCAGGAGACCTCAAAGCATCTATTACCTCTCTCTGCAGCTTTTCCTTGAGTGTTCGGAGGCCTGCAACGGCGGCAAATCCCTTGCCTCGAGAAATTATTGACTGGGGTATAGGGCGCGCTTTGGGCACACTCTCCTCTTGCTGTACACGATCTATATCTACTACTTCGGTCTCCCCCAGAAGAGCGGCAATAAATTCGTCCGCAGATCCAAAACGCAACTCTAAGTCGGGGCTCAATGCTTTCTTGACAATCAGCTCAACCTTGGGGTCGTACCCAATAATCTGTTCGGACACATCAGGGAAGCTCAAGCGCTTGCTCCGCACCTCAAACCACAGCTGACGCTCTTGTTGAGAGCCTAGTTCGACATCGGCATCTATCGTCCACGGCAACCTGCGATAAAGGATCTGATAGAGTATTACCCCAACAGAAAATAAATCACTCTTGGTAGAAGCTCCCTGTTGAAGAGCTTCGTTAGCAAGATAAACAGGTGGCGTTTTTGGGGTACTTGGTCCATATCCATGGTTATAGCTAGATACACCGACCGCAGATTCCAAGCTTGTTAGTACGGGTTTCGGGTGGTCTTCAGAGCGGGCATCTAGAAGAATATTCTTCGGGGTAATCCCATTGCACACGATAGTCTCTGGATGTAGATGAAGAGACTTGACAATCTTCAGCAAGGCAACAGTAAGCCCAACGACATCGCTGTACAAGCGAAAAGGCTCTCTTTCGAGCCGATCGACGAGAAACTCCCCAGGCACGAACTCCAAGACCACATAGGGATAACGCCCCCCATCTCTATGGATGGTTCCACTAGATATATAGCGAGAGATGCCCTCACAGCGTAGCATATCGAACATCTCAACTTCCCTAATGCGTCCAGAGAATGAGTACTCACAAGGGCTCAACTTATCTGGACGATATATCTTAATCAGAAACATCTGCCCATCTAGACCTCGAGCACGATAGAGTTCTGTGGCATCACCTCTATATAGAGGCAACACCACAGAATACAGGTCTATACACTCTCCTTTTTTGAACAACATACAGCCGTGTTATTAGTTATCCGCCCAAAAGATCTGCCCCATCATTTTCGCTAACCATATTGTGATGAACAAGCTCAACCAATATGTCCCTTACATGATTATTACCGCTCTGTATTCGTTGTAGACCTTGCTGGATAAGTTCTTTAGCTTTGGCGGGGTTGCGCCATTGGAGTGTATGAAATGCCTGATTTATCGCTTGGAGGACCTGCGCATCTTGCTCACCGCCAGTAACGGCATTGCGCAAATTGTGGTCCAACGCCCCTAGACTACGAGATACTTCTCTTGCTTCTTTGACATTCTGCTCACGGATGGCTAATTCAGCTCGTTGTCTACACTCTGCAAGTTCTTTCTCTACAGCATCCACATTAATTTGCTTGTCGTCCCCATTGGCTTTAATCTTACGCCACAGCTCCTCTGCCTCATACAGCGCCTCCTTTAGTTCTTCTTCTACAGTAGCCCACGAAGCGTTACGCTCTGCGGGATCGATAAGTAAGAGTTGCTTGCGTAGAGCTTCCTGTAGGCGCAGACGTCCATCACCACTGGCTCGCTCATGCTCGAGCTGTTTTTGCAATACCTCAAGCTCAGTCTCCACCTCCGATAGATTAAACCTGTGAGCACGCCCAACGGCCTTCCTTATAGCACGCTCAAGCGCCTCGGCCGATGGAGCCTGCATGGACTTGATTTCGGCTTTCAGCTCCTCGCTATGCTCGATACTAGGGAACTCAGCCTCAACTACGATAGTTCCAGATCGGTCCACCTTAATCGTTAGGTCTACGGGGCTACCAGCAGGAAGCGTCTTGGGCATACACTCGCCCGTGATTAGGAGCTCAACAACTAAGTTATTAAGTTCTGGAGTACTACCCTCTGCGTTGTAATCCCCCTGATAGATTGGGATACGAATCACATCACTCGACATACCCGCACGTATCTCACTCTTGGTCTTCAAGCCATTGATTGTCCCTACAGCCGGCATAGTCTTATTCTTCTCTAGACCTCGAGCTGGAGCAAAGCGCTCCGACTCAAATTCTTCATAATACCTACCTATACCAACATGATACGGAAGCACTTGCATCTCATCAAGCCCCGATAGCCCTTGAAGGATTGAAATCTCACTAGGTTCACACTCTACTATATGCCCACCACCATCTCTTACTACGATGTTGAATAGGTTGGTGCGCCCCTCCACGAGCTCGAGATCCACAAGGGAAATATTTTCGGTTAGTGGACTCGGTGGGGTATTGAAAGCTCCGTCCATGCGCTGAAATGAAATTGTCAACTTATCTGGGACATAGCCTTCGCATTTGCTACGTAGTAGGCTTACATTCACCATTGGATCAGTCTCCGTCGTGGAGGCATCAAACTTAAGGTTAAGTTGTAGCTTACTCTTGTCTCTCTGCGCCTCTTGAATATGGTCATCTATCGACAGAGTAGAGGCAAATAGTGCTGCACCACAGGCGACTACAGTCATTGGATCCACTGAGGTATCTACATTAGGTGTCACTTGCTCTCGTAGCATCTGTCTAAGCACGGGCGAGTGTGTAGGTCCTCCCACCAACAGGAGTGCAGAGAGGTCGCTACCTCGTAGATTATTACGCTTGAGGAGCTCCAGGGTGATATCGACAGCCTTTTGGAAGATAGGTGTAAGCACCCGCTCCATATCGGATCGAGTAAGCGTTAGATCTAACTCCATCTCCTCGCCCTCCTCATCTTCGGTAAGTTCGTCGAGCTCTGTAAGGATATTGAAGCTTTCGGAGGACGAGAGTTTGATCTTGGCCTCCTCAGCCCTCCCCTTAAGGGCATCTCGTAGGCGCTGACGACTCATAGAATCCTGTAGCATCGATTGGATTTGGTAATGCTCGGCAAGATAGGGGATAAGTAGCTCGTCTATGATTGCCTCATCTAGGTTTTTACCCCCAAGAAAGTTGTCGCCCTCGGTGTCTTTTACAGAGAGTACACCCTCTTCATTTTTAATAATCGCAGCATCAAATGTGCCCCCCCCAAAATCAAACACTAGCCAAACGCCCTCCTTGCTATTAGCACTAAGCCCATAGGCTGTAGCAGCGGCGACAGGCTCTTGCAACAAATGTACTTGCTTGAAGCCTGCCAACATGGCGGCATGCTTAGTTGCGTTGTTCTGAGGAGTAGTAAACTTAGCTGGCACCGTAATAACTACAGATTCAAAGCCTTCGTCTTGGATATGGGTTCGTAAAGCGCGAAGCACATCCGCAGACAGTTCTTCAGAGGTATAGCTTCGAGCCATATGCGTACTCTCGTAGGTCTCGGTAGTCCCCATGGTGCGCTTAAACTCTATGAAGCTATTTAACTGCCCCACACTGCCCTCTCTTAAGGCTCTTACACGCTCTTTCTTCAGAGCCGTCTGGGCCTGTATCCCTGTCAGTGTACTTTGCTTCTTGTTGAAGTGTACACACGAGGGTACCGTATCCATCTGAACATCACTCTTCTTGACCACGGGCTGCCCTTGCTCCATGCGAGCTATCGCAGAGTTCGTCGTCCCTAAGTCAATGCCATAGTCTATCTTGACTCTCATTGTTTATTATAGTTTAGTGTTATCCGACTGACAGCTCCACCTGGGCTGCTTGTATCATTTTTCCCTGATAATTGACTTGTGGCACAAGCACCTTACTGATGACTTCTACACCCTGCTCAAGATTTTCGTTTGGATTGGTAGCCGTGACTATGACATTCATACCATCGGCATACCTCCGATTGAGTAGCTCTGGCATCTCGTAACCATTGGCCGCCAGATTATCTTTAAGCTTACCCACAGACCGACGTAGCTGTTTGAGCCCCCTCGTTCCTTCGTCCATCAAGCTAACATTACGCTCAATCGTTGTAATCTCTCCTGCGAGTTTAAGGGCGAGACTATGATCGACTTCGGTACTGGGCAACGCCGGGGAGGGCAGTTGCAATGCTTTCGCCTGACCATCCAATAGCTCTGTCAGTTTGGTCAGTTCGCTCACTATTTGCTCCTCTATACAGGTACGCGATTGCTCAATGGCTTGCTCAAGCTCCTGTGTTTTGGCAACGGCAACTAGGTGATTGGACTGCTGCCGTCGTCTAAGCAAATAGTAAGCGCCCCCACCAAGGAGAAACAAAGCAAAACTAACGGCAACACCCCCTCCTAGCAGACGCATCGTCTGTGAGGCATTCTCCTGAATCTTACCCTGCGAGTTTCGGTCTCGTACTTCCATGTCGCTCTGCAGAGCGTCGTGAGACGCTACCCATGCCTGTTGCTGCTCCGACAGTCGCTGCGCAAGCGATTCGATCGACTGCTCTAAATGCTGCATCTTTAGCCCCTGCCTGCGGAGGCGTTGGTCAAAAGCCTTATCCTTCTTCCGTAATAACTCAAGCTCGTTAAGTATAGCTCGCTCTTTGTCGTTAGGCATCTGCGACTTCTGACCTAAAGCAGGCATACATAGAGATACACCCAGAGCCAGACCCATTAGAGTTTGTTTGTATTTCATATGATTAAACCATTTTACTAATTATGAACACTTAGAGATTAGCCAGACAATTAGCCCTATGACGAACATGAAGACACACCCCATATTTTCTTCATCTACCCATTTTGCCCAAAAAGAATCCCCATTTGAACTTGAAGACTTCGACTCGGATTGAACAAGAGTTGGCCGTGGAGGCGGAGGAGTTGGCCGTGGAGGCGAAGGCGTCAACTTGATGGGCTCTGTCTGCACTCCCAGCTGAGAACATAGGTCCTTGAGAATCTTCTTATTTTGAGAAAATCGGCCATTACGAAACTCTGAGTCTAGGCCCAACTTCTCCAATCGCTCTGTAATATCCCAAGCGTCTTTTAGCTGTTTTTTCAACGTCGATATGGCGGATAATCGACTGAGGAGATCTCCAGACTCACCCCCCTGCTTCGCCTCTTCTTGTGCCTCGTTTACCGCGGCAACCAATGAGTTTAAGCAAACCTGAGCGACTTGAGTACTATACTTGTTGTACACATCTCGGCTGGGACTTAAAGAACTCTTTATAACCTCAAGTTCCGTCTCACAATCATTGAGATAGGCTTTAATATTGGGTATTGTATCGGCCTCAACCATCGCCATTGCCAAGATTCTAGCCTTTATCCTAAAGACCTGCTCCTTGACCTTCGACTCGGCTCGACGCGTGGGAGCCTCCTCCTGCCAGTCTTGCAACTTGTTTATCTGCTCATCGATATCCTTCTCAACGAAATCGGAGCAAGCTATGGCTCTCGACTCTCGGTATAGAGATAATAGGCTATCTGCATCGAGATCTTCGTCCTGCGACTTAGCCTCAAAATATTGTATACCACACGACAACACGGCCTTGGCAAGTTTGTCGCTGGTGCTTCTGTACTTCAAATCTGTTTTTGGGAAACACAGCTCCACCTGCTCGAGAATAGTCTTTCCCTTTTTCAGTAACTGTTGAGCACCATCAAGCGCCTTCTCTTTGTTTTCCTGGCACCTTTGAGTGTAGTCTTCTATAAGTTTATCCAAATCTCCAGTTGCAGATACAGCATACTTGCGCATCAAGTCAACTTTGGCCGTATAGTCTTTCTGTGCAAGCATATTCATCAGTTGAGCATTCCCACCGCGAGGTCTCAGGCCTATGTCCTCTATAATCTGATCGAGATAAATTAACTGGAGCTCCTTAAGGTTAGGAATCGGCATTCCTAGCTTGTCGGATAGAAAAGCCTGTACCCCACCTTGCTCTAGAGCATCCAGCTCCAAGGCAACTCCAGAGATAATATTTGCTATTGTGGTAGAGGCTGTTAGTAGTACAGCTAGATTATGACAGGCAGAGTAATTCTTCTCTGTAATAGGCTTAAGATCTCCTGTCGTTCGATAGATTTGCTTACGCCATATTCGGCTAGCCTCTTCATAGTTTTCTCTTGTGAGTGCCTCTAGAGCTGGAGGATCCGTAATTGGGTTAACATCTATAAACCACAGCAATGCATAGCGTAGCCGATCTTGATCAAGGGTGAGTAACCCCTTACATCGCTCAATATCCTCTATAGTACGACGGAGAGGCTTACGACCCAGATTTGGACAATAGTAGTCAGGTGCCAATTGTGGAGCTACCCCAGCTTCTGCATACTGACGAAGCTTTTTGGTTCGGCTGTCGAGATCCTTACGAGAACTCGATCCCAACATTCCCAGTAAGCGATAGGGATTTTCTCTAATACTTCTCATATCTTCCTAGGGAGTATAGTATCGTATATATATAGTATGGATAAAAATAGCGTGGACGCAACACCCACACCTGATGAGGCCCTAGGAAAGCCTTGAAAACAGTGGGTAAGTTACGTCCACGTAATACGCGGACGTTCACTAACCTACCTTCACTGTTTTCATCCCTATTGAAATTTCCTAGGTTCCATCAGGGTGTGAAGCCAAGCAGCAAACGCTACCAAATATCTAATATTATGCCTCAAGAGAGACTTGTGCTACAAATGTAATATATATATCCCAAATTGTATGTTGTCAAACAAAAGTGCACTGCTAGGGATCCGAATTAGTTGGTGAATTGCGTGTAACTTTAGAGAACAAAAAACAGAGATTATGGCAACAGA
>NZ_JRFC01000035.1 GCF_000769075.1 Porphyromonas sp. COT-290 OH3588 | reverse complement strand
TGCCTTTGCGCACCCAACGAGCCTCTGCATCAACACCGGGCTTACCACTTCTGAGTTCATACTGATAGGCCTCCTCTTGATCCAATGCATCCTGCGAGTGAGTATCCTCTCTATCCTCGGCCACTTCTATGACCACACTCCCATCGGGAGCATAAGGGCTGTCTACAATACTGGCATCCACAATGGCGCCTTGGTCAATACGGCTAATGCCATGCTTCTTGAACTGCTTGTTCAACTCTCTAAGGAGTTTATCCATAATCCCTAGACGCGTTAGCTCCGAGCGAAAGCGGCTGATGGTGCTATGATCGGGAGAGGGATAGCCAAGTTCTAAGCCTAGGAATTCACTGAAAAGCAGAGAGTCATTGATACGTTCCTCAACCTCATAATCGCTCAAACCATACCAAGTCTCTAGCAAAAGGATCTTGAACATCAGCAAGGCATCGTAGGCAGGGTTGCCTACGGCATTCTGTGTCTTGGTGTACTTCTTGTTCAGCAGGGTGCGGATACCTCGCCAATCAACGCAAGCATTGATTTGGCGGAGAAAGGAGTGCTTNGTCGATACAGTTAATTACATATTAAAGATAGTAATAATCAGAGATATATACAACGTTTCTAACCGAAAAGAGGCAAAATGCCGTGCAACGGTCTCTTTGAGAACTTGCAGGCGGTCAGCGCTGCCATAGTCCCGAAACAATTTAACCTGTCAATATCCGGAAAAAATCTTTTTAGCGTATTTATTCTAGTTTTCTTGGGTAAGCCTCCAGATTTTCGTAGGTAAGGAGAGAAATTTATGTACGTACAGAAATTTGCTTACCTTCGAAGCGTGATAGAACACATTACTAACCAATAATTTATGTTATTATGATTAAGATTAAAGCAGTAGAGCGAAAAGCATCATTCGTCAAGGGGGCTGGTAAAACGCTTTGGTACCCTGCAATCCACTTGCATTCTGACGTGAAGTTCGAGGAATTTATCGAACTCGTGGCGGACGAAACGACAGTCTCTTCGGCTGATGTTAAGGCGGTGTTTGACCGTGCAGCCAAAGTGCTTGTTCGTCTACTTCAAGATGGCAAGAGCGTGGATTGTGGCGATATGGGGACTTATCGCCCAAGCATCACCGCAAAGACGGGTTCGGGTGTTGATAGTGCAGATAAGGTTGGCGTTGAACTCGTGGACAAGGCGAAGGTCATCTTTACCCCTCGTGTGAAAGTCAAGACGGCACTCAAGGGCGTTCGCTTGGAGCGAGCCGAGCGTGTGCTTGATGTTGCCTACAATTCTTCGGGCAAGAAAAAGAACGAAAAGCCCAAAGACGGAGGCTCTTCTCCTATCGACAATGACGACCACGTAGGACTGTAAGCGTATGGTAAACTGTTAGAAATAAGAATTATGTCATTAAAAGAAAAGGTAGAGGCTATTTCCTCAAAGATTATTCTCCTCGTAATCGCTTGTGGTGTTTGGGTTATTGTTCTGCAGAATGCAGGAGTTATCCCAACGTCTCAGAATGTGTATGTAACAGGAGGATATGTTGATGGTAGCGTATCGGTTAGGAATACTGTAGACATACGGGGAAGTGTAGATGTGGACAACACAGTGGATGTAAATCTGAAGAGGATAAATGGCAAGCGAAATGCTTTTTATGATTTTGAGGGAGACCAAAATTATGTAAGAATTCCGGTTTATACAGGAACTTGGTAAATCCATCCAGACAAAGACTGCAGTCGGGGTAGAGGCTATCCTTTGTAACCTGCAAGACGCACTCCGCCTTGTTGTTCAGCTCTGTGCCGATATGTCCTCGGGCGTTGTCGTCGCCCTTGTTGAGGTGCAGCACGGTGTGCAGGTGGATGTTTCGCTCGCCTGTCCACTTCATCAAGTCGCCCACAAGGCGTGTCGCCTCGGTGGAGTTGTTGATGTCGAGCATTAGGTCACGGATGCCGTCGATGACAACCAAGCCCACGTCGGGCGTGTTGTATATGGCATAGCGGATAATCTCTCTGCGTTGGTTGGGGTCGGCGATGGCTCTGAGGTGGCTGAATTGCAATCGTTCGGGTTCTCGGTCGAGCGGTAGCCCTGCCAGCCTTAGGATGCGTTGCATTACCAGCTGGCAGTGGTAAGGGCTTTGCTCGGTGTCGAAGTAGAGGATATTACGCTTGCTATCGGGAAAGCACGCCCGATATTCCAGCACCTGTCTATCAGCGAGGGCAGAGGCAGCCAAGGCACTCACATTGAAAGTCTTCTTCGCCTTGGCTTTCCCTGTCGAGACGCTGAAGTTGCCGAGCGTGCCAATGACGGCATC
The DNA here is from genome assembly GCF_000769075.1 of Porphyromonas sp. COT-290 OH3588. Classification (GTDB taxonomy): domain Bacteria; phylum Bacteroidota; class Bacteroidia; order Bacteroidales; family Porphyromonadaceae; genus Porphyromonas. Next base: position 7,400 of record NZ_JRFC01000035.1, on the reverse strand, counting down.
GTCCACACGCAGCACAATAGGCGGTAGGCTAAACTTGTCCGTCACTCGAATGAGCGACTGCTGCCAAATGCTCTCGTAGTCTGGCGTATTCATCTGCGTGCTCCTGTTTTGCGACCAGCCAACTCGAGGGCGAGGTCAGCGTCCACGATAATCTTGCGCCCTACCTGCGTGATGGCTCAGTCTATCTTGCCACTCTGCTTGATGCGATTGGCGATGGGGAGGCTACAGCCGAAAAGGCGAGCGATGCCCGATAATCCATACACATAGCGTCTTTGTTCTTTGGAGGGGCTTTCCTCCGTAGTCGTATTACTGGGCTGCGAGCCGTGGCGAGCAAGGAAGAGCAATTCCTCGCCAGTCATCTGCCATACGGGCTTGCCCAAAAGTTCTTCTAAAATCATACTTAATTGCAGTTTTATGGTGAATACTTTTGCCCTTGCACATCGGGCTATCAGTCAGCTCTGACACTGCAAAAGTATGGGCTAATTGTCTGTTTATGAAAGGGTAATGAGGTTGCAGGAGATGCAAGGAAAAGGCAGGAAATCACAAGCCCTCACTCCACCGTCCTCAACACGCATTTTGATACAAAAAGAGGCTCGCAGAGCATCACCGTCCCCGAACCTCTCGTCACGTTTCGCCCTCTCCGAGCCCTACCTCTTGGTTTTCCGTGTTAAATAGGGAAATCCCCTCGCCCCTCTGCTCATAACTTCGTATTTTTGTAAGTAAAACAGATTTAACTGATGGCAAAGAAGGAAGCGCAAACGGATATATGGGTGTACGATTTGTTGAAATCCGCCCACATTACATTAGAATATCAAGGCTCTACTATCGCAGAGATAGATAAAGCCCTCAAAACTGCGTCTAAGGCAGATACAGGAAAATCGGGTAAGCCTGAGTTCATCGGAGTCGTCAAGGACTTTGTGATCGTGATAGAGAACAAGGTGGATACTGCTATGCACGAATGCCGAGATAAGCAAAATAATCTGCTCGAAGACACTGCTAGTAAGCAGGACTATGCCCTAAATGGGGCACTGCACTATGCTAAGCATTTAATCAAGCATACTAGCTACAAAAAAGTTATAGCCCTAGGCGTATCGGGCGATGAAAAGCGACATCGTATTACTCCGGTTTTTATAGATGATAGTCTCTATCCTAAAGAGTTGGCGGATGTAGAAACTTTCGTGTCGTTTAATGAGGCGAATATCGACCGTTACTACCATCGCGAGGTTTTGCAGGAGGCGAGTGAAGAGGAGAAGACTACAGTTGAAATCTTAAAAGATGCGGAAACGCTTCACGAAATGCTCTGGAAGGGAGGACTCACGAACCAAGAGAAGCCACTCGTGGTTTCCGGTATCCTTTTGGCTCTTCGAGAGGAAAGTTTCAAGGGGTTCTCCATAGACGATCTTACGGGAGATAGCGTCAAGTCTGACGGAAAAAAGATATATGATGCCATCGAAGCCAATCTGACTCGAGCCAATGTATCCCCTACGACCAAGCGAGATAAGATATTGGCTCAGTTTGCCGTGATCAGGGACAATCGTAAAATCAATGACAAAGACCCTAAGAGCCAACGCACCCTGCTAAGAGAGTACACCGAGTTTCTCCGAGAGAGTATTCATCGCTCTATCCTTTATACACAGTCTGCCGATGACTATTTGGGCTTGTTCTACGGGGAGTTTATGTCGTACTCAGGTAAAGATGGACAAAACCTTGGCATTGTCTTGACCCCGAAGCACATTACAGAGCTCTTTTGCGATTTGGTTAGTCTCAAGCCTACAGATAGAGTGCTTGACCCTTGTTGTGGTACAGGTGGCTTCTTGATTGCAGCTATGCACTCCATGCTTGCCCAAACGGAGGATGCCAACCAACAACGTTCTATTCGTAAGGAACAGCTGATGGGCATAGAACTCCAAGACTATATGTTTACCATTGCCACAACTAATATGATATTGCGTGGCGATGGTAAGAGCAACTTGCACAATCTGGATTTTCTTGCCGAATCGCCCAGTAAGATTCAAAAAGAGATGCACTGCACAGTAGGAATGATGAATCCTCCTTACTCACAGGGGAGCAAAGAGGATCCGGATAAATATGAGATAGCCTTCACTGAGCACCTGCTAAACTCCTTGAGTGAAGATGCAAGAGCATTGGTGATTATCCCCCAATCATCTGTTACGGGGAAAACAACAGTAGAGAAATCTATTAAACGCAACATCCTCAAGCATCATACACTCGAAGGGGTAATTACACTGAATAATAACACTTTCTATGGCGTGGGGACAAATCCCTGTATCGCCATATTTACGGCAGGTGTTCCTCACTCCCAAAACAAGAAGTGTAAGTTCATCAACTTTGAGGATGATGGTTTCTCGGTTGCTAAACATGTAGGCTTGGTCGATAATGGCACCGCCAAAGACCGCAGGCAGCATCTGCTTGATGTTTGGAACGGACGGACAGAGGCAGAGAGCAAGTTTTGTGTAGAAACGACCATCGAAGCCGAGGACGAATGGCTACATTCGTTCTACTATTTTAATGATGAAATCCCGAGCGAGGACGATTTTCGCAAAACGATGGCAGATTACCTCTCCTTTCAGTTCAATATGATTACTCACGGAAGAGGATACCTCTTCGAAAAAGGAGCCTGCGATGAAGAGTAAATTGAAATTGACGGATAGGGTGTGGAGAGAGTTCCTGTTCTGTGATGTTTTTGAGATTGTTGATGGTTACTACAATAAAAAACCTCCCAAAGATGAGAAAGGGAGGCTACCATTTCTTGGTGCGACTCAGTATAATAATGGATTAACTGGATTTACTACCGAACACAATGTGAAGCTATACGACAAGGTTGGAGGTACAACAATGCCAGATGTTTGTAGACGGCTTTACAACGGAGGTTGTATTGCAATAACGAATAATGGCTCGGTCGGGCATGCCTACTATCAAGCAGGCGTTTTTACATGTAGTCATGACATAACAGTTGTCTATCTTAAGGATGGAGACATGACAAAAGAGATTGCTCTATTTCTCATTCCATCTATTCAAAAAGCAGGACAAGCATTTGCCTATGCCAAGAAGTGGCGCCCAATTCGAATGAGGCGATCAAAGCTTTTGCTACCTACAACTTCCAACGGCACTCCCGATTGGGCTTTTATGGAAGCCTATATGAAGCAGGTTGAGAAGGAACTATTTTCTGAAGCCCTACCTAAACTTGAGCAACAACTCCTTGATAATATCATTACGCTTGGGGCTCTTGAAGATAGGGAGTGGAAAGAATTCTTATTCTCTGATGTGTTTACTAAGATACAGAGAGGGAAGCGCTTAAAGAAAGACGATCACATTAAGGGAAAAGTGCCTTATGTATCCTCAACAGCCAATAACAATGGTCTTGATGGCTTTGTTGGAAATACAGAGCGAGTACGGATATTCTCCGATTGTATCACGTTAGCTAATAGTGGTAGCGTGGGGAGTGCATTCTTTCAAGAATTTGCTTTTGTAGCCAGTGACCATGTTACTGCGTTGAAGATAAAAGGAATGGACAAATATGTCTACCTTTTTATGCTTCCCATCATTGGTCGGTTGTCAGAGAAGTATGGCTTTAATCGAGAAATTAATGATACTCGTATTAGCCGTGAGAAGCTTTTGCTACCTGTAACCTACGATGGTACTCCTGACTGGGGGTTTATGTCTGCTTTTATGAAAAGAGTGGAGCAAGAAACCCTACTTCCTGCCCTCCGACACTTCAAGAGTAAAAAGTGTAATCAAATGTTAATGGGGGGGGGTAAAATAAGACCCTACTTTATGGAAGATGTTGTACAGATTATCAATGGTGTACGCCTAACCAAGGCTGATATGACGGCAGGCAGTCGCCCCTTCGTAGGTGCTTCGGAGGGGGCAAATGGTGTGACGGAGTTTGTCGGTAACATTAACGCAAGCCTAGATGGCAACGTGTTGGGCGTAAATTACAATGGTAGTGTGGGATTTTCGTTCTATCACCCTTACGAGGCTTTATTCTCGGATGATGTGAAGCGAGTGAGATGGAAAGACGAAACAGCCAACAACAAGTACAACCTCCTTTATCTCTCTACCGCTATAACACAGCAAAGAGGTAAATATGCCTATGGCTACAAGTTTAATGCCCAGCGGATGAAGCGCCAAATCATCATGCTGCCGTCTTTGCCCGATGGCACGCCCGACTTTGCTTATATGGAACACACCATGCGTGTGATGGAGTATGATGTACTTAGTGAATATCTAAAACGAGTAAGCAATGAGTGACGAAGTAACCAAGAAAAAAGAGATTCTGATAAGACGAAATCAGATTATTTCCTTTGATAGTGAAGGGGTTTACCGTAATGGTGCTAAAGTAGAGGAATCCAACGGAGCTGAAAAGAACTATGAAGAGCGAGCAAAAGCAGAAATACAAAGCTTCTGTAATGAATTCTTTCGCCAATCCTTTAAACACATAGTCGTACTTGCAGCAGCAGGAACATCCCTTGACAATGGTAGTAATAAAGGAAAGACGAGAGATGGCTTATGGGAAGAAGGGAAAGAAACTATAGAGGAATTATGCAAAATTCTATGGACAAGCGAAACGGAAAAGTCCACAAGGATTGTAAAGGACAAGGACATAGAGGCATTGCTATCTCATGTATTGCTTGTAGAAAAAGCAGATGAGGAGAAAGCACAAACGCTTAAGTCTCTTCGGGGAAAATTAGAAAAGATCATACGAGATTCCTGTAAACTGAATTTAGATGTTGGCAATGCCCCTCACAATACTTTTCTTGATAAAATTACTGCCCGTAAAGCTAGCGAGCCAAGAGTCCAACTCTTCACAACGAACTATGACACCCTTTTTGAGCAAGCTGCACAAAGAGGTGGCTATATCGTGATAGATGGCTTCTCATTCTCCTTCCCTAGAACTTTCTCTGGACGATATTTTGATTATGATATCGTTCAGAGAGAGCAAACTAGAATCAAAGGCGAAGAGAGCTTTGTGTCGAAGGTCTTTCATCTGTACAAGATGCATGGTTCTTTGACTTGGGAACGAACAGAGTATGGAATGACTCAACAGGTAAACTCTACAGAGACTCCTCTCATTGTTTACCCAGCCTCGGATAAGTATGAAAGCTCGTATGAGCAACCTTACTTTGAAATGATGTCTCGCTTCCAACAGGCTCTGAGAAGAGAGAATACCCTGCTGATAGTCATAGGATTTGGTTTTAAAGATAAACACATTCAGAATGTAATTCTTGAAGCGGTAAATCAGAATCCAAGTTTTCAGCTCGTTATCGTAAACTATAATGGCGATGAAACCATTAATAGAAAAGAGCTCAAAGAGTACTTCGAAGGCAATGTGGTAAAACGTAATGTATCCATAGTCTTTGATACATTCAAGGGCTTTACAGACAGCTTACCCGAGAATAAAATATACTCATCTAATGGAGAATCTATTCAATCATAATCATTTCCTAGGCTACGTCAATGAGGTTGCTCCGCAGTATATTCGTATTCATTTCCCTTCATCAAGTCTGCTCCAATCGTTCTACCATGGAGGACTTCCTATGTCTGGAGGACATGTTGGTTGCTTGGTAGCGATAGAGGGGGAGCAATACGGGTTCTTAGCTAGAATTACAGATTTGAATCTTCCTGATAGTGAACGGAAGAGTCTTACTGAAAGAGCTATACTAGAAGATGAGTCTACTTTTCACCCCTCAGGGAAGGCAGAACTTCTTTTGTCCTTTGATGTATATAATCCGTCAAAGACCGAGAAAACTGTAGGGCGCTATCCTCATATTGGGTCTAAGGTATATGCCTGCTCCAATGAGCTGATAAGTGGGTATGTTTCACGATTTGGAGGTGATGAGAGTACTATTCATGGTTCACTTGGTAAGCTGACATCGAACAATGTTGAATGTAATATCTCGTTGGATGCACTATTCGGTCGACACTGTGCAGTCCTTGGGACTACAGGAGGCGGGAAGAGCTGGACTATGGCTAAATTGATGGAGCAAGTCCAATCTAAGACCCACAACAAGATAATCCTAATAGATGCAACAGGCGAGTACGTGAAACTAAGCAATGCCGAGCATTGCATAGTAGGTGAAGACTCTTATTTCCCCTATTTTCAGCTCTCAAATAGTGACTTTTGCTCATTATTTCGTGAACACTCGCCAAATACGTCTACTATTCTCTGTGAGGCTATCAATACGTTAAGACTTGTTAATGAAGGAAGGCTGACGTCAGGAGTGAAGGTTGGGATGACTGTTGCTGATCTGTCTGTGAAGATCTCTCAGAATCTACCAGCCTGCATAAGGGCAGATTTTGATTTGCAAAGGTTATATGAGCAAGTGAGAAATGAGTGTGTAAAGGAACAAGGTGGAAAATACGTTGAAGATGCATTTAAGCTAGGATATAGTGCTCACTTACTGGCTCGAATTAATTTATTTTTGCAGAATGAGACGGTCAAGTCTGCTTTTGGGCTGAATAAGCAAGCAGGAGACAATTCTCCACGATCCATAATGGAAGCCATTGAGACTTTCTGTAATGGGGAGAGTTCTATACTGCGGATAGGCTTTGAAGAGTTGTCGTATGACTTCGCAGTCAGGGAGATTATTGTGGATCTCATTGCTAATCAACTCTTAAGGAAGGGGCGGCAGAATACATTTAAGGAGAAGCCTATTCTGATGTTTGTAGATGAAGCACACCAATTCCTAAACAAAAGGATAAGTGCGGATGATGATACATCTTTTTATCTTCAAGGTATTGAGCTTATAGCGAAAGAAGCACGTAAGTATGGTTTGTTCTTATGTCTTTCAACACAAATGCCGAGAGATATTCCATTAGGTATACTTAGCCAAATGGGGACATTTATCGTTCATCGTTTAATAAACGAGCAGGACAAAAAGGCTATAGAGAGTGCAGCTTCGTCCCTGAATAAGAGTATGTTATCTTTCATGCCTACTATGGGAGCGGGAGAAGCTTTGCTTATGGGAGTAGACTTTCCTATGCCTCTACTCCTAAAGATTGACCCTCCAGTACAAAAGCCACAATCGGAAACTCCAAAGCTGAGTAAGAAGAATATCAAGAATTAGTTTTTGGGTGTAGAAAAGGGTGTAAATCACACAACTCGCTGATTTACACCCTTGTTTGCGGAGAGAGAGGGATTCGAACCCCCGGAACCTCTCAGTTCAACGGTTTTCAAGACCGCCGCAATCGACCACTCTGCCATCTCTCCAAGGAAAGTGATTTCCTTTTCGACTGCAAAGGTAAGAAGAATTTTGAAACGACCAAATCTAAAAGCGAAATGTGCACATTCCTCCTTCCAGCGCAACAATGTTGATCTAAGTTAGTCCTAAAACTTGGCTTGGCGTTAGGTATCCTAGCCGTTTTCTGGGTCTTCGATT
>NZ_JRFC01000034.1 GCF_000769075.1 Porphyromonas sp. COT-290 OH3588 | reverse complement strand
CACACTAAGAATTTGCGCAATTTCAGTGATAGATTTGCCGAGTCCAATGCAATTAGCAATGGTCTTTCTATTGTCCAAAGTGAGTCGTTTGTACTTTGCAGGGCAACCGCATCAAAATAGGCTTATCTTTGAGTTATGGATGTACAAGATTATTTTTCTAAGGTAGAAGACCCACGGGTAGTGGGTCGTTGCAAGCATAAGTTAAGTGATATTTTAGTTATTGCACTGGCGAGTTATTTGTGTGGAGGCGAGGATTATGAGTCGATGCATGAACTTTGCTTAGAGCGAGGAGAATTGCTTCGCCCATTAGGAGACTATTGCGCAATACACCGCTCAAAGTTTCTTGTATCTTTCTCGGTGTTTTTTGGGTGTTTGAGCGGCTTTGGGAGCCTTGAATACTATCCCCCT
>NZ_JRFC01000033.1 GCF_000769075.1 Porphyromonas sp. COT-290 OH3588 | reverse complement strand
TGTAATTACTTTTTTTCTTTCACCGACAAGAAGAAAAACAAGAAAAGACGCTCACTTTCCCTCGCAAATCTGTACCTTTGCAAGTGATAATAGTGAGCTTGTCTTTAATAATAGACAAGTTTAAGTATCAAGCTTTTAGGATTATTTATAATTAGAAGATGGATGATTTTGATGGTTTTGTGATTTACTCAAAAAAAGATGAGAGCTTCGTTCCTTATGGAGTTACTTCTAGCAATAGTGAATGCCATGCTATATCAAATTATATTCCATCCTCAGTAAAAGAAGTTCTTGTAGAGATTGAAGATATTCGCTTTTTTAAACATAAGGGTATTGATATCAAAGCTATTTTAAGAGCTTTAATTGTCAATATAATTGTTGGACGTATTGTTCAAGGGGGTAGTACTATTACACAACAGCTTGCGAGAAATTTACTTAAAGATAACAGTAAAACCATCGTCAGAAAACTCAAAGAGTCTACTTTAGCTCTCAAATTAGAAAGAAAGTATTCGAAAGAAGAGATTTTAAATCTGTATTTTAATAATATTTACTTTGGAAAAAATCTTCGTGGTATAAGAACTGCTGGGCTTTATTACTTTCAAAAGGAAGTCAATCAACTATCACACGCTCAGCTTCTTTTCTTAATCACAATCTTAAGAGGACCAAATTTTTATTCTCAGAATCTCGAACAAGCAAAGAGGAGATATTTGTTTATAAGTAAAAAAATGATGTTCATGGATGTCATTTCAAACGGCAGTTATAATAAATTAATAAAAAGTTATCCACAAATACTCTATAATCAATTGGTTGTTGTTAGACCAGCATCACTTCCTTTTATTGTGGAAAGGGTAGACAATAAAACTAAAACGTTATTCTCCAGCATAAATACAGAAATTCAAGCTCTTGTTGCAAAAAATGTAAGGGAATCAAAATACCCGATGTCAATTATTGCTATTAGAAACAAAAAAGTAGTAGCATTCTCAAGTTCTTATGGAACTGATTATGTGTTTACAAACAAAACAAATGTAGGCTCCACATTAAAGCCATTTATATATTGTTTCTTGAGAGAGCAAGGTATTAATAAGTATGAAGTATTTCCATCTACATATAATAATCAGAATTGGAATGTTAGAGAAGCATCTTCCTTTAAAGACAATCTCTCTATAGATGATGCCTTATATTTCTCTAATAACAATGTATTTATTAACGCTTCAGAAAAAGTTGGTATAGAAAAGGTACTTGAATATCTATCAAAACTTTTGAATAAACCTCTTTCTTCATTTACATTGTCAAGTTTATTAGGAGCTACAGAAGATGGAATCTCATTATATGAACTCTGCTCTGTATACTCTACCTTTTTTTCTCAGGATATAAAAGACGGTATAAAATCTGATTGTTTCCAAATTCTTAATGATATCTTCAGAAACAAGCTGGATTTAGATATTAATAATGTTTTTTTAAAGACAGGAACAACCAATAATAATACTGAAAGATTCGCTGTCTTTGGTAATGCGGAACTTACATTTGCAGTTCTAAGGAATGAAAATCCTATTAATGATTACTCTAAAGAGGGAGGATTTATTTATGAAGTTAAGAAAATATTCTCCGATATATTTAATCGGCAGAAAAAATGCACAAGAGAATGGATGTAGTTACTAAAATACAAGAATTAAATCCAGAATTAACTACTCTGGTATTTTCTTCAATTATTGTATTTATTACATGGCTAATAAAGACACTTATAGAAAAACCTATAGAAAATTCTAGAAGCACATTCGTAAAATACTTTGAAAAAAGGATTCAGATTCTTTCTGAACTTAATGCAAATCTTCATTTCATTGCCTACTTCCCCAAAAACACAGAATTCAAAGAAAATCTGCAGAGGATATTACTTGATGGACTTAAATCTGCCTATATAAGCAAAGAAATATTTGACAATATAACAAGAATCGCAATTGATGAAACGACTGACGAGGGTCTAGTATTAAAAATAATTAAAAATATTGAAGAAGAGCTTGAGGCGTTAGTTTCTAAGATTAGGGAAGAAAATAAATTTTATTACAAATACACAGACATAAGACCTGTCAATAGAATACTTAAATTGCTTATGCTGTTTCTGATGTATCTGGTTGCTGCAACAATAATTTTTTCTTTATTTTTAATAGTGGGCTATCTGGTACGAAAAATAATACTGTAAACAATTAAGCTAATGAGCGTTAAAAATGCTTAGTTCGCAATAAAAATTACATGATTCTGAGAGTGAATAGAATTCAAAAGAAATCCTTCTCTTGCAAGATACAGTAAAAGAAAAATAGGAGTTAGATAAAACTCTTTTTCAATGGACTTATATCTACCTTTATCTCCATCTCATACATAAAAATGAATTTTCTGACAACAGAAATGCGGAGATGTATCGCACGGAAGTTACCTAATGAAATACAGCAAAGGTTATTTGAAACTATACAAAAGATAATTTATGGAAGATGTTTATGAAATTCGCATAACCAAGGATGAAAAACGACCATAAAGCATTCCTTTCATCATTAGATTTCTTTTCTACAAAACTTTTAAAAAGAAAGTTACACAAGAATACTCACTTTTCCACACAAAACATTACCTTTGGAAGTAAAATAGTGAGCGTTCTTTGGCTATTCAAAATATTGTATATTAGTGCACCTCGCTCATTTCTAAATCGTTACCTATACGATTTGCATTTTATCGCAGAACCTTGTAATGTAGGCACTTAACCCGAAAATCATATTTTTTGAAGGACTAATTTTTTCGGATCCATGGGTCAATCACTTGGGGCGTGTCCTACAATCCTGCGAGATTGATGGGAAGAAAATCTAAAATTTCCGCTTTACTTAGATAAAAACGCCTCAAACAAGATGCTATCTATGTGCATATTAATATCTTATAAATAAGTCGTTTTAGAGGAGTGTTTTCGATCGTCTAGGGTCAAGTGCCCAAACGAGGTCGAACGCAATCTAGAGCCTCCTAGGGGGCAAATACGAGGTCTGCTGTTTTTTGTCCTCCTTCAAAGCTTTTCTCTCATCAACATTCTGAAATTTGAGCTAAAATATAAATCTCGGCGACCTCTACGTGTCGCTATAAAAAGCTACCTACTCTCCAACATCAACCGACTACTGCAAGAAGAACTATCGGCAATCAAACATTCGCAAAAGATGTTTTCTTCCAATCTTACTTGCTTACTTACTATTTATAAGTAGCTTTGCAGTAAACCGCATAGTAACAGAATAAGTTATGAGGCAGAAATTCACTTTAATCACATTGGGAGTGAAAGACTTTCAAAAGGCATTGGCTTTCTACGAAGGCTTGGGTTGGAAGAAATCCGAACAGAGTCAGGAAGCCTATGCTCTGTTCCCTTTGGGTGGGATAGTTTTGGGATTGTACCCACTGCCGAAACTTGAAGAGGATACAACATTAACGCACCAACAGACAGCCTTTCCAGGCATGACAATCAGTTATAACGCCACTTCGGAGGAAGAAGTCGATGCTGTGATGCAGGAAGTCGAACGGCTAGGAGCGACCATTGTGAAACCTGCTCAGAAAGTGTTTTGGGGTGGTTATAGCGGCTATTTCAAGGATTTGGACGGCTATGTATTCGAGGTAGCCTACAATCCGTTTTGGCAGATTGACCATGAAGGAAATCTTGTTATGTAATTCGTCAGACACAATGACCAAAGAACAGACAGTATTAAGGGATTAACAATAACGAACGCTGCATGAAAATTAAAACTCACAATGTAGACAATACAAAAGTGGCTGAAATTATAACCGACAAATTAATCTTAAGATCTACTGAGGATGGATTAGATTTGTTGGGGAACCTGTACTATCAAGGCTTTAACAAACTCATTATCCATAAAGAGAATATCACACCTGATTTTTTTGACTTAAAAACTAAAATAGCAGGGGATATACTTCAAAAATTCGTGCAATACCAAATGCCTTTGATTATTGTTGGCGATTTTTCCGAATACAACAGCAAGAGCCTTAACGACTTTATTAGTGAATCTAACAAAGGCAAACAAATCAACTTTATCAAAGACTTAAGCAATATCTTGTAATCTTATCCTATTCCCTCTGGCAAGTTTTTCAGACGTTGGCTGGTCTTCTTGTGTATTGTTTCCCCTTACTCTTTACCCTCCCCAATCGTGTGAAGTAGTCCTTTCCCAGTGGCTACCCCTACATTGCTCGGTCTATAATAACACGGCAAAAGGCTCCCATTGTATCGCTTCTTTTTATTTGCCCCTCAAAGAGCAAAGTAGCGCAGTCACGAGGCTTTTTGTACCTTTGTTATATGTGGAGGGCTGTGTAGACAGGTGGCTCTCTCTATGATTTGATAACTAAATACGAAAGTTGATATGATGAATAAGCTATACCATCTGGCGGAGTATCCGCAGCGCCTACGCACACGCTTTGCGCACAAAACCATTATTCGCTACTACGACGCACTCAAATCGGTATGGCTAAGCCTCAATGGCGAAGAAGTTGCCGATAGATGCCTCGATGCTGCCAAGGCGCTAGCACGCGAAGGCATCAAACCCGGCGACAGAGTGGGGATATATTCGCCCAATGCGGTCCATGGCGTGATGGCAGAGTTTGGGCTCTATATGATGCGTGGAGTTTCCGTCCCCCTCTATGCCACCAGCACCCCAGAGCAGGTAGACTTCATCGTGTCGGACGCAGAGCTGAAGCTGATGTTTGTCGGCGAGCAGTTTCAGTACAACAATGCCTTCGAAGTACAGCAGCGCAGCAACACCCTCGAGCGCATCATCATCTTCGACGACAATGTCGTACTACACCCCGAGGACAAGACCTCTATGTACTACGACGAATTCATTCGCCGTGGCGACTCCAAGGCCAACGAAAACAAAGCCAACGTAACCGCCTCGCAGGCCTTATCCAACGATATGGCCCTGATTATATACACCTCAGGAACCTCGGGGAGAAGCAAAGGCGTAGTACTGCGCCATAGCAACTTCATGAAACAGATTGAGGTGCACGAGAAACTCTTCCGCTTCGTCACTCCCAAGGACGTGAGCATGAGTTTCCTGCCCCATAGCCATATCTTCGAGAAGACATGGATGTATTTCTGCCTCTACATGGGTTGCACCACAGCCATTCTCAAAGACCCTAAGCGAATCCTACAAGCACTGCCAGAGATTAAGCCAACGATGATGTGCAACGTGCCTCGCTTCTGGGAGAAGGTGTACGCTGGCGTACAAGACAAAATCAGCCAAGCCTCCCCTCTGCAACAGAAGATCCTGCGGCACGCGATCAGTATCGGCGAGCGATATCAGCTCCATTACTATAACGAAGGTAAGCGGGCTCCTCTACACGTCAGCCTCCTCTACAAGCTCTACAAGAATACACTATTTACCAAGCTCAAACGTGTGCTAGGTTTGCAGCGAGGCCGCTTCTTTCCTGTAGCGGGCGCATCGCTATCGGTAGAGGTCAATCGTTTCTTGCAGTCGGTGAGTATCCCGATCTGCTTCGGCTACGGTCTATCCGAGTCTACGGCTACGGTTAGCTTCTGTCCGCTCCAAGGCTTCAAGATCGACTCCGTGGGCGAGATCCTCGAGCATGTACAGGTACGCATTGATCCTGCAACCAACGAAATTCAGCTCAAGGGGCCAACGATCATCACCGAGTACTACAACAACCCCGAGGCTAACGCCACGAGCTTTACCGCCGACGGCTTCTTCCGCACTGGCGATGCAGGCCGCCTAGAGGGACGTGTGCTTTACTTCACCGAGCGCATCAAAGACCTCTTCAAGACTGCCAATGGCAAGTACATCGCCCCACAGATGCTCGAGGGGCTACTGGCCACAGATCCCATCTTCGAGCAGGTAGCTATCATCGGTGATGGATACAAATTCGTCAGCGCACTGATCTACCCCAACTGGGAGATCCTGCGCAAAGAAGCGAAGGACAGAGGGGTAGACACGGAGCGCAGCGAAGAGGAGCTAGCTAAGGACTATGAAGTGTATCGTCTGATGATGGCGCACATCGAGCATGCCCTAGGCTCTGTAGCTCAGTATGAGAAGATCAAGCACTTTACTCTCCTCTCCACTCCTTTCACTATCGAGAGTGGCGAGCTGACCTCCACTCTCAAAATCAAACGCTCGGTGGTGGCCAAGAAATACGCCGAGCAGATCGCCAAGATGTATGAGGAAGCCAACATACGAACAGTAGAACCACAATAATAAATATGATAACGACAGACCAACTGAATGCCCTGTTGGAGCGCAAGCTTGCGCTGAGGAGGTATCTTTGACGTCGATAACAGACGCATACAACTAGAGGAAGAAGAGCTACGAACTGCCGACCCCAACTTCTGGGAAGACCGCACCCGAGCGGAGGCGCAAATGCGTCTAGTGGGGGAGCTACGGCGCTGGATCGAGGGCTACGACACGGCCGAGCGACTGACCGAGGAGGTTAGGCTCGCCCTAGAGTTCTGCAAAGAAGGCATATCAAGTGAGGAGGAGGTAGACGAAACCTACCGCCAAGCCATTGAGCACTTCGAGGCAATCGAGCTACGCAATATGCTCCGTGCCGAGGAGGACAAACTCGGAGCAGTGCTCAAGATCAACGCTGGCGCAGGTGGTACCGAGAGCCAAGACTGGGCGGAGATGCTGGCACGCATGTACCGCCGCTGGGCAGACAAACAAGGCTACCAAGCCACCATCACCAACTGGCAGGACGGTGACGAGGCAGGCATCAAAACTATGACGATGCAGATAGAGGGTGACCAAGCCTATGGCTTCCTCAAAAGCGAGAACGGCGTACACCGCCTCGTGCGTGTATCACCCTACAATGCTCAAGGCAAGCGTATGACGAGCTTCGCCTCAGTCTTCGTCGTACCACTAGTGGACGACTCTATCGAGATCGAGGTCAATCCCGCCAATCTAAGCTGGGACACTTTCCGCTCGAGCGGAGCTGGTGGGCAGAACGTCAATAAGGTAGAGACTGGCGTGCGCCTACACTACCTCTATCGTGACCCCGACACTGGTCAGGAAGAAGAGATCATCATCGAGAATACCGAGAGCCGCTCGCAGACAGACAACCGAGAGAACGCTCTGCGCCTCCTACGCTCCCAGCTCTACGACAAAGAACTGGAGAAGCGACGCCGAGCACAGGCCGAGGTCGAGGCAGGGAAAAAGAAGATTGAGTGGGGGGCGCAGATCCGCAGCTATGTCTTCGACGACAGGCGTGTCAAAGATCACCGCACGAACCACCAGACCAGCAACGTCAATGCGGTCATGGACGGTGATATCGATGACTTCATCAAGGCCTACCTAATGATGTTTGCCGAGAAGCCCGAGTAAAGCTCAACCAACGTAGAGCCTAGCAACGATAAGCCAAGGGGCAGCGTCTAGCCTACCAGCTGGACGCTGCCCCTTGGCTGTGTCATCTATGCGACACACTCAATATCTTGAAATTAGCTACCTTTGCAACCTCAAACAAAAGCCCTCCCTACTCCGACTTTTGGCGAGGGTCAAAACACTTTATCCGCAGTGGGTGTTGTAATTGGGAGTGAATATAACTTAACGGTAAATAAAAGTTCATGCAAGAGAACGATAATATTATAGACGAGGTAACCTCAGGCGAATACAAGTACGGGTTCACCACCGATATAGACACCGAGACCATAGGCAAAGGACTCACAGAGGATACCATTCGCCTCATCTCGGCCAAGAAGGAAGAGCCCGAATGGCTACTACAATATAGACTAGATGCATTCAAGGTTTGGCAGGCGATGCCTATGCCCGATTGGGCGCAGCTCAATATCCCTGCTATCGACTATCAGGATATCATCTATTACGCCGCTCCTAAGAAAAAGGACGGCCCCAAGAGCCTCGACGAAGTAGACCCAGAGCTACTCAAAACATTCGAGAAGCTCGGCATTCCGCTACACGAACAGAAGATCCTAAGTGGTATCGCTGTAGATGCCGTGATGGACTCTGTTTCGGTTAAGACGACATTTAAGGAAAAGCTCGCCGAGAAGGGGATTATTTTCTGCTCCTTCAGCGAGGCAGTTAAGGAACACCCCGAGCTCGTACGTCAGTACCTAGGTACGGTAGTGCCCGTGAAGGACAATTTCTTCGCTGCGCTCAACTCCGCAGTCTTCAGCGACGGGTCTTTCGTCTATATCCCCAAGGGTGTTCGCTGCCCTATGGAGCTATCCACATACTTCCGTATCAACGCGATCAATACGGGTCAGTTCGAGCGCACGCTCATCGTAGCCGACGAGGGTGCTTACGTGAGCTATCTGGAGGGCTGTACCGCCCCACAGCGCGACGAGAACCAGCTACACGCAGCTATCGTAGAGATCATCGCCGAGACAGATGCCGAGGTCAAATACTCTACTGTGCAGAACTGGTACCCCGGCGACAAGGAAGGCAAGGGTGGTATCTACAACTTCGTAACCAAGCGTGGTATCTGCCGTGGCGACCGCTCCAAGATCAGCTGGACTCAAGTAGAGACCGGTTCGGCTATCACATGGAAGTACCCCAGCTGTGTGCTCAAGGGAGACGACTCGGTGGGCGAGTTCTACTCAGTGGCTGTCACCAACAACCATCAGCAGGCCGACACAGGCACCAAGATGATACACCTAGGTAAGAATACCCGTAGCCGCATCGTATCCAAAGGTATTAGCGCAGGACATAGCCAAAATAGCTACCGTGGTCTGGTGCAAGTGGGTAAGAACGCTACTGGCGCACGCAACCACTCGCAGTGCGATAGCCTACTACTCGGTAGTCTCTGCGGAGCTCATACCTTCCCATACGTACAAGTGGACAACGACACAGCCATCATCGAGCACGAGGCCACGACCAGCAAGATCAGCGAAGACCAGATCTTCTACTGCCAGCAGCGTGGTATCGGTGTGGAGGAAGCCGTAGGACTCATCGTCAATGGCTACGCAAAGGAAGTAATGAATAAGCTACCGATGGAGTTTGCCGTAGAAGCTCAGAAGCTACTGAGCATCTCGCTAGAGGGTTCTGTCGGCTAATCGAATAAATCAAAGTAACAGACTGCGATATGTTTGCGCTACAAAGATTGATCTCTAGGCGAATAAGCTATCTGCTCGTGTGCCTGCTTGGCTGCGTAAGCCTGCTCGCTCAGAGTCCACAGGCACCAGACCCAGTCCTACAGATGCCTATCCTCAAGCCTAGCAAACCTAGACGAGTGTGGTCACTCTCTGCATCAATTGGGGCGAGCAACCTTACCGCTGTCAAGAGAAACACCGAGGTACGTAGGCACGGCTGGGAAGAGGTTGGGAACATCGGAGCGGAAGTATTCCTCCCACGTACCAACATATCTATCTTTGGTAATCTAATGGGCGAGTCGCTTGACGTCTGGGATCTCGACTACAAGGTCGGGGGGCTAGAGCTGGGTGCTAGGTACTATATGCGCCCAGCACGTATCATCTCTCCCTATGTGGGCCTATCGGGGATATGGACCTTCGAACACTCCGGTAGGGTCGGAGATATGTCTAATAGCAGCAATGGCATAAGCTGGATCCAAACTAGCGATCTATCGAGAATCAGCCTCTCGCCTTCGATAGGCTTAGACCTTAAAGTGTTTTCATTCCTCTCCCTAACAGCGGAATACAATCCACGCTTGCCTATCGGCTCATCGTTACGCTTCCTCGGCACAGAGCCAAGCTCACTAAGTAGCATATCCCTTAGAACAAATGGTTTGAGGCACAGTATTATGCTAGGTGTCAAAGTCAATTTCCTAGACAGTAAGGAGATCAACGAAGGAGTAATTACTCTTTTCGATTGGCTGTACTACATCTTCGGCGAAAGAACAACGAGATATTAAATAAACATCAACATATAAAATGCTTAGAATAGAAAATCTGCAAGCCAACATCGGCGATAAAGAAATACTCAAGGGCATCAACCTAGAGGTTAAGCCCGGCGAGATCCACGCCATCATGGGTCCCAATGGCTCTGGTAAGAGCACGCTATCCTCTGTACTTGTGGGTCACCCTGCCTATGAAGTGACGGGTGGCTCCGTGAGCTTCGAGGGCGAAGATATCCTAGAGCTCGAGCCAGAGGAGCGTGCTCATCGTGGACTCTTCCTCAGCTTCCAGTACCCAGTAGAGATCCCCGGGGTAAGTATGGTAAACTTTATGCGTGCGGCCGTAAACGAGCATCGCAAGGCCACTGGTCAGGAGCCTATCTCTGCTAGCGACTTCCTCAAGCTGATGAAGGAGAAGCGTGCACTCGTGGAGCTAGACAATAAGCTCGCCAGCCGCTCGGTGAACGAAGGATTCTCTGGCGGTGAGAAGAAGCGCAACGAGATCTTCCAGATGGCTATGCTAGAGCCTAAGCTCGCTATCCTGGACGAAACGGATAGCGGTCTAGACATCGACGCTCTACGTGTCGTAGCCAATGGGGTAAACGCTCTACGCAGCCCAGAGCGTAGCACGATTGTCATCACGCACTACCAAAGACTACTCGACTACATCAAGCCTGACTTCGTACACGTGCTCTACAACGGACGCATCGTGCGTAGCGGGGGACCCGAGCTAGCTCTGCTACTCGAGGAAAAGGGTTATGACTGGATCAAGGACGAAGTGGGAGAATAAGCCGATGGGACAGTTAGAAACACAGCTCGCAGCGCTCGCCCAGACTGCAGACTTATGCCCCTGCAGGCAGGTAGCACTACAGAGATTTAGGCGGATCGGCTTGCCCGCATACCACTCCGAGGCTTATCAGCGCACAGACCTCTCGGCGATGCTCGAGGGAAAATGGACGATTACAGAGGGGAGCTACCAACACAATATCGAGGAGCTACAACTCCCCGAGGGTGCTTACATAGGGCCGCTAAGTGGCTTCAAGGGCAATCTGCCTAAGATCTACTCCACCGACGAAGACCCACTACAAGCACTTATTGAGGGCTTAGACGATCACGCTTTCTTGGTCTATCTACCCAAGAGAGCTAAGCTCGCCCAACCGCTCAACTACACTTATCTACTAGAGCAAGCCCCCGCTGGGGCGATGTTGCTCAGTCGCTTCATCATCATCGTAGAGGACGAGGCGGAGGTAGAGATCGTGGGTTATGACCGCAATCGCTCGGCCAATAGGAGTGTGAGTCTACAGAGTACAGAGATCTATGTGGGTCGTGCTGCCAAGCTCAGCCTTACAGACATCGAAGACAGTTCTGCTGCAGCCCAGCGCATCAGCACACTTCATCTGCATCAAGAAGGAGAGAGTGTAGCAAATCTCAACTTCATCTCCCTGCACTCTGGCAAAACACGCAACAACTACTACTGCGACCTTGCAGGCGAATATGCCTCACTATCGCTCGGTGGTATCGTGATCGCTTCGGACGATGAACACGTAGATAACAGTTCTTATATCGCTCACTCAGTACCTCACTGCACGAGCAATGAGCTATTCAAGTACGTACTATCCGACCGTAGCTATGGGATCTTCACTGGCCGTATTCTCGTGGCGCAAGATGCCCAAAAGACGCAGGCCTATCAGAACAATCGAAACCTACTCCTCAGCAGCGAGGCACGCATGCAGGCTAAGCCCCAGCTAGAGATCTATGCCGATGACGTGAAGTGCAGCCACGGTATGACTACTGGTCAGCTCAGCGAGAGCGCACTCTTCTATATGCGTCAGCGTGGTATCTCCAAGGACGAAGCCAAGCGACTACTAAGTATCGCCTTCGCCGAAGACGTACTCCAGCTGATCGAGCGTGAAGAGCTGCGTGACAGCCTCCGAGAGCAGGTCGCCAGCCGCTTCACATTCTAGGCAAAGAAGAGCCGCAGATAAGCCGTTAATATCTATCCAGCCCACCAGTCCCGACAAATCTTTGGGACGAGTGGGCTGGATATTTGCATTTAATTCGTAGCTTTGTAGCGACAAATAACCCAAACGTGGAGAGATTTGAGCTGCTTGCAACCACGAGAAAAAATGCTAAATCGTAGTAACTACTTCTATTGAACTAACCCATCGGTAGTCCTTGCCCTAGAGATTTGTAGTTATTTCCCCTTTAGCTTTCCACTCTACTTGCACCGCTTCACTCAGTGATCCCGTATGGGCATATCAGATATATCAACAATAAAAACTGAGATAATATGAAGTATCTATTTACCTCCGAGAGCGTATCGGAGGGACACCCCGACAAACTGGCGGATCAGATTTCTGATGCCGTCCTAGACCAATTCATGGCTCTAGACCCAGAGAGCAAAGTAGCCTGCGAAACACTCGTAACCACTGGGCAGGTTGTGCTGGCTGGCGAAATTAAGAGCGAGGCTTACGTAGATGTACAGACTACGGCACGTGATGTTATTCGCCGAGTTGGCTATACCAAGAGTGAGTACTGCTTCGACGCCAATAGCTGTGGCATTCTCTCTGCCCTACACGAGCAGAGTGCAGATATCAACCGTGGAGTAGATCGTGCCGATAGAGAAAATCAGGGCGCTGGCGACCAAGGTCTGATGTTTGGCTATGCCTGTCGCGAAACACCGAACTATATGCCTCTACCCATTGACCTAAGCCATGCCCTGCTACTTGAGCTGGCAAAGATCCGCAAGGAGGAGCTTCACCTAATGCCTTACCTACGCCCAGATGCCAAGAGCCAAGTAACGGTAGAGTACGACGAGGCACACCAGCCCGTGCGCATCGACACCATTGTCATCAGCACCCAACACGACGACTTCATCAAGCCCGCCAATGATAGCCTCGAGGCTATTGCCGAGGCAGACCTAGCGATGCAAGCACGCATCAAAGCCGATGTAGAGCAAATTCTTCTGCCTCGTGTTAAGGTTAATTATGGCATAGAGGTAAGTAAGCTATTCGACTCAAACCTCAAACTACATGTCAATCCCACTGGCAAGTTCGTCATCGGTGGCCCTCACGGCGACACAGGTCTGACCGGGCGCAAGATCATCGTAGACACGTATGGCGGCAGAGCCTCTCATGGCGGTGGTGCATTCTCGGGCAAGGACCCTAGCAAGGTAGATCGCTCGGCAGCATACGCTGCTCGTCATATCGCTAAAAATATGGTAGCAGCCGGTGTAGCAGACGAGATGCTCGTACAGCTCTCGTACGCCATCGGGGTAGCCCAACCTATTAATATCTATGTAGATACCAAGGGTAGTGGAAAGATCGGGCTGAGCGATGCCGAGATTGCCGATCGCATCGCTGCTCTCTTTGACCTACGCCCCTACGCCATCGAGCAGCGCCTCAAGCTCCGCCAACCGATGTACGAAGAAACCGCGGCATACGGCCACTTCGGTCGTGAGCCACGTGTCGTAACCAAGCACTTCCCAACCTATCATCGTGGCACACTGGAGTGCGAGGTAGAGCTCTTCACATGGGAAAGGCTCGACTACGTGGAGCAGATCAAAGCTGCCTTTGGCCTATAAGAGCCACGGGCTAAGCTAATAAAAGGGAAACCGGTTGTAGATCAAATACAAATCTACAACCGGTTATTTCCTTCTTACTCCCTAGAAGCTCCTACAGCAACTTCTGCAGTGTAGGAGGATAGTCTAGCTCTAGTCCTCTAAGAGTCTCTAGGCTACTAAGTCCAGCTTCCGTCAGTTGGCACACCACCTGACGACGGTCTACGCTCCCAGCCGTGCGTTTGATAAGATTACGACGCTCTAGGCTGGCAAGTAACTTGGATGTGTGCGCAGGCAAGAAGCCCGTCAGACGAGAAACTTCTGTAGAAAGTCTACTATCTGAACCTAAAGCACAGAGAAGAATAGCCTCATTGAGATCTACTCCTACTTGCTCGATTAGTTGGTCTTCTAGCTGCCTCAACCCAAGAAATAGGTCGCGCATTAAACAGATTGTCTGAATCTTTTCCATAATTTTACCGAAACAAAATTATATAAAAAGATTTATATTGGCTTGATTAGCACGTTGCATATATGTAGCCACACCTCCTATCGTCACCTTTGGTAGGAGCTCCTCACGACTAATACCCATCACATCCATCGACATCTGACAGGCGATAAACTCGACACCTGCTGCTATGGCTTGATCACGTAGAGCCTCCAGTGAATCAACGCCTTTCGCCCTCATCACACGGCGCATCATCCACGAGCCAATCCCCCCCATATTCATCTTGCTTAATGCCAATCCTGTGCTGTCTTTGGGTAGCATAAAGCCAAACATCTTGCCCCAAATATCTTTTTTAGGTGGTACAATACCGCCCCGTTTTACGGCATTAAGGCCCCAAAATGTAAAGAATATGGTTACTTTTTCTCCCGTAGCAGCCGCTCCGTTGGCTAAAACGAAAGTAGCTAGAGCCTTGTCCAAGTCATCGCTAAAGAGAATGAAGGTCTTACCCTGTGGCTGAGCAGATGAAGAACATGAGGCTTCGGACGCAGCTGTACGATCGGCCTTCTCGATAGTCACATAGTAGTCACCTCTATCTCCCCCACCCTCTACGAAGCGGTTACCCGTAGTCTGGCACCATGCCTCGGCATCACGCACAAATCCGGGGTCGGTAGCAACGAGGCGTAGGCGGTCGCCCACCTCCAACTCCTGCACGGCCTTGGCAAGGGTAACGATTGGTCCCGGGCAACATAGACCACGAGCATCAATCTCTACACAAGGCTTATCGCTCTGAGTAGTGTGGCAGGAGGCAGCAGCAGAGGCTAACTCTCTTGGTCGTGCAGGTGCATTGTAGTCGGCAGTGGCTGCACTCCATAGTTTGAAGCCTCCCACCAAATTACGCACATCGGCGAAACCTCTCTGGCGTAAGATATTCGACGCCAAATACCCCCTAAGACCTACTGCACAATATACGTATATGGGACGCATAGGGTCTAGTCTATCGAGTAAGCCACGTAGCTCGTCCACGGGTAGATTGATCGCCCCCGGGATATGCCCCAGCTGATACTCGGCAGGGGTACGCACATCGACGAGCGTTGCCTGACCTAGATCCTCGGGATTTAGATCACGCCAGTAGAGGGGCTTGACCTTGCCCGAGATAATGTTGGAGGCAACATAGCCGACCAAAGCTACGGGATCCTTGGCTGAAGCAAAGGGCGGAGCGTAGGCCTGCTCCGTCTTGACCAAGTCGGCGACAGTACCTGAGTTTTTGATTAGTTGAGCAATTGAGTCAATACGCTTATCTACCCCCTCTATCCCTACGGCCTGAGCGCCATAGATACGACCAGTCTTGGGGTCGAAAGTAAGCTTAAGTGTGAGCTGATGAGCTCCAGGGTAATAGGTCGCATGGCTAGAGGGATGAATAGTGGCCGACTGATAGGGTAGACCAGCTTGCTTGAGCGCCTTAGCTGGTAGGCCCGTGGCAGCCACCGTGATGTCAAAAACTTTGGCAATAGATGTGCCGATAGATCCCTCGTATGGCTCCGAGCTACCCGTCACCATAGCATCGGCTACTAGACGAGCTTGTCGATTGGCTGGCCCTGCTAGGTAGTTGAGCCAAGGCTGACCAGTAATAGGGTGCGGATACTCAATAGCATCGCCAACGGCATAGACATCTGCCGCCGAAGTCTGGAAGTGCGCATCGACCTTGATCCCACCTCGCTCACCAAGTGCTATACCAGCCTTAGTGGCCAGCTCCGTTCGGGGACGAACGCCAATAGAGAGCAGCAGAATATCTGCCTCTAGTAGCTCGCCAGTAGACAGGCGAAGCGAGAGTGCACCAGAGGCCGTAGAGGCAATCTGCTCCAACCCCTGCCCTAGGTACAGCCCTACCCCATGCTCACGCAGATGGGCATGTACGAAGCTGGCCATAGAGAAGTCTATTGGAGCCATAACCTGAGGAGCAAGCTCCACGACGCTTACCTGCATCCCCTGCTCATGCAAGTTCTCTGCCATCTCTAGGCCGATAAATCCACCACCCACGATCACAGCCCTACGGGGCTTATGCTCATTGACAAAAGTTTTGATGCGGTCGGTGTCCTCTACCGTACGCATCGTGAATACCCCGGGCAGATCAGCCCCCTCTATCTTGGGGACAATAGGCATCGCCCCGGGAGATAGCAATAGCTTGTCATAGCTCTCACGATAGATAGAGCCATCGGCACGTCGTATCTCTACGGTATGCTCATCGGGATACACCGCCGTGACGGTCTGCTGTGTGCGGACATCGAGAGCAAAGCGTACACCGAAGCTCTCTGGGGTCTGCACAAATAGTTTACTACGATCCTTGATGGTGCCACCTATATAATATGGTAGACCACAGTTGGCGTAGGAGATATAGGCACTACTCTCTATGAGCACAATCTCCGCATGCTCGTCAAGACGCCTCATACGGGCGGCCGCAGTAGCACCACCAGCTACACCACCTACGATCAGATACTTAGACATAGTTTCTTTTTATTGAGTATGATAAATTTTGATTTGTTGTCGCTATTGCAAACGAGCTCTATATCCCAATAACTATCCTTCTCTCTATTTTGTTTTCATAGGATATGATAATATTTCCATTGGATGCGTATGACAGATAGATAGCCATACTTGACTAGAAATGGTCGGACAATCGGTACGGGTGTTCCTCTACAAATGGTAGATTGGAGCAGAGCCCTGATGAAGCTCTGTGTGTAGATGCCTAAAAACTGACCTACGCCAAAGACAAAGGACTAGAAGTGGATCTGTACCACCTCTAGTCCTATACTTGGGGATCTGTGGAGTATAGCGGACTCGAACCGCTCACCTCGACACTGCCAGTGTCGCGCTCTAGCCAGATGAGCTAATACCCCTTGGTCTGATTTGCACTGCAAAGGTACATAATATTTTCAATTGATCGTATCTTTGTGTAGATTTTTTTGAGGAGTTGCGACCAAATACTGCGCCATAGTAGAGGCGCACCTATATAGAACAGTCATGATACAAATCGTTTACAACACGACATTCGTCATAGAGGAGAGGATCAAAGATGATTTTCTCCGCTTCGTCAAAGAGGTTTACATTCCCGGCACTCTAGCCCATGGTATCCTCGCCGATGCACGCCTGATGCGTGTTGTCACCGCCCCAAGCGACGAGCCTACTCTAAGCTATGCCTTACAGTTCGTCGCCTCTAGCCAGAGCGAGCTATCGACCTATCTGGCAGACCAAGGACGCATCTACCCAGAGCAGCTCCTTCGCCAGTTCGGCCAGTCAGTCGTAGGCTTTACCACTCTGATGGAGCTTGAGCAGCTCTAGAGGCGGATGAGAGGCGAGCGCATCATTCTCGGTATAGACCCCGGTACCATCATCATGGGTTACGGGCTGATCCGTGTCCTCGGCAACAAGGCCGAGCTACTAGCCATGGGGGTAATCCATCTAGACAAAATGGAGAACCACTATATGCGCCTCAAGCGCATCTTCGATCGTATCTCTGGGCTAATCGAGGAGTTCAATCCCGACGAGCTAGCGATCGAGGCTCCATTCTTCGGCAAGAATGTGCAGAGTATGCTCAAGCTCGGTCGTGCACAAGGCGTAGCTATGGCGGCGGCTCTCAAGTATGACATCCCCATTACCGAGTATGTCCCTATGCGCATCAAGCAAGCCATTACGGGCAATGGCAATGCCTCCAAAGAGCAGGTAGCAGGCATGCTACAGCGCTACCTCAAAATCCCCCCAAGCTCCATGCCCAAGGAACTGGACGCCACCGACGGACTAGCAGCTGCCCTCTGCCACCACTTCTTAACCTCCTCGCCTATGGCGAGCGCCTCTAGCTCTGCCACTAAAAACTGGTCGGACTTTGTCCGCCAAAACCCCGAACGCATACAAGGCCTTAGACCTAAAAAGTAATCCTCCTAGCTCCAACAGGGCGATAGCGGTGTATCATACAAGCCCGAGGGATATGCGTCCAATTGAGTCTAGCATCTCCACACCCTCCGTGTAGAGTACCAAAAGAGCCTCGCTAGTTATAGGCACAATCTTCATCTTTTTTGTCAAGATCTGTAAATGAGTTAGCCTAAGATTTTGAAGAATAATAGACACATTCCTAAAGAGCAATCAAACTTTTTAAGAAATCGAAGGACTGATCCTCTTGGGTTGATGGATCAATCCGTGGAGATATGTCCACTGATCGGGGAGAATTGATGGGAAGGAAAGTCAAGAGCAAGGCGAAAAAGCTCTACAAACGCCCAGAATACCAACACAAGCATCTAGACATCAAGGATTTATAAAATACTCGTTTTAGACGACAATTTTCATTGGCCTAGGGTAAAGTGCCTAAGCGAAGCTGAACGCAACCTAGAGGCTTGTAGAGGGCAAATACGAGGTCTGGTATATTTACGCCCAAGGGCTCAAAAATCGGCCAATCAACACACCTAAAAGTAAATGAATGTATAAATCTTATTGCCGCCACAAGGAGCACATCACAGCCATTTCTAGAGTATTTGCCAATAGCTTATAAATAAAGGAAGTGCTGCTGAAATATTCTGTTTTCTTAATTATATGGCGGGATTATGGCTGTTCGATTCGCCTTCGATGGGAGAATTTATCTAAAAACGTGGTTTCGTTAGGTGTGTATTTCTAAAATTATCGCTAATTTTGCATAAGTTGATAAGTGTTTGTATGAGATTTGATGATTTTGACCTAGAGTACGAGGTGCTCGATGGGCTAGAAGCGATGAACTTCTCCGAGGCTACCCCGATACAGGAGGCCACAATCCCCTTGCTTCTTGAGGGGCATGATATGATTGCGTGTGCCCAAACTGGCACAGGCAAGACGGCAGCCTATCTGCTCCCTATCATCAATAAACTGAGCCGAGGGGAGTGTGTCGCAGACAAGGTTAATGCAGTCATTATGGCTCCGACCAGAGAGCTGGCCATACAGATCGAGCAACAGATAGAGGGCTTCGCCTACTTCCTACCTATTTCGTCCGTGGCAATCTATGGAGGGACAGACGGCATTACCTTCGAGCAGCAGCGCAGAGGGCTGAGCCTTGGTGCCGACATCGTTATCGCCACTCCCGGGCGATTGATCTCACTCATCAACCTGCAACACGCAGATCTCTCCAGCGTTTCGTACTTTGTCCTCGACGAGGCAGACCGCATGCTGGATATGGGCTTTATGGACGACATCAAACAGATCCACCAGTGCCTACCTGCGACCTGCCAGACAGTGATGTTCTCTGCGACGATGCCTCCCAAAATCAAGCAGCTAGCCAAAACAATACTGCGTAACCCACGCGAGGTAGAGCTGGCCATCAGCCGCCCACCGGAGAGCATACTCCAGTCGGCTTATATCTGCTACGATGCTCAGAAAATTGAGATTTTGGCCTCCCTCTTCGCCACCACCAAGCCCAAGCGTAGCATCATCTTCTCATCGAGCAAACAGCGTGTCAAGGAGCTGACCCAGCGTATCCGCTCTATGGGCATCAATGTAGCGGAGATGCACTCGGACCTAGAGCAAGCCAAACGAGAGCAGGTCATGCGTGAGTTTAAGAACGGAGCTATAGACCTACTGATCGCTACCGACATCGTCGCCCGTGGGATTGACATTGATAATATACGTATGGTCATCAACTTCGATATTCCCCACGACCCAGAGGACTATGTACACCGCATCGGGCGTACAGCACGAGGGGGCAATGACGAGGGCTTGGCCATTACCTTCGTTGGAGAGCGAGAGCAGCCCGAGTTCGCCAAAATAGAACACTTCTTGGGTAAACCCATCTACAAGCTAAGCATTCCAGAGCATCTAGGCTCAGGGCCTGAGTATCGCCCCGAACACAAGAGTAGAGGACGAGGGCACAACCGCTCGGACAAGCGGACCTCTGGCAAACGCCGAGAGCAGTCCAAGGGACGAGGCGCCAAGCCTCAGGGCTCTACTAGCCCTACGAGCGAGGGCAAACGACACCAGCGCCCGGGGCGTCGCCACAAATAAGATTCAATCAAAATATTAAAGAACCAGATACAACATAATGTTTCATTAGGTAAAACGCCTTATCGTTATGGATCAAGAACTTCTCAAAGAATTAGCTCAGGGCGGCAAAGCGGCCCAGATCAAACGGCAGATCATCTCTCACTTCATCGAGAACGGTCCGGCCACTATTACAGAACTGGCTAAGGTGCTTAGCCTAAGCGTACCTACGGTAACCAAGTTTATCGGGGATTTGATCAGCAGCCGCTGCATCAAAGACTACGGCAAGCTCGAGACACACGGAGGGCGCTATCCACTACTCTACGGCCTCGACCCCGAGGCTGGCTACTTCGTGGGGGTCGATGTCAAACATAGCTACATCAACATCGGCATCATCGACTTCGTCGGCGAGATGAAGAAGACCTACTACGATATCCCCTATCAGCTCAATAGCACGCCCGAGAGCTTGGACGAGCTATGCCAAACCATTCTCGACTTCATTGGGCAGTCTGGGCTCAACAAGCGTGATATCCTCAACGTCAATATCAACCTGCCGGGACGCATCAACCCCGAGACAGGCTTCAGCTACACGTTCTTCAACTTCACAATGGACTATCCGCTCGCAGACCAAATCTCCAAGCGGATCGGCCTGAGCGTATCTATCGACAATGATACACGAGGTATGGCCTATGGTGAGTACACGCAGGGCTGCGCCAGCGGCAAGGACTGCCAGAATGTCCTCTATATCAACGTTAGCTGGGGGATTGGGCTAGGCATTATCCTAGGAGGTAAGGTCTATCTCGGCAAGTCTGGCTTCAGCGGAGAGTTTGGCCACATCAGCAACTACGAGAATCAGATCCTCTGCCACTGTGGCAAGAAGGGGTGTCTAGAAACGGAAGTCAGCGGACAGGCCATGCACCGAATGCTACTCGAGCGCATCAGAGAGGGACAGAGCTCTATCCTCTCACAGAGAGTGCTCAGCCGTGAACCTATCACAATGAATGACATCATACAAGCGGCAATACAAGAAGATATCCTCTGCTTGGAGATCTTGAGCGATATAGGCACCAAGCTCGGCAAACAAATTGCCAGTCTAATCAACATCTTCAACCCAGAACTAGTGATCATCGGCGGATCGCTCAGCCTAACGGGAGAATACCTCACTCAGGCTGTGCAAACGGTCGTGCGTATGTATTCGCTCAATCTAGTTAATAAGGATACTGAGATTGTAACGGCAATTCTTGGAGAGAAGGCAGGTGTAGTGGGGGCTTGTATGCTCGCCCGCAGCCGTCGCTTCTCATAGATCTCTAGCATAACCTCTGGGTACACTAGTTGCCCGAGGGTATATAAGTTAAGGGGCTGTGGCAAAATATAAATTTTGCCACAGCCCCTTTTTAAGGTGTTTCAGAATGCGCAAAATGCAAGGCGCTAAGACTGAGGCTAAAGGGAACCCGAATGTCGCAAGCAACACTGCAGTTTGTGCATTATGCCACACCGACATTGCACATTACTTATAGTCGATAGTTGATGCCGATTGATAGGCTGATGAGGTCTGGGTAACCCGGGATTAGGCTAACGACTGCATCAAGGCGTTGGTTGATTTGGTAGCGGTAGTCAAACTCACCTCCATACCAGAGGAATAAATACTGGAAGCAATCACCCTTCGCCCCCTTGAAGAGCTTCTGATCCTTGTAGCCTTCTAGCTCTAGCCAGTTTCGACGGAAGATCAATGTAGGGCCTAGTCCTCCATAGAGGCTATGCTGCCCTACTTTGAACACCCGTCCTCTAAGGCCTATATGAATAAATCCACCTAGACGAGCCGCACAGTCTGAGTAGAGAGCTAAGGCCAGCTTGGAGGTAAAAATATCCCGATAGATAGCCTTTTCGTAGGAGAGGATCGCACCTAGATTCTGCACTAGATAGGCTTGAGGATCTAGTCTAAGAGGCATAATCGCTGCATTCTCTGCCTCGGAGTGTGGGTGAATACTTAGGCCAAACAAACGGAGCCCAACATTGTCTTGACCTCGAGCGATCGTCAGGGAAAAGAGAAAACAGATAGCGATCAAGCTAGAGCGTAGCATAGGATAGAACAGATAAACTAGTCAAAGGTAGAGACAATCAGATAGAATAACACGCACGTAAAACATAAATTTCACTTAGTTTATCAATATGGTTATTCACTTAATCTATCAATATAATTAGTTAGTTTTATCGTTTCATTATATCAATTTGACTTTCTTTGTCGAAGCATTGTATTATTCAAAGTATTCACCATAAACAAATCAAGTGAAGGTTATGAAGAGATTTCACACCTACTTGTGGCTGATAGCGATATTAATCCTATCACCACTGGCCCTAGATGCTCAGCAAGGGCAAGACCCGGGGGAGAACACCAACCCCGAGCTACTCAAGGACGAATTCCTATATGAGTTTAATGGCGATAAGCCAACGAAATGGACCGTTGTAGGTCAAAGCTCCCAGCTATCGGGGCGCGATACATACAACTCCAATACGGGACATGCCGTACGGATCCAGACAACAGATGCTCTAGGGCTACTCGAGCAGATCATTGACCTAACCAGCGACTACAAGACAGGCGATGAGTTCGAGGGCCTACTACACTACTCTGTTGAGCTTGGGTCCAAAGAAGAGGGCGCACTTCGCTTGGCAATGAAGTGGCTAGACGCTTCGGGCAAGGAGATTACAACCGAGAGCGAAAAGAAGTTCATCAACAACGATAAGCTCTGGTTCTCACATATGCGCAGCTGGGGTACTCTGCGCTTCCGTGCAAGACTCCCAGAGGGTGCTAAGCGCTTCCGCTTTGCTATCGAAGTTAATAAGCAGAGCAACATTCGCCTAGACGACTTTAGCTTCCGTAAGCAGGACAACCCTACTCCATTCGTGAGCGTACTGCCTCAGGTCACTCGCTTCATTGAGGTAGAGGTTGGCAAGAGTCTGACGCAAAACTATGTTGTGCAGAGCTACAATCAGCAGACAGCACGCAAGATTGAGCTGACGGAGGGGATCCCTTTCTCAACAAACCTTGAGCAAATTGGCAGTGGTAGTCATGTGGTAGATCTTGCCATTACCTGCAAGCCAACGACAGCAGGCAAAGTACCTCGTGGCAGTCAACACTCACAAGCGAGCATCGACAATGGTGCTGGTCAGAAAATCAACATCCCTCTACAAGTCTACTCAATCGACCCCAAGAATCCACCCAGCGTTACGGTCAAGCCACAGCCTATTGCAGACTTTGTCTACAACCTAGGCGCTCCGGGCAACGTATCCCAAGAGATCGAATTAGACTTCGAGAATATGATTGACGAGGTCAAGATAGCTATCGAACCATCGGGGCAAGGCTTCACGATCAACCGGACCAACGTTCCTTACTTTGAAAAGGAATTTCCTAATCTCAACCTACATATTGGCGTCAATGACACCAAAGTTAATATCGGGTTCAGAAGCTCCAAGGTAGGTACTACGGAGGCGCATCTCGTGATTTCATCTCCTATGTTCCAAACTAAGCGCATTCCTCTCAAGGGTATCGTGAAGCAAGGCGAGGCTGGCTGGCGCGAGAAATTCTCCAAGCGAAAGTTCCCCAATGCAAGCAACACACGCTACTCCGATATGGAGGCACTGGGCTACTACTGGTTCGACAAAGGCATCTGGACGATGCGCAACAACTCGATCTACGACGGCGAGACTCAAGAAATCTTCTTCTACGGCGATGCAGCAGAGCTACGCTACGAAGGCGGCTTCTCCGATGGGTTAATCTACAGCGAGGACTTCCCCAATGGTATCGCTTCTATCAAGGTTAAGGCTGGCGCATACGCAGCAGACAATGCTATGCTAGCACTTGAAGTAAGCTACGACCATGGAGGATCTTGGCAACGTGTCGGCGAACCTAAAGCCGTCAAAGCAGACAAGGAGCAGACCTACACTGTCAATTCGCACCAACCTACAACCTTCCGCCTCGTACGTACGAACTCAGGTTCTGCCGAGGGCGTATTCTCCATCACCGAAGTTGGCATCGAGCCATCACCCGCAAGCGGACGCCTCACGCACAGCTCCCTTGTTGATCTAGTAGACTTCTCCAAAGACAAAGCACAAGCACGCCTCGTGGAGAGCTTCGACAACGAGTTACACCATGGTGCTCTCTCTATCGACGGCTGGCGTAACCTCGCTTTCGCAGGCAATCGCCCTTGGGTATCGTATCAGCAGCGCATGCAAGACTCTGGCACACTCAACGACGAAGATGTAGCCAAGGTAACACTCTACAAGGCTACTCCTCAAGGAGAGCAAGAGCTAACGGCATTCCTCGTATCCCCTCTGCTGAGCTACGAAGAGGCGAAGACGAAGGAACTAACATTCCGCCTATTCAAGCAAACGGCTCTCGAGCAAGATAAATTCTTCGTCTACATAGCACCAGTGCAGGGTGGTAAAATTGGTCAGGTACTACTCCTGCCTATCGAACAGATTACCCCCGGAGGCAAACTCAACGAACGTGTCTGGTACGACTACTTGCTCAAGCTCAACGAATACGAAGGCTTGGACAACCTAAAGGAGTTTGTCGTCATCTTCGCACTCCAATCTCCACTGGGAGCGAACGAAACGAGCACCGTATATCTGCTCGATGACTTCAGTTGGGGCCGGGAGGACAACGCCGTAATCAGCGTGGACAAGAAGCTCCTAGCTTTCTTTGAGCTGCAATCTAGCCCTCTCGATCTAGAGGTAACGACAAAGAACGCACGTGAGAGCGTACGCACGATGATGATATCGGCCAATAATAGCCCACAGGTCTTCAAGCTAGATAAGCCCACTCTACCTGCCACAGGTGGTACGTTATCGGTATCTATTGACCGTCAAAAGCTAGCAAGTAAGCCTCGTGACTACGGTACACGCCTATTCCTCTCTACACGTGGAGGACAGAACCTAGAAGTGCGACTCTTCGCTACGCCCAAAACGGAGCAGCAAATCCTACCGACGGAAGAGGTCAAGCCCAACGCCTACACCTATCGCCGAGGCAATGAAGTGGTAGTATCGGCTCCTAGCTTACTTCTAGCCGAGGCATATAGCCTTTCTGGCCAACTGATATCTGCAGCTCATGGCCCAGCAGATGAGCTCGTACTGAATGTATCCGCACAGACGCAGCGCATCGTCCTACGCCTAACCTACACAGATGGCTCTAAGCAGACCATAAAACTGTAATACTAACGTAGAGCAATCCGCCCAACAATAGCCTAGGGGCTATGGAGGAACGTGTATTCCTCCATAGCCCCTAAACTATTTTCGTCACTAGCCATCATCTATTCTAGCCTCAAATCCACTGACATCTGACAAACCACATACAGGCCTTCCGCCAACATATGTACCTTAGATCAAGAGTAGACCGCCCCAATACGCCTCAAACTATGCCATTACCTAAGCTACAATCAGGATCGGGTCAAAGACACGTAAGATAAATAGGGGACAAAAGGGTAACATAAATTCCCCATAAATCATCATTCTAGACCCGTTCACTTTAGCATCAGAAGTATGGCAACCGCTTGATTGACACCTAAAAACACAAAAAAAGCGTTACTGTATAGTAACGCTTTCGTGGTACCACCAGGAATCGAACCGGGGACACACGGATTTTCAGTCCGTTGCTCTACCAACTGAGCTATGGTACCTTAGTTTTTGAAAAGCGGAAGCGACGAGATTCGAACTCGTGGTACGGTTGCCCGTACGGCAGTTTAGCAAACTGCTGGTTTCAGCCACTCACCCACACTTCCGATCAAGGGCTTGCCTTAACTTTTCGATTGCAAAGGTACAACATTTTCTCAAACCTCCAAATCTTTCTTGATATTTCTGATGCACTTCTCGGGCTATCACACACACTCCTCTGCTCTCCCCTGCCTAATAACACCACATTCTATCCTAGTTACCAGCAGGTTAGTCGCGACACTCCTAATTTACCCCCATCATCGGCAAAAATAACTTTTACGCCTCGTGCATACCCACAACTAAACTCAAGTCACGCACGACAACTTGGCTAGCGAATAGCCAAGCGCAGAGATACCCAAAAAAGGCAAAAGGCCGCAGTGAGCATACGAGCTCGCTGCAACCTCTTGCCAGTCTGTGTGGAGATGCGGGGGGTTGAACCCCGGTCCAAACACGGAACTAATTTGCTTTCTACATGTTTAGTTTCTCTTGAGATTTTCGAGAGTCAGGTGCGGCAGAAACGACCAGCCAAACTCCTTATCCCCTAAATCTGACTCACGACAGAGGGCATCTCGTGAGCGATTCCCGAATTTCCGGCACCACTATAACCAGCTCGCCTCGGGACGGGGGCTCTCTGAGTGATGTCTTGTCGCCGCATCCATGCAGCGATTAAGCGGTTAGTCTACTATACTTCGACTACGCAGCAAGAGCGTAATTGTTTTCGCCAACTAAATTGTTCGATGTCCGAGATTATAGTGCTGGGCACCCACGCACTACATGCTTACAAACCACTTCGTCGCGCTGTCAAAGCCAATTCATCCCCATAGTTTGCAGGCGCAAAGTTACTCATTTCTGCACATCTTAGCAAATGCGACGTCCCTTACTTCCCTAATAAGCAGCATCTAGCATCTGTGACACTAGGGGAAGCGGAGCCAAACTACCCCACTCGTTTGTCTACTTTTTAGTTAAGGAGTGTTAAGGACATAGTAAGGAGTTTGATGGAATCATGCAATACTTCGTAAAGGCGAATGGTCTGACTGGACGAAATTGATGGGCTGATTGATTCGAATCGTAGGACTACCCTCCTCCGATGTATCCACTAATCCGAAAGGATTGATGGGAAGAAATGCTCCCCAAAGCGCTAGTACCACACTAGAACTCCCCAAAAATCAAGATAAAAACCTGAAAAACAACCTAATACATAATCAGCTTTTTAGGCAACTATTCTCACTCGCCTAGAGCGGAGTGCGGAAAGAACAAAGCACGCAATCTGGAGCCCTCTAGAGGGCAAATACGAGGTCTACTCATTTACCCCTCGAATACACAGAAGCAACGCAATCATGATACAGAAAAGTAAACGAATGTATAAATCCGACGGGCTACAATCTAGAGCTCGAGAAGGATCCAGCTTATCGACTCTATACCAAGTTGCTTATCGGTAGCCGTAAGATTATGTTTTCTCCAGACAAACACTTACCTTTGTGAATATCAAGACTTAAAGACGTCTTCACTCCCGAGATCACTACACGCTAGGCACACCCTAGCCATTGTCTAACCCTTATAAATACCCACTTACTATCATTTTTAAAAATCTATCGAAACAATCAATTGAAAGCGCAATGAGCTAAACACAATCACTACTAATCTTTTAACAAATCTACCTATGTCTAATAATCTCCAAAAAACTAGCGCCCTGCTTCTATTGGCCGCTTTGACCTGTGCGCAGGGACAGGCGGCAGACACAGCTGGGAGCACGCAGGCCATAGCCCTACAAGCCCAACAGAGCA
The DNA here is from genome assembly GCF_000769075.1 of Porphyromonas sp. COT-290 OH3588. Lineage (GTDB taxonomy): Bacteria > Bacteroidota > Bacteroidia > Bacteroidales > Porphyromonadaceae > Porphyromonas. The sequence goes on along the minus strand of NZ_JRFC01000033.1, from coordinate 77,189 downwards.
AAGGCACACTTAGCGGCTATGTGTACGATGCCAATGGCGCTATCGTCGGAGCAACGCTCCAAATCAAAGGGACGCAGAGTGGCGCCGTCACAGATGCCAATGGGCAGTTCACCCTACATGGACTCAAGGTCGGGGATCTGATTGAGGTTGCCTATATGGGCTATATCACACAGACTATTCGTTTCTCTGGACAGAGGCAGCTCACCATCACCCTCAAAGAAGACACCCAAGCCCTCAAAGAGGTTGTCGTGACGGCTCTAGGCATCAAGCGAGAGAAGAAAGCCCTAGGCTACGCCGTTCAGGAACTCAAGGGCAATGAAATCTTGAGCAGCCGAGAGAACAACCTTGCCAACGCCCTATCCGGCAAGATCTCTGGGCTACAAGTCATACGATCGGGCAATGGGCCGGGCAGCTCGTCCAAGATACAACTGCGAGGCAACACATCTGTTACAGGGCTCAATCAGCCACTCATCGTCGTCGATGGTATCCCGATGGACAACTTCACGGGAGCCCTCAACAACGACATATGGAATCCCTCGGCAGACCTCGGTAATGGACTATCGGACATCAACCCCGAGGATATAGCTTCTATGTCTGTCCTCAAAGGCGCCTCCGCTGCGGCTCTCTACGGGGCACGAGCTGGCAATGGCGTGATCCTCATCACCACCAAGAGCGGGCGTAAACAAGAAGGACTAGGCATCACACTCTCCTCGACCGTTTCAGCCGAAACGATATTCATGTCCCCCAAGATGCAGAATACTTTCGGGCAAGGAGCCCAAGGCGCCTACAATGCCGACAGTGGCAATAGTTGGGGGGCTAAAATCGAGGGGCAGGAATATACCGACTGGAGTGGCAAGAAACGCAACATGACCCACTACGACAATGTAGGCAACTACTTCGACACTGGGATTAACCTCACCGAGAGCTTCTCTCTGGCTCAGCAATACAAGTCTATGGCCATCTACGCCTCTATGACACGCATGGACGACCGTAGCAAGATCCCCGGAGCAACCCTCAAGAGAACTAACTTCACCTCTCGCATCACATCTATGTTTGGCATGGACAATCGCTGGAGCGTAGACGCCAAGGCTCAATACATACAGGCGGAGGCTGCCAACCGGCCGATAGGCGGACGCAACAACGCCAATACATTCACTGCCATGTACCTATTGCCTCGCTCGCTCGACATCAGAGATTTCTCGGCTGCGACCAAGGAGGACGGCAAGATGCTCTGGTATGGCAGTAGCCAGCAGATCAATCCCTATTGGATGCGCCAGTACAAGCTCAACCAAGACACGCGCGACCGCTTCCTCCTCTCTGGGTCTATCAAGTACAGATTTGCCCCATGGCTATCGGCAGAGATCAAGGGTGGCTCGGATATGTACTTCACTCAGTACGACGACAAGACCTACTCAGGGAGCTCACTCAAGAATGCTTATCGCACAGCACAGGAGCGGTTCTTCGAGCACAACTTGAGCTTCTTAGTCAGCGCTCAGCAAGATAACATCCTCGACAAGTGGGGGGCCAGTGCCACCTTTGGGGGCAACTTGATGCACCGCCAAAATCGCTTCGTGGAGATCAGACTTGAGGAGCTCAAGGTGCCCAACCTATTCACTGTAAACAATGGGGTAAAGCCTGCCGCACCCAACGAGCGAATTAGCCACAAGAAGATCAACTCACTCTATGGGACTGCCCAGTTGAGCTACGATGGATTCCTCTTCGTCGACGCTACATTTCGCAACGACTGGTCGTCTACGATGACCAAGGAGAACCGCTCATTCTTCTACCCCTCCCTCTCGGCCTCGTGGATCATCAGCGAGATGCTCAACCGAATGAACGTTGGCACACCAAAGTGGTTCACATACGGCAAGCTCAGAGCCTCGTATGCCGAGGTCGGCAATGACCTAGAGCCCTATCAGCTCTACAATACTTACAAAATCGGTCAGTCCCCCGACACACAGCCCACTGCCTCACAAAACGATATCCTCTTCGACAGCAACGTTCGCTCCGAGCTAATCAAGTCGTGGGAAATAGGGGCAGAGCTACGCCTGCTAGACAACCGCATCGGCATAGATCTATCGTGGTACAAATCCAATGCGACACGCCAACTGCTCAACCTACCAGTGGATAACCTCTCGGGATATAAGTTCCGCAAGATCAACGCCGGTAATATCCAGAATATGGGGTGGGAAGTAATGCTCACGGCACGTCCCATAGAGCTAGCCAATGGTTTCAGCTGGGATATGACGGTGAACTTCTCCAGCAACCAAAATAAGATCATAGAGCTATACAAATCTGCTGGTGAGGAGGTAACAATCTACCCTCTAGGAGGCTACGACAACCTACAAATCAATGCTGTCGCAGGAGGCAACTACGGCGAGATATGGGGAACAACCTACAAGCGTGTAGCCGACAAGGCTTCTCCCTACTACGGCAAGATCATCGTAGAGGAGGGACTGCCAGCCGTCAATTCGGAGAAGGAGAAACTCGGCGACCAGCAAGCCGATGCCCTACTCGGGCTAGGCTCTACGCTAAGCTACAAGGGCTGGGCACTCAACCTGCTCGTAGATGCTCGCTTCGGCGGACATATCTTCTCGGGGACTCATCTGCTGATGCAGAGTGTAGGAACAGCCGAGGCTACAGTAGTCAATGGGGCACGCGACAAGATGATCGTCGATGGTGTAGTGCTCAACAAGGAGGGAAAATACGAACCCAACCGAACGGAAGTCACCCCCGAGCAGTACTGGACAGCCATCACGAGCAAGGGCGGCAACCTAGGTATCGGAGAGTTTAATATCTACGATGCAACCAACATTCGCCTACGCACACTCGGTCTATCCTACTCCTTCGATCGTAGCCTGCTCAAGCGTACCCCCTTCACACAGGTCAAGCTCGGCCTATCGTGCAACAACGTTTGGATGCTCAAGAGCTACCTCAACGGGATAGATCCAGAGGCTGTCTATGCCACTAGCACCAATGCTACGGGCTTTGAGTATGCCAGTGCACCAACCTCTCGTAGCTTCCTATTCAACGTAACCCTAGGATTTTAATCATTCGCATTCAAAACATCAAAGACATGAAAGCCAATAAATATAGTCTGCTGCCCCTCGCCCTAGGAGTGATGACGGCTTGCTCGGACTTCGGTAGCATCAATACAGATCCTACGGCAGCTAATGAAGAGCAGATAAGAGTAGAGTATGCCATCAATCAATCTATCACCGAGGCCCAGCAAAACCCTGAAGTAGCCGAGCGTTGCTTCGTACTCAACTGGATGGATGCCGCCCGCTACCTTGACCCGAATACTGGAGGAGGCCTAACCGTAGGGCGACACAAAGACGACTGGCTCGCCAACTACTATGGCCACTATAGCCAATGGATGAGTGCGATCACACTAGCCATCAATACAGCAGATAGCAAGATGAAGGGGGAGCTCACGCCACACGAACGCCTGTCAATCCCCAACATGAAGCAGGTAGCACGCATCTGGCGGGTCTACTTGATCAGTGAGTTTACCGACAGCTTCGGGGTCTTCCCGATTGCTTCGTTTCAGGGACAGAACCCCATGTTCGATTCAACCAAAGACGTCTACTACTATATGCTCAAGGAGCTCAAAGAGGCTTCCGAGGCTATAGACCCCAAGGTAGAGGCCAAGGCCGAGGAGAAACGATGCGACCGAGCCTATCAATTTGACTACGGCAACTGGATACGCTACGCCAACTCCATGCGCATGCGTCTGGCTATGCGCCTCTCGGAGGTAGACCCCACCAAGGCTAAGAGCGAGTTTGAGGCTGCCGTACAGGGTATGAATATCATCACGGAAGCGAAGTATAACCTCAGCATCAAAGAAGACAAGGGCTGGACTGCTCTAACTGGAGTACTGACCAGAGAGTGGAACGCAATGGCGCTATCAGCCTCTGTCAATAACCTTATGCTAGGCCTTGGAGGAATACCCTCTGCCGAGCTGCTAAAGAATGCGTCTGAACAGATCAGAAAGAAGATTAAACCCGAGGACTATATGGGTGTGTACTTGGAGCAGCACTACACGCTACAGACAGACGAGCCACGCCGAGGGTTTTGGTTCGATGGTATCCCCTATAGCATAGATCCACGAGCCTATCAACTCTATATGATACCGGGAGATACCACCAATGCCCGATACTGCAGATACCCATCTTGGAATAAGAAATACTCTGAACTTAGACGCAAATTACTCAAGGACAAGAACGACACCGAGGGTATGGAGCTCGACGCTACCTATACATGGTCTACAGCTGCGCCCGGCTCTTGGGGAGAGAAAGGAGGGCTCAACAACCACTACGACTGGGCATGGTCTATCCCTCGTCTAGCGCTCGACTATCGAGATAGTAGCAACTCACGCATATTCTTCGCCTCATGGGAGAGCTACTTCCTCATCGCAGAGGCTGCTCTAAGGGGCTGGACGACACCTCTGACGGGCAAGGAGGCCTACGAGCTAGGCATTCGGCACAGCTTCGCCTACCACCATCTGGAGAGCTATGTGGAGCAATACCTCGCCTCCGAAACCTACAATAATGTAGGGACATCGGTCAAGTGGGAGCATACCGAGGAGCCTCCTGCGACCAAGAGCATGAGTATGGTGGACGGCTACACAAAGGAAAAGAAGGCCTACACCTATCACTACCCCGTAGCCTCACAGACACTCTATGGCAAGAGTCTCAACGACCAGCTTACCAAGATCATCACTCAGAAATATCTGGCCAATATGCCTTGGCTGCCTCTGGAGGCTTGGAATGATCGGCGTAGACTAGGGCTTCCATTCTTCGAGGTGCCAGCATCAGAGGAACCTATCGTGACGATGCCTGCACTCAAGGTCGGCCAGTTCTCGCCTCAACAGCTGACGTTCTATCCACAGCGAATGAAATTCCCCTCCACCCTAGAGAGCAACAACCCTCGAGGTTACAAGCACGCCGTAGATAGCTACCTTGCAGGCAAAGACGAAGTGCTAACTCCCCTATGGTGGGCCAAGAAGTAAAGCTCTAACCATATGCGCAGATTACGGGTAGGTTCTAGATATACAATATTATATAGAGTACTAGTTCTACGCCGCTTGGAGCATACCTCAGCAGGCTATACAATCCTCCACGACTTAGTCAGCCTCAAGGATAGCATTTTGGGGCTCTAGCTGACGTCAGCTAGAGCCCCTCGCAGAGGTCTCCTCGGAGCAATGGCAACTTTTTTCCGTAATTTGGTGTGGCTATCTCAATATTTCCTATTTTTGTGGCTAGAAACAGTGAGATTGGAGTGGAGTTCCAGTCTTGGCGTACTATTAATTATCATAATAAAAAGGACTAGCTATGAACCTATCGCACATTGAGCATTTAGGGATTGCGGTTAAGAGTATCGAAGCCTCTCTGCCTTACTACGAAGGCATACTTGGCTTGAAGTGCTACAACATCGAAGTAGTAGAAGACCAGAAGGTTAAGACTGCTTTCTTCCAAGTAGGGCAAACTAAAATCGAGTTGCTCGAAGCTACTAGCGAAGACAGCACGATTGCCAAGTTTATCGAGAAGCGCGGTGAAGGAATCCACCATATTGCTTTCGCTGTACCTGATACCAACGAAGCACTCCGCGAAGTAGAAGCGAAGGGCGTGGCACTTATCGACAAGCAGGCTCGCAAGGGCGCCGAGGGACTAAACATCGGCTTCCTCCACCCCAAGAGCACTATGGGTGTACTCACCGAGCTTTGCGACTGCAAGGATAAGTAACCCTCAACTAGATTTAGAGACCTACGAGGCCAGAGGCTTCGGTAGGTCTCTACTACTTTTGAGGACATTAAACAGCATAAATCATAACTTACTAATACAGCATTATGAGCGTTCAATTAGAAAAAATCAAGGATTTGATCCAACGTCGCGCCGAAGCCCACATGGGCGGCGGACAGAAGCGCATCGACAGCCAGCACGCCAAGGGCAAATACACGGCTCGTGAGCGTATCTCATTCCTCCTAGACGAAGGAAGCTTCGAGGAAATCGACACATTCGTACTACACCGCTCAACCAACTTCGGCATCGACAAGACTAAGTTTATGGGCGATGGTGTCGTGACTGGGTATGGTACGATCGACGGACGTCTAGTTTATGTATTCGCTCAGGACTTCACAGTATTTGGTGGTGCTCTATCCGAGATGATGGCCTCTAAGATCTGCAAGATCATGCAGCTGGCCATGAAGATGGGAGCTCCCGTAATCGGCCTCAACGACTCTGGCGGTGCTCGTATCCAAGAGGGTATCAACGCACTACAAGGCTACGGCGATATTTTCCAGAACAACATTATGGCCTCTGGAGTAGTACCTCAGATCTCAGCTATCTTCGGCCCTTGTGCTGGTGGCGCTGTTTACTCGCCTGCTCTGACCGACTTCAACATCATGGTCAAGGGCTCTAGCTACATGTTCCTCACTGGCCCTAAGGTGGTGAAGACCGTAACTGGCGAAGATGTAACCCAAGAGCAGCTCGGTGGTGCTAGCGTACACGCCTCCAAGAGTGGTGTGGCTCACTTCGCCGTTGAGAACGAAGACGAGGGTATCCGCCTAATCCGCCACCTGATGAGCTTCATTCCTCAAAACAACATGGAGGACGCTCCCGTAGTAGAATGCACCGACCCAATCGATCGTGTGGAGGATATGCTCAATGAGATTATTCCCGACCAGCCCAACCGTGGCTACAACATGTATGATGTGATTGGCGCCATCATTGACAATGGTGAATTCCTAGAGATCCACAAGGACTACGCCAAGAACATCATCATCGGCTTCGCTCGCTTCAACGGTCAGAGCGTGGGTATCGTAGCCAACCAGCCACTAGTAATGGCAGGTGCACTTGATAGCAACGCCTCACGCAAGGCTGCACGCTTCGTTCGCTTCTGCGATGCCTTCAACATCCCTCTCGTGACGCTCGTAGACGTACCGGGCTTCCTACCGGGTACAGGTCAGGAGTACAACGGTGTGATCGTGCATGGTGCTAAACTCCTCTACGCATACGGAGAGGCTACAGTGCCCAAGATCACGGTAACGCTGCGTAAGTCTTATGGTGGTGCCTACATCGTGATGAGCTCTAAGCACCTACGCTCCGACATGAACTATGCTTGGCCAAGTGCCGAGATCGCTGTGATGGGCCCAAGTGGCGCCGTAGAGGTGATCTTCGCCAAGGAAGTGGCTGCTGCCGAGAACCCAGCAGAGGCTGCCATGCAGAAGGAAGAAGAGTACCGTCAGGCCTTCGCCAACCCCTACAATGCCGCCTCATACGGCTTCATGGACGACGTGATTGAGCCACGCAACACACGCTTCCGCATCATTCGTGCTCTTGAGCAGCTACGCACCAAGAAGCAAACGCTCCCAGCTAAGAAGCACGACAACCTACCTCTGTAAACTAACTCAGTTAGTCCAGACTTATGAATACCTTACGTCTTAGCAGAGTCCTGAGCATTGCCCTCCTACTGGGGGCAACTGCTCTGCCTGCTTGGGCCGAGAGTGCACGATCTAGAGCGCTTGGGGAGCAAGACCCGCAGGGTTTTATCCTTACACTCACAGCGGTGATGGTCGTGTTCTCAGCCTTGTTAATGCTCGTCATCGTATTCCGCTTCATCGGCAAGATGATGCAGCGTATGAGTAAGAGTCGTCAAGACAAGGCGCAGAGCCCTACCGAATGTAAGACCAATACCTCCGCTGGTGGTGCCAAACCCACTGGCGAAGCTGTAGTAGCCATTACCCTTGCTCTACAAACCGAGCTTGGAGCTCGCTCTGGCGAAGTTGCCGCTGCTATAGCTATGGCGCTGCGTGCCGAACTCGATCAAAGACACGATATGGAGAGCTATGTATTGACGATCAATAGACGCAATACACAGTGGCACTCGCGTAGCCAAGGTATGCGCAAGTACAATTACTAATAATTCGTTGCTTACAATGAAATCAGAGACAATAAACAAGGAGGTGTTTGCGGCTATCGCCTACGCTCTACACGAAGAGCTCGGCAAGCATACGCACGATCAGGAGTCGTTCGTCCTAACGATAAAGCGCAATCCAGCTTCGGCTTGGGCGCTGAAGACACAGACCGTACGTACACTTCCTCAGCGTAACTAGAAGTATTCATCAAAGACATTAAAAACATCATCCAATATGAAAGAGTATAAGTATAGCATCAATGGCAACGAGTACACCGTAGCTATTATCGATCTAGATGGCAATACAGCTGCCGTAGAAGTGAACGGGACGTCGTACAAGGTGGAGATCCCAGAAGGTATGGCTACTCCAGTGGCACGCCCCAAGGCTGCTCCTGCGCCAGCCCCAGTAGCCGCCGCTCCGGCTCCCGCTCCTGCTGCCCCAGCAGCCGCTCCCGCACCAGCGCCTGCACCTGCTGCAGCTAGCGGTGCTGGAAAACCAGTACTCTCTCCACTGCCCGGCGTTATCCTAGACATCAAGGTACAAGTAGGCGATCAGGTTAAGGCTGGCCAGACCGTTGCTATCCTTGAGGCTATGAAGATGGAGAACAACATCAATGCCGAGTTTGATGGCGTAGTGACAGCCGTTAAGGTTGCTAAGGGTGACTCAATCCTCGAGGGTTCAGATATTATCCTAATCGGATAAGACTATGCTAGGCTTTGGTGGCTTTTTGGTAGAGAACTTACAGACATTCTGGTCGTACACGGGCTTTGCTAGCGCAGAACCGGGGCATTTCGTAATGCTCTTGATCGGAATGCTCTTCATCTTCTTAGCCATTAAGTATGACTTCGAGCCTCTGCTTCTGATACCGATCGGCTTCGGTATGCTATTGGGCAACATCCCCTTTCAGGAAGGTCTTAAAATCGGGATCTACGAGGAGGGTTCTGTACTCAATATCCTCTACCAAGGCGTACAAAAGGGCTGGTATCCACCGCTTATATTTTTGGGCATTGGAGCGATGACCGACTTCTCGGCTCTGATCTCCAATCCCAAACTTATGCTCATTGGTGCCTCTGCCCAGATCGGCATCTTTGCCGCCTATATGGCGTCACTTGCTCTTGGCTTCGAACCCAGTCAGGCTGGAGCTATCGGGATCATTGGCGGTGCCGATGGTCCTACGGCTATCTTCCTATCATCGCAGATGGCACCGCAACTCATGGGTGCTATTGCGGTATCGGCTTACTCATACATGGCTTTGGTACCTATTATCCAGCCCCCATTTATGCGTATGCTCACGACCAAGGAGGAACGTCTGATACGCATGAAACGTCCACGACAAGTCTCTCAAGTAGAGAAAATCATCTTCCCTATCGCTGGTCTTCTGCTTACCACTATGCTCGTACCTACGGCAATACCTCTACTCGGTATGCTCTTCTTCGGCAATCTACTGAAGGAGAGTGGTGTGACCAAGCGTCTAGCCGATACGGCTCGTGGACCACTGATCGACACCATCACCATTCTACTAGGGGTAACGGTGGGGGCTTCTACTCAGGCTACAGAGTTCCTCACGGGGGACTCTGTCAAGATCTTTGGCCTCGGAGCTTTCTCCTTCGTGGTAGCAACGATCTGCGGTATCCTATTTGTGAAGTTCTTCAACCTCTTCCTCTCCAAGGAAAATAAGATTAACCCACTCATTGGTAATGCTGGTGTGTCTGCCGTTCCCGACTCTGCACGCATCTCTCAGATCGTAGGTCTGGAGTATGACCCAAGCAACTACCTGCTGATGCACGCTATGGGACCCAATGTGGCAGGTGTTATCGGCTCGGCTATCGCTGCTGGCATCTTGCTTAGCTTCCTTGGTTAGATAGGTAAATACACTCTTGTAGCACCAAAGAAGGGCTGTGCCAACTTTAGTTTCGGCACAGCCCTCTCTGCTTATTACAAGGTCAAGAAAAAGGCTTAAATTCGCCTGAGCTATCAAGCTATTGGTTTTGATGTATCATTTCTTTCAGACGAAGACATCATAATATGATTACATATCTATCGGGAGCAATCAGCGATCTCACGCCCACAAGTATGGTCGTGGAGTGTGCAGGAGTTGGCTATCTAGTCAATATCTCACTGACGACCTATACTGCCTACCAAGGGCGCAAGGAGGGGAAAGTCCTCATCTCCGAGATTATCAGAGAAGATGCTCACCTACTCTACGGATTTGCCACCTCTGGCGAACGGGACCTCTTTACTTTACTGACGAGTGTATCGGGCATTGGCCCAAACACGGCACGAGTAATCCTCAGCTCGTATGCGCCTAATGAACTGAATACGATTATCGCCCTAGGACAGGTGGAGGCACTCAAGGCTGTCAAAGGCATTGGCCTGAAGACAGCGCAGCGTATTATTCTAGAGCTAAAAGGCAAGATTGTGCTAGACGAGGAGGCATCTGTCTCTGGCCTAGCTCCAGCAGTACAGACCTCTAGCCATTCGATTGTCAAGGAAGAGGCCGTCAGCGCCCTCAAGATGCTGGGCTATCCCGAACCTGCTGCCTTCAAGGTCGTAGGTAAGCTCCTTACAGATGCTCCATTGCTAACCGTCGAGCAGGTGATCAGGCAGAGCCTCAAACTCCTCTAGATTGCCGTAGGCCAGGCTGATGAATTCCAGATATAGGGATCGTCTTAGTCCAGTGAGGCAACGAAATAGACAAGTAGTACTTCACAACTTAGCGATAATTGTGTATCTTTGGTAGTCCCTTGTCTAAATAGACTCTATTGGGGCGGATATACAACGTTGCTAATCATAAATTCAAGCAAGCATATTATGAAGAAAATCATGATTCTAGGAGCAATGCTCCTAATGTCAGTGCCCAATCTGAGTGCGCAGAAGAAGTCTAAAAAGAATGACCCGAACGCCAAGAACGTCTTCACAACCATTAAGGAAGTAGGACGCACGTCCATCAAGGATCAAGCTAACTCGGGAACCTGCTGGAGCTACTCTGGGCAGAGCTTCATTGAGGAGGAGCTAATCCGTATGGGCAAACCGGAGTATGATCTCTCCGAGATGTTCGTAGTGAGCCATTCGTATCGCGACAAGGCTCGTAAGTACGTTCGCATGCATGGCTTCCTCAACTACGAGCAGGGCGGCTCATTCTACGACGTACTCTATGTACTCAAGCACTACGGAGCTGTTCCTCAGTCTATCATGCCCGGTCTTAACTACGGCACGAAGAAAAATCAGCATAGCGAAATTGCAGCCACTTCCAAGGCTTTCCTAGATGCCGTAATCAAGAACCCAAATGGAACCCTCTCTACCGCTTGGTGGCCCGCATACAATAAAATCATAGATACCTACCTAGGGGAGCTACCCAAGGAGTTTGAGTGGAATGGCAAGAAGTACACGCCCAAGAGCTATGCGGCCGAGATGGGAGTTAATCCCGACGACTACGTATCTCTCACGTCCTACACTCACCACCCATTCTACAGCAAGTTTATCCTAGAAATTCAAGACAACTGGCGCTGGAGCGAAAGCTACAACCTACCTATCGAGGAGCTGATGCAGACGATGGAGCATGCAATCAACACCGGTTATAGCTTCGCTTGGGGCTCGGACGTGAGTGAGATTGGTTTTACTCGCGATGGTATCGGTGTCCTAGCTGATGTGGAGGAAATCGAGACTAAGGGTAGCGACCAAGATCGCTGGGTAGGTCTAAGCCGTGCGGACAAGCAGGCCGAGATCAAGAAGCTCATTTATCGTGCCGATGTACCAGAGCTAACGCCAACTCAAGAGAGTCGCCAGAAGGGCTATGACAACTATCAGCTCACCGACGACCATGGCATGACAATCTTCGGATTGGCCAAGAATCAGCTTGGCCGCAAGTTTTTCATGGTTAAGAACTCTTGGGGAGAAACAGGCGACTACAAGGGTATCTGGTATGTATCCTACAACTTCGTTGCGGGCAAGACGATGAATATCGTACTGCACAAGGATGCTATACCTACCGACATCGCCAAGAAGTTGGGTCTAAAAAAATAGCCCGCCTCTAAGGCACCAATCAAACATAGGCGAGTGGGCAGCAGGCTGCTAGCTCGCCTATGTTCGTTCATAAGTATACTCGACTTCGCCTATGAGCGAAGATCTATCGCTGACAACAGCACCCCATCTCAAGTTATATTTAGACAATATGAATCGAAAAAACTGGGCGAGCCTAATCGCACTAACCTTATTGATTCCTAGACTATGGGCTTCATCTCCCGACAAGCTACCCAAGCACCTATTCGGCTCTGTAGACAAAGAGGCGATGGTGGCTTGGGCTGATAGTTTATACCAAACCCTCACCACTGAGGAGCGCATCGCCCAGCTCATCATGCCTATTGTATATCCGTCGGCAGATGCAGGGCGTATCGCCCACGAAGCTCGACGAACCAGCAAAATGGGCTGGGGAGGCATCCTATATCAAAAGGGTCTACTAGCTGAACAAATCAAGATGAACGATGAGCTCCAACGAGTGAGCCGTGTACCAATGCTCATTGCCCTAGATGGCGAATGGGGGCTATATATGAGGCTCAAGGACGCTCCTCGCTACCCTCGCAATATGGGGCTAGGGCTCAATGCCGACAATCAGCTGCTCTACAACTATGGCCGAGAGATTGCACGCCAATGTCGCCTAATGGGTATCCATATCAACTTTGCCCCTGATGTGGACGTCAATATCAATCCTCACAACCCCGTCATCGGGACACGTAGCTTCGGCGAGAGCCCAGAGGATGTAGCCAGTAGATCTCTAGCCTACGCTGCTGGCCTAGAAGACGGCGGTGTACTCTCTGTCGCCAAACATTTCCCCGGACACGGCGACACGAGCGAGGATTCGCACCATACCTTACCGACCGTTTGGGCTGACATGAAACGTATGCAACGTGTAGAGCTCTATCCCTTCGCCGAGTACATCAAAGCGGGACACGGGGGGATCATGACGGCGCATCTACGTGTACCAGCCTACGAGGAAGTGAAACTACCTAGCTCGCTTAGCCCAACTATTACGACTGCTCTACTCAAAGACGAAATGAAGTTCGGTGGCCTTGTCTTCACCGATGGGCTGGAGATGAAAGGTGTGCACGCCAGTGGCATCAAAGAGGTGGGGCTACAAGCTCTACTGGCAGGCAATGATATCCTACTAGGGCCTATCAACCCCGAGGCCATGCACCAAGAGCTACTACGAGCTGTCCAAGACGGCAGGCTGAGCGAGGCGCTCCTGCGCAGCAAGGTGATCAAAGTACTATACTACAAGTGGCGCCTCATCAAGCAAGAAGCAAGGAGTACAGCCACGGCAGCCACCATACATAAGGCTATCTGGACGCCTAGTGCCGAGGCACAGATGCGAGAGGCTTGGCAAGCCTCGCTCTATTACCTGCACAAGGAGAGGGCTACACTGCGTGACCTGAGAAGTATGAAGCACAAACGCATCGCCGTAGTACAGATTGGCAAAAACCCTGTTAGCAATGTCACTCGCCCCACAAGTACTGGTGGTGCAGGTAGCAAGATCGACTACTTTACTTGGGACGCCATCTCCAAGTCGCCCGATCGGCTCAACAGCTATGGGCTGGTACTCGTCCAGATCTTCCAGACGACCAACCTACCGACACAAGCCTTGACTCAAATTGGCGTTAAGAAACCGCTCGTGGTAGCCTACATGACCTCGCCCTATCGGGTCAATCGGACGGCGCAGTGGCACAAGATGGCCGACGTAGTCCTAATTGCCTTTGAGGCGGCGAAGGAGGCTCAAGAGGCTGTGCTAGCCCTACTAGCCCCCTCGATGCAGCTACAGTCCCCCAGCAATGAGCTCGAGCCATCGGAGGATCCCGAGGATCCTACGGCACTCACGAGGGCACTTTGCCAAACTCAGCCCGCCCGCCCTACTCCCTCGCAAGGCTTCGCCAAATCTTCCAACCTAGGTCGGCTCAATCTAGGCAAACTGACAGCACTAGACCAGCTGGCCCTAGAGGGAATCCACAAGGGTGCTTTCCCCGGCTGCCAAATCTACGTTGCGCACCGTGGGCAAGTCGTCTACAACAAGGCGTTCGGCACACTAACGGGTGGTGTAGGCGCCAAACCCACCACGGTCAATCATCTCTACGATGTAGCCTCGATCACCAAAGCTCTTGTGACGACCCCAGTGATGATGCTACTCGTGGCCCAAAACAAGGTTAAGCTCGACGGCCGAGTTGGCCACTATCTACCAGAGCTGAAGTCTGCACCAGTGGCTAATGTGCGCATCAGAGATCTGCTGCTTCATCAGTCTGGGCTACCAGCAGGGATCAACTTCTTTAGGGATCTGATAGACCCCAACAGCTATGAGGGCAATCTAATTCGCTACAATCCATTCCCCGGCGGTATTCCCTTGGTCGGCAAGGCTTGGGGGAACCCTCACTTCGGGTGGCTCAAGGAGTATATCTCGACCAAGCCCTCTGCCCAGCACACATTACCCTTCGCACGAGATCTGTATATCTCCCCCAGCTTCAAGACCTGTATAATGGAGAGTCTGGCCGAAACCAACCTCAGAGGTGTGGGTAAGTACCGATACAGCGATCTAAACTTTGTCCTGCTACAACAGATAGCCGAACGGGTAACGGGCAATCCACTCGACGAATACTTCGACCGCTACATCGCTCGTCCTATTGGGGCGAAGGTCTACTATCGCCCCCTCGATCATGGTATCTCAATAGAGCAGATTGCCCCTGCTCAGCGTGATGACTTCCTGCGCAAGCAGATCATACGAGGAACCGTGGACGATGAAACGGCAGCATGCCTTGGTGGTGTAGCGGGTAATGCTGGCCTTTTTGGTGCGGCAAGCGAACTGGGGCGCCTGTGCCAGCTCATTATGGACAAAGGAGTATGGCAAGAGCAGAGCATTATCCCCGCCGCTACGGTGGAGCAATTCATCAAAACCACTGGAGTGGGAGGTCTGCGTGCGCTAGGATTCGACAAGCCACGCAAGCGAGGCGTCAACCCTGCTGCCGATAGTGCTTCGGAGCAAACGGTTGGGCATTTTGGCTTCACTGGGACAGCCTTTTGGATTGACCCGGCCGAGGGGCTAATCTTCATCTTCCTCTCCAACCGCACCTACCCCTCTAGGCAAAACACTACGCTCATTACGGAGCTACTGCGCCCTCGTATGCACCAGACCATATACGATGCTCTTGAGTGAAGGCCTGCTCTCGGCCTAGCAGATGCGTGGCTCGACCGACAAGTGTGCCATAGCTGATAAACATATCGCCCCGCCGTGCTGTAGCACGGCGGGGCGATATGTTTATTGTGATGTGTAGCTCTAGGAGAGCTAAGCTAGACGTATCTCTAGACTATCCAGCGATAGAGTCTGTAGCCACAGGAGCAACCTCCTGCGTAGGGGCCTCAACGGCTGGGGCAGTAGCGGCTTCACCCCCAAAGGCTGGTGCGCTAGGCAGTGCAGTTGGCTCGGCAGCTTTCTGCTCTACGGCCTGCTGTACCTTGTTGCCCTCGCTGTCGTCTGCCGAAGCAATAAAGGCGGTAGAGCCGATGCTCAGGACAGCGACAAAGCCAAAGAGCCACCAAGTAGCCTTCTCGAGGAAATCGGTCGTCTTACGTACGCCCATGATGTTGTTGCTAGAGGCAAAGCCCGAGGCTAGACCACCGCCCTTAGACTTCTGGATAAGTACGATGAATACTAGGGCAAGAGCACCGAGTACAATCAATACTGTGAGAAACGTGTAAAACATCTGTGTCTATTATCTTATTGTTTGTTATTTATCAATCGTTCCAAGAACCTAATTTGGTCTGCAAAGTAAAGGTTTTTTTTCGGATAATTCAAACTGATAGAGCGAATAATGCGCAATGCTCTGTCGTACTTACCCTGCTGAATGTAGATTTTGGCTAGGGTTTCGGTGAAGAGCGCTTCCTCTAATTCATCGGTCTGTACCTCCTCGCCTGCTCGCTGCGATGGCATAGCCAAGGCCTCCTCGCTGGAGCTCTGCATAGCTCCTCTCTTGGCGAGAAACTCGAGCACCTCCTGCTCCTCGGCTGTGATATGGGGCTCGCTGGCGAAATAATCCTCTCGCTCGGTCGAGGTCGTATAGCTGAGCTCACTAGGCAAGTCCTCGCCTGCGGCACGCATCTCGCCTAGATAGCTGTCGATGATGGAGAATGAATCTCTCGGCTGTGTAGCGATCGATGGGCTCTGCGCTACCACGGCAGGCTCTCCGTTCTCTACCATATTATATAGTCTACCTCGATCGGGCAAATATAGCGCCAGCCGTCTAAGCTCGGAGCGATAGCGCAAATCCTCGCTTCTGGCCAAGGCATAGAGGTAGAGAAAGGTGTAGCTCGCACAGTAGGGGTATGCCTCCACAAGCTCACGGAGAGCGGGTAGAGCATCTGGGGCGATGCTACTAGGATCTCGCATATAGGCGTATAGTTCTTCTCGCTTCATAGCTTTGGGTTACCAATTCTCTACCGTGGCGTTGTAGATCTGCTTAATCAGATCCTCTATGATCTCCTCTAGTAGCTGGTCTTGGACGGATACGAATGTCTGGTTGCGATCAAAATCCCGATGGGCCTTGAAGCTACGATCAAAGCTTTCTTTCTCGTCCACATTGTTGTTGTACTTAACCTGCATCGTCACAGTGAAAACCGTACGAGAGGCATAGTTGTCGTCGCTGACGGCCATAGGGGTTAGGTCGTAGCCCGTGATCGTACACTCTAGCTCCAGATCTCCTGCTCGAGCCACCTGCTCGAGCCTAGTGCGGCTTGTATAGAAGTCCTTGAGCTGCTCGGTGAAGTTGGCAGCCAAGGGAGGGTAGATAATTGGGGCTCTATTGTACACCTCGCTGATAGATATCGACTTGATGCGAGTGTAGTCGAGTGAGCCGCCGTTGAACTTATAGCTAATACTACACGCACACACGAGAGCCATCAACAGGCCGAGTGTGGCGATTTTTAGGGAGCGCAGGGCACCTCTAGACATCAAGGCCATATTCTTTGATTTTGCGATATAGAGTACGTTCGGATATTTTGAGCTCCTCTGCCGTAGGGCGTCTTTTGCCCGAGTGGCGTGCCAGAGCTGCGATGATCATATTACGCTCTACCTCCTCGAGCGATCGGCCCTCTTCCACTGGGCTGGCGTCTACCACTTGCACCTCAATATCCTCGGCACCTCGGTAGACTTGTCGGTAGGCATTGGCCCCTCCTCCTGCCTGCAGGTATGGCGGGAGCTCCTCTACCGCATGAGTAGGGTGAGAGACAATAGGCTGCCCAATAGGAGTAATCGGCTCGACCGAAGCCACAGTAGCCTCGGCATAGCTGGGGATCTTGACCTTACCCTGCATGATATTGCCGACGAGCTTGCGCAGGTCACTCATCTCCTGCTTCATCTCTCTCAATAGGTTGAGCACGGCCTCTCTGTCCCCCAGCCCCGTGGTGGAGCCACTGGGCTCACTTACCATCGGACGCAGAGCGGGGTGATAGTCGCTATTCGTTGAGGCAGGCAGATATTTCTCTATCGTAGCGGCACTGACCTGACGCTCCTCCTCCAGCACACTGATCCGATCTGTCAGGTTGCGCAGCTCACGGATATTACCCGGCCAGTAGTATTGCTGGAGCAAGCGCACGGCATCGTCATCGAGGCGTAGCGGAGGCATATTGTACTTGTCGGCCACTTGCGAGGCGAAGTAGCGAAAGAGCAAGCTAATGTCCTCCACACGCCTACGCAGAGGTGGCACCTCAATCGGCACGGTATTTAGACGAAAGAGTAGATCCTCTCGGAAGCGGCCTCGATCTACGGCCTCACGCAGATTGACGTTGGTGGCTGCGACGATGCGCACGTTGGTACGCAAGGGCTGGCTAGCCCCTACTGGGATAAACTCACCCACCTCCAAGACACGCAAGAGGCGTGCTTGGGTAGAGAGGGGTAGCTCCCCGACCTCATCGAGGAAGATAGTCCCCCCGTCCGCCTCTTGGAAGTAGCCTTTGCGGTCCCCCATAGCTCCAGTAAAGGAGCCCTTGAGATGCCCAAAAAGCTCCGAGTCTATCGTGCCTTCTGGGATAGCACCACAGTTCACCGCTATGTAGGGGCCGTGCTTGCGCGTGCTGTACTGGTGGATAATGCGTGGGAAGCTCTCTTTACCGACACCACTCTCCCCCATGATCAGGACGGACATATCGGTCGGGGCTACCTGCACAGCCACTTGTATCGCTCGGAGCAAGAGCGGAGCGGAGCCTATAATGCCAAATCTTTGTTTAATCTGCTGTATATCGACATTCATATCTTACTGCCATTTTGTCACAAAGATAATCATTTACTCACTCTACTCGCTATTGCGTCTGGGGTATAGCGATATCCATTTTACTCACAGCCCTGAGTGTATCGGGTGCTCGTTCGTCTACTTTTTCGTTAAGGATCGTAAAGGGATTACCTAGAAATTTTGAGAACCAGAAGGCTATTCATAAAGCATGGCAGAGCATTATGGACAAATTGAAGGGAGGATCTCTCCAGATTGGTGGGCTAATTGTTTGAGATAGGTCCACTGATCCGAGGAGATTGATGGGGAGAAATACTGAGGAATGAGCCACGAGCACAATAAACGGCACATAAAATCCATCTAAACACATGGTTATCAATACATTAAAAACAAGTCTTTCTAGGCCACTATTTCCACCTCACTAGAGTTCAGATGCGCCAATAGACTCGGACGCCATACAGAGCCTGCTAGGGGGCAAATATGCGATTTTCCATTTTGCCCCCTAGCGGGCTATGAGCCCTAACCAAGCAATACGAACTTAATATAGAGTTGTAAATTTATGTCAAACCAAATTACGCCCATAGACTTCTGCTCAAGATAGCAGGGCAAGAGCCTTATAGGGAGCAATACACAGTACTCTCAAGGCGACACTATGCACACCCTCGAGGCGTCCTCTGGGTGGTGTGGAAAGATTTTCTAGACGAATAGCGTAAGATGTTCATAAGTGGTCAATTAATCACGACCGTGCAATGTGCATAAATCTGTTGATAACCTGTGCGTACTCAACCTAATATTTGAATAACAACAACTTACAAAAAACCTGTGCAGTGTGTATTAGTTGATATATATAAAGCGCTGAAAACAAAAATGATATAATTAGATCGAAAAAAACAAGGCAAAAAAGGTTTTTTTCTTCCCGATTTATTGGACAACTTTGTAAGACGAAAAGAGTACAAAATGTGTGCTTCTTAGTCGCCTTTTTCATAGTCAAATAAATACTGCGCTACACGAAATATTTATGCTCGCACCAATCAAGTTTACCGAGGACGAGGTGGCATCGGCCCTAAGTCTTTGGAGCAAATGCCACGCCTTTCTGGTTTCGCTGCTGGACGAAACAGCAGTCAAAAACTGGATAGACCCCATTGAGCCTTGCGGCATCAAGGGAGAGGAGCTGACGCTCCGAGTGCCTACGGAGCACTTCGCTATATATCTCGAGGAGAACTTCGCCCGAGAGTTTAACCTCATGTTGCAGTCCTATGTAGGTGCCAACGCCATCTTGATTTTTGAGTATCGGAGCCAAACAGCCTCTCTACCTGAAACACCAGCGAGCAAGCAGGAAGAGATGCCAGCACGCAAGACTGAGAACTATGTGAGCTTCCTCAACGACGCCCTACGCTTCGAGACTTTCTACGAGAGCGAGTGCAATCGTGTGGCCCGTATGATCGCTCAAGGTGTAGCTGAGCGCCCCGGACAGGCTCCTCTAAATCTCCTATTTATATACGGCCCTAGCGGTGTGGGCAAGACTCACCTCTCGCAGGCTATCGGGCAGAAGGTACAGGAGCTACACCCAAGTATGCGTGTTTGCTATGTCTCTAGCGCCAAGTTTGAGGCTCAGTATGTCCACGATGCACGCTTCCGAGAGCGAGGCTCGTTCATCGAGTTCTACCAGCAGATGGACGTACTGATTATAGACGACATACAGGGGCTCGTGGGTAAGGAGAAAACCCAGCAGGCTTTTTTCGAGATTTTCAACCACCTATATCTGCTCAACAAGCAGATCGTCCTGACGGCGGATATCCCTCCCGTGGAGTTTAGAGGCATCGAGAATCGCATCTTCACCCGCATACAGAGTTCGGTGATGATCCCACTAGAGCGCCCCGACATTGAGCTCAGACGCAAGATATTGCGTAGCAAAGTGGCGGAGAGTGGCGTGCAGCTAGGCGACGAGATCGTCGAGTTCATCGCAGAGAATATGCAAAACAATGTGCGTGAGCTAGACGGTGCGATCAAGACGCTTGTGATCCGTGCGCAGATGAGCCAGAGAGAGATCAACATGAGCGATGCTCGTCAGGTAGTCTGTACCTCAATCAATATGGAGAAGCCCGAGATCACGATGGACCGTATCCAGCAGATTGTGGCTCAGGAGTACAACATCGAGGTCGCTCAGCTACGTAGCAGCACACGACGAGCAGACATCGCTCTACCACGACAGATCGTGATGTATATGACCAAGAAGCACACCGATCACTCCTACAACGCCATTGCCGAGCGTCTGGGGCGCAAAAACCATACGACCGTCATGCACGGGGTCAAGGCCGTAGGCGATAGAATGAGCGTGGACGAGGGCTTTAGGCAAACGATGACCCAGCTAGAGAGCTTGCTTACACAGCCAGCACTCTAGCACGGATACTAGCCTACAATATACGAGCCCTGCAATAGCCTCCGAGGAGCTATCGCAGGGCTTCTGTATTGGGGCGATTATCTTGCCAGTGGCGAGCCCTTTGCTGGTACTGGTATTAAGTCGTAACTTTATGCCTCATACTAAGAGGTTAAGTAGATTTTACTGCCTACTCACTGAGCTTATCTAGCCTACCCAGCTCTATCAGCCGAGGCGCATAAGCAGAGAGATAGGGCACAGATACAAACGATATTTATGGATCTGAAAACTAAGCTGGTCTATCAGTGGGCCAAGATGCGCATACGAGCCATCGAGAGTTATCGGGATAATGCTAGAGAGATACAACTCAAGCAGCTGAAACGTCTATTGGGTAGACTAGAGCGCACAGAGTTTGGTCGTCGCCATGCGCTCACACGCAACTGTAGCTACCACGACTTCGCTAGCCGTACCCCTGTGCAGAGTTACGAGGAGGTCAAGGCCGATGTGGAGCGTATGATCCGCGGCGAACGTGACATCCTAATCCCCGGCTCATGTCGCTGGTACGCCAAAAGCAGTGGTACCACCAACGACAAGAGCAAATACATTCCCGCACCTTACACGCACCTACACGACTGCCACTATCGAGGCGGAGGCGATGCCCTCTGGCTCTATCTACGCAATTACCCCGACAGCCGATTTTTCTCCACCAAAGGCCTTGTCCTCGGTGGTAGCCACGCTCCTATAGACCTCGGGAGCAATAGCTCAGCGGGGGATCTTAGTGCTATCCTCGTACAGCATATGCCTGCTCTTGGGGCGCTGATGCGTGTACCCAGCACCAAAACGTTACTTATGGACGAGTGGGGGGCTAAGATGAAAGCTATCGTGCGAGAGGTCGCCTCGGCCAAGGTTGGGAGCCTATCGGGTGTACCCTCATGGATGATGGTCATGCTCAAGGAGGTGCTAGACTATACAGGGGCGGACAACATCAGCGAGGTATGGCCTTCGCTCGAGGTTTTCTTCCACGGTGGAATCAGCTTCGAGCCCTACCGTGAGGCCTACCAAGAGCTCATTCCCTCGACGACAATGCGCTACGAAGAGACCTACAACGCCAGCGAAGGTTTCATAGCCATACAAGACGATCCAAGCCAGCGAGGTATGCTCTTGATGCTCGACTACGGCACCTTCTACGAGTTTGTCCCCGTTGAGGCGATCGACGAGAGCACAGACCCAATCTGCGACCCCACAGCCCCTATACCACTGTGGGAGGTTGAGCCGGGCAAGAACTACGCTATCCTCATGAGTACTCTAGGAGGTCTCTATCGCTATCTCATTGGCGACACCGTGCAGTTCACAAGCATCAACCCCTACCGCATCATCATCACTGGGAGGACGAAGCACTTTATCAATGCCTTCGGTGAGGAACTCATGGTGGCTAATGCGGATCGGGCCATAGCTAGAGCCTCATACGAGACCAAATCTAAGGTGGCCGAATACACAGCGGCACCACATTTCTTCCATGACGAGGGGAAGGGGCGCCACGACTGGTTGATTGAGTTCTCCACTCCTCCTGCGGATATCGACACTTTCGCACGTGTCCTCGACGAGGAACTCCAGAAACTTAACTCCGACTACGAAGCCAAGCGCTATATGGATATGACCCTCAAGCCCCTAGCTCTACAAGTCGCCCCTAGCGGCCTCTTCCATCGCTGGCTAGACGAGAAGGGCAAGCTCGGCGGGCAACACAAGATCCCACGCCTTGCCAATAGCCGCAAACATCTAGACGAGCTTCTCGGTATGATATCCCAAACAAACGCCTAGAAATTTTCGCAATCTATGCAGGACGGACTCAAATATAGCCTGCTCGCCCTAGCCGCCCCGCTAGCCCTAGGAGCACAGAGCGCAGGCGACAGACCCAACGTGATCCTCATCTATGCCGACGACCTCGGCTATGGTGACTTGTCGTGCTATGGCGCCCAAGCCGTCAGTACGCCCAACGTAGACCGTCTAGCCAATAGTGGTATCCGCTTCGACAATGCGTATGCCGCTGCAGCTACAAGCACCCCGTCTAGATATGCTATGCTCACGGGTGAGTATGCATGGCGCAGAGCCGGGACGGACGTCGCAGCAGGAGATGCAGCCATGATCATCAAACCAGAGCAATACACCTTAGCCGATCTATTCTCCGAGGCTGGATACAAGACCGCAGTAGTAGGGAAGTGGCATCTAGGACTTAGCGAGGAGAGTGGCAGACAGGACTGGAATGCTCCTCTCAAACGTCACACCAAGGACATCGGCTTCGACTATAGCTACATCATGGCAGCCACTGCCGACCGCGTCCCTTGCGTTTTCATCGAGCAAGGGCAAGTGGCAAACTACGACCCCACGGCTCCAATCTCGGTGAGCTACGCCAAGCCTTTCGAGAACGAACCACTAGGACGAGATCGCCCAGACCTGCTCTACAACCTCAAACACAGCCACGGGCATGATATGGCCATAGTCAATGGCATCGGTCGCATCGGCTATATGAAAGGTGGAGGCAAAGCCCTCTGGCGTGACGAAGACATCGCCGACTCGATCGTGACAAAAGCCGTCGAGTTCATCGAACGCAACCAGAGCGAGCCTTTCTTCCTCTACTTGGCGACCAACGATGTGCATGTACCTCGCTTCCCTCATCCTCGCTTCCGAGGCAAGAGCCCGATGGGGCTACGTGGCGAGGCAATCATGCAGTTCGATTACACAGTAGGGCAGGTGCTCCAGACTCTAGACAGACTTGGACTGACGGAGAATACACTCATTATCCTCTCGAGCGACAATGGAGCTGTGATTGACGATGGCTATGCCGATAGTGCCGAAGAGCTCCTCGGCGAGCACAAGCCCTCAGGACACTCTCGCAGCTACAAGTACAGTGCATTCGAGGGAGGAGCACGCATTCCTGCTCTAGTACATTGGCCTAAGCAAATCCAGCAGCCCAGCGTAAGCCATGAGGTAGTAAGCCAAATCGACTGGATCGCCTCACTCGCCAAACTCGTAGGGAGCACCCTCCCCGAGGGAGCAGCCCCCGATAGCCGAGATGCTCTACAAGCATGGCTTGCAGGAGATGCAACCGAGCCTCTGCACATCATCACTCAGGCGGCCAACAAAACCCTAGCTATCCGCCTAGGCGACTGGAAGTATATCCAGCCCAAAGGTGGCCCCAAGATGATCCCATGGGGACCTGAGATAGAAACGGGCAATAGCGATGTAGACCAACTCTACAACTTGGCCGAGGATCTCGGCGAAGCCAACAATGTAGCCGAGCAGCACCCCGAAATCGTGGCTAAGCTCAAGGCTATACTAAAAAGCGAACAAGCTAAAACGAAGACAGAATAAAAACTAATAAACGACACAATGAATTTAACTAGATTGTATCCTCTGACCTTTGAGCCACTGCTCAAGGAAGTGATTTGGGGCGGCCAAGACATTCGCCCCTTCAAAGGCCTTGAGCCTAATAACGACAAGGTAGGCGAGAGCTGGGAAATCTCCCATGTAGACGACAACTACTCGGTGGTGGACGCAGGAGTACTCAAGGGCAAAAATCTCGATGAGCTCATCAAGATCTACGGCGCTCGTCTAGTGGGCCACCGTGTGCAGAAGCGCTTCGGAGAGCGCTTCCCTCTGCTTATCAAGTTCATCGATGCTCAGGATAACCTATCCATTCAAGTTCACCCCGATGATAAGCTCGGTATGGCACGCCACAATTCGTTTGGCAAGACAGAGATGTGGTACGTGGTCAAGGCTTCGCCTACGGCTAAGCTATTCAGTGGCTTTAGCCAGCAGTCCTCTCCCGAGGACTATGTGGAGCGCATCAAAAATAGCTCTATCATGGAGGTTATGAAGGAGTATAAGGTCGCCGAGGGAGATGTCTTCTTCTTGCCTGCTGGGCGTGTGCATGCTATTGGGGCAGGTTGCTTCGTAGCGGAAATTCAGCAAACGAGCAACATTACCTACCGCATCTACGACTACGACCGCACAGATGCCGCAGGCAACAAGCGTGAGCTACACACCGAGCTAGCCAAAGATGCGATCGACTATACCCTACACGAGGACTATCGCACCTCCTACCAGCCCAAGCCCAATGAAGCGAACCCCATCGTCAGCTGTGAGTACTTCAAAACCAACCTACTCGAGCTAGATCAGCCCCTACAACGTGACTGGTCGGCTCTCGATAGCTTCGTCATCTACATTGTGATGTCTGGTAAGCTAACTCTAACGGACGATGCAGGCCACACGCTAGAGCTACACCAAGGACAAAGCGTACTTGTACCAGCCGAGGCTACGGGCATCAAGCTAGAGCCTCATGGTACTTGCAAGCTCATGGAAACCTATATCCCCTAACCCATCAGATGGCTAAGGTCTTCTATCATGTGCGAGAGGTTGCTCAGATCTTGGGCGAACCAGCCTCGACGCTCAAGCACTGGGAGCGAGAGTTTCCCCATGTCAAGCCCAAGTATTCGACTGGTGGGACAAGGCGCTACGTACAGAAGGATATAGATGACCTCAAACTCATCAAACATCTTATTCGGGATAAGGGACTTACCATACCCGGTGCAAGGGAGGCGCTAAGCAATCGTCGTGACGAACTAGAACGGCGAGCCGACATCCTCGCTCGACTCAAGGACTGTGCTATTCGTCTGCGTGAGCTACACGCCAAGCTGGTGGACTAAACTATTCTCCTCATAGCAATACATAACCAAGGGGGCTGGACAGAAACGTTATCTCTGTCCAGCCCCCTTGGTGTAATCACCGTCTTAACGAAAGTGCAAACCGCGTGACTCCAAAGAGGAACTACAAGGCTAGATGCGAGAAGCAGTAGACGGTAAGCCCAGCGATCAAGACATAAACCAAGGCATATGGGAGTGCCGAGCGCAAGATAGCTCCCTCCTGACCCTGCTGATTGCACGAGGCCGTTGCGATGGCGATACTCTGAGGAGAAATAATCTTACCGCCCGTCGCTCCAGCCGTATTGGCTGCTGCGAGCCAAGCCTTATCCATACCAATCTGCCCTGCTACATCGGCCTGCAACTTACCAAAGAGAATGTTGGACGAGGTGTCACTACCAGTGGCAAACGTGCCAATAGCACCGACAAGAGGTGCGAAGAGTGGGTAGAGTGCGCCAGTAGCTTCGGCTAAAGCATTGGCAATACAGAGAATCATACCACTATGACTCATCACAGAGCTCATGGCCACAAGGCTAATGATCGTCACTGCAGAGGCTTGTAGCTTAACAACCGTCTGACCTAGGATAGCGAATAGACGCCCTGCGCTAACGCCCTGAATAAGTCCTCCAATAAAAGCACCAAGGAAAAGCATCAACCCTGCGTTGGAGAGCCAACCGAAGTTGAAAGTCTTGCCCTCTGCGTAGATAGGCAAATGGATCTTGGACACCAATGTCGTCTTGAGGAACTCACTAATAGGGCCAGAGAGTGGACTAGCCAATACAATGAATAGGAGGATAAAGCCGTAGACAGCCCACGCCTTAGCTAGTTCTTGGGTCGTGTATTTGGGAGCATCGGCCTTCTTCCCTTCTTTAACCTTGGCATAGATTACCAAGAAGATGATACAGGCGATGCTACCTATGATAGCTGGTGTTTCTGCACCAATCCAATACGCTGCTGCAAACTGAGTAGCCAGAGAGATAGCTCCCACGGCTAGGGTCAGCAAAATATTGGGAATAATATACTTGCGACTTGTATCCGTCAAGAAAAGAATCACAAATGGGATCATAAACATCAGCACGGAGAGCTGTAGGACGACGTCGCCAGCGACAATTCGGATTACATCGGCTGGCACATCGGACCCCATAGCCTCCTTGGCCAGTGTGATGACAGGTACCCCAACTGCTCCGAAGCCCGTGGCCACACTATTGGCAATGAGTGATACAAGGGCCGAAAACCCCGGTTTGAAACCTAGGCCAATAAGGATAGCCGCTGGGATAGCGACCGCCGTCCCGAAGCCGGCCATACCCTCGAGTAGCCCCCCGAAGCCCCATACGATCAGGAGCACTTGAATGCGCTTATCGCTAGAGATACTTGTAAACTGCTGCTTGATCACCTCGATTTGCTTGCTCTCGAGCAAGACATTGTAGCTGTAAATCGCCATCATAATGATGATCAGGATAGGGAAAATTGCCTTAAGTGCCCCCTCGACGAAAGCCCACCAGACGTAGATCGCTCCGAAACCCTCGGGTAGCGCACCGAAGCCGTCCATGGAGGGCACTGCAAAAATGGCGATAACCACCGCCGCCAATAGTGCACACAGAGCACTGCGGTCACCTCGCATCTTGAAGCCTATCATCAATACAATGAGCAGAGCAATAGGCAATAGAGAAAGAATGATACTCATAACTTAATGTGAATTAATTATGATGAAACTATAAAACTAGCACCGTACAGCAACGTATTTATAAATCCAAGCGACAGAAATCAATCGAATAAAACAAGATAAAGCTCATTAACCGAGGGCTAAGTTAATAATTTATTTCTCTCTTAGTGTATTTTCATAGTGTAATTAATCTGATTTTGAGGGACAAAGCGATAACGAAAACAAAAAGCGGTGCGGCTCCCTCGGGGATACCGCACCGCAAGTTATAATCTTAGTTAGAAAAATATGGCCTGTCCTATACGACGCCCTGCTGTACCATTGCATTGGCTACCTTGAGGAAGCCAGCGATGTTGGCACCCTTAACGTAGTTGATGTAGCCTTCTTCACGACCATACTTCACACACTGCTCGTGAATGTCGTTCATGATCTGGTGTAGCTTGGCATCTACTTCTTCGTTTGTCCAGCCTAAGTGCATCGCATTCTGTGTCATTTCTAGACCAGAGGTTGCTACACCACCTGCGTTCACAGCCTTACCGGGACCGAAGATGATCTTATGCTCTACATAGTACTCGGCTGCCTCGGCTGTACAACCCATGTTGGACGTTTCAGCCACGAGGATCACTCCGTTCTTGTGGAGCATACGGGCATCGTCTTCGTTCATCTCGTTTTGAGTAGCACATGGCATAGCGATGTCTACCTTCTGCTCCCAAGGCTTCTTGCCGGGGAAGAACTGAGCATGTGGGAAGCGCTTCACGTAGTCTGCTACCACATCATTGCCGCTAGAGCGCAGGTCGAGTAGGCACTGGAACTTCTCTTCCGTGTTTATCCCCTCTGGGTCGTACACATATCCGTCTGGGCCAGATACAGTCACCACCTTAGCTCCAAGCTCGGTAGCCTTCTTAGCCACACCCCAAGCTACGTTACCGAAGCCTGAGATAGCCACGGTCTTGCCCTTGAGCTCTAAACCATTGGCACGACACATGTGATCTACGAAATAAACGGCACCATAACCGGTGGACTCTGGGCGCAGACGAGAACCGCCAAACTCCATACCCTTACCAGTGAAAGTACCAGTGTGCTCATTGGCTAGCTTCTTGTACATACCATACATATAGGCTACCTCACGGCCTCCTACACCGATGTCGCCTGCTGGCACGTCGGTATCTGGGCCTACATGGCGCCATAGCTCAGCCATGAAGCTCTGGCAGAAGCGCATGATTTCTCTGTCGTTGCGACCACGAGGAGAGAAGTCCGAACCTCCCTTGCCACCACCCATAGGTAGTGTAGTAAGAGCGTTCTTGAAAGTCTGCTCGAAGCCGAGGAACTTCAAGATTGATAGATTAACTGTGTGGTGGAAGCGGATACCGCCCTTGTATGGGCCGATAGCGTTGTTGAACTGCACACGGTAGCCGATGTTTACATGCACCTTACCTGCATCATCGATCCATGGTACTCTGAAGGTGATCACTCGGTCTGGCTCCACAAGGCGCTCGATGATGGCCTCGCGCTCAAACTCTGGATGCTGGTTGTACACTTCCTCTACTGAGAGGAGAACTTCCTTGACAGCCTGGAGAAATTCCTTTTCACCGGGATGCTTAGCCTCTAGGGCTGCTAAAATTTCCGTTGATTTCATAGAAACACTGATAGTCTTAATGTGATCTAATCCGTGAATTTGCTTGAATGTTTCTGAGGCAAATATAGATAGTTATTTCTATATATAAGTCTAAAACAGAGAAATTTTTTAAGCCTCTAGGATATCAAGAACGCTTTTTCTTAAAGAAGAAACTAGGCACCATAGATATAACACAAGAGATAAGCGTAGTACACAAGAGGATAAGTAAAATATCGGAAGCCTGAATGTCGATAGGGAATGGCATCGTAAGTAAACCCTGCCCTGCCTCGATGAGCTCAAATCGCTCCTGTAGCCAGCTCAAGATTAGCCCAAGTGTGACACCCACAAACGATCCAAGCAGCGAAATCAGGACGCCAGCGAGCGCAAAAATACGCCCCTCCATACGGGACGTCATACCGAGAGCACGCAGCGTCTGTAGATCGGCACGCTTCTCTAGGATAAGCATCGCCAAACCACTAGCTAAGTTAAAGGCCGCCAAAAGAAGAATGAACGTCATGATCAAAAAAACCATCAGCTTCTCCATACGAATCAGAAAAGTAAGCTCAGGGTGCTGCTCAGCCCTATCAAGCAAATGGTACTTACCTACTAGACGTTCCGCTAGGCGCTGCTTCCCCTCGGTTGGTGGGACGCCACGAGCCAGCCGAAGCGCCACAGCCGTAGCTATGTGCTCCTGATAGGCCAGCAGGTCGTGCATGACCGAGATATCGACGTAGCCCTGACGATCGAACTCTTCGTCCACAGGGCGCATAATACCCGTGACCACGAGCTCTGTCGAGCGGAAGGCTGTGCCGGGAGCAAGCGGATTGATGAGCCCCTGCCTACGGGGAAAGTAGAGCCGAGCGTCCTGCTGAGCCATAGGGCTAATCCCCTCGGAGGCTAAGGCCATACCTACAAGTATTTCGGGGGTTGAGGAGCCTTGCTTGGGAAGTCGCCCCTCGAGTAGCAGGCTATCCCCACCAACTACCTGCCAGTACTCTGGAGCTACCCCTACCACATCGACCATTTGCTCCGTAGCTAAGTGTCGTATAACGCCTTTTGCCCGCAACATAGGGCTATAGCTAGCCACTAGGTCACTCTCTAGAGCCGTGAGGAGGGTTGGCTCTCGCATATCGAGAGTAGCGCCTTGCTGTGGTGTGATGAGCAACTCGGGGGCAGCAGCCCCAGTGGTTTGGAGTATGAGCTTGACATAACCATTATATACGGAGAGTGCTACAACGAGAGCCATAGACACTACCGCAATGGCTACGGCAGAGATCCCCGAAACCCAATTGACCGCCCCCATACGAGAGGGGCTAAAGAGATAGCGCAGTGCAAAAAAACTTGTCAAACCCATCTTACAATCTAAATCACTTAATTGGCCTCTACCTGCACAGAACGAGGCACACGAATTTAAGACAAAAAAACCGAAAGCCCGATCGGCCAATGCTCTGTATACACCCGAGCAGAGTAGCCGAGTAACATATTTCCCAAAAACACCCCTCACATCACTAGATATAGAGCCTACTCTAGAGGCAATTATGCGCTACACGGCATCTAGACAATAGGCATACCAACACGGGACGGGGCGACACTCCTAGAGTTATACATTCATTAACGTTTATGTATACCGATCAAATGATTTGCAGGCCTTGGAACGAGAGAAGGGAGGACGGCGTATTTGCCCCCTAGAAGGCTCTAGATAAGGTTTGCCCTCGTTTGGGTACTTACCCCTAGCCGAATAAAAACAATCGCCTAAAACGCCCCAAACAGAAAATACTGATTTCAAAATATATACATCAGTAAATCGGCAAAGATTCTCCGAAAACGAAGCATTTTTGAGGTTTTCTTCCCATCAACCTCGCAAGATTGGTGGACACATCTGAGAGGATTAGCCCACCAATCCCAACAAGTTTTCCCATCAATCCTCTAAGCTCGACGCAACAACCTTTAGGAAATACCCACTCATTAGCCCAAATTCCTCAGCAACACCTTAACACTCTTTAACTAAAAAGTAGAAGAATGAACGCTCACAGCCTTGGACCGATGAGGAGCTACATACAGCGCTACCCCAATAGAAATAACGAAAAAGATGAGAAGATGATAGGCAAGCTATGACAGAAGAGGTATCGCCTGCCCACATAGCGCTATGGTTGAGAGCACAGACAACACACAAATACAACGAGAGGCTCCCCCATCTAGAACAAGGTGCTACGAGCCTCATACGGAGAGATAGAATCTACCACCCAACGAGGCACTGTAGCCTTCGCTACCAAAAGAGAGCTCCCCCGTGTAACTCCTAATAAAAAAGCCATGGATATACAAATTTTAATACTAACTTTGTTCCGATAAACCGACAAGTAAGCAAGTTATGGCCTCGTAGGCGAGCGTATAGCCCTTGAGGCATACGAACGCATCGAACCAGAAACTTAATAACATATATACACTGTCATGGCAGACATCAGTACATCATTTGTAGGGCTACATCTACAGAGCCCTATCATCATTGGGAGCTCGGGGCTGACTCGCAACCTCGACAAAGTGAAAGCATTCGCCAACGCAGGTGCTGGCGCTGTGATTCTTAAATCTCTATTCGAGGAGCAGATCGAGGCCGAAGCCCAATCAATGGAGCAGCACAATGACTACACCGAAGCCTCCGAATACATCGCTCACTATGTGCGCGCCGAGGAGGTAGGTCGATACCTAGAGCAGATTAGCCACTACAAACGTGAACTCAATATCCCCGTCATAGCCAGCATCAACTGCCTTAGAGCCGATAGCTGGGTAGACTTCGCCACACGTATTCAAGAGGCTGGAGCAGATGCTCTCGAGGTAAACATCATGCGTCTAGAAACAGACCTATACTTCGACCCTCTAGCCTCGGAGCAGAACTACTGCGACATCGTCAAGAGTCTACGCTCCAAGCTGAGGATCCCGATCATCGTTAAGCTATCTCGCTACCACACAGCCCTACCAGCACTAGTGGACAAGTTGCGTGCCTCGGGAGCCAATGCCGTAACGCTATTCAACCGCAGCTATCAGTCCGACATAGACCTCAACACCGAGGAGCTCCGTAGTGGCGACGTCTTTACCCATGTAGGCGACTTCACCGACACTCTACGCTTCACGGCTCTAGTGAGCTCGCTCGTCCCACAAGTGGAGATCAGCTCATCCACTGGGATATACACATGGCAGGAGGTCACCAAAAGTCTGCTGGCTGGGGCTAGCTCAGTACAAATGTGTACCGCCCTCTACAAAGAGGGGCCATCGGCTATCTCCAACGCCCTCGTCGCTCTAGGTATGTGGATGGACAAGCGTGGCTATAGAAGTGTAGACGAATTTAGGGCTAGACTAAACGGTTCGACCCCCGAAGATGTTAATGTCTTTGAGCGTATCCAGTTTATGAAGTACTTCGGCGGACGAGGCGACTCATAGACGATAAGATAACATATAAACTCAACTTAATAAGAAGAAAGAAGATGACTAAAAAAACAATCGCAGTGGCTCTGCTATCAGGGTCTTTCCTATTCACATCCTGCGGACTGAGCAACGCCATCAAGGGTGGTGGTATCGGCACAGCCGCTGGTGCTGCCCTAGGTGCTGGTATCGGTAACGTAGCTGGCAATACGGGTCTAGGCGCTGCTATCGGTGCAGTAGTGGGTGGTGCAGCAGGTGCCCTCATTGGCAACAAGATGGATCAGCAGAAGAAAGAACTAGAGAAGGCCGTAGAGGGAGCCAAGATCGAGAGTGTCAATGACGGTCAGGCTATCCGAGTTACTTTCGATAGCGGTATCCTATTCGCCAGCAGCTCTGCCAATCTATCTCAGAAGTCTATCACATCACTCAAGGCCTTTGCAGAGAACGCCAAGGCTAATGGCTTGACCAATATCCAGATCATCGGCCACACCGACAATACTGGTAGCGACCGCATCAACGACCCACTATCGGTCAATCGTGCTAAGAGCGTGTACAACTACCTAGTAGGTCAGGGGGTAGATGCCAAGCGTATGAGCTTCGTAGGCAAGGGTAGCCACGATCCTATCGCAGACAACAGCACTGCCGAGGGACGTAAGGAGAACCGCCGTGTAGAGGTGTATATCCTACCTAGCCAAGAGATGATCGAGGCTGCACAGAACGGCACGCTCAAGTAGCATTCGTCCTGCCCAGCTGTACGGCCGGATAGCTCCAGTCGTACCCAACGATACAATTAAGAGGGTGTGCCGATAGACAACTTCGACACACCCTCTTGCTTTA
The DNA here is from genome assembly GCF_000769075.1 of Porphyromonas sp. COT-290 OH3588. Lineage (GTDB taxonomy): Bacteria > Bacteroidota > Bacteroidia > Bacteroidales > Porphyromonadaceae > Porphyromonas. The sequence goes on along the minus strand of NZ_JRFC01000033.1, from coordinate 44,418 downwards.
TTGATGCCCACCAAGATGATTAGATCTCCCCTAGCCTACCTCTACGCCATATTGGTGGCGCTGGCTTACCTATCCTGCGCCACTCGCTCGGCGGAGCAGAGCACAGCCTCCACGACCGACACGCTCGCTCCCCTCGTGCGTCACCCCGAGGAACCAGAGCCTCTAGAGCGCCCCACGCCGCCGCTCCACTTACAGAGGCCAGAGCAAAAAGCTCGGTATATGCTCGACCACTTTTGGGACAAGATGGACTTCGCCGATACGACCCTCATACGGCACCCGGCTATGGAGTTTGCCTTCGCCGACTACTGCGGTTTGCTCACGAGCTTCTCCGCCGATGAAGTTGAGGGCGCTCTACTTCGCCCTCTCGAGAAGAGTGAGGGCGGCATGCTCCTCTTTGTCCTCTCGATGTACCGCACCCTACTCTACGAGGCAGCCTCCCCGATTATGTCGGAGGCACACTACCGCACGATACTCAAATGGGCTATTCGATCGCCCAAGGTAGCAGCGGCGTATCAGGAGCAGGCTAGGCTTATTCTGGAGCTCCTTGACAAGAATAGTGTCGGCTCTCAGGCCTCAGACTTCATCTATACGACCACAGAGGGGACGCAGCGGCACCTCAAGCATCAAAAAGCAGCTCGGACGCTCCTCGTTTTCGCCACACCCGACTGCCCAACGTGTAGCCACTGGCTAGAGCAGCTAGAGCAGGCACCTATCATCGCCGAGAGCATCGGGGCAGGTCGCTTGGGCGTACTGGTCATCTATCTACAGAGCTCCGAGGAGCTTTTTATGCAAGCAGCCTCCAGCCTACCTAGCCACTACGAAGCGGGCTACGATGCCGAGGACAAGATAATGTCTGCCCAGCTATACGACATCAAAGCTAGCCCGACGATTTATTTACTCGAGCGTGGCGGCAAGGTTCTACTCAAAGATGCAACAAGGGAGCGCATCATACAGTATTTACTAGATTACCCGAACTAAAAACTTAAGACATAGTGGCCAATCGCATACTCATCAAGAATGCTCGGCTCATCAGCGATGGGCAGGAGCTCTCTGCTAGCAGTCTAGTCGTCGCCAATGGACACATCTGCTCGGTAGGAGCCGACAAGACCGCCGAGTACGAACAAGTGATAGACCTAGAGGGGCATATCCTCATACCGGGACTCATCGACATACAGATCAACGGTGGCTACACCAGATACTTCTCTCTCACTCCCGATGCCGAGACAATAGCCGAGGTTACAGAGGCCTGTCTAGAGCACGCAACGCCTTACTTCTACATCACGCTGATCTCCTCACCCGTGCAGACAATCTTCACAGCGATCGATGCTGTACGAGCAGCAATGCAGACCAACCCTCATATATTGGGTATGCATCTAGAGGGGCCTTTCCTCAATCCAATTCGTAAGGGAGCCCACAATGCACAAGTCATCTGCTCTCCCACACTAGATACGCTAAGGGAGCTAATCGAGTATGGGCGTGGCGTTATCCGCATGATTACGCTCGCCCCCGAGATGTGGTCGCCCGAGGCTATCGACCTAATCCTAGAATCTGGCATACAAATCTCCCTTGGGCACTCGGAGGCGACCTACGAGGAGGCCATGGCTCTATTTGATAGAGGCGTGCATATCGTCACGCATCTCTACAATGCTATGTCGGCCTTCACGCACCGTTCGCCCGGTCTAGTGGGCGCTTCGCTCGAGCACCCAGAGGTCTACACACCCGTCATTCTAGACGGCAGACATTGTCACCCTGCTGCAGCTCGTTTGGCTTACAAGCTCAAGGGCGAGCAGTTCATCTTGCTCACCGATGCCGCTGTGCTGGGTAGACGAATGAAAGAAATGGCTTGGGAAGGGCTACATGCGATGCTCACGCCCGAGGGCTATTACGTCAATCCCAACGGCAACCTAGCAGGCTCGGCTATCTCTATGCCCGAGGCTGTGAACAATGCAATGAGCTACCTAGGCGTAACATTTGCCGAAGCTGTTGATATGGGGACTAGACGTGTAGCACGAGCCATCGGTATGCAGGACAAGCTCGGCCGCTTGGCCGAGGGCTACCAAGCGGCATTCTCGGTATTCGCCCCCGATCTATCCTCTAGCCATTCCCTAAGCCTCCTCTCTCAGTAGACTTCTCTTGTGGAGGGGGCCCACTGTGTGCTATACGGCCCGAGGGGCAATGCTACTGGATTTGCGTATCTTTGTAGCAGAAATGTATCTCTACGAGTGCTATCCGAGTTGATAGCTCGGGGGCTCGTACTTCACCGCAATTAGTTTTTATGACAGAAATAGCAGCCACGCACCGCTCGGGCTTCGTCAATATAGTAGGCAACCCCAATGTTGGCAAATCGACACTGATGAACCTACTCGTAGGCGAGCGCGTGTCCATCATCACCAGCAAGGCTCAGACTACACGCCACCGCATTTTGGGCATCGTCAATACGCCCGAGATGCAGATCGTCTATAGCGACACACCGGGTGTCCTAAGGCCCAACTACAAGCTACAGCAGAGTATGCTTGAGTTTAGCGAGTCTGCCCTTGGCGATGCAGATGTACTTCTCTATGTGACCGACACGGTAGAGTCGGCAGAGAAGAACGAGGAGTTCCTCGCCCGAGTACGCAGCGTGAGCTGTCCGCTTATCGTGGTGATTAACAAACTCGATTTGAGCAATCAGACAGAGCTAGAGAAGCTCGTAGAGATCTGGCACGAGCGTCTGCCACAGGCAGAGATTGTGCCTATATCGGCGCTCAACCGCTTCAATGTAGAGCCTCTGCGCAAGCGCATTGAGAGCCTAATCCCTCTCTCGCCTCCTTACTTCGACAAAGATGCTCTCACCGACCGCCCCGCACGCTTCTTCGTCACGGAAATGATCCGGGAGAAGATCCTGCTGTACTATCAGAAGGAGATCCCGTACGCCGTGGAGGTCGTCGTAGAGCAATTCAAAGAAGAAGCCGAGCGGATACATATCCAGTGCCTCATCATCACCGAGAGAGAAAGCCAGAAGGGCATCATTATCGGCCCCAAGGGCATAGCACTCAAGCGAGTCGGCACGATGGCACGTAAGGATATGGAGCGGTTCTTCAACAAAAAAGTCTTCCTCGAGATCTTCGTCAAGGTCGAGAAAGACTGGCGCAACCGAGATAATCTACTGCGCCGCTATGGTTATCAACTAGATTAGTCCGAGAGGATATAACATTTTTATAAGCAACGAATATGAGTAATTTAGTCGCAATAGTCGGACGCCCCAACGTGGGCAAGTCTACCCTTTTCAATCGTCTAACGCAGTCCCGCCAAGCCATCGTAAACGAGGAGGCTGGCACGACAAGAGATCGGCAGTATGGTCGTGTACTGTGGCTCGACAAGGAGTTCTCTATCGTCGATACTGGCGGCTGGGTCGTTGGTAGTGAGGACGTCTTCGAGGAGGAAATCAATAAGCAAGTGGAGGTAGCCATGCAGGAGGCAGACGTGATTCTCTTCGTCGTGGACGTGGAGAATGGCACGACTGACCTCGACGATGAGGTCGCCTCTAAACTCCGCCGCACCAAGAAGCCAGTGCTGCTTGTAGCGAATAAGGCCGACAACTTCGACCAACACTACGCTGCAGCCGAGTTCTATAGCTTCGGTCTAGGCGACCCAATTTGCATCTCTGCCATCAACGGTAGTGGCACGGGCGACCTGCTCGACGAGATCGTCAAGGCACTGCCCGAGGATACAGAGGCAGAAGAAGAGTTCGATTGCCCACGTATTGCCATCGTCGGCAGACCCAATGCAGGCAAAAGCTCGCTCGTGAACGCCTTTATCGGAGAGGAACGCAACATCGTTACCGACCGAGCTGGCACGACACGTGACTCGATCTATACGCACTACGACAAGTTCGGCATGAACTTCTACCTCGTCGATACCGCAGGTATCCGCAAACGTGGTAAGGTAAACGAAGATCTCGAGTACTACTCGGTCATTCGCTCGATACGAGCCATTGAGAATAGCGACGTATGTATCTTGATGCTCGATGCCACTCGAGGCATAGAGAGCCAAGACCTCAATATCTTCTCCCTCATACAGAAGAATAGCAAGGGCTTGGTAGTTTGCGTCAATAAATGGGATCTGGTCGAGGACAAGAGCCAGAAAGTCATCAAGACCTTCGAGGACGCTATTCGCTCTCGCTTGGCTCCCTTCACAGACTTCCCAATTATTTTCATCTCGGCTCTGACCAAGCAGCGCATCTTCAAGGTACTCGAGACAGTACAGGAGGTTTATCAGCGTCGAAGTACACGTATCCCTACGAGCAAGCTCAACGAGGTAATGCTCCCCATCATCGAGGCGACACCTCCTCCCGCCACCAAGGGCAAATACATCAAGATTAAGTATGTGATGCAGCTCCCTACGGCAGTGCCTAGCTTTGCTTTCTTCTGCAACTTGCCTCAATGGGTCAAGGAGCCTTATCGCCGCTTCCTTGAGAACCGCATTCGTGAGAACTGGAACTTCAGCGGCACACCTATCAACATCTTCATTCGAGAGAAGTAACGGCCTCGTCTCACGACAGAACGAACCAATCCCCTCCTCCACCTCTCAATTTCACGAGGCAGAGGAGGGGATTTTCGTATATCTGGCCCCACAGCATGACTGGATACCTGCGCCAGCTGCACACTGCCGCTGTGCCAAAATCATAGGGGTACGACCAAAATAAACTGGCCACACCCCTATGGTTTATCAATGATTAAGCTAGACTACTTGCTCCAGCTCTTCTTATAGTTATTGGCATCATACTTCTGGGTGTACTGACGTTGCTCCGCTACCCCCAACGTGGCATGATTAATGTAGTGCGAACGATTGAGGTACTGAGGATTGGTCAGGTACGACTGGTTGAAGACCAAAGGAGGACTTAGCTTAAGCACATGCTTACGCTCGTGTTTAACTCCCTTTACATTCTGACGAATAGACTGATCCATGCCATATCGCTTATGGATCTTGTAGGCCTGCCACGCAGACCAAGGGCCATCCACAATCACATTCATATTATTGACAACTGGATTCCTAGGCAAGCGCACCAAGATAGGAACGTCCAAATCATGATAGTCATTCGTCGCACCATCAGGGTCGTAAGTATATCTAGCCGATGGCTCCTTGACCTTCGCATTATTTAGGGCAATAACGTACTTGCAGTATCCTTGGCTCGCAGCCGTCTGAACTCTAGAGAAAACATAGGGAGCTCCATGCTTCCATGTATCTTGACTTAGCTCTGTCCGATTCATGGGCAGCCTGCTATCTGTATATCCACTAGAGAGGATAATAGCGGTCTGATCGGGGCCGAGCATATTGGGGCCACCGTCCGATACTCGTCTACTATTTGGGACACAGCTGGCCAAGCCTCTGCGCAAGGTAGAGTATCCTTCCTGTACGTAGTCCCTACCTACCGTATTAACGTCTAGCTTCTTTACCGAAAGTGCTTTCCTAGGATCTGCAACATTGGGGTCTCGATGAATGTAGGTTAGTAGCATCATTTTTGAGGGACGCCATTTAGGAGAAAAACCATCGGTACCCTTAATGCTACCATCATTGGGATCTCTAATGATACCCCAGCCATCAAGAGGCTGAACTAGAGCATAACCGAGGCGACCACCTCTCGTGGCAATAGTATTTTGATGCCACTTGACAGGTGCAATGCTTTGGTTGTGGATACCAAAGGCAGAGAAGCTCTCACCCGAGCCAGACTTAGCACTGAAGAGCTCGTCTACGGGGTCGTGATTACTAGGCTCCTGCCAAACCTTGAGCCCCCCCTGCTGAATTTTGGGGAACACACGAGCGCTAATCATTTCGTAAGCCCCATCGGTAGTGCTACCCTTAGGGTGCGCCAAACGAATAAGACCATAATTGGAGAGGTCAATGTCACTACGGGTAGGGTTATAGATCTCAACAACGCTAAAGCCTTTCTCTCCTCCCTGCCCATAGAGCAGACTAGGATCATCTGCTGGGTGCGTATAGTACTCCGATATCATGAGGTCGGAGGTTACTGTCGCAGGTATCACGTAGGTCTTACCCATATCATACTTATGGGCAATGGGGAGAAGCTGCTTACGGTACCCGTAGAGCGGGTCATTGTTATTGCGATAGTTCTTATTCGTTTCGTTAGGCAGCTCTGTCTGATCTGCGGGAATCTCCGAATAAGTATCATAGCTATCGACTGCTTGAGTCTTCATCTTGCCAGTACTCTCATCTATACTTATGAGGCGCTGACCAATACCCGGCATAATCTCAATCGGCACATAGACACGAGTTGCTTTACCTGCCTGATTGTGATCCTTGCGAGGATAAGTCCACTTATAGACACTACGACGAGCACCTCCGGGGAGCATAGCCAGCTTACCTCCGTTGATAGGTGCACAAACGATGGAGTCACTAATAGGAGTTTCCGTAATTCTAGGCTTAGCACCGTCTATAAGATCTTCGAGCGTGAGCGTCCCATCGGGCTTCTCGTATCTGGGAGGCGTGGACAAACCCATAAACTGTGTTCCCTCTAGACGGACTTCCTTGATAGGTACATTCTCGATAAGATCGCTGAGAATATCAACACGAAGTAGCACACCGTCTGGGGTAAAGGACAGATTCTTCTGTCGGCCAAACAGCGGATCATGGCCTGCTATTCGAGTTTCTAACTTCGTCCAAGGAGCCACAAGGGGAAGGTTGAAATCAATCTCCTTAGGTTGATTCTCATCGACCACATAGGTTGTGCTAGAGTCATTCCAGTTTGGATAGCTTGTATCGCCATAAACAGCACTGACGTACCAGTCACTGCTCTTAAAAGATTGCTTATGCCCCACAAGCTTAACCTTACCAGAGTAGTAAATCTTGTAGGGACATTTGGGATCCTTCGTTTCCTTAATCGTGGGCTTTACGTCCAGCATTGTCAAGCAAACGAACTTCTGCTGCACACCTTGTACTATGAATATGCGCAGATTCTTAGGGTTGTTGATCTCGGCTTGTGAGAACTTGAAGTTGATAGGCTTCTTAGTGGACTTGGTGATAGTAGACAGATAGCGAGCCTCCTCCTTATCTGATGTTTTGGGAGCGGTAAGCTCCACATCAAGGTTGGCATCTCCCTCAAGAGCAATCTCAATCTCCTGCTCCCACTGCCCCTCCAGTTTCTGCTCACTCTGCGTAGAGTTTACATCCTCCTTCGGTATAATATCATCTTTTTTGCAGCCAGCGAGCGACAGTGTAGATGCGACTACCAGACAAACGAATATCGAGTTAAATTTCTGTTTCATCTTTGATTTTTCCGTTAAAGGCGTATCAGCGACATAGCTTTATGGCGATACACACTAGAGCAAAATGTGAATAGTAGTTTTGGTAACTTAATAGTCATCGGTTACCATGATATCCTCTCCGTCTTCCCATCCCTTGACGCACCCCTCTATCGAAAGGCTCTCCAATAGATTTATTCCACATTTGGACAATGCAATCTCATCTACGACTGGGCTTCTGTAGAACTCCTTTTCCCCAGAAAAAGACATGCTTAGGCGACACATACTTTTTTCCTTAAATTTATATCTATGTTACTAATAATAAGTGTTGCACCGATCTTCATCACACTCCCTAGGAGCAGCCAATAGCCATCCTCCCTATCAACTCCCTAGCACAATGAAAAAGCTGGTCGCTTACATTCGCTTTTTGGCTTTCACTCTACAGATATGATAGTTTCCACCTCCATAGCCTTCACAAAACCAATATCTATGCTCCAGCTCTCCCTACGGATCTGCACTGAGTTAGTAGTAAGGTTACTTAAATAAGTGCAAAAATCTGGAACGAAAGTACAACACAAGATAATCTACAACGTGTAACAAATGTTACAACCCTTAGGCTACACTTAGCAAACCCATCATTTTATGAAATACTGTACAACGAACATAATATTCAGATATATAGCACATTGAAACACAAAATCAACAGATAAAAATAAATAATATTGTACATCATTTATAAGGGATTTTCTTCTAATTTTTACAAATTAACAACAGAAAATACATGAGGATACCAACCGACAGCTACTTTTCTTACCTTTGTTTCGCAACAAATCATCACAAATAAGCACATTCATGGGAGATCTCCATTTAGAAAATATCCGGCGCGAATACAGCAGTCGCCAGCTTGGGCGGAAAGATCTGCCCACCTCGCCAATTGACTTACTCAATCAGTGGCTACAAGAAGCCATTGAGCTCAAGGTAAATGAGCCAACAGCTATGATTATTGGTACGGCAACCATGGAGGCACGCCCGAGCATACGTACGGTATTGGTCAAGGAAGTTTTGGATGGGAAGCTTATCTTTTACAGCAATTATAAAAGCCGAAAAGGCCGGCAAATAGAGCAAAACCCACAGGTGGCTGCCACATTTCTCTGGCACGAACTAGAGCGGCAAATCCACGTAGAGGGACGAGTAGAGCGACTATCCGAGGCCGAGAGTGACGCCTACTTCGATATGCGCCCCTACAAAAGCCGAATAGGCGCACGCATCTCACCACAGAGCCAACCTATTCCCTCTAGAGAGTATATCATGGCCCTATTCGCCGCCGAGAGTCTGCGCTATGTGGGCCGCCATATCCCTCGCCCCGACCATTGGGGCGGCTGGGCAATCACGCCCGAACGTATCGAGTTTTGGCAGGGGCGAGATAGCCGTCTGCACGATCGCTTTGTCTACACTCGGCAAGCTGATGACTCGTGGAGTATAGAGCGTGTAGCGCCGTAGCCTCCTCCCTAAATTAATCAACCTCAATAGACAAATAGAATGAAATTAACCGACAACTGGTTTACCGCTCTAAGTGAGTCGGAGCAGGGGCAACTTGTCTTCGTCACTGGGCGCAAAGACCTCCAGCAATTTAGAGCCACTGGCTCGCTCAAGATAAGGGCAGAGATCGCTTGGCCCTACCAAGCCGATGCAGAGGGAATGCCCAACGAGCACGACGCCGCACTGATCGCTGAAATCGAGCCCAAGCTACGCCGCATCATGGAGCGGGACAAGCTAGCTATTCTCACAGGCAACTACACTGGCGGAGGTGTGAAGTACTGGGTATTCTATACGAGACATCTCCCCACATTTGGCCAGAGGCTCAACGAATGTCTTGCCGAATACGAAAAACTGCCCCTAGAGATACACTGCGAGGAAGATTCAGATTGGGAGGAATACACCGATATGCTCTCCATGGAACATACAGAAAGCGAAGACTAACACCCCTAAAACCTAAACACCCAAATGGCCAAGGCACTAAATCTAAAAGGATACGTAGTCATAGCCCTTACATTTTGGCTACTCTGGTCAGGGCAACTGAGCGCCAAGCCGGCACTCATTCCCTATCCCAATAGTCTAAGAACTACGCAGGGATACCTCACTCTACCCAAGCGTGTAGGGGTAGAAGCCCAAGGGACAAAACTCCAGTTCGCCAAAAATACACTACAAACAATGCTCTCTGATCTCTGTCGCCTAGAGCTATCTGAGGGAGGTCGTACGGATATTAGGCTAAAACTTACAACCAGCTGGCAAACATCGACAGAGGCGTATAAGCTGACGATCAACCAAAGTGGAATCCTCATTGAGGGCGGGGCTCCACAAGGTGTCTATTATGGTCTGATGACCCTACGCCAGATCCTCCTCTCTGCCCAGCAGCACAGCCATGGCATCAAACTACCTTATATACAAATAGAGGACGCACCTAGGTATCGGGTGCGTGCGCTGATGCTGGATCCAGCAAGGCACTTCCTCCCCGTGGACGCGGTAAAGCAGTATATAGAGCGAATGTCGTACTACAAATTCAACACACTACAGCTGCATCTAACCGATGACCAAGGCTGGCGACTGGCAGTAGATAAGTATCCCCGACTAACCGAGGTAGGAGCCAAGCGCTCGAATAGCAAACGAGTTGAGGAGAATGGCTACTACAGCGCCGAAGATCTGCGAGAGCTGATCACATACGCCGAACAACGTGGCATAGAGATTATCCCAGAGATCGACGTACCCGGCCATACAGCAGCCCTACTGACGGCATACCCAGAGCTACGAGGGGATATGCACCCAGACTCTACATTCGTACTTGGACGCACGGACAACGTCATGCTATCGGCCACAACTCCCCGTGTGTATGAGGTACTAGATGATGTATTCTCCAGCCTTGCTCGTATCTTCCGCAAAGGTAGCAGGCTACACCTAGGTGGCGACGAGTCGGCAATCAAACGCAACTGGGCCACTAGTGCAGAGCATCGACAGCTGATGCAGCAACTTGGCTATCGGTCCGCCGAGCAGCTAATGGGGTACTTCTTTGAGCGTGTGCTAGCCTCAGCCCGCAAGCACGGCTTCCGCCCGATGCTGTGGTGCGAGCTAGACGAGATACGCATGCCAGCCAGTCGCTTCCTATTCGACTATCCCTCCGATGTCGCCCTCGTTTCTTGGCGCATGGACCTAACGCCCAAATGTATCGAGCTGACGCAGCAGAGCGGACACGAGCTTATTCTAGCCCCGGGTGAGTCTGCCTACTTCGACTATCCTCAGTACGCAGGCGACCTACCCGAGCACAACAACTGGGGCATGCCCATTACGACACTCAAGCAGGCCTATACTTGGGACTTGACCTCTGGGGTGACTGCCGAGGCCAACGCACATATCTCTGGGGTTATGGGGACGCTTTGGGGCGAAGCCATCAAGGATATTGACCGTGCCTACTACATGACTTACCCGAGAGCATTAGCTCTAGCCGAGGTTGGGTGGACAGAGCTGCCTCGTAGGCAGTGGACTCGCTTCGCCAAGGCTCTACCCACAGTGCTAGACGACTTGCTTCGCTCAGGGATCCCATATCGTGCACCATTTGAGCTCTACCGCACAGAAGGGCGACACCTAGACAAGGCGATGTAGCTAAGTCTAGTACAGCCGAACCTCTCTGATCAGCTCGGCCTCAACGGCATCGTTGATGCGGCGAATGAAGGCATTGCGCTCCATCATGAGCGCCTGCTTGACGGCAGCAGAGTTAATCTGCATATAGAGTACACCATCTCTGATGTCTACTCGACCTACCATACTCATCAATCCTCCCAGTATCTCTGGGAGGATTTCTTTTGCTCTTATCTCTAGTAACTTCTCATGCATATCTGGCTCCTCGCCTAGCATTCGGCGCATGAGCTCACCTAGAGTCTGTGTCTGATCTCTATTCATCGTATTGCTGTCGTTTGGTTGGCGGAGAGATTGGTAATCTCGCCATGCTCTACCCCAAAGATGCGGTAGTCCTCGCCCCAGTTATGAATAATCTCGTCGAGGTACTTGCGATTGGTGTCTGTGATGAATATCTGTCCGAAATCCTCTCCACCCACGAGGCTAATAATCCGCCCCACTCGCTCGGCATCTAGTTTGTCGAAGATATCGTCCAAGAGGAGCATCGGACGCTCGGCGTTGCGCTGGCTAAGTAGGCGGTACTGAGCGAGCTTGAGGCTAATCAAAAAGGTTTTGTTCTGCCCCTCACTCCCTACACGCTTGATGAGTTCGTCGGCAAGCATCATGAGCAGATCATCTCGATGCACCCCCTGCGTAGTGTGCCCAAGCAACCGATCTCGCTCACGGCTCTGGCGTAGCAGGTCATAGAGTCTGCCACTCGTTTCGTCTAGAGCGCTCCGGTACTCCAGCCCAACCTCGTCCCGCTCCTCGGCAATGGCTCGATAGATCTCTCTAAAGTGTGGGATAAACTCGGCTACGAAAGCTCGCCGACGCTCCCAGATGAGCTCTGCGAAGCGATCTAGCTGTAGATCGAGCACATCGAGCAGAGCATCGTGTGCACCAGAGGCTTTGAGCAGGCTATTGCGCTGTTGCAGAGCTTTGGTATATTGGCTAAGGGCAGACATATATACAGCGTCCTGCTGAGAGAGTTGCAAATCTAGAAATCGGCGGCGCTCCTCACTCCCTCCTAAGATAATTTGGTAGTCCTGTGGGGACACAATGACGAGGGGGAACTGCCCGATGTGCTCGCTCAGACGGTCGTACTCCTTCTTATTACGCTTGAGGATTTTTCTCTGCCCGGGGCGTATCTGTAGGATCAGCTGCCTATCATCTCCCTGTACACTCCGATAAGATGCATCGAGCACTGCTGCTTCCTGCCCACGACGCACAGCAAGGGTGTCCGTAATCCCAAGGTGGCTCTTGGTAAAAGCCAAGTAATGCAGAGCATCGAGGATATTGGTCTTCCCCATACCATTTAGCCCGATGAAGCAATTCACCTTGGGCGAGAAGCTCATACTTGCCGTGGCAATACTTTTGAAGTTGATGATATGTAGCTGTTTGAGTATCATGGCGCAAAGATATTGATACTTTCGCTAACGGAGTGCGCTCAAGAGCACCGAGTGGCCAGCCGTATCAACCTCTAGAGGGGGAATAAGTATGTAACCAAACGAATGGAGTGTAGGGAGTGGACAAAAAACTAAGCCGCATATCCTTCTGGGAAGAAGGATACACGGCATAGCCAACACACATTAACAACAATCTGATCTCAGAGCCGAAAACCGGACTCGAACCGGTGACCTATTCATTACGAATGAATTGCTCTACCAACTGAGCTATTTCGGCCAATCGAGTTTGGGGGTATCCTAACTCGAAAACGGATGCAAAATTAGTTGTTTATTTCAAATCAGCCAAGAGATTGCCCAAAAAATTGTCTAAATCCTCATTCAGACCCTCCAAAAGAGGCGTCGAAACCTTGACTAAATCGTCATCGAGGAAGAGTAACTCCTCGATAGTCTGGAAGTCCTCGCCCACAAGCTCTATGGAGAATGGGCGCTCAAACAGATCATGCTCCCAAAAACCCTTAGCTTCTAGACGTGCGATAGCATCACGTAGCTGAGCGATCATATCCTCGCCGATCGACTTATCCTCTGGACGTATCCAAGAGAAGATCACACTCGTATTGATCAGTTCGTCGTCATCTCCATAGAGTGCGACCTCGCCACGCTCGGCATCGATACGCACGAAGATGTCACTAAGCCCCGTCTGTAGGCGCCTAGGATTACTCTCATCTAGGAGGTCTTGGAAGAGCCTACCCAGCAACTGAATTTCTTTCTCTGTCGATCCCATAATTCTATCTCTTGCTTAGGTTACAGTATAATAGACATCTAAAGCATTGCCTTGAGGCTTGCCAAGCTCTGCTCAATGGTCGCTATACGGCTCTCGGCATCGCTCTTTTTCTTGCGCTCTAGGCTAATCACTTGCTCAGGAGCGCGTTGTACGAAGCTCTCGTTGCTGAGCTTCTTCTCCACAGAAGCCAAGAATTTGCGCTGATACTCTAGGTCGGCCTCCAGCTTGGCGATCTCCTCGGCTGCGTCGATGAGGCCTGCCATAGGCACAGCAAACTCATCCGTCCCCAGCACGAAGCTAACAGCTCCCTCGCTCTTCTGCTCCACACGCTTGATCTCACTGAGATTGCAGAGCTTGACCAATACGGCATCTAGCTCGCTACCAAAAGCGGGCGAAGCCTCTAGGCTAAGCTCCTCACGTGGAGAGAGGTTCTTGCTCGTACGCACGTTGCGCACGGCGCTGATGATCTCCTGAGCTTGGGCGAAGCGAGCCAAGAAATGCTCATCGACAGAGCCGATCTCGGGCAGTAGGCTCACCATGAGGCTCTCACCCTCGGTGCGCTCACGCAGCGCCTGCCATAGCTCCTCGGTAATGAATGGCATGAACGGATGAAGATGCGCCAGTAGCGCCTCGAAGAAGCTCTCTGTCTCGGCGAGTGTCTGCGCATCAACTGGATCTCCATAGGCAGGTTTAGCCAGCTCGAGGTACCAAGAGGAGAAGTCATCTCGTATGAGCTTGTAGATAGCCGTAAGCGCCTCGCTGATGCGATACTTACTCATCAAATCATCAATCTCCAGAGCCACTTGGCTCAAACGCTGTGCAAACCACTGCCCCGCCAGCCTTGCAGCCTCGGGCTGAGGCCTAGTGGCATCACACTCCCAACCCTTGACGAGGCGGAAGGCATTCCATATCTTATTGCAGAAGTTGCGTCCCTGCTCGCAGAGAGTTTCGTCGAAAAGAATATCGTTGCCCGCAGGCGCAGACATCATCATACCCATACGCACACCGTCTGCTCCGAACTTATCGATCAGCTCCAGTGGGTCGGGCGAGTTACCCAAGCTCTTGGACATCTTGCGTCCGAGCTTATCACGGACAATACCTGTGAGGTAAACGTTCTCAAAAGGCTTCTTGCCCTTGAACTCATACCCTGCGATGATCATACGTGCCACCCAGAAGAAAAGAATATCTGGGCCTGTAACTAGATCCGCCGTAGGGTAGTAGTATCTGAAGTCCTCACTCTCCTCTCCTAGAGCAGGCGTGAAGACGCTGATTGGCCAAAGCCACGAAGAGAACCACGTGTCTAGGCAATCCTCGTCCTGACGAAGGTCCTCTAGCTTGAGGTTAGGGTCCTGCTTGTGAGCCAGCTCCAGAGCCTCCTCGGCCGTCGCAGCAACCACGTAGCCACCGCTGGGCAAGTAGTAGGCAGGGATCCGATGCCCCCACCAGAGCTGGCGGCTCACACACCAGTCCTTGACGTTCTCCATCCAGTGGCGGTAGGTATTCTTAAACTTAGCTGGGTGTAGCTTCACCTCATCCGTCATTACAGCCTCTAGGGCGGGCTTAGAGAGCTCGGTCATCTTGAGGAACCACTGCATCGAGAGCTTAGGCTCGATCACGGCATCGGTGCGCTCACTATGGCCAACCTTATTGGTATACGGCTCTACACGCTCCATCAGACCTGCCTCGGTGAGATCTAGCTCGATTTGCTTACGCACCTCGAAGCGGTCCATGCCTGCGTAGCGCCCACCATGTTCGTTGAGCGTGGCGTCGTCGTTAAATATATCGATGGTCTCAAGCTGGTGCTTCTCGCCCAGTACATAGTCGTTGATGTCGTGGGCTGGCGTTACCTTGAGGCAACCTGTACCGAACTCAAGATCTACATACTCGTCCTCGATCACTGGCACGCTACGCCCGACAATAGGGATAATGAGGCTCTTGCCTCTGAGGTCATGGTAGCGCTCGTCCTTGGGATTGATGCACACAGCGGTGTCGCCCATGATCGTTTCGGGACGAGTAGTAGCGACCACGACATAGCGATCCTCTCCCTCTACATAGTAGCGCAGATAGTAGAGCTTTCCCTGCTGTTCCTTGTAGACAACCTCTTCATCGCTCAGGGCTGTACGTGCTGCTGGGTCCCAGTTTACCACACGCACACCACGATAGATAAGCCCCTTGCGGTATAGATCTACGAATACATCAAGCACGCTCTGGCTACGCACCTCGTCCATAGTGAAAGCTGTACGCTCCCAGTCGCAGCTAGCTCCTAGGCGCTTGAGCTGCTCTAGGATAATGCCTCCATGCTCACGAGTCCAGTCCCAAGCATGCTCGAGGAAGGCCTCCCTGCTTAGGTCTGTCTTTTTGATGCCTTGGCTGGCTAGCCTAGCCACAACCTTGGCTTCGGTAGCGATAGAGGCATGGTCTGTACCGGGCACCCAGCAGGCGTTCAACCCCTTCATACGGGCACGACGCACCAGAATATCCTGAATCGTATTGTTGAGCATGTGCCCCATGTGTAGGACGCCCGTAACGTTGGGTGGTGGTATCACGATTGTATAGGCCTGACGCTGATCGGGGGTAGAGTGGAAGAAGCCTTGCTTCATCCAGTAATCATACCATTTGCCTTCTACTGAGGCGGGGTTATATTTAGCTGCTAATTCCATTGATTAATGTTATCGTTCTAAGCATACAAAGATAAGGATAATGGCTTATTTTACATCAGGGCAGAGGCTAACTAAAATCTACACCCCAGATTTTCGACTCCTCTAGATGCTGCACTTTATACATTCGTTTACGCTTTTGTATGTCCATTGAGCACT
Organism: Porphyromonas sp. COT-290 OH3588; assembly: GCF_000769075.1. Lineage (GTDB taxonomy): Bacteria > Bacteroidota > Bacteroidia > Bacteroidales > Porphyromonadaceae > Porphyromonas. The sequence goes on along the minus strand of NZ_JRFC01000033.1, from coordinate 28,511 downwards.
TATCAAGCGCATGCGCAACCAAACAGCAAACCTCGTATTTGGCCCCTAGGAGGCCCGATATTGCATCCGAGGCTATTTTGGGATCGAATACTAGGCAAGTGAAAATCTCCCTAAAAACGAGAGAATCACAAATCACTCACAAACAATCAAATAAAGAAGCCTATTCGCATATTGCGTATGCTCGTACCATATTTTGGGCCATTTCTCCCCATCAATCTTATGGGATTGGTGGACTAATCCCCCGAGATGCGCCCATCAATCGGCCAAAATCTTTCCTTCAATTTCCTCCAAACTTCCACCAACCTTTAGAAACCGTCTAGCCATTCCACCAAATTCATGCATAATTCATTTGCAAAACTTAACAAAAAAGCAGACAAATGAGTGCATTAGGCTGGCATAAGCAATCCGAACTCGACATAGGCTGCATTGGCACCTCTACGGCGGAGCTAGGCAGAGAGATCCGATACACAACCCTTGGTTTGCTGCTCGTAGGGTACTCGCCAAGCCAGAAACAGTAAGAGCCTAGCCAAGGCAGAAGCCCTCGCCCTATGGCAGACGAGGGAGGTTAAGGCACGACCACTGTGGACAAATATCCAAGATGCGTCGCCAAGGGAGGCAAAATCTACCGAGGGAGTAAAGGATAATTCGTAATTTTGTGCGTCAATTTCAGAGAGATTGACCCAGAGATCAGAAGCAATAGACATTATAACATTAAGGTAAACTGATGGAATACAACTTTAGGGATATAGAGGCGCGCAGCCAAGCCTATTGGCAGGAGCTTGCGGTCTACCGCACCAGCGAAGACCCCTCTCGCCCTCCGTACTACGTACTCGATATGTTCCCCTATCCCTCTGGGGCTGGGCTTCATGTAGGGCACCCGCTAGGCTACATCGCCTCGGATATATTCTCTCGCTACAAGCGACTACAGGGCTTCAACGTACTACACCCTATGGGCTACGATGCCTTCGGTTTGCCTGCCGAGCAATACGCAATACAGACGGGGCAGCACCCTGCCAAGACCACTGAGGTCAATACGGCACGCTACCGTGAGCAGCTAGACAAAATCGGCTTTAGCTACGACTGGGAGCGAGAGTTCAAGACCTCCGACCCATCGTACTACAAGTGGACGCAATGGACGTTCCTCAAGCTATTCGGCTCGTACTACGACACGGCCCGTTGCCAAGCTCGTCCTATCGAAGAGCTCAAGCAACATCTAGCCCATCATGGCACAGCTGGCCTCAATGCCCACGCAGGCGAGGAGCTAGAGCTCACAGCCGAGCAGTGGCAGCAGATGAGCCACAAGGAGCAAGAGCAAACCCTGATGAACTATCGGATTGCCTATCTAGGCGATACGATGGTGAACTGGTGTGCTGGCCTAGGCACCGTACTGGCCAATGACGAGGTGAGCGAGGGACTTAGCGTGCGTGGTGGCTACCCCGTAGAGCAACGACTGATGCGCCAGTGGTGCCTGCGTGTATCGGCATACGCGGAGCGTCTGCTCTCTAGTCTAGACAGCCTAGAGTGGACGGACGCCCTCAAAGAAACCCAACGCAACTGGATTGGTCGCAGCGAAGGGGCAGAGATGACCTTCCGCCTAGAGAGCGACAAGGAGCTGATCGTCTTCACCACCCGCCCCGACACGATTTATGGCGTTACCTTCATGGTACTCGCCCCCGAGAGCGAGTATGTACAGCTCGTGACTACAGCCGAGCAGCGCACCGAGGTGGACGAGTATATCCAAGCCACCAAGCGCAAGACCGAGCGTGAGCGTATGATGGACAAGCGCACCAGTGGCGTCTTCTCTGGTTCGTATGCGATCAACCCCATTACCGGCGAGCGTATCCCCATTTGGATCAGCGACTATGTGCTCGCAGGCTATGGCACGGGAGCTATCATGGCGGTACCTGCACATGACAGCAGGGACTTCGCTTTCGCCCGCCACTTCGACCTTCCCATTCGCCAAGTGGTTGTCCCCGAGGGCGAGCAGGAGAGCGATCCGGCCGAGTGGAGCGAGAGCAAGGATAGCAAGCTCGGTACGCTCATCAACTCTCCCCTGATTGACGGGCTCAGCGTGCATGAGGCACAGGCTAAGATCAAGCAAGAGATTGAGCAGAGAGGCATCGGACGAGTGAAAGTTAATTACCGTCTGCGTGATGCGATCTTTAGCCGTCAGCGCTATTGGGGCGAGCCTTTCCCTATCTACTATCAAGACGGTGTAGCGATGCCACTCGAGGAGGGGCAACTTCCACTATGTCTGCCCGAGGTAGACAAATTCCTCCCCACAGAGACGGGCGAGCCACCGCTAGGGCGTGCCGAGGGCTGGCACACAGCCGAGGGCTATCCCTACGAGCTAAGCACGATGCCGGGCTTCGCTGGTAGCTCTGCTTACTACCTGCGCTATATGGATCCGCACAACGATGAGGCGCTCGTAAGCAAGAAGGCTAATGAGTACTGGCGACAAGTAGATTTATATGTCGGGGGGACGGAGCACGCTACGGGACACTTGATTTATAGCCGCTTCTGGAACAAATTCCTCTACGACCTAGGCGTGATCTGCGAGGACGAACCATTCCGTAAGCTCATCAACCAAGGTATGATTCAGGGACGAAGCAACTTCGTCTATCGCATCAAGGGGACCAATACTTTTGTATCACATGGGCTCAAGGATCAGCACGATGTGATGCCGATACACGTAGACGTCAATATCGTTCACAACGACAAGCTGGACCTCGAGGCCTTCAAGGCTTGGCAGCCAGAGTATTCTACTGCCGAGTTTATCCTAGAGGACGGACAATATGTGTGTGGCTGGGCGATCGAGAAGATGAGCAAATCCATGCACAACGTGGTGAACCCCGATATGATCATCGAGCGTTATGGTGCAGACACGCTTCGCTTGTACGAAATGTTCCTCGGCCCTCTGGAGCAAAGCAAACCTTGGGATACCAACGGTATTGACGGTGTACACCGCTTTTTGAAGAAAGTTTGGGGGCTATTCTGGGACGGTGAGCAGCTCCGGGTGGAGGATAAGCCTGCGAGCAAGCAGGAGCTCAAAGCTCTACATAAGCTCATTCGCAAGGCCACGCACGACATCGAGCAGTTCTCGTTCAATACGTCTATCTCGGCCTTCATGATTTGTGTCAATGAGCTACAAAGCCTCGGCACTACTTCACTCGAGGTGCTTCGTCCGCTGCTCATTCTGCTCAGCCCGTATGCCCCTCACATCTCCGAGGAGCTGTGGCGTCTGACGGGCGATAAGTCGGCTGGCTCTATCGTTTTGGCGCAGTGGCCACAGTGCGACGAGCGTTACCTCGTGGAGGATAGTTTCACCTATCCTGTGAGCTTCAACGGCAAGACGCGCTTCACCATCGAGCTACCAGCTACGATGTCCCCTCAAGAGGTAGAGCAGGCAGCCCTAGCCGCACCAGAGGCAGCTAGATGGCTCGAGGGCAAGACACCCAAGAAGGTCATTGTAGTGCCCAAGCGCATCGTCAATATAGTCCTCTAGATCCCTACGAAAATAGATAAAGAGCTGTTTGGTCTATCCTACAATAGATGGCCAAACAGCTCGTATTAATAGAACCTTTATGAATCAAAAAAACAACTTCTCTGCCTACATCAAGCAGCACTTCATCGACCTGCAGCACGAGCTGCGCACACAGCTCGTGTCTAAGTACTTTAGACGTGATATGGTCACAGTAGGGCTTGGTATCATTGTTTACATGATTGGCTTTAGCTTCTTGATCTTCCCTCAGCGCATCACTACGGGCGGACTCTCTGGGCTGTGTAACCTCATTATGCTCTCTACGGGGATCGACATTGCGATACCGTACAACATCATCAACGTCGGTCTATTGGTGTTGGCGTTCTTCCTATTGGATAAAAACTTCTTCATCAAGACACTCATCAGCATCACCATTCTAGCCTTTGCGATCTCGGAAATGACGAGCATTGCCGTACCAGATCAGAGCCTAGAGAGCAACTTCCGCTTGATGATCCTAGCCGATCAGCCCGTCGTGGCGCTCATACTCGGCTCTCTGCTCATTGGGCTGGGGCTGGGGCTTGTGTTCTCTGCTAACGGCAGCACTGGAGGAACGGACGTGATCGTGGCCATCATCAGCAAATACAAACGTATGACCTTCGGGCGCATCTTTATGATTGTCGACGGCACGATTGTGGTAGCGTCCTATTTTGTGAACGTATATTTGGCGGTCAATCCGATGGATCCGATGATGGCACTTGAGAAGGTTGTTTACTCGATCATTCAAGTGATCCTTGTATCCATCACGCTGGACTGGTACATCCGAAGCAACCGCCGTTCGGTACAGATGATGATCTTCAGCAGCAAGTACGAGGAGATCAATGAGGTGATCACCAAGAAGCTCAACAGAGGCTCCACCATTATTGAGGCTACTGGGGGCTATACTGGTCAACCCTCCAAGGTCATTGTAGTCGTGGCTCGCAGACGTCAGTCTGTGATGATTACACGCCTAATTGAGGGCATCGATCCACAGGCTTTCGTGACTATTGGAGAAGTACAGGGCGTCTACGGACGAGGATTTGATAGCATCAGCCAGAAGTAAGCGAAGTCCTATATCAATAAAAAAGGGAGCCGTGGCAATTAGCCACGGCTCCCTTTTTTATTAGTCGTTAGTCTTGCTACTGCTTATTCAGTCGATCCACGAATAGATACATTCTATCGCCCGGACGCACTTTGTCGGGTACAGGGATCGAGCATAGTACTCCCTTCTCGGCTACTTGCACTGGCTCCAGCTCTACTCGGATCTCGGGCACATGGAAGCGAACGAGGCCTGTCGTCGGCCCAGAGATGAGCACCTCGTCGCCCACCTTTACACTACCGCTCTCGATGAGTAGCTCCGCTACGTTAATCTTACCGAAGTGCTTAGTTACCTTGGCGACATAGACCTTTTGTTTCGTTGCAGACGAACCGTAGTTTGGTGTCCATTCGCCGACACGCTGACCGAGATAATAGCCATTCCAGAAGCCACGATTGAAGACTTCACCTAGGCGCTCGTCCCAGCGTGCTATGGCTTCTTCGTTGTATTGCCCTGCGCAATAGGCGTCCACAGCCTCACGATAGGCACGCACCACGGCATCTACATACTCGGGGCCTCTGGCACGCCCCTCGATTTTGAGCACACGCACACCTGCATCAAGCATCTTATTGAGGAAGTGAATAGTCTTCAAGTCCTTGGGGCTCATGATATATTGGTTATCAACCTCAAGCTCTACACCGCTCTCCTTGTCTTTGACTTGGAACGAACGGCGACAAACCTGCGAGCAAGAACCTCGATTGGCGCTCTTGCCTTGCTCATGAAGGCTGATGTAGCACTTACCCGAAACGGCCATGCAGAGGGCACCATGTACGAACATCTCAATGCGAATCGGTTCGCCTGCAGGCCCCGTGATAGGCTCCTCTAGGATTGCTTGGTGTATCTTGGCCACCTGATCCATATTGAGCTCACGAGCAAGTACCACGACATCGGCAAACTGCGCATAGAAACGAAGGGCCTCTACGTTAGTGATGTTGAGCTGGGTGGACAAATGCACCTCTACACCGACGCTACGAGCGTAGAGCATCGGAGCGACATCAGCAGCGATGATGGCAGACACTTGCGCATCTTTGGCCGCATCGATGATCTGGCGCATCAGCGTGAGGTCTTCGTCATATATAATGGTATTGACCGTGAGGTAGCTCTTGACGCCATGCTCTCGGCAGATGGAGGCAATGCGATAGAGATCTTCGGTCGTGAAGTTGTTGGCACTCTTGGAGCGCATATTTAGCCCCTCGATGCCAAAGTACACAGAGTCTGCCCCTGCGTTAATGGCTGCCATAAGGGACTCGTACGACCCCACGGGCGCCATAATTTCGTAGTCTGATTTTCTCATTTTAGTTAATGACCTTATTTTGCTCTCTTCTCCGTGGCCTCTAGTTAAGAAACAGGAAAAATCGCACAAAGATACGGCAAAACGCAGATATTCACGGCACAAGACCTAGCTCCACATCGGGATCTCAACAATGGAAACAGCTGGCTAGAGTGCACCTAAGCCCTAGAACCCCTCAACTCTAAACTGCCTCATCTGCCAAATAATCAACCCTATCCCCAGTAGACCGGAGAGAATATCGGCTAGCACCCCAGAGTACCAAACGCCATCAACACCATACTGATAGGGTAGAATAAGCAATAGGGGAATAAAGAATAGGCTCTGACGTGAGATGCTCAGCAGGAATGCTCGACGGGCGATACCAAGGCTCTGCAAAAACTGGGTCGCCGTAATCTGGAAGCCGACAAAGGCAAAACCAACCAAGGCGATCGAGAGCGAGCGGCTCGTTTCGGCGATGAGTAGTGGGCTCTGAGTGAATATCGAGCTGATGAAGTCTGGCATCCACACCGAGAAGACCGTCACCAATAGACCAATGGCTATATTCACCCAAGCGCAACGCCAAAAAGCCTGTTGCACACGGCCGTATAGCCTCGCTCCATAGTTGTAGCCGACGATTGGCTGCATACCCTGTGCGATCCCGAGCATAAGCATTACCCCGAGCATCGCAATACTCACAATAATGCCATACGATCCAATCGCAATATCGGCCGCCTCAGGCGTAGGCGAAACGGCGATAAAGCTTTTATTAAAAAGCATACTCACCAAACTACCAAGTAGCTGCACCGCAAAAGGCGACAGCCCAATAGAAGCAATAGCCCACATAGGGCCCCAAGACACACGCAGGTGCTCACGGCGAAAACGAATAATACTATCAGCCGAGAAGAAGTGACTAAGCACATAGATCGCCGAGATCAACATCGCCACCACTGTAGCCCATGCGGCACCAGCTATCCCCCACCCGAAGCCATAGATAAAGAGTGCGTCGAGTAGGGTATTGAGCACCGCCCCTAAGATCATCGTGTACATAGCCTTGCGTGGATAGCCCGAGGCTCGCATCACGGCATTGTAGCTGAAGCATAGGGTCGCAAAGATATTGCCCGGTATCGTGATCGAGAGGTAGTCCATGGCGTAGGGAATAGTACGCTCACTACCGCCGAAGGCTTCAAGCAGAGGCCGCATCCAAATAAGCGATGGTATGATCGTCATGGCCTGAGTAATCAGAGTCAGGACTATAGCCGTACCTAGCACACGCTCTGCCCCTACAATATCTTTCTGCCCCAAGAGTATTGACACCCGTGCGGCTGTACCAGCTCCCACAAGCATACCGAAGGCCTGAAGAAATATCAAGATCGGGAAGGTCAGTGTCAGCCCTGCGATGGCATACTCTCCTACTCCTTGACCAATAAAGATACGGTCTACTATATTGTACAGCGCCGTAACCATAGTCCCCACCACAGCTGGTACGCCATAGTGGAGCAGCAGAGCGCCTATCGACTCGTGCTCTAGTTTATATATACGCTCATCTCTATCCATACTCGCCTTGGCTCTATGGGGCTAAACATCAAAATAAAATATACGACCTTCGTCAGTAATGCACGCCAAAGGCGTATAATATCGACGCTCCAAAAGACGCCCGACCCCATACCAATAAGGCACATCATCGGGATAAAACAAGGGTATCGGACGCTCTCTCGAGGTCGACACCCTTATCTTGTTGATCTGGGATACTACCGATGTATCCCAAATATCTTGCTACTATTAGGAGAAATATTCCTTAACAGCTTCGTTGGGAACCATTTCTTCTTGGAAGGTATAGGCCCCAGTCTTAGGGGACTTAACCATCTTGATCACCTTGCTATAGGTACGACCATCCGCTTTCTTAAACGATGCAACCGCTTTCTTTGCCATTGTACTAGTCTCCTATTATTTAATTTCTTTGTGAACAGTCATACGCTTGAGGATTGGGTTGTATTTCTTCAACTCCAGACGCTCAGTCGTGTTCTTACGATTCTTCGTCGTGATATAACGAGAAGTCCCGGGCATACCGCTTTCCTTGTGCTCTGTACACTCCAGAATCACTTGCACTCTATTGCCTTTTGCTTTCTTTGCCATTGTCGTTACTCTTGTTTTATGCGTTTAGATAACCCTTCTCGGCTGAGCGCTTGATGGCGGCATCAACACCGATCTTGTTGATAAGACGCAGACCTGCTGCAGATACTTTGAGGATTACCCAGCAGTCATTCTCTGGCCAGTAGAACTTCTTCGTAAACAGGTTTACGTCGAACGTACGCTTCGTGCGTCTTTTAGAGTGCGAAACGTTGTTGCCGACCATTGCCTTCTTACCTGTAATCTGACAAATCTTAGACATTTCTATTCTATTGTTAATTATTAATCAATATGATATGAGTTGATCGGCCACTCGTAGCATCATTGAGTCTCGCACAATCAGCATGCAAAGTAACTACTTTTCCGCAAAATATGCAAGCCTTATTTCATTTTCAACACCTTAACACTCGACGATCGTGAGCCACTTGAGCCTCCTCGGCACTACACATTGCTCTACTCCACATGCTAGGAAGAACATACCCCAGAGGCAAACCAAACAAACCTAGCACACTTTACGCCCAAGCCGGATAGCCCATAGAGCCCGCCAATCATCACACTACCGACAAGCACTCCAAGCCAAGAGCCAGCTATCATATACCATTGCTATGTCTAAGCAAGAACCCTCGACACAAAGTACTTCTGCGCAAAACTGATTTGATTTTGGCGATCATTTGTATTCTTTTTAGTCAAGGAGTGTTAAAGACTTACTAAAGAATTTCGAGGAAATGCATAAGGTTTCTAAAGAAGAGTAGAGAGTCTGAGAAAAGTTAATGGGAAGACTTGTTCCGATTGATGGACACTTCTCTTGGGATTGGTGGACTAATCCCAAGAGATTGATGGGAAGAACTCTCGATAAATGTGACCCACACACATAAACCCACAGCAAAACAAAACATACAACACTCAAAAACAAATAATTAGAAACACTGTGTTTAAGCGCATATTTTCCTTTAACTAAGGGTAACTGGCCCAAACGAGGTCGGACGCCGTGTAGAGCCTGCTAGGGGGTAAATATGCGATCTTACACTTTTCGCCCGACCAAAGGTTATCTCCCCTACGCCAATCCAGAAACGACTCAAAAGTATAAACGCCACCCGCTCATCTGTTAAAATTTGCCAACACCCTTTCCCCTCTCACAACCATCGCATCAGTCCTCTCGCAAGCGCTTTTCCCCTCTACAACCTCTCCAATTCCTTGAGGATTGGAAAGAATTGGAGAGGTTATAGAGTTAACTTCACAAAAATCTCAATAGATTTAATAACATCGTATTAACCTGTTAATCAGACAATCCACATCTATTTTTTTGTAGATTTGTGTGGCATTACTATATTACAAATTAATTAGATCACACAAATGAACAACTCTTGGATTGCTTCGGCAAGAGCATTGGCTCGCCAACTACATAAGGGGCAAATTGACAAAGCCGGGGTAGATTATTTCGAAGGACATCTTAGTACAGTTGCCTCTATGGGGCATAGCTGGCAGGAGCAAGTATGTGGCTATCTACATGATGCGAGCGAAGATACTCCACATACCGTCGAAGAGATACTTGAGTTACTCGAAAAAGAAGCCAAGAGCAAGCTATCGCACGAAGATAGACATCTGCTAGATACAGCCCTTAATCTCCTAAATCATCGCAAAGCCCCCGATAGGACAACCTATATCAAAAATATAGGAGCCAACCCTCTAGCACGAGCCGTCAAGCTCAATGACCTTCGCCACAATATGGACCTATCTCGCCTACCACTCCCTACCCCACAAGATCTTGCACGCATAGAGCGTTACCAACGAGAGTACGACTATCTACTCAACAGTGCAGCACACTAACCATAACTACAAGAGAGTGGTTAATCTCAACAAGTTTTTATGAAAGATTTGGAGTTACTCATGATGCTTCTGCCAGTCGCCTTCATGATTCATGAATACGAAGAGATTATCATGTTTAAGGGTTGGCTAACGAAAAATAGAATTCAGCTAAAACGGCGATTCCCGAAGATCGCCACATTCATGGAGCAGCATCATATATTCGACCTCTCTACATCCTCGTTTGCTGTAGGCACCGCACATAATTTCGTACTAATCAGCACTGCTACTTTTGCTGGTATCTGGCTAGAAGCCTATCAATGGTGGTGGATAGCTTTGGTCGGTCACACTGCTCATCTTGTGGTACACCTTGCACAGTGGGCTATCTATCGTAGATACCTCCCCGTGATTGCTACAACTATCCTAACTATACCCTACTGCATTTATGCTGGTTTTAGGTTTACGGAGCACTCTGCGCTAAGCCCAGAGAGCCTACTACTATGGTCTATTTTGGGAATTATAGTGATGCAACTCTCCGTTCTCTCGTCTTGGCTCTTGATGTCCAAGTTTAATAAATGGGAAAAACTGTCCAAGAACTATTGAAGGCAATTGGTCATAAAACAAAAACAAGGGGTTGCACCACAGTGGTGCAACCCCTTACTATATTAAATTTAATCTAAGCGATGTTTATTTCGCTGGAGCGGACATATCTTCGATAGCTTCGAGCTCGGCTGTAGCCAAGTCATGCTCGGCCTTGGTCATCACGACGAGCTTCTTGTACTCGCGCATACCAGTACCAGCGGGAATAAGGTGACCGCAAATCACGTTTTCCTTTAGACCCTCTAGCGTATCTACCTTACCGTTGATCGCTGCATCGTTGAGCACCTTAGTCGTTTCTTGGAACGAAGCCGCACTCATGAAACTCTTCGTCTGCAGTGCCGCACGGGTAATACCCTGCAGGATCTGCTTAGCCGTTGCAGGCTTAGCATCACGCACCTGCACGAGGCGTAGGTCACGACGCTTGAGTTGGCTATTCTCATCACGCAGGCGACGAAGCGTTACGATCTGTCCGGGCTTGAGCGATTCGCTGTCGCCAGCATCTACTACCACCTTCTTGCCCCAGATGCGGTCGTTCTCTTCCATAACCTCGAGCTTGTCTACGACCTGCTGCTCTAAGAAGAGTGTTTCTCCCGGATCAACAATCTCTACCTTACGCATCATCTGGCGAACGATTACCTCGAAGTGCTTGTCATTGATCTTCACACCCTGCAGGCGATATACGTCTTGTACTTCATTGACAATATACTCCTGAACGGCTGTAGGGCCCTTAATCTCGAGGATATCGGTAGGCGTAATAGCACCATCGGAGAGAGGCGTACCCGAGCGAACGAAGTCGCCCTCCTGCACAAGGAGCTGCTTACTCATTGGTACAAGATACTTCTTTACCTCGCCAATCTTTGGCTTTATGGAGATCTCACGATTACCACGCTTGAGTTTACCGAAGATCACCTCACCATCGACCTCAGCTACCACCGCAGGGTTAGATGGGTTACGAGCCTCGAAGAGCTCCGTTACACGTGGTAGACCACCCGTGATGTCACCAGCCTTGCTTACCGAGCGTGGGATCTTAACAAGTACCTCACCAATGTTCACAGCTTCGCCTTCTTCCTTCACCACGTGGGCTCCGAGAGGGAGGTTATAGCTCTTGATTGGGTTACCAGCCTTGTCTTGGATTTGAATACCGGGAGCTAGGCTACGGTCTTTGGACTCGATGATAATTTTCTCACGTAGGGCCGTCGTTTCGTCAGCTTCCACACGGTAGGTTACACCCTCGATCACGTTCTCAAAAGCTACCTTACCAGCTACTTCGGATACGATCACAGCGTTGAAGGGGTCGAACTGGAAGAGCACGTCGCCCTTATTCACCTTATCTCCGTCATTGAAGAATAGCTTAGCACCATAAGGTACGCTACCAGTGAAAAGAGCAATCTTGGTATTTGGGTCGATAATACGAAGCTCCGCCATACGGCTGATAACCACCTTGTGCGCCTTGTCCGTATCTGTTGCCTCAACCTCTACGGCACGCAGCTCTTCGAAGCTGAGAATACCATCGAACTTAGCCATTAGGCTGTTCTCCGTAGCCACGTTGGAGGCGATCCCCCCTACGTGGAAGGTACGGAGCGTCAGCTGTGTACCGGGCTCTCCAATAGATTGAGCTGCGATTACGCCGACCACTTCGCCACGCTGTACCATATTGTTGGTAGCAAGGTTGCGGCCATAGCACTTGGCGCAGACTCCCTTCTTGGATTCGCAGGTAAGTACCGAGCGGATCTCTACCTGTTCGATTGGCGAAGCCTCAATCTGCTCGGCTGCTTCTTCACGGATCTCCTCGCCAGCACGCACGATGATCTCGCCCGTAGTTGGGTGAATAATGTCGTGAACAGACACACGTCCAAGGATACGTTCGTATAGAGAGGCAATTACCTCTTCGTTCTTCTTGAGCTCTGTAGCTACCAGACCACGAAGCGTACCACAATCCTCTTCGTTGATGATCACGTCCTGAGAAACGTCTACCAGACGGCGTGTGAGGTAACCAGCGTCCGCGGTCTTGAGGGCGGTGTCGGCAAGCCCCTTACGAGCACCGTGGGTAGAGATGAAGTACTCAAGCACCGATAGACCCTCCTTGAAGTTGGAGAGGATCGGGTTCTCAATGATCTGTCCACCCTCGGCTCCGCTCTTCTGTGGCTTAGCCATCAGACCACGGATACCAGAGAGCTGACGGATCTGCTCCTTACTACCACGAGCACCAGAGTCCATCATCATGAAGACAGAGTTGAAGCCCTGATTGTCTTCGCTGAGCTGCTTGATCAGAATATCCGACAAACGGCTATTGATGTGCGTCCAAGTGTCAATGATCTGGTTGTAGCGTTCGTTGTTGGTGATAACCCCCATGCTATAGTTGGCCATTACGCTCTCAACCTCTTCGTAACCTTCCTGAATGAGCTTATTCTTCTCCTCTGGGATAATCACGTCGCCAAGGTTAAACGACAGACCTCCCTTGAACGCCATGTAGTAACCAAGATTCTTAATATCATCTAGGAACTGAGCAGTCTTGGCCACACCGCAGACTTTAATCACCTTACCGATGATGTCGCGCAGAGCCTTCTTACCCAGTGTTTCGTTTACATAACCAACTTCCTTGGGCACGAACTCATTAACCATCAGACGACCTACAGAAGTCGTCACGAGCGTACGCTTGATCTCGCCATCTACTACGTCATCGACATACACCTTGACGGGGGCATGGATATCTAGTTTGCCTTCATTATAGGCAATTGTAGCCTCCTCAGGGCCGTAGAACGTGAAGCCCTCGCCCTTAGCTCCGGGACGGAGCTTCGTGATGTAGTACAAACCGAGTACCATGTCCTGCGAAGGAACTGTAATAGGCGCACCGTTGGCAGGGTTAAGAATGTTGTGCGAAGCAAGCATCAGCATCTGAGCTTCGAGGATTGCCTCGTTGCCAAGAGGCAAGTGTACCGCCATCTGGTCACCATCGAAGTCGGCGTTGAAAGCCGTACAAGATAGTGGGTGTAGCTGAATAGCCTTACCTTCGATCATCTTGGGCTGGAAGGCTTGGATCCCCAAGCGGTGTAGCGTCGGAGCACGGTTGAGCAGTACAGGGTGCCCCTTCATCACATACTCTAGGATATCCCATACCACGGGCTCCTTGCGGTCTACAATTTTCTTAGCACTCTTGACCGTCTTCACCACACCACGCTCAAGGAGCTTACGAATGATGAATGGCTTGTAGAGCTCGGCTGCCATATACTTAGGAATACCGCACTCGTGCATCTTGAGCTCTGGACCCACGACGATAACCGAACGAGCCGAGTAGTCTACACGCTTACCGAGCAGGTTCTGACGGAAACGTCCCTGCTTACCCTTGAGGCTATCGGAGAGCGATTTGAGAGGGCGGTTATTATCCGAGCGAACGGCGCTGGACTTACGAGAGTTGTCGAAGAGCGAGTCTACAGCTTCCTGTAACATACGCTTTTCGTTGCGCAAGATTACCTCAGGGGCCTTGATCTCAATCATGCGCTTAAGGCGATTGTTACGAATGATCACACGACGATAAAGGTCATTGAGGTCAGACGTAGCGAAACGACCGCCGTCCAGAGGCACTAGAGGACGCAGATCGGGTGGGATTACGGGAAGAACCTTCATGATCATCCACTCGGGGCGGTTCACATTCTTGCTCTGGCGGAAGCTCTCTACGACCTGTAGGCGCTTGAGTGCTTCGTTCTTACGCTGCTGCGAAGTGTCTGTATTAGCCTTGTGACGAAGCTCGTACGAAAGTGCGTCTAGGTCTAGACGACAGAGCAAATCGTGGATTGCCTCTGCACCAGTCTTACAGATAAACTTGGTAGGATCACTATCCTCTAAGTCATAGTTGCCGGGGTGCTCTGCATCAACACGATCCTGTAGCTCGAGGTATTCCTCCTCGGTCAGTACCGCAAGATGCTCCACCGCCTCCTCGGGCAACACGCCATGCTGTATCACGACATAACGTTCATAATAGATGATTGCCTCAAGTTTCTTGGCAGAGATGCCGAGGAGGTAACCCATCTTATTGGGGAGCGAACGGAAGTACCAAACGTGTGCTACGGGTACCTCTAACTTGATGTGCCCCATACGCTCACGGCGTACCTTCTTCTCCGTCACCTCTACACCACAACGGTCACACACGATACCACGATAGCGAATGCGCTTGTACTTGCCGCAGTGACACTCGAAGTCCTTGACGGGACCGAAAGTGCGTTCACAGAAAAGGCCGTCACGCTCAGGCTTGTAGGTACGGTAGTTGATCGTCTCGGGCTTGAGAACTTCCCCACTAGAGTTCTCTAGAATTTCCTCGGGCGAAGCTAAGGAAATGGTGATCTTCGAGAAGTTATTCTTTATTTTATTGTCTTTCTTGAAAGCCATATTCTATCAAAAGATATATTCTTGTTAATCCGAGTAATCCCTCTCCTACCCGACTAGGCCAAGCGGGAGAGGGCTGTGGAGATGATTAGTCTAGCGTAAAGCTCAGACCTAGCCCCTTAAGCTCGTGGAGCAATACGTTGAGCGACTCTGGGATACCGGGCGTTGGCATAGGATCGCCCTTAACGATTGCTTCGTATGCCTTGCTACGACCCTGCACGTCGTCGGACTTGATCGTTAGGATTTCTTGCAGAATGTGAGAAGCACCGAAAGCCTCTAGTGCCCACACTTCCATCTCCCCGAAACGCTGTCCCCCAAACTGAGCCTTACCTCCGAGAGGTTGCTGCGTGATGAGCGAATATGGACCGATCGAGCGGGCGTGCATCTTGTCATCGACCATATGCCCGAGCTTGAGGAAGTAAGTTACCCCTACTGTCGCAGGCTGGTCGAAACGCTCACCCGTACCACCGTCGTATAGATAGGTCTTACCATTACGAGCAAGACCTGCCTTGTCCGTCCAGTCGTTCATATCATCAAGAGAAGCCCCATCGAAGATAGGCGTAGCGAACTTGCAGTCCAGCTTACGGCCAGCCCAAGCCAATACAGCTTCGAAGATCTGGCCGAGGTTCATACGGCTAGGCACACCGAGTGGGTTAAGACAGATATCAACAGGCGTACCGTCCTCGAGGAATGGCATATCTTCCTGACGAACCACCTTGGACACAATACCCTTGTTACCGTGGCGACCAGCCATCTTGTCCCCTACTTGGATCTTGCGCTTCTTAGCGATATATACCTTAGCCATCTGAACAATACCAGCTGGTAGCTCGTCCCCAATTGTTTCGTCGAGTTTCTTGCGACGTAGGTCTGCCTCGTACTCCTTTGACTTCTTGAGGTAATTGACTGCCACCTTCTGAATCATTTCATTCGTTTCCTTGTCTTCTGTCCAGTCGGTGAAGAGAATTTCATTGTATGGAAGTGCCTCAAGATCAGCCTTGGTAAACTTGGAGCCGGGTTTAATCTTATCCGTACCAAGGAAGTCATTAACCTTATTACACTTCTTGCCAGCTGTCAGTACAAGTAGCTTCTCGATGAAGAGAGCCTTGAGGTCGTTTTGCAGTACGTCGTACTTCTCCTCGAGCTTAGTCACGATCTCCTTAGTTTCGGTACGACCCTTTTTCTTCACTGCCTTGGAGAAGAGCTTCGTATCTACAACCACACCACGTAGCGATGGGGTAGCCTTGAGCGAAGCATCCTTAACGTCGCCAGCCTTGTCGCCAAAAATCGCACGCAGAAGCTTTTCTTCTGGCGTAGGATCGCTCTCCCCCTTTGGCGTGATCTTACCGATAAGAATATCACCGGGCTCTACACGAGCACCAATACGAATGATACCATTCTCGTCAAGGTTGCGTGTCGCATCATCGCTCACATTAGGAATATCGGAGGTAAGCTCCTCTAGTCCACGTTTAGTTTCACGCACCTCTAGGAGATACTCGTCCACGTGAACGGAAGTGAAGAAATCTTCACGTACGAGGCGTTCGTTAAGTACGATAGCATCCTCGTAGTTGTAACCCTTCCATGGCATATAAGCCACCTGGACGTTGCGACCTAGAGCCAGCTCACCAGCCTGAGTTGAGTACCCCTCGGTGAGGATATCGCCAGCAGCCACACGCTGCCCCTTCTGGCAGATTGGGCGTAGGTCAATGGTCGTGCTCTGGTTAGTCTTACGGAATTTAGGTAGTGTGTAAGTCGTGATAGGATCCTCGAAGCTCACAAACTCCTCCTGCTCCGTGCGGTCGTACTTGATCTTGATGCAGTTGGCATCTACGAAGACAACCTCACCGGCACGCTCGGCCACAACCTGCGTACGAGAGTCATGCACCAACTGAGCCTCAATGCCAGTACCTACGATAGGCGACTCTGGGCGGAGCAGTGGCACCGCTTGACGCATCATGTTCGATCCCATGAGTGCACGGTTGGCGTCATCGTGCTCTAGGAATGGGATAAGAGAGGCGGCAATAGAGGCGATCTGAGTAGGAGCTACGTCCATGAGGTCTACTTCCTCAGGAGTTACCACAGGGAAGTCCGACTCGAAGCGTGCCTTAACTCGATCATTCTTGAAGCGCCCGTTGTCGTCTACTGGGGCATTACCCTGAGCAACGGTTTTGTCTTCTTCCTCCTCGGCTGTGTAGTACTTGAGCCCCTTATCTGTGAAGTCTACTACACCCTTGTTTACCGCACGGTATGGCGTAGAGATGAAGCCTAACTCATTAATCTTAGCATACACGCAGAGCGAAGAAATAAGACCGATATTTGGCCCTTCTGGCGTTTCGATAGGACACAGACGGCCATAGTGTGTATAGTGTACGTCACGCACCTCGAAGCCTGCACGATCACGGCTAATACCACCGGGGCCAAGGGCAGAGATACGACGCTTGTGGGTGATCTCCGCTAGCGGGTTCGTCTGGTCCATGAACTGTGATAGGGCGTTCGTTCCGAAGAACGAATTGACCACAGAAGACAGCGTCTTGGCATTAACGAGGTCTATGGGAGCGAAGACTTCGTTGTCACGTACGTTCATACGGTCACGTACCGTACGTGCCATACGAGCTAACCCGACGCCGAACTGATTGTACAGCTGCTCACCCACCGTGCGCACACGACGGTTGGATAGGTGGTCGATGTCGTCCACCTGAGCCTTGGAATTGACTAGCTCAATTAGATATTTGATGATCTCTACGATATCCTCGTTGGTCAGCACACGTACCTCTGGATCGATAGAGAGATTGAGCTTCTTATTGATGCGATAGCGACCTACATCTCCTAAGTCATAACGCTTGTCGGAGAAAAATAGGTTCGTGATTACCTCACGCGCATTGGACTCATCGGCAGGCTCGGCGTTACGGAGCTGACGATAGATATAGTAGAGCGCATCGTGCTCACTATTACAGGGGTCTTTCTGTAGGGTGTTGAAGATAAGCGAGTAGTCGGAGGTAACCTTATCCTCACGGTGTAGAAGGATTGTCTTAGTACCAGCCTCTAGGATCTGCTCAATATGCTCCTCGGTAAGCTCCGTTTCACGATCGATGAGTACCGTAGTACGCTCGATAGAAACCACCTCACCAGTATCTTCATCACTGAGGTCGTCGATATAAGTCTTATTGACACGACCAGCCAAGCGGCGACCGATGTACTTCTTCAGACCTGCTTTGGTTACCTTAACCTCCTCGGCTAAACCGAATAGGTCTAGGATCTCCTTGTCGCTCTCGTAGCCAATGGCACGCAACAGGGTAGTTACTGGAAGTTTCTTTTTACGGTCGATGTAGGCATACATCGCATTATTGATGTCCGTAGCAAACTCTATCCACGACCCCTTGAAAGGAATAATACGTGCCGAGTAGAGCTGCGTACGGTTGGTGTGCATGCTCGTGCCAAAGAACACACCCGGAGAGCGGTGTAGCTGTGACACCACGACACGCTCTGCCCCATTGATAACGAAGGTACCAGACTCCGTCATGTAGGGGATAGGGCCCAAGAACACATCCTGAATAACCGTCGCAAAATCCTCGTGATCGGGGTCCGTACAGTAGAGCTTGAGCTTAGCCTTGAGAGGTACGCTATAGGTAAGACCTCGGCTCAGACACTCCTCGATCGTATATTTGGGAGGATCGACATAGTAGTCGAGGAACTCAAGGACAAAGTTGTTGCGCGTGTCTGCGATAGGGAAATTCTCTGCAAACACCTTGTACAGCCCCTCCTTTTTTCTGCGTTCGGGAGGAGTGTCCAGCTGGAAGAAGTCTTTGAAAGACTTCAGCTGTACTTCGAGGAAATCCGGGAATCTAAGCGGATTCTTGATCGATGCGAAGTTTATTCTCGATTGATTGTGGTTTGAGGCCATTTCGTAGGATGAATGATACTTGGTGGAATGATAAGACACGAAATGGTTAAGACTCCTCTCGACGAGGAATCTCAACCATAATTACCTGATTCTCACAGGTTAGAGTTTCGTTACTTAAGCTCTACTTCTGCGCCAGCCTCTTCAAGGGCCTTCTTCACAGCTTCAGCAGTAGCCTTGTCTACACCTTCCTTAACAGGAGCGGGAGCAGCATCTACGATGTCCTTAGCTTCCTTAAGACCAAGACCGCAGTGTTCCTTAACGGCCTTCACTACTTGGAGCTTAGCAGCGCCAGCGCTCTTGAGGATTACGTCGAAAGAAGTCTTTTCTTCTTCCTGAGCTGCTTCGCCACCGCCAGCGGCAACAACTACAGCAGCAGCTGCTGGTTCAATACCATATTCTTCCTTGAGAATAGTTGCGAGTTCGCTTACTTCCTTAACCGTTAGGTTTACCAGCTGTTCAGCAATAGCTTTGATATCTGCCATGTTATTTAATTATTTCTTTGTTTTTGTTCTTTGTTAATTGTCTAGTTGAGGCAATTATTCAGCAGCAGCCTCTTCGCTTGCTTTGTCCTTGTTCTCAAGAGCAGACACCACGTTGCGGATTGGTGACTGTAGAAGGGCGATAACATCTGCCACAAGTTCTTCCTTGCTCTTGATTGCCACAAGGGTTTCCAGCTGGTCTTCGCCGTAGAATCCTGTCTCGGCATAAGCACCCTTTAGACGGAGCTTATTGTCAGCCTTCTTATCCTTAGTGAACTCCTTGATAAGCTTTGCAGGAGCGTTTGCCACGTTGGCAAACATGATGGCTGTATTGCCCTTGAGCGCACTATACAGTGGAGCAAGGTCGGTATCAGCCGCCGACATAGCCTTACGAAGGAGGGTATTCTTTACTACAACTAGCTTGATCTCTGCCTTGTTGCACTGGCGACGAAGAGTCGCAGTCTTGGCAGCATCCATCCCTTCGATGTTAGCCAAATAGAAGTGAGGATACTCATTGAGATAGCCTGTGAGCTGTTCGATTACAACGCCTTTATTTTCCTTTCTCATGATTTCTACCTTTTATTATTCTTCTACAGACTTAGGATCAATCTTGATACTTGGGCTCATCGTGCTAGAGAGGTAAATGCTCTTCACATAAGTACCCTTAGCAGCCGTTGGCTTGAGCTTGATCAGCGTAGAGATGAACTCAGCAGCGTTCTCCTTGATCTGATCGGCAGAGAATGAAACCTTACCAATAGAGGTGTGTACGATACCAGTCTTATCTACCTTGAAATCGATCTTACCAGACTTAACATCCTTAACGGCAGCACCAACTTCGTTGGTTACAGTACCGCTCTTGGGGTTAGGCATTAGACCACGAGGACCAAGCACACGACCTAGAGCCCCGATCTTACCCATGATAGCTGGCATAGTGATGATCACATCAATGTCAGTCCATCCACCCTTAATTTTCTCGATATATTCGTCCAGACCTACATAGTCGGCACCAGCTGCTTGAGCTTCGGCTTCCTTGTCTGGAGTACAGAGAGCTAGCACACGTACCTGCTTACCAGTACCATGTGGTAGAGTTACCACACCACGTACCATTTGGTTAGCCTTACGAGGATCTACGCCCAGACGCACATCGACATCTACAGACGCATCGAACTTAGTCGTAGTAATCTCCTTGACTAGAGCAGATGCCTCCGCTAGTGTGTATGCCTTCCCGGGTTCAATCTTGCTGAAAGCTAGCTTCTGATTCTTTGTCAGTTTACCCATTTTCTTCGATTAATTTATATTACCCGGGAAACTCTCCCTTTACTGCGATACCCATACTGCGAGCTGTACCAGCTACCATCTTCATAGCAGCCTCTACGGTGAAGCAGTTTAGGTCCACGATCTTATCTGAAGCAATTGCGCGAACTTGTTCCCAAGTAACCTCAGCCACCTTGTTACGGTTAGGCTGAGCAGAACCACTCTTAACCTTAGTAAGTTCCTTGAGCTGTACTGCTACGGGAGGAGTCTTGACGATGAAGTCGAAAGACTTGTCTGCGTAGTAAGTAATAACAACTGGAAGGATCTTACCAGCTTGGTCCTGAGTTCTGGCGTTGAATTGCTTGCAAAACTCCATAATATTGATACCCTTGGCACCCAGAGCAGGTCCCACGGGAGGTGAAGGATTTGCAGCCCCACCCTTGATTTGCAATTTTAGTTGTCCAGCAACTTCTTTAGCCATTTTCTTTGATTTAATAAGTGTGATACACTATAATGCTAAGTGCGGTTCCGTAACAAACCTATTCCTTAGCTACTTGAGCATAGCTTAACTCCAGAGGGATCTTACGGCCAAACATCTTGACCATAACACTCAGCTTACGCTTCTCTGGCGTTACTTCCTCGACGATAGCCTCACAACCTGCGAAAGCCCCCTCGGATACCTTGACGGTATCTCCGACGAAGATCTCCAGATCGTATTCGCCCTCGGAGTCGGCAACTTGGTCTGCACGACGCAAGAGGCGCTCGACCTCACTGCGCTTCATGGGCTCGGGTGAGCCACCTTTGTTGCCACCAAGGAAACCAATCACATTGGGAATTGTGCGGAGCCTATGCTCCACTTCTCCCACTAGGATAGCCTCGACGAGTACATAACCCGGCAAATAGGGACGCTCCTTGACAATCTTCTTTCCATTGCGCTGCGAAACGACCTTCTCGGTGGGAATGATCACTTGAGAAACGTACTGACCAAGATCAGTTAGCTTGATCTCGGCCTCAAGTTGCTCACGCACCTTGTTCTCCTTACCACTAACGGCACGGAGAACGTAGAATTTCTTTTCTGCTAGTTCAGCCATTACTTCAACAGCCTATAGACGGACAATAGAATGTTTTCAAAAGCAGTATCTACCAAAAGCACAAAAATCGCTATGATAAGGGAAGCGATCATCACAACAATTGCACTACTGGTTAGCTCCTGACGGGTAGGCCATGTAACCTTCTGTGTAAGCTCGGCGTATGAATCCCGAAAGGAAGCTCCTATTCTATTTACTAAACTCATCTTTTTAATTATTTCTAGCACGGGTTGAGAGACTCGAACTCCCGACACCTGGTTTTGGAGACCAGTGCTCTACCAACTGAGCTAAACCCGTATATTAGGCTCGGCGCTACCTACCGGCGAGTGCGCCGAGCCTGATTTTTATCTTTTATTCTCGAGGAGAATATTAGTCTAAGATTTCAGTGATCTGACCAGAACCTACCGTACGACCACCTTCGCGGATAGCGAAACGTAGACCTACGTTGCAAGCTACTGGATAGATAAGATCAACTATGATCTCTACGTTGTCACCAGGCATAACCATTTCTGTACCCTCTGGAAGAGAGATTTCACCAGTTACGTCAAGCGTACGAATATAGAACTGAGGACGATACTTGTTGTGGAATGGAGTGTGACGACCACCTTCTTCCTTCTTCAGCACGTAGATACTTGCCTTGAAGCGAGAGTGAGGCTTAACCTGACCGGGCTTAGCGATCACCATACCACGCTTGATGTCAGTCTTGTCGATACCACGGAGTAGTAGACCTACGTTGTCACCAGCCTGACCTTCGTCAAGAATCTTGCGGAACATTTCCACACCAGTTACAACAGACTTAAGACCTTCTGCACCTAGACCAATGATCTGAACTTCATCACCAGTGTGGATAACACCAGTTTCGATACGACCAGTAGCTACAGTACCACGACCTGTGATAGAGAACACGTCTTCAACAGGCATTAGGAATGGCTTGTCGATAGCACGTGGAGGCAGTGGAATCCAGCTATCTACAGCAGCCATCAGCTCCATAACCTTCTCTTCCCACTGAGGCTCACCATTAAGTGCACCAAGAGCAGAACCACGAATTACTGGAGTATTGTCACCATCGAACTCATAGTTAGACAGCAGCTCACGCATATCCATCTCTACTAGCTCTAGCATCTCCTCGTCATCAACCATATCACACTTGTTCATGAAGATAACAAGAGCAGGCACGTTCACCTGACGAGCTAGAAGCACGTGTTCACGAGTCTGAGGCATAGGACCATCAGTAGCAGCTACCACGATGATAGCACCGTCCATCTGAGCAGCACCAGTTACCATGTTCTTAACATAGTCGGCGTGACCGGGACAGTCTACGTGAGCATAGTGACGATTTTCTGTTTCGTACTCTACGTGAGAAGTGTTGATCGTGATACCACGCTCCTTTTCTTCTGGGGCATTGTCGATAGAATCGAACGAACGGAGCTCAGAAAAACCTTTCTTAGCGAGCACAGTAGTGATAGCAGCAGTAAGAGTAGTCTTACCGTGGTCAACGTGACCAATCGTACCAACGTTTACGTGTGGCTTCGATCTGTTAAACGTTTCTTTTGCCATTTTAGTTTGCTATTTTGAATTATTACCTTTTCGTTAAGCTATCCCCAGTAGAGCCGATGACGGGATTTGAACCCGTGACCTCTTCCTTACCAAGGAAGTGCTCTACCCCTGAGCTACATTGGCTTACATCTGTGAGCGTTAACTCGTGACCACCCAAAGAATTGCGATATGCTACTCGGGATAATCGACTGCAAATATAGACACTTTTTCCAAACTGACAAAACCCCACCAAAGAAAAAAGCAAAGATGGCAACACACCTACCCGAGCACTTCCTCTGCAAACACCCCGTATCTCATAATATATGTATAAAGAAGCCGAACAGCAGAGCCTAGTACCTTAAAGATGCGATGAGCGTCATTTCTGTTAAGATTTGCAAACAAGCCCAAACTCTCTATCGACAAGAAAACAACCAGATCTAGTACAAGGCTCAAAAATTGAAGGACTAATCTGCGCCAATTAGTGGACTAATGCCTAGAGGCATGTCCACCAGTCCCGCAAGGTTAATGGGAAGAAATGCCAAAACCTCCACTTAAAATTAAGCGAAACCGCCCCTCAAGCCAGCCTATATAACTAAATATAAACACATTAAAAAAGATCTGATTTTAAGCGATTATTTTCACACGTCTGGAGTAAAGTGCCCAAATAGAGGTCCAACGCAATGTAGGGCCCGCTAGAGGGCAAATACGCGATTTGGGCCTTTGGTCCTCAAAAACCAATCATTGAGCCAAACATACTTCTATTCTATTAAAAGGTGTAAACAAATGAAGCCCCTAGTGGCTGAAGCAATAAATCCCACATCAAGCACGTTAGTCCAGCGAAAGCAGCTAGGTAGCCGAGCCGCCCAAGCCGAGAGTGAAGCCATAGACAGTAGCTGTTACCCTCTCCTGTCCACGGTTCCCCTTCACGGTGAGGGCAAAATAGATACCTTAAGTATATAGTTTGAGAATTAGACTAAATCAAGGGGCAAAATAAAATGATTACCTTTGCGCCAATTATCGCATAAGTTTTTTTTGGAGAACGGTACATACTAATCGTACAACTGATGAAGAATTTTATCGAAGAGCTACGCTGGCGTGGGATGATACACGATATGATCCCCGGGACAGAAGAGTTACTAACCAAGGAACGGATCTCAGCCTACCTAGGCATTGACCCTACGGCAGACTCACTACACATCGGGCACCTAGTAGGTGTGATGATGTTGCGCCACCTACAACTCTCTGGCCACCGCCCTATCGCCTTGATCGGCGGCGCCACTGGTATGATCGGTGACCCATCTATGAAAAGCGCCGAGCGCAAACTCCTCGACGAGGAAACCCTCCGCCACAACCAAGCGTGCATCAAGGCTCAGCTATCTAAGTTCCTCGACTTCGACAGCGATGCGCCCAATGCCGCCCTGCTGGTGAACAACTACGACTGGATGAAGGGATTTAGCTTCCTTGAGTTCATTCGCGATATTGGCAAGCATATCACGGTAAACTATATGATGGCCAAGGACTCCGTCAAGAAGCGTCTGAGTGGCGAGGGTGAGGGCATGTCCTTCACCGAGTTTAGCTATCAGCTTCTTCAGGGCTACGACTATCTACATCTATATAGAGAGCATGGCTGCCGCCTACAGATGGGAGGCTCGGACCAATGGGGCAATATCACGACCGGGACAGAGCTTATTCGCCGAAAAGACGGCGGTGAGGCCTTCGCCCTAACCTGCCCGCTCATCACCAAGGCAGATGGTGGCAAGTTTGGCAAAACCGAGAGTGGCAACGTATGGCTAGACCCCAAGCGTACCTCCCCATACGCATTCTATCAATTCTGGATCAACGTGAGCGATGCCGACGCTGCTCGCTACATCAAGATATTCACGACCCTCTCAGAGCAGGAAATCACCGCCCTTGAGGCAGAGCAGGCCGCGGCGCCACATCTACGCCCCTTGCAGCATCGCCTCGCTGAGGAAATCACCGTGATGGTGCACAGCCGAGAGGACTACGAAGCAGCAGTTGAGGCATCCTCCATTCTCTTCGGTCAAGGTACTAAGGAGCAGCTACAGCGGATCTCGGAGGATATGTTCCTCAGCGTCTTCGAGGGTGTACCTCAATACTCTATCGCTCGTACCACTCTAGCCGAGAGCATCAAGGTCATCGACCTGATGACCGAGCAGGCTAATATCTTCGCATCCAAGGGGGAGCTCCGCAAGCTCATTCAGTCTGGCGGCGTGAGCCTCAATAAAGAGAAGATCGAGCATCAAGACCAAATAGTCAGTCTGTCCGACCTTATCGCTGAGCGCTATCTGCTGATACAGCGTGGCAAAAAGAACTATTACCTAATCGTCATCACAGATTGAATCCTATAAAAGCTAGTGGACGAGCTACCCATTGGGGCGACTTAGTCCACTAGCCTGTTTTTCTATGCATCAACTCTCCATCATCATTGTCAACTACCGAGTGCCACTGCTGCTAGGGCAGTGCCTAGGTTCAGTAGCCGCCGCCATCAAAAATCTAGATGCAGAAGTATGGGTCGTGGACAACGCCTCGGGAGATGGCTCAATCACCTACTTGAGAGAGCGCTACCCGTGGGTTAATTATATTGAGAATAGCGAAAACCTCGGCTTCTCTCGTGCCAATAATATGGCGATTGAGCGATCCGACAGCGAATTTGTTCTACTGCTCAACCCCGATACGCTCATAGCCGAGGACACGCTAACCCGATGCCTTGAGCATCTGCAGCAACAGCCCCGATGCGGAGCAATCGGCGTCAAGATGCACAACATACAAGGGCGCTATCTACGTGAGAGCAAGCGTGGTTTCCCCTCTACGTGGGTATCGTTTTGCAAACTATCGGGACTAACACGCCTCTTCCCCAAGTCCAAGCTCTTCGCCTCCTACTACATGGGACATCTCCCCAACGATCAGACTCATTCGGTAGAGGTCCTCTCGGGTGCATTTACGATGCTACGTAGCAAGACGCTCAAGGAAATCGGATTGCTGGACGAGCGTTTCTTCATGTACGGAGAAGACATAGACCTCTCCTATCGTGTCGTGATGGGGGGATGGACGTGCGATTATCTCCCTACACCCATCATTCACTACAAGGGTGAGAGCTCAATACTCGATAGCTCCAAGTACATTCGTTCATTCTATGGTGCTATGGCTCTCTTCTACGACAAGTACTACCACGGCAAGGCCAGTAAACTAGGCAAGCGCATCATAGCCCTATCGATCAGCTGCCTAAGTATGGTAGCCAAAGTGCTAGCGTACTTCCGCCGTTGCAAACCGATCGAGCAGCCCAAGCCCATTCCCGTTGAGCTACCATTGGTAAGCCTGCCAGAGCAGGGAGCACACCTATTGGTAGACCTGCCCAAGTACACGCACAAAATGATCATCAATGAGATCGCCAAACACTCCAAGCAGGAATACACCTACCACTTCCTCAATCAAGAAGGTAAGATGATCTCGCCACGCAGATAGGACCACCTTACCTATACAAATAAGACGAGGGGCAAATCGGATACCGATTTGCCCCTCGTCTTATTTGTATGGACAGCACCGTCGCCCTACTAATGAAGGGCTGCAGCACGCAGGATCTCGCAAATGGTAGGATGAGGGAAAACGATACGGCTAAGCTCCCTGAGCGTCATGCCACGATCTATGGCCATAATTGCAGGCACGAGAATCTCACTGCTTGCATTACCTAGCAGATGCGCACCTAGTAGTACGCCCTGCTCGTCTGTGATGAGCTTGCAGAGGCCATTGACCATTTCGTTCTCGATCACGAAGCGCCCCGAGAGTGACATAGGCACCTGATGTACCTGATAGGCCACTCCAGCGGCTTTGAGCTCAGCCTCAGTCTTACCTACCGAGGCAATCTCTGGGTCGGTGTAGACAATCCCCGGGATAGCCTTGTAGCTCATCGCTTCGGGCTCCCCCAGAATGTGCTGTACGGCTATAACACCCTCTCGTGTAGCCGTGTGTGCCAACATAGACGTACCGTTGATATCGCCCACTGCATATAGCCCAGCGACGTTCGTGCGCATATATTCATCTACGACTACAGCCCCACGCTCGGTGGCTACGCCTACGGTTTCTAGACCTAGTCCGTTGATAATCGCACGGCGACCCACACTCACTAGGATACGCTCTGCCTCGATCTCCACAGCTCCGTCTGGGCCTTCGGCATAAATAACGCCATTACTAATGCTCTGCACCTTAGTATTGAGGTAGAACTTGACTCCTCGCTTGGCGAAAGCGGTCTGTAGCTCCGTCGAGAGCTCCTCGTCCATCTGGCCAAGGATCTTGGGCAACATCTCCACAACTGTTACCTCCACACCCAGAGTATTGAAGAAAGACACAAACTCCATACCGATAACGCCTCCACCAATGACCGCCAAACTCTTGGGCAGCTCGCCCACTTGTAGCGCCTCACGAGCAGTCCAATAGCCGCTCTCCTCCAAGCCCGGGATAGGTGGCACGAAAGCCTCCGAGCCAGTAGCAATGATAATGTGTTTGGCTTGATAAGTCGCTTCACCAGCCTCTATATTGAATACACCGTCAGCCTGCCCGGCCAAACGAGCTTCAGCCTCCACCAAGGTGACTTCGTGCTTCTGCAAACCGAGCTTGATACCAGCACCGAGTTTTTTGAGGATTTTGTTCTTACGAGCCATCAGCTTGGAGAGATCCAGCTCGACCTCGCTGGTCGAAACGGCATACTTACGGCCTTCTTTGGCCTTGGCATAGATGTGAGCAGAGTGTAGTAGGGCTTTGGTAGGGACACAGCCTTCGTTGAGGCAGACGCCTCCTACTTTGTTTTTCTCGAAGATAACGACAGACAGCCCTCTAGCGGCTGCATATTCGGCTGCATCAGCTCCACCCGGGCCGGCTCCGATAATAGACAAATCATAGATCATAGCGCAGTGATATTATTATAAATTCAGATTAAACAGCATGTGTATTGCTAAGCAAATTGTACGAAAGGTAGTACTTTCCGTATGATTAGCCAAACATGGAGAAATAAGAGCAAAGGGACGCACAGCACACTATGACAAGGACTGTACGGCAAAAGGAGATTAAAGGTATAAACATAAAAAAGGTTAGACCTAGATTCACATCTAAACTCTAACCTATCCCTTAATCATTATGAAAACTGTCGTGGAGAATATCGGACTCGAACCGATGACCCCCTGCGTGCAAGGCAGGTGCTCTAGCCAACTGAGCTAATCCCCCGAGATACTATTGTAGTCCCAGGCAGATTTGAACTGCCGACCTCTACATTATCAGTGTAGCGCTCTAACCAACTGAGCTATAGGACTAGATAAGATATTGACAAGAAGTGTAGTGGTCTAGAACCAACCCAACCATCTACAAAGAATCCCTTAACCAGTCTAACCTAAAGGTCTCCAGAAAGGAGGTGTTCCAGCCGCACCTTCCGGTACGGCTACCTTGTTACGACTT
>NZ_JRFC01000032.1 GCF_000769075.1 Porphyromonas sp. COT-290 OH3588 | reverse complement strand
AGATTAGATCTCCTTATAAGGGTGGTTATAGACGATGACCTTGATAGGCTACAGGTGTAAAGATGGTGACATCAAAGCCGAGTAGTACTAATAGCCCGAAATTTTTGCGCTTCAGGTTTGCATACGTGCTAAGCTTTATAGTTAGTTTAGTTTTCTTATTAGTCGATGGTCGCTAGAAATTGACATTTTGGTGGTTATAACGTTGGGGTTCCACCTCTTCCCATTCCGAACAGAGAAGTTAANGGTCGCTAGAAATTGACATTTTGGTGGTTATAACGTTGGGGTTCCACCTCTTCCCATTCCGAACAGAGAAGTTAAGCCCAATTGTGCCGATGGTACTGCGTCTAGTGGGAGAGTAGGTAGCCGCCAGTTTTTTGTAGAGGGGGGGGAGTTAGTCGCAAGGCTGGCTTCCTCTTCTCGTTTATAGAGCTAGCACGACGGACGAGGGGAGGCGAAGAAACCTAAAGTGCAAATGAAGGGGCGGTACTCTATAGGTAATAGTCCCTTTTCTTTATTTATAGATTATTATGATATCTTTGCTCTAGTGTTTGGGGGAGATTATCCCTCGCTAAATCATTATAAGTACAAAAAAGAATTATGAGAAGATTGCTTACTTCCCTATTAGCCCTATGCGCTTTGGGCGTGGCTAGTGCCCAGAACTACAAAGCAGACCAAGGCATGGTGTCCACAGAGGTGTCATTGTTTGCCTCAGGGCTTACTAGCAACCCGCTTGATCTAACCCAAGGAGCCCTCAAGGGGCGTGTATTCCTTGGCGAAACACTTGCTTTACGTATGGGCCTCAATCTCTCCAACGTTACAACTAGCGCTACCAAAGAAGATAATCAGATCGTTCAGAACCATATCGTCAAAGCAACCTCTAGTACATATACCAATAAGCTCCTTATAGGTGTTGGTGTGGAGAAGCATTTTGCTGGGACCAAGCGACTGTCGCCATACGTAGCAGCTGACCTAAATTGGGGACTTGGTTTCACCCAGAAAGAAACACAGACCAACATCAAGAGTGTCGAGGACGAGGTAATCAAGTCACCTATGGAGCATAGCCTCGGAGGTGCGGTGATGCTGGGTGCTGACTATTATGTTGCCAAGCAAGTATTCATTGGTTTAGAAACAGGCCTTAGGGCTATGGGAGGCTGGAAGACCAAGGGCTCAGTGCGCAGAGGGAATACAATCCAGCAAGGTAGCACGACCTCTTCTAGCTTCGATCTGAAGCCTACGCTTCATGCTGGCTTCCGCCTTGGGTTTGTTTTCTAGACAAACCACGATTGCTGTCCAATACTTCCCTGCACGTAACAAGCTGATAGGCTTGTGTATGTGCAGGGAAGTCTGTAAATTTGTCCGGAAATTTCAGGATCATATCAAATTAAAATATTGAACTATGGCTGTTTATGTCAATGAAGTTTCCCGTACCTTCGGCGAATACCTCCTTATCCCCGGCCTCACGACCCGTGAGTGCGCGCCTCAAAATGTCAAACTTACGACTCCTCTAGTTCGCTTCAAGCAAGGCGAGAGTGCGCGCATCAAGCTCAATATACCCTTTGTTTCGGCCATTATGCAGTCCGTGTCGAACGATACATTGGCCATTGAACTGGCTCGCAACGGAGGTCTTTCCTTCATTTACGGATCGCAGCCTATAGCCGAGCAAGCGGAAATGGTTCGCCGCGTGAAGAAGTTTAAGGCAGGCTTCGTGACGAGTGATGCCAATGTGAGTGCAGATGCTACTCTGGCCGATGTACTACGCATCAAGCAGGCTACTGGGCACTCTACGATTGGGGTAACCTCAGACGGCTCCAGCCATGGTAAGCTCCTCGGGATTGTCACTAGCCGTGACTATCGTCTAGGTGTGGATACGGAGGATAAGCCCGTTCGTGAGTTCATGACTCCATTCGAGCGCCTCAAGGTAGGCCGACTCGGTATTACACTCAAGGAAGCCAATAACATCATCTGGGAGCATAAGCTCAATACCCTGCCTATTATTGATGAACAGGATCATCTGGTTTATCTCGTCTTCCGCAAGGATTACGATGCACACAAGGACAATCCCATTGAGCTCTCGAGCAAAGAAACCAAAGAGCTGCTTGTAGGAGCAGGGATCAATACTAGAGATTATCGTGACCGTGTGCCTGCACTAGTGGAGGCTGGTGTCGATGTCCTCTGTATTGACTCCTCCGATGGTTATAGCGAGTGGCAGAGCGAGACGCTCAAGTGGATCAGAGAGCAGTATGGAGATAGGGTTATGGTCGGAGCAGGTAATATCGTAGATGCAGAGGGTTTCCGTTATCTAGCCGAAGCTGGTGCAGACTTCATCAAAGTAGGTATCGGTGGTGGCTCTATCTGTATCACTCGTGAACAGAAGGGGATTGGCCGTGGGCAGGCTACAGCGGTGATCGATGTTGCTAAGGCCAGAGATGAGTACTATGCCCAGACTGGCCTCTATGTGCCTATTTGCAGCGACGGAGGGCTGGTACATGACTATCACATGACTCTAGCTCTAGCCATGGGCGCGGACTTCTTGATGCTTGGGCGCTACTTTGCTCGCTTCGATGAGTCGCCCACACGCAAGCTCAAAATCGGTAATAACATCGTTAAGGAGTACTGGGGCGAAGGCTCCAACCGAGCCCAGAACTGGCAGCGCTACGATAGTGGTGGCTCCGAGAACTTGAAGTTTGAAGAGGGGGTAGATAGTTACGTACCCTATGCTGGTAAGCTCAAGGATAACCTAGCGATTACCTTAGGTAAGATGAAGGCCACGATGTGTAGCTGTGGTGCTACTACCCTGCCCGAGCTACAGGAGAAGGCCAAGATCACTCTTGTTTCTAGCACCTCAATCGTAGAGGGTGGGGCGCACGATGTTATACTCAAGGACCGTCAATGATCACCATCATAGGCCCTACGGCATCGGGCAAGACTTCCTACGCTACACATCTGGCACACCGACTCTCTAGCGAGATCATCAGTGCAGATTCTAGGCAGGTATATCGAGGAATGGATCTTGGCACGGGCAAGGATTTAGCAGATTATCAGGTGGAGGGGATACAAATCCCCTACCACCTGATTGACATTATGCCCGCAGGTAGCCGATACAACCTCTTCGCCTATCAGCACGACTTCCATCGTGTCTATGCCGATATGCTGGCTCGAGGCATCGAGCATCCGATCCTCTGTGGCGGAACGGGTATGTATGTCGAGTCAGTACTTAGGGGCTATCATCTGCCGGACGTGCCTCCCAACGAGGCGCTTAGAGAGCAGCTTCGGCCTTATTCGCTAGACGAACTGAAGCAAACGCTCGCTACCTATGGGCCGCTACATAATAAGACGGATGTCGATAGTGCCCAGCGGGCTATTCGAGCTATCGAGATCGCCGAATACATTCGTCAGCAGCGTGAGCAGGGAATCGAGCATACTGAGTTCCCGCCGATAGAGAGCCTCATCATTTGCTTAGACTTGAGCCGAGAGGCTAGACGAGAGCGCATCAGCCAGCGTCTGCATCAACGCCTAGAGGAGGGCATGACCGCTGAGGTCGAGCAGCTACTCGCCTCTGGAGTTAAGCCTGAGGATCTTATTTACTATGGTCTGGAGTATAAGTTCGTCACACAATACGTGATCGGGGAGATTGACTACACGACGATGAGGCAGCAGTTAGAGATCGCCATTCATCAGTTCGCCAAGCGCCAGATGACTTGGTTCAGAGGAATGGAGCGTCGTGGCTTTACGCTACATTATCTCGATGCTTTGCTACCAATGCCTGAGAAAATCGCCCAGACAGAGGCGTTGATGCGGCAGCACGGTTACCTTTAGCTGCTAGGGCAGTCCTTATTCGGTTACTCATCTAGCAGGCACAATTGTACTTCGGGGCTAATTGACTATTTTTGTAGCTTAGCAACGATATATAATTAAGATACATCTACACGTAATGAATATATCCTACCAGTGGTTGCAAGACTATGTGGCAACCGACCTATCGCCCGAAGCTATCGCTTCGGCGCTTACCTCTATCGGCTTAGAAACAGGTTCTGTTGAGATGGTAGAGTCCATTCCCGGAGGTCTAAAAGGGCTTGTAATAGGTGAGGTACTGACGTGCCGTAAGCACGAGAACTCGGATCACTTGAGTGTGACGACCGTATCAATCGGACAGGCGGAGCCGCTGCAGATCGTCTGTGGTGCTCCCAATGTGTGTGCTGGCAAGGCTGTCGTAGTGGCCACCATCGGCACAGTACTTGGCTCAGGTGAGGAGAGCTTTACCATTAAGAAGAGTAAGATTAGAGGCGAAGAGAGCTACGGCATGCTCTGTAGCGAGGTTGAGATCGGGGTAGGAACGAATAATGATGGCATCATCTTGCTAGATCTTGATCAGGTACGAGTTGGTATGCCAGCGGCCGAGTACTTTGGCGTGGTTGCCGATGCTGTACTGGAGGTCGACATTACGCCAAATCGAGTAGATGCTACCTCGCACTATGGTGTAGCGCGAGATTTGGCTGCTTATCTGACGCAGAATGTAGCCCCCGTCAAGGCCGTCTTACCAGATCTTGCCTTGTCTGTAGAGGGGGTATGCCCTCTCCCTGTCGAGGTGACGGTATCGGCAGAGCAGATTGCTCGCTTCCAAGGGCTCGTGATTCGTGGTATCAAGGTCGCTCCCAGCCCAGAGTGGCTACGCTTCCGCTTAGAAGCTATTGGGCAGAAGTCAATCAACAACATTGTCGATATTACCAACTACGTCCTGCACGAGTACGGACAGCCACTCCATGCCTACGACCTCGACAAGATGGAGGGAGGCAAACTCATCGTCGGGACAGCTAAGGCTGGCGATAAGATGATCACTCTAGATCATACGGAGCGTACCCTAACCGAGCATGACCTCATCATCGCCGATGGGGCAGGCAATCCGCTCTGCATCGCTGGCGTGATGGGAGGAGAGGATAGCGGGACGACGAGGGGAACGACAGCGATCTTCCTCGAGTCGGCCAACTTCAATCCCTCTAGCGTACGCAAGACGGCACGACGCCTTGGCCTTAGCACGGATTCGTCTTTCCGCTTCGAGCGAGGTCTAGATCCCGAGCGTACCGAGTGGGCGCTTCACCGAGCAGTAGCACTCATTCTGGAGTGCTGCCCAGAGGCGTATGTAGACGGTGGCATTAGTGACCATTATCCCGTCCTGAGTGAGCCATATCGTGTGATCCTCTCACTAGACAAGATGAATAAGCTCATCGGCAAGGCTATACCAGTCGATCAGGTTGAGCGCATCTTGGCGAGTCTTGAGATCGAGATCACCGAGCGTAGTAGCGACGTCTGGACTCTGGCTGTGCCACGCTACCGCATAGACGTAACGAGAGATGTAGACGTCGTAGAGGAAGTTATGCGCATCTACGGCTACAACAATGTAGATCTAAGCGGTTACATCCACGCCAACCTAAGTGCACAAGGAGAGCCCGACCGCTCGTACAGCCGCAGACTGCTCATCAGCGAGCAGCTAGTGGGTGCAGGTTTCTCAGAGATCCTCAACAATTCACTATCCAATGGCGCAGACTACGAGGGGCTAATGTCTTATCCCTCGTCCAAGCTCGTGCGCTTGATGAATCCGCTAAGTGCAGAGCTTGGTGTGATGCGTCAGACACTTCTATTTGGCGGTCTAGATAGCATCAGCCGAAATCTCCGTCGTCAGCAGCATTCATTCTACTTCTTCGAGTGGGGCAACTGCTACGAATACAATCAGACGGAGGGTGGCGAGCCCTCTATGGCGGATTATGCCGAGCATCTGCGTCTAGGTATCTGGATCGCAGGCCAGCGAGTACAGAATAGCTGGGCGCACGCAGAAGAGGAAACCTCACCGTTCGAGCTCAAGGCTCATTTGGAGCATATCTTCACTCGCCTAGGCCTCAAGCTACAAAATCTCAAGCAAGCTGTCGTGGAGTGGGATATCTTCTCAGGCAAGGCCCTAGAGATCCGCACGGGCGGTGGCAAGCTACTTGCTCGTCTTGGTCAGGTTGCTCCTCAGCTTGCAGCCAAGGAAGATATTAACTTGCCCGTATATTATGCCGAACTCGAGTGGGCGCAGATACAGAGAGAAGCCGAGCGTGCTAAGGTAACGACAGGCGATTTGCCTAAGTATCCCGTCGTTAAACGTGACCTCTCTCTCTTGATAGACGTTGCGATCACGATGGCAGACATTGAGCGTGTTGCTCGCCAGAGTGAGAAGAAGCTCCTCACGGGTTGCGAGCTATTCGACGTCTACGAAGGGAAGAACCTCCCAGCTGGTAAGAAGAGCTACGCCGTTTCGTTCTTCCTCCAAGACGAAGAGAAGACGATGAGCGACAAGCAGATCGATGGCATCATGGATAAGCTCCAAAAGAGCCTGAAAAAAGAACTAGGTGCAGAGCTTAGATAAGTTTAATCATCATATTATATACTCAACCAATGGGAAGAGCATTTGAATATCGCAAAGCCAGAAAGATGAAGCGCTGGGGTAATATGGCCCGTGTCTTCACGAAACTTGGTAAAGAAATCACGATTGCAGTAAAGGCTGGCGGTCCAGACCCCGAAACGAATCCACGCCTACGTGTGCTGATGCAGACAGCCAAGAAGGAGAATATGCCCAAGGACAACGTGGAGCGTGCGATCAAGAAAGCCAGCAGTAAGGACTTTACCGACTATAAGGAGATGAACTACGAGGGCTATGGCCCATACGGTATCGCTATCTTCGTGGAAACTGCTACGGACAATACAACACGTACGGTAGCCAACGTGCGTAGCTACTTCAATAAGCATGGTGGTAGCCTTGGTACATCGGGTAGTCTGGAGTTCCTTTTTGAGCATAAGTGCATCTTCCATATCACCAAGCGTGAGGATATGGATATCGAGAGCCTAGAGCTCGAGCTCATTGACTACGGCGTGGACGAGCTAGAGGAGGACGAAAATGAAATCATTCTCTATGGCGAGTTCTCAAGCAATGCCGCTATCCAGAGCTATCTCGAGCAGGCTGGCTACGAGATCACTTCTGCTGAGTTCGTTCGCCTGCCTAACGATACCAAAGACGTAACGCCCGAGCAACGTGAGCAGCTCCAGAAGCTGATCGACAAACTCGAGGAAGATGAAGACGTGCAGAATGTCTTTACGAATATGAAGGAAGAAGACGAAGAATAAATCCTTCGGATAACGCCAATAAAAGGCTAGCCCTCTCTCGTCGGAGGTGCTAGCCTTTTTCTTTTATCTTATTACTGTGAGTTGCTTGATCTCTGGGCAGATCCTAGCGAGGCGATCGGCGATCTCTGTACGCAGTATGTTGGGTGGCTTCGAGAGCGTAGCCGATGCCTTGGTGTAGATTGTCTGTATTGAGCAGGTGGCCTCATCGGTCTCGAGGAAAAGCCTCTGAGCTTGATCAGCAAGGCGCAGACTATCGGGCTGGAAGTATTGGCCGAAGCTGAGGTATATTCCTGCCCTTAGGAGCTGCTCGGCTAGTTGAGCTTTGCCTCGGAAGCCATGCACAATCCACGCTTGAGCTGCCCTAGCCTCACGCCTTAGGGTAAGCAGTTCGCTCCAAGCCCTCACGCAGTGTATGACGAGAGGCCTCTGTAGGTGCTCGCTGAGTTTGATTTGCTCAAGGAAGTAATGCCTCTGGGTATCCAGCGGTATGTGTGAGAGCTTATCTAGCCCAGCCTCGCCTATGGCCCAGACGAGTGAAGAACTTTCGGCCTGTAAGATAAGTCTGTCGAGGGAGTCTTGGCGCAGATCCTCCGTATACCAAGGGTGTAAGCCAAGACTATAAGGGAGGTCCTTGGAGGGAGATTGTCCCAGCCTAAGGCTCTGTAAGCGCAGGAGCTCGGGTGTGATAGTGCTCGGCTGGTGGCTGTGTAAATCGATGTAATGGGAGGACATAGCTCGCAGACTTAGCTAGGGAACGGGGTCGTGTCCGTGTCCGCCCCATGGGTGGCAGCGCAGAATGCGCCGTATCGTCAGCCATAGCCCCTTGACGGGACCATGCTTCTTGAGCGCCTCAATGGCATAGACCGAGCAGCTGGGTGTGAAGCGGCACGATGGGGGCGTGATGGGAGAGATAACCGCCCGATAGAAGTAGATGGGCAATAGCAATAGCCATGTGAATAGCTTACTGATCCACTGCATGCTGCTCCTCCTCTCTTTTCTGTATTTTGGCAAAGGTCTTCTGGATCGCCTGCTCGATTTGCTTGTACTCTGGTAGCTCCTTGCTAATCATCGACCATGCGATGCGTGCATATAGCCCATTGCCCTCGAGCCACTCGAGCCATGGCGTTTTATTCAGGCGGTAGGCCTCTCGCATAAGCCGCTTGATACGGTTGCGCTTGGTGGCTCGCCTAAAATGCTTTTTGGGTGCCGATACCAAGATGCGGCTACGTGCCTCCGCCTTCTGTGGCTCTAGTAGATAAACGACACGTAGCGGGTAGGCGATGAAAGACTGCCCAGTAGAGAATAGCTCCTCCACTGGTTTCTTGTGGTGCAGACGCTCTCGCTTGGGTAACTTAGCTGGAGCTGCTTCTGCTGTTGATATCTCAGCCGTTTGATGCATCATACACTGCTCTTCTCTGCCTCTAGGTTGAGGAATAGCTCGCTTGGGTACTCCACATGCTCGAGGAAGAGCGCATGCCCCGGGGCTGATGAGCCAGCCGAGCATCTGTCCTTAGCCTCAATAATACGCACAAAATCCTCTAAACTGAGTTTCCCGCGACCGACTTGCAGAAGCGTCCCAACGATAGCACGCACCATATTGCGCAGGAAGCGGTCTGCCGTGATCGTGAAGACATATTCGCTAGTACTGCCCGCTCGCCTCTGCCAGAAGGCCTCTCGTATGCTACAATTATTGGTCTTGACGTCGGTGTGTAGCTTGCTGAAACTCGTGAAGTCGGTAAAACTCGGGAGCAACGCCGCCGCCCGATTCATCAGCTCGAAGTCTATGGGAGCATGTAAGCGAAGCATCAGTTCGTGACCGAATGGCTGCTTGTCGAAAGTAACATAGTAGCGATAGGTGCGAGCCGTAGCCGAGAAGCGTGCGTGTGCCTCGGGGTACATCGGTACGATGCGGTGCAATGCTATATCCTGTGGCAGAAGTCTATTGACACGGAAGATGAGTTGCTCAGCCTCGGCAGGCGATAGCTCTAGATCGAGGTGGGCCACCATTTCTCTGGCGTGTACCCCAGCATCTGTACGCCCTGCTCCTAGTATCGGGCATGGTAAGCGGAGCACAGTCGCCAATGCTTCCTCTATGGTTTGCTGTACCGTGGGGGCATTAGGCTGCGTCTGCCAGCCACTATAGTTGGCTCCGTTGTAGCTTAGGTATAGGAAGTAGCGCATCAGGCTTTGGCCTTGCTCTTGGCTTTGCTTTTGGCTGTTTTGGCTTTTGGCGCAGCAGCCTTGGCTGTGGTGCGCTTGCCTTTGGTTGTCTTCGCAGGGGCTTCGGCTACTATTTGGGCTACAGCCTCGTAGGTTAGCTCGTCGACAACGGCGTCCTTGGGGAGCTTGTAGTTATTGCCCTGATACTTGATGTATGGGCCGAAGCGACCTTGGCGAATCTCTAGCTCGGCGTCCTCGGCGAAGGTGCGCAGTAGGCTCTTCTCCTCTGCCTCACGCTTAGCCTTGATGAGCTCAATGGCCTCTTGCAGTGATATGCACATCGGGTCCATACCCTTGGGCAGACTGGCGAACTTGCCATCGTGACGTATATATGGGCCGAAGCGACCTACGGCGACGGTAACGACTTTGTCCTCGAACTGGCCGAGCTGTTTGGGTAGGGCGAAGAGGTCAAGCGCCTCCTCTAGCGTAATTGTCTCGATAGATTGCCCCGGCTGTAGAGAGGCGAAGCGAGGTTTCTCTTCGTCCTCGTTGGTGCCGATCTGTATCATAGACCCATATCGGCCAAGGCTAGCGATGACCTTGAGCCCTGTAGCTGGGTCGGTACCTAGCTCACGAGCACCTACTCTGTTGCCGTTGCCATTACGCTCGCTGGCTCGCTCTACCACGGGGTGGAAGTCCTTGTAGAAGCGGTCAATCACCTTCTGCCATACGAGGTCGCCCTCGGCGATCTGGTCAAATTCCTCCTCTACTCGTGCCGTGAAGTTGAAGTCTACGATGTTGGGGAAGTGCTCGACGAGAAAGTCATTGACCACAAGCCCTGTATCTGTGGGGATCAGCTTAGACTTGTCTGCACCATACACCTCGGTCTTGACTGTGCGCTTAACTCCATCACCGCTGAGCTTGAGCTCGATGAAGTTGCGCTCAATACCCGGGCGATCGGTGCGCTCGACATAGCCTCTGGCTTGGATCGTCTGGATCGTTGGTGCGTACGTAGACGGGCGGCCAATGCCTAGCTCCTCCATCTTGCTTACCATGGAGGCCTCAGTGTACCGAGCTGGCCTCTGAGTAAAGCGCTGATCTGCGCCAATGCTTAGGGGCTCTAGGTGTTCGCCCTCGCTCATCTGTGGGAGCAGCTTAGCCTCATCTCCCGAGGCCTCCATATAGAGCTCGAGGAAGCCTCTGAAGGTAACGACCTCGCCCTGCGCAACGAAGGCGTATGGCGTCCCTGCTACGGGTATGCTGATGGTGGTGCGCTCTAGTAGGGCGTCGGCCATCTGTGAGGCGATAGCGCGGCGGCGGATTAGCTCGTATAGTTTGACTTCCTGTGCCGTCCCCTTGATTGTGGCTCGGTCTACGTATGTGGGGCGAATGGCTTCGTGCGCCTCTTGTGCCCCCTTGCTCTTGGTTTGGTAGCGTCTAGGCTGGAGGTACTGCTCGCCATACTTGGTGCTGATCTCCTTGCTAATGGTATTCATCGCTAGAGAGGATAGGTTCACCGAGTCCGTACGCATATAGGTAATATGCCCCGACTCATATAGGCTCTGGGCAAGGCGCATCGTTTGCGATACCGAGTAGCCGAGTCGGTTGGAAGCCTCCTGTTGTAGGGTCGAGGTAGTGAAAGGAGCTGCGGGTGAGCGACGAGCAGCCTTGCGGGTGATGCTCTCCACCTCGAAGGTGCTACGAGCGCACTGCTCTAGGAAAGTCACTGCCTCGGCCTCTGTGGCGAAGCGGTGGTTCAGCTCGGCTTTGAGCTTGTGCCCAGAGGCTATCTTAAACTCTGCCTGTACACGGAAGGTACTCTCTGGCACGAAGGCGTTAATCTCACGCTCACGCTCCACGATGAGGCGAACGGCGACCGACTGCACACGCCCCGCCGAGAGTGAGGGCTTGAGGCGTCGCCAGAGGACGGGCGAGAGCTCGAAGCCTACGATGCGGTCTAGCACTCGGCGTGCTTGCTGAGCATCTACAAGGTTTTGGTCAATGTCACGGGGAGCGTCTAGGGCTGCGAGAAAGGCTTCGGAGGTGATTTCGTGGAAAACGATGCGCTTGCGCTGTTCGGGTTTAAGGTTTAGTGCTTCGCTCAGGTGCCAAGCGATGGCTTCTCCCTCACGGTCTTCATCGGATGCGAGGTAGACAAGTTCGCTTTTCGTTGCCTCGGCTTTGAGGTCCTTGACGATATTGCGCTTGTCTGCCGAGATCTCGTACTCGGGGGCGTAGTTGTTCTCGATGTCTACGCTGAAGGACTTTTGTTTGAGATCTCTGACATGCCCAGCACTTGCCATTACTTTGTAGCCAGTAAGTTTTTGTTGTTTGAGAAATCCCTGTATAAGATCTGCTTTCTTGGGGGACTCTACGATGACTAGCTTTTGTTGCATGCGCTCGTTCTTAAATCTTTGTTTGATTAGTATTTGACGGCAAAGGTAATGGATTCCACGCAATCACGGCAAACGGCTACCTACGTGTACCGAGTTATCTTGTCAAATATCTGGCTACTCTGTCCCAGAAGCTAAGAGAGAGTTTCGCCTCCCTCCCTAGTGTGGTGCTAGGGGTAGGGGTGCCATCTGGGCAGGTGTATAGATGGCCACTAGGTGCTGTCGCCAGTTCTCTGGCACACTCTCTAGGGTGTGTATGACGATTTTGGGCTTCTCGTCTTGCTTACCATCGGTTGAGGTGAATAAGGTATTTACATAGCGTTCATCTAACTTGTACACTGCGCCAGTAGAGCAGTCTACGGCCAAGAGTTGTAGCCTCCCACCGAGCCTTTTGCGCTCCCACTCCCAGCTATCATTGAGGTACGATAGAGATAGGCGTAGTGGTGTACAGTGTTCTTTGGTAAGCTCGACTGTGTAGTTGGCTGCTCTAGAGGCGAAGCCCTCCTGTGACTCTAGAGCCAAGATAATAGGAGCCTTACCATGAAATATAGGGATATTCGATTTGTTGAAGATACGTGCGTGGATCACTGGAGGAGCCTGAGCCTGTCGGATAATGTCGCAGCTAACTGTGCTCAAGAGTGATAGAGTAGCTAGTAGCGCCAAAGTGAGTCCCCGTAGTGCATGGTTGGTAAGGATATTCATATAAGACGAATGATTGGAGTGATTAATATTAAATGTATGTATTCTTTAATAACTGCAAAATTAATCATCTTGTCAAATAAATGCGAAGGGGCTGTGCCGACATTTGCTTCGGTACAGCCCCTTTTAGGTGCTTGAGAATGGGCAAAATGCAAGGACTACATCAGCCGAGGGCTAGTATGAGGCATAGGGGGCTGATGATTGGGCGCATGATGTGCGATGTGTGATGATGAGTTTATGATCAGAGTATCGGGCTACTGCTTCTTGTCTAGGCGAGCGAAGCGGCGTGCATACTTGGCCTGCTCCCGGTGTAGAGCTTGTTGCTCGTTGAGCACCTTGGCTAGCCGAGTCGTCTGCATCAAGGCGCTCTGCTCGGCAGGAGCTAGAGTGTAGCGGTGCGTTACTTTGCCTTGGCTCAAGTAGTCTATACCGAGCTTCCCCTCTAGGGCTAGTAATCCCTCTAGGTACTCTACTAGAGGGTCGTTGGCTTCAGCTCGATAGGTTACCAGCTCCCAGTAGTGCAGCCCGTCGTGGTAGCGATAGTTGAGCGCATCGTCATGCACTACGTTTGGGGTCGTGTAGGTGCTATCCTGCTGAGTGTGTCGTAGTCTGATGGCCGAGTGCTTGATCTTGCTACTCCCAGTGTAGACGGAGATAAGTTGTAGCACACCAAGCGAGTCTACGGTAGCACGCAGGTGAGGGCGTGCCCCGAGTGCCTTGGGTAGAAGTGCAGGAGCGCAGTAGCGCAGTTGAGTATCGTAGGCCTCGTTTTTGAGCTTGGCAAAGGCAGGGAGCATTCGGTTTATCTCCTCGGCTTTGAGCCGAATGAGGCTATCGAGTTCGATGATTTTGTGCTCCGCCTCCCTCTGTCGTATCTCTCGCTTGAGGCGTGTGCCTGCTCTCAGGATAGCAGTATCGGCAGGAGCCACTCGCTCTGCGCTGTCTACGAGAGCGAGCGCCTCGGTGTATGCACCTGTGTAGCCTAGAGCCTGTGCCTCGTCTAGGAGCCGCTGGGCTTGAGTGTCCTTGCCAGAGCTACAGGCGTATAGGCCGATAGCCAGTCCGACTAGGCCGAGTAGACGGGAGGCTGTTGATCGTATCATATGGAGAGTTGGCTCGGTGGTTTAGCCCTTATTGATCAGAGAGCGAATGTTCTCTACGAGCAGAGAGAGGGCTACGGAGTTGAAGCCTCCCTCTGGAATGATGATATGTGCGTAGCGTTTGCTTGGCTCTACGAAGTCACGGTGCATGGGCTTGACTGTGGAGAAGTATTGTTTGAGTACAGAGTTCATATCTCGCCCTCGCTCCTGCACGTCACGCACTAGGCGGCGAGCTAGGCGCACATCGTCGTCTGTGTCGATGTAGACCTTGACGTCCATCAGCTCACGTAGATCCTTATTCTCCAAGATCAATATACCGTCTAGGATAATCACCTTGGCTGGCTGTACTGTCACGGTCTGCTCTAGGCGGTTGTGCTCGGTGAAGGAGTAGACAGGTCGCTCAATGGGCTGGCCGGCACGCAGCTGGCGTACGTGCTCGATCATCATATCCGTGTCGAAGGCAGCTGGGTGGTCATAGTTCAGCTTGGCACGTTCCTCGAGGCTTAGGTCGTTGTGTGCCTTGTAGTAGAAGTCGTGGCAGAGGGTCGTTACCTGTTCCTCTACGAATATGTCTTGTAGCTTGCGCACGAG
Source organism: Porphyromonas sp. COT-290 OH3588 (assembly GCF_000769075.1). GTDB lineage: Bacteria > Bacteroidota > Bacteroidia > Bacteroidales > Porphyromonadaceae > Porphyromonas. The sequence goes on along the minus strand of NZ_JRFC01000032.1, from coordinate 617 downwards.
TGTAGACTTGCCCGAGGCCGATCCGCCCGCTACACCTATAATAGTGGTTTTATAAGTCTGCTCCATTGACTAAGTTTATTTCTGATTTTGCTTCAAAGATAACTGATTTTTCGCTCCTCTTTTCCTTGGGCTGATGCGCATTTGGCTAAGCCAGCTTATTCGTTTACATAAGTTTATACTATTGATGTAGATTTGGGGCTGTCGTATCCAATTGGTCTAAGGTTAGGCTCCGAGAGTGGAGGTGTTGTATTTGGGCTCTAGGAGGCTCTAGATTGAGCGCAGTGGCGTTTAGGCTCCTTGACTCCAGACAAGTGGAGATCGTCGCTTAGAATGCGCCTTTCCCAACATATTTATAATGAGTTGTTTGCGGCAATTATTGGAGGCATGCTGCTCCCTTGTGGCACATTTCTAGGCGTTTCTTCCCATTGATTTCTTCAGATTGATGGACACATCACAACAGATTAGCCCATCAATCCGAATAAATCTTCCCATCAATTTTTCCCAACCCCTCTGCCACCCTTTACAAACTACTACCCCATTCCCCAAAATCCGAGCATAAATCCTTTACATACCTTAACAGAAACTTAGATCAATAACACCCGTTTATCCCCTATCTG
>NZ_JRFC01000031.1 GCF_000769075.1 Porphyromonas sp. COT-290 OH3588 | reverse complement strand
GGGGGATAGTATTCAAGGCTCCCCAAGCCGCTCAAACACGCAAAAAACACCGAGAAAGATACAAGAAACTTTGAGCGGTGCATTGCGCAATAGTCTCACAGGAGGCTCAATTTCTGCTCGTGTGTAGGGGTGTGCAAAATAGAACTGGTTGGAGCGCTGGTATTGTTACGAATAAGCCCTTGGGAGCTGTTGCTCAACGCAACCTCCCAAGGGCTTATCGTTTTTGTTACTTATATCCTCCTCTGTCTTATGGACTTTCGGGGCTAATTGGGTTCCGAATTTGTGGCGTGTAGAGCTTTGGGGTCTTGGCCATAGCGATTGGCGCCACGTGTGCCAGACATGAGGAAGAAGACAATGAAGATGAGCGCTACGACAATCGAAGCAATACCTACTACGGCATTGCCCCATATTAGTAGCATAGAGTGCTCACTGGAGGTGGTTGTCAGGGAGAAGAGCATGAGAACTCCCCATATAGCACCTACTATGAGGATAGGCGTAGCCCACCAGCCCGATCGGTTGATGTCGTGCAATCGGCGCATACAGAGGGTTAAGAATGGAGGAAGGCTAATTAGTGAAAAAACGATAGCCAAGGACATTTGCAAAGGATTGCTACTCCCTAGAGGTGTCTGTGTCGTACCCGACACCCATGCTTCGTCTTCGTGCGGCCCCCAAAGAAGCAATCCCGCAAACAAAAGCAAGACCAAAATAACTGCATAGAACAGTTGGAAGCCCCAAAACTCCCTGCGGCGTGCACGGCCACGAGGGTTTATATAGTTCACCATGTAGCACTCTTTGAAGTAGCTAAGCAAGCTCTTTTTCATAACTCTACTGGGGATTATTGGATTGTACGATAGATTAGTTCCTCTCGTTTGCGTTTGGGGACGTAGTGTCGTCCTTCTGCATCTCGATAGTAGCGGATATTTGCCTCAGCATCTACATCTCTGACTTCTACCTGCTCAATAGGTTTACCAATGGCTACGAGGCTGATGGGCATCAGATGCTCAGGGAGGTCGAGCATAGTTGCTATTCCTTTGGGGTCGAAAGAGAGAAAGATACATGCTCCGAAGCCAGACTCTACGGCCATCAGCCCTAGGGCTTCTAGATGTAGCCCTTCATCAAATCTAGCATTTGAGGCCAAGCGTGTATCAAGGAGCTGCACCACGAAGGCCGTCGGGCGTTCGTTTTCGCATGGCCCAGCCCATTCGACTAGGTATCCAGCCCAAACGACTGATTGGCTGAGTGTGTGGCACAGAGCATCGTCCGTCACAAGTAGATATTTGAGCGGTTGCATATTGCGTGCCGAGGCCGTATAGCGTAGTCCTTCTATCCAAGAGGCCATAATTTCTTGGCTAGGACGTACCGAGCGATCGAAGCGGCGATAGCTCCGATTGCGTTTGAGTAACTCGATCAGTGTCATCGTATTTTATTGATAGATGAATTTAAGCGTACGCTTCACTCCCTCAGCCTCAATATGAGCGATGTACACCCCACCAGTAGCCAAGAAGTTGATCGGCAAGATGTGCTCTACTCCCGAGGAGAGATTCTCCTCATATACTAGTTGCCCATTGAGGCTATACAAACGCAGCTGTGCCGAGGGCAATTGTTTGGGCAGGAGTATGTAGAGGTGAGATTGGTAGTAGTAGCATTGTATCTCTGTACCCGACACAGCGGGGTTGGGGATAGCTAGCACTTCGGGTGGCGTAGGTGACTGCACTAGGAGGTCTACCCATAGGTCTCCGTTGCTAGGCGCCCAGCCAGACTCGCTCAACTCAAACATATTCCAGCTCGTTGCCGTCTTACGTTTGGCTTGATAGAGTAAGGGTAGTCGGATAAACTCGTTTGCAGATTTAGGTGTGAGCGTGAGCATATAGGATCCTTTCTTGAGAGAGGTTGGCTGCTGAGTTGATAATGTAGGCACGAATAGCTCAATGGTATCTCCCTCTAGGGTGCGACCTGCGCTATCGAATTTATTCTTCTTCTCGTCGTAGCGTTGGAAGGTCGCAGTGTTTAGCTCAGTTTGCCAGACCATTTGCCCTAAGGTGTGGTCTTGGGAGAGTTCTCTCAGTCTGATGTCTATCTGTGGGAACGATGTCTGCAGATGATTATCGCCACGGAAGAGTAGATAGACTCCAAGGGGGGTAATTGCACCTTCTTTTAGCTTGACGATACGTCCTATACCTCTGAGCTTCTCGGCTGGCAGCAGCTGTATGTCGTCCTGCTTGGGCGAATTGGGGGGGAAATCACTTAGGCGATAAATAGCATTAGTCGCATTGGGATCATAACCTGCGCACAAAGTAGCACCCGTATCATCTGGATCTAGGAAAGGCTTTAGGCTCATAAAGTCAGTCTTCTCAAGCCAAGTGCGGTGAATGGCGTAGTAGTGGTCGCTCTCGGGCGAGCTACAGGTTGAGGCACCTCCCGTCAGAGCGCCGATTAGCAGACCGCTCTTGTCAAATAGGCCAGATCCCGACGATCCTGCCGCCGTTGTGCCAATCTCCCAGCGAGGAATGTACCAGTGCTTCTCGTCCCATGAGAGTCCGATACCTATGGAGTAGTTGTCCTCGATAGCTATTGGTGCATCTGTCGTTTGGTTGTATCGCTTGGTTGTAGCCAGAGGGTGATGAATACCGACGTAGGGGTGGGGAGGGGTAGGGCTAGTATTCCACCCAGCATAGTAGGCATTGTAGGCCGCAGGGATAGGTAACAGATTGTCGTCTGCGTCCTTGGGTAGCCCTGTGATGCGGAGCAAGGCCATATCAGCTTCGGGGTTATAGGCTACCAATTCGGCGCCACTGAGCGTCATTTCCTCTGTCCCACGTATGTTGCCATTGGCTTTTTGACTCTGGAAGCCAAAGAAGAAAACAGTCGTTTTGGCCTCTTGCTTGATTTGCTCTAGGTCGTTGAGATCGTAGAGTCGATTGACGTTGTGAGCCGCAGTGAGTACATAGGCTGTACCATCGCCTCGCAAATTGTTGATTAGCGTACCTGTGCTGTATAGCCCACCGCTGACGACTTGCAGGAGTGTGGCACGAGATTGGCTGCTCCACTCCGGGAAAGCGACCACATTGCGTGCACAGTCCAGCTTAGGTAATGTGTTGCGATTGCGGTCGAATATCGGCTCTCCAGCAATGGCGCTACGGGCGATCTGGGTACGCATTCCTAGGTAGTCGTGGTGTAGTGTCTTGATGACAAATGGGACTGTGCGTACACCATCGGGGGGGCATTCGTACTCTAGAGTAATTTGTTCGCCCAGCACAGGAGCTAGGCTGAGCAATCCGTCAGTGTTGTTGTTGGCATCGGTGAAAGCACCTCGTCTGAGCTTATCAGCGCCATAGATGTATAGAGCAGCACCCTTGGGTAGATGATATTGACTGAGAGTAAGCCCGATGCCTTTCGCATCAGGGCTTGTGATTGTAAGACTCCATGTATAGCAACCACTATCATCGATCAGCCACTCACCACAGCTCTCTGGCGATAGGTTTAGCTCTCTATTCACAGCAAAGCGAAGCACACGAAACGCTTGCTCTCGTGAGCTATCTCGTGGGAAATCCTGCTCGGAGAGCTGTGACAGACGAACGTGTGCTGTCGTCTTTGCTCCCCCCACACCACTTGTGGTGACAGCTCTCATCTCAACTCCTCTAGTGCTGCGTGCAGGGCGGTGTACCGAGTACTGCCCCTCGGCTTGAGGGGTTAGCCCTAGAGGGAGCAGGAGCATCAAAAGGAGTCTAAACCTATTTGCCATAAAGTCTATATAATTAACAGTGTTGTTTTGCTACTACTACTTGATACCCTTGTAGGCCTTGAGGTAATGCTTGTAGAAGTGCTTCCACTCAGCTTGCTCGGCTAGAGCCATGGCCTCCTCACGTAGTTCCTTTGTTGTGCCTAGTTTGCCAGAGGCAAGTGCCTCAATATGGTTGGCTATTTCGTTGACCACCTCTTCGGTATTGTAGTCTGTTCGCTCCACGAGGCGTACTGGGACACCCGCTTCGGCGTAGCGTTTTTGGCCACTGAGCTGATCTTCTGCCCAAAGACCGAAGCCCGCAAAGTTGGTTGTAATGGTCGGTACGCCGAATGCTATGCTTTCTAGCGGAGTATATCCCCAAGGTTCGTAATAGCTTGGGTAGACAGTCAGATCCATGCCGATGAGCAGATCATAGTAGCTGAGGTCTATGATGCCGTCGTTACCGTGTAGATAGCAAGGGACGAAGATCATATTGACTTTCTCGTTTGCTTGGTCAAGCCCTAGGTAGCGGAAGTGGCTCTGCGCTGCATCGTCTTGCATATTGTGTAGCCAGTGCGTCAGACTAGGGTGCTGGAGTGCCCCTGTGCTTGCCTCCTCTGGGTGATCTAGCAGATACTTGAGGTCTGCACGCGCCTCTGCCACACAAGCCGGTACGAGTAGGAAGGCTATGATGGGCCGTTTGCCCGCATAGCTATGTCTGAGCTTAGCTACAGACTCAACGAAGAGATCAATACCCTTATTGCGGTACTCATAGCGCCCGCCTAGAGAGATGAAGCAAGCCTTGTCGGTAATGGGCTGACCAGTAAGCGCCGAAGCCACTTTGGCTAGACGTTCCCGAGCCTTCTTGCGTGCACGATCGTAGGCACGTCCCTTGGGGACGAAGCCACCCTCGAAGCCATTAGGCAGCACTACGGGCTCACGCTCGATGAGCTGTTTGCACTCACGAGCCGTAAGTTTGCTCACAGTGGCGAAGCAGTCTGCTGTGTGAGCCGCACGCTTCTCTACCGAATGCTTGGCTTCTACATTCAGTTCGCACGCCATTTGGTCACCATTGTAGTGCTCCATATAGGCGTAGAGTTCCTTGCCATTGCCTGCGATTGAGCGACCCACCGTGGTGGCATGGGTGATGAACATGGTGCGGAGCTTGGGCTCTACTGTCTTGGAGTAGAGTAGTCCCATTCCCGTTTGCCACTCGTTGAAGATAGCAATGTGCTTGCTCCGCTTGGGCAGTACCTCCAAAATACTATGCATCACACGAGCTGCTGCTACACCGAATAGGCTTGCCTCGTCGTAATCTCCGTAACCCTTGTCGCTCTGTAAGCCATACTGCTGCCACATCTCGAAGTAGAGGCTGTCACGCTCCTGCCATAGTGGAGTGAAATCTACCAGTACCACCGCTGGTCTGCCCGGCACACTCCAGCGACCCACGACCGTACGTAGGGGGAGCTTAGCCTGCTGGCTATCCACCCATGCGCTTAGCTCCTCGGGGACGCAAGCCTCGAAGTCTATGGGCAAAGGTTCTCTCTCTTGAGCCAGCAGAGGGCCAATAAAAACGACTGAGCCCTCGTGCGCCTGCATCATGGCTCTAGCTCTCGAACTGAGGACGGTATAGATACCGCCCATTTTATTACATACCTCCCAGCTTATTTCTAGTATCATTATGTTGTTTCGTTTGAGTTTTTAGTCTGATTCTTCTCCAAAAATATGCCACTTGCCACAAATGCACAACTGTACGTCCTCTGCCACAATCTGTACTAGGCGAAAGCACGCCAGAGTGTCGCCACTAGGGCTGTGACGATAATGCCCAGCCCTAGAGGTAGGAACGTAGCAATCGCCGTCCAGCGCAAGCTACCAGTTTCTTTATATATGGTATATATCGTCGTGCTACATGGGTGGTGTAGCAGGCAGAATAGCATCAGATTGACGGCGGTAAGCATGCTCCAGCCACTGGCTTCTAGTAGAGCTTTCGTTTCCTCTGGGCTCCCCTCGGTCAGTACGCCTGCTGCTCCGTTGCCCAATTCGGGGTTCATCAGTACGGTAAGCATCAAGACGGTGGGGATAACAATCTCGTTGGCTGGTATAGCTAGTACGTATGCTAGCAGGATAATGCCGTTTAGCCCAAGGAACCATCCCGGGGCGTCTAGCCAATGCACTAGATGAGCCGCAATGCTATCGCCTGCTATGTGCACATTGCTAGAGATCCAGATGAGTGCTCCTGCAGGAATAGCGAAAATAATCGCCCTCCACAGCACAATAAGTGTGCGATCTATAAGTGATGTGTAGAGCGTGCGCCAGAATTGGGGTGGTCGGTATGGGGGGAGCTCTAGGTGGAAGGTGGATACCTCTCCACGCAGCACCGTGCGTGAGAGTAACCATGAGGAAGCGAACATTAGACTGATGCCCAGTAGCACAACCAGCAACACACTCCCGATGCTCGCTAGCGAAGAGTAGGCACTAGGTACGGCAGCCCCGATGAAAAGAGTCCCGATAAGGATCTGGGTTGGCCAGCGACCGTTGCAAAGTGAGAAGTTATTCGTGATAATAGCGATCAGCCGCTCTCTATTACTATCTATGATACGAGTGGAAACAACCCCAGCGGCATTGCACCCGAAGCCCATGCTCATCGTTAGAGCTTGCTTGCCGTGTGCCCCAGAGCGACGAAACAGTTCGTCCAGATTGAAGGCCACACGAGGGAGATAGCCGAAGTCCTCTAAGAGCGTAAAGAGCGGGAAGAAAATTGCCATCGGTGGGAGCATCACCGATACTACCCATGCCGTAGCCAAATAGACGCCATCGACTAGTAGCCCTGTGAGCCACCAAGGAGCTTGTATGTGCTCAAAAACAGAGCGAAACATCGGGTGTAGATAGCCAACTAGTAACTCGTTGAGCCAGCCAGAGGGGTAGTTGGAGCCAACGATTGTTAGCCAAAATACCAAGGCCAAAAGCCCAATCATGATGGGAAAGCCCCATGTGCGACTCGTAAGTATCCTATCGAGTTTGATGTCGATAGGTGAGCGTCCACGGCTATTGGCTTGGCGCACGACCTCTGAGCAGATTTGTTCTGCCTCGGCATAGATCCCCTCAATCCAGCGCTCGTGTAGATCCTCCCCAAGCTCTAGGTGTATCTCTCTTGCTAGCGAGAGTAGGGGCTCGGAACCGAAGCGCTCGACGATACTAGAATCCTCCTCTAGGAGTCGATAGGCGATCCATTGAGCATTACTGCTCTCGGGGTAAGCTTGCTGTACGGCTGCTTTCAGCCGAGCGACTTTTTGCTCCACCTCCTTGGGTAGAGCGGTGCTGCGCCTTGGCTGGCAGACAATCTCGCCGCTAGCTACACCTCGCATGGTCGCAAGTAGCTCCTCCATACCCATAGAGGATCTAGCCGATGCGCCTACGACTGGCACCCCTAGGCGTCGGGCTAGGGCATTGAGATCTATCTCGATCTCGTTGCGCTTGGCCTCGTCAAGTAGATTAACGCATAGGATGGCTCGGTCGGTGATTTGTAGCACCTGCAAGATGAGGTTCATGTTACGCTCCAGCCGTGTCGCATCGGCCACGACGATGGTCACGTCGGGAGCATCGAAGAGGATAAAGTCACGGGCAATCTCCTCGTCCTCACTTGTAGAGGAGAGAGAGTAGGTACCGGGTAGGTCGATGATGCGGTACTCTTGTCCTGCATAGGCAAAGGCTCCTTCGGCTTTGCCTACGGTTTTGCCCGGCCAGTTCCCAGTATGTTGCTTGAGCCCTGTTAGGTTATTGAATATGGTGCTCTTGCCTGTATTGGGGTTGCCTGCTAGGGCTATCGTATAGAGTGCTTGGGTCGCTCGCTCTCCTTTGCGCTCGAGTTTGGCAGAGCCAGCTTGAGGGCAGTGGGAGCAACCCGAAGACGATGGACATTGCTTATTCATATATCATGATGCGTACTGATTAGTTCTTCTCGATCAAGATGTACTGGGCTTGATCGTGCCTTAGGGCAATGGCCGAGCCACGAACCACATAGGCTATTGGGTTACCCATAGGGCTTCTCATCTCGATGCTCACACGGCTGCCACGTACGAAGCCCAGATCCATCAATCGTCTGCGCATGGCTCCTCGACAGCTAGGCGAGAGGGCCACAATAAGAGCTTCCTCTCCCTCGGATAGAGCTGTCAGACGTCTGACCCGACGAGCTTGCTCGATGGCTTCGTCCGTAGGCTCGAGCTGTGTAAGAGTCAGAGCCTCTAGGGCTACAAGCGGTAGGGTATGCTGCTCGCCCTCGTAGAGAAAAACGAAATGGTCGGGTGTAACTTGGGTGATCTGAAGCACTGCATTACGAGCCAGATGTGTTTGGTTGATCTTGGCAAAGAGCTCTATGTCGTCGTCCTCGATGTGTAACAGGCGGAGCCACTGCCCGGGCGTAATATGCCCTGTTACTAGTTGTGTCGTCTGTGGTAGCTCTAGCGTATGGGTGGGAATGGGGTCACCGTGTGGGTCGAAGAGAGGATTGCGTAGCAGAGAAGCGATGCGTGCCTGCTCCTCCTCACTCATGTGGTGCTCCATCTTATTGGCCATCTGATGCCAGTCCTCGGGCTTGTAGCCGGAGTGCTCAGCCAGATACTTCTCGTAGATACGATGCGCTCTGATTAGGCGTAATGCTCTGTACTCCCCCTGTTTGGTAAGTCTAAGAGGGGTAGACTGCATATGGCCTTGGAGTACGAGCGAGCCTACTATCTGCGCCAATAGCTCGTCCGATAACCCCAGCCCTTGGGCGATAGCCTCTAGAGTGGTGCTCTCCTGCGTTTGTGCTGCATGATAGACGGCCTTGAGGAAGTCCTCCTCGGCCTCCTGTAGATGCCTCTTCGCTGGGCGAGGAGAGATTGCTCTATCGAGTAAGTATTTCATTGATCGAAACCCCATTGCTGTAAGATTTTAGTGCTGTATCCTCAAACAAAATTAGTCTTTTTGTCCAACACCCTCTATTTTGTCCCAGTTGAGCCAGATGCGGCTCCAGCTAGGGCAGGGTATAGAGTAGGTGAGTACCTCGGCCGATGGAGCCGACTAAGCCTTTTTGTTTGAAGGCTCGTAGCTCTCGCCCTGCGGCAGTTCGCTCTAGGCCTGTAATAGATGCATAGGTGCGAATGTTCATCGTCGGATACTTATGTAGATATGCCAAAGCCCTGCCGAGGCGCTCCTGCTCGTCCCCGATAGGTGTCTGCCTCTTCGGGCTCTGTGCTCTAGTGAGGTTGCAGTGGGCATTGGCTGTCCGCACAAGCACCTTGTCTGCTCGGAAGTTGATACCCCCTAGCTCGATACTTGTCGCATTGCGCTTGGTGCCGCCCTCTTCTTCTCTATCTATACCTTTTCTGAGGGCGAGCTTGGCTGTGAAAGTACCTAGCCCATCGACCTTGACGGAGTAGCCTTCGGCCACCTTGCTTGCTATCTCGTCGCACAAAAGGGCTACAAGCCCGACGACATCGCCCTCGGTAAAGCTGGAGGCCATAGAGATTTTGTGAGCTAGCTCCTGCAGGCCAATGCGCTCTGCAATCTGCATTTTGGGATAGGTGATGTGCTTGCCCGCTCCATTGAGGTCGGGGAGCTGTGTCATAATATACTTAGCCATAGAGATGATAGAATAAATGATGAATAAAAAGTAGTACAACAAAGTTAGTCAATAGCCAACGAAAAAGAACGGCCTACGACAAGAAAAGTTTAGAGCTAGCTTTGCCCTATATAGAGTTAGCCTATCTCTACATAGCGCAAACCTCCCTCTATGTAGCGCAAGGTTTGCTCTAGAGTTGATGCTTTCTTGGCTTAGACCTTGGCTATCCCTCTCCCGATCATAGCACCATCAGCCGTTTCCGCTCGGAGCTAACGCGTCTAGGGATTATGGATAAACTCCTTAGAGANGCTTAGACCTTGGCTATCCCTCTCCCGATCATAGCACCATCAGCCGTTTCCGCTCGGAGCTAACGCGTCTAGGGATTATGGATAAACTCCTTAGAGAGCTGAACAAGCAGTTCAAGAAACATGGCATTAGCCGTATTGACCAAGGCGCCATTGTAGATGCCAGTATTGTAGACAGCCCTTATGCTCCCGATGGGAGTGTGGTTAACGTGAGTCAGAAAGCATTCAACCGTGTGATCAGTAAGACAAGGTGCTTGATAGAGCGGACCTTTGGCAGTATTCGTCGTTGGTTCTTGGGCGGACGCTGTCGCTACCGAGGGTTAGAGCGAACGCATACACAGAATATCCTTGAAGCTATGGCGTACAATCTCAAACGTATGCCAGGGCNATTGCTCACAAGATCGGGGGAAAGGGGGAGGATACCGAAGTTGAAGAACACAGCCTCAAGCAGCAAAAACACGACTCTAGAGAGCTGAGGTGGCGAAGTGATTTATTGTGCAATGGTTTCCATAGTGGTCAATACCGAAATCTGCTTACCTTTGTGAGAAAATTAATTAATAGACCCAAATGACAGAGAATCCTATATTCGCACCATTTAAGACGCCACATGGTGCGTACCCATTCGATCGCATCACAGAGGGGGACTATCGTGAGGCTTTCGCCGAGGCAATTGCTCAGAAGCGTGCCGAGGTCGATGCCATAATCTCCTGCTCCGAGGCTCCCACGTTCGAGAATACAATCCTTGCCCTAGAGCGCTGTGGCAGTGCCTTGGAGCGTGTTACCGGCATCTTCTTCAACCTACTACATGCTCACAGTACAGACGAGCTGATGAAAATCTCGGAGGAGATCATGCCTACGCTCTCCGAGCTCTCTACCTACATCATATTATCAGCTCCTCTATTCGAACGCATCAAGACTGTCTACGACTCTCGTGAGAGCCTCAATCTAGAGGAAGAGGAGCTTCGCCTGCTGACAAATTGCTACGAAGGCTTTGCCGAGAGCGGTGCATTACTCTCGCCTGAGGGCAAAGCACGACTAGAGGAGCTCAGCCTAAGCCTAAGCCAGTGTAGCCTAATGTATGGTCAAAATACGCTAAAAGACCAGAAACGCTATCGTCTACACTTGACCGATGAGTGCGATGTAGCTGGCATGCCAGAGAGCGCCCTAACAATAGCCAGAGAGGCAGCCACAAGAGAGGGACACAAGGACGGCTGGCTATTTGACCTAAGTGCACCAAGCTACTTCGCCTTTATGCAGCACGCCCCCAAGAGCGATCTGCGGCGCAAGATGTATCTAGCCAAGATGAGCGTCGGAGCGGCAGGTGACGAGTACGACAACCAAGCCAACATACGTACCCTCGTCAATGGACGCCTTGAGGAGGCAAAGCTCCTCGGATATCCTACTTTTGCAGACTATGCCCTGCACAAGCGTATGGCACGCAAGCCAGAGCGTGTGTACGAGCTACTAGACAAGCTTCTACTTGCCTACAAGCCTGTTGCCGAGCGTGAGATCGAGCAGATCAAGACCTTCGCTCACGAGCGGGGAGCTATGGGAGAGCTAATGAGCTGGGATTGGAGCTACTGGGCAGAACAGTACAAGCAAGCCTACTACGAGCTAGACGATGAGATGCTGAGGCCGTACTTTGAACTTGGTCGTGTTACCGATGCTATCTTTAGCCTAGCCCATCAGCTCTACGGCATCAGCTTTGTCGAGCGCCAAGATGTACCCGTCTATCACCCAGACGTCAAGACCTATGAGGTGCACGACTCAGACGGTGGCTATCTAGCTTTGCTCTACACCGACTTCTTCCCCAGAGAGGGTAAGCAGAGTGGTGCGTGGATGAATACACTGCAAGATCAGTATGAGCAAGAAGACGGCTCTGACCATCGCCCACACATCATCTTGGTAATGAACTTCACACCACCGACGAGCGACCGCCCTGCACTGCTGACAGCAGGAGAGGTCAATACTTTCCTACACGAGTTCGGCCACGCCCTACACGGTATGCTCTCCAAGTGCCGATTTGCCTCTCTTAGCGGTACAAGCGTGGCACGTGACTTCGTAGAGCTACCTAGCCAACTGATGGAGAACTGGCTCGCAGAGGAGGACTGGCTACGTAGCTTCGCTTTCCACTACCAAACTGGCGAACCAATCCCAAGTGAATACGTGGAGCGTATGGAGCGTGCCAAGCACTTTCTCGTGGGCTATGCGGCTTGCAGACAGCTTAGCTTCGGCTTGCTCGATATGGCTTGGCACACACTCACAGAACCCGTAGCGAACGACCTAGACATCAAGAGATTTGAAGATGAGGCATGGCAAAAGGCTCTAGTACTACCGCCTTCGCCCGAGGGTACAATGATGAGCACCTCTTTCGGGCACATCTTCTCAGGGGGATATAGCGCTGGCTACTATGGTTACAAGTGGGCTGAGGTCTTAGATGCTGATGCGTTCTCTGTCTTCAAGTCCCAAGGATTATTTAGCCGTGAAGTGGCTGATCGCTTCAGACGAGAGATCCTCTCGCAAGGAGACAAGCGTGAGGCGATGGATCTGTATGTAGCTTTCCGTGGCCAAGAGCCGACGATCGACGCTCTACTGGAGCGTGACGGCATTAGCCCCCAAGGCGCATAGCCCTAATAGGAGACTATTGCGCAATGCACCGCTCAAAGGTTCTTGTATCTTTCTCGGTGTTTTTTGCGTGTTTGAGCGGCTTTGGTAGCCTTGAATACTATCCCCCTATCGCCATCCCTGAGGGATATTTCCCTCAGGGATGGCGATTTTACGGTTATTTGACTGCTTGTGCTTGAAGGTGTCAAATAACCGTAAAATCCCCCGACCTTGTGAGCAATGGGCCACAAGGTCGGGGTAAAGGGGGAGGATACCCAAGTTGAAAAACACTGCCTCAAGCAGCAAAAAATGACTCTAGAGAACTGAAGCAGCGAAGGGGTTCATTGCGCAATAGTCTCAAAATGCTGTGCAACGATCTCATGATATATGTGCCAAGGGGTGTATCAGAACTTGTGTTCTGATACACCCCTTGGGTTTTGTATGCAGGTGTCGTTTAGCGATTATGTTGTTATTTCTTCACATTGGGTAGCTCTAGGCCGTACCCCTTTTTGCGGTCTACCGTCTTGAGTATGAAAGCTAGGAAGAAAGCAATCACGCCGAAAGAAGAGAAAATAACCATGGCGTACTTGTAGTCCATTGGTTGGCCTGCTTGAATAGAACTATTCGTAGCCTCTAGTACCGCTCCGATAAGCATTGGCACAAGTAGCAGACCCACATTCTGTACCCAGAAAATGGCCGAATATGCAGAGCCAAGTACCTTGCCGTCGATGAGCTTGGGCACTGATGGCCATAGTGATGCAGGTACGAGTGAGAAGCTAACACCAAGTACGACGATCGTCGCAATCATTACCACGTAAGAAACAGTCTCGCCCAGCACGAATGGATAGAAGGCGAATACTAGGTGGCAGCCAGCCATCATGATAGATCCAGCCATGAGCATTGTAGCCCCCTTGCCATAGTAGTCGAGTATCCCTCCGATGATTGGTGTCATAAACAAGGCACCCATAGGGAAGATACTGAAGATACTAGCAGCAACCTCTGTCGTTACTCCTAGGTTATTGGCGATCATCTCTGTAGAGAACTTCTGGAATGGGAAGATAGCCGAGTAGAAAAGCACGCAGAGTAGAGCGACAATCCAGAAAACACTACTGCCAGCGATGAGGCGAAGGTCCGATAGTCTGAATGGCTCTTCCTCATCAGCCGATGCTTCGCCAAGCTGTTCGTCTAGTTTCTTGTCTAGAATACTATATAGAATGTAGAAGATCAGGCCTATGCAGAGGAGTAAGCTCACCACAAACACAGGACGCATGATAGATGGATCGCCTAAGTTGGCCAAGCGAGGAGAGAGCTGGAATACAGCGAATACACCAAGGCGGGCAATAGCCATCTCTAGTCCCATAGCTAAGGCGAGCTGTTTGCCTGAGAACCACTTAACGAGAATACGCGACACGGTAACGCCACCCATCTCGCAGCCGCAACCGAAGATTGCAAAGCCTACACTGGCTAGTTTGGCCGTAGCAGGGAAACTTGGGATAAAGGAGTTGAGAAATTCGTATCCAAAGCCCCCAGATCTAAAGTATTCGCTTAGGGCATAGAGCTTAATTCCAGCACCAATAACCATTAGAGTTCCAGATAGGATTGCCGTGAAGCGGATACCCATTTTGTCGAGAATTACCCCTGCGAAAATGAGAAAGAATACAAATACGTTGAGGAAAAACTCGCTACCAGCATATGTGCCGAAGGTGGTGCTAGACCAGTTAATCTCTGTTTCCAGCATCGTCTTGAGCGGAGAGAGCACATCGACAAACATATAGGCAAAGAACATCGTCAGGCTGACGAGGAATAGCACAGGCCAGCGCATAAAGCCGTCCTTGAGTGTAGTTTGTTGTTTCATCTGGTTTTAATTGTTATGGTGATAACTGATAAAATGAATTCTATTTGCGGTATGCCTCGAGCAGATCCGCTACGACAAAGTTACTTCCTCCGACAAAAATCAAGTCGGAGGTGGCCGATGCCTCACGAGCAGCGTCGACCGCTTCTGCCACAGTTGAGTAGGTTAGTCCCTTTAGTCCCAGAGAGGAGGCCATCTGAGCTAGTTCGACAGCTGGCATGGCTCTCTTTACACTCGCTTGAGTGAAGTAGTACTTAGCCCACGAGGGTAAGAGCTCTAGTACGGCAGATACGTCCTTGTCGCTAGCCATACCGAGTACGATATGGATCTGAGCATAGCAGTACCGGTAGCGCTCAAGTTGCTTCACCACGAGTGCTATCCCTGCTTGGTTGTGTGCAGTGTCGCAGATGAGGCGAGGGTGCTTGCTCAGTGTTTGCCATCGACCTTGCAGCCCTGTAAGCGTCACAACACTAGAGAACCCACGAGCTATGCTCGTGGCCGTAAAGGTAAACTGATCTCGCAGCTGTCCAAGAGCAGTTAATATGGTTGCTGCATTCTCCACTTGGGCAAGCCCCATGAGCTCTCCTCGTATGCCCCCCCAATCTCTTGTTTTGTAGAGGTAGCCGATGTCCATTAGGGTTGCCTCTTGTAGTATTCTACTCTCTTCGGCTAGGATGAGAGGGGCAGAGCATTCGCGTGCTTTGTCTGCGAAGACAGCCTTGACCTCTGCGTTTCCCGAATTGCCGAGCACGATGGGGGTATTGGGTTTGATGATGCCAGCTTTCTCTCTGGCGATATCTTCGAGCCGATCGCCTAGGTATTGTGTGTGGTCTAGGCTGATGTTGGTGACTATACTGAGGACTGGGCTGATAATGTTGGTACTATCTAGTCGCCCACCTAGGCCGACCTCTATAATAGCTACATCGACTGCTTGACTACGGAAGTACTCTAGTGCCATCATTGTGGTAAGCTCAAAGAATGAGGGGTGTAGCTCCCCGACAAGATCTCTAGTCCGCTCGACGAAGTCTACTACGAAGCTCTGCTCGATCATCTCTCCACCCACTCTGATGCGCTCTCGGAAATCTACGAGATGTGGCGAAGTGAATAGCCCGATTCTGTACCCAGAGGCTTGTAGCACCGCAGCTAGTGTATGTGAGGTAGAGCCTTTGCCATTAGTCCCCCCGACATGAATGGTTTTGTAGGCGTGGTGTGGGTGCCCAAAATACCGATCCATAGCTTCAACGATGTCTAACCCAGGCTTATACGCCGAACCCCCATCTTGCTGGAAGACGGGGGTTGCGGAGAATAGATAATCTATAGTTTCTTGATACGTCATTGCTAGAGGGCGATACGCTCGATCGTCTGATCACGATCGGGACCAACGGATACGACTGCAATAGGAATGCCCAGCTCCTGCTCGATGAAGGCAATGTACTGCTTGAGTTCTGTGGGAAAGTCGGTGTCGCTCTTGAAGCCACTAGAGTCGCATTGCCAGCCCTTGAAGCTCTTGTAGACAGGCTTGCATGCCTCGCTAAGCTCATATGGGAAGTCTTGTGTCACAGTGCCATTGATTTCGTAGCCTACGCATATCTTGATCTCCTCGAAGGTGTCCATGACATCGCTCTTCATCATGATGAGCTTAGTCACTCCATTGAGCATTACCGTGTAGCGGAGGGCTACAAGGTCGAGCCAACCACAGCGGCGCTTGCGCCCCGTTACAGAACCAAATTCGTGTCCTAGCTCACAGAGTTTGTCACCTGTGCCATCGAATAGCTCGGTGGGGAAAGGACCTGACCCGACACGAGTACAGTAGGCTTTGAAGATACCGTACACATCACCTATAGTACGAGGAGCTACACCTAAGCCAGTGCAGCAACCAGCACAGACTGTATTACTGGAGGTAACGAAAGGATAAGAGCCGAAGTCAATGTCTAGTAGTGAACCCTGAGCCCCTTCGGCGAGGACGCGCCTATCCTCTCGTAGAGCCGCATTGAGTAGCTGCTCGCTATCGACGAAGCGGTATGCTTTGAGCGCCTCTATGGCCTCTAGCCATTTGCCTTCAAGCTCCTCCAGATTGCCTAGAGGGAAGCTCATCGACTCTAGAATGGAGATGTGGCGAGCCTTGGCTGCCTGATACTTCTCTAGGAAGCCTTGCTCTATATCTCCTACACGTAGGCCATAGCGCCCTACCTTATCTGTATAGGTTGGGCCAATTCCTTTACCCGTAGTTCCTACCTTGGCATCGCCCTTAGCTGCTTCGTTGGCTGCGTCTAGGAGGCGATGTGTGGGCATAATGAGGTGAGCTTTGCGAGAGATAACCAAACGGCTTTTTAAGTCGTGCCCACTGCGAGATAGCCCTGCTGCCTCCTCTATGAAGAGTACTGGGTCTAGTACTACTCCGTTGCCGATCACATTGATTTTGTCGCCTTGGAATATCCCCGATGGGATTGAGCGTAGTACATACTTCTCACCGTCGAACTCTAGCGTGTGTCCTGCATTGGGCCCTCCTTGGAAGCGGGCTACGATATCGTACTTGGGCGTCAGGACGTCCACGATCTTACCCTTGCCCTCGTCGCCCCACTGGAGGCCTAGCAACACGTCTACTTTTTCCATGCTCTACGTTATGTATATGATAGATATTTTTATTATCAAATAATTAGGTCTGTCGAATTGGTGGTGAAAAATAGCTCGGTGCCCTAATGAGCTAAAGCACCAATAGCCAAGAGCTACATCGCCAAAGTACACCCCAAAACAAAGACACCTAAGTGGAGCCACTGCATACAGATGCCCCACTTATCTTCAACGCCTACAAATATACTCCTTTTATTTTTTCTCGCCCTCGGTTGAGAGGTCAAAAAAAGTAGAGGCAGCGCCAAAGTTTATATTCTGGCACTGCCTCTGTTGTAGGGCTTTTGGTCTCCTTCTTAGTCTTATAGATTGAAGGACATACCTAGGTGCAGGATAGAAATCCCTGTACCTACCTCTGTGAAGATACCGAATTTGTCTGAGAACAGATAGCGAGCTCCTAGAGAGATACTAGGGGCAAAGCTCGTAGCCGTACCACCTTCTTTGGGATAGAGCTCTAGACCCGCACGTCCTGTGATATAGGTATCTAGATTATCGACGAATTCGTAGTGAAGCGAGATGCGTGGGCCGACGAAGAGGGCTAAGTTGCCACGTTTGTCTGGGTGGCGGAAGCTCTGGTACTCAAACTCTGCACCCAAGCCGATGGATCCATACTCAATTAGACCATCTACGACAGAGCGTTCATAGCCGATAGAGATAGGAGGGACCGTTTGATGCTTGGTTTTTACTCCTAGACCTACGCCGAGGTTGAGCATGTTGCTCCCCTGCTCAAAAGTGCTCTGAGCCTGAGCCTGACTAGCACCGAAAGCCATACCTAGGGCACATAGTGCAGAGAGGATTAGTTTCTTCATTGTTAGTTATTGTTAGTTTGTTGATGTTCTTAATTTCCCTAGTGGCAAAGATAACCAAATTTAATCTTTATTTATAATTCATGTGTGCATTACCTCTATCTCATCGCCAAATATGCCAGATCCTGCCAGAGTTTGTCTTGTGGGATAGGTGCCTCTAGTACGAGCTCGACACCACTGACAGGGTGTACGAAGCGTAGGCGCCTAGAGAGCAAGCTAATGCTCCCGTCGGGGTTGCTACGTGGTGCACCATACTTAAGATCGCCTTTGATAGGGCAGCCGATAGCCGATAGTTGGCAGCGGATCTGATGGTGCCGCCCCGTGTGTAGATCCACTTCAAGTAGATGATAGCGCTCTCCAGAGGCAAGTAAGCGATACGTTAGCTCGGCTCGTTTGGTATTTGGGCGTGCCGTTTGGTAGGCATAGCTCTTATTTTGTGCCTCCCGTCTGAGCAGATAGTGTGTGAGTTGCTGCGACGGCACTTCTGGGCTATGGCATACAATCGCCCAATAGGTCTTTTGTATCTCGCCACGCTGGAGCATGGCGTTCATGCGGCTGAGTGCCTTACTTGTTTTGGCGAAAATAACCAAGCCTCCTACTGGTCTGTCTAGCCGATTGACCAACCCGAGGAAGACATTACCCAGCTTCTGATACTTCTCCTTGAGCCAAGTCTTGAGCCCCTCTACCATTGGTTCATCTCCTGTCTTGTCCCCCTGTACGATCTCGCCCGGGCGTTTGCAGACGATAAGTAGATGATTGTCTTCGTAGACTATATGTGGCTGCATCACTATCTATATCACATCGGCTACGGAGGTGTGTCGGGCTTTACTCTGTCCGTAGCTCCCCTTGAGGCGCACGACGACACTCCACCGTAGCCGATGCCATTGATATTCTTATCTCTATAATCTAGGTTACTAGCAGTTCATGCCACCACAGACGTGGATCGTCTGGCCAGTTACATAGCTAGACAGGTCGCTAGCCAAGAATGTAGCTACGTTGGCCACATCTTCTGGGGTGCCACCACGACGCATGGGGATCTGAGCTTCCCACTCCTTGCGTACCTCTTCGCTTAGAGCACCGGTCATATCAGTGACGATGAAGCCGGGAGCGATACTATTGGCACGTACGCCACGTGAACCCATCTCCTTGGCGATGCTCTTAGCTAGACCAATCATGCCAGCCTTAGAGGCAGAGTAGTTAGCCTGACCAGCATTACCAGACACGCCAACTACCGAAGCCATATTGATAATGCTACCAGAGCGCTGCTTCATCATCACTGGGGTTGCTGCGTGGATTAGGTTGAAGGCCGACTTGAGGTTCACGTTGATTACTAGATCCCACTGCTCCTCTGTCATGCGCATCATCAGACCGTCACGTGTGATACCTGCGTTATTGACCAACACATCTAGACGACCAAAGTCGGCTACGATCTGCTTCATCAATTCGTGTGCAGCCTCAAAGTCTGCAGCGTTGGAGGCATAGGCCTTGGCACGCACGCCTAGAGCCTGCAGCTCGGAGATAAACTGCTCTACTGTTTCATCGATCTTGAGGTCGGTGATGATTACATCGGCACCCTCCTTGGCAAACTTCTCAGCGATAGCACGACCGATGCCTCGTCCTGCTCCAGTCACTAGAGCGACTTTATTGTCCAATAGTCCCATTTCTTCTTTTACTATTATAGTTAATGATATATATGTAGCTGTAAGTTCTTCTTCTACTCAGGCCTTTTGTCTTGCTTGCGAATGCCTCGGGTAATGAGGTGGCAAACATTCTCTCGGATCTGAGCATACTCATTGTCGCCACTTCTGTGGCGTGCGTGTCCGCTAATATAGGGTACCTCCATGCCTTTGATGGCGTTCTGTAGCAAGTACGCCATAGTAGCAGGGTGGGGTATATCAAAAGCTCCTTGCTCTATGCCTACCTCTAGGATATCTTGTATTAGCTTCTGCTCATAGAGGTCGAAGCTAACACGTGCTTTCTCTACAGACCAAATATCTCGGAAAAATTCGGCCCTTAGTGTGCCATTGCGCAGTACGACCGTCTTCATCGCCTCTAGGTGTACGTATATCAAGTTGATTAGCTTGTCCTCGGGCGAGAGCCGTACACGGCTGGCTATCTCTAGCTCTCGGCGCAGGTGGTCGAGCTCTTTGTGTATGACAGCATGATAGATCTCTTCCTTGTTTTTGAAGTAGGTATAGAGCGTACGACGCCCACGATTGGCCGCATCTGCGATATCGTTCATCGTCGTGTTCTGTACCCCCACTCGGGCAAATAGCTGACGAGCTACATCAATCATCAAGTCTTTTGTTTTGCTTAGTGCAGCCATTCTTGTCTTTTCTCTACTTCTTCCAATATCTGGTTTTATCCTTGTACAAAGGTAAGAATTTGGTGCGCACTTCACAAATTGGGCCGATTTGTGCATAGAGGTTGTGAGTATAAGTAAGCAAATAGCTAGATAAATCTGTAATGTGCAACTGATCTTGTGTCTGGGGGTAGGGGTAAGTTGTTTTGATTACTGCTCGGAAATATAAATTGGCTGTTAAAATATGATAATGAAACTCGGGTCATTTTCTGTATTAATTAGGGGTGTTTAGGAGGGTTAATAAGGAGAGGGCGCCAAGATTGATGGGACGATTTATTAGCTTTGATGGACTGATCCATTAGGATATGCCGACAAATCCTCAAAGATTGATGGGAAGAAATGCCAAAAAATGACCTAGAGGTACGATAGTTTTCTTCTTGATGTATTTTATATATTTGATTAATAGATGTTTGGGTTTTCTTCGTTCTGCGGTGCTTATTCACACGAGGCTGGTGTGGGGCGCCCAATCGAGAACTGATGCAATCTGGAGCCTGCTAGGGGGCAAATACGGGGTTATAGGTTTCCTCTCAAGCGTTTTTGCATTTTCCCATCAACTTTTGATAAACTGATCTAAAATATAAATTGGGGTCTTAGCAATCTGCACATCGCTAAGATCTGAGCCAAGGGCGGAGGGTAATAACACTTGGAGGGGGGAGGTTGGGGCGATATGCCAGAGTGTGCTACCCCTCGCCAAGAGATAATCCCTCGGCTTGTAATGTGATATTTAATGGTTTTTAACTGTGTTTTGTAGTGTAAAAGTATTGAAAATCGAAATAATGGTATTATATTTGCATCGCCTTTGGTTGGGGAATAGACTTCTCTATGACTCAATTCAGTTTCTAGGCAATTATTCAAAACGACTTTACTAGCACGGCCTTATCCCTCAGATCATATCCGTTTGCTTCTATAGCATACTGGGTTGTCTGTTTCGTCAAATCTCATTAGACTTATATGGAGTAAGGTGCAAGCAGTGCATTTATCATCATAATTATCAGGATTATGCAAAACTACAACATCACGGAGCTAAACGACAAGACTCAAGAGGAGCTCTTGGAGATTGCTTCGAAGCTCGGTCTAGAGCGACCAGCATCATCACTTAAACAAGAGCTTATCTACGCTATCCTAGACCAGCAGGCTGTGAGCCTAGCAGAGGTGCAGGCTGAGCGCAACAAGGGTAAACAAACCGTGGAGAAGAAGCGCAGAGGTCGACCCCGTAAGGAAGATAAGGTAGAGCCGACGCTATTCGCTGCTGAGGAGAACGCAGAAGAAGCTACCGAGGCACAGCCTCAGGACAAGACAGAGGAACTGCAGTCTGCCCAAGGGAAAAGACGAGGTAGACCCTCCAAGGCAGACCAAGAGGCTAGACGCCGTGCCCAAGAGGTTGTGGCTAAGGCAGCTCAAGCCGGGCCTGCCGAGGCAGTAGCAGAGCCTGCTACACCCCAGCCAGCAACCGAGGCAGTGCGAGAGCCAGCAGAAACTCCTAAGCAGGAGAAGCAGGCTCCTGCCCAAGAGGAAGTATCCCCTCAAGAGCAGGAAGCAGCCCCCAAGCAAGAGTTTGCCCCCGCTCCTAAGCCAGTAGCCGAGCCTACGAGCAAGAGCGAGCAAACAGCCCCAGCCAAGCCAGCTGAGGGGACTAAGCCAGAGATGCCGGTAGCGGGTAAGATTGTGTTCCGACACAAGAATGCCAACTCGGTACTAGATCAGGTGCTACCAGCCTTCAACCCTCCCGCCGTACAGGAGAAGAAAGAGAAAGAAAAGGAGCAGATCATAGTCAAGCAACTTGAGGAAGAGATAGAGCTCGAGGGTATCCTAGAGGCCTCGGGCGTGCTGGAGGTAATGCCTGATGGCTATGGCTTCCTGCGCTCGGCAGACTACAACTATCTATCTTCTCCAGACGACGTGTATGTATCACCTCAGCAGATCAAGCAGTGGAGCCTGCGCCCCGGCGACCTCGTAGAGGGTAGCATTCGCCCCCCACGTGAGGGCGAGAAGTATTTCCCTCTGATGTCACTTATCAGCGTCAATGGCTGTACGCCAGAGGCTATCAGGGATCGCATACCTTTTGACCACCTGATCCCGCTCTTCCCAGAGGAGAAGTTTATCCTCGAGTCGCCCAAGTCCCCCAAGGTAGACGACAAGATCGCCATGCGTGTGGTGGATCTGTTCTCGCCCATTGGTAAGGGCCAGCGTGGTCTTATCGTGGCTCAGCCCAAGACAGGTAAGACGATGCTGCTCAAGAATATCGCCAATGCCATCGCAGCCAACCACCCAGAGGTGTATATGATTGTACTGCTCATTGATGAGCGCCCAGAGGAAGTGACAGACATGGCCAATAGTGTGAATGCAGAGGTGATTGCCTCTACTTTCGACGAGCCAGCGGAGCGTCACGTGAAAATCGCAGAGATTGTCCTCAATAAGGCCAAGCGACTCGTAGAGAGTGGTCAGGACGTTGTGATCCTACTCGACTCTATTACTCGTCTTGCTCGTGCCTACAATACGGTACAGCCCGCCTCGGGCAAGGTGCTCTCGGGTGGTGTGGATGCCAATGCCCTACAGAAGCCTAAGCGTTTCTTCGGTGCGGCTCGTAACATCAAGGACGGTGGTAGCCTCACGATCCTAGCCACTGCGCTACAAGAGACTGGTTCGAAGATGGACGATGTAATCTTCGAGGAATTTAAGGGTACAGGTAATATGGAGCTTCAGCTCGATCGTAAGCTCGCCAACAAGCGCATCTATCCAGCGGTAGACCTCGTGGCAAGTAGCACACGTCGAGATGACCTGCTACTCAACGAGGCAACGCTCAACCGTATGTGGAATACACGTAAGTTCCTCTCGGATATGAACCCAGTAGAGGCTATGGAGATCGTGAAGAAATACATGGAGATGACGGCATCGAATGCAGAATTCCTGACCGTGATCAATAGCTAGTCTGATAGACAATATCATACAAACGCATAGGGGCGAACTCAACTAAACGGAGACTATTGCGCAATGCACCGCTCAAAGGTTCTTGTATCTTTCTCGGTGTTTTTTGCGTGTTTGAGCGGCTTGGAGAGCCTTGAATACTATCCCCC
>NZ_JRFC01000030.1 GCF_000769075.1 Porphyromonas sp. COT-290 OH3588 | reverse complement strand
GGCTTGGTGGATGGCATTATGCTCAAGGCTATTCGGGGGAAGACTCTTAGTGAGAGTCAGAAGGCATTCAACCGTGTGATCAGTAAGACAAGGTGCTTAATAGAACGCACCTTTGGCAGTATTCGTCGGTGGTTCTTGGGCGGACGCTGTCGCTACCGAGGGTTAGAGCGAACGCATACACAGAATATCCTTGAAGCTATGGCGTANTAGGGGGATAGTATTCAAGGCTCCCAAAGCCGCTCAAACACGCAAAAAACACCGAGAAAGATACAAGAACCTTTGAGCGGTGCATTGCGCAATAGTCTCCCCTAGCAGGCTCCAGACGGTGCTCTGCCTTGTTTGGGGACTACACCCCAGCTCAACCCAAAGATCCGCTCTGAGAATATCTTACACAAGTTAATATAAATCAAACAAATACAAACGATCAATTAGCGATTTAGTGTCTATCTAGCATAATCTAAAGGTTTTCTTCCCACCAATTTTCTAGGATTGATGGACACATCACAGCAAGTTAGTCCTACAATCGGCTAAAATCAGTCCTTCAATTTTGCTGAAGGCCTTATGGTTCGCACAATATTACTCCCCCACCCTTTGGGATTCTGAGCCCAAACGTTTACATAGATTAACATAAATGTAGTAGAAATGCTTAAATGCATCTCTGCCTCATAAGCACGTGGCTATATCATAGATTGGGCAATTGCATTGTGCCCTGCCCCCACCTATACGCCAAGTTAGTAGATAAGAAGACAGATATTTAGGGATATAAAAAAGCGAAAGGGAGGCCCTTTCCCCAAGGCCCCCCCTTTCTAAAGTGTAAAATCAATAACTAAGACGAAAAAGATGATATGTATTCGATTGCAAAGGTCAAACATCTTGTTTATTCCTGCAAGCAAATAAATATGTTATATAGCATCTTTTGAAGGTTTAGTTACTCTTTATCCAAAAACAACTCATTATTTACAATCTGAAGGCTACAGACGCATACACTCTGCGTGGCAACATAGGACCATACACATAGGTAGAGGCACGTCCCGGCCCCTTATCTGCATCTTGCTGATAAGCATCGAAGATATTCTGCACCCCAGCACTTAGATCGAGCGTTACGGTAGAGCTTAGTGGCAGCTCATAGTTGAGCTTGAGGTCAAGGTCAAAGAAAGGCTTAGACTTGGCTAGATAAGCATACCCCTCGGCAACACCGCTATAATGCACACCGTCCTTAACTAGGCTAAAATGCCCTCTAGCATCGGGCTGAGCCCCTTCTGGCATTCCTTCGTAAGCTTCGTGAGGCACCAACATACTACCGGTATAAGTCCCCGAGAGAATAAAGCTCAGACGCTTGAGGGGACGGAGTGTTGAGGTAAAGTAGCCGTAGACATTGGGCGTGCGTTCGTAGTCGTCGGTAGAGATCTCAGCCTGCCCCTTGTCTTTATCCTCGTCGATGAGCGTCTTCGTTTCTCCATATCGGCTACGCTGCAGGGTTAGCCCTGCTTGTAGCTCCCATAGACGTCCATGCGCAATCTTCCCCTCGATATTAGCTCCATACACCTTGGATACGCCCGAGGTACTATTGACGATGATGCGCTGCTTGATGCCATCTTTTTCCTGCTGAATGGGCGAATCCACAAACTGGTTGCGTAGGAATGTAGCAAAGCCCTCAACCATAAGATTGTACTGCCAATTGCCACCAAGAGAACCATACCAGTCAGCCGAAGCACTGAAGCTGCGCGAACGCTCCTCCTTGAGGTTGTCGGCTAGTACACGTGCTATAGGCTCACCACCTGCCAACTCTACGTGCATCTCTTCATCGAAGAACTGTGGTGCTCTGAAGCCCTCGCTATACGAGAGGCGAAGACTAAGATCCTTGATCGGATTGAAACGCATATTGGCACGAGGACTAAAAATAAGCAGAGGCTCAATGGTCTTTTTTCCATTCTGGGTGAGGCGTACATAGTCGAAGCGTCCACCGAGCAGGAAGTTCCACTTATCGCTCTTGTACTCGAGCTGATCGAACTGTGACCAAGTCTGTACATGCTGATCAATGTTGGCGGGGCGAAATCCGCTCTTGTCATTGAGCTTGCTGAAGGTACCCTCTAGCCCAGCAGTAAGGTCGAGCCCAACAGGGAATTTGTGTATGTAGAGCCCCCCTGCCTGTGCGTCCCAACCCTTGGATACACCATAGGCGGTAAGCGAACTGAGGACTTCGCCCTCGGCGTCCTTGTCATTGGGATCCTTGATACGCTTGATGAGCTCATCGGGTCTATCCCCTCCACCATAGTAGCTCTTGCGTAGCACCTCTTGGGCAGAAGCATAGAGGCTCATAGAGTGGCGGCCGCTGGCACTGCCTTGATCGAAACGAAGACTACCGCCATTGATGTAGTGCTGTAGGTACTCTGCGATATTGGCGTGGAATGGAGCCTCCTCGAGTCGGTCGCCACCTCTACGGTATTCGTGCATAGAGCGATATTCGGCCGTTAGCTTACCATATAGCCCCGTCTTGTAGTATGCACGGAAGCCCAATGAACGGTTTTTCAGCTCTGGCAACTCACTGAAGGCATCGGCATTGTAGTCATGCCCGGGGCGAACACTATGCTGCCCAAAGATCATTACCGCTGCATCTCTGTCGTCAGTAACGAGTGATCCATTGAAACTAGTCGTAGACTGTAGCGAGGATAAGCTAGCAGCCTGATTCCCGATAGCCGTATAGCTATGGGATAGACTAGCTGAATTGCGCAGTGGCTCACGGGTGATCACGTTGATCACACCTCCTACGGCATTGGAACCAAAGAGTGCCGAGCCACCGCCTCTGATTACCTCCACACGTTCAACCATAGAGGCTGGTATCTGCTCAAGCCCATAGACAGCAGCCAGCGCACTGAAAATAGGCCTACTATCGATCAAGACCTGCGAGTAGGCTCCTTGTAGACCATTGATGCGTACCTGATTGAAGCCACAGTTCTGGCAATTGTCCTCTACACGTAGCCCGGGTTGAAATCTAAGACCTTGGCTAAGATTGTCGGAGTTGGTCTTGACAAACATATCGCCTGAGAGCACCGTCACTAGACTTGGTGCCATCTTACGCAGTGTCGTTTGTCTATTAGCGGATACCACGACTCCATCTAGATCAATACTCTGCTCTACCATATAGAGGTCTATATGGCGTGTCTGCCCCTCTTTGAGGACGATACGCTCCTCCACTGAGGCATAGCCGACTAGCCTAGCCTCTAGTACATAAGCTCCAGCAGGGAGATCTTTGATTTGGAATGATCCAGCCGCATCGGTGGTAGTACCCTTGGTCGTGCCTTTGATCACGACCTGTGCGTACGGTAGTGCCTCCTTTGTCTTGGCATTAATCACCGTTCCCACGACATTAGCCCCATGCCCGGGGTGGGCAAACGCTTCTACCCTAGGCAATAGCAGGCATAGAGATAGAATGAGGGCTAGACAGTAATTTAGATTCTTCATATATAATAAATGTTTTGATGAATGAAACAAAGATATAAGGTACAAACAAGAAAAACAACCGAATACCAATCAAATACCTAATACTAGGTAAATATTTTTAATAAGACAAAGGGATATAGAAAATAGATGCCGCTAGCTACTGGGTTAGGCCTATGAGCCAGCCTAAGGTGGCAGTTGTTTAGTCAGATAGAGACTATTGCGCAATGCGCCGCTCAAAGTTTCTTGTATCTTTCTCGGTGTTTTTTGAGTGTTTGAGCGGCTTGGGGAGCCTTGAATACTATCCCCCTATCCCCATCCCTGAGGGAAGTATCCCTCAGAGATGGGGATTTTACGGTTATTTGACACCTTCAAGCACAAGCAG
>NZ_JRFC01000003.1 GCF_000769075.1 Porphyromonas sp. COT-290 OH3588 | reverse complement strand
TCACTGTCATATTTTTGATTTGTTTGTTTCTGTTTTAACGCCCTTAGGATGTTGCCTAATTAATTTACTGAATTCCCTGTAATAAATTGACGGTTAGATCTGTTTCTAAACGTTCTTGTACTACACTTCTGTAATTGTCAATATCAAATATCTCAAAGATCTCTCATGGCGCTTTTCGCAGGTCTCCCCGCTCAAGCTATCTTAAGTTTTTTCTCCCGAAACCGCCGCTCTCGCTAGAGAGGCGCCATCTGTCTCGTTTGCGGTTGCAAAGATAGAGCAAAACTTTATTACAAACCAAATATTACAGCAAAATATTTTTACTACACTCCACTAAAACACAAACAAAACAATAAATATCAAATAATTAGAACCAAAGAAAAATTTACAGAAAAACCACACACGACAGCAACAAGAGCGAAGTATAGCACCCAAATCAGCCAAAGAGCAGGTCGCCTACAAACAAAAGAGCAAGGCTAAAGTAACCATCACTCCACAATGCTCAGTACGGCTGACTATCCCTCAAGGGCACATTAGAACTGCAAACCCTCGCCTCAACTAATGCTTCGCAAACAAAAATCTCATAGGAAGCCCCCATACAATCGGAGGGAATTATTCTCTAGAGCTAACCTTGCTCTATATAGAGGCAACTTATCTCTATGTAGAGCAAGCCTACCTCTACATAGAGCAAGGCTAGATCTAAAAAATTGGAAGTACCATAAGGTATCTCCAAGGCTTTACTCCTAGTATATGCTAACTCATAGCACCTTTTATTGCTCGCCAAATATCCCGAGCTATGGCATACCCTTCTCTTAACCTTATTCCTAGGTAAATCCTCCTGTTCCATAATCGAACTCACAAGTAGACTCTCGAAGCTCGACTGATTAGCCTCAAATCGTAGTACCCAAATCCTCTATTCTTTTCAAGGGGAATAAACAAGGACTTCAGAATTCAGAAGATAATCACATGACAAACAGCCTATTACGCATAAAATTAGAAAACAAATATTTCAGAAACCTCGAAACGACATTTCAGTTTCATACACATCGGACAAACAAAAACCCTCCCCCGCCCTAGAGGACGGAGGAGGGTTTTTCCTTTATCGTGTGGCTAGTGGTAGACTACCAGCTAGCTTTCTTAACGCCGGGGATCAGACCAGCAGAGGCCATTTCACGGAACTGAATACGTGAAATACCGAACTGGCGCATGTAACCCTTAGGACGACCCGTCATGCTGCAACGATTGTGCAGACGAACAGGCGAAGCGTTCTTAGGCAGAGCCTGAAGACCTTCGTAGTCACCAGCTGCCTTCAGCTCAGCACGCTTAGCGGCATACTTAGCCACGAGCTTAGCACGCTTCACTTCGCGTGCCTTCATTGATTCCTTTGCCATGTCTTAGTTACCTTTTTTTGCGTTCTTGAATGGAAGACCGAACTCCTTGAGCAGAGCGTAGCCTTCTTCGTCGGTAGCAGCACTCGTTACGAACGTGATGTTCATACCGAGAATCTTGGTGATGCTGTCTAGGTTGATCTCAGGGAAGATGATCTGCTCGCTGATACCTAGGGTATAGTTACCACGACCATCTAGCTTGCTCTCGATACCCTTGAAGTCACGGATACGTGGCAGAGCGATACGCACGAGACGCTCTAGGAACTCGTACATCTGCTCGCGACGAAGCGTTACCATCACACCGATAGGCATCTTCTTACGAAGCTTAAAGTTAGAGATGTCCTTCTTAGACACCGTGGCCACAGCCTTCTGACCAGTGATAGCCGTGAGCTCAGCGATAGCTACGTCGATGATCTTCTTGTCACCTGTAGCCATACCAAGACCTTGGTTGATCACGATCTTCTTAAGCACGGGCACCTGCATACGGCTCTTGTAGCCGAACTGCTCAATGAGGGCAGGAACGATACGCTCCTGATACTCCTTCTTAAGACTTGCTGTATTGCTCATTACTTAATTTCCTCCCCAGACTTTTTAGAATAACGTACTAGTTTGCCAGCTTCGTTCAGCTTGCGGCCGATACGAGTAGCCTTACCCGTCTTGGGGTCTACCACATTAAGCTTAGCGATGTGGATAGGAGCTTCTACCTTCTCGATGCCCCCCTGTGGGTTCTTAGCACTGGGCTTAGCGTGCTTGGTGATGATACCTACACCCTCTACAATAGCCTTCTGCTTGTCCACAAGAACCTCTAGCACACGGCCAGTCTTGCCCTTGTCGGCACCGCTGAGGACTACTACAGTATCGCCCTTCTTGATATGTAACTTACTCATTTCTGATTCGCTTTTATTATAGCACTTCGGGCGCCAGTGAAACAACCTTCATATTCACGGTACGAAGCTCACGAGCCACAGGACCGAAAATACGGCTAGCACGCATGTCGCCAGCAGCATTTAGGAGCACACAGGCGTTGTCGTCGAAGCGGATGTATGAACCATCTGCACGACGCACTTCCTTCTTCGTTCTTACGATGAGTGCCTTAGATACAGTACCCTTCTTGAGATCGCTCCCGGGGATAACGCTCTTCACTGACACTACGATAACATCACCGACAGAGGCATAGCGGCGACGAGTACCACCGAGTACACGGATACAGAGGGCTTCCTTAGCTCCGCTGTTGTCGGCAACTACGAGTCTTGACTCTTGTTGTATCATAATTACTTAGCTCTTTCGATAATATTAACTAGTCTCCATCTCTTGGTACGGCTGAGAGGACGAGTTTCCATGATACGTACAGTATCACCGATGTTGCACTCGTTCTTCTCATCGTGAGCGTGGTACTTCTTTGTCTTATTTACGAACTTACCATAGATCGGGTGCTTCTCCTTCCACTTAACGGCGACCGTAACGGTCTTGTCCATCTTGTTGCTAGAAACAACGCCGACGCGTTCTTTTCTTAATCTTCTCTGTTCCATTGGGGCACCCATTAATTATTGTTGAGTTCGCGCTCACGAAGAATGGTCTTCATCTGAGCAATACCACGACGCATACGGCGGATCTCAGCCGGATTGTCTACAGGTGATACGGCATGATTAACACACTTCTGCGTGTATGCAGCCTCTTCGGCTACGATACGCTCCTGCAATTCAGCCGTAGTTAGAGCCTTAATTTCTGCTAATTTCATTGCTTATTACAGGTTAGTGTTAGACATATCATAGTCACGACGCACTACGAACTTAGTCGTTACGGGGAGCTTCTGCGCAGCTAGACGGAGAGCTTCTTTGGCAACTTCGTAAGAAACGCCTTCGATCTCGAACAGCATACGACCGGGAGTTACGTTGGCAACGAAGCCTTCTGGAGAACCCTTACCCTTACCCATTCGGACGTCGGCAGGCTTCTTGGTGATTGGCTTATCTGGGAAGATGCGCACCCACACCTGACCTTGACGCTGCATATAACGTGTAACGGCGATACGCGCAGCCTCGATCTGACGACCAGTGATCCAGCGTGTGCCGAGAGACTTGATTCCGAAAGAACCGAAGGCCAGCTGGTTGCCACGCATGGCGTTGCCCTTGGCGCGACCCTTCTGGACTCTTCTAAATTTAGTTTTCTTTGGTTGTAACATTTCTTCTTTTCTTCGTTAAATGTTAGCGATTGCCTCTTCTTCCACCACGGTTGCGACGACCGCCATCACGGCGTCCACCGTCTCTCTGAGCCTTGGGCTGTGTGAAGTTGGGAGCTAGGTCACGCTTCTCGTAAACTTCACCCTTACAAATCCACACCTTGATACCCAAGATACCTACCTTCGTCAAGGCTTCGGCGCGAGCGTAGTCGATGTCTGCACGCAGTGTGTGCAGAGGCGTACGACCCTCCTTATACATCTCGCTACGAGCGATTTCTGCTCCGTTGAGACGACCAGATACCTGTACCTTGATACCTTCTGCTCCGGCGCGCATTGCAGAGGCAATAGCCATCTTTACTGCACGACGATAGGCAATCTTTCCTTCGAGCTGGCGAGCGATGTTGTCTGCTACGATAGCAGCATCGATCTCGGGCTTACGTACCTCGAAGATGTTGATCTGAACATCCTTGTTCGTGATCTTCTTAAGCTCTTCCTTGAGCGTATCTACATCCTGACCACCCTTGCCGATAACGACACCGGGGCGAGCAGTGCAGATCGTGATTGTAACGAGCTTAAGTGCGCGCTCAATAACGATGCGAGAAACGCTTGCCTTAGCCAGACGAACATTCAGATAGCGGCGAAGACGATAATCTTCAAGCAGCTTTTCGCCATAGTTATTGCCACCATACCAGTTGGAATCCCATCCGCGGATGTACCCCAAACGATTTGCTATTGGATTAATCTTTTGTCCCATCTGACTAATTAGTTATTTTTTGTATCCACGAAGATCGTAACGTGGTTTGAACGCTTACGAATTCTATATCCACGACCCTGTGGAGCTGGACGCATACGCTTGAGGGTAGCAGCACCATCCACGAAGATACGTGTGATGAAGAGCTCACCATCCTCTGCCTTACGTTCATTCTTTTGTTCCCAGTTTGCGATAGCCGAGCGAAGGAGCTTCTCTACACGTGCGGAAGCCTCCTTGTTGGAGAACTTCAGTACGCCTAGGGCACGGTTCACTTCCATACCACGCACCATGTCTGCTACAAGACGCATCTTACGAGGCGACGTAGGCACGTTGCGCAGAGAAGCGAAGTAAGTGCTCTGGAGCGCTTCCTTGCGAGCTTCGGCTGACTGTCTTTTTCTTGCACCCATTTTCTCTTAATAATTTATTATTTAGATACCTGAAGTGTGATTTTACTTCAGCCGATTACTTCTTCTTGTTACCACCGTGACCACGGAAAGTACGCGTAGGAGAGAATTCACCTAGCTTGTGACCTACCATGTTCTCCGTTACGAAAACGGGGATAAACTTATTACCGTTGTGCACCGCAATGGTGTGACCCACGAAATCGGGGCTGATCATTGAGGCACGTGCCCATGTTTTGATGACTGACTTCTTGCCACTCTCATTCATCGCCAAGACCTTCTTCTCGAGCTTGAGATTAATATATGGACCTTTCTTTAGTGAACGACTCATAATTCTGTTGGATTAATCAATTACTTCTTACGTCTTTCGATGATGTACTTAGAAGAATGCTTCTTCGGAGCACGTGTCTTCAGACCCTTAGAGTAGAGACCAGTGCGAGAACGTGGGTGTCCACCCGATGCACGTCCTTCACCACCACCCATTGGGTGATCTACTGGGTTCATAACTACACCTCGGTTGTGAGGACGACGGCCGAGCCAGCGAGAGCGACCAGCCTTACCGCTGCGCTCTAGAGCGTGGTCGCTATTGCCTACGCTACCGATAGTAGCCTTACAAGCAGATAGGATACGACGCGTCTCGCCCGAAGGCATCTTAATCACAACATATGTTCCTTCACGTGAAGTCAGCTGAGCAAATACACCGGCAGAGCGAACCATCTTGGCACCTTGACCAGGACGTAGCTCAATGTTGTGGATGATAGAACCAACCGGAATGTTTGCAAGAGGTAGGCAGTTACCTACCTCGGGAGCAGCTTCTGCACCCGACATCACAGTCTGGCCAACCTGCAGACCATCAGGAGCGAGGATATAGGCCTTAGCTCCGTCTACATAATACAGCAGAGCGATACGAGCTGTACGATTGGGATCGTACTCGATGCTCTTAACTGTAGCAGGGATGCCATCTTTGCTTCTCTTGAAGTCGATAAGACGAAGCTTCTGCTTGTGACCGCCACCGATATAGCGCATAGTCATCTTACCGGTGTTGTTACGACCACCAGACTTCTTCTTACCTACTACGAGAGACTTCTCTGGTGTGCTTGCCGTGATGGTATCAAACGCACCAATAACTTTGTGTCTCTGCCCCGGCGTTGTGGGCTTCAATTTACGTATAGCCATTTCTTAGTTTAGATATTTGCGTAAAAGTCGATGGTCTGACCTTCTTGTAGCGTAACCACTGCCTTCTTGAACGCAGCAACCTTGCCACGTAGCAAACCACTCTTCGTATAGCGAGCCTTGCGCTTACCGCTATAATTCATCGTGTTTACGCTTTCGACCTTTACATTATACATAGCTTCGATAGCTTTCTTGATCTCGATCTTGTTGGCATCAGGAGCAACGCGGAAAGCGTAACGCTCGGGCATCTTCTCCGTGATGGCTGTCATTTTTTCCGTAATGATCGGCTTGATGATAATTCTCATTGATAGATACCTCCTTATTATGCCTTAAATTGTTCGTTAATCACAGCTACAGAAGCCTCCGTCAGAATGAGCTGCTTGCAGTTGAGCACAGCGTATGTGCTAAGCTGGCGAGCGCTCAGAAGGAGAGCTGTAGGAATGTTGCGAGCAGAGAGAGCCACATTGTCGCTGATCTGGTCAGCCACGAAGAGAGCCTTCTTGCCTTCTACATTCAGAGCCTTAGTTAGCTCTACGAAGTTCTTAGTCTTTGGAGCTTCGAAGTCGAAGTTCTCAACAACCGTAATCGCACCAGCTGCTAGCTTGTGTGCAAGTGCAGAGCGACGAGCTAGCCCCTTGAGCTTCTTGTTGAGTTTGAAGCTATAGTCACGTGGGGTAGGACCGAATACACGACCACCACCTACAAGCAGAGGAGAGTTGATATCACCACGACGAGCACCGCCGCCACCCTTCTGACGGATGAGCTTGCGCGTACTACCAGAGATTTCACTACGCTCCTTAGACTTGTGGGTACCCTGACGTTGGTTAGCAAGATACTGCTTTACATCCAAGTAAATAGCGTGATCATTGGGCTCGATGCCGAATACAGCATCGTCGAGGACGATCTTGCGACCTGTATCTTCACCCTTTATGTTAAATACACTTAGTTCCATTTACTTTTCGATTACGACGATTGAACCTTTAGCACCGGGCACACTACCCTTAACGAGAAGGAGGTTGTGCTCGGGCATTACCTTAATCACTTCGAGGTTCTGAACCGTTACACGCTCATTACCTGTCTGACCGGCCATACGTGTTCCCTTGAATACCTTAGCAGGATACGAGCACGCACCTACAGAACCGGGAGCACGAAGACGATTGTGCTGACCGTGGGTAGCCTGACCTACACCACCGAAACCATGGCGCTTAACAACACCTTGGAATCCCTTACCCTTTGAGGTACCAACAACGTCTACGAAGACACTATCCTCAAAGAATTTTACATCAATCACATCGCCTAGATTGTACTGACTACAATCAAAACCCTTGAACTCGGCCAAGTGTCTCTTGGGGCTCACACCAGCCTTGGCATAGTGACCCTGAAGGGGCTTGCTTGTGTTCTTCTCCTTTGCATCAGAGAAGCCAAGCTGTAGCGCTTCATAGCCATCCTTTTCCAAGGTCTTGATCTGCGTAACCACGCAAGGACCTACTTCAATAACAGTGCATGGAAGATTCTTTCCCTCGGCACTGAAAACGGATGTCATTCCGATTTTCTTTCCTAATAAACCTGGCATTTCAGTTTCTATTTATTAAACTCACACTTTGATTTCAACTTCTACACCGCTAGGAAGCTCTAGCTTCATTAGCGCATCTACAGTTTCGGCTGTAGAGTTGTGGATGTCGATCAGTCTCTTATAAGAGCTTAGCTCAAACTGCTCACGAGACTTCTTGTTTACGAATGTTGAACGGTTCACCGTGAAGATGCGCTTATGCGTTGGGAGCGGAATTGGACCGCTCACCAGTGCACCAGTAGCCTTCACAGTCTTTACGATCCTCTCGGCAGACTTATCCACGAGCATATGATCGTAAGACTTCAACTTGATTCTAATCTTTTGGCTCATATATCTTATACTGGGGTATTTACTACTTAATCAAATCTACACGACCACCTACTTCCTCAAGTACTGCGCGAGCGATACCACTAGCCACCTCTGCATAGTGAGAGAAGGTCATAGAGTTGGTAGCACGACCAGAAGTAATCGTACGAAGCTGTGTCACATAGCCGAACATCTCCGATAGGGGCACCTTAGCCTTAACTAGTGTAGCACCACCGGGCGTAGAGTCCTGACCCTCTGGTAGACCACGACGCTTGTTAAGGTCACCAATCACTGAACCGATATAGTCGTCTGGAGTTTCGACCTCGAGGTGCATGATAGGCTCGAGTAGCACGGGACCTGCCTGAGCGCAAGCACTCTTGAAAGCCTCACGAGCTACGATCTCGAACGAAAGCTGGTCAGAGTCTACTGGGTGGAAGCTACCGTCAAGCAGCGTTACCTTCAGCTTATCTACCGCATAGCCAGCAAGCACACCATTCTTCATAGCGTTCTGGAAGCCCTTCTGTACAGATGGAATGAACTCCTTAGGCACGTTACCACCCTTCACCTCATCGATGAACTGTAGATCGCCCTCGAAGCCTTCGTCTGCAGGCTCAACACGTACAATGATATCAGCGAACTTACCACGACCACCTGTCTGCTTCTTATAAACTTCACGCAGCTCCACTGGACGTGTGATAGCCTCCTTGTAAGAAACCTGTGGCTTACCCTGATTAGCCTCAACCTTAAACTCACGCTTCAGACGGTCGATGATGATCTCAAGGTGAAGCTCACCCATACCACTGATCACAGTCTGACCAGTCTCTTCGTTGGTCTGCACACGGAATGTTGGGTCTTCTTCGGCTAGCTTAGCAAGACCTACGCCTAGCTTGTCGAGGTCCTTCTGTGTCTTAGGCTCGATGGCGATACCGATCACAGGATCTGGGAATGTCATTGATTCCAGAGTGATTGGGTTGTTTTCGTCGCAAAGTGTATCACCCGTACGGATATCCTTGAAGCCTACACCAGCACCGATGTCACCACAGCCAATTACCTCCATAGGGTTCTGCTTGTTTGAGTGCATCTGGAAGAGGCGAGAGATACGCTCCTTCTTGCCGCTACGAGAGTTGAATACGTATGAACCAGCGTGTAGCTCACCAGCATATACACGGAAGAAGCACAGACGACCTACGTATGGGTCTGTAGCGATCTTAAATGCAAGTGCTGTAAGAGGAGCCTCTGGGCTAACCTCACGCTCAATGACTTCGTTCTCATCATCTGGGCTAGTACCCTTGACTACTGGGTAGTCTATTGGGCTTGGCAGATAAGAGCAAACAGCATCTAGCAGAGGCTGAACACCCTTGTTCTTGAATGAAGAACCGCAGAGCACTGGGTTGATCTTCATGTCGATCGTACCCTTACGTAGAGCTACGCGGATTTCGTCTTCTGTGATCGTAGAAGGATCGTCGAAGAACTTCTCCATGAGCACATCGTCGCACTCGGCAAGAGCCTCAAGCATCTTCTCGCGCCACTCCTCAGCCTCAGCTTGTAGCTCAGCTGGGATATCTACAATGTTGTAGTGCTGACCCTGCTCATCACCTTCCCATACAAGACCCTTCATAGTCACTAGGTCGATGACGCCTTGGAACTTCTCCTCCTGACCAATAGGGATCTGAATGGGCACTGGGTTAGCACCTAGTACCACACGAATCTGACGCACTACTTCTAGGAAGTTGGCACCAGAGCGGTCCATCTTGTTCACGTAGCAGATACGAGGTACACCATACTTAGTAGCCTGACGCCATACTGTCTCGGACTGTGGCTGCACACCACCTACCGAGCAGTATGTAGCGATCACACCATCAAGCACACGAAGCGAACGCTCCACCTCTACAGTGAAGTCTACGTGCCCCGGAGTGTCAATCAGATTGATCTTGTACTTGGTATCGTTGTAGTTCCAGAATGTAGTCGTAGCGGCAGATGTAATCGTGATACCACGCTCCTGCTCCTGCTCCATCCAGTCCATCGTTGCGCCACCATCGTGTACTTCACCGATCTTGTGAGTAAGACCTGTGTAGAAGAGAATACGCTCAGACGTAGTTGTCTTACCTGCGTCGATGTGCGCAGAGATACCGATATTACGGGTTAGTTCTAGATGTTTATCGTTTGCCATATCCGTGCTGTATTAGAATCTGAAGTGAGCGAATGCACGGTTAGCCTCTGCCATACGGTGCATATCTTCCTTACGCTTGAAGGCAGCACCTTGGCTATTGTAGGCATCCATAATCTCAGCAGCGAGCTTATCGGCCATAGTCTTGCCACCACGCTTGCGTGCGAATAGGATGAGGTTTTTCATAGAGATAGACTCCTTGCGCTCAGCACGGATCTCAGTAGGCACCTGATAGGTAGCACCACCGATACGACGGCTCTTCACCTCTACCTGTGGTGTAATGTTGTCCAATGCTGCTTTCCAAACCTCAAGAGCAGTTTTTTCTTCCTGCTGTGACTTGCCCTCTACAATCTTGAGAGCAGTGTAGAAAATATCGAAGGCAATACTCTTCTTGCCATCGTACATCAGGTGATTAACAAACTTAGTCACCTTCACATCACCAAATACGGGATCAGGAAGCACCTGTCTCTTTTTGGGCTTTGCTTTTCTCATTGTCGTTTAAAATTTCGTTTTGTCGATTGGTTGCTGTCTTCTTCTGTCTTCAACGCCCTCGCTAGGGCATTTACTCAACCTGTTTTTAGCCTATCCAACGAACTCAAAACTGGTTCTTAAATATTGTTTGCCGCACCGTCTGCGACTCGGGGCGCTTGCACCCTATTCTCTTTGGTTAGCCGAGAGCAAACTACTTCTTCTTACCCTTAGCTGGAGCTGCGGCTGCCTGTCCGGGCTTAGGACGCTTAGCACCATACTTAGAGCGACGCTGCGTACGACCATTAACACCAGCTGTATCAAGCGTACCACGCACGATATGATAGCGCACGCCGGGGAGGTCCTTAACACGACCACCACGCACGAGTACGATGCTGTGCTCCTGTAGGTTGTGACCTTCTCCGGGGATATAAGCATTCACTTCCTTAGAGTTTGTCAAACGAACACGAGCTACCTTACGCATAGCTGAGTTTGGCTTCTTAGGCGTAGTGGTGTACACACGCACACACACGCCACGACGCTGAGGGCAAGCATCTAGAGCAGGGCTCTTACCCTTCTCTACGATAGTCTCGCGACCCTTTCTAACCAATTGTTGAATTGTAGGCATCTTTTCTTTTAAACTATTATAATACTGTTACTTATCCTTATTCAGTATCGGCGAAGCGACCTATCGGCACACTCCACACGGCTTGCAAAGGTACACATATTTTTCAATTTAGCAAAACCTAACAGCAAGATAACCACACGGGTAGAGGTAAAAAAGTCTTTTGCAAATACGACAAAGCACACATGTTAACAAGCCTCTCTAGTTGGCCAAAAGGCAATACAAGACAACAGATGCAGCAACAAGAGCGAAGCTAAATACAAGTCTTTTCCAAAACTCCTTTATATTACTCACAACAAAATACCCCAGAGATATAAATACGACCAAAATCAAAGCCAGCGCTATTACATACTCCATCTTGTCGAAGATAGAAACCTCACCTCCATTCCCTATAAAAATAGATAAAAGCCCAACAAAAAAGGTTGTGACAGATGCAAACAGGCCCATGACCTTCATATTATTCCGCTCTATCTCAACAATTTTCTGATGAGTTCTAATCAAATCATTTCTTTCTTCAATATGAGCAATATGATATTCTAGATGTGAAATCCTTTCTCTATACTCAGCAATCTGATCTTCAAGCCTTTGAAAGTTTAGAGGGCGACAAAACGAAGAAGGATAGAAGACTGGAAAATCACGATCGGACGAACCTTTTCTACAAAACCGAAAGCGCATCTGCATGAGATATGGTTGATAGCTTTCACACCACTTCACATTGGTCTTAAAATCATCGTAGCATTTTCTCAAAAAAGCCAATATAGATCTAAGCTCCAGATATTCAACCTCTTTTTTCTCAGACAACTTGGACTCTATATAGCGAAATGTATATTCTACCGCTTTCTGATAAGGATGATAATTAAATATAAAAGTTTCATTCTGCACGGATCGAATTTTATCTATATCCATCTTCATCTGTTCATATGTATAAGTGTCACTACTACACAAAATAGAGAACCTTGAATTGTACATATAGTTACGAAACGACCTTCCCGCATAATCATTAACTACATTATAACTCTCTGGATACTGAGCTCTCTCAGGACCTGTACGCTTCTGAACGTATTCTAAATAATGCTTCTCTGCTAACTCAAGCACCTTGTCGACTAGGGGCAAAGACCGAGTCTTTTGTGCATAATATCTCATCAAAAATGCAAGATGCCACATGCAAACATCTGGTTTCAAGAATTGGCTCTGCCACTCATCTATCTTGGAAGGGCCTATCCGACTAGGGTCCAAAAAGTACAGAAAAAGAGATACTAGGTTTTGATCTTCGAATGCAATCGAAGGATCTATAGATATGATCTCAGGGACAAAATTATAACGATAAACAATTTTTTTATCTACAGAAAAATGAGACAACTTAAGCAGAAGGAAGTCAAGTTTCTCAAGAACGGCTTCTATAACTACAGATACATAATCTCTAATTTGGCTCCCTGCAAAAAGGATCTGTTGTTTAAGAATAAGTATTCTCCGAACATATGCATCATCATTAGAAAAACAATATTCCATCCAACAGGCCTCACAGACCATGTCTAATAGATCCACGAGACCTCCTAAAGGCGATTCCCCTGCTCCTCTAAATCGAGATATTGCATTCAAGGAAAACTTATGACCATCCAATCGATAGCGAGCATTTACTGTATCACAATGGTATTTAACAAGCTTCACCGACTCCTGAATATCATTTAACATTGCGGAAAATTTTCCTTGAAGCTTGGATCTCGCAGAATCATCAAGCATGGGGATATCCTCCTCTGTGAGTTTACTCAGCTCATCTAAGCCCGACACTTCGTTAATAAAATGATCCCCCGATAAAACTAATTTGGCGTAGTTTAGAAACAAACTACGCCTAAAAACCAAAATACTACATACACCCGACTGCAAACTCTCCTCTGCTTTTTCAGGCGTAGACCAATCAAGTTCATCAACCCACCCTGCAGGAAATTTAGAACGAAACTCTTGGAGAACATCTTGAGTATACCCAGACTCTGCCATACTCTCTACATGCTATACACCTTCACTTCACTCTTACAAATCTCTTGAGTAGACATAGGCGCGCTTCTACCTCCAAACATATTAGCGAGAGATATTGCCACCTGCCAAACAGTCCAGCGGTGAGTTATTTCAACTAATTCAAACACTGGCATAGTTAGATAGTCTACTATTCTATCCTTTAACTCAAAGATAAGGTCATCAACACTCTGTTTGTCTTCTTGGCTCAAAGAAGAGAAGTCATCAGGAGCTAAGTCTTCGAAATTGCAGCAATTATTACCCTCAAACCTAATACAATCGAATCCATTTGCATTCATAGAGTCGTATATATCGAGCTCAACGGGGCCATAAGGGAGCGCATAAAATTTATCAAACACCGTCAAAAGTGCTGGATCCTCCCCCGTCGCTTTTTTCGCTGCTAGTAAAAAAAGGATTTTCTGCAACCTTAATTTGGACAGATCTAAGTTTTGGCTTCCATTTTCTCTACCTATAAGAGCAAGTTGAAAAACCATATATTCAAAAATCCGCTTCTTCCGATCTTTTATATTATTATCATTCATAAAACACCAAAGCTAAAAAAGAAACGCTATACTCAAAAGAAAAACGAAAAATTACTCTGCGGATCCTTAAAAGGATATACGAACAAATCAAAGCGGCACTCTTCAGCCTCCTAAACAAAGTTGTAACATCAAAAGAAGTGGCAACTATAATTCGCGTTGTATGCCAAGTTCTGCATGTTACATTACTAGTTCATTTTAGACATCTCTCTATTATTTTGCAAAACTATAAAATAGGCTTGAAAGAACAAAATAAACAATTATGGATATAATCCAATTCACAGGATCATTCCATACACATTCAGAAAATAAAAGGTGGAAGTGTACACAAAAATAAGCAAAGACAAGGACACCAGCGAACTAATAGATACAACACATTGATTTAGGGTACTCATTTACTCTATCCAGAGGAGTTTCTCCATATAAACAAATTGCAGATTTTCACAGTTTGGTAGAGGTTTTGGTGTCTTACGAGGGGAACCTACACGAATAGGGGCGAAAAACGGCAGACTGCGTATTTGACCTCTAGGAGGCTCTAGATTGCGTTTGACTTTGTTTTGGCACTTAGCCCCGGCCAAATGAGAATAACCGCTTAAAACGGACAACTCATATACACCTAATAACTAGATATATAAAACACTTGTCAGGCTAATTTTATGCTTTCGTGTCGCACTTTTGGGAATTTCTTCCCATCAATCTCCTCGGATTAGTGGACACACCGTCGAGGAGTAGCCCACCAATCCGAAAAAGTCTTCCCATTAATTTGCTCAACAGTCGCCTCAATCTTCCCAAACCGCCCTGCCGTCCGCCTAAACCTTTACCTAACCCGTTTACATTTCATAACACAAAAGGAGCAAAATCGCACCCTAAATCTTTCCGAGTTTGTAGCGGCGGCGTGTGCTTCGCGCCGCCCGACAGGCGGAACAAATCCCCCTTCTTTGCAAGAGCAAAGCCAATAATCATCAAGCGGAGCTGAGGTTACTCCGTCTTATAGGGCTGAGGTGCCACATATACATGGTGGGCAGAGCGAAGCCGTAAATCTTTGCTGTATTTTCGTAGATACGTTTGCAAATCAACAAGCCCTAGCCCAATAAAAATCTTATGGTGTACGCTACCCCTAGCCTTCACCTCTAACCTAGAGAGCCATGCCACAGAGGCGAAGCAACTAGACATCAAACCCAATACCCTACTCTTCCTAGTGGACGATATGGGGTGGCAGAACTGCTCGCTTCCATTCACAGATACCCCCCACTAGGCTAAACTCTACCTACCGAACACCCAACCTAGAGCGAAACCTCTCGGAGCAAATAGACCTATCGGCTCGCTACCTTAGACACACGCTGACTAGCTAGACGGCTAACCAAAAGGCTCAAGACAGCAAATGCCCAGCGCCCATACGCCATACGAGAGGCCAAGCCAACGATATTGCCTTAGCCCAACGGCACACTAGGCTAAGCATATCACCTCAACTCATTGGTAGCTAAAAGATGTATGATTATTGCTAATTTTGTGGACTAAGATTTTCGGAGCAATATGGCTGATAACAATAAGAAAGCGCCCCGAGGGGCGAATAAATCCACAACAAGTAAGAAAAAAAATAGCGGGGGCTCACTCTTCAAGCGTCTACATCGTGGTACGGGAACAATATCCAAGAAAATCATGGATAATATGCGCAATGGCCGCCTGACCATAGTATTCGGCTTCTTGATTGGCTTCTTGACAATCAGTTCTCTGCTAGCGATGACCTCCTTCCTCTGGACTGGTGGTCAAGATCAGAACCTCATCAACGCAGCCATGGACGCAGAGGGGCTGGAGGTGAGTGGGCAGAAAGCCCGCAACGCACTAGGCATCATCGGGGCACGCTGGGCAGACACGCTCTTCAATGACCTATTCGGGTGGGGGACCTTCCTCCTAATGGGCTTCTTGCTATACTTAACTTACTTCCTACTATGGCATCATCGCAAGGGGGGGCTTCATCTGCTCAAGGTCTTCGTGCAGATGGGGTTCTGGACGGTATGGACCTCTATCTTCGCCGCTTCGCTACAGAAACTCTTCTCGTCCGACAGCTATCTACTATGGGGTGGCGAGCAGGGAGATATGCTTGTGCGTAGTATCCAGCGCAACTTCGACACCCTTGGTCTAGTTGTCGTACTCATCGTGAGCCTACTCGTAGGGCTGATACTGATGAGCGACCGAGTATTCGCCGCCGTCAAGGAGCCACGCCTACCAGATGTAGATGCTATACCAAGGCCGAAAAAAGAGTGGCTAGAGCGCTTAGCTTTCTGGAAAAGGCTTGACGAAGAGAGTAACCATGAAGAGGCGGACGAAGCTCTAGAAGAGATCACTGAGCACCCAGCACAGCAGCCTTCGTATACCGAACCCAATCACTTGGCCGAGGAAGTCGAGGAAAAACCTGTGGCCACTCCTATAAATAGGTCAGTGCCCCCTACCCCAACCCGTAGCGTCGAGAGCCCAAGCGGTCTAATCATCGAGGAGGCTCCCAAGG
Organism: Porphyromonas sp. COT-290 OH3588; assembly: GCF_000769075.1. Lineage (GTDB taxonomy): Bacteria > Bacteroidota > Bacteroidia > Bacteroidales > Porphyromonadaceae > Porphyromonas. Next base: position 229,664 of record NZ_JRFC01000003.1, on the reverse strand, counting down.
ACGACCTCATCGAGGTGGCGCACCGGCCAGAGCATCTGGCTCCCGGGCTACAATACGAGCATTACCACCGCCCCAGCATCGAGATGCTCCGTGAACACGAGCAGGGTGCCAAGGCGCAGAGTGTGGACGAGATTGAGTACAACAAGCAGCGCATCATCGACACGCTAGCTAGCTTCAAGATGCGTGTGACGCCCTACAAGGCGACGATCGGCCCTACCGTAACCCTCTATGAAGTCATTCCCGATCAGGGCATCAAGGTATCTCGCATCAAAACGATGGAGGACGACATCGCTATGGGGCTCAAGAGCGAGGGCGTACGCATCATCGCCCCAATGCCGGGCAAGGGGACCGTCGGGATCGAGGTCCCCAACTCTACACCACAGACCGTGTCGATGCGCACGATCTTGGCCTCACGCAGATACAACGATCTGCTCGATGAAATGGCTCTACCCATCGGCATCGGTAAGACCATTACCAATGAGCCATTCGTCTTTGACCTCGCCAAGATGCCACACATGCTCATCGCTGGAGCCACAGGGCAGGGTAAGAGCGTCGGGCTAAATGCTATGATTACCTCACTGCTCTACAGCAGACGTCCCGAAGAGCTGAAGTTCGTACTCGTAGACCCCAAGATGCTCGAGTTTAGTGTGTACGCCCCTCTAGAGCGTCACTTTATGGCCAAGCTGCCCGATGCCCAAGATGCCATTATCACCGACATGAGCAAAGTGGTGCCTACACTCAACTCGCTCTGCGTAGAGATGGACAACCGCTACCGCTTGCTTACCCAAGCCAAGGTGCGCAACATCAAGGAGTACAATGCTCAAGTCAAGGCAAACATCAACGTCGCCCTACATCAAGGAGAGCTGATGCCCTACATTGTCTTGATCGTCGATGAGTTTGCCGACCTGATCATGACCTCGGGCAAGGAAGTCGAGCAGCCGATCGCTCGCCTAGCACAGAAAGCACGTGCGGCAGGTATCCACATGGTTATCGCCACACAGCGTCCGTCTACGGACGTCATCACGGGCTTGATTAAGGCAAACTTCCCTGCACGTATTGCTTTCAAGGTATTCTCCATGGTAGACTCACGTACCATTCTCGACTCACCGGGAGCCAATCAGCTCGTCGGTCGTGGGGATATGCTCTTCTATCAGGGCAAGGAGATGGTACGTATTCAGTGTGCTTTCCTCGACACGCCCGAGACAGAGCAGATTGTAGGCCACATATGCGCTCAGGAGGGGCCTGCCGCAGCCTATCAGCTACCCGAGTACGTACCCGAGGGTGAAGAGGGAGGCAAGAGCTTCGACCCGAACCAGAAGGACAGCCTATTCGACGAAGTTGCCAGACTGGTGGTCAATAGCCAAGTCGGCTCAACGAGCAATATCCAACGCAAGTTCAACATCGGCTACAATCGTGCGGGTCGCCTAATGGATCAGCTCGAGGGAGCGGGTATCGTTAGCCCACCCGATGGCAGCAAGCCTCGCGAGGTTTACATCAAGGATATCGCTTCTCTGGAGCATCTGCTCGAGCAACTTAGATAGGAAAGGCTCAAGACCAAGAGGAAATATCGAAGCACCCGAAAGCGTTAGATAGCTGGAAATATATCAAAACAGACGAACATGAATAAGATAAACAAGGGGCTACGCCGTGGCCTCGGCAGATATATAGCCCTAGGCGTGCTCCTATTGGCTACGGCCCTTGGGGCTTCGGCGCAGATAAAGCCTAGCGAACTGATGCAGCGTGCCGAGCGTGCGCTCTATGGTGTAGGCAGCAGCATGGCGGACTTCACCTCGGTCTACTACGACCACAAAGGACAGGAACAATCGTCGGTCAAGGGTCGTATAACCCTACAAGGGGAGAGCTTCCGCCTAGAGTATGGGGCCATCACGGCCGTCTATGCGAATGGCACACTCACATATTACAATGCCGAGGAGGCAACGCTTACCCTTAGCCAGCCAACTCAGGAGGAGCTGCTGCAAATTAATCCGCTCCACTTCCTACGTTCACGAGGCAAGGGCTACAAAGTGGAGACACTCCCTGCCAGCAAATCAACCGAGATCCTAGGCTTCACGCCCAAGACAAAGAGCGAGATGCAACGACTGGAGGTAAGCTTCCTGCGCAGTAGTTCCGTGCCTCACGAGGCTGTAGTGATCGGCAAAGATGGATCACGTCTAGTGGTACGCATCGCTGATCTGAAACACCAGAGCGCACAGCCTGCGGGCTACTTTGCTCTAACGGCAAAACAGTTCCCCGGCTGCGAAGTCGTGGACATGCGCTAGAGAGCACCTCTCGCTCCTTGGCCCTAGGGTAGGCTAACCAAGGAGCCTAAGACAACAACAATAGATGAATACAAGAATACAAGAAGTACTGAAGAAGTTTTGGTATCGACATGGTGTCGAAGGGGGGGCGTTTCGTGCGGCGTTTTTCGACATGGATGGTGTACTCTTCGACTCGATGCCTGCACACTGCCGTTCATGGCTCGAGACTGCTCACTCTGCTGGGCTAGAGATGAACGAGCGAGATGTCTATATGTTTGAAGGGCAAACTGGCGGATTTACGATCAATCTGCTCTTTCGCCGCACACATGGCAGAGAGGCGACAGAGGAGGAGCGCAAAACGATTTATCAAACGAAAAGCAATCTATTCGGCCGCTACAATAGTGGTGCCTCTATCCCCAATGCAGATGCCGTGGTTGCGGCCATGGGAGGCCTAGCACGTGTGCTGGTAACGGGCTCATCTCAGCCCTCTCTACTGGGCAAAGTACAGCAGGCCTTCCCAGATGCTTTCGCTCCCGAACGCATGGTCACGGGGTTAGATGTGCGCCTAGGCAAACCAAACCCAGAACCTTATCTGATGGCTCTTGCGAAGGCCGAGGTACAACCATGGGAGGCTCTTGTGATTGAGAACGCACCCATGGGCGTTCGTTCGGCACATGCCGCAGGCTGCTTCACCATAGCTGTGAACACGGGACCTCTACCCGATGACGAACTATGGGAGCAGGGAGCCGATCTCGTCCTACCCAATATGCAAGCATTGCTCGACTTACTACCAGAGCTTGGCATCAAGCAACCATAATCCCCCCAAAGAGCGGCCACAATCGCTCTGCAATAAAACATAAAAGGCGCATCGAGATTGTTCGATGCGCCTTTTATGTTTGGTCGATTACCGAAGTGCTTACTTCACTTGTACCTTATATACGGCTGATTTTACCTTAACGAGGTAAGCACCAGAGGCTACAGCGACCTTGTGCGATGCTCCTTGAGTAGTCACACTTGCCACTAGTTTACCTGCGAGGGTGTACACCTCAACCTGAGTACCTGCTTCAACACCTGCTACGATGACAGCACCTTCGCCAGCCAATACCTTAGCCTTAGCTACGTCTACGCCATCAACTGCGGTATTCTTGACGAATACAGCCTCAATCACATAGTCAGTATCTACGGGAACATTAAAAGATGTATGCTCAGGATCACCTGCAATTGCCAAGAAGTTAACCCCATTCATCAGCAGCTCTGACAGCTTGTATCCCTTTGCAGGTACACACTTGACAACGATAGTTTCATTGGCTTGCACCTTGCCACCTGACTTAACCTCAGAGCCGTCTGACTTATTCGTAATGCTGAGTGTACCTCCCTCATTGTTCTTGACACTATAGGTTACAGTATATGCCTTAGCAGCGGCTTCCTGAGCCTCTACTACGACAGTCGTATTCTCCGTAACAGTGACTGCGATCAAGTGATTTTCATCTAGATCCTTTAGGCGTTCTTTGTTGTTGACCTTGAGGCTTGTCAGCTCGAAACCCTCCTTGGCATTCACGAATAGATAAACCCTAGTACCACCTTCTACTCGGTTGCCCACGGGACTGTCATCATCTAGAGCAGTAACAACCTCTACTTTCGTATTATCGAACTGAATCTTGAATTCATAAGTCTTAGGAGCGAAGACCACCTTGATCTTTGTATCCTCCATAATATCGACTGAGATGAAATCCGTGTCCTCCATTTCGCCGATCTTCTCAACGTCATTAACGAGGATGGAGATTGGTTCATAGTTTTCTTTTGCCCTCACAATTACCCAAAGATCGGTGTCCTTAGCTATGGGCTTAGAAATATCAACCTTCTCGCCAGTTTCAACATCCTCAAACTCTACCTCTCCCTTGTTTGTGTCATACTCAACAGTTACCATAAACTCATCTGCTGGTACAGGAGGCGTTTCCTTGCTGTGAATGTTAATCATGAAGTCGCAGATAGTACCACGGTTAGCAGAAAGGCTGTTTGATCCATCAGCCGCTCCGGGATTACCGCAAGGATTGATGTTATCCCAGTCAGCTTTGAAGCGGACGTAAGTCAAACCAGTATTTGCACTCTCTGGAATTGTGAATACTGGTAGCTTACCACCATTAAATACATCTCCCTTAGGAATGGTTTCGCCTAAGCTATTCTTAAAATCTCCTGTACCATTCTTACGATAGTGTGTGTAAGACACAAGCTCTGTTTGTTCATCAAACACCCCGTCTTGGTTGTAGTCGATATAGAGATAGAAGTGCGTCCAGTGCAAGTTGTAGAAGGTTGGCGCAACATTCAGCTGATCCCCCTTGGTAGCCTGCAGGACAGAGGCAGTCTTATCGAAGTTGATTTTTGTCTGTGCAGTAGCATTTGCCCCCGCTACTTCCACGGTGAAAGTCTGAGCTTCGCCGCCCTTAGTAGCACCAGTTATTGGCAACGTACGTACAACGCGGTCTGTACCTCCACGCTTCTTCGCAACCTCATCCCACTTACAAAATGCTGAGTAGTCTGCCTGTGCGTTGGCTGGCAATGACATTGTACTAGCTCCCAAAAGAGCCATAGCCGCTAATAAGTAACGCTTCATAATCATTGATAATCGTTAAATAATTTATTAAATTAAGTTTATTCTGGGTCAAAGATATGAAAAATATCAGCCAAACATCATCTATATCCCCGAAAATTAAATTCAACCACCCCATCCATCAAGATATATTAAGGTTTAAGCACCCCTGATATCCACAAACATCTACTAAATACGAAAGCCAAGTCCGAGCTTATATTCGGACTTGGCCTTCGTAGAGCATTGTAGATCGCAATTCATTTCACCCACAATGCTCTTTAGGGAATATCGAAGAGCTTTATGCTCTACGGATTCTCGAGATGCGCTCGCTACCCTTTGAGGTCCTCAAGCAGGATATGTACGGCAGCTTCTAGCTGAGTGTCCGTACCCTCTAGTGCCTTTTTCGGATCGAGCGGAATGCGTACATCGGGTTCGAGCTGCTTATTCTCGAGATAATCTCCCTCGGCAGTACGATAGCCTACGGCAGGGATACCGAAGTAGAGGCTTGGGTCTTGCAGGGTCACCCAGTTCACACTCGTCATCGTGCCGGGTACTGGCATACCTACGACCTTACCAATCTTCAGCTTCTGATAGACCCAAGGTGTGCCGTGGGCATTGCTGTAGTCATCCTCGCAGACCAGCATAATGGAGGCATGGTTCCAGCGTCGGCTAGGCATCTCGCAGTAATCCTTGCCTCGGATCTCCTGCTGGAGGTATTTCTTACCCGTGAAGAACACCTCTATATCCTCGTGCAGACGCCCACCACCGTTGTGTCGAATGTCGATGACAATCCCCTTACGTCCGTAATAACGTCCGAGCACGTCGGCATAGGCAGTTCGGAAGCTAGGGTCGCCCATCGAGGGGATATGCACATAACCTAGCTGACCACCAGAGAGTCGCTCTACGATCTCGGCGCGCTGCTTGACCCAACGTTTGTAGAGCAGCCTCTGCAAGGCTCCCGAGCTGATGGGCTTGACGATCAGATCAAGTGTCTTGCCTGCCTCGGCAGAGCGATAGGTGATGAGCATACGTTTGCCCGCCTTGCCGTTGAGCAGGGGGAAGTAGTCCATACCAGCCTTAATCTCCACGCCGTCGATCGAGAGCAGGGTATCTCCCTTTTTCATACGGGACTCGGAGATGTCTAGCGGGCCACCTGCTACCACCTCGTCCACCACTAGACCGTCCTGACCTCTAAAGGGGGCGAAGAATAGGCCTAGCTCTGCCGTTGGCTTAGCGGCAGAAGAGCCTCGGTAACCCGATCCAGTGTGCGACACGTTAAGCTCGCCGAGCAGTTCGCTAAGCATCTCGGCGAAGTCGTGATTGTTGTTGATGTGTGGCAGATAGCGGCGGTAGTACTTGGTGAGTGCAGGCCAGTCCACACCGTGCATATCACTGCGGTAGAAGCGAAGCCCCTGCTCACGCTCCACTTCGTCGAACATGGCTACTCGCTCGTTTGCCCTATCTAGGTCTAGCTCTGCCGAGAGGCTGATGGCCTTGAAGCTATCGTCCTTGGGATTGAGCTTGCCCGACTGATCGCCAAGCACGAAGACAGACTTACCCTCCTTGTCGGTGGCGAAAGCAACGCTCCCAGCGTCCATCTTCTTGAGCAGTTTGGTCGTCTTCTTACGCAAGTCATGCACCCATAGGTCATACTTCTGCTCCACACTCGAGAAGTAATAGAGTTTCTTGCCGTCTGGGCTTAGGATAGCATCGCCTAGGTCCGAGGAGTTCGGGGTCAGGCGGACGTGTCTGTCCTCAATGTTGTCCCACTCGATCTCGATATTGGGGGTGCTGACCTTGGGCTTATCTTTTCCGCCTTTCTCCCCTTCTTTAGCTTTCGCTTCTTTGGGCTTATTCAGCTCATGCTCCTCCTCGGTCATCTTGTACTGCTCGTAAGCCTTACGGTTGAGGAAGACCATCATAACGTCGGCAAGCGAACCCCAAGAGGCATGGTTGCGCATACCATACATATCGGTACGATAGATAAGGGCATTGCCATCGGCAGACCAACGGGGGCTGTGAGCGAAGTAACCGCTGTTCGTTAGGTTGCGAACAGGGCTATCGCCATTGGCCGCTACGATCCCCACGTCATAGTAAGGGGCGTGCGCACGAGCTACGTAAGATAGAGCAATCCATTTGCTATCGGGCGACCACGCATACTCGATAGCTCCCGTACCGTCGTGCATCGTACGCTCGTCCGTCAGCTCTCGGAGCTTACCCGTGGCGAAGTTGTAGACGGCCAGCACCTTTCTATTGAGGACGAAAGCGATCTCTCTGCCGTCTGGGGAAAACTTAGGATAGGCCTTCTCTCCCTTGATGCTAGGCAATAGCTTCGTTTCCCTAACCAGAGTCGCATTGGCGAAGTCTGGATCTTGCTCACGCACTATCTCGGCCTTGTAGAGATCGAATAGCCCATCACGTGCGCTGGCATAGACTAGAGAGCGGCTATCCGAGCCGAAAGTCAGTCCACGCTCTACGGCAGGAGTGGTGGTGATGCGCTTAGTTGTCTTATGATCGGCGGAGGAAACAAATACCTCGCCTCGGAAGGTGAAAGCGATGAGTTTGCCGTCTGGCGATACCTCTGTATTTCGGATCTCTCGCCCAGCCTTGAGGCTGGCTAGCTCTGTGTCCTGAACATCGTTGATGATCCTGACGGACACAAGCTGTGGAGCTTGCCCCGGCATCATCGTATAGATCTGCCCCGCATAGCCGAAGCAGAGTTTGTCCTCTCGAGAGGCTGAGAGGAAACGTACTGGCTCTCCCGTGAAGTTGGTCAATGCCGTGGGCTGGGTGGACGAGAGACCAAGGCGATAGACATTCATCGTCTTACCCCCCTGCTCACTTAGGTAGTAGATATGCTTCTTGTCTGCACTGTAGACTGGATTGCGGTCTTCGCCTGCGTTGTGGGTGAGCTGACGGAAGGTCTGCCCCTTGGGGTCATACTCCATAATATCTCTAGCGATCGAGGAGGTATGGTGCTTGCGCCATTCGTTCTCCGCCCCCTTATGGTCGTGATAGAGTATTTTTCCCTCGGCCGTTACCGTTGCATATTCGGCAGGCATACCGAGTAGAAGCTCTGGCCGTCCGCCCGTCGTGGCTACTTGGTAGAGTTCTGTTCGCCCTTTGCTAGGGAATAGCGTAGACTTGGCATCGTCTTGAATTTGTGCTTTGAAGACGATGTGCTTGCCGTCTGGGGTAAAGGAATGGGGCGTTTCTGTCCCCGAGTGGGTCGTCAGCTGACGGGCTTGGCCACCCTGTGCATGCATCAGATAGATATTCACGCCGAGCTTATTACGATCGCTAACGAAAGCGATCTGCTTGCCGTCGGGCGACCAAATAGGACAGCTATCATAGGCCTCGTGGGCAGTTAGTCGCTTAGCCTCGCCTCCAGAGGCTGGCACGGTATAGATATCCCCCTTGTAAGTGAAAGCAATCTGCGTCCCGTCGGGCGAGATACTCGGATAGCGGAGCCACAGTGGCCCCTCGGCTGCCGTCGCTGTACCCAAGGCACTTGAAGCGATGATGCAGACCATCAGTTTCTTTAGATTCATAATGCTTCGTTGTAACTTAAAAATATCTGTACACAAAACTAGGAAGACTTTTTGGCTCCCTCTGCAGCCTGCGAGGATAATTAGCTACCGAAGCTCGGCATATAGCACAGAAGAAATTGCACTGGTATGGACAAATAGTTATTTCGGTATAGACAAAAAGTTGCCAACGCACCTACAAAAACTACAAACCAAGCCTTGAGATATACATTTCCAACCTTGAAATATATAAACCAAACCTTGAAATATATATCTCAAGGCTTGGTTTATAATTTTACTAGGCAGAGAAATAAGTTTTTCTATGTAGTAGCACAACTTTATTTGCCTACGCCACCAGATTTTCCCCCTAGGCAAAGTGCAACTTACACGTAAGGATCACGACAAGAAGCTCCTCAAATCCGTTAGACTCTTGCTGGCTCTGAAAGTCAGTCGGTAGTATAAAATAGCCAAATTCTGCACTATAACTGATGTTTTCCATCATTATCTGTGCAGAATTTGGCTGTTTAGTGGCTTGATGTAGGGAGTATCGGGGCGGATTTATGGGCTAGGGAAGCCTCAATCCGTAGAAAGTGATTAAACCTTTGAGGGCAAACCTTTTCTATCTTTGAAGTATTCCTAAGTATAGGAACATCATCATTCTGCATATATGATCCTCAACTTCGACTTCAACGGCGCATCAGCTTCGTCACTCAGTTCGGCAGAGCTAGAAACCCTTCGCTCGGCGTATCTAGAGAGCTTCCCCGCAGACGAACAGCGTCCGTGGGAGCAAATCCTTAACCCTATGGCCGAGGAGTTTCGCTTCGTGCCCATTTGCGACCAAGATGAGGCACTGGGCTTCGCAACGCTCTGGGTACTGGGTAAGGTCGTCTACGTAGAACATCTCGTCACGCTCCAGCAGAGCCGAGGCAGAGGCCTAGGGACTAGGGTCATTGAGAGCATACTTGAGTATTGTGGTGAGCGCACACTAGTGCTAGAGGTCGAGCATAAGGGAGCTAGTGATATGGCGAGCCGACGGATCGGCTTCTATCGTCGCCTTGGGCTAAGCATTCAACCCATCGACTACCTCCAACCGCCCTATACAAGCGAGGGGGCGGCCGTTCCGCTACATCTAATGTGTAGCAAAGACCTCCCCCTATCCGACCTTGAGCAAATCAAGGCCGATCTATATAGGTATGTATATCGAGCAGAAATAGACTAGAGCATCAGGCTCAACGTCGAGCCTACACGCCAGAGCGGATCGGAGAGAGCTATCACCCTCTGGCCAGCCACAATCCGCCAGCTTTTGGGGGCATACTGATAGGAGCCATAGAGGCTGAGGCTCATACGCTCGGCAAACTGCCAGCGTGGCGAGAGGCTAACCCCTAGCCCAACACCTCTACGACTCTCTAAGCTATACCCAATAGGCTCATCGAGCGTCTGTGGCGCCTTAAACGCAACAAACCCACCAGCATCGACAAACAACCGACGGGGCAGCAACTCCAGAGCTCTCCCCCAGCCCAAGCGCAGGCTCAAGGCTCGTGCTCGCAAGCCAACGTCCTTGCCAGCCTCGGCATCAGCAAGTGACCAATCGTGTACGTCTGCACCCAACTCAGCCTCCGCAAAGTACCCCCTAGGCGAATAGCCCCAGCGAGCACCTAGACCAAGCTGAGTAGTACGGTGCCGAGCTGTCAGCCCCTCTTGAGAGAATCGATCTGTACTATGCCCATATCTCAGGGGTATATAGAAGCTAATATCCGCTCCCTCAATCAACCCATCGTATGGAGCGCCATAGCTCCGCCTACGACCATAAACCACATCCGAGAGCCAATAACCGAACTTCCCACTTAGATAGCCTAGAGCAGCCCCAATGACTACATCACCAATCCAGTGTCGATTGTTGAGGATACGCCCTATACCCGTAGCAGAGGCGGCAGTATAGGAGAGCACAGAGAGCCACGGATAGCGTGCGCCATACTCCTGATGCAGTAGTGTCGCTGAGGTAAAAGCCATAGCCGTATGCCCCGAGGGGAAAGAATTGTGGCTAGAGCCATCGGGCCGAAGCACCCCAGTAGTCGTTTTGGTTGCATAGACAATAGTCAGCATAGAAGCCGTGGCTATGACATCGGCTAGCGCCATCTGACCTAGACTGTGGCTACTCCCCTCACCCCCCCAGAGGCGCATACCGATTTGGGCGGCAAGAGGCGCGAACTGCATATAGTCGTCGTAACGATTGTGGAAGGCTGGCACATGCGCCATACGCAAGTGGCGCACCTCGTGGTTGTAGAGATTATAGCCGACACCTATCGCTAAGGCAGGTAGAGCACGCCCCATAGAGCGCAAGAGCGGATGTGGCGCCGAGGGACTCAACCGTAGACTATCGGCAAGCATCTGGGTTGAGAGCCCAAGCCCCTCGGAAGACCGGCCAAGAGGCTCCAACAAAGGGAGTGACCCAACCTGCGGCATCACCTCAACTGCGCCAAGAGAAATAAGGCTTAGCCAAAGGCTACCAGCGACCGATAGCAAGCGTCTGCCAGTGATATTCATCAGTTATTGTATTGGGAAGATCGTGTGTGACCATTAGTATTGTACTATCCTTGGGAGCGAGCTCGGAGAGTAGCCCTCCGAAGAGCTCCTTATAGCTTCTATCCAAGAAGCTCATGGGCTCATCTAGCACGAGGAGCTCGGGACGAGCCGCCAAAGCACGAGCCAGCAAAATGCGCTGTAGCTGCCCACCACTAAGCCGCCCAATGGGTTCACGAGCATACTCAACTAGGTCAATCGCCTCAAGCAGCTCCGAGATACGGTCATTTCGCTCACTCTGCCCAAGCGTTGTCCCCTGCAGCCCCGAGGCAACGACCTCATAGGCATCTATCGGGAAGGCTCTATCAATGCGATTGATCTGTGGCAAATAGCCGATACTTGGCCGAGCAGCAGGACGGTCGTCGGAGCCATAGTACGAGAGCTGCCCACCTCTTATGGGGAGCAGCCCCAGCAGCGTCTTGACCAGAGTTGTCTTACCTGCCCCATTTGGTCCTACGATTGCCCAATGCTCTCCCCGAGCGACCTGCCAAGAGAAAGCATCAAGAACGGGCGTTTCGGGATAGCCAATACTGGCTCTATCAAACGAGAAGAGCAAACCGCCCTTAGCTCCTTGCAATACCTCCCTATTCATTGCTTAGAGCCGATGTAATCAGACGTAGCTGCTCTCCCCAATCTGCGCCAAGCGGATTGATCTCTACCTGCTTAGCCCCCAACTCCTCGGCTACACTCTTGGCCAACTTCTCCTCAAACTCCTTCTGGATAAACACAGTCCTCACGCCAAGCTCTCTCGCCGTCTGAATCAACGTCTGTAGCTGCATGGGGGTAGGCTCCTTGCCGTCTTGCTCGATGACAAGCTGACGCAGGCCAAATTCCTCCGCAAAATCTGAGAGAGAGGGGTGAAAAATAACGAACGCCCGTGAGGGAGCCATGGAGAGCCTCTGCCGGGTTTCCTGCTCAAGCGCAACAATCTGCTCCTGCAAGGCTAGATAACCTGCCCGATATACGCTATCGCCGACAGGATCGAGGCCACGCAGAGCCTCGTAGACCTGCTCCGACATCTGCCTAATACCACGTATGCCCGTCCAGTAGTGCGGATCATGGTGATGCTCATCTGCTGCGTGTAAACAAGCTCCCCGCAGCGAAATCAAGCTAAGCTCTGGGTACAACTCCCCTATACGACTGAGCCAGCTACGTTCAAAACCAAGATCTCCTACATAGAGATAAGCAGAAGCTCTGGCCAATGCAGCCAGATCCCGTGGCGTAGGCTCATAGCTCTCGGGGGTATTACCCTGAGGCAATAAGGTGATAACCTCTACCCGATCACCTGCAATCTCCTCGACTAGACTAGCCGTAGGGGCAATGGTAACCGCCAACCTAAACTTATCGGACTGATAACTCCCCCCTCCGACACAGCCGCCAAGAAAGAGAGCACCCAGAAAAAGCACCGTAATATAACGTATCATTGATTCGTCCATACCATTATTATTATGTAATATATTGGACAAAGATACTAATCATAGAGCAGTATCCACCGACTGCGAGCCCTTTTCTAACCCTCGAAGCGACAACACAGAGCTACGTTTCACGTGGAACGCGCCTAAAGCCTCCAAGAAACACACCCCCGCCCATCAAGCCTCACAACAAAAAAAGGGAGGATCAAGCCCCAAGACTCAACTCTCCCCTCAATGACACCCCATAGGCAGACTAAAACTCTCGGTCGTGACTATCCATAATAATCGTAACAGGGCCATCGTTTACCAACCCGACCTGCATATCCGCTCCAAAGACACCATATGAAATAGCCCGAGAGAGCAAACCCTCAACCTCTCTCCCGAGCGCCTCGTATAGAGGCACTGCAACTTCTGGACGAGAAGCCTTGATGTAGCTAGGGCGATTGCCCTTCTTTGTTGAAGCCATCAAAGTAAATTGGCTAACCAGCAGAATATCTCCACCAACCTCGACGACACTCCGATTCATCACCCCCTCCTCATCATCGAAGACCCGCAGGGCAGCTATTTTCTTCGCCAAATAACAAACATCCTCGCCCGTGTCCCTATCCTCTATCCCAACCAAGACAACTAAACCAAGACCAATACTAGACCTCAACTCTCCGTCAATATGTAGCTCCGCCTTGGAGCATCTCTGTACGACAATCCTCATATATCAATCGATTATTCATTGTTCCACGTGCAACGCCTCATAGATCAGCCGAGCTTTCTTAGCCCCCACAATCAGCGCAAGCTCACTCTCCGAGGCCTCCGATAGGCGTTTGACACTCTTAAACGAAGCCAAAAGCTGGTCCTTAGTCTTAGGCCCAATCCCCCGAACGTAATCCAGCTTTGATGCCACCTGCCCCCTACTCCTCACATCTCGGTGGAAGCTGATCGCAAAGCGGTGTACCTCCGATTGAATCTGCTCCAACAAACGGAAGGTTGGGCTCTGATGCCTAACTGGCACGGAGCGCATCGACAACCCACAGAGCAACTCACTCGTTTGGTGACGTTCGTCCTTAGCCAAGCCCGCCACCGGAATATCCAACCCCAACTCTTGGAGCACCTCCTGCACGACCCCCATCTGCCCCTTACCTCCATCGACAAGGATCAAATCGGGTATCCCCCCACCCTCCTGCTGCATCTTGCCGTATCGCCTTGAGGCAACCTCACGCATGGAGGCGTAGTCGTCCGCACCCTCGACAGAGCGAATGTGATATTTACGATAGTCCTTCTTACTCGGCACAGCACGTCTGAAGACAATACAGGCTGCCACTGGGCTACTACCTTGTATATTGGAGTTGTCGAAGCACTCTATATGTAGGGGCAATCGGTCGAGCGAGAGTAACTCCTTGAGCTCACCTAGGGTCTGCATCATGCGCTGATCAGGGTTGAGCCGCTCGGCTTGCTTATACTTATCCACTCGATACTGACGCACATTACGCTCCGAGAGCTCGAGCAGCCTCTTCTTATCCCCACGCTGTGGCACCGTGATGATTACACCAGAGAGCTCCCAGTCGAGCACAAACGGCAGAATAATCTCACGTGCTCGACTATCAAACCGCCTACGCAGCTCAAGAATCATCGATGCCAGTAGCTCCTCATCTGTTTCGTCTAGCTGTGCCTTGTACTCCACTGTCTGCGCCTTATTGACCATACCCTGAGAGATGTGCAGATAATTAACATAGATACTACGGTCATCACGATCGAAGCTAAAGACATCTACATTATGTATATGATGCGGCGCCACAGTATGCTTGACCTGATACTGCTCCAAGTGCTCTAGACGCTCCTTATAGACCTGAGCTTCCTCAAAACGAAGCTCCTCGGCCAAGCGCAACATCTCCTCCCGATATAGCTCAATAACCGTGGAGAGGTCACCACGCAGCAAACTAACAATCTCTCTAATATTGGCATCATAGTCGGCACGAGCCTGCGCTCCGATACAAGGAGCCTTGCATCGCTTGATGTGATACTGCAGACACTCTTTGTATCGCCCATCAAGAATTTTCTGTGGACTGAGATCTAGGCTACACGTACGTATCGGATAGATATCCTGTATCATCGCCAGCGTGGCACGCGCCATCTGCACACTCGGATATGGCCCGAAGCGCAGAGAGCCATCTCGACTGGCACGACGCTCCACCAAAACCCTAGGGAAAGGCTCATTCTTAACGATAATCTCGGGATAAGTCTTACCATCTTTAAGAAGGATATTATAGCGAGGCTGATGCTCTTTGATGAGTGCATTTTCCAAAATCAGAGCATCGGACTCGGTTTCTACCACGACATACTCAATCTGCTTAATCTGGCGAACGAGTAGCTTCGTCTTGGCATTGGGCAGATCTTTCTGGAAGTAACTACTGACTCGCTTGCGCAAATTTTTAGCCTTACCCACATAAATCACCCTACCCTCGTCATCGAGATACTTGTAGCACCCGGGGGACTCGGGCAGCGTCGGGAGTATTTGTTTGATTTCGTCTAGTGTCATAACTCGAGCGGATCATATCCTTCTACGACAAAGTTAGCCTTTTGCCACGAACTCCCCCCGTATCTCTCCCCTAAAGCATATATAATCGTCGCAACAAACAAGCCGCAAAAAACAGCAAGCCCACCGAGAGGCAAAATTTATATTTTAGATCACCTGTGAGCATATTGATGGGAAAACAAAGCCGCAGGAGAGAACAAAAGCGCAGCCCCCATATTTACCCCCTAGCAAGCCCCATATAGCACTCAGACCCATTTGAGCATCTCACATAGCTGTACGAAAAGATCTCCCCAAGCATAAAGAGAAAGTAAAACCCTATATACCAAGTACATAAAAGAACAGAAGCAAGAAATCCCACAAAATAGCGGTCATCTTTTACTATTTCTCCCCATCAATCTTTTGAAATTGGTGGACACATCTAAGAGGATTAATCCTTCAATCTCAACGAATCAGTCCTTCAAATTCTCAAGAAGCACCAACCAAGCTCACGAAAATTCCTCCAGATCACTCCAAAACCTACGCACAGAAAATCTACATATATTAACAGAAAAGATGAAACGCTCAATTTGCCAATCAAACAGAGAAACAAATACCAGCTACCGAGTGCTATCCCTCAATACAAAGGTCCGAAAACGCCCTTAGACAGCCGGCCAAATCCAACACACTTCGCTCAAGGCCCTTTCTAGGCGTTTTACGGGGCTTTATCAACCGCCTAATACTTCACTCCACAAGACCCGAGATAATCGATTCTAGAGCATATTTATATCTCGCTGATTTATAGGCACTAATAAAAATCCAAACAAAAAACCTTGTAGCTACCCCCATTCCTCGTTATTGCATCTTACTAAGCCTTCCCCAGAATAGAGTCATCTAAATAATTATGTACAGCCTCAGACTCAGAAAAGATAAACAAAACAAAAAAGCGAACAATAGACAAAAGAAAGTGAATAAAAGAACAGATGCAAATACCGAAATAAGCAAAAAGATCAGACACACCCCCAAGAGGAGCGCTATTTATAAACAAAAACCTATTTATCACAAATAAATCCTATTAAAATATAGATTAGCCAAATGCTAAAATAACCCCATACTTCTAATTAATTTATTTCATATAAATCTAACAATCAAATATATAACGGAAATAAATATTTTGAAGATCTTGCTTGCTATATGGCGTAAATGTCTACCTTTGGCACGAAATCAACTTAGGAAGTAACAGCAAATCTCATCAATGACGGAGAATGGATACTAGGGAAAGGCGTAAGACTAAAATCTAGGCTATCGGAGCAAGCGCCAGATAGTGCAAACATACTGAACGAATTCTGAAGCTCCGATCTATACCACCCTACTACCCCCCAAAACATACCAGCGTAGTCAGTTAAATAAATTCAATACTATAACAGCTAATTCTGGCAAATAATAATGAAGCAGAAAGTACAGCTATTATTATCCCCAGCCCTAGCACTGTCTTTGGCACTTGCGCCTATCTCACTACACTCAAGCGAAGGCATACGGACAGAAACACAACAGCAGCAGGGCAAAGGCAAGATCTATCGTGGACAGATTGTAGATGAAACAGGGGAAACACTTATCGGAGTCAATGTACGCATCAAAGGCACCTCGCAGGGCGTAGTGACAGACCTTGATGGCAACTTCAGCATCGGCACCTCAATGCCCAACCCCACCCTACTACTATCGTACATCGGCTATGCGCCCATGGAGGTGACTGCTACCGACGGAGTGATGAAAATCGTGATGAAGTCGGACACACAGACCATCGATGAGGTAGTCGTGACGGCACTAGGCATCAAGCGAGAGAAAAAAATGCTAGGCTATGCCTTCCAAGACGTCAAGAGTAGCGAGCTCAACAAAACTGGCAACCCCTCTGTCACCGGTGCACTACAAGGCAAGGTAGCAGGGCTACAAATGAACATATCTGGTACGGGACTAAGCGGATCAACCAAGATTACCCTACGAGGCAACTCATCTCTCACAGACAATAATCAGCCTCTCTGGATCGTCGATGGCGTCCCTTTCAATGACAACAGCAGCTCGGGAGCCTCGCTATTCGGGGGTGTAGACAGAGGCGGTGTAACCGCAGATATCAACCCCGAGGATATTGAGTCGATCTCTGTACTCAAAGGTCCTAACGCAGCAGCGCTGTATGGTTCGAGAGCTGGTAATGGTGTAATCCTCATCACAACGAAAAAGGGGAATAAGGGCGAGGGATTCGGCGTTACCTACAACGGCAACTTCACTTGGAGCCAAGTCGGAGCCTCTCTGGAGCAACAACGCACCTACGGGCAGGGCTCCAATGGCCAGTTTAACCCTAGTGTATCCGAGAGCTTCGGCCCCAAGCTAGACGGACACGAGTATGAGGCTTGGAATGGACAGAAACGCTCCTACGGGCTCAACGGCAATAAGCTCAGAGATTACTTCCAAACGGGGTTTGCCCAAACCCACAACATCTCCATAGGAGGCGTGACGGACAAGTCGGACTACCGTATCTCCTTCGGCGATACGCGTAGCACAGGTCTATTCGCTCGGGAAGAGATCAACAAGAACAATCTAGACCTCAAGGCTGGCATGACGATGAACAAGTACCTAAGCCTTGACACCAAGATTTCACTTTCTCGTTCTCAGGCAATGAATAGACCTACCTTCGGAATTGGGGGTGAGATCTACCCACTCATCTATATGCCGCACAACATCAATCTAGATGACCTCAAGACCTACAAGAACGATACACACAGGCATATCAACTATGTAGGGCCCTTCCCACAAGATCTCAACCCTTACTACATCAACAATCAGCGCGACAACGAAGACCAACGCTGGCGTGGCTTCGGCTACGCCTCAGCCAAGATCAACTTCACCGACTGGCTCTTCCTACAAACCAAGTATGCTTTCGACTACTACCACACCGATATAGAGGAAAAAGACCGTACAGACGGGATTGTAGAGCAGACCAATGAACAGTACCTCAGCAGAGAAGAGAACTTCTTCGAACAGAACGCAGAGGCAATACTCTTCGGGAACAACAACATCGGCGATCGCATCCGCATCAACTATACCGCTGGGGTGAGCGAGATGTCTCAGAAGACTCACTACCTGATGGGGGTATCGAAGAATATGCTCAACAACAACTACTGGAGCCATAACTCCGCACAAGGCTTCAACGCTGCAGGCAATGGCCTATCCCGACGGAAGACTCGCTCGGCTTTCGGCTCATTCCAGTTCGCTTGGGACGAGTACCTCTCTCTCGATCTCACGGCTCGCAATGACTGGTCCTCTACCCTACCGCTCAACAACAACTCATACTTCTATCCCTCGGCCAACCTCAGCTTCGTATTCTCGGAGCTGATGAAGCAAAAGAACGCTCGCCCTTCGTGGCTCTCCTTCGGCAAGGCTCGCCTCTCATGGGCGCAGGTCGGCAAGGACACGGAGCCATTCCGCCTTGTGAATACTGGATCTTGGAGGCAGGAGCCATCAGGCCCAGTCTTCACGCCACCTAGCGAGAAATACAACGAAGACCTCAAACCCGAGATCTCATCATCTATCGAGGCTGGTCTTGATATGAAGTTTTTTGACAATCGTCTTGGCTTTGACTTCACATACTATCATAGCACTACGACCAACCAGATCACACGTATCCCACAGCCTCGCTCCTCTGGATATAGCTGGAAGCTGGTAAATGCTGGCGAGATCGTCAATTCAGGCTTCGAGCTAATGCTCTACGGCACACCCGTCCGCACCAAGGACTTCGAGTGGACGATGACCCTTAACCTCTCGCACAACAATACGATCGTACGCAAGCTCGACCCAGAGAGCAAGTATATGAGCTTCAACTTCAGAGGGGACAACCTACTAGTCGATGTGGGAGCCTTCGAGGGCGGACGCCTCGGCGACATTCTCGGCACCAAGTCCTACAAGCGCAATGAAGCTGGTCAGGTTATTACACGCAATGGTATTCCCCTATTCGACACCGACAAGCCGAAAGTCATCGGCAACATACAGCCAGACTTTTTGGCTTCAATCAGCCCTACGCTTTCCTATAAGGGGCTATCACTCTCGGCTCTATTCGATGCTCGCTTCGGCGGACAAGTGGTATCTGTGTCCGAGTCTATCGCAGCAGCCAAGGGTATGGCCAAGCGCACAGAGCAGCGTGGCGAATTCGTTTTCGGTGGTATAGACGAAACAACTGGTCAGCCCAACACAACCGCTATCTCTGCCGAGAGTTTCTACCGAGCCGTAGGTGGTCTAAACGGAGTAGCCGAGGAGTTTATCTATAGTGCTTCGTTTATTCGCTTCAAAGAGCTCTCGCTCTCTTACTCATTGCCCAAGAAGTGGCTCAGATCCACTCCTCTCAGAGATATTAGACTATCGGTAGTAGGGCGCAATCTAGGCTACCTCCTCAGCCATACACCGGGTACTAGCCCAGAGGGAGGATTTGACATCAGCATGTTCTCACAGGCTATCGACTTCACGTCTGTACCTTACACCCGTACGCTTGGGTTCTCTCTCAATGTGCAATTCTAAAGCAAACAGCCAATCTCATGAATCAGATCAGTAAATACATCACGTCTAGCCTTGTCGCCTCGCTTCTGCTTGGCCTCATATCTTGCACCGATGGTTTTAGGGAACTGAATACCGACCCTACAACCCCTCCTTACATACACAAGCCAGAAGAGCCCAAACCGCAGCCAGAGCCAGAAGAGCCTAGCGAGGGCGACTACCAGAGTATTGCCCTTGCCAAGCAAATATCGGAGGAGGCTATGCAAGCACTCAAAGAGAGCGAGGGTACAATCGGGGCTAGCTTCCGCTCGCTCACATATCAGGGGCTAGTAGATGACTATCAGCGTACGACCAACCTCACGCACGACATCTACGCAGGCTACTTTGCACACAACAATCCAAACTTCAGTGCCAATTCACCCGTATATGTCTATACAGCCGACTGGTCCGATCGCCGCTGGAATCACTTCTACCAAGAGCGGACTTCGGAGTACCAGACTGTAGCCAAGGTAGCGTACTATATAGACAAGGAGAAGTATCACAATGCTTTCTATATGGCTCGTGTCTACTATGCCTTCCTCCTCTCTACGATGACAGATACTTACGGTGATATCCCCGTGACACCCATGATTAAGTGCCAGCCAGCACCAACTCATGCGACCTATCAGCCTCAGTCGGAGGTCTACGATAAAATCTTTCTACTCCTCGAGGAGGCAAGCAAACAGCTCGATCCTGCTCGCACTGGGTTCGTCTTCGACAAGCGTGATGACAGATGTTTCGAGGGCGATGTAGCCAAGTGGCAACGCTTTACCAATACACTTCGTCTACGCCTAGCCCTACGCATCAGCAACGTAGACCCAGTGAGAGCAAAAAAGGAGGGAGAAGCTGCTCTGGCTCATCCAGCAGGCTTGATGAAAAGCCAAGAAGATCGTATGCGTACCGTCCCCAAATATGCTCCAGTAGAGCTTGGAGGAGATGACGATAGTGGGAGCGAAAACGAAGTCGCCAACTGTAGCTATCGCTATCTAGACGCTGTGATGAGCAAAGACCTAGAGCTTGCCTACTACAATCTAAGTGCGGACATTGATCCACGTTGCCCTATCAGCTGGTTTAGACCAACGCCCAAGCGCTTCCTAGACCAAGGGGTAGACAACCCTAACATGAAGTTTACAGGCAGTGAGATTGGCAATATGAATGTGGACAGAACGCCCGACAAATACTCCGTGCTACGTGTGATGCATAAGGAAGGGAAGAAGCTCTCCGACACACATTGGTTCAGCTACAGCCGCGAATTTATTTGGTTTGGCTATGCCGAGTGTAAGTTCCTTCAAGCCGAGGCTGCCCTACGTGGCTGGGCTAATGCTGGCGGAAGCGCCGAGCAACTCTACCTAGAGGGTATCCGTGAGTCTATGCGCTACTACCACCTACCCGAGGACAAAACAGAGGCATACATCGCAGGCCTCAAGAACAATCCCTTCGATGGAGGCGATAGAGAGGCTCAGCTCGAGGCGATCATTACACAGAAGTGGCTAGCAGTCTTCCCCAATGGCAATGAGGCGTGGGCCGAGTATCGCCGTACGGATTACCCCAGACTGCGCAACCCTCTCAACAATCTATCGGCCGATGTCCCCGTAGGGAAATTCATCAAACGAGTGAGTTATCCTATCTCCGATATAGTAAATAATGAGAATGCTCCCAAAGATGCCAAGCAAGGAGACCGAGTTTGGTGGGATGTCGCCGACACCAATGGTGCACCCAATGAGCGAGCCATACCCAACAACTTCCGTTAAATCACCAATCAATTATACCTTAATTTAATTCAAAAAATTATGCGATTAAGAAAAATTGTGCCTGTACTTATGGCGTCTTGCACGCTTGGGCTGAGTGCAGTAGCCCAGCAACCTTTTGGAGGATGCTGGCATCCCGACGGGATCAAGAACTGGTCGATTGACAAGTATCCCGAGGCCAAGTTCAACAGAAGTACTATTCCTTTACAAAAACGCATCAAAGACGACGGGATCAAAGCCAATGCCGACCAGAAGTATCAAGGTAAGGTAGCAGCTTGCCTAACGATGAACCCCAACTGTAGCACTACACCTGCTCAGGGAGCCAACAACTTCATCGGCTACAACCCTAACCACTGGCAATATATGGACGTCGTAGTCTGGTGGGGTGGTTCGGCTGGCGAAGGGCTTATCACGGCTCCCTCTGCCCCAGCGATCGATATCGCACACCTACATGGCGTTCGCATCCTTGGCACACTCTTCTTCCCCGAGCTAGAGCATGGAGGCAATCCCAAGGAAGCAGACAAAATGTTTACTATGGAGAACGGCACATATCCCTACGCCATCAAGCTCTACGAGATCGCTCGTGACCTTGGTTTCGACGGATGGCTGCTCAACGACGAAGGTAGCTCTCGCCATATTAGCAATGAGCAATGGACTGGCTTCATGAAAGCTTTCCTAGACAAAGCCAAAAGCGAAGGTAAAGATATGGAGCTACAGTACTATGATGCTAACATCTACATTGGCAATGATCTCAAAAACTGGCTCAAATGGGAAGGAAATCCCGGAGTATCCTACTTCGTCAACTATGGCGGAGACGGAAGAGCATCGGCCAATAAAGCATCTTTGGTCAAAGAGCTTGGCGCAGATCGATACTTCGACAAGGTCTACTACGGGATCAATAATGCAACGTATGGTATCTATGGCGGTGGCTCCATCTTCAACAATCTTTTTCCAGCCAAACAAAACGAACACGTCGGCTCTATCCAACTCTTTAACCCAGAAGAGCAGATTTGGAAAAAGAAAGTAGAACGCCTACTTGGTACCCCAGAGGCTTCGGGACCTCAAGCTTACACGGCCATGAGCGAGGTCTTCAAAAATGCAAGCAAATTTTGGGTAAACAACTCTGTTGATCCATCTAAAACAAGGAGTAGTAATGGTTATTCTTGGCCCGGACTATCTGCTGGAATCCAAGAGCGCAGCGCCATTACATCCCTTCCATTCGTTACAAGCTTCGGTACAGGTCTCGGTAAATACAGATTCGTACAGGGTGAGAAGCGTGGCACAGGAGACTGGTACCACGTTGGGATGCAGGACGTACTGCCCACTTGGAGATGGTGGATTGAACCTAAAAACGGAGGTGTAAAAAGCAACATACACCTTGATTTCAACTGGGATGATGCCTACAACTCTGGTAGTAGCCTTGTTGTCTCTGGATCAATCAGAGCTAAGGCCGAATATCTAGTTCACTTGTACAAAACAAAGATTAACCTCAAGGGCAATGAAGTTGTAGAGCTAGTCTACAAGGGCGACACTGACAAAATCTTTGAGCTCGTTGTATCGACAGATATCAATGGAAAGGAAACTCAAGCAATTGAGTTCACAACTACAGAGCCTACACAAAACGGCTGGTCTATTGCCAAAGCATCGCTGAAGGCTCTCGCAGGTAAAGACCTCCGCATGCTATCCCTCAACTTCAAACCTCACAAGAGCATCAATAACTACAACCTCAAGCTCGGTCAGCTCTCAATTAAGGCAGAGGATTATACCCCTAAGAGTGGAGTCGTAACCAACCTCAAGAGCCAAAATCAACTGCAAGAGGCCGTCTCGGATATTCGTTTAATTTGGGATGCTGCCAAGAGCGATGATATTCACCACTACAACGTTTACTTCGAACGCTCAGGAGAGTCTAAAAAGCTTGTGGGACAGACACGTAATGAGGGCTTCTATATTGATAAGTTTACTCGTAAAGACGAATCAGAAAAGGAGGCTAAAGTGTATGTGAGAGCGGTAACCAAAGATATGAAGGAGTCTGCCACGGAGGCTACTCTAGTCCTAAAATATCCAGATCTTACTGCCCCAGAGGTACGCATCTCTGCAAGCAAAACACTCGCCACTGTAGGCTCCCAAATCGTCTTTACAGCTCATGCCAACAAGTTCCCTAAAAAGTATGAATGGGTAACACCCAAGGGAGCAAAGCTCGTCAGAGCGACAGAAAACAAGGCAACATTTAAGTTTGACCAAGCTGGTCTATACGCCATCACTGTCAAAGTAAGCAACGAAGCAGGTACTACGACTAAGACCGTAGAGGGCTTGGTTGAGATCAGCGATGAGAAGAATCTCCAAAACGTGGCAAGAAGCGGACAAATCAGCAATGTGAGTGGCTACACAAACGAAAAGGAACACCCACGCAACCTGCTCGATGGCATCACGGCTCCATCGGATATTAGCAAAAAATGGTGTGCTGGCGGTAGCTTCTCACACTGGGTAGTTATTGACCTGAAGAAGCCCTACAACCTGTATCGCTTCAAGTTCTACGACTGCCGTCCAATCGAAGGGTTCGAAAATGTCTCCAACTACAAGATTGAGCTTAGCAACAACAATGCGGATTGGATAGAAGTGCTTAATGAGCAAGATCTCCCACAGTCTATGAACCAGAAGGACGCTTGGATTAAGCCCACCACAGCACGCTATGTACGCTTCACGCCGTATGACAAAGAGCAGCCCATTACCATTCGTATTTGGGAATTTGAAGCCTATGGTCTCGAAAGCAAACAAAAAATTGAGCAAATTGCCAATCAATCTCTGAAATTCTCAGAGAAGCGTACTCTATCAATACCCTACTCTTTGGGAGGAGAACAACGTGCCTCGGACTTTGCAGTCTCAGCGACCGTTGACAACGATCTAGTAAAAGTAGTAGGAGCAGTGACGGCAGATGACAATAACATCAATCTAACTCTAGAGGCAAGTCGGAAAGTAGGAAACTCCAAAGTGAAGGTTAAGCTTACCAATGGCGGACAGACCATCTACTCTGAGTTTGAGGTCAAAGTAATCGACCCAGATCGCTTCAACATCTTGGTAGGGAAATCCGTTACAATGGAAGCCAGTCAGGCATTACTTGATCTAGGCATCGATACAGATCTCAAACTAACCAAAGATCCTAAGGTGCTTGCAGATGGCGATAAGAGCAACGTATGGTTTACACCCGGCATCAGCTTCTCCGACTTTAATCTAACGTTCAAGTATGACCTAGGCTCTCTGCATTTCCTGTCTTCTTTCCAAATGTTCGCTCTCAAGGATGGTGATATTTTCGCCAAATATCCCCAAAACTGCGAAGTATTGATATCCGAAACTACTCAAGAGGACAGTGCCTATAAGCGTGTGCTAAAGCTTAATGAAGGAGATGGCATCAGTAGCGCCGTATCCTTCAAGGATGGACTCAAGGCTAGATATATTAAGGTTGTCATCACGACATCTGCTCAAGCAAATACTATCATATCTGAGCTCGAGATACTGGGTGCTCCTATCAAAACTCCAACCCATGCTATCACTAGCAATGTGACTGGGCAAGGTAAGATTGAGTTCGTTGGTATCCAAGACCCCACGCAAGTAGTAGAGGGCACAGAGGTAACAGTCAAGGTAACACCAGATGCAGACTGGAAGCTCTCTAGCCTCAAAGCTAATGGCGAGGATATCACTAAGACCCTCAAGTTCACTGTTGGTGGACCAGTAACCGTAGAAGCTGTCTTCATTAAGAAGACTAGCCTAGAGGGCGTTGTAGACTCTAGCCTTCGTCTCTACCCCACCCTACTCAACCAAGGCGAACAGGCAACTCTGGAACTAGACCATGCAGGTAGCATCAGAGTACTGAGCCTCTCCGGCGTTACCCTCTGGCAGAGCGAAACCCTAGGCGGCAAGATCAATATCCCAACTGCCAGCCTATCATCAGGCACCTACATTATCGCCTTTACTTCGGCCAATGGTGTACAGAGCCTAAGGTTTATAGTGCGCTAATAAACTAATTTCAAACATCTTAAATAACTAGGGGCTGTGGCAAATCGAATTTTGCCACAGCCCCTAGTTATTTGGATCTGGATATAATACTCTAGAAACGGTAACCGATCGAGAGAGCCATTCGGAAGAAACCAAATGGCAAGCCTGTCGAAACCTTGGCGCCACGACCATTGATATCCACGAGTTTATCTTTGAGCTCGGGCAGATTCTCAGCCAAATCGTGCAAGTCTTCCCTAAACTTGCCCATCTCCTTCTGCGTCAGATCTGCAATTTCCCTAGGCAGCTTGCCCTCGAGGGTTAGCTTGGCCATACTTGCATGTATACCAAGGATAGACCAGTCTAGGACGATATTCTTTTTGGAGCCAAACTTCCCCTGAACACCCATAAGTAGACCTGCACCGAGGGCGCTGAGGTTACCGCTTAGTCTGAGCTTGGCAAGTCTAGCATACTCATCTTGCTCAGATCCTGTGGATAGATTTGGACTGACATTGAAGCCTGCAACAGTATGGCTCTCGTAGCGCATATAGGGGGCAATGTAGAAACCACTACCATAGCCCTTACCTAGATACAAACGTAGCTCTGGTGTAATAGACTTGGAGCCAATGGTCAGGTCTGCAACCTCGGGAAATCTAGAGGATAGCAGGCCGACGAAAGGCAGTGCCCCAGTAGGCATCACATTGACCCCTAGCTGGAAGCTAAGAGGCTTAGCGAGGATACGCTCGGCATAGAAGCCGAAGTTGCGTGTAGCAAGGCCGGTTAGATTCATCTTAACGATCGTCTTACCATCTAGCAGTGCTCCATCTTTGGGATCGAAAGCTCTAGTCTGAGCCGTAGCACTTAGACTTGCAGCAATGAGGCAAAGAACAGATAAAAATTTCTTCACGAGTTTTTTGTTTGAAATGAATGATACTATGATTTATAAATTGGCTGCTAAGATAGATAATTAATGAATACAATTACCTGTTTCATAATACTATATAAATCTTAACATACTTACGCAATTAAACCTATCCCATAGGTTCGCCCAAACGTGAGCCGAAGGCAGATGAGGAGCTCGGAAGAGATCAAATATCTGCCTGAGCATTTGCATCAAATAGCAATGAAAATTTTTTACATCTCTAGCGACGTTTGAGCATATATCTAGGCGAGTGACTAGAGAACCAAGCGAAAAGGCTACACCTCATATTTGGCCTCTAGAAGGCTCTATATCGTGCGCTTGCTCGTTTGGACACTTCGCCCCAGCCGAACGAAAACAACCGCCTAAAACGAGTCTTTCGTAAACAGCTAATAATCAGATGTATAAAATTCATCTCTCGCTAATTTTATGCTTTCGTGTCGCCTTTTTGAGGATTTCTTCCCATCAATCTTTTGGGATCAGTGGGCACAGCTCAGGGGATTAGCCCATAAATCGCCCAAAATCAGTCCTTCCATTTTGGGCAAAGCTCCATCAACCTTTATCAATATCCTTGTTATTCTCTCAAATTCTTCAGTAATACGTTTACACTCCTTAACCAAAAAGATGAAGATCGAGCGATAAAATACCTAGCCATACGAGCCTCTCCTCTCGTTTGGATAAGCATTTCATCATTTGATCAAAAAGCCTTTTCTTTGAGTATCACAATAAATAAGGACACCTATCTCGATGAAACCCTTCCTAGAGCAAGTAGCAGCTCACTACTGCGAGCGGCTAATACAGAACAGTCAGAGTCTAGCTCAGACGGACGCTCTACAATACCGCTTCGTCTTCCCCTCTCGCCGATCTCTACTATTCTTCCGGCACTATCTAGGGCGCATAGCCCCCTCGCCTATGTTTGCCCCCAAATGCCAGACCGTGGGGGAGTTTGTCCAAGGCCTTTTACCCGAGATACGTGTCCTAGACCGCACGGCTCTGCTATTCGAGCTCTATCGCTGCCGCCAAGAGGAGGCAAATGCGGAGGAGGTAGAGCCCTTCGAGGATTTCTTGTACTGGGGCAATATCATCATCAAAGACTTTGACCTGCTAGACCAGCACCTCATCTCTGCCAAGGAGCTATATGCCAACCTAGCCGACTACCGAGAGATACAAGAGGACTTCAGCTATATGGAGCCCGACACGCTCGAGCTCATCGAGAGCTTCTGGAATGGATTTAGGAACCTCTCGGCTATGGACGAAGGCGAGCGTGTAGACTATCGCCGTAGCTTCGTAGACTTCTGGCAGAGCCTATGGCCCCTCTACCAGCGCTTCAACGAGCGCCTAGAAGCCACAGACTGTGGCTACGAGGGACGGATATATAGACAAGTAGCAGAGCGTGCCGTAGATTTGGTAGACGGCCTAGGAGAGCAGACACGTATCGTCTTCGTCGGCCTATTCGACATTACTCCTGCCGAGTTTAAGCTCTTTCGAGCACTCCGCCGCCGAGGTTACGCCGAGTTTTGCTGGGACGAGCAGGTACATATCCTCAGCGATAGCAAGCACCTCGCCAGTAAGGTCCTTCTCAAGAACAAAGAGCTACTGGGGCAGGTACAGGGTAGTTGGCTGGCAGAGCAGGGGGCTCGGTATCTGCCACAGCAAGTCGAGGTCATCAGCTGTGCCAGTACGATCTCGCAGGTCAAAGCTCTGCCCCATATCTTGGGTGAGCTCGGTGTACTAAGCGACGACCCCAGCGAGCTCACGACGGCTATGATACTGCCTAGCGAACAGCTACTGCTACCCACGGTGAGCTCTATCCCTACCGCATACCAGCATCTGAACATCACGCTGGGCTACCCACTCAACCGAACTCCCGTAGCGGTGCTGATGAGCCGCTGGATCCGCCTGCTACTCTCCTCCCATGATCATCGTAGCTACCGAGCCGATCAGCTCATCGCCCTGCTCAGCATACATCTACTAGGCGAGAGATACCCCCAGCTCATTGAGCTCTCGGACGCCATACGCAGGCAAAAGAACTACCACATATCGACCAGCTGGATCATGGAGCAAGCCGAGCTCTGCGCCCAAGACGAGGGCACAGAGCAGCAGGGCCAATTCATGCGCCTCGTCGAGATACTGCTACGCCCGAGTGAGAGAGCAGGGCAGTTTCTTGGCGATCTACAAGAATTTCTACAGGGGCTCATGGACCGCTCTCGCCTACCAGAGAGCAGGGAGCACGCAGAGGATATAGCGGTCACTCAGGACGATGGGCGAGTAGAGATCAGCATTTTCGATGCCGAGTTTATACACCACTACATTCGCCTCGTCAATCGTCTGAGAGGCTTGTCCGAGCAATATGCTCTAGACAGCATGCCTCTGTCCTCTGTCATCAGGCTATTGGAGGGTTTGGTCAGAGGGATAACCATTCCTTTTGAGGGGGATCCGTTGCGAGGATTGCAGGTCATGGGGCTTAGAGAGAGCAGTGCGCTACACTTCCCTAGGTTGATCTACCTCTCGGCACAAGAGGGACAAATGCCTCGCAGTGGGCACGAAGCCACACTTATCCCTCAGACCCTGAGGCGTGGATATCGCCTGCCTACGAGTCAGTGGCAAGACGCTACCGAGGCGTATCGCTTCTACCAGTCCATCGCCAAGGCCAAGGAGCTAATCCTCATCTACGGCCAAGATGATGCCATGGGAGGCAAGGGCGAGGAGAGTCGCTACATTCATCAGCTCGAGCTACTCTATGGCGTGCCCATAAACAGACGTGTGGCTCAGTCCACACCACGCAGGACCCCAGCGGAGCCTATCGTAATCTCCAAGCAGTCGCCCGAGGTAGCCCGTAGGCTATCCCTCTTCTCTCGCGACACAGCCTCGGGCGGACGTGCCCTCTCGGCCAGTCGTCTGGCTACCTACATCAGCTGTCCTCTACGCTTCTACTACGAGGCGATCCTCGAGATCTATGAGGAGGAAGAGCCACAAGAGCTAATGGCGTCCAATGAGTTTGGGAGTATCCTGCACGCCACAATGGAGGAGGTCTACAAGCCCTACACAGGCGGCAAGCCAATACCTGTGGATCATCTGGAGCGTCTACTCGAGAAGGGTAATACAGAGATAGACCGCATCGTCACCGAGCTCTACATGGATAAGTACGGGAAGCAGGAAGCATCTGCCCTAGACAAGCTATACTGCGATATGATCGCTACCTATACACGCAGCATCATCGCCTACGACGCCACACACGAGCCAATCACATATCTAGAGAGCGAAGCCCATCTAGTGGCTCGAATAGACCTAGGCAATGGCGTGCAAATCAACTTCAAGGGAGATATAGACCGACTGGACATCGTGCAGGGCGAGGATGATCCTATCCCTCGTGTGCGGGTCTTGGACTACAAAACGGGCCAAGACAAAGAACCGAAATTCACCTCTTGGGAGGAGCTCACGACCAAGACGGAGATGAAAGCCGTACTACAAACACTACTCTACTGCGAGCTACTCTGGCAGAATAAGGCCAACATACTGCCTAAGATGCCCAGCTACGCCATACAGCCGGGGGTTATGCGCCTAAAAGAGATGGGAACACAGAGCAAAAACTATAGTCCGTACGTCACTTTCGGCTCACGAAAAGGTGCAGTCATCATAGCCGACTATGCCGACTATCGGCAAGAGTATCTAGATACCTTGACAGATCTGCTGCGTGGTGTCTTCGATCTAGAGCAGCCCTTCGTTCAGTGCCAAGACCTTGAGCATTGCAGGTACTGCCCCTTCCAGCTAAGTTGCGGACGATAGAGCATACATGCGGATAGACCGATTCCCCAACCGTGTAGAGCCTTGGGCTCCGCTTGATTGGGGGATCGGTCTATGTGGCAGAGATAGTGAAAGCCTTGGCTCTACCCCACTGCACTCTATGTAGGTCTGCTAACCAGAGTTGCGCACGCCCGCTGCGATGCCCGAGATCGTCACCATAAGCGCCTGCTCGATGTCCTGCGAATAGTCCTCGGTAGAGCGAGAACGCTTGAGCAGCTCGGCTTGTAGCAGGTTGAGCGGTAGGACGAAGCTATTGCGCACAGCAACATTCTCCGCTGCACCGCCCTGCACATCTTCCATAAGTGTGCGGTCGTGCGAGATAGAGAGGATCGTAGCGGTGTCACGCACTAGGCGCTCACGCAGGTCCTGTCCTAGGTACTTGTATTCCTCGGCTACGAGCAGCTGATCGTAATAGGCCGCCACAGCGATATCCGACTTGGCATACACCATCTCAAGCATACTAATGCGGGTATTGAAGAATGGCCACTCACGGTACATACGCTCTAGCAGATCTCGTCTGCCAGCCTCAAGCGCCTGCTGGAGTGCTTCCCCAGCTCCGAGCCAAGCGGGGAGCATTAGTCTATTCTGCGACCAGCTGAAGATCCACGGAATAGCTCGGAGGTTGTCGATCGTGGGCGCTGCTCGGCGCTTAGCAGGGCGAGAGCCCATAGGGAGCTTGGAGAGCTCGGAGATCGGAGTGGCTTGGTCGAAGTAGTGAATGAAGTCTTCGTTGCCACGAACGACGCCTTGATAAATAGCACACGATGCATCACGCAGCTCGTCCATGACCTCACGCCACTCCTCTTGTGGCACAGGTGGTGGGAGCAAGTTAGCCTCGAGGATAGCCTCTAGATAGAGCCCAAGAGTGCGGATAGCCAATGCAGGCTGACCAAACTTGAAGCGAATCATCTCGCCCTGTACCGTCACACGCAGACCGCCACGCAGCGAACCGGGAGGCTGAGAGAATAGAGCCGTTTTGGCAGGGCCTCCACCTCGACCGATCGTACCACCACGACCGTGGAAGAGCGTCAAGCGTACTCCTGCCTCGTCGCAAACCTTGATCAGAGCCTCCTGTGCGCAGTACTGAGCCCAGCCTGCTGCCAGAGCCCCTGCGTCCTTGGCCGAGTCGGAGTAGCCGATCATAACCATCTGCTTGTTACCGATGATGCCACGATACCAGCCGATAGAGAAGAGCTGACGCATAACATCTGCCGCATTCTCCAAGTCCTCGAGGGTCTCGAAGAGTGGACCTACTCCTAGGCGATAGGGGCAGTTCGTCTCTTTGAGTAGCAGGTGTACGGCTAGGATATCCGATGGTGTCTGCGACATCGAGATCAGATATACGGGGATAACCCCCTCGGGTGTCTCGGCGATCACACGACACGTGTCGATGACCTCGGCTGTTTCGGGGCTAGGCTGCCAACCTGCGGGGATCAGCGGACGGCGAGAGGCCAACTCTCGTATCAAGAACGCCTGCTTCTCCTCCTCACTCCAGCTGGCATAGTCCCCTAGACCTAGGTAGCGCAGTAGCTCGGAGATAGCCTCGGTGTGTCGGCTACTCTCTTGGCGCACGTCGGTCTTGACCAGAGTAACGCCGAAGGCACGCACACGGCGAAGCGTGTCGGTGAGCTTATCCCCTGCGATGCTCTCCATATCGCACGACACGAGAGAGCGGTAGCACTGCATCAGTGGCTCCCAGAGTTGGCTATCGTCCCAGATCACATCGGTAGGGATAGGCTGCGTGCTACCCTCGAGTCGCTCATCAATGTAGGCGATAGTATTGCGTAGCTGAGTGCGTAGTCGCTTCATCAGCTCACGATAGGGCTCCTGCACCTCGTCGTCTTGGATATAGGCACGGAACTCATCGGTGCAGTAGCTCATGGATAGCTCCTTGACTAGCACCTCAATGTCTACGAGGAAGAGCTTAGCTGCACGACGTCTATTCTGTAGGAGCACCTCTCGCGTCACACTGGCTGTGACGTTGGGGTTGCCATCTCTATCGCCACCCATCCATGCGGTGAACTGGATAGGACATGCATCTATGGGCAGGGTGTAGCCCTCGAGCATTGCCTCTAGCTGCACATTGAGCTCACGGATAAACTCAGGCACGGCATACCAGAGGCTCGTTTCGATCACATCGTTGCCCCACTTGGCTTCCTCTACGGGCGTGGGGCGGCGCTTGCGGATCTCGTCGGTGTACCAGTACTGCACAATGAGCTGACGCAGGCGACGCATGAGCTGAGCTCGCTTGTAGTCTGGGAGATCTGCACGATCTAGTCGGTCTAGGCAGTCGCTCGTTTCGTTGAGGTTGTTGATGAGCGAGCGGCGGTTAATCTCTGTGGGGTGTGCCGTGAGTACGAGGTCTATCGAGAGCTGCTCGAGTGCCTTGATGATCTCCTCTCGGCTTGCGCCTTTGGCTTTGAGATCTTCACAGAGGCGAATGAACTGTATGGGATTATCTCGCCCTAGAGCCTGCTCGGAGATCAGGTTGAGCTGCTCGGCTGTATTGATTAGGTTGAGTGATTGGTTGAAGGCCTGTGCCACATAGAGCAGCTCTCTATCGGAGAGAGAGGCAATCGCCTCTAGTAGCTGGGGCGATGGTACGGTGCCATCGGTAGCGTCCTGATCTGCAAGGCGACGGATAGAGTCTATCTTGTCGCTTACTTCCTGACCAAGATCTTGACGCACGATGTCGGAGAGTAGACCCTTCAGAAGGACCAAATTGTCACTCATCTGCATTGTTTTCTTCGCACGACTCATAGTTTTCTTGTTTTAGTTACTCAAAAAGTTTCTTTTCTGCCTCAAAGATAAATAATACTTTTCATTTAATAGCTATTTATTTCCTTATTTAATTCGTGGTCGACGTTCAAAGCCTCACCACCACACGGATAGAGCAAACTTAAACATTTGTATTTAGGTATGTTAAAGCCTATCTAATGTAGAGGTTTGGAGCCTTTTACAGATTCATACAGACGGGGGAGTTAGATTTATATTTTAGCTCAATTATCGGAGTATTGGTGGGAAGCTGCTGCTCATGTGGAGGGAGAAAGCATTAGACCTCGTATTTGGCCTCTAGCTGGCTCTAGACGGCGTTCGACCTCGTTTGGGCACTCTACCCCAGCCGAGTGAAAATAGCCGCCTAAAACGAGGATTTTACAAACAATTAATAGCCAGATATATAAAATACTCATCTGGCTAATTTTGTGCTTTCATGTCGCCTTTTTGAGGATTTCTTCCCATCAATCTTCTCGGATTAGTGGACACATTCCTAAGCATTAGCCCACCAATCCGAAAAAGTCTTCCCATCAATTTGCTCAAGAGTCGCCTCAGACGCGCAAAAACTCTCTGCCCTTCGCCCCGATTTAAGCCAAATTTGCATACATTTTTTAACACAAAAGAAGCAAAGTCGCATCCTAGATCTCTCGAGTTTTATAGCGACGCTATGGGCTGCGTCAACGCTCCTCGTGCGGAACGAATACGCAAGACCTATCAATTTTCAATGCAGCGGGCTACGTTGCTACTGGAGAAGATTAGCTAGTTGATAGTCAAGCAGGCAGATTGTTTTAACTTTGTGGCCCACACAGCGATGAATTAACCAAACTTATTTGCTAACGAAATGACTACAAAACATCAACTCACTGCTATCGGGGTCGCCCTAATGGCTCTAACCCCTCTGCCCTCTTTTGGACAGAGCGACACCCATAGCATCAAGCTCGACGAACTACTCGTACAAGCTCCTCCCCCCAGCCCACTGGCCGAAGCATGGAAGGCAGGGCGCATCAGCATTGACCCCAAAGAACTCTCCCTCTATCAGCCTCAGACTACGGCTGACCTGCTTGGCAGTTCGGGACGTGTCTACATACAGAAAAGTCAGCAGGGCGGCGGCAGCCCGATGATCAGAGGATTTGCCACCAATAGGCTGCTCTACTCGGTCGATGGGGTGCGTATGAATACGGCGATCTACCGCTCGGGCAATATCCACAATGTGATCTCCCTAGATCCTCTAGCCATGGAGCAGGCGCAGGTACTCTTCGGCTCTGGTTCTGTACTCTATGGTAGCGATGCCATCGGCGGTGTCATGGACTTTCGGACTCTATCGCCCAAGCTCAGCGGTCGCCACCTCATCAGCATATCGGGATCCACTTCGGCCCGATACGCCTCTGCCAATAACGAACGTACGGGGCACTTCGACTTCCAGATCAGCTTGCGCCGATGGGCTTTCCTAACGAGCATCAGCAACTTCGAGTTCGGCGATCTCAAGCAAGGGAGCTACGGCCCAGAGGATTACCTCAAGCCCTTCGTCGTGCGCCGAGCGGATCACAAAGCGGATCTCGTACTCGACAACCCCGACCCACGGGTACAGACCCCCTCAGCCTACAGCCAAAGCAACATCATGCAGAAGATTCTGTACAAGCCCTCCGATGCTTGGCAGATGGAGTACGCCTTTCATCTCTCAGAGAGCTCGCCCTATGGTCGCTACGACCGCCACAACCGTCTGCGTAAGGGATTACCTCGCTACGCAGAGTGGAGCTATGGCCCGCAGAAGTGGATGATGAATCTACTTCACTTGAGCCACACGATGCCCAGCCTCCTCTACAACCAAATCGACCTACGCCTAGCCCTGCAAAACTTCGAGGAGAGCCGCATCGACCGAGCTCTCAATAAGCCTATCCGAAGCACCCAAACCGAGCAGGTAAATGCCTATTCGCTCAATCTGGACTTGAAGAAGACGACAGCCAAAGCCGTATGGAACTACGGCGTGGAGTATGTGCTAGATCGGGTTAAGTCTATGGGAGAGGCCTACGACATCGAGAAGAAAACAAGTGAGCGCAGTGCCTCTCGCTACCCTCAAGCCTCGTGGCACTCGGCAGGGGCGTATCTGCAAGGGGCGTGGACGCTCGCCAAAGGAACTGAGGCCTATGCAGGGGCGAGATACAACCTCTATCGGATAGATGCTAACTTCACTAACCCGGGCTTTGCGCTGGCTTTCGATGCGCATCAGACCAATCAGGCGGGTTCGCTCTCGGGCAATCTCGGGCTCAACTATCAGCCCACCCAATTCCTCACATTCAATCTCAACCTATCGAGAGGCTTCCGTGCGCCTAACGTAGACGATATGGGCAAGATCTTCGACTCGGTGGATCAGTCCGTCGTGGTACCCAATCCTACGCTCAAACCAGAGTATGCCCACGGGATTGATGTGACGGCTAGAGGGCGTTTCTCTTGGGGTGAGGTCGAGCTATCGGGTTTCTACACGCATCTAACCAATGCTCTGGTGCGTCGCCCCTTTCGCCTCCCCTCTGGCGAGGAAGAAGTGATGTACAAGGGAGAGCTAAGCCGA
Source organism: Porphyromonas sp. COT-290 OH3588 (assembly GCF_000769075.1). Classification (GTDB taxonomy): domain Bacteria; phylum Bacteroidota; class Bacteroidia; order Bacteroidales; family Porphyromonadaceae; genus Porphyromonas. Next base: position 194,420 of record NZ_JRFC01000003.1, on the reverse strand, counting down.
GTGCTAGCGATACAGAATGCCGCCTTTGCGGAGGTCTATGGAGCTTATCTACTGGTGAGGACGAAGGAGTTCTCGGGGCTATCAGCCTTCGCCGAAGTGAACTATCAGCGAGGCAGAGAGGAGCTAGACGACCGAACCTCCTCGCCTCTGCGCCACGCAGCACCGCTCTTCGCCCGTGCGGGTCTGGACTTCTCGACCAAATCTCTACGCATCTGTCTAGAGAGCCGTATGCAAGCCGAGCGCAAGCACACCGATCTACCTCTCGATGAGCGTGGAAAAACCGAGATCTACGCCAAAGATGAGGCTGGACACACCTATTCGCCAGCTTGGCTCGTCCTCAACCTGCGTAGCCATTACCAAATATCTAGACGCTGGGCGGTAACGGCTGCCATAGAGAACATCACAGACCGCCGCTATCGCCCATACAGCTCTGGAATCTCGGGTGCAGGCCGTTCTCTCGTCCTCTCCACGACGCACAGATTCTAGGCATCAATCAGCCCAAAAGCAAAGATTGTGTTTCGTCTAACGCCATTTTTTGAAAGGAAAAAGCATCGTGTTGCACCTCATACTGGGTGCAAAAGCACGTATTATTGGGTGCAGATGCACCCAATAATACGTGCTTTGATAAGGTTTTTAACCTTGACCTTTCGACAAATCTAGAATTAAAACAAAGCGAAGGGGCTGTGGCAGAATCTAATCTTGCCACAGCCCCTTCGCTTTGTTTTGAGGGTGTCTACTAAGTCTAGTGGATCAGCAGGCGTCCGCTTTTCTTGATCTCTACACTCTCTGCCGTATAGATGTACGCACCAGCAGGTAGCTTAGAGGTGTCGAGGTGGCTCGTTGCTCTAGGAGATAGCTCGCTTCGCATCACTTCACGCCCCTGAATGTCGTAGATGTGTAGGACTATAGGGCGGGTCAGACCGCCGAAAGAGAGCGCAATCTGCTCGCCTTGGCGGATTAGGTGGCGGCGAAGCACGAAGTCTTTGGCCATCATCTCTACCTCCTGCGCATTGGTTGGGTCGGTATAGGGCGGTACAGTAGCCTTACCAATGATCATACCCTTCACCATCTTGGTATCGCTACCTTGAGGAGTGGTAACCGTGAGCGTGACATCGTAGGTCGTATTAGGTGCAATGCGGATCTTAGGATTGCGTGCATGCGGATCGCTCACGTGTAGCGGAGCAGGGCTAAAGCTCCAGCTCCACTGGGCATCTTCTTGATTGACGATAGAGTAGCTGTCCAGCTCGACCTCATTGGTCGTAGCAAACTCTCCTGTACCACTATTGAGAATAATAGGCTGAGCGACGGGGCGGAAGTGCGGATCTACCAGTGGACGCTCCCAAATACCATTGCTTGAGGCTAGGCGCAGTACACCCTTCTTATAGAATGGCAATAGCTTATTGATCGACAGCCCATAAGGCAAGCCATCGGAGAGGTCTACCCAGCCCTTGGTTGTGTCATCTCGGTAGGCGATGCGGCTACGTAGCTGTAGATTGATTGCATTGTAGGGGCGGATAGCTCCGACTATTGCGTAGGCAGCGTTCTTCTCGTTACCCGTGAGGAAGATGTATCTGAAGAAGAAATCATTCCTAAACAAGTCGTGGTCGAACTTAGCCTCTCGACCTATTTCCTCCCACGTCAGCCCTGCGTCCTTGGTGCGCCAAACGCTCTGATTGTTGTAGCAAGAGATCCAGAACTCCTGCTCGTTGCGTGGGTGCATGGCGACGAAACTATCGTGGATATTGCTTAGCTCCTCGGGGGCTGTGGTTACCTTGGCAAATGTTTTACCACCATCGACCGACTGGTAGAGGCCAAGACTCGTGCAGACAACCATACGATCAGGATTAACTCTAGAGATACCGATTGAGGAGATCGGAGCCTCGAAGGTGTAGAGCTGCGTATAACTCTCACCATCATCGATGGTCTTCCAGAGGTAACGTAGTTCGTTACCACCGTCCTGAACGTTGTAGAAACATTTGGCATAGCGAGGGTCGAAAGTCAGACCAATACCAAATTGAGAGCTTTCGTAAGGGTATTTGCCGATATTGCCGAAGGGGACGAAGTCTTTCTTCCAGTCGTCGGGAACAATGACATTTTCGGTATCGGAGAAGAGCGCCTTGCGTGGATTGCTCAGTAGGAGATGCCCTGTAGCCTGCTCACTGCCACCCAGACTGATGCTGATACCATCGTAGCTATCCATCTGAGCCATATTGCCATTGTGGAAGCGTCCGCCGACCATAACGTCTTCATTCCAGCCTTGGTCGAAGCCCCAAAATTCGCAGGCATAGATGCCTCGGATGCGAGGTTCGGCGTGATTTTGGAAGAAGTCGGAGGAGTAAATAATCCCCCCATCAGTCGAGAGCCAAGTATCATTGCCCACGATGTGCATATCTTGTTGGTCGGAGTGTAGCTCAAACTGACCATAGTATCCGCCCTTATTCTGCACGGTTCTCCCGCCATCGGGGGAAAAATAGGTGTGCATCAGACCGAAGAAAACCCATTCGGGGTTGTGTGGCGAGGCGAGGCAAGTCAGATCATAGTAGCCTTGTCCGCCATTCTTGTCGCCATGCTCGAGCTTATCGGCCACCTCTCTATTCATGACAAAAGATGCACCCGAGTCCGTACTCTTAAAGAGTAGTGGCCTACCGATGAAAAACTCCTCTGGGTGACTGAGGTATCGTCCCTCGGTCGCCCAGACGTAGACATAGGCTCGTCCTAGCTCGGAGTAAGAGATGCCGATGCGCCCTGCGAGGATTGGTGCACCTAAATCTTTGCGCAAGAAGGTTGCTCCGCCGTCTAGGCTCGTATAGAATGCTACTGAGCCCGGGCGACCTGCGAGGGCATAGATCCGCTCGGCGCCATACTGAAATTTGATGTCATAGCACTGCGTCTGCAAGACCTTGCGCCACGTAAGCCCAGAGTCTTCGGTTCGATACAGCCCTCTCGAGGTGCCAACGAGTATGAGTTTGTCATTATCTGGGTGGAAAACCACGTCACGAACCAGCTCATTGTGTTGCTTCTCTGGTGTGATATCCTGCCAATTTGCCCCACCGTCTGTGGTCAGCCAAACATATCCACCCGAACCAATGACCACTTTCTCTGAGGTCTGATAGGATACTTCTACGCTATTGACCTCTCCGCCGAAGTAGTGATTGGGGCTACACGGACGCCAATGCTCACCCTTGTCGTCGGTGCGGAAGATCATACCCGTCTCTGAGCCTGCATAGAGTGTATTGGGCGAGCTACGAGCTACTCCGAGGCGGTGGATATTAGCCTGCCAAGGCGTTATTTTCTTAGTGCTGTGACTGTAGGTAATCAGTGGGGCAAGGATCTGCCACTTGTTGCCATCGAGCGAGGCGGCTCTGAGGCCACTGCCCTCTCGAGCAGCGAGGCGATTGATGCGACTAACCTCAGCCTTGTAGTCATGCCCTAGGGGCAGACGAATAATCCCCTTGGCATCGGCATACGCTCGGTAATGCTCCTCCCAGCGCTGCATGAAGCGAATAAGGGGTTTGGTGTGAGGCGTCTTGCGCTGATACTGTGGGTTGGCTCGCCTAAACTCAAGCCACTGGGCTCGCACTTGATTGTAGTCCACCCCGTCTGGCGAGAGTAACTGAGCCATCCACTCGGGCGCACCATGCGGGAGCCCCTCGGGAATAAAGGTACGATAGGCCTCGCCCTCTCGATCACTCTGAGCGTAACTCCATGAGGCTAATGGGAGAGTAAGTAGGAACAGCAGGCTAGCAGCAAAATAATTCAAACGCAGCATATAAACTATTTGATGATGATACGACCATAATGCTTCTCCGATCGAGAAAGCAACGAATAGAGATAGACGCCGGGAGTAAGCCCCTCGGTCGTGAGGTGATAGGTAGACGAACCTGCGGGTAGAGCCACGTGCCGCAGCTCGTGTCCCTTGGCAGAGTGGAGAGTGAGCTTAGCATCCTCACGCAAGTTGGTCAGCTCTACCCGAATAGTCTGGCCAGAGGTCTGTACCGTAGGATACAGCTTGATGCGCTGCTCGACCTCAGCTTCTGGATTGATGCCCGTTGGGTCACTAGGCTCTGGAGGTGTATAGCCCTCATCGGGCTTGGGATGCTCCACGCCATCACGCACAACAAACATCTTCTTGACCGTCTTCGTATCGCTCCCCTGAGGCGTAGTAACTGTCAGCGTGACATCGTAGCTTGCATTGTAGCCGAAGACGACGATCGGATTGCGACTAGTGGGGTTGCTCACGCTCTTGGGCTTGGGGAAGAATGACCAACGCCAAGAGGCTTGGCTCTGATTGACGATCGAGTAGCTCTCCAGTTGTATGGGCATATCGGCCTTACCTGTGAGGTCGCCACTGCCCACATTGGTCGCCATAGGCTGAGCCACTGGTACAAAGTCGGGGCGATAGAGCGGAGCTTCCCAGATACCTTGGTCTGTTGCCATACGGAGTTTACCCTCCTTGTAGTATGGAAGTATGCGAGCGATACGAGAACCGGGGTTGATACCCTCGGAATAATCGATCCAGTCCTCTAGGCTATCGTCCTTATAGTAGACACGTGCACCTCTGCCCCCCGTAGCCACATAGATGCCGTTTCTCTCGTCACCCACGACGATGACAAACTGCAAGGGTTGGTCCCGTAGTACCGGCGAGAGGTCAGGCGTCCACGTATCGCCAGCATCGGTGCTATAGACGAGCTTATGTGGCTCGTTGGGATTGACGGCCCAGAGCTTCTTCTCATCACGTGGATGAATGGCAATCTGCGTGATGCCATTGGGGATTGTCTTCTCGGGGAAGGGGCGTGTCTTGGCCACGGACCAGTTCTTGCCTCCGTCGATCGTGCGGTAGATGTCGTAAGCCCCCGAGATATAGAAGTAGTCGGGGTTGGAACGTGCGTAGGCGAAGTTGGCGATGTTCTCGCCGTCTAGTCCGTAGAGCATCGAGAAGCTGCGCCCCTCGTCGGTAGAGAGATAAACCTTGTCGCTAGGGCCACCCCACGAGGCATTGGTATCATCGATCGGATTGATCACGAGGCGTAGTGCATATCTAGGGTCGAAAGCGATAGTGCCATTAGTCTGTAGCACTTCGTAGGGTTTCTTGGAGAAGTACGTACCATAGTTCGCCAGATCAATCTGCCCCGTCATCTCTCGGGGCATCACCATACGCCCTGCATCCGAGAAATAGACCTTGTAGGGGTCACTAACCATCACGTGGCCCGTGGCCTGCTCCACACCACCTACGTATAGCGTATTGCCCTCTCCGTAGTTTGCTGCGTGTACGGCATCACCATTGTGCCAGCGTCCGCCTACCATCACGTCTTCGTTCCAGCCTTGGTCGAAGCCATGGTATTCGCTCGCATAGATGCCTTGATGTCTGATTTGACCGGGTGTGGCAAAGAAATCTGTCGAATACTTGATCCCTCCGTCCGTACTGATGTAGGTATCGTCGCCTGCGATAGCAATATCTTGCATATCTGGGTGCAGATTGCCCTGACGCTCATAGCCACCTATCGCATTGGTGTGGACAGAGCCTGTTCCACCAGTCGTGGAGCGGTAGGCATTGCACAGCCCATAGATGACAAGCTCGGGATCCTTGTTTGAGACTCCGATCATCATATCGAAGTAGCCTTGCCCGCCGTAGTCATTGTCAATGAATGGCGAGAAGGTATTGAAGCGTAGGTTACTTCCCCTTGTGGTTTGGTCGCTCCAAGTTAGCCCCGCATCCGTACTCTTGAGAATGTGGGGCAGTCCTCTTAAGTCACCCATAGCCTGAAGGGAGTGGGAAGTCACCTGTGCATTAACCAACGCATAAACATAGTTAGTCCCTGTGGGAGCTTCACTCACAGCCAATCTACCCGAACGAACGCCCTCCACAGGGAGTTGTCTCTGCTGAAAGGTCTGTCCGCCGTCCGTCGAAACGTAAAAGAAGAAAGGCTCTCTAGGGGCACGCTGTGCCAAGAGGTAGACCGTATTGGGGTCATCGGGCTTTAGCTCATGGTCGTGACAGAGCAAGTCCAGTGTCTTGAGCCACGAAGCCCCTGCATCATCGGATCGCCAAAAGCCACCAAAGCCCTGCTCTGCAGCGTGGGTAGCGATCGTGATCTGTCTGGGATTTTGGGGAGAGAAGCGAATGCTATTCACCCGAGCATTGATTTGGGTGAGCCTCGTCCAGCTCTTGCCTCCATCGGTACTCTTCCACAGAAAGGTCCCTGCCCCAACTAAAACGAGATTCTCATCTCTGGGGGATACAGCGATGGCGTAGATAGAACCTCCAAAGTTGTGCGCTGCATCGCAAGCCTGCCACTCCAGTCCCTTGTTGTCAGAGCGGAAGACAACCCCAGTTTCCGTCCCAGAGTACACGACATTGTGGTTGGACGGTGCTACTGCAAGGCGAAAGACACAAACCTGAGAATCCTTTTCGCTGAGCTTACCTCTATTATTCTCGGCCGTCCTATTAGGCCCTATGTTGCGCCAAAGGGGCTGTTGGCGTTCTTCGGTAGCGATCGCTCTAAGGTGCTGACGAACTTGCCTATTCTGTAGCTCCACCTTCTGGGCATAATCCTCTTGTTGGGGCAAAACGATACGACCCTCGGCATTAACAAAATCTCTGTATGCCTTAGCCCACCGTCTGTAGAAATTGACGGCAGGCTTACGCTCGAGAGTCTTGACACGTGCATCAATGTCCTTGGCGCACCAATCTCTGAAGAGGGAATCCATCTTGAAGTAATTGACCCCAGACGGATTGAGCTCGATCTCTCGCAGCCACTCGGGGGAGCCTGATGGGAGTGGTTCGGGGACGTACGGATCGAAATAGAGCTGTGTTTCTTGCCCCGAGAGCAAACTTGCAGAGTGGAGCAATAGGCTAAAGAAAAAAACTTTTCTAAACGTAAAAATATTCCTCAAATACATAGTTATCAAATATCTAGCCCCAAAGGTACGGAAAATCTGCCGAATGAATCCCAAAGCGATCAGGACCTTGCACCGGCAGCTCCTCCCAATAGCAACTCTACGAGGTATGTTGAAATAATAGGTCTTGCGTATTCGTTCCGTCCAAGGGGTGGTGACGTAGCCCGTAGCGTCACTACAAAACTCGAGAGATTTGGGATGCGACTTTGCTTCTTTTGTGTTAAAAAATGTATGCAAATTTGGCTTAAATCGGGGCGAAGGGCAGAGAGTTTTTCGGCGTCTGAGGCGACTTTTGAGCAAATTAATGGGAAGACTTTTTCGGATTGGTGGGCTAATACTTAGCAATGTGTCCACTAATCCAAAGAAATTGATGGGAAGAAATCCTCAAAAAGGCGACATGAAAGTACAAAATTAGCCAGATGAGTGTTTTATATATCTGGTTATTAATTATTTGCAAAACCCTCGTTTTAGGCGGTTATTTTCACTCGGCTGGAGGTGGAGTGCCCAAACGAGGTCGAACGCCGTCTAGAGCCAGCTAGGGGCCAAATACGAGGCCTAATGCTTTCTCGGCTACGGCTACTGCTTTGCTCCACCAACATGCTGAAATGTGACCCAAAATCTAAACGAATAGTTAAATAGTGTAATCTCAACTTCGTACGAGTCCTCGACAATGCGCTAGATGGTGCATCATCTAGCCCAATCAATCTACGGTATAAGCTACGTAGCATAACCTATTTTTGGCCTCGGGATCGGCCGCGACACGCCCAATAGTCGAGAAATTGGTGGGCAGCTATGCCAATCAGTAAGGGCATTGGCGAAATCCGTAGGGAGCAAATGGCACACGCAACACGGCCTTTTGTACATGATGACACGCCCTACCCTTTGGTTTGCTTATCTTTGTTCCTAATAACTTTAAGACAATTAGACTATATGGAGGCTAAACTAACCTTGATTCCCGAATGGGAACCACAGGATTTGGTTCTGATCACTTGGCCGCACGCCGAGAGCGATTGGGCAGATATGCTCGACGAGGTAGAGGCGTGCTATAGAGAGATGGCACGTGCTATCCTGCGCTTCGAGGATTTGCTGATCCTTGCTCATGACGAAAACTACGTCAAGCAGATATTCGAGGGCGAGCACTTCGAGCATCGCCTGCGTATCCTAGAGATGCCAAGCAACGATACTTGGTGCCGCGACTATGCACCACTGGCCTTTAGGGTCAGCTCGGACGAAGGAACATTCAAAGCCATTGCAGACTTTACTTTCAACGGCTGGGGTATGAAGTTTGCCGCCAACAAGGACAACTTGATCAGCCGCTGCTTGTACCTCTCTCGTGTCTTCGCCGACGACGTCTCGATGATGAATCGTCTGATGTGCGTATTAGAGGGAGGCGGTGTAGAGAGCGATGGGCAGGGGACAATCCTCTCTACCTATGGCTGTATCTACGAGCCTAACCGCAATGCAGGCTTCGACGAGGAGGAGCTCTCTGGCTTGCTAGCCGAGGTGCTGGGAGCCGAGCGACTCATCATGCTGCGCAACGGCGAGCTAGAGGGCGACGACACCGACGGACATATTGACACACTGGCACGCTTCGTTACCCCCGATACGATTGCCTACGTCAAGTGCCTCGACCCTCGGGACGGCCACTATCATGCACTCGAGCGTATGGAGCAGGAGCTACTGGCTCTACGCACGACATCGGGAGAGCCATACAAACTCATTCCCCTACCCTTACCTAAAGCGATCTACGACGAAGACGGACATCGCCTGCCCGCAACGTATGCCAACTTCCTCTTCGTCAATGGCGGATTGCTTGTGCCTACCTACGGCCAAGACTACGATAACGAGGCACTCAAAGCTCTAGGCGAGGCGCTACCAGACCGCCAAATCGTCGGGGTAGACTGCCAAGCGCTTATTCGCCAGCACGGTAGCCTGCACTGCGCTACGATGCAGATACCAGAGGGTTTCATCAATCAAAATAAATGGGAACTATGAAAGTCGGACTAATTCAACAGGCCAATACGGCCGACCACGTACACAATAAGAAGCGACTCGGCGAACGAATCCGAGAGGTTGCCGCCCAAGGGGCAGAGCTCATCGTCCTACAAGAACTACACAACGGTCTATACTTCTGCCAAACGGAAGATGTACAGATCTTCGACCAAGCGGAGCCAATCCCCGGACCTAGCACGGAGGAATTCGGTCAGCTAGCCCGTGAGCTAGGCGTAGTCATCGTGCTGTCGCTCTTTGAGCGCAGAGCCGCAGGGCTGTACCACAATACAGCGGTGGTGCTCGAGCGGGACGGATCTATCGCAGGCAAATACCGCAAGATGCATATCCCCGATGACCCTGCATACTACGAGAAGTTCTACTTCACACCGGGGGACTTAGGCTTCGAGCCTATCCAAACCTCTGTGGGGCGTCTAGGCGTTTTGGTCTGCTGGGATCAGTGGTACCCCGAGGCAGCACGCCTGATGGCTATGCGTGGGGCAGAGCTACTCATCTACCCTACCGCTATTGGCTGGGAGAGTAGCGATGTACCCGAGGAGCAAAGCCGACAGAGCGATGCATGGCAACTCGTACAGCGTGGGCACGCTGTGGCTAATGGCTTACCAGTCGTAACGGTCAATCGTGTCGGGGTGGAGGAAGACCCCTCTGGGCAGACCAATGGTATTCGCTTCTGGGGGCGTAGCTTCGTCGCTGGGCCTCAAGGCGAATTGATGGCCGAATTGGGGCGCGAAGAGGAAGTTCGTGTGGTGGACATTGACCTAGAGCGATGCGAGCGAGTAAGAAGATGGTGGCCGTTCTTTAGAGATCGTAGAATTGATGAATTTGACGGATTGACCAAGCGCTTCTTGGTTTAAGTATCAAATTGTAGCTTTTCTAAATTCAAATCAAAACTATTTACGCTTTTCTATTTATAATAAAACCCGACAAAAAATTCGGGTTTTATTATATCACGCAAAAAACAAGGCAGTTAATTAGGATATTCCGATTTAAGTGCTACCTTTGCTGTGCAATCAATCGTAAAATAGTTGTAATAGCTAGTATTATTCGATTATCAACATGGAACAAACTTTCCGTATCGAGAGCGATTTGCTCGGCGAACGCCAAATATCTAACGCACATCTCTATGGAGTGCAAACCCTTAGAGGCATCGAAAACTTCCAGATCAGTAAGTTTCTTTTATCCGACTACCCACTTTTTATTCAAGGCTTAGCGCAGACTAAGGCAGCAGCAGCAGAGGCGAACCATCGTCTAGGCCGTCTGACCGATGCACAGTACCAAGGCATTGTGCAGGCTTGCCGTGAGATCCTAGACGGTCAGTGGCATAGCGACTTCCCAGTAGATATGATACAAGGGGGGGCTGGTACGACAACTAATATGAACGCCAACGAGGTGATCTGCAACAGAGCATTGCAGATCATGGGACACAAGGCAGGGGAGTTTCAGTACCTCTCGCCCAACGACCACGTCAATGGTTCTCAGTCTACCAACGACGCCTACCCAACAGCCATACACCTAGGGCTCTACGCCACACATCAGCTCCTCAAGAAACACCTGCAGCAGCTCATCGACTCCCTCAGAGTCAAGAGCGAGCAGATGAAGCACGTCCTCAAGATGGGACGCACACAGCTCCAAGACGCAGTGCCCATGACGCTAGGGCAGACCTTCGGCGGTTTCGCCTCTATCCTAGAGCACGAGTTACATCATCTCGACTATGCAGCCGAGCAGTTCCTAACCGTTAATATGGGTGCTACAGCTATCGGTACAGGTATCTGTGCCGAGCCAGAATATGCGGGCTACTGCATCGAGGCGATGCGCTCAATAACTGGTTGGGACATTAAGCTAGCCGATGACCTAGTAGGCGCAACGAGCGACACCAGCGAAATGATTGGATACAGCTCTGCAATGAAACGCCTAGCCGTTAAGGTGAATAAAATCTGTAACGATATACGTCTAATCTCGAGCGGCCCTCGCTGTGGTCTGGGAGAAATAAGTATCCCCGCCAAGCAACCGGGGTCATCTATTATGCCGGGTAAGGTCAATCCCGTAATCCCCGAAGTGATGAGCCAAGTGTGCTACAAGGTAATGGGCAACGACCTATGTGTAACCATGGCTGGTGATGCCGCCCAAATGGAGCTCAATGCTATGGAGCCGGTGATGGCACAGTGTTGCTTCGAATCGGCCGAGCTACTGATGAACGGCTTCGACACACTACGCATCCATTGTATCGACGGCATAGAGCCCAATGAAGAGATTTGCACAAACTACATCAAGAATAGTGTGGGCATCGTCACTGCACTCAACCCAATCATCGGGTACAAGCACTCTACTAAGATTGCCAAAGAAGCAATGGAAACAGGTCGAGGAGTCTATGACCTTGTGCTCGAACATGGCATCTTGACCAAGGAGGAGCTGGATACAATCCTCTCACCAGAGAATATGATCCGCCCCGTACGTCTAGACATTCAGCCCAAGGGCTAGCGACAACCTCCCCGTGCCTGTGGGAGGCCTCTTAAGTTTTTTTTCATATCATTGTGTTATGTGTGAGCCCTTCGTAGTGATACGAGGGGCTTTCTTCGTCTGTTACAGCCATTATCATCGGAGCAAGTGGTGCTATTCACTTGGTTTCTTATTACCTTTGCAAGGTTTTAATTAAGAGTAAATAACAATCATAATATATTGCAATGGCAAAAGAACTCAAAGAATTAACCCCTCGCAGTGTAGACTACTCGCAGTGGTATCAGGATCTTGTGCTCAAGGCAGACCTAGCCGAGAGCTCAGCTGTGCGTGGCTGTATGGTTATCAAGCCCTATGGCTATGCGATTTGGGAGAAGATGCAACGTGTTCTGGACGATATGTTTAAGGAAACTGGTCACGTCAATGCCTACTTCCCGCTCTTCATTCCTAAGAGCTTCCTGAGCCGTGAGGCCGACCACGTAGAGGGCTTTGCCAAAGAATGTGCTGTCGTAACGCACTACCGCCTCAAGACTAACCCAGAGGGTGGCGTAGTCGTAGACCCAGAGGCTCGTCTAGAGGAGGAGCTAATCGTTCGCCCTACGAGCGAAACGATTATCTGGAATACCTATAAGAACTGGATCCAGAGCTACCGAGATCTACCCATTCTCTGCAACCAGTGGGCCAACGTCGTACGCTGGGAGATGCGTACACGCCTATTCTTGCGTACGGCCGAGTTCCTCTGGCAGGAGGGGCACACCGCTCACGCCACTCGAGAAGAAGCCGAAGAAGAGGCTGTACGTATGCTACACGTCTACGAGAGATTTGCTCGTGACTATATGGCTATGCCCGTAGTTACTGGGGTTAAGAGCGCTAACGAACGCTTCGCTGGTGCGGTAGATACCTACACCATCGAGGCATTGATGCAGGACGGCAAGGCACTACAAAGCGGTACCTCGCACTTCCTTGGGCAAAACTTCGCCAAGGCATTCGATGTAACATTTGCAAGCAAGGAAGGTAATCAGGAGTATGTGTGGGCGACTTCGTGGGGCGTATCTACTCGTCTTATGGGAGCACTCATCATGTCACACTCAGACGACAACGGCCTTGTGCTACCTCCTAAGCTCGCTCCATATCAAGTCGTCATCGTACCTATCTACAAGGGTGAGGAGCAGCTTGCGGCAGTTTCGGCACGTGTAGAGGAGATTGTCGCAGGGCTCAAGGCTCGTGGCATCAGTGTCAAGTACGACGATAGTGACAATAAGAAGCCCGGTTGGAAGTTTGCCGAATATGAACTCAAAGGAGTGCCCGTTCGTCTAGCCCTCGGTGCTAGAGATCTAGAGCAAGGCACTATTGAGGTTGCCAGACGTGATACACTTACCAAAGAAACAATCGCTCTAGATGGCGTAGTAGATCACGTGGCGGATCTGCTGGATAAAATTCAGTCCAATATCTATCAGAAGGCACTCGACTACCGCACGACACATACGATCACGGTAGATAGCTACGAAGAGTTTAAGGAAAAAATTGAGCTCGGTGGCTTTATCTTGGCACATTGGGACGGAACACCCGAAACAGAAGAGCGTATCAAGGCCGAAACTAAGGCTACAATCCGCTGTATTCCTCTAGAGGGTGACAAGACTCCGGGGGTATGTATGGTAACGGGCAAGCCTAGCGCACAGAGAGTTGTTTTCGCTAGAGCCTACTAGTCCAACAAAAAAATAAAAGTTATCCCCTAGATCTCTCTACTTGTAGGATCTAGGGGATAACTTTTTACTTGTGCTCGTAGATATTTTGGATCAAATGTACCACAGCAAGTCCATCGTCTAGAGTGGTAATCTCTGCTGGCTCACCGAGCAAATCAGCCACTACGTTGGCGATGACGTGGTGGTGATTCTGCGCCGAACCGCTATACCCTCCGTATTGATTGCCCGCTGCGCTCTTCTCAAGTTGCGGCGTCTCAATACCACGAATAGCACAATGCTCCAAGCGATTGAGGTAAGGACCAGAGATCTTGATCGTACCATGCTCGGCAAGAATGGTCATCGACACCTCCAGATTGCGGTCATAAACGGCAGTCGAATAGAAGAGCGTTCCCCGAGCTCCTCCCTCTGTGCGGAAGAGTACGGTACCCGTATCCTCAAAGGCTATTAGCCCTTCGTGGCTGTGATTGGCGAAGTGTGCCGACTCTACCTCGATTCGCCCCATCGTCCACGTCAGCAGATCCAAGAAATGCGAATACTGGGTGTAGAGCGTACCACCATCGAGCTCGGCATCTCCGTGCCAGCTATCAGGCGTATAGTAGCGCTCATCTCTATTCCACAGGCACTGCATCTGTACATTGTAGATCTGCCCGAGTACGCCTGAGGTCACAGTCTCCTTGAGCCAACGAAAGACGGGCGTATATCTATTCTGTAGCACACCATAGATGCGACAGTCATTCTGCTTGGCAAGCAGTCTAAGACGCTCGCCATCTTCTAGATTTAACACGATAGGCTTCTCGATCAAGACGTGATGCCTCGAGCGGAGTACCACCTCGGCAATCTCGGCGTGTAGCCCATTGGGCACACAGACGCAGGCAATATCAAACTCAATCCCCGAAGTAATCAGTTCGTCAACCGAACGAAAATAAGGTACCGAAGCATAAGCCTCTTCGGCAAGAACCTGTCCCCTAGCCTTAACGTCGCACTGCGCCACCAGCTCGGCTCTAGAGTCAGCTGTAATCTTCTCACTATGTCTACGCCCGATGTGCCCACAGCCAATGACGGCAAAGCGGATAGGGCTGGTCAATTCTTTCATATCTATCCGACCTGTATCATCGTAGCAGGTCTTTGAGGTTGTCAATGATGTAGTTTATTTCTTCGTCCGTCATCAGAGGGAAGATTGGGAGCGAGAGCATACGACGGCTAATATCTTCGCTTCGAGAGAGCGAACTGCGCACGAGGCTTCGCTTGCTATAGACCTCATACCAGTGCAAGGGCTTGGGATAATAGAGTCCACTAGCGACACCTCGCTCAATCAGACCAAGGCGAATGCGCTCTCGGTCTAAGCCTTCATCCAGCAATAGCGTATATTGATGATAGGTGGGGCTGGCTCCTGCTTCGCACATCGGCAGAGTTAGGCGTGCATCCCCTCGAAGAGCTTCTGTGTAAGTCTTAGCGGTCTGCTGCTGCATCTGCACAAACTCGGGCAGATGTTTGAGTTTAATCCTCAAAATTTCTACTTGAATGGCATCTAGACGGCTATTCCTCCCAACCATGCGATAGTCGTACTTCTCGGCTTGTCCGTGCCGAGCAAGGCAACGTGCTCGCTCTGCCCAGAGCAGATTGGTCGTTACGATCGCACCACCATCGCCAGCACAGCCTAGAGGCTTAGTGGGGAAAAAGCTCGTGGTGCTGATGTCGCTTAGTAGTCCCATAGGCACAGATTGCCCAGAAACATCGGCAAAACCACCGAGCCCTTGAGCATTATCCTCGATCAGAAAGAGATGATGCTCGTGACAGAATGCCTTGAGTCGCAGGGCATCAATCGGCAGGCCATAGAGATTGACAGCCACCAGTGCTTTGGTCTTTGGGCTAATTAAGCCCTCTAGTGCGTTAGGGTCGATATTATAGCACTGCGCTCCGCCTTCCCCAGTAGCATCCGCCCATACAGGGATTAGCCCAAGGCGTACGGCAACCTCGGCAGCTGCGACATAGTTGTGCGCAGGGATGATGACCTCATCGCCCGCCTCAAGCCCGATCGCCTCGTAGGCTAGCTCCAGAGCATCCGTTCCATTGGCACACGAGATTACCGATTCGGCCGAGAGACCAAGGTATTCGGCGAGCTCTCGCTCAAAAGCCGATACAGATGCTCCTCCAATATATTGCCCCGAGCCTAATACGTGCTGCACGGCAACATCTAGCTCCCCTTGAAGGAACTGATACTGCCGTGCAGGGTCTGCCATTGGGATCTTCATCACACTTTGAGTATTGAATGTATAAGCTAAATAAATCTAATCTGAAGATTTAGCTTGAAGCGATTGTCTGACGTAATAGTACCAAAGCCATGTCGGCTAGAACTGGGAGTATCAAGCTTAGTATTCCGAAGCAGATAGTCTTCCAAGAGATTGCGATCGTAGAAGTGATAACAAATCAAATCTCCCGTTTCTTTGACTACGATATAGCCTCCAGTAGCATCATAAACTCCATCCCAGACTTTATTGGGTTGCAGTCCAAGTGCGATCTCTACAAGTAGCTTTTTTATTTTGTACTCGTAAAAATGATGAGTAGACAAATCAAGATCAAGAGGATTTGTTTGATTGATGATTGCTAGTAGATCTACTAGACGACTACCTTTACCTGAGTAATAAAGTTTCAAAACCTCAGACATCACTAGAGGCATCATGGTATCAATCATCATCAAATTGCTCTGAAAACATGAGTGCTCACAACGCTCAAAAACTAGATTTCCACCCAGCTTCTCGATTTCGAAGATCCGTTCTTGTATTTTACTCTTTACTTCTATTGAGTTGATCTGGATTTGCTGATCTTGGGTTAATTGAAGACCTGTGGTAAAAACGAAATTGGTAGCACCTGAGGCGTTCAATAGCGTTGCACTATTGCCCAAGCGAGACTTGATACTGAAACCCAGAGTAGGCTGTACACCAATACGAGGATCGTGAATTTGGATGTGTATATCTGCTTTGGATGATGACTTAGCCTTGAGTTGCAAACAATGAATCTTGCTTAGAAAATCCTCTAGCTCTGGCATCGATGATGAGCCCTTGAGTCTCTGGATGTACTCAAAAAGCTGCGAAGCGGATCTTGTAAATTGGGCAACGGATATGATAACTTCTTCCCCTCCACAGTCTCTAGAAATATGAATATCTGGATGGTCTGGAATATAATGTACCCAGCCATTGCTATACTCACGAAGCACTGTGACTATGGGATATACGATATCTTCGATTGGCTTCAAATCAGCATCTCCAAGATGCAAACAGCCGTCAGATAAGAGTTTGAGCAATACATAAACTTCGCTCCACTCTCCTTTATTGCCAGATAAAGTCATATTACAAAATAATGTCTAACCACTGTCTAGCTACAGCTTGTACGACAGGCACAGCCACAGAATTGCCAAATTGCTTGTAGGCTGTGGCATCTGCAACAACGATATTGAACCGATCTGGGAAGCCCTGCAAACGAGCCCACTCTCGTGGTGTCATCTTACGAATACCCTCTCTATTGACTTCGCCTTTGATTTTGGTAACGGGAGTAAAGTCCGTAAGTCTCGGATCATACACGAGATTTCTTTCTCGACCCATACCTCCACACACGACAGCATTGGCGATACCATCGTCCGAGATAATCTCATACCCAAAGCCATTACCTTTACTCAGATGTCTTGCTTTGTGTGCTCTGAGCGTACTCAAATAAGCTGTAGATAGATAGTACTTGACCGAGACGACTTCTGCTTCCTTGACCTCTGCAAATCTAACTTCAGGCAGCCTCCATTGGGGGTATTCAAAATCGTACCGATTATCTATATCGGTACGAATGCCCACTATAAAGACACGCTCTCTATGCTGAGGGACTCCAAAATCTTTGGCATTGAGTAGCTGAGGATCTGGTACATAGTAGCCAAGGTCCTCCCTCAATAGTCTCAACATCAACTGTATAGTATGTCCTCTGTCATGACTGAGCAATCCCTTGACATTCTCCAGAAAAACGATCTTAGGTCGCTTGCGTTGTATGATCTCTGCTACATCAAAGAAGAGTGTACCTCGTGCCTCATCAAATCCTTTTCTCAGGCCTGCTATAGAGAATGCTTGACAAGGGAATCCTGCACAAAGTACATCGAAATCATCGGGGATCTGGGCTTTCGTTTCCTCTAGAGTAATATCTCCGTGTGGAACTTCTCCAAAATTGGCTTCGTAAGTCTTTTGTGCATATTTATCCCATTCGCTAGAGAACACACATCTACCACCTAGGGATTGTAGGGCTAATCTAAACCCGCCAATTCCAGCAAAGAGATCTATAAAAGTGAACCTAGGCTGTTCTGGAGCAGGGAAAGGAATACTTTGTGCTCTATTCTGTTGCCTAAACAGTTCACTGATAGGGTCTATAGTGATGTCTCTCCTACGACGAAGTGCCATTTGATTACTTGACTTGGCTACCGGGGGCAACGGCCTCGGCTGGTTGGATCACACGCAGACGACCATCGGCATCTTCAGCCGAGAGAATCATACCTTGACTCTCAATACCCTTGAGCTTACGAGGAGGTAAGTTGGCAATGAAACAAACCTGCTTACCTACTAGCTCCTCTGGTGCATAGTGCTGTGCAATGCCCGAAACAATCGTTCGTCCGCCCAAACCATCGTCAATGCGGAACTGCAGGAGCTTATCAGCCTTAGGTACCTTGGTGCACTCTAGCACCGTTCCTACACGAATATCCAGCTTGAGGAAATCCTCGAAAGCAATATCTTCTGCCACAGGTACAGCCTTACGATTAGCCGCTTCATTGGCAGCCTTGCTGTCTTGTAGCTTCTTGATTTGATACTCGATGGCTTCGTCCTCGATCTTGTCGAAGAGGAGCTCGGGCTGAGCGAGCTGATGCCCGACGGGTAGTAGATCAATTGAGCCGATCTGCTCCCAGCCGAAGGCCTCACTCTGGAGAATACCAAGTAGCTTAGCCGAACTCATGGGCAAGAATGGCTCGAAGACAATCGCCAAATTGGCCGTGATCTGTAGGGATAAATTAAGTATTGTAGCCACACGGTCCATATCCGTCTTGGCCAGCTTCCAAGGCTCTGTATCGGCTAGGTACTTATTACCAATACGCGCAAGGTTCATGGCCTCCTTGAGTGCCTCGCGAAAGTGATAATGCTCCAACTCTCGCTCTACGCGTGTCTTGATGTCTACAAACTCTGCAATAGTCGCATGGTCATAGTCTATCAGTTCGCCACGAGCTGGCACCCGGCCGTCGAAATACTTATGCGTAAGCACGAGGGCACGATTGACGAAGTTGCCATACACGGCCACAAGCTCATTATTGTTACGGGCTTGGAAATCCTTCCAAGTAAAGTCATTGTCTTTAGTCTCTGGAGCATTAGCCGTGAGGACATAGCGGAGTACGTCTTGCTTGCCGGGAAACTCCTCTAAGTACTCGTGCAACCAAACAGCCCAGTTGCGGCTTGTGGAGATCTTATCCCCCTCAAGGTTGAGAAACTCATTGGCAGGTACATTCTCGGGCAGGATATACGAACCCTCAGCACGTAGCATAGCAGGAAAGACAATGCAGTGGAAGACGATATTGTCCTTACCTATGAAGTGTACGAGCTTAGTTGAGTCGTCCTTCCACCACGTTTCCCATGTGTCGGGGAGTAGCTCCTTGGTATTGGAGATATAGCCGATCGGTGCATCGAACCATACATAGAGCACTTTGCCCTCTGCACCCTCTATGGGTACAGGAATACCCCAGTCGAGGTCACGGCTCACAGCACGAGGCTGCAATCCCATATCAAGCCAACTCTTGCACTGACCATAGACATTGCTCTTCCACTCTTTATGACCCTCTAGAATCCACTCACGCAGAGCCGCCTCGTGCTTGTCGAGTGGCAGATACCAGTGCTTCGTTTCTTTGAGTACAGGAGCCGAGCCGCTAATAGCACTCTTCGGATTCTTGAGATCTGTAGCCGAAAGCGAAGTACCGCAAGCCTCACACTGGTCGCCGTATGCTCCCTCACTAGAGCAATGTGGACAAGTCCCCGTGATGTAGCGGTCGGCGAGGAACTGCCTAGCCTCCTCATCGTAGTATTGCATTGAGGTCTGCTCAATGAACTCTCCCCTGTCGTAGAGCTTGCGGAAGAAATCCGAAGCCAGCTCTCGATGCGTCTGGCTCGTCGTACGGCTATATATATCGAAGGTAATACCGAGATCCTCAAACGACTTCTTAATAATGTTGTGGTAGCGATCTACGACGTCCTGTGGCGTTACGCCCTCTTTCTGCGCCTTGATGGCAATGGGTACACCATGCTCGTCGCTACCCCCGATCATCAGCACCTCCTCGCCCTTGAGGCGTAGGTAACGGGCATAGATATCGGCAGGAATATACACACCAGCCAGATGCCCGATATGGACGGGTCCGTTAGCGTAGGGCAAAGCGGTTGTAATTAGTGTTCGCTTGAATGTCTTACTCATATCTTATTGAAGTTTTATTCTTTTGCTCGCAAAGGTACTAAAAAGCGACCTCTCCTTAGGCAATGAATGCTTTGCAACAATGTATAGGTGGATTTGGCGTGTATAAATCTCAGAATATATGCACCGCTATACACAATCTTACACAAGAAAGATAGTCATAATCACTCCCCTAGCCTACCCCTGTGCATAGCGATCAAATCCGTAAACCAATTCTACACGTTGTCGAATATGTGCAGAGCTTTTCAGTCTCTTTTGGTGTATAGCTTAGACTAAAAATCATCTATCCAATTATTATACTATTACTTACTGCTGTGGGTAGATTGGCGATAATTCTGCGGATAAAACGATGATCTTCTGTTGGCTATTCTGATGCACTTGGTTTACCCACATCATCAACAGACCCTATTACTATACTTTCTTTTTATATAAATCCTAATTAAATCTAGAATAGATATAGGTGATGTGGGTGGATGAACGAAGTGAATCCTGCTGTGGTGCTGTGTTCTAGATTGATTTTTACGAAGAATTGCTTAACTTTGTCCCTTGAATTTGGGCGATACCTATCGGGTTAATCCACTTTCGGTCCTATAGCTCAGTCGGTTAGAGCACCTGACTCATAATCAGGGAGTCCTTGGTTCAAGCCCAAGTGGGACCACTAGTCATAATTTATTGTTTTAATAAAGAACCTCATTGGCCATATTTAGAGCCGATGAGGTTCTCTTTTTTAGCTCTAAGGCTAGTGAAATTGAGCAAATGGATTGTACAAAGAAAAAGGCTCAAGAGTTCAAAACTCTCAAGCCTTATCGTGACCCCGACAGGATTCAAACCTGTAACCTTCTGATCCGTAGTCAGATGCTCTATTCAGTTGAGCTACGGAGCCGTGATTTCGTTTCCGAATTCGATTGCAAAGGTAAGGATAATTTTTATATGAGCAATAGGGTAGTGCATTTTTTTTGCCTGCTGGAAGCGAAATCCCCTTCTCCGTTTTCCCTAGAGATAGATTAAGGTTTCCATTTGAGTAGCCCGAAGTAGGGGGATATATTGAGGTACACCTCGATGTGTGAGCTGATCGGGTGAGCCGAATGTGTGTGATACCATAGAGCTGCCGAGGCGCCTAGGCTGTATTGCTTGCGCTCTAGGATACTGTAGCTACCTAGCAGCTGTAGGTAGCGAGTAGTATGGCTATGAATCTTCTCTCTCCCTGCTCTGCCGATAGACTGGACGAAGGGAGTCCCCAGCACACTGATGAAGTTATAACCCTGCCATAGTGCTAGACGTGTGTGCCAGCGATGCCACCTAAACCCAGCCTCTATATATCCACCCCACCCCTTGTCTACGGGGTAGTGGCCGCCTCTTTGGGCATATCCGAGCGCATATAGAGAGGCATACCAGTGGGCTGTATGTCTGCCTAGCTTGAGTGGGTGCATATAGACAAGTCCTAGGGTAGCATTGCTCCACGAGTGTACTGTATCTGGTCGTTGGTTGAGTACACCACCTCTGTGGTGTGCTAGAGCCTGCAGTCTAAGCTCTAGGGAGGGTTTGTCTAGGGGGGCGAAGCGATGCTGTGCGTGAAGCCCAAACACGAAAGCCTCAGGGTGGGTATCGTGCTTATAGATGAAGCTACGCCAGTCCACCCAAATATCGAACTTGCTTCTTGGGTTGATATACTTGATTTGTAGCCCCGCCTCTCTATCAGCCGTGAGGTTGAGCTCGGGGTTGTAGAGCGGCTCGATTAGCTCGTGCTTGGCACCGCCTTCTAGATTACCTAGAATAACGGCCAAGCCCTCGGCAGGAGTGATAGCTGCTTGGAAGAATGGTTTGAGGCGAAACCTCGTGTAGCGACCTCCTTCGCCAGACCAATAGGGTAGGTCGCTGTAGGCTATGGCTGCAGGATAGAGTGAGCTACCCCAATAGTAGATGTTGGTTGCCCCTAGGCGCAGGCTGATGGGGATTTGGGTCTTGGGCGTATAGCTAAGATCAGCTTGCAGGCGATAGCCAGGTAGGGTATAGTCTGCGACCAAGTCGGAGGCATACTCATTGTTGCGGAAGAATCCCTCTGCCGATAGCTTTAGGGCAAGGAGATCCTCTCGGCTAATACCTGAGCTGAGAGCAGGCTCATGTGCTCTGTAATACTCTTGGCTCGATAGCTTACTTACCCCTAATAGGAGTACCAGCAGTAGTATGAGGCTTTTGGTGGACATAGCGATGCTGTTGAGCTGATATATTCTAGAGCGCAAAATTACGTAAACTGTCTAGAGTTTAGGTTTGGGAGTTAGTAGTTTGGTGATAACAAAAAGAAAGAGAAAGCTCACGCCTCCCTCTCCTCTGTTTTGGACCTTAAAATAGTTGATGTCTTACCTCTGATAGGCTATGAAGTCGTATTCTTTTTTGATAGCGAGATGATTGAAGGTTTTATCCGTAGTTATCAAGGATTGTCTAATCGCAAAAACGGGTATAATTGTTTCTTTACGATAAATTGTTAGGTTTGATCACTCTATTCATGTCTAGGGTAATGGCATAGAATAGGGGAGGATAAAAACATTAGACCTCGTATTTGGCCTCTAGCGAGCTCTAGACGGCGTCTGGCCTCGTTTGGGCACTCCACCTCCAGCCGTGTAAAATAACCGCCTAAAACAAGGGGATTGTAATCAGCTAATAGACAGATGTATAAAACATACATCTGGCTAATTTTATGATTTCGTGTCGCCTTTTTGGGAATTTCTTCCCATCAATCTACTCGGATTAGTGGACACATCGCCGAGGATTAGCCCACCAATCCGAAAAAGTCTTCCCATTAATTTGCTCAACAGTGGCCTCAATCGTACAAAACCTCTCTGCCGTCCGTCCCGATTTAGGATCAATTTGTTTACGGTTCTTAACACAAAAGAGGCAAAATAGTTTGAAAAATAATCAATGACAGAATGTAATAAGCATTAATACATACCATACTTCTTTTTCTTTCACCTCCAAAGAAGCTCGTTCGTCTAAAGGGACAATCAAATTACTAAATAAATAATACAACGTTCCAGACTCTTCAATATCTACAGGGTACCCGCATCAAAACATAAGCTACTGATTATCAATATCTATTTCTTTTCTGACAATAGAGATTGAGAGCAGTTAAGTTCGAAGTTTATATTGAGAATCATCATGTTAAGTGTGTAGCCAAAATTTTATGCGGTTACCCTGCAATATCTACACATTAACATTCAAATTATATGATAATGCCATACCTTTGCAACTTGTAGGAAAAGGTATAAACACGTAAACCAACGTCGGTAATAAGAAGTTTCCACTAGCCACATCTATCTTATCTCAATATATTATGATATTAATTTTTTCTGAGACAAGCTTGCGCGGCTATGAAGTATGTTTATATACGTTGTGTTATATATTATGCTAAATGAAGTCTCATATTAATATTAAAATGGCAGCAGAAATTAAAAATAAACCCGAGGTTAGCTCCTTGTATATACTCAAAGCTATCTTTGCTCTAGTTGTTGTGGCAATCCATACTCCTCCGCTCGAACATGTCATAAACTCTAGTTTGATGTCTCCTATAGCAGTGGCAGCAGTGCCCGTATTTTTCGCAATTACTGGATATTTTCTGTATACAGATAGACGAGAAGACCTAGTCCCTAGAACTAAGAAAATGTTATTTAAATCCATCAAAATATGGATTATAACAAATATTGTCTACTTTTTATATCACACCGCCATGGGGAAGATCCTCTATAGTTCATGGAGTGACGTAGGTTCTTTTTTTATTTTAGGTATGACAAATGAGGGTATTCTCTGGTATCTATATGCATTGGTTAATACTCTTATAATTATATACTTGCTATTTAACATCAAAGCTTACAAAGCGATTTATTTTTTGCCTTTACTCGGCTTTATAACACTGTTTCTTGGGAAATATTCCTTTTTATT
This sequence comes from Porphyromonas sp. COT-290 OH3588, assembly GCF_000769075.1. Taxonomy (GTDB): domain Bacteria; phylum Bacteroidota; class Bacteroidia; order Bacteroidales; family Porphyromonadaceae; genus Porphyromonas. Next base: position 170,952 of record NZ_JRFC01000003.1, on the reverse strand, counting down.
GGGTTCGGAAGAAACAATTCTACTTGATTTTAATTTTCTAGGTTGTGGTCTTCCATATGTAGCTTTAGGTTTTTGTATACATAGGTATGAAAGTGTATTGCTCAAATATAGCTGGCTAGATCTGACAGCTGTAATTCTAATTTTCAACTGGATAGAGATGGCTCTTCTTGGGAGTCTAGCAGATCAATATTGGGGTAGATTCTTCTTTACAATGCCCTTAACTGGTGCTTTTTTGTGCCTTGCTATTTCTCGTAAAGAGTATGGGGCGGAGAGCATCTTTGCTACTATTGGAAAGAAATATTCAGGAAATATCTATTATTTCCACTTTCTCATCATATATATTTTTAGGGTAGTTATTGATAAAGTATTGCCGTTTACTTCTGATTTTTATCAAAATGTTGGATTTATACTTGTTTTCTTTGCCTCCCTAATAGTTGCTCAAGGTATTGTATGGATTCAAGATCGTTTCCAATGGGATATTTTGAGGTAAATAGCTTCTTTTGTGTTTTCGGGTAAATAATTACCTCGATTGAGATAGCCATCAAAAGTTTAATAGCCTAATTGCTGATCTGATAATGAGTAGTATAGCCCAAGAGGTGCGCGAGGAACTATTGGAGCGCTTCCTCCGATATGTCGCCATCGACACCCAAAGCGATGAGCGTAGCGAAACTTTCCCCTCGACCGAGAAGCAACTTACCCTGCTCAATATGCTCAAGGATGAGCTCCTAGTCTTGGGAGTAAGCAACGCCCGTCTGGACCAATACGGCTATGTGATGGCGAGCTTGCCTGCCACACCCGGCTACGAGGAGGCAACACAAATCGGCTTCATCGCTCATGTAGACACTAGCCCAGACCTCTCGGGGGCAGACGTTCGCCCACAGCTCATCAACAACTATCAAGGCGAGGATATTCGCCTCGGCACCTCCGACTATGTGCTAAGTCCGAAGCAATTCCCCGACTTGGAGCTACACCTCGGGCACGACCTGATTACCACCGATGGCACGACCCTACTTGGGGCGGACGATAAGGCAGGCGTAGCGGAGATTATGACCTTCGTCGCCTACTTGATGCGTCACCCGGAAGTCGCACACGGCCCTATATCTATTGGCTTTACCCCCGATGAAGAGATTGGTCGTGGGGTGGATCACTTCGATGTGAAGCGCTTCGGTGCTCAATACGCCTACACGGTAGATGGGAGCCAAGAGGGGGAGCTGGAGTACGAGAACTTCAATGCCGCCTCGGCACGCATCGACGTACAGGGGCGTAATGTACACCCCGGCTATGCCAAGGGGAAGATGATCAACGCCCTACAAGTCCTGCACGATATTCATAGCCTATTGCCCGAGGCCATGCGCCCCGAATGTACCTCGGGGTACGAAGGCTTCTATCATCTAATAGGTATGTCTGGATCTGTGGATCAAGCTCACGCAAGCTACATCATTCGCGACCACGACAGAGCCCTCTTTGAGGAGAAAAAAGCAGCTCTAGAACGAGCTGTGCAGACTGTTAATACTAAAATTGGCACACGTGTAGCCACACTGGAGCTACGTGACCAATACTATAATATGCGTGAGCAGGTACTCCCACACTGGGCGCTCATCGAGCGAGCCGAGCGAGCTATGGAGCGAGCAGGGGTACGCCCACTAATTCGTCCGATCCGTGGTGGCACAGACGGCTCCCGACTCTCGTATATGGGGCTACCGTGCCCGAACCTCTTCGCAGGTGGCATGAACTTTCACGGACGCTACGAGTATACCTCGCTCACGACCATGTGCCGTGCGGTGGCTACACTCGTACACTTGGCTAATCTCTGGCGTGAGTAGTATGAAGGAGTCGGCTATAGGCCAACCTCTAGGGGCGAGTGTGGCGAGTACACTAGAGCAGATGAATAAGGCAGGTAAGGCACGTAAACCTTTCTTTTTTGCCCTAGACTACGAGCTACAAGAGGGTATTTTCCTAGCCGATCCTCTGGGCGAGGGTGCAAATACGGCAGGGCTCCAGTTCGCCATCAACGGACATCATACACCATTTGTGGATAACTATCCCCTGCCTACCCTACGTTCTATACGACCTGAGCGGCAGGAGCGGTATGCCAAACGGTTTAGCCGTATCTACCAAGCCTTGGAGCGTGGTGACAGCTTCCTCGCCAACCTAACAATCCGTACACCGATCGAGCTAGAGGGAGGCCTAGAGGCTATTTATGCACATAGCCATGCACCATATAAGCTACTGATACCCGAGCGGCTAGTCTGCTTCTCTCCCGAGCGGTTTGTCCGCATCTCTGGGCGTACCATCGCTACACATCCAATGAAAGGAACGATAGACGCCAGCCTGCCCAAGGCTGCAGAGCACCTACTGGCGGACTACAAAGAGGGAGCAGAGCACTACACCATAGTAGACTTGATGCGCAACGACCTAAACCGCATTGCACGCAAGGTGCGTGTCGAGCGCTTCAAGTACCTAAGCCGTATCGCCACTAGCCGAGGGGAGATCTTGCAGATGAGTAGCGAGGTAGTAGGAGAGCTGGGGGAGAACTGGCACGAACGAATCGGCGATCTGCTACTGGAGCTACTGCCCGCAGGATCGATCTCGGGTGCACCCAAGGCCAAGACCTATGCGGTAATCCGTGAGGCGGAAGAGATTCCTAGAGGCTTCTACACGGGGATCTGTGGCTACTACGACGGCAGAGAGCTCGACTCGGGCGTCTTGATTCGCTATATTGAGCAGGACGAGCGAGGGCAATACTACTACCGCTCTGGCGGTGGGGTAACGATCAACAGCCGATGTACGGAGGAGTACGACGAGTGTATCCAAAAAGTTTACCTGCCATGTCAGTCGCTCTCGTAGAGAGTATTCGCATTGAGAGGGGGCAGATACATCTGCTTGCCCTGCACGAAGCACGTATGCGGCGTAGCCTCGGCGAGCTAGCACCCAAGGGTAGACTACTGGCAGCGCTCGAGCAGAGGGGACTATCTGCCCTACTCGAGGACTATCTGCCCAAGTACCTACCCGAGCATCTGACCAAGCTGCGCTTCGTCTATGGAGCAGATAGGATAGAGACTCCGACACTTACACCCTATCAAGCGAGAGATATTCGTCAGATTAGAGCTGTACACCTGCCCGATAGAGCGAGCTATAGGCACAAGTGGCTTGATAGGTCGGCACTCATTCGCCCTGCGTATTTGGGCCAAGACGAGGAGCCGCTCTACATACTCGGTGGGCAAATTACAGACACGAGCTACACCAATGTGGCTCTATACATCGAGGGCCTATGGCGTACACCTGAGGCGCCTCTGCTACACGGCGTGATGCGTGCCCATCTGCTGGAGCAGGGACGTATACACCCAGCACCTCTTACCCTAGACGACCTAGAGCGAGCTGAGGCCATTAGGCTCTTCAATGCCATGATGCCTCTAGAGCAATGTATCGAGATTAACCTACCACACTGACCTTAAGCCATGCAGCTAAACACACAGACCAAGGCCATTTTGGCTACGCTACTAGGGGTCTCGATCATCGGGCTATCCTACGTGTTTATCAAGATAGGGCTGTGTGCGGCTACGCCACTAGATTTGCTTGCCGATAGGTTGCTTGTGGCCTTCATGGGTATGTTGCTCCTGCGCTTGGTAGGCTTGGTCGATGTGGAGCATGTGCCGAGGCAAGACCGCTGGCGTCTTCTGCTCTTCTCTCTACTCTTCCCTACGGGTTTCTTCGCTCTACAAGCACTCGGATTGGAACTAATACCAGCGAGCGAGGCTGCGATCATCTATGCCCTATTGCCTGCTTTCACACTTGCAGGGAGTTGGCTGATACTTGGCGAGCGAACGAGGCGACATCAGAGGGTGGGGTCTTATCTCGCCGTTGTGGGTGTGCTCTACATTACGGCCCAGTCGCTACAGCAACTCTCGTTCAACGTCTGGGGCTATCTATTCATTTTTGCCTCGCTTATTGCCATTGTTTTCTACTTCATTTGCCTCAAGAGCCTCACACGTCGCACGCCTATTACGACCATAACCTACTACATCCTCCTCTACTCGAGCTTGACGGTCAATGCGTTTCGGCTGATTAACCACACTGCCACAGATAGCTGGGTGGTCTATTGGGAGCAACTAACACCGAGTTATTGGGGGGCAACCCTATACCTTGGTCTACTATGTACGCTCTGCACGTCTTTCCTGACCAACTACGGCATCAAGCACCTACCGACTAATCTCATCGGGGTATTCAACAATCTAAGCCCTATCATTGGCCTATTTGCAGGCGTTCTGATCCTAGAGGAGGAGCTACATACCTACTATATCTACGGAGGGCTAGTTGTACTGGCGGGGTTGGTACTCAGCTCGTATTCGAGGACGGAGGAGGGAGCCTAGTGGCAATGTCCATAGTGTGGATAAGATGCTTTTACAGCTAGTAGTTTGCTACCCTGTGGATTATCTTATTAAATTTGCTAGACAAAACTGTCATTTTAGGGGAGATAACCCTAGATGCTAGGCATCAAGATCTAGGGTTGCCCTTATAGAAAGAGAAAATTGTACCGCTTAGGTTGCAGGAGTGGTACGTGCAAAAGGAAGTACTTAAACAATGTTTCACAATCAAATTTCACTACAACTATGGTTCAAAAAGATTCAAATCCAGTTTGCAACCCCGAGGCTCTCAAGATTGACTATGGCTCGGTCAAGGAGTTCCGTCAGCTAGATCTCGAGGATACAGCCAAGCGCAAACTGCGCACCTTCGCCCAGTACAAGCGCACACGAGGTCGTCGTGAGCAACCGATCCGCAAACCCGTTGCCAGACCAAGTATGGGACCAGATATGATGCACCTAGAGAAGTATTCGGCCAAGCACTACCCCAAGGGGCGTATGCTCGTCATTGTCAATGATGACCTCTACCCTTTCGTCAAGGACTCCATAGCGCAGTATGTTCGTGACCTAGCATATGCAGGTCACTACGCAATTACCTACCGCTACAAGGGAGGCACGGCAACACAGCTGCGTGACTTCCTCCGTAGATTTAGGGTTAAGAAACCTAATTTCTCCATCAGAGGGGCCGTTCTGATAGGGACTCTACCAGTAGCTTGGTTCCAACGGACCGATAGACTGATAGGCAAGCGTGGACAACCCGAGGAGTTCCCTTGCGACCTATTCTTCATGGATCTCAATGGTAAGTGGAAAGACCCCGACAAGGATGGCGACTTCAACATACACGCAGACAACGTAAAGCCAGAGATATGGATAGGACGTATCTGGACACCAACGATGAATGGTAATGACGCTAACCTAATCAACGATTACTTCGAGCGTAATCACGCTTTCCGTACAGGGTACCTCGGCTGCTCCAATAAGGGGCTAGCTCTTGTTGATGACGACTGGAAGGAGTTTGGGGATTGTGCTCTAGACAAGGTCTTCCCCAGCGACAATATCACCGTACATAGCGACAAGGAGAAAACCTCAGCAGATACCTATAAGTATGAGTTGACAAAGTCTTGGGGTTGGGCTCATATCTGTGTACACTCCAATGCACTGATGCATGCCTTCGATCAACCTAAGAAAGTTACGGGAGAGGGGCTTAGAGAGATCATAGTACCTGTTAGATATATCCGAGATCAAAATCCCTCTCAGTCCTTTTTCTACAATCTTTTCGCTAGCCACAGTGCTCGCTATACGCAAGCCGACTATATGGGAGGCTGGTATATCTTCGACAAAGAAGGCTTTGGCGTCAATCCGGGCATGGCACTTGTCGGTAGCACTAGTGGTGGTTCGATGCTCTACTTCGAGAACTTCTACAGACCTATGGCTGTCGGCTCTAGCATCGGCGAGTCACTGCTAAAGTGGTGGAGCCAGATAGGCGTACACAACGACTATGTAGTTGGACGATTCTATGGATTGACCTTGCTCGGCGACCCAACGCTCAACTGGTGGCATGGCGCTGTACCACGTATGCTCAAGCCCCTGCCCGGTCAGGTATTCAGCCACTATCCACGTCAGACGCGCTTCGAGTGGGAACCTGTACAGGTTGAGGGTGCAGAGATCGAGTACCATGTAGAGGTCGATGCCGAATACGCAACAATAGGCTCTTCTAAATGGGGGCCAGAGAATGATCAGGAGTGGCTCAAGTACAAGGGTATCAAGACCAACTATATCGACCATATATTCGTCGGGGCAACACGTGGTCGCTGGCGAGTAAGAGCCAAGATTGGCGATATGCTCTGTCCATGGAGCGAGTGGTCTTACTTCCACTACACGATCTAGGATAGACGAGTGAGTACAAAGAGGCGGTGCATCGAGAAATATATTTGGTGCGCCGCTTTTCGTTTGCCATAATGTGTCGACATGCCTGATAAACACCAAGAACTGATTTTCAAGTATTTTACAATAATCTCATGCACCACTGCTCTAGAAACCTTGAAATATGGTGAGCTTGCTGTGCAATTTGTAGTGCGAACGAATAGATAAAAACTATTACCTTTGTGTGTCAATATATTAACTTAGGTAAAGGAGTTATTCATCACAATGAAGAAGATCATTCGCAGGGCATTGGTATCTGTCTATCACAAAGAGGGTTTAGCAGAGATCCTAGCCGAACTTAATCAAGCAGGTGTTGAGTTTATATCCACAGGAGGCACGCGTGCCTTCATTGAGTCTTTGGGGTACCCTTGTGAGGCTGTTGAGGATTTGACCCAATATCCCTCTATGCTTGGTGGACGTGTCAAGACGCTACACCCCGCTATTCTTGGTGGTATCCTAGCACGTCGTGACCACAAGACCGACCAAGAGGAGGTAGCTAAGTACCAAATCCCGCTGATTGATCTGATCATCGTAGACCTCTACCCCTTCGAAGCTACGGTGGCCTCTGGTGCAAGCCCCGAGGAGATCATCGAGAAGATTGACGTGGGAGGCATATCGCTCATTCGTGGAGCTGCCAAAAACTTCGCCGATGTCGTGATCGTTGCCTCTCAAGCTCAGTACGCACCTCTATACAAGATCCTCAAGGCTCAGGGAGCTAAGACCACACTAGAGCAGCGTCGAACCTTCGCTCGCGATGCTTTCGCCGTAAGCTCAGGTTACGATGCCGCGATCTTCCGCTACTTCGACGCCGATGCACAGACCGCTTTCCGCCCCTCTGCCGACCACCCACAGCCTCTGCGCTACGGAGAGAATCCTCATCAGCGAGGTTTCTTCTTTGGTGATCTCGGCCGCTACCTTGAGCAGCTACACGGCAAGGAACTATCCTATAACAACCTGCAGGATATTGATGCCGCTATCCAACTCATTCAAGACTTCGAGGAGCCAAGCTTCGCCATTCTCAAGCACAACAATGCTTGCGGTTTTGCCTCTCGCTCCACGATCCTAGAGGCTTGGGAAGCTGCATTGGCCTGCGACCCAGTTTCTGCTTTCGGTGGAGTACTGGTGGCTAATCGTCCGATTGACCAAGCTACAGCCGGGTCGATCAATCAGCTATTCCTCGAGGTGCTCATCGCTCCAGAGTTTAGCCCAGAGGCGCTTGAGGTGCTCAAGAGCAAGAAAAATCGTATTCTGCTCGTGCAGAAGGCACGTATCGAGAGCCAGTGGACCTACCGCTCTATGCTCGGCGGAGTGCTCCAGCAGGAGTGCGACACGGCTATAGAGGTAGCCAAGGATCTGCGCCCAGTAACGCAAAAGACAGCGACCGAGCGTGAGGTTGAGGATATGATACTCGCCAATAAACTCGTTAAACATAGTAAGAGCAACGCCATCGTACTAGCCAAGGACGGTCAGCTCCTAGCCTCTGGCATCGGGCAGACCTCCAGAGTAGATGCCCTACGCCATGCCATTGACAAGGCTCGAGGCTTCGGTTTCTCGCTCGAGGGCGCAGTGCTCGCCAGCGATGCCTTCTTCCCCTTCGACGACTGCGTTACCCTAGCTGCTGAGGCAGGTATTACCGCCATTGTGCAGCCCGGTGGATCTGTTCGTGACGAGGATAGCATCAAGAAGGCCGATGAGCTCGGTGTAGCTATGGTGTTCACCGGGGTCAGACACTTCAAGCACTAATCAGGCATTCATACAGGCCTAACAAGAAGACTAAAACAAACAGACAGAATGGGACTATTCACCTTCAGACAAGAGTTGGCCATGGACCTAGGGACGGCCAATACTATCATAATCAAAGACGGCAAGATCGTTCTAGACGAACCCTCGGTGGTTGCCTTCGACGTTCGTACGGGCGAGATGATCGCCGTGGGGACTAAGGCACGTGAGATGTACGAAAAGGGTAATGCCAATATCCGTACGATTCGCCCGCTCCGTGACGGCGTAATTGCCGACTTCAACGCTGCGGAGAAAATGATACGTGGTATGATCCGCATGATCAGCCGTCGCCGTAGCTGGTTTACGCCATCGTATCGTATGGTTGTATGCATTCCCTCTGGCAGTACAGAGGTGGAGATCCGTGCCGTACGTGACTCAAGCGAACATGCAGACGGACGTGACATATATATGATCTATGAACCTATGGCTGCAGCCGTGGGCGTCGGGATTGATGTACTAGCCCCAGAGGGACACATGATTGTGGACATAGGTGGCGGTACGACGGAGATTGCCGTTATCTCGCTCGGTGGTATCGTCAAAGATGAGTCGATCCGTACGGCTGGCGATGAGTTCACTCGTGACATTATGGATCACATGCGCGACGTGCATAAGGTCAAGATTGGGGAGCGCACAGCCGAGCAGATTAAGATCAACGTTGGTGCGGTCTACATGGATCTAGACAATCCTCCTTCGGATTATCTAGTGCGTGGTGCCGATATGATGAATACGAAGCCTCGGGAGATCATGGTCAATTATCGTGAGATCTGCGAGTGTCTGGAGAAGTCTATCCTCAAAATCGAGAACGCAATCCTCAAAACACTCGACGAAACCCCTCCCGAGTTATACTCCGACATCTGTATCAATGGCGTTGTACTGGCAGGTGGCGGCGCACTGCTTAGAGGTCTTGACAAACGTCTGACCAATCGCTTCGGCATTGAGTTCAAGATCGCAGAAGATCCACTACACGCCGTAGCTATCGGTACGGGTGTTGCGCTCAAGAACATTGACACATTCAACTTCCTCATTCGATAGACCTTAGAGGCTCGCCCCTCTTGTAGGCTGGTTGTGCGTTTTCTGTCTATCAAGTTACCCTAGAGTCTGTGCCGTAAATCTCCTCTGTTGGATTTATGACGCAGGCTCGCCCTATTAAATTCGTCCGCTAGTGAATAAGCTCATCGACTTCATCATTGCGCACAAACATTGGTTCCTGTGGCTCGTGCTTCAGGCGATCGCTTTGTTGCTACTGATGAATGATGGGCTGTATCGTCGCAGTGTATCGATCTACGCGACCAATATGGCTGTTGGACACCTCAATGAGTGGATGACCGAGGGGCGGAGCTACCTAGACCTTAGACGCAAGAACGAACTGCTCCTGCAGGAGAAGGCTCGTCTAGAGCATGACTATATTGCCCTCAAACGTGCCGTCAGCGACGCCCAAGCAGAGGGCAATCTCCCCGACAGCCTGCTCTACAACCTACAGGGCATGACCCGTCGAGAGGTCGTGACGGCTCGTATCGTTAATCTGGTCAATAGGACAGGCGATCTCTACTACATCATCAACCGAGGAGAGCAAGACGGCATACGTGCCGACATGGCTGTGATGAGCGAACACGGCGTCATGGGTACTGTCATGCAGGCTTCGAAGCACTATGCAGTCGTAATCCCAGTGATCAACTCCAAGCTCAAGCTCAGCTGCTCGCTCAAAGGCAAAGAATATCGGGGGACGCTCAGTGCTCAGGGGCTCAATGCCCCCGTTATCCTAGGCGGATTACCCCTACATGCCGAGGTCGAGGCTGGCGATACGGTACAGACGAGTGGCTACTCCTATGTCTATCCCGAGGGACTTATGGTCGGCATCGTAGAGCAGAGTGATACCGAGGGCGTAGAGGGAGCAGAAACAGCTTTCGGCACTTACCGCATCCGTCTAGCGACCGACTTTGAGCGTTTGAGCTATGTTTATGTACTGCTAGTTCCACCAATGAGCGAGGCTCAGGAACTAGAGAAAACTGCTTTACCAGATGAATAGTACTTGGCTTCGCTTCATCTTGATGAGCTTGCTGATCATTGCTCTACAGGTGTGGGTGCTCAGTCCCATAGCGCTCTACCGTGTAGCTACACCATACGTCTACCCTGTCCTGCTGCTACTTTTGCCTATTCGTCTGAAGCCTACGGCACTCACGCTGATTGGCTTCGCTCTAGGCTCTATGATTGACATCCTCGGTATAACACCCGGGTTGCATGCCTCGGCTCTGACCTTCGTTGGCTTCCTGCGCTACTATCTAGTCAAGCCAATGCTAGACAAGAATATGCCCGACTATCTACTCCCTCTGTACGATACTCTCAAAGGCGGATCTATTCTTTTGCTCGTCGAGCTGATGACCCTACACCACGTGGTGCTGTATCTGCTAGATGCAGGTCAGTACTTCGACCTGCCTTTCCTGCTCATTCGCTTGGGAGCTGGCTGGCTATACTCCATGGTTCTGGCGCTCATCGTCCTCTTCTTCTTCTCTATTCGTCTCCAACCACGTCCGGGTCATGGTCAATGATAAGTTTTATAGTCGGCGGATTCTTTTCATCGCCATTACTATAGCGATTATCCTGATCTATATAGCCCGCCTCTTCTATCTGCAAATCCTAAGCGATGGTTACAAGGAGCGTGCAGAAAACAATGCCTATTACATCAAATCCATTCACCCCTCCCGTGGCGTCATCTACGATCGTCGTGGCAAGCTCCTCGTTGCCAATCGTCCTGCTTACGACCTGATGGTGACGATGAATGAGGCACGCCATAAGCTCGATACGACCAAGTTGGCAGAGGTAATCGGTATGCCTCGTGAGGAGCTAGCCGCCAAACTGGAGCAAGTCAAGGATCGTCGACGAAACCGAGGCTACTCGCCCTATACGGCTCAACTACTCATCTCTCAGCTTGAGCCCGAAGAGGTCGGGCGTTTCCAAGAACAACTCTACAAATTCCCCGGATTTCATATTCAGAGCCGTACAGTACGCCAGTACGACTATCACCATGCTGCACACATTCTAGGCTATCTTGGAGAGGCAAGCCCCTACGACCTAGAGCGAGACAGTGCACTTGTCGCTGGCGACTATGTGGGCAAGAGTGGCATTGAGCGCTTCTACGACAAAGCTCTCAGAGGTATCAAGGGGCGAGAAATCCTACTTAGGGACTCTCGTGGCCGCATCAAAGGCCGGCATAATGCTGGCCAAGATGATACTCAGCCCGTCAATGGGCAAGACCTCTACCTCTCGATCGACAGCGATCTGCAGGCTCTGGGCGAAGAGCTCATGCAGGGTAAACGTGGTGCCATAGTAGCAATCGAACCCAAAACTGGCGAGGTACTAGCGCTGGTGACCTCACCCACTTTCGACCCAGCCCTACTGGCTGGCAAAGACAAGGGCGAGCAGCATCGACTGCTTGAAGAAGTGCCGGGGAAGCCTCTATTCAACCGTGCTATTATGGGGACCTATCCCCCGGGCTCGACCTTCAAGCCCGCCCAAGCAGGCATATTTCTCGCCGAGAGAGTACTGATGCCTCAGACACCACTTAGCTGTGTTGGTGGCTATCCTCGCCTCAGAGGTCGTCCACGATGTCACCCACATGCCCCATCACCTGCGCTGATCTACTCATTGGCCACCTCTTGCAATAGCTACTACTGCTGGGGTATGCACTTCTTGCTAGACAATAGAGATCGCTACCCCAATATACAGGAAGCCTTCGAGGCATGGAAGCATCATATCGTATCGCTTGGCTTCGGCTACCCAACGGGTATAGACCTCAGCGGAGAGAAGCGTGGCTATATCCCCAACCACAAGGTCTACGACAAGGCTTATCCCAACGGCTGGAACTCTAGTACTATCATCTCAATCTCTATCGGGCAGGGTGAGATCCTCTCCACACCTCTACAGATGGCCAACTTGGCGGCAATCATCGCAGGTCGTGGGTCGTGGCGTAGGCCCCATGTGGTACAGCGCCTCTCCGGGTCGCCTCTAGACACCGCTTATACTGCTCTTAGGCACTCGTCTGTCACTGCTGAGCAGTGGGAGTATGTGGTGCAGGGTATGGCTATGGCTGTAACTTCTGGTACTTGTCGAGCAGCGAACTTCGCCCCCGGAGAGATTGAGGTTTGTGGCAAGACTGGTACCGCAGAGAATCCGCATGGTAAGGACCACTCCGCTTTCATTGGCTTCGCACCACGCCAAAATCCACGCATCGCCATCGGGGTTTATGTGGAGAATGGAGGCTTTGGAGCCCGATTTGGCGTACCTATCGGCCGTGTGATGATGGAGCACTACCTACGAGAGGGCAAACTCTCCGAAACGGCCTTAGCCATAGCAGGCGAAATGAAACGGACATCAATCTCGTACTACAATGGGCTCTAAGCGCAACGAATCTCTCTGGAAGTCGATTGACTGGTTTACTATCGCCCTCTACTTGATCCTAATCATAGCGGGGTGGTTTGCAATCTGTGGTGCAACCTATAGCTTCGATGCAACCGAACTGGTCGCTGCTGGTAGCCGCCCGATGATGCAGCTTATATGGATGGGGCTGGGTTTGGTGATTGCTTTCGCCGTACTCATGGTCAATCCTAGGATCTTTGAGGAGGGAGCTCCCATATTCTACCTGCTAATGCTGGGGCTTCTGCTGGTGACGATCTTTGTCGCCCCCGACATCAAAGGCTCGCACTCATGGTTAGTCATAGGTCCTCTGCGTCTACAGCCAGCAGAGTTCGCCAAGGTTGCCACTGCACTTGTCCTCGCTTGGCAATGCAATAAGTATGGTTTCGAGATCAATTCTTTCCGTAGCTACGCCACGCTAATAGGGATTATTTTTATCCCTATCCTAATGATCCTTGCCCAGAGCGAAACGGGCTCGGCCTTGGTTTTCTTCGCTCTCTTTTTAGCCCTCTATCGAGAGGGTTTCTCGGGGCTGTTTATGGGTCTAGGCTTCTCTGCCGTAGTCTACTTTGTCGGGGCTCTAGTACTTGATGGTGTCCTTTGGCTTGGCAATACCACTCGAGCCGATGTGCTCGTCGTGGGTAATGCTGTGCAGCTCTTTACCCTCGGCATGCTTGCTATCTATGGCAAACGTATGCTCCCGCTCGTACTAAAGATTGGCGCTGCTGGAGCCCTACTGCAGCTTGTTGGCCTCCTAGTAAATCTCTATCTCTACCCCTTCGATCTCTCTTGGCTTACTCTAGGGCTCTTGGCTACGCTTATCGGCTATCTGCTCTATCTATCACTCAGCCAATATCTCTCTCGTTATTTACTGATAGCAGGCTTCGCCCTAGGCTCTCTCGGCTTCTTCTACTCGACGAGTTATGTCTTCGATGAGATCCTTGAGCCACACCAGCAGGTGCGCATCAAAGTTGCCCTCGGGATAGAGAACGACCTACGAGGCAAAGGCTACAACGTAGATCAGTCTAAGATCGCCATCGGCTCGGGCGGACTATGGGGCAAAGGTTTCCTAGAGGGGACACAAACTAAGCTCAACTATGTACCCGAGCAGGATACGGACTTCATACTCTGCACCGTGGGCGAGGAAAAAGGCTTTGTCGGGACAACACTCCTGCTTCTGCTTTACGGCACACTCATTCTACGTCTAGCGGCACTTGCCGAGCGTCAGACCTCTACTTTTGGGCGTGTATATGGCTATTCGGTAGCCTCTATTCTGCTCTTTCACCTCTTCATCAATGTGGGTATGGTTATTGGCCTAATTCCAGTGATCGGCATTCCGCTACCATTCTTTAGCTATGGAGGCTCTTCTCTGTGGGGCTTCAGCTTTTTGCTTTTCATTTTCCTTGGTATAGATGCTCGGCGACATAATAAGCACTTGTAGTAGTGCTTGCTGATGGCCCTCGGGGATATACAAAAAAGAAGACCGTCTACTGAAGTAGTAAACGGTCTTTTCTTTTGAGCCTCTTGTCGGATTCGAACCAACGACCCCGAGATTACAAATCACGTGCTCTGGCCAACTGAGCTAAAGAGGCAGGAGGGTAAGCGATCCATATCGCACCGCTACGACCTAATACCCTTGCTGCGATCAAACCCTGGGGGAGTCAAAGGGAGCTGGTCGTATGGGACTTACCCGATGCAAAGGTACTACTTTTCTGCGAATTTGCAATACCCGTCTAGACAAAAATGGCGAACTCCTTATGAGTTCGCCATTTAATCTTCTAATATCTAGAGCTTTTTGGTCTAGATGTTTTTTGCTTACCAGAGGGCTTTCATAGCCTCCGACTCGATGCGAATACGCTTAGCCAAGATGATACAGTAGATAGGTAAACCAATGGCAAGTGTGTACCATGAGTGGCAAAGTAGAGCAACCCCAATGAGCTCGGGGATGATGTTGAGGAAGTAGTTGGGGTGGCGTACCACACGGAAGAGCAGGCTACGCTCGATGCGATGATTAGGAGCGATATAGACCTTAACCGTCCAGATATCTCTAAGGCAGTAGATTACATAGAAGAGCATCGCATAGGCAAATAGCATCACGCCAATGCCTGCATACGAAGTCCCATCTAGCGCAGTACCTCTGAGATAGGCCTCTACTAGGGCTGCGATGTAGTAGGCCGTGTGGGCGAGTGTTAGTAGAAGCGAATTTTTGGCTCCATACTGTTTGGCTCCTAGTGAGATGAGGCGCTTTTCGTTGCGTATAGAAATCGCAAGCGTCATCAGTCTAACGGCGAAGAAAGCACCGAAAACAACAAAAATGGAAAACATAAATGTATAATAATAGATAGTTACTATGCTTGTAACGGGTAGATTTGGTGGAGATGATCTAGCCACTAGCCCTCTACGATATTGGGGGACAAAGGTAAAAAAGTCGTGTGGGCTAGACAAACCCTAGCCGAATACTCGAGCCACATCTATCAAAATCGGAGCGATAGGCTAGTGGGATCAATTCCAACTAACCACGGCGACACAGCACGCAGCGTCGCTACAAGCTAAAAAGGTTTAGGGGTGCTATTACTTCTTTTATGTTAAGAACCGTAAACAAATTGGGTCTAAATCGGGACGGACGGCAGAGAGGTTTTGGGCGATTGAGGCCACTGTTGAGCAAATTAATAGGAAGACTTTTTCGGATTGGTGGGCTAATCCTCGGCGATGTGTCTACTAATCCGAGAAGATTGATGGGAAGAAATCTCCAAAAAGGCGACACGAAAGCATAAAATTAGCCAGATGTATGTTTTATACATCTGGCTATTAGCTGATTACAATCCCCTTGTTTAGGGCGGTTATTTTCACTTGGCTGGAGGTGGGTCCCCAAGCGAGATCAGACTCCATCTAGAGCCCGCTAGAGGCCAAATACGAGGTTTGTGCTTTTTCGCCTGCTCGCTCTAGTGGTTTCCCAACAACATTCTGAAAAATGAACGAAAATCTAAATTCTACCCGCCAAGACCTATCCCCTCTACAAGAGGTAGAGCTATACACCTATTCCCTAAAACGAAAGGCTACGCCAAAGGTGAATTTGCCACAAACCCTACCTATTGATTTATGACAAATTTCCCTAGCTCGGGAGGATTTCATCTTGAGAGAACAGGCTGCTCCAGTCGTAGACATCGCCATCTGTAGACTGCCTATTGGGCTGACAGAGATTCTCTCGCTCAGGATCGTAAATAGGCGACAGAGCCATAATACCAGCCTCCTTGATCGACTTTTTGGTTCCTGTGACGATCAAATCTAACTCCTCCGCATAGATTGGGGTAACAGACATGAAAAAGATCTGCTCGCCCGTAGACAGAGTTAGCGGGCTAAGCTGCTTATGCCTACGTGTGATGCCCTTGAGCCCTCTGAAATATACGCCCGTAAATAGCCCAACTTCGTCCACCGAATCTGGTGCGAAATCAATACAATCACTCTCCTCGATAGAGCAGTCTTGGTTGTTGATGATGTACGTATTGAGCTTGAGCAATGCTTGTACGTACCACGGCGTGTTTCTGATTAGCTCAGGGGTAACGACCGTATCGGCTGGTAATGCGATGCAAAACTCTATACGCCCTCCCAGAGGCGAGAGAGTATCTGAGTTGCTCAGCAGCATGGTCGATGTACCGAGGCTCATGATAAGGTGGCAGGGCAGTGTAGGCGAGGGCGCAAACCAAAGGATCTGATAGTACTGGCCGCCCTGCTGGGAGATGCGCATCTTAAACTTCACCTCACCCAAGATTGGGGTTAGCTTACTCTCTATCTCCTCGTACTGGTCTATAGAGAGTGGCTCGGGTGTATCTAGAAACCAATCGGCATAGCGCTCGTAGATCTCTGGCGCTTCCTTGGCCTGAGCGAGGTATTCCTGCCCAATGAAGTAGCTCTGCTCTCCCTTAGGTGCGTAGCGGAAGTGTAGTTGAGCAAGGTAAGCAGCAGCCTCACTGGGGCGATAGCCTAGGCGATACATACGCTCAAAGAGCTCTATGGCTCGGTTTCTATACTGCATCAGCTCGCTCAAAACAGGTTCCTTTGGCTCAATGTAGGTGTAAGTATAGCCTAGTCGGTAGACGGCCAAGCCTGAGTCTGGCTGCTCCTCAACGCAGCGTTCGAGCACCGTGCGAGCCGCATCGAAGTCCTGAGCATTGTTGAGTGCACGACCATAGATCATACGCATCTGCCAGTCCCCCTGCTCACTCTTGGGCAGGCTCTTGTAGCGACTGATGATGATCGAGGGAGGGGCATTGAGCTCATTGAGCTGCTCCATGGTAAACCGATCGGTGCTATAGAGGCGACGTAGCTGATTGGTCTTCTTGGTATGGTCAATCAAATCAATATCTATGGGGATCTGTGGGGCTACCTCGGCGAGAGCCTCCATGAATTTAACCTCATCTGCGACCAATAGATCCAAATGATAGATATCCCCATGCTCTCCGCCCACACATTTACCCACGGGTAAGAGCGACTCTAATATATGTGCTCGCAAAGAGTAGAATAGACGAGAGGAGAGGCGCTCGCCCTCCTCTGGGTCGAGGGGGTAGCTTAGACGTAGACTGACAAACTTGATCCCTGCACGCATCAGCTCATTGGTATCGTGCTTGGGGGACTGACCTAGAGCCTCGTCAATCAGGGCTGGATAGGGAGTTGTGCCATCACGTCGCTCAAGGGCTAGATCATCGCCAAACGAGTAGTGGCAGAGATTGTGGTAGGGATCGAAAGGGACACGTAGTTTCTCTTCGCTGTCGAAGTGATACTTGGAGAACAAAGAAAAGATCGAGTCCATCTCTACCTCAGGAAATTCGCCTACCTGTACATCGCTCAAATAGAGCACACGCAGCGTTTCGCCGAAGAAATAGTCGATAGTCGCCCTAATGGCAGCCTTACCCTGCAAGGTATTGGCCTCAAACCCTTCGTTTGGTCGAATCAACAGCACCGTAGGATCGTCTGGACTGAAGGCAGCCTTCAGCCCCGATGGTTCCCAAACATCTAGAGATGGTAGCTCCACGTGTGCGAGCATACCCTCGGTTAGCATCAGCCACTTCTCGAGCTTAGAGGCAGGAAAGCTGAGAAACATCAGCACCCCGATGTAGTAGGGATACCTATGCTCTCCAAGCTCGAGGGATAGCAGATATGCTCCACTGGGGTATTCATTTTGGATTAGTAGCAAATCCGAGGGGATACGCACGTAGGCCCTTAGATCCGAATGGATTTTGGATAGCTCCCGATTGATTTTTTGCTCGGCTGTCGGGCCTCGCTTGGGAGGTTTCTTGACGTTGCGCCTAAGGGTAGCTTCGTTGGCGACGAACCACTCCCAAAAGACTTGGGTGCGCTCGTACATAGATGATTGATGTTCCATATCGTATTGTTGTTCTTGTCATTGTTTTAGCAAAACCTCCAGCGGGCAGTGGTCGCTATAGGCAACCTCCGAGAGCAGTCGAGCAGAGCACAGACGAGGCAATAGGCTCGCCGATAGTAGGCAGTAGTCGATGCGCCAACCTTTGTTGCTAGCCTTGGCATTGGCTCTGTAGCTCCACCACGAGTAGGCTTGTAGGTCTGGGTTGAGGTATCGCCACGCATCCGTATAGCCCTCGGAGAGGAACTCCGTCAGCCAAGCTCTCTCCTCGGGGAGGAAGCCACTGACCTTGGCATTGCGTACAGGGTCGTGAATGTCGATAGGCTGATGAGCGATATTGAAGTCCCCACAGATCAGTAGCTGTGCTCGCTCTAGAGCCAGCTGCTGTATGTAGCGTTGCCAAACCTTGTGGAAGCGCATCTTATAGGCGATACGCTCTGCGCCACTCGAGCCTGAAGGGTGATAGACACAGATGACGGTAAGGTCGCCAAAGTCAGCCCTGATTACTCGCCCTTCGCAGTCGAACTCCTGCTCCCCTATCCCACAAACGACATAGTCGGGTTTGCGCTTGCTCAGTAGTGCCACCCCGCTATAACCTTTGCGCTCCGCCGAATGCAAGATCACATGGTAGCCTAGGCGAGCGAATTGCTCGGTGTCGAGCTGATCAGGCTGTAGCTTGATCTCTTGCAGACAGACCACATCGGGCGATGTTTGCTCAAACCAATTGAGCAAGCCTTTGGCGATGGCTGCACGCAGGCCATTGACGTTGTAGGTGATAATGTTCATTATTCTGAATATCTATCTGCAGGAACTGGGCACGGAGGCTTCAAGTACTGGCTTTCCAATTGGCACAAAGTTATCCAAAAGATTGCGCTTCTGAACAAAAAAGCAGGTATGCGCCAATCAAATTGACGACATACCTGCTCGGATATTGCCTCCCTGCGAGTACTATTTCATCTTGATCAAGCCCTGTATCTCGCTGAGTTTATTCAGAGCCTCTAGCGGTGTCAGGTGATTGATGTCCACCTTGAGCAGAGCCTCTCGGATCTGCGATAGCACTGGATCGTCTAGTTGAAAGAAACTCATCTGTACACCCGTCAAATTCGTTGGCTCTGCATCAACCTTTTTCTTAGGCTTGGCACCAACATTCTTGGCCAACTGCTCCGTGTCTGTCTGCCCTACTCCCTGATGCTCCCTCTCTAGCTGCGTTAGAATATCGGATGCACGCTCTACGATAGAGAGTGGCATACCGCCGAGCTTGGCCACCTGTATCCCGAAGCTGTGCTCACTGCCTCCGGGGACGAGCTTACGCAAGAAGAGCATCTTACCGTCTATTTCACGTGCCGAAACGTTGAAGTTTTTTACTCTGAGCAGACGGCTCTCCAGATCATTCAA
This sequence comes from Porphyromonas sp. COT-290 OH3588, assembly GCF_000769075.1. Classification (GTDB taxonomy): domain Bacteria; phylum Bacteroidota; class Bacteroidia; order Bacteroidales; family Porphyromonadaceae; genus Porphyromonas. Next base: position 151,707 of record NZ_JRFC01000003.1, on the reverse strand, counting down.
CTCATGGTAATGAGTGGCAAAGAGAGTTTTGGCCTTGCCTGCGGCATTCTCGTGCAGATACTCGATAATGCTCCATGCGATCGAGATACCGTCGTACGTACTCGTCCCACGTCCTAGCTCATCGAATAGGACAAGGCTTCGAGGAGTGAGGTTATTCAAAATGCTCGATGCCTCCTGCATCTCCACCATGAAGGTCGATTCGCCTCGGGAAATGTTGTCCGACGCACCTACACGAGTGAAGATTGCGTCCACAATACCTATGCGTGCCGAGTCGGCTGGTACGAAAGCTCCCACTTGGGCCAAGAGCGTAATTAAGGCCGTCTGACGCAGTAGAGCACTCTTACCACTCATATTCGGCCCCGTGATGACGATGATCTGCGTTTCTTCGTCGTCGAGATAAACATCATTGGGAATGTAGCTCTGCCCTAGAGGTAGCTGCCGCTCGATGACGGGGTGGCGACCACTTTTGATGTCAATGACTGTACTATCGTCCAGCACTGGGCGCACATATCCATAGCGACGAGCGGCCTCGGCAAACGAAGCCAAGCAGTCTAGGCGTGCAGCAATCTGACTATTGAGCTGGATTGTCTGCACATGGCGAGAGAGCTCTTGGATAAGTTCGCCGAAGATTCGGCTCTCAATGATGGCGATGCGTCCCTCAGCTCCAAGTATCTTCTCCTCATACTCCTTGAGCTCGGGCATGATGTATCGCTCGGCATTGACCAATGTTTGCTTGCGTATCCAGTCTTCGGGCACGCGATCCTTGTGCGTATTGCGCACCTCAAGGAAGTAACCGAAGACATTGTTGAATGAGATCTTGAGATTTGGAATCCCGGTGCGCTTACTCTCCCGTTGCTGGATCTGGACCAAGTAGTCCTTACCACCAGAGGAGAGGCTACGCAGCTCATCTAGCTCGGCATCTACGCCATCGGCAATGACGGCTCCACGGCCTAGAGCAATAGGCGCATCTGGCATCAGGGTTTGGTCAATCATCGCACAGACTCCAGTACATGGGTCTATCCGCTCGGCCAATTTGCGCAGATGATCGTATGGGCTAGACATACAGAGCTCACGTACCTGAGCAAGCGAAGTGAGCGAAGCCTGCATCTGATTGACTTCTCTCGGACCAATACGGCCTACAGCGGCTTTAGAAACAAGGCGTTCGAGGTCGCCGATCGAGCTCAAAAGCCCTATAACCTGCTCACGAAGCTCGGCAGACTCTAGCAGATCGGCTACGATGAGCTGACGCATCTCGATGCTCTGCCTATCAATAAGCGGGAAAGCCAACCAACGACGCAGCAGGCGCCCTCCCATCGGCGTCCGAGTAAAATCTATGATGTCGAGCAAGCTCTTACCCTCGCTCTGATTCATCGGCTGAATGATCTCTAGACTTCTAAGTGTAAAGGAGTCTAGACGCATGAAGCCCGAGCGATCGATACAGCGGAGCGTGGTGATATGACCGGTCTTGAGATGGCTAGTAAGCTCTAGATAACTTAAAATAGCCCCTGCCGAGGCAATCGCCAAGGTCAGATGCTCAGCTCCGAAGCCTTTGAGGCTCTGTACGCCAAAGTGCGTGAGCAGACGAGTACGATTATTCTCAATGGAGAAGGACCAATCGTCTAGCTCGAAGATCAGATGGCCGAAGTTGAGGCACTGATTGACTTGCCTGCGCTGTTTGCGCTCGACGAGTAGCTCTTTGGGTTGATAGCTCTCGATAAGCTTGTCGATATGGTCTATCGTCCCCTCCGAACAGAGGAACTCGCCCGTAGAGATGTCTAGCAGCGCCAGACCTGCTTGGCCATCGCTCGAGAGATAGACTGCTGCCAGATAATTATTTTCCTTGTGCTTGAGTACATTGTCCCCCATAACTAGGCCGGGCGTGACGAGCTCTGTAATGCCTCGCTTGACGAGCTTTTTCGTCTGCTTGGGATCCTCTAGCTGATCGCATATAGCCACTCTCCTACCCGAGCGCACGAGTTTGGGCAGATAGTTGTCTAGCGCATGATGTGGGAAGCCCGCAAGCTCGACGAACTGAGCCGCACCATTGGCACGACGTGTGAGCGTGATGCCCAGTATCTCAGAGGCATCGACCGCATCCTCTGCGAATGTTTCGTAGAAGTCGCCCACCCTAAAGAGCAGAATCGCATCAGGATGTTGGTCCTTGATGCGATAATACTGCTGCATCAATGGCGTCTCAACGTGCTTCTTGGCCATAAGCTATAGGAGAAAGTAAGGGAGTGATTAGTCTTTTTTGAGTATATCCTTGAGCAGGTTGTCGAAGTATTCGCCACGAGTGATGACACCGTCCTGAACAGCGACAACCTCTACCTCGCCATGTGCCGCCACAGTGCCGTCTTCGAATAGAATGTCTTGATCAAAGATGAGCTTAGGCGACTTCATACGACAGCTCAGAGCCGAGCGAAAGCGATCGCCACTACGCAGAGATTTACGGTAGGTGATGGTTACCTTATAGACGAAAGCATCTAGCCCAGCATCGTGCATATCGCCAAAGTTTGCCCCTAGACTCTCCCAAAACTCGTGGCGTGTGTGCTCCATATACCTTTGGTAGTTGGCATTATTAACGACACCTTGCAGATCACATTCATAGTCCCTCACCTTCATATCCAGCGAGAATACATAGTCTTTAGCCTTCATTTCTATATCTTGATTTATAAAAGTATATGCCCACAAAGGTACGAACATACAGATAGACTGCGAAATCGGCACTATGCCTTACTATAAAGGGCGAGGCGCAGTACTTACTAATACTACTGAGGCAGGTTGCGACGAATAGCCCTAAGGCTACGCTTGAGCCCAGAGAGCCCTGCACGGCGAATGGCTTGGCCTGCAAACTGAATGTCGAACTCCTCTTGTTCCATTAGCTCGAGCCTTTCGACATCGAGCGACAAGAGGTGCGGACGAATACGGAAGTCCTCAACCTCCGAGGGCCGTGCAAAGCGATTCCACGGACAGCAAGTTTGGCACGCATCACACCCGTAGATTCTCGCCCCCATAAGTTCGGACAGCTCCTGCGGAATCTCACCATGCTGCTCAATGGTTAGATAGCTGATACAACGACGGGCATCCATCACCCCCGGGGCAAGTAGAGCCTTAGTAGGACAGCTATCGAGGCAACGTGTACAAGCTCCACAGCGGCTCGACATTGGTTCATCGGGAAGTAAATCTATATCAACCAGAAGCTCTCCGAGGAAAAAGAAGCTCCCTGCTTTGGGAATGATCAGAAGACCATTCTTGCCAATCCACCCTAGGCCTGCCTGATGTGCCCAATAGCGCTCTAGTATGGGTGCCGAATCTGAGAAAGCCCGACCCGAAACCTCTAGGGCAATCTCTCGTTTGATAAAAGCAAGTAGCTGATCGAGCCGCTTCTTGACCACCTTGTGATAGTCACGGCCATAGGCATAGTAGGCAAACTGTGGTAGGTGTGCAGGCTGAAAGGTGTGGGGGTAATAGTTCATCGCCACAACAATCAGCGAGCGAGTACCCGGCACCAACACTCTAGGATCTTGCCTTGGGTCGGCATTACGCTCTAGATAGCTCATCTCGCCATTGAAGCCTTGGGCTAGCCAAGCCTCATAGCCCTCGTAGAGAGCCTTGGGTGCCGCCTCAGCACGTGCTATGCCACAAGCAGAGAAGCCGAGGCGAATGGCCTCGGCTTTGATTCGTTGTGTAGCTTCCTCTATATGGGTTATCTGCGGCACCCAGCTAGTTCTTTATCGTCGCAGTGTGTAGACCCAAGCCTCAGGATGCAGATGGCTGATTTGCTTGAGATAGGTATAGGCCTCGGTATTGGAAGTAAAATCTCCTGCCGAAACACGATGCATCTTACTCCCACGCAGTATCTTCAGATGCGACAAACCCTGATTGATCGCTCGCTCGTAGTGTGCTAGGGCTAGCTCCTCGCTGTGCTCCGAGGCTATGATCACATAGTAGCGACCAGCCTCCGCCTCAATCCACGCAGATGTGTCCTCTACCACCTGTTCACTCTCCCGATCTATCACGGGCTGTAGAGCATCATCGCCCCAAACCTGACGGACGCTCAGTTCACTTGGCACGAAGCTAGCAGTAAATATCTCCCTAGACTCGGTAAGCTCACCCCATGGAGCAAATGCCAATAGGATAGCAGCTGCAGAGGCAGCCCAACCCAACGCACGTTTGGGTAGGCGTATCTGTAGATAATCGCCAGCACGAGAGGGCGCAGCAAGCCTCCGCTCCCCCATAGCCTGAGCAATCTCTGGCATCGGGATAGGCATCAGCCCATAGGAAGCAGGGCAAAGTGATGCCGCAGAGTCTGGGACGAAGGATAGACACCCCTCTTCACTTAGGCTAAGCACGCCGAGAGAAGGGAGATGATACTCACGCTTACGCACAAGTTCGCTACGCAGACTACGTGCGTCCTCCTCTAGCATGATGCGTGCGCGACGCATCGAAATCCCATAGATTGACGCATATCGTCCCTCTAGCAGCCCATCATGGTGTCTGAGCGCTTCGTTGAAGCGTAGCTCAGCCCGAGGCGGATAAGCCAAATGTGCTACTTGGTCGAGCCGAGCAGGCATGGCTTCGAGGACGAAGCCCCCAATCTCTGGCACGACGACACAAGTATGCTGCACCAGCAGAGCCTCAATATGTTTGGCAAGTCTTGTACTCATTGGGCAAATGATTGATATATGCCTCAAAGATAGCGCATTTTTGCTAAACGATGCGTGTCCATCTAGCGAGCTACCTGCAAGATACGAGCCACGACAGCAGAGTCGATATCCTGATTCTCGCCTAGAAGTGTACCTCGCTCGGCAAATCGACGCACGATCTCGGCCTCTACCTCTGGGCCAATACCACGCTCTCCTAGACGAGTTTCTAGGCCAAGGCTACGGAAAAATGCCTCCGTCCGATCTATTGCTTGGTCGATACACTCATCTTCGCTCCCCGAAGTAATCCCCCATACACGCTGAGCATAGTGTAGTAGCTTAGCTCGCTTGCTACCATGTCCCAAAACACGTAGTAGGGCTGGCAGGACAATGACAAGTGTGTGCCCATGAGTTAGCCCCGTAAGTGCTGTCAGTTCGTGCCCGATGCGGTGCGTTGCCCAATCCTCGGTGATGCCCATAGCGATGAAGCCATTGAGTGCCATCGTCGCCGAGAGCATGAAGTTCGCTCGGGCATCATAGTCCGCTGGCTCGCGCTGTATGGCCTCACGTTGCTCAATGAGTGTGAGCATAATGCCCTCTGCCCAACGATCCATCAGCGGGCTCTCGCCTGCACGGCAGATGTACTGCTCCATGACGTGAACAAAGCTATCTGCAATGCCGCAGGCTACCTGATAGGCAGGCAGAGAGAAGGTGTATCGTGGCTCGAGGATAGAGAACAATGGATACTCGCCCCAAAAACCGAATTTCTCTTGCGTTTTGATACTGGAGATCACCGCCCCTCGATTCATTTCGCTACCCGTAGCAGGTATGGTCAGCACGGTACCTAGAGGTAAGGTCACGACGCTACGATCTGCCCCCTTGAGCACCAGATCCCAAGCATCTCTCTCGGAGGGAATAGCATTAGCAATGAGCTTGCTGGCATCGAGCACAGAGCCTCCGCCTACGGCTAGGACGAAATTAACGCCCTCACGCTTACCTAGCTCGATGGCTTTACGCAGGGTTTCTACCTTGGGATTGGGCTCTATACCCCAGAACTCCACACAGTCGAATTCCTTGAGCTGACGACAAACATCGTCATAGACTCCGTTGCTTTTGACACTACCGCCACCGAAGGTCAGCAGAATTTTGCTCCCCTGAGGAATGCGCTTAGGGAGCATCTCGATCATTCCCTCGCCGAAAAGTAACTCGGTTGGGTTACGAAATTTGAATGGATTCATATCTATTCTAGCCTAGTTTGATACATCATAGTTTGGTTCTCTCAAAGGTAGTATAAAATGTCAAAGCCAAATACCTTACCTCTACAAACAATCCCATAAAACCTCCCATAAATGAAAAGGTAATATCCGTCGAGGTTCGTGCTATATAAAGATTTAATCCCCATGTCTTAGGCTACATGATTCCCTTCCTCCTGAATACCTATAAAGAAGAGTGACCACAATTGCTCCAACATACTCAGTTTAAACGCAGCGTACTGTACCGAAAAACAACCATTACTCTGCCTTGAAACACTCAGGCATACACACTCGCTCCACTCGAGGGCGGTGATATAACTCCCCACATAGTTACAAACTCGAAAAGATTTAGGGGGCGACTTTGCTTCTTTTGTGTTAAGAACCGTAAACAAATTGAGCCTAAATTGGGGCGGACGGCAGAGAGGTTTTGGGCGATCGAAGGCGACTATTGAGTAAATTAATGGGAAGACCTTTTCGGATTGGTGGGCTAATCCTCGGCGATATGTCCACTAATCCGAGTAGATTGAAGGAAAGAAATCCCCCAAAAGGCGACACGAAAGCATAAAATTAGCTAGATGTTTATTTTATATATTTGGTTATTAGTTATTTACAAAACGCTTGTTTTAGGCGGTTATTTTACACGGCTGGAGGTGGAGTGCCCAAACGAGGTCAGACGCCGTCTAGAGCCCGCTAGAGGCCAAATACGAGGTCTGTACTTTTTCTCCTGCTCGCTCTAGTGGTTTCCCAACAACATTCTGAAAAATGAACGAAAATCTAAATTTTGCCTTCCCAGATCTACCCCCTCCTCAAGAGGCAAGCCCTATACCCCCCTCCCTTGAATAATTTTCTCTAAAGTCATGAAAACGATTGCACTCTGTACTCCTCTAGCAAGAAGGGGGTACAGAGTGCGTAAGATGTAAGACTCCAAGGCGGAGGCTGACAATGAAGTCCGTGCGGGACAGAGGGAGCATACCGAAGTATTTAGCCGAGGCCGAGTGTCATAGTCGCAAAACTGTTTGCGTATTATGACACACCGCCTTTTTAGGCGTTTTGGGCGCTAAAACACGTATTATCAGTTATTGCGCTTGTAAGCTTCCTCTAGCTGGGTTAGGTGAATGAATTGTTCTACAGAGAGTTGCTCGGGGCGCAGCGAGAAGATAGGATCGGCATAGCTGGGGTAGTCTGGCCCGAAGACAGCCTTGAGCGAATTGCGTAATGTTTTGCGGCGCTGATTAAATGCCGTCTTGACCATACGTTTGAAGTGCTCCTCCGAGCAGCCTAAGTCCGTCCGCTCATTGCGTACCAAGCGAATGACGCCACTTTTGACTTTGGGTGGTGGGTTAAATACGTGTTCGTCTACCGTGAAGAGGTACTCGACATCGTACCACGCTTGTAGCAGAACACTCAAGATACCATAGTCTTTATTGCCGGGAGGCGAAGCCAGCCGCTTGGCTACCTCTCGTTGTAGCATACCAGAGCATACGGGGATTCGCTCCCGATGCTCAAGCAGGCGGAAGAAGATTTGGCTAGAGATATTGTATGGATAGTTACCGATTAGGGCGAAGGGCTGCCCATCGGGGATACACTCATCTAGGTCTATGTGCAGGAAGTCGCCCTCTATGATTCGGCTCTCCAGCTGTGGGAAGTGCTCTCGCAGATAGGCTACCGACTCCTTGTCGATCTCGATGACACGTGTATCGTACCCGAGCTCTAGGAGAAACTGTGTGAGCATGCCCATACCGGGGCCGATCTCTAGTAGAGGTAGGTCCTTGTATTCGATGAGGCTAGAGGCGATCCGCTCGGCTATACCTAGGTCTGTGAGGAAGTGTTGCCCGAGGGCTTTCTTGGCTCTAACTTGAATCATAGACTGAATAAATGTTATTATATTTGTCTTGTTATTGAGATACTAAAGTAATACAATTATTGGTACTTGACTTTTACTCCTCTAGGGTCTATCTCCGAGAGAGAAGTGTGGGGTCGAGGAAATGCAAAGACATTGATAGCGAACGAAAGACTCAAGTCAATCCTCCGACTTGTATTGCCCATAGTCCTCGGTTTCGGGCTGCTGTGGTGGCTCTACCGAGATATAGATTGGGGTGAAGTGCGCAGCATTCTAGAGACCAAACTTAACTATGGGGTTCTAGCCTTCAGCTTGATCTTTGGCTTGGGGGCTAACGTCGTCCGAGGATTGCGCTGGCAGCTACTCATAGATCCGCTTACCGAGGGGCAACCTCGCCCACGTCTGCGCAATGCCATCTATACGATACTTGGCTCCTATACGGTCAATATGGTCATTCCTCGTGCGGGGGAGCTATGGCGATGTGCCGAGTATAAGCGCCGAGAGCAGATCCCTTTCTCCAGCCTTCTAGGTACGCTCATTACGGATAGGCTGACCGATGTGATTTGTCTTGGCCTTATCCTCGTAGGGGTCGCCTTGGCCAATCCCGACTTTTTCCTAGGTTTGCTGGGGCAGGGGAGAGATTGGCAAGGGCTTTTGGCAGACCTGTTGGGTTCGCCTTGGCTGTATCTAGCTTTCGTTTTGGCTTTGCTAGGCTTCTATGCTTTGGCGCGTCTACTCAAGCGTCACCCTGAGCACCGCATCAGTCAAGCACTACACCAAGTGTGGGCAGGGATACAGAGCGTGCGTGTGATGAAGTATCGAGGCTTATTCATTATATATAGCATGCTCATTTGGCTGGGTTACTTCGGCTTTTTCTATACGGCTTTCTTCGCCTTCCCATTCACTCGAGAGCTGTCTGTGGGGGTAGCGCTGATTGCCTTCGGTATGAGTGCGCTGTCTGTGCTAGTGCCTGTGCAGAATGGTATGGGCGCTTGGCATTGGATAGTCGTCATGACGCTCGCCACATATGGTGTGTTGCAGACGGACGCCAAGAGTTTTGCTCTGATTGTGCACCTGACGCAGACCCTTTGGGTAACAATCGTGGGGCTGGTGGCAATCATCATTTTGCCGATTACGAACAGAGGTTACGTACGCATACAACAACACAATACATCGGACAAACAACATTAACTCTAAGATTTTGACCTATGGCCACAGAAATCAAATCTCTAGCACCCAGCTCCGTCTGGGAGTTCTTCTATGATCTGACTCAGATACCCCGCCCTACTGGGCAGACTCGTGCCAGCGAAGACTATGTCATCGCATTGGGCAAGCGCCTAGGCTTAGAAACTAAGCGAGATGCTGTGGGCAATGTGCTCATACGCAAACCTGCTACCTCTGGTATGCAGGATCGCCCCGTAGTGACGCTGCAAGCACATCTAGATATGGTGCCACAAGCTAATAGCGATAGCTCGCACAACTTCGCCACAGATCCTATCGATGCTTACATCGATGGCGAATGGGTGAAGGCTCGTGGCACGACACTCGGGGCGGACAATGGCATTGGCGCTGCATACGCCATGGCTGTGTTAGCCGCCACAGATCTCAAACATGGGCCCATCGAGGCGCTCTTCACCATCGACGAAGAGGTCGGTATGGTGGGCGCCAATGGTTTGCAGCCTGGATTTAGCCAAGGCGATATCCTGATCAACCTAGACAGTGAAGACGAGTGTGAGCTATTCATCGGCTGTGCTGGCGGCCTCGATGTAGAGGCGACGCTTGAGTATAAGGACGAAGTATCCGTCCCCGAAGGCGATATTGCTGTCAAGGTTAGCCTTACGGGGCTCAAGGGCGGTCACTCGGGTATGGACATCATTCTCGGACGTGGTAACGCCAATAAGCTGATGAACCGCTTCCTCAAAGAAGCGATACAGAGCTGTGGTGCCCGTGTTTCGAGCTTCGTTGGAGGTTCTCTGCGCAACGCTATCCCTCGTGAGGCTTTCGCTGTGATCACAATCCCAGAGGAGGAGGCCGATGGACTATGGGAGTTGGCCTCGGATTATATTGATACACTCCAGACCGAGTACAAGGATATAGAGGCGAATATTAACTTCGTCCTAGAGCGAGTAGAGCTACCCAAGACGGTTGTCCCCGAAGAGATACAGGACGGTGTGATCAATGCCGTAGAGGGTTGCGTCAATGGTGTGATGTCCATGCTCACGAGTTTCCCCGAGATTGTGGAGAGCTCGACCAATATGGCTCGCGTAATGCTCAAGGACGGTAAGTTTGAGGCATACTTCCTCGTCAGAAGTTCGCTCGAGAGCCGCAAGTATCAGGTAGCTTCCTCCATCGAGAGCGTGATGTCGCTCTGTGGTGCGAAGGTGCGCTTCGATGGAGCCTACAATGGTTGGGCTCCCAACGCCGACTCGTCTATCCTCAAGACTATGCGCCTAGCCTACGAACAGGTGTTGGGTATTACTCCAGAGATTAAGGTAATCCACGCAGGTTTGGAGTGTGGTATCATACAGGGAGCTATGCCAGAGATGGATATGATCTCTATCGGCCCCAACATCCGCCACCCACATTCGCCAGACGAAAAGGTAGAGATCGCCTCGGTAGAGAAGACTTGGCGTGTACTATGCAAGGCCTTGGAGCTGGTTTAGGCTCCACAACAAGCATTCAAAACTTCAAAATCATAACACTAAAATCAAAATTATGAGCAAGACGGCTTATGTATTCCCCGGACAAGGCGCTCAGTTCGTCGGTATGGGAAAAGAACTCTACGACACCCACGCTGAGGCTAAGGCACTTTTTGAGCAGGCGAACGAGATCCTCGGATTTCGCATCACGGATATTCTATTCTCTGGTACAGACGAGGAGCTCAAGCAGACTAAGGTTACTCAGCCTGCGGTCTTCCTCCACTCGGTGATCAGGGCTCTATGTCTAGGAGAAGACTTCCAGCCCAGCATGGTGGCAGGTCACTCTCTTGGCGAATTTTCGGCTCTCGTAGCCTCTGGAGCACTGAGTTTCGAGGACGGACTACGACTCGTATCTAAGCGTGCTATGGCGATGCAGGCCGCTTGTGAGCTACAGCCCTCCACGATGGCTGCTGTGCTTGGGCTAGACGACGCCAAGGTAGTAGAGATCCTCTCCGAGATCAAAGACGAAGTCGTGGTAGCAGCCAACTTCAACTGCCCCGGACAGCTCGTGATCTCTGGCTCTATGGCTGGTGTAGAGCGTGCTTGCGAAGCACTCAAAGCAGCTGGAGCTAAGCGTGCTCTTCCGCTCAAGGTTGGCGGCGCTTTCCATTCGCCTCTGATGGAGCCTGCTCGTGAGGAACTTGCTAAGGCCATTGAAGAAACCAAGTTTGCCGCTCCACGCTGCCCAATCTACCAGAACGTGGTAGCAAAGGCTGTGAGCGAGCCTGAGGAAATCAAGCGCAACCTCATCGCACAGCTCACTGCTCCCGTACGCTGGACCGAGTGCGTGCAAGCAATGGTAGCAGACGGAGCCGAGCGATTTGTAGAGGTTGGCCCCGGTACAGTGCTACAAGGATTGGTTAAGAAGATCGCTCCCTCTGTAGAAGCCGAGAGCATCGCATAGTTATTAGCCCCCAAGAATAGATAGCCCGAGCCTCTCCAGTCGTAAATGCAGGAGTATGCTCGGGCTATTATTGTCGTATTGTGAGTCCTCTAGGTGTATGATTGCATTCCCGTTCTTTGTTGCCCGGCGCATGTCACGTGGACATCGTCATTTGCAGGGTGAGGCCTCTACTTCGCCTCTATTGCGTCTGAGCACTATTGGCGTGGCCCTTAGCTTAGGAGTAATGCTGATCTCCGTGGCGATTATTCTAGGTTTCAAGCGTCAGGTAAGCTCGTTCGCCTATGGTCAGACGGGTCATGTTAGTCTGTATGCTTGGGGGAGCGATTGGCTTGGTACGAGCCAGCACCTACGCCTAGGGGAGGGTCTGCGTAGCTTTCTGGAGCAGCGGCCAGACATTCGGCAGGTCTATCCTCTCTTGCAGAGGATCGCACTGCTCAAGACAGAAGACAACTACGAGGGGCTGATGCTCTACGGGGTAGACTCCGCTTTCACTCACTCATATTTCTCTAGCCGCATCACCTCGGGGGTGTGGCCTACGTTCTCTGCGCTGGATAGTGTGGATAACCCCATTGTTTTGCCTAGCAAGCTGGCCGAACGTATGCAGTGCCGTGTAGGCGATAAGCTCCGCCTATACTTTTGGGGTGAGCAGATCCGTGTGCGTGCCTACCAGCTGGTGGGCATCTATGAGTCGTCGGGGTTGGATAAGCTGCCTGCTATTACGGCGGGCAGTAGCCTAAGACGGCTTGATAGGCTAGGGGCAGACGAATACAGTCGCTTGATGATTGTGCTAGAGCAAGGCGAGCGGACCGATGAGGTTATGGCTAGCTTGAGCGAAGAGCTTGGGCAGAGCCCTTCCTTATTGCAGGGGCAGTCTTTAGGTCTGAATAGTGCCGAGGAGCTGATGCCAGACCTCTTTAATTGGCTTGCTCTGCTCGACTCCAATGTCTATCTACTGCTCTCGCTGATGATTCTTGTCGGTGGCTTCACGATGATTACGGGGCTGATCATCATAGTCTTGGACAAGACCCGACAGATTGGGCTACTCAAAGCTCTCGGCGCAAGCAATCGGCAGATTAGATCGATATTCACATTGATGTCCTTGAGGCTGATGCTTAGGGCGCTTCTGTGGGGTAATGTGCTCGCTGGTGCTTTCTGCATCTTGCAGGCGACGCTAGCCCCGATTAAACTAGATCCACGCAACTACTTCATGGACGCCGTGCCAGTGGTTTTTGATCTCGGTCTGTGGATCGGTGTCAATGTGGGTACGGCACTGCTTATCTTGCTGATGTTGCTCGCCCCTACCAAAATCATAGCCAGCATTAGCCCCTCCGCTGTGATGCGCTTCGACTAACCCTCTAGCCTTATCTAGGAGGTGCACGCTAGAGCTTGGGGTAGCTCTGGGGTCTGAGATGTGTATTTGGGAAAATACTAGATGATACCTAGCCTTGTGATAGTAGCGTGCGCCATAGCCTACTGCCTCGCAAAGGCTCTCGGAGGGTGCTCACCTATTGGGTGAGGTAACCTAAATGCCAATACCAATAAGCTAATAGCTACTATGCTATTTCTGTTAAAATACGCAAACGCATTTCCCTTAAATTGAGTACAACGAAGGCCCGATGCTGTGGCATGGAGGCGCATTCCCGCAGAAATTGATGGGAAGATTTATTCGGATTGGTGGGCTAATCCTCGGCGATGTGTCCACTAATACGAGGAGATTGATGGGAAGAAATATCTAGAAGTGTGGGCAAGTGCGCAAAATAGCTCAATAATTCATTTTTATATTTCTGGTTTATAGACTGTTGTGTTTGGGGCGTTGTGTGCGCAGATTTTCACGTGCCTAGACCGAAGCCCCTAAGCGAGGTCGAACGCAACCTAGAGCCTCTGAGGGGCCAAATACGAGGTTGAGCTGTTGGCTCCCTTAGTCGCAAGGCATCTTCCCACTAATATGCCGAAATGTGGTCTAAAATCTAAAAACTGGCTACCCTACGACTGCCCCATTGGTGCGAGCATGGTGCACATCCATTGCCAAGGATTGCGACAAATGCCTAGCATACTATTTGGTAAATACCTGTATCTTGTCGTTTTTGAGCACAGACAATACAAAATATTGAGCTAACTTTGCGTTTAGGAAGCCTAATATTGTCAAAATGATGGAAAAGTTGAATAAGTTGGATCTGCAGATCCTGCGCATCGTTTCTCGCAATGCTCGTATGTCTATCAAGGATATTGCAGAGGAGTGCGGATCATCTCGATCGGCTGTCAATCAACGGCTACAACGCCTGATGGCCTCGGGGGTAGTCAAAGATCCGGGCTATGCAGTCAATCCTAGAGCTATCGGATACAATACTTGTACCTATGTCGGCATACGCCTAGAGCGAGGGTCACTCTACAAGGACGTAGTACCTCTCTTGCAAGAGATCGAGGAGATCGTGGAGTGCCACTACACGACGGGGCAGTACTCAATCCTCGTTAAGCTGTACGCTCTAGACAACCGAGATTTGATGCGTATCCTCAATGGGATTATCCAAGAGATACCCGGTGTGACGGGGACGGAAACGCTCATTTCTCTGGATCTTAGCTTCGAGCGTAGCATTCATATCCCCAAATCAATCGAGTAGATGTCTACTACTGGCTACAGCCTAAGCCAGCTCCTAGGTTCTGTCCGCAGGTGCCTAGAGGCTGGCTTTGTCGGTAGATACTGGGTGCGTGCCGAGACGAGTGACCTGCGTCGCTCGGGTGCAGCGGGTCACTGCTACCTAGAGCTACTAGAGAAGGGGGAGCGTGGTGCTGTCGTAGCTCGGGTGCGTGCGAATATCTGGGCCGGGAGCTACGAGGATATATCTAAGCGCTTCGCCCGGGCAGGGCTACCTGCCTTGAGCTCGGGGGTGATGATTTTGGCGCTCGTACAGGTCAGCTACCACGAGCAGTTTGGGCTTAGTCTGATTATTCACGACATCGACCCAAGCTATTCGCTAGGCGAGATCGCTAGGCTACGTATGCAGACCATCGCTCGGCTCAAACAGGACGGCATATTCACTGCCAACAAAGAGCTTGCCCTGCCTCAGCCTCTCCAGCGCTTAGCCATTATCTCCTCGCCCTCGGCAGCTGGTTATGGCGACTTTATGAATCATTTGCGGGAGAATAAGTATGGTGTCGTCGTCTATACGGCTCTATTCCCTGCACAGATGCAGGGCGAGCAGACGACCGATAGCGTCCTAGCAGCGCTCGAGCGTATCTTGGAGTATCAGGATTTATTCGATGCCGTCGTCATTATCAGAGGTGGTGGAGCCGTCAGTGATCTAAGGGCTTTCGACTGCTATGAGCTGTGTGCCGTCTGTGCTCAGTATCCTCTTCCCGTGATCGTGGGCATTGGCCATGAGCGAGATGAAACGGTTCTCGACCTCGTGGCCCATACGAGCCAGAAGACTCCGACGGCAGTAGCCGACTTCGTCGTTGGCAGACTGGTTGAGGAGCTAGAGGAGGTTGAGTTGCTTGCTCAGAGGCTCCGCCAAAGTCTCTCGATGCTCTCCTTGGGGCGTCATCATTGGCTCGGTGCAGTACTTGGCAGGTTGCCCTCGGTGGCTGGTCAAGCTCTGCAACAAGCACATAGGCAGCAAGCCGAGCTCCGTGGCAGGCTGAGCGATGTCAGTCGCCAAATGCTCCATAGGCATAGCCAGACTTTGGCTCAGCATACACGCCTGCTGCCCTACCTCTCTCGTAGCTATCTACAGATGCAGCGCCTCGCTCTAGGACAAATTGGCCAGCGTATGGCTTCTCCTCTCAAGGCTCATCAGGCACGTTGGATCGGTAGGCTAGACCAGTATGAGCAAGCCCTACGCTTGGCACACCCCGATAGTATCCTTAAGCGAGGCTTTGCCGTCATAGAGCGCTCGGGCGTTATCGTAACAGAGGCTTCCGCACTCAGTGAGGGGGATCGCCTGCGTATTAGGTTAGGCTCTGGGACGGTAGAGAGTATCGTCGCCAAAGTAGAGTAGGAGGTAGGGAGCGGACTCTGCACATGCAGGCTCTTGCCTTGGTCAGGCCTTCGTGGCTCGTGCCAAATATCGTATCTTTGCAAGGAATAAATATCTAGGATAGAGTAGTCATTTATTAAGAACTAAGCGAACTATGAATCTGCAGCAACTCGAGTACATTATTGCTCTCAATAAATATCGTCATTTTGGTAAGGCAGCCGATCACTGTGAGGTATCTCAACCTACGCTCAGCACGATGATACAGAAACTAGAAGATGAGCTAGGGGTCAAGCTGTTCGATCGTGGCCATCAGCCCATCAAGCCTACTGCTATTGGTGTCAAGGTCCTTGAGCAGGCTGCTATTATCCTGCGACAGACTTCCGTCCTAGGTGAGATCATCAAAGATGAGGAGGATAGCCTCGGAGGGAGCATCACGCTGGCGGTCTTGCCGACCATTGCTCCGTATTTGCTGCCACGTATAGTCCCAGTCCTTGATCGAGATCTCCCCGATTTGAACATTACTTTTGTCGAGTTGATGACAAGCGAATGCCTAGAGCAGCTCGGCCGTGGACAGATCGACTTGGCTATCATGGCCACAGAGGTTGGTCAGGAGGATTTGGTTTCGCACCCCCTCTATTACGAAGAGTTTTTCGGCTACGTATCTCGCAAAGAAGGGCAATATCATGACAAGAGTATCCGTAGTAGCGAGGTCGATGCTAGCCGTTTGTGGCTGCTGGATGAGGGGCACTGCTTCAGAGATCAGCTGATGCGCTTCTGCCAGTTGAGGCGTAACGGCTCGTATAAGAATAGATATGTACGTGGTAGCCTAACGACCTTCATGAACATGGTCGAGCAGGGTAATGGTATGACCTTCATACCTGAGCTAAGCCTAGATACTATCAACGCAGGGCATCGGGATTTGGTCAAGCCGTTTGCGATCCCTCGCCCAACTCGCTTGGTGAACTTATCCGTTCGTAAAGACTTCGCACGCATGCACCTAAGAGATGCTATCGCCTCAATCATCAGAGAGGCTGTCCCAGAGCGTATGCATAAGTTACAGCCCGGGCAGAGCTCGATTTAGTGATTTGGGCTTCCTCTATATTTTCTGTACCTTCGCAACCGAATTTCATTTTCAAAATCATATTATTCATAGATATGGACGACTCAATCCCTCCGAGTAATCGTAAGAGAGAATGAGCTAGTGCACGGATCAATCCCTAATCGTATTCGTAGGTACTAGCTCCGGTTATCGTTGCATGGCTAGTAGACTATTACGAATAGAATGAGAACTTATATCAGCATGAGCGCAGGTTTGCCTCAGCTAACCACTTTCGATCCGAAGTGTTGGATCAATGTCGAGAGCCCCGATGAGGACGACTTCTACTTCCTCACCGAGAAGCTCGGAGTGCCTGCGGAGTTCCTCTCCGACATTGCCGACGTCGATGAGCGCCCTCGTACCGAGCGAGAGGACGACTGGCAGCTCACATTGCTCCGTATCCCTCTAGAGAGCAATATCCCCGGACTACCATATATGACCGTACCGATAGGCATCATCACTGGAGCCGAAACGACAATATCTGTCTGCTACCGCAAGACCCAGCTTATCCCCGACTTCATCAACCACCTCAGACGCAAGAATATCAAAATTGTTTCTCAGGCAGACTTCATCGTGCGTATCATTTATTCCTCTGCGGTGTGGTTCCTCAAATATCTTAAACTGATCTATCTGGAGCTCAACCGAGCGGAGAAAGAGCTGGAGCAGAGCATCAAAAACGAAGATCTGATGCGCATCATGCGCCTGCAGAAGTCACTTGTCTACTTCAGTACCTCCATACGAGGCAACGAAGCCATGCTTGGCCGCCTCAAAACGGCCTCCCGATCTGCCGAGATAGACCACGACTTGGTCGAGGACGTTGGGATCGAGCTTAGACAGGCCTACAACACGGTAAATATCTACACGGATATTTGTACCAGCACGATGGACGCCCTCGGTAGCATTATCTCCAACAACGTCAATACGATCATGAAGCGCATGACGAGCTTCTCCATTGTTTTGACGATACCGACCATGATCGCCAGTTTCTACGGTATGAATGTCGATGTCTATCTCGGGGACTGGAAATGGGCTTTCGTCACGATCGTCGGGGTTTCTATCCTGATCTCGAGCTTGGCTTTCTATCTATTCAGAAAGATCCGCTGGTTCTAGCGAGTGTATTATACGGGTGAGCCCTTGGTGTATCGCCCTTGTGAAAATAATGTTGGTGGGAGATATGGACTTAGTCGTCTGTATCTCCCATTGCTTTGGGTGGCACTCCAATCTGCTCATTGCCTCAGTTATATCAACGAACAACCCCTCAAGGGCTACCATAGTAGCGCTCGAGGGGTTGCTCTGTTGTGTGGATTGTTTTTCTAACTAAGAAATTAACGAAAAGGATTGTATTTCTATTCCAAAGAATCCTAATGCCTATTTCATCCGCAAAGTTCTAGGATATATTTATATCTGCCAAACAGAAAAATATGTTATATAGCATCTTTGCGAGCAAAAACAGAGCAAGTCTTGTTTGATGACCCCAAAATCTCATTTTATCGCCGGATTTACTCGATGTATTTGTAGAATACTCTGTGTCTTGCCTGCTTGAATAGATAGATTGCTTGTCCCAGAGATACCAACAATACAGAAACTACTTCGCCCCTGCGCAAGGACTAGTACGACCTTGCGCAGGGGCGAACCTATAAGAGAGGATAGGGAGAACTAAGCCTTGGGGACGATATTGACCGACGAGGCTCCGCTACTCTCGGCGGATCTTACACGAGGGCTTCCCTTGACTTCTAGCTTAGATGCTCCGCTGAGTGAGTAGCTAAGCTCATCGACCTCGCCTAGGAGTACTTTGCTCGCTCCCGAGGATTGTATGTTGGCCTCCGTGCAGTTGAGCGAAGATAGGGTGCACTTGCTTGCTCCAGAGAGGTCACAGTCGAAGACCTTGACCTCGCCCTCAGCATCTACCTTGCTTGCTCCCGATAGCTCGAGAGAGAACTTGTGAGCCTGCAAGGTGGATATATTGAGCTTGCTTGCTCCAGAGAGATCTATGGATAGTGTGCCTGCCTTGAGCTCCAGCCCCGAGATCTTGGTGGCTCCAGAGCCATCGATCGAGAGTGAGGGCATCTCAAATGCCCCCTCGAATACCACACTTGTAGCTCCCGATGCGTCTAGACTTGCTAGCGAAGGTAGGTAGATGTCTACAGCTAGCATCTCTACTTCTTCGTAGTGTTTCCTAGAGGTTTCGCCAGCCAGAGCCGCATCGTAGATGGATAGTTCCCCTGCCTCTAGGGTTTTGATCCTAAAGTCTGCTAGACGCGTCGAGTCTGTGCTCATCACCACAAGGCGAGGACGATCGGCTCGAATGATCTTGATATCTAGAGAGTAGGCTGTCTTGAGCTCCTGAATCATAGCGATCGGGTGCTCCTGCTCAAAGACTTTCTTGCCGTGAGCCTCTCGAGCGGAGCCTTGTACGCTCACACCATTCTGAAACTGAAACTTGCATGCCCCTACTGTCAGCACCGTTGTGAGGGCTAGTACCAGCCCTATTACATACTTCTTGATCATAGTTGTATAGATTTGAGTGAAACAATTTGACTGTTTTCTTTTACTGCTCCGATAGATGCTGCCTTAGATCTTCATATTTGATCTCGAGCAGCTCCATCTCTCGCCTGAAGGTTGGTAGCATCTCTGCGTAGAACTTCTTGATACGCTCAGCTCTAATCAGATCGGCCGCCTCGGCTGAGGCAAAATACCCAAGCCCACGCTGGGTGTAGATTAGGCCTGCACGAGTGAGTCGTTCGTAGGCACGCACCACGGTATTAGGATTGACCTCTGCGTGTTCGGCCATTTCCCTTACCGAGGGTATGCGTTCGTTTGCTTTGTATTCCCCCCTCAGTATGCGCTCGCTCACCAGATCGGCGATCTGTATGAAGCCTAGGTAGGTCTGAGGTGCTTGTATCATTTCTTGATTGTTTTTAGTTTGCGATAGACCAACCAGCCCAGCACTAGGGCGAGGGTCGGTAGTAAGATGCTTAGGTAGGTGGTGAAGATGACTTCCATGCGCTCGTACCCTAGTGTATTGGTCTGGACATACGTGATCTCGCCTGTGGCCGACTCTTGATGAACTAGGCTATCCAAGAGGAGCTTGGAGAGGTATATCTGCGGAGAGAATACGATGAAGCTACCTGCTGCTAAGGCAGCGAGAGCGATGAACCAGCCTTTGATGATATTGCGAAACGAGATACTTCCCAATACGAGAGTGAAGAATCCGAGCCCAATATAGCCTAGGTTGATTAGCGTTAGCACGATAGGATTATGCACTACATAGCCGCTGTAGATGATAAACTGGCTATCAGTGTCGGGCAGCCAGTCAAACCTCAAGGGCAGATCTATGGGTAGAGTTAGCCACGATACGAATTGATTGAGCTGTACGGCAAGCCACATCAGCACGCATAGCACAAGGCCAAAGACGAAGCTACAGACAATCTGCTCGCCTAGCCTCGCTGGCGTGTGAGCGAAGGCGATTGATTTGGCGTGCTGGGTGCGGCGATTGCAGTAGGCGAGCCAACCGAAAAAGACCGCAACATAGCCGAAAGCTAGATGTACATCGTACATATTGGCTCGCACGTAGGTCTCGGAGAAGTTTACTAGGTCTTCGCCGAAAAAGAGCGGTATGCGAGGCACAACGAAAGCGGCTAGGGCAAATAGCCCGATGGCCCTGAGTACTTGCCAGCGATAGAGGGCATAGTCTAGGCGTATCATCAGCCAGATACGCCCAAGGGTACTAGCATATAGCGGTGCCGAAGTCGTCATTTCTCTACGGTTTTTAGTTTACGATAGATGAGCCAGAAGAGTAGTCCAATAACCCCGAAGAGCACTACTAGCGTACTGATGGTCATCTTGTAGTCTAGGCTGCTATAAGGTAATAGCCCTCGATTGGCTAGTCGAGCGACATTGAACCAATCTACAGTTCTAAATAGACCAAGCCCTACCATAAGCCATAGCCCTACTACGAAAGCGCATTGCGAGAGCAAAAAGCCCTTGAGGAAGTTCTTGAAGGTAATCACTCCAAGCGTAGAGATCAGTGTATGGGTTAAACCTATCAGGTATAGGACGAACGGAAGAACATAGATTATCAGCGGGAGCCTATCCCACGCAAGCTCATTGAGCTGTACGTAGGGGCTATCATAGAACCAAGGGCTCCAATATATCTTGATATCTCCGGGGATAGTCAGGCAAGTGATGATCTGGCTTAGTAGAACTAAACCCCAGCACATTAGCCAGACCAATAGACTAAAGCCAACGCCAGCGAGTATCTTCTCCAAAACCGTAGCTGGATAGTGAGCGAAGGCCATTGGTTTGGAGTGCTGAACCTTGCGATTGTAATAGTAGAGCGTATAGATCAGTCCAGAAAAGGTTGAGATACCATATTTTATCGTATACGCCACTTCGGCGACATAGTCGCTTGCCCATTCGGAGTAGGGTATTCCGAAAAGCAGAGGGATACGAGGCAATACAAAGATGATGAGCAAGATAAGTCCACCCAAAATCATCATATTACGCCTCTGCTCATACAGGTCGGCTCGAATTAGCAGGAGTACACGTCCCCACCAAGTGGCATTGTTGAGTTGTAGCGTATTCATAGCTCAATCAGGCATTAGGGTGCGACATTTTGTACTTAGCTAGATGCCCCTGCATCAGCTCTCTCTGTCCAACCATGGCGTTGAAGAATAGCTCCATGGAGAAGGTAGTGGCCTCCTCTTCCTCTCCGTCTAGACCATAGACAGCATACTCGCCCATAACGGCTGGCTCTCTGTAGAGGATTGGCTGGCTCATGCTGGGCTCCACGATGCCGAAGCCAAAGCACGCACCGAGCGTGGCGATGCTTTCGTTGCAGGTGATCTGATTGCCGTCGAGCAGGAGAATGCGGTCGATGAGCTGCTCCAGATCTCGGACCTGATGGGTACTGATGATGATGCTTTGCTCAGGGCTAGAGTAGCGTGCCAGCATACGGCGAAAAACGGATTTGGAGGGAATATCTAGACCGTTGGTTGGCTCGTCCATCAAGAGCAGAGGCGTGCGCAGCGAGAGGGCTAGAGCAATGGCGGCCTTCTTGCGCTGCCCGAGCGATATCTTGTCGAGCTTCATATCCCATTGTAGATTAAACTCCTTGACAAGCTCCTCTCCTATCGAGGCATCGTAGCTTGGGTAGAAAGGTGCATAGACCGAGAAATACTCCCTAATGGTCATGCTGGGCAGGGAGAGATCCTCTGGTAGTAGGTAGATCTGTTGGAGGAGCTTGACGGGGCGCTCGGCAGCCTTGTAGCCTAGCACCTCAATAGAACCAGAGCGTGGGCGAAGAACGCCGGAGATGAGCTTCATGAGTGTACTCTTCCCCTCGCCATTGCGCCCAAGCAAGCCAACGATGCTACCAGCAGGTAGGTCTAGACCAATAGACTTGAATAGCAAATGGCTTCTTTTATAGCCAAAATCGACTTGGGTAACCTTAATCATAGTTTATTCCTAATTCGTTAGTATTTCTTGTTCTCGTACAGACTGACTGATTTACACGTACTAAGGGATACTTCGTAGCATTCATTCTAGCCCTCGTTTGGTGTATTACCAATCTAATACACCACAAAGGTATTAACTTATTCCAAATAACCAACTCAATTTCACCGAAAATCTTTTCGTTTAGTCCGAATGTCAATGATATTAGAGGTTTAATGAGAGCCTTTTAGGCTTTTGATCGTAGATGACTAAGGCCTATCTGTCGGATTGTGGTCATACAAAAAACGAGGCTGTGGACAAAACAAAATCTTGCCACAGCCTCATTTAGGTGCATCGGAATGCATAAAATGTAAGGGCTAGGCCTGAGGACTAAGGGGAGCTTGCCAAGTAGACGACCTAAGCCGAAGCAGAAGTCCGGGAGGCACTAATGTTGCTAAGAATACAGCCGTTGACGTATTCTAGTACTCGCGCTCTTAACTGCGTATTTAGTCCTATGGCCACCCTCGCTACTCTTCCGTACGGAACATTGGATCCCAAGGTGGGAGCATCGTGGGCTTTTGGTCTAGTAGGGTACGTACCTTGTCGGTGATGTACTTCTTCTCTACTACAATACGGAAGGTATAGGCATCGAACCATTCGTCTGTGATGATCAGATGCCCCTTGTGTCCCGAGTTGGCTCCCCAGCTATTCTCTACGAGCCACTTGGTTGGCTTACCTTGCTCATCGAGGTTTACGGCGACGAGCGTCATGGCGTGGGTAGAGCCACTGGCTTTGCTCTCGATGCGCTCTTTTTTGTCCATATCTAGAGGGAAGCCCAAAACGGCTTCGTAGTCATTGTTGTCTAGGCTCAAGATGCCACTCTGCCTATCTAGCTCTTTGCCCACGTCGCAGGAGTAATACATCATCGTGCTATCCTTGATAGAGGCGATGGCCATCTCTTTGAGCTCCTCTATGGGGAGGTTGATGTACGTCCAGTTTTTGCCGTCGTAGAGATGTCTGTCGTACTCGATCTGATAGGTTTGGTAGAAGGGACGTGAGGGGTCGTTCATCAGCATCACGTATTCGTCACGCAGGTCACGCCCCACAAACTCATGGTAGAAGCTCTGTGGTGTGTACTCCTTGGTCGAGATAGCTTTGCCCGAGGCGTCCCGTAGCGTGTAGGTAAACTTGGTTGGCGGTTCGCCAAGGTTGAGCACGAGCAGGCGATAGACGCCTTGTAGGAGCTGTAGCTTCTGTGCCTCTAGTTGCTTCTCGCTCGCACCCGTTTGGGCGGACTGGCGCAAGCGCATACCTCCCTGTCGGAGTACACGGGCGAGTATCCCTGAGAGCTTGTTGGTGTTGTTACTATTTACGTTCTCTGGCATGACCTCTGCGGGTACTACGCCATACTTAATGAGGTTGTCCGATACGCCAGTGAACTGTCCTCCGTCCCCAATCGGATTGGAGAATAACCACTCTACGGTGCGGTCGTTGATGGGTTTCTTGCGCGTGTCGATGATCCCTTGTAGGAAAAGGTTGGCTTTCTCCAACTGATCCCAGAAGAAAGAGTAGTTGTGCGAATAGAAGAAGTCGCCCGTTTTGTGTTGATTGATAAGGTCGGCCCTAAGCACATTGAGCCCAGTGAATAGCCAGCATCGCCCACTCTGGTGCTGATTGGTAATGCCTCGTGTGGGTACTCGGTGCGAAAACTCGCCGTCGGGTCGTCCACGCAGACTGCTAGAGGCGAAGACCATACCGTGCTGGGCGATAGTGTTTTTGAGTGCTCGCTCACTGGGTGTATTGGTATAGCCTTGACGAATGGTTTGCAGGGCTGATGCGCTTAACCCTCCTTTACCGCTCTGCACTTGTGCTGATGCTAGCCCCGAGGCGAGGGGAATAACTAGCAGACCTAGGATAATTCTTTTCATTTGCTTTGGTGATATTTATTTGGGGTAATTACATTGCTCGTATCTTGAGGCGTCTGCGTGTCATCCGCATGACCTCAAAGTTAGCTTCTTAATTCCGAACTATGCGGCTCGGTGGGCGAAGATTATTTAGTTCCCTCCAGCACAGAGCCATGTGGACGCCTTGGGTGTGTAGTAGTTGAGCATACCTTTATAGCTTATATATAGCCCTGTTGAGCCATAGACTTGGTCTGATGATTGTTTTGGGTAGGAAGACTCAAGATGTTTTTTCAAGGGTAAGATATGGAGGCGCCCAAGGGAGGGAATAACCAAGATCTGGGAGTACAAAAATTAACAAATACTGATGATGTTTGTATGTCTTGTGCGGATTACCTCTGCCGATGATGAAAAAAGGTCGGACCTTGTATTTGGCCTCTGGAGGGCTCTGTATTGCGTCCTACCTCTTTTGGGGCATCACCCTCCAGATGAACAAAAACAATCGCCTAAAATGGTTTTTTGTAAGTTTTTAATAACCATATAAATAACGTGTTTTTCGGGGTGGATTGATGTGTTTGTGCCGTTTTTCTGGGCATTTCTTCCCATCAATCTTCGGCAGTTGGTGGATACATCATAGGGAATTAGTCCACCAATCGGAGTCAATCTCCCCTTCAATTTCTTTTAGGGGTTTCACTCCCCTTTATAAACCTCTGTGTTATTTCTCTAAGTTTCTCACTAATCTCTTTACACTCCTTAACTAAAAAGTAGACGAATAGACGCACAAGTTACCTTTGTTTGGTGCTGGGCAGCATTGCTGTCGGAGGTCGTTAGCTTAAATGGGCGAGCATCGGAGGGGTAGAAATCGTGGGGCACTGTGGCCGAGCCACTCCACCTAGGTGCTGTGTATCCTTCATTATTCGGACAAAAAACACGGGCCTGCAACCGAAGTTGCAAGCCCGTGCCTCCTAAATAATCAATCCTTTTCGTCTTAGTTGGGGAGGTGGTAAAATTCCTTTTTGCTTTAGTCGTCGATGCGCTGGAAGTTGCCACGTGCATCGTAGTACACTTCTACATCATCGCCACGTACGAGTACCTCTACCTTGTAGCCAGAGCGTGTCTTCTTGATGCTTGACACGGTTGCCCCTCTGAAGCGGTGCTGTAGGTCCTGACGTACATTGCTTGGTAACAGATCTACTACAGACTGTGGGAGTGGACGCTCATCGCCATCAACCTTGATCCACTGACCATCGGCAGTGAAATCGATCTCCGTGCCATTCGTTAGATCTACCTCGTACATCTTGCCGTCACGATCTGGGCGAGCCTTGCGCTCAACCTTCTTCACATAACCATTGGGGTAGTGCTGGGCGAGGAAGCTCTTAGCTAGCTGTGGTAGATTGCCCGCATTGGGGTAGTCATTACCGGGATTGCTAGGGTTGCTACCATTACCGGGGTTATTGCCATTGCCGGGATTGTCTACATTGGAGTCGTCGTCGATACCTTGGAGTCTGCCATCTCGGTCGAAGTACAGCTCAATATCACCAGCGAGTTCGATCTTGTAGCCAGAGAGCTTCTTCTCTACCGAAGTTACTGGTACAGAGGGGTAGCTTCTCGAGAGTGCATCAGCCACACCTTGTGGTAGAAGAGCTAGTACAGATGCTGGTACTGGAGTGCGGCCATAGTCATCGCCCTCTACTTCTAGCCAGTTGCCCTGCATATCAAATACGAGCTTGAAACTCTGCCAATAGCTCTTGCGGATGTATACCTTGCGACGCTCAACGCCATTGTCGCGATCGTTCTTGATGTATGCTACCTTGTAGGATGGGAAGTGCGTACGCACGAAGTACTGTACGTTGTTGTCTAGCTGGTTGTTTTGGGGCTGCTGTGGCTTCTGACCCTTCTTGTTGTCGCTGAGGACCTCGCCGTTGCGGTCGAATAGCAGCTCCTTGTCATTGACAAGCTCTACCTTGTAGCCGTAAGACTTGCGCTCTATCTCGTGTATGCCGATACCTGCATAGTTGCGCTGTACGTATTGTACTATTGGAGCAGGGAGTAGACCGAGAATATTTTCGGGTAGAGCAACACCGTCGATGAGGCTCTCAATTTCTCTCCACTGTCCGTTGCGGTCGAACTCGATCTTGACACGTGAAGGCAAGATAACCGTAGCACGTAGCTGATCGTCGGTTTTCTCTAGAATACTAGTGTATAGTGTTCCATTCTCCGTTTCTACGGCATTCGTTTTTACTTCGCTAGCTGCGTAGCCACGGAAGTACTCGGCCACGAATTGGCGTGCTTGAGTAGGCAACTTGCCAGCCTCACCCTGTACTGTAGCCTCTGGGGCTGAGATGAGGTTGGTTGCATCGTCCTTGGTGCATCCAACGGATGCAAGCGTAGCTGTGGCTAGCAGAGCCACTAGAATCTGCTTTTTCATAAGATAATATGAAGTTAAGTTGTTGAATTATTGCTATCCTATCGTCTTAGTCTACCTCGACTACTCGTCCGCCAGAGGTTAGGGTCAGCTCTAGCCCGTTTGTGAGCTTGACCTCATAGCGGTCCCTACGTTGCCTCTCGATCTTGCGAGCGAGCAAGTTTGGGTGGTTTCTAGTTAGGTAGTTGTCGATGCCAGCAGGCACGATACCCTTGGGGAGTTCTGTGCGACAATCTACTTCCTTCCAAAGCCCTGAGCCGTCGAACTCAATTTTATCGCCACTGGCGAAGATAATCTCGTAGGTCTTGGAGAGGATTTCGGTTTCCTGCTTCACGAGGCTGATGGACTGATCGCCAAAGTATTTCTTGACGAAAACCTGCGCCTTCTGTGGGAGGTTCTCGAAGGGGATTATTCTGTCTTGACCAGCGAATGCTACTGTGCAAGCGATGATAGCAACTAGTGCTAGACCTAAAAACTTTCTCATTTCTTTATTCCTTTTATTTTAGTTGTTTAATTCAGTTTACAGGGGCAAAATTAGGACCCAATTCTGAAAGGAATTTGAAATGATAATAATTTTTATTCTTTTTTTGCTTTTTGGATTTCGAAGCAATGTAGATTGTCCTGCCAGTAGTAGCGGATAGATAGCTGCTCCATATCGCAGACCGACTTAACCAAAGCCAGTCCTAGGCCGATAGACCCTTTCTTCTTATAGCCTTGGTAGAAGCGCTCGAATACGACTTGTGGGTCTAGGGCTTCACTCTCGGAGGAATTGCGTATAGTCAAGGATTGGGGTGTGATCTCTATGTGGATAGCCCCATGCGGCACGTTGTGCACGAAGCTATTCTTCAGTAGATTGTTGATTAGGATTGAGGCTAGCACATCGTTCATCACGAGGTTTAGTGTCCCACTGTCCTGCACGCTCACGGATATGTGTAGATGATCGTAGACCTCTTTGTAGTCCTCGAGCGAGCGGTAGAGCAGTGCGTTCAGCTCAATGGGTTGGCGCTCCACAAACTGATGATTGTCGATGCGGAAGAGCAGGAGTAGGGACTTGTTGAGCTTGCTCAGATACTCCAGTGTTTGATGTGTCTTGGCCAATTCGCTCAGCTGCTCCTCTGTGAGGGTTTCGTCTTGCATCAGTGTCTCGATGCGGTTCATACTTACAGCCACTGGTGTCTGTATCTCGTGAGAGGCGTTGCCGATGAATTGCTTCTGCTCCTCGAAGACTTCCTCCGATCGCTTGACTTGCCGCAGAGCTGCATCGTTGAGCTTCTGGAACTCGACGATATCGGTATCCGTATCAAGAGGCACGTTGCTCTGCCCCACTTGGTATTGGTCAAGCCATTTGAGTAGCCGATAGAGTGGCTTATTGTTGCGTTCGTAGATGATCGTAGTAACCACCATCACCACTACCAGTAGGGATAGATACAGGAAGACGACCCAAAAGAGGATGGCTCCCATGAGGTCTTGTTTCTCGATCGTTGGAGTAAATACCGCTAGCTCGTAGTACTGCTCCGCTCCGTCCTTATATATAATGGTCATGATGCGTGCAGGCTCGGTTTCGCGCTTGAGCGGGATATAGACCATCGAGTCGGCATAGGTAATGTGTGGCTTACGATAAGCCTCCTCGGTCGAGATGGGGGAGAGGTAGTACTGGTTGTTGCTGTTGGTATGCTCCGAGGGGAGCTGCTCGCCAGAGAGCGCATGTACGATGAGTAGCTCGGCATAGTCCTCCAGCGAGTCATCGATCTCGTCCGTTACTTCGTTGATCATGGCGAAGTAGAAGAATACTGCCCAGAGGGCCAGTACGATGCTCAGAGCGACGGAGAGTCTAGATATGGTGTGGTGAATGAGCTTCATCGGGCAGATGTGCTAGAGCAAAGTCATTTTGTAGCCTACACCGTAGACCGATTTGATCTCAATACCGGCCTCGGCCTCCTTGAGCTTCTTGCGTAGGTTCTTGATCTGAGCATAGATGAAGTCGAAGTTGTCTACTTGGTCGATGTGGTCGCCCCAGATGGCCTCTGCCATAGCACTCTTGTTGATTAGCCTATCGCAGCGATTGGCGAAGTAGAGTAAGATATCGTACTCCTTGCGGTTAAGCTCAAGGGGCTCGCCTGCTACCTGTACACTAAAGCTCTCGGGGAAGATCTCCACGTTGCCCAACGTAATCGAGGTTTCGCCATCGTTGTGCTTGCGCCGAATGACACTTTTGATGCGAGCGATGAGCTCCGAGAGATGAAAAGGCTTGGCCAAATAGTCGTCTGCCCCGAGCTCTAGCCCCTGTATCTTATCCTCGACCGAGCCACGAGCTGACACGATGATCACACTATCTCGTTTGCGCATCTTTTTCAGCTCGTTGAGGAGTGTTAGCCCATCGCCATCGGGGAGCATGATGTCTAGTAGAATACATTCGTAGTCGTAGACGCCGACCTTCTCCATCGCCTGACGGTAGTTGGCGGCGACCTCTACGACATAGCGCTCTTTCTCCAGAGCGTTTTTGGTCAGCTCTAGCAACTCTGGTTCGTCTTCGATGATCAAGATTTTCATATCAGCTACATATTGATGCTGTTAGTCTTGGAGCTTAGTCAGCTTGATGAGCTCGAGTCCGTAGCCCTCTACCGAGATTTGCCACGGTGCATAGGAGGTCAGTGCCGTAATGCTCCGCTCGCCTGTGCGTAGATCTTCGGCTAGCAGCGGAGTATTACTAGGGAGCGAAATATGCTCAAGGATAAAATTGGGTAGGCTGATGCTCAGCTTCTTTGCTTCTGCTGAGAAATTAGCCACGACGAGTAGATAGGCTCCGTCATCATAGCGTAGGTAGCTTAGGCAGCGATCGGCATCATAGCCCACCCCCTGAGCGAAGTTCAGACCATAGTAAGCGCCCGAGGCGATGAGTGGTTCGCTCTGGGCAATGCCTAGGATCTGCTGGTAGCTCTCTAGGACATGGCGCTCTTCTTTTGTCAGTTCGCCTCCCTTATAGTCAGCTCTAAGGCGCTGAATACACCCAAGCGACCAGTAGTCGAAAATCGTCGTACGCCCATCTACACCACTGAAGCCCTCGGCTTGCATACCTCGCTCGCCGAGTTCTTGTCCGAAGTAGAGCAAGTACGGATTGCCTCCCGAGAGCAAAGAAGCACCGAGAGCCGGTATGCCGACAAGGGGCGAAGCGGCGAAGAAGTCGGAGGCAATGCGCTGTTCGTCGTGATTCTCTAGGAAGTAGCACATGGCAGGCTGGTCGCTCGCAACGGCATCTCTCGCAGTGTCGAAAGCACTAGCCGAGCATTCGCCTCGCATGATCGCCCTGAGCGTATCGTATATCCCTACCTTATCGTATAGATAGTCGAAGCCTGCGTGCAAATAGCTTGAGTGCCGGTGCGGCTGATAGATCTCTGCCAAGAAACACAGCTCGGCTCCATACCGCTCTTTGAGCTGAGGGATAGCCCAGCCCCAGAAAGCCTCGGGCACCATCTCGGCCATATCGCAGCGGAAGCCGTCTACCCCCTTACTAGCCCAGAAGTCCAAGATCTCGAGCATGCGCAGCCATGTCTTGGGGATAGGGTCGAAGTGTTGATGCCCTCCGCCTAGATAGTCTACGCCGTAGTTGAGCTTGATCGTTTCGTACCAGTCATTTTGGCTAGGATAGGTAGAGAAGCAGTCGTTGCCCGTGGCTTTGGCTGGCGATTCTATCCAGCTACCTCCTTGGGGGAGATGAAGTGCCTCGCCGGGGAAGTAGTAGAAGTTGTTTTGGTTGTCGAAGTGCTTGGTCGTATCATCATCGGCTCCCAGATCCACAACGCCAGCAGGTTGAGCGTCCGAGTGGTAGGAGCGAGCCACATGGTTGGGGATAAAGTCTATGAGTAGCTTGAGCCCCGAGCGGTGTACACGCTCTAGTAGAGCCTCGAACTCCTGCATACGCTTGTCGATGTTGTCTGCCAAGCTCGGTGCTATGTCGTAGTAATCCCTCAGAGCATAGGGCGAGCCTGCAATCCCCTTGACCATATCTGGTGCATCGGCAGGGATCTCTGCCCAAGCCGTTGCCGTGGCATGCTCGAGTAGGCCGATACACCACAGATGCGTGGCTCCTAGAGAGCGGATGTAATCTAGGGCTCGCTCATCTAGATCCGAGAGCTTACCCGAACCGTTCTCTTCATAACTGCCCCAAGGTTTAGGCTCTAGGCAGTCATTCCCCCAAAGACGTGGCAGGAGCGAATAGATGATGATTTTACTCATAGATCAGTCGGGTGCTAGATTTTGTCCGTCATCTCGATCTCGAGTGTACCGCCAGCACGAAGCATACTGTGCTGCAAGGTTAGCCCCCCGAGGGGTTTGCCGTCGAGCTTCACCGAGGCGACATATTTATTGGCTCTGCTATTATTCTTGACTTTGATGGTGAAGACTCCTCCTTGCACAGCGATACGAGCTTCGTCTACGATGGGGCGACCGATCTGGTACTCGGGCAGGCCCGGACAAACAGGGTAGAAGCCAAGAGCACTCATCACATACCAAGCCGACATTTGCCCACAGTCCTCGTTGCCGATGATGCCGTCCGGGGTAGGCTTGTAGAAGGTGTACATGATTGAGTCTAGCAGAGCTTGCCCCTTGTGTGGGCTAGCGGTGTAGTTGTAGAGGTAGGCGATGTGGTGGCTTGGCTCATTGCCGTGGGCGTATTGGCCGATAAGGCCAGTGATGTCGCCCGATTGCTTCTCTCCGTCGATACGTGATGATGTCGTAAAGAGTGTATCAAGATTTGCCTCTAGTACCTCTCTGCCGCCCATAGTTTTGATGAAGCCATACATATCGTGTGGGGCATAGAAGCTCCACTGATAGGCATTCCCCTCGGTGTAGTCGCTCTCCATGTGTGCCGAGTAGCGGGGATTAAAAGGCGTACGGAAGCTACCGTCTGCCATCACGGGGCGCATGAGATTGGTTCCTTTATCCCAATAACGCTGGTAGTATCTACCACGCTTGTCGTATTCACGAGCGAGAGAGTCTAGCCCAGCAGCCTCTGCAATACGTGCGATGCACCAGTCGTCGTAGGCCATCTCTACCGCCCACGAAACGGACTCGGGCAACGAATCGGCGGGGATAAAGCCTAGCGTTTCTTTGAAGTGAGGGTGACGAGTGATGAGGTCTAGCTCACGAGTGCCGGCGAACTTCTCGGCCAAGTCGGCTCGATAGACCGAACTACGCACGCCAGCCTCTGCCCATAGCTTGAGGTCTTCGCCCGATGCCAAACCCTTGGCAACAAGATCTGCCAGTACGCTTACCGAGTGATAGGCTGGCATACAGCCCGTATAGTTTGCCGCTAGTGGCCAGCGGGGTAGGATTGTTCCCTCTTGATAGTCCGAAATCAAGCTGCGCCCATAGCGAAGCGCACGATCGGGGTCGATGATCGTCAGGAGCGGGTGGAGGGTGCGGTAGGTATCCCAGAGTGAGAATACGGTATAGTGTCCGTCCTCGGGGCGGGCGTTGCGGTGCACTTGCTTGTCCATTCCACGGAAGTGTCCGTCCACATCTTGATAGTTGAAGGGGGCAATGTGGGCATGGTACATAGCCGTATAGAAGTTCTTGAGCACAGATTGGTCTTGGCTCTCAATCTGGATTTTGCCCAAAACACCTCGCCAAATCTCACGGCTCTCCTCGCGAATGCGGTCGAAGTCCCAGTGTGGGAGCTCGGCTGCGAGATTCTTCTCTGCCTGCTCGGGGCTAACGTGCGAGAGGCCGGTCTTGACCAGCAATGGCTCTGTGCCCTGTGGCAGGTAGAGATGTAGCTTGAGATCTGCCGTATCGGTCAGTGCGAGTGGATAGGCTACTCGACTGCCCTCTCCATTTCTGTGTAGCACCATACTATCGGCTGGGGTACTCAGATGAATGGTGTAGCTCATCTGATGCTGATCTGCCCAGCCCTTGGTGTAGTAAGTGCCTCTAATTGTAGAGTCATTGACGATCTCCAGATCATTCTTGAGTACCTTGTGCCCCCAGTTGGGCTGTAGGATATGCCCAAGGTCGAGCAGAAGGTTGCGATTGGCGTCTTGTAACTCGTACTTCAGACGCATCAGTCCTACACGCTCGGTGGAGGTTAGCTCTGTTTGGATACCGAAGTTCTCTAGATATACCGAGTAATAGCCGGGAGAGGCAACCTCATTGGCTTTGCTAAATCGTGCCACAGGCTTGAGGCTATCTACCCCCGAGTAGGGTAGTAGTGCCACATCGCCTAGATCCCCGATACCTGTACCGCTCAGATGAGTTAGGCTGAAAGCATAGATCAAGCTGTCGCTCTCGTGATATCCGCTACTAGCCTCCCAGCCTAGCAGATGCGTATCTGGGCTAAACTGTACCATGGCATTGGGGCGTGTTGCCCCGGGGAAGGTATGTCCGTGACCACCAGTGCCGATGAACGGATCGACATAGACGAGCAGATCACGCTCGGCTACGTGCTCTTTGGTTGGGCTACATGCGCCTAGAGCAAGCAATGCGAACCCCATAAGTGGGGCGTATAGTTGTCTTGTATTCATAATCAAATCATTCAAATGCTATGTGTGGCTTGGGCGTGCCGTATCGTTGCCTCTATGCCCTGCTCCAGTAGATACTTGGGTACGAAGCCAAGCTCTAGTAGAGGGCTAGCATCGCACCGCCATGAGCGCTGGGAGAGGATTGGATATTTGTCCCGATTGAGTGGCGTCATACGGCCACTGAGCTTCGTCCAGAGTGAGCCTACCTGGCAGATACACCATAGAAGAGAGAGAGGCGCCCTTAGGTGCAAGCAATGCTTACGCCCGAGTAATCTCTGTGTTAGTCGCCCAAACTGCTCGTCGGTATAGGTTGCCCCGTCGGATATGATGTAGCGGTTGTTTCTCGCTTTCGGTTCGGCAAGCAGGAATAGTGCTGCCCGAGCGACATCTTCGCCGTAGACGAAAGTCAAGATCTGTGGCTGTAGGCCGCTCATAAAGTTGAGCCCGCCTGCGATCGACTTAATCGCTAGCAGGTAGTCTTGATCGCCCGGGCCATATACCCCGGTAGGGAGAAGAATCGTATAGGCAAGACCGCTGTGCTCTACATACTGCTCGGCGAGCATCTTGCTGCGGCCGTACGCCGTATTGGGGCGTTGAGGATCGGCTGAGCGAATGGGCTCACTTCCCGAGGGAACACCGTAGCTACTAAGGCTACTCATCAGCACAAACCGCTCGGGCGGATTAGCCAGAGAGGCCAATGCTGAGCACAATCGCCTCGTGTGCTCGGCATTGACCTCGTCAAACTCCTTGGGGTCTTTGGCCTTAGTGATGCCAGCGTTATGCACGACGTAGTGCCACGGGCACTCGCCAGCTGTCGGCACCGTCTGCATGGCTCGGCGCATCTGCTCTTCGCTCCGATAATCTAAACCTATAATCTTCGCCCCCAGTGCCTCGGCTTTCTGCCTATCACTCTCGGGGCGTAGGGCTATCCAGACCTCTAGGCCAGCGGCTTGAGCTTGGCGAACCAAGTGGCCACCGATAAATCCCGTAGCTCCTGTGATGAGTATGCGCTTCATACGAGGGGCTAGAAGATCGAGAAGTGTACGTATCTCTTGGGGTTCGCTTTGAGGTCCTTCATCAGCTCGTCTGCGCTGTTGGCTAGACTATCTAGGCGATTGTAGAGGCGAGCATCGTTGATGAGTAGGCCTGCGGTGCTATTGGGGTTACGTAGTTGCTCGCTAAGGATGCGCAGGTTGCTTGTCATCGTATTGACATTGTGGATCACTGAGTCGATTTTGAATTGCTCTGCGTTGCGCCCAATCTCTACCATGCTCTCACTAGCGGTAAGCACATTGCCCATGATTTGAGGCATCTGATTCATAGACTTGCTCAGCTGGTTTACCACAGACTGCATCTCTGTGGTGGCGCCATGCAGCCCAGAGAGGGTTGCGTCGATTCCCTTGTTGCCGAGGATCTCATTGAGCCGCTCCAGTGTCGCCATTAGATGTGGAATGACGTCCTCCATGGCGGGGACGAGCTTCTCTGTGGCTACATCGATTAGGTCGGCTGGTGCCTCCACACTTGGGATAGTGTCTAGGTCTGTGAAGTAGCCCGGCTGTGGCTCTGGAGTCTCGATCGTCAGGACAGAGCCCGTGAGCATATTCTTCTTGATGTTGAGCTTACTGCCTCTCGGGATTTGCACACTTGGGTCAAGAGCTAGGGTAAGGGTGGCTCCATATCCCTTCCCGGGTGTATAGATGAAGTCCACTTTGCGCACAGCTCCTACCTTGTAGCCACTGATCATCACTGGGGTAGCATTGGCTACACCGTTGAGGTTGTCGAATTTGGTGTAGAATATAGACTCCTTCTTAAACAAGTCAATGCCTTTGAGGAAGTTGAGACCTACGTACCCTAGGGTTAGGGCCATGAGGGTTACTAGCCCTATCTTGACTTCTTTTCTGATTTTCATTGCTCCTATTGATGTATAGTTAATCCTCTGTTGATTACTGGACACGTCCGATGCGCTTGCCCGATCTGTACTCCACGATGAAGCAGTCTTTGTATTGCTTGGCGATCTGCTTGCGTAGTTTACGAGCCTCGGCGAGGCTCTCGGTATTGCCACAGGTGTAGAGATATCGCTCGCCGTCCTTGATGCGTCTGATTGGTTTGTCTAGCTTGGCAAAGCGCTTGTCCTTGGTGTCTATCGCCTTGGATAGAGCCATAAACTGAATGCGGTAGCTTCGCCCCTCGGGGCTTGTGCTGTTCGGTTGTTCTGCCCGAGTCGCCTCGTGGAGAGGCTCCTTGGGCTCGGTGGGCTCTGAGCGATCTGCCATAGAGTCGTCAGTATCGGTAGAGTCTGCAGAGCCCTCGCTCTTACTCTCTTCTGAGCGATTGCTCTCTTTTGGGGTAGCTGTCTGCCGCTTGTAGTATTGGCTGAAAGCCTTAGATAGAGCCCGTGCGATCTCTCGATGCCCCTCGGGGCTCTTGAGGTAGCTCTGGTCGGAGTTGTTGGAGATAAACCCTATCTCGGTCAGTACGCTAGGCATAGCACTCTGGCTGAGTACCCACAGAGCAGCTTGACGTACGCCACGGCTGGGTTTGCCTAGACGGCTATACTGCTGCTCTACGAGGTTGGCAAACTCAATGCTACTGTTGATGTAGGCGTCCTGCATCAGATCGAACATGATGTAGCTCTCGGTGGATTTGGGGTTGAAGCCTCGATACGTTGTCTTATAGTCGTCCTCAAGCAGCATCACCTCATTTTCTCGCATTGCCACGGCGAGGTTGCTAGCTTGCTTATTGAGCCCCAATACATAGGTTTCTGTTCCCCTAGCCGAGGGAGAGGCGCTATTGACGTGGACGCTGATGAAGAGCGAAGCCTTGTGCCGATTGGCAAAGTCGGATCGAGCTTGCAGCCCCACGAATACATCTTTGTCCCTTGTGTAGAGTACCTTGACTTTCGGGTGATTGGCTTTAATCATCTCCCCAAGTTTGAGGGCTACAGAGAGCGTTATATCTTTTTCTTTGAGCCCATTGCGTACAGCTCCGGGGTCTTTGCCTCCGTGCCCTGCGTCGATGACTACGACGAATTTGGATTGGGCTGCCGACAGCCCCCATCCGCTACCTAGGAGCAGTAGAAGCCCCCACAGCCAAACGCCCAGCAGTCTATTTTTATTTGATAGGTTGATTTGATACACGTACTTAATCGCTTTAACGCACAAAGTTAGCAAATTTAATGTTCCAATCGAGCATATTAGGCACTGTGAGCCAAGCATGCAAATTCTCCTCCTCCTAGTGGCTAGAGAAGTATCGTCATCATGATAGATTCATAGGCACCAAGGCGGTACAGCGAGAGTTTTTATTTCGCTGTACCGCCTTGGTGTCTTCCTTTGCAAAAGCTCTAGAGCTGATACATCTCTGCGTAGTAGCGCTGGTAGTCGCCGGTGGTAATCTGGTCAATCCACTCTTGATTGTCGAGATACCAGCGTACCGTTCGCTCTATCCCCTCCTCGAACTGTAGAGAGGGCTCCCAGCCTAGTTCATCTTTGATCTTGGTAGCGTCGATCGCATAGCGCAGATCGTGACCAGCTCGGTCGGTGACATAGGTAATCAATCCGAGTGAATGTCCCTCGGGGTTGCCTAGTAGTCTATCTACGGTCGAGATTAGTACGTGGATAAGGTCGATATTGCGCCACTCGTTGAAGCCTCCAATGTTGTAGGTCTGTAGGTTTGCCCCTTGATGAAAAACGACATCTAGTGCTCGGGCGTGATCCTCGACGTATAGCCAGTCGCGGACATTCTCGCCACGTCCGTAGACTGGTAGGGGCTTGCCTTGGCGAATGTTGTTGATGAATAGCGGAATAAGCTTCTCGGGGAACTGATACGAGCCATAGTTGTTGGAGCAGTTGGTCACCACAACTGGCAGACCGTACGTATCTCCAAAGGCACGGACGAAGTGGTCGCTACTCGCCTTGCTCGCGGAGTATGGGCTATGCGGGTCGTATCTGGTAGCCTCGGTGAAGAAGCCACCGCCTAGCTCTAGAGAGCCATAGACCTCATCTGTCGAGACGTGGTGGAAACGCTTGCCCTCGTAGCCCGAGGGTAGAGAGGACCAATAGGCCTTGGCTGCTTGTAGCAGTGTGAGCGTACCCATGACGTTCGTTCGTGCAAAGGCTAGCGGATCCTTGATGCTCCTGTCTACATGACTCTCGGCGGCTAGATGAATGATACCATCGATGCAATGCTCCTCTAGGAGATGAGCCACACGCTCTAGGTCGCAGATATCTCCGAACTCGAAGCGATAGTTTGTAGCAGCCTCTACATCTTTGAGATTGGCGAGGTTGCCTGCATAGGTTAGCTTGTCGAGGTTGACGATTAGGTAGTCGGGATATTTATTGACCAGTAGGCGGACAAGGTGCGAGCCAATGAAGCCTGCCCCTCCCGTTACCAATATGTGACGCTTATAATCCATACGGTGTTCTTGTCTTGTGCTCTAGTTTTGTGGCCTAAGGCTATTATTTGCTCTGCCTAGGAGCTTCGGCATCGGCTATCTTGGTCAGGTATTGCCCATACTGGTTTTTGGCCATGGGCTCCGCTAGCTTGAGGAGTTGCTCCCGATCTATCCAGCCTCTGCGGTAGGCAATCTCTTCGAGGCAGGCTACCTTGAGCCCTTGTCGCTTCTCGATAGCCTCGATGAAGGTTGTAGCCTCCATCAGCGAGTCGTGCGTCCCAGTATCGAGCCAAGCAAAGCCACGGCCTAGGGTCTGCACTTGTAGTTCATTGTCTTGGAGAAAGGTTTGATTGACTGATGTAATCTCTAGCTCACCTCGTGCCGAGGGTTTGACGTCCTTGGCTACCTCTAGCACCTTGTTGGGGTAGAAGTATAGCCCCACGACTGCGTAGTTGGATTTCGGTTGCTGGGGTTTTTCCTCAATGGAGAGGCAGCGTCCCTGCTCATCAAACTCCGCCACACCATATCTCTCGGGGTCATTGACCCAGTAACCAAATACCGTAGCCATTTGCTCCTGCTCGGCTTGGCGTACAGACTCCTTGAGCATAGCCGAGAAGCCCGTGCCGTAGAAGATGTTATCTCCCAGCACGAGGCAGACACTGTCGTCGCCAACGAAGTCGCTCCCGATCAAGAAGGCCTGTGCTAGCCCATCTGGCGAAGGCTGCTCCCTATACTCGAAGTGTACGCCTAGAGCTGATCCGTCACCCAGTAACTGTCGGAAACAAGGTAAGTCGTGAGGGGTAGATATGATGAGAATCTCTCTGATGCCTGCGAGCATCAGTACCGAGATGGGGTAGTAAATCATCGGTTTGTCGTAAACAGGTAGTAGCTGCTTACTGATCCCTTTAGTAATAGGGTATAGGCGTGTCCCCGATCCGCCGGCCAATACGATTCCTTTCATTAGAATGTATGTGATATAACAAAGTCTACGAAGCAAAAGTAATAAAAGGGGCTAATACAAAAAAGACGGGTATTCCTCGTACAGAAATACCCGCTTCTCTTCGTAGTTTGGCGCTTTCTCTTGGGCTCGAACCAAGGACCCTCTGATTAACAGTCAGATGCTCTAACCGACTGAGCTAAGAAAGCGTGTTGAATTGCTCAAAACCGCTCGCAAAGGTAAGTGTTTTTTGAAAATACACAAGAGTCTAGTGCCTCACAGCTACCCACCAAGTAAAAAGAATCTGCTAGTATGGTGCATACGCTACATGGGTGGTGCTACGTTAGTAAGTAGACAGGATATTATCTTTTGTGTTAAGAAATGCAAATGGATTAATGGTGATTTGAGAGAGGTCGCCTCGTATAGGTCGATAGATTGCTGGGAAGATTTTCTTGGACTGTAGGACTAAGCTAGAGCGATGTGTCCACCGATTCGCCAAGATTGATGGGACGAAACTCCCGATGAATAGGGCGTATAGGGGCCTTCGTTTTATGAGATCTGGATTAAGGTGTTGTTGTCTAGTGCTTTGTGAGGACTCTCTTGGTTGAGCGATCTCTTTGCCGATGGAGTCTGTCAGCCTAAATCTATCAGCGCCTCGTGTAGCGCCTCCTAGGGGGTAAATATGCAGTTTGCTCTCTGAGTCTAGGAGAGCTTGAGGTTGTCCCATCAACAATCTGAAAAGTGAGTGAAAATATAAATCTCGCCCTACAAGTGAGCCAGTGATGAACCGTCGCAGCGAGCTGTGGCTATGGGACGCTATGCTTGCTTTGGTGCGCAAGTGGTAGATTTTTCGTAACTTTGCACCCTAATTGTAGGTTTGGCTATCTCTGCTCGTGCGTATCGCTTGGGCGGTCACAGAGGGGAGAAGCAGGATAAGAAAAGAACAAAGTATAATGAAGTCTAAACGAGTATTGTATATATCGCAGGAGATTTTTCCATATCTACCCGAGACAGAGATCTCGAAGCTGTCGAGAAATCTGCCGCAGTTCATTCAGGAGCGGAAAAATGAGGTAAGGCTCTTCATGCCTCGATATGGATTGATCAACGAGCGCCGTAATCAGCTCCACGAGGTGATCCGCCTCTCGGGGATCAATATGATCATTAATAACAATGATCACCCTCTGATCATCAAGGTGGCCTCTATCCCCTCTGCACGTATGCAGGTGTACTTCATCGACAATGATGACTTCTTCAAGCGCAAATCTCTCTATGGACCCGACAATAAGGGAGCCAATGACAACGATGAGCGCTCCATATTCTTCGTGCGTGGAGCACTCGAGACAGTCAAGAAGCTGCGTTGGATCCCAGACCTCATTCACTGCCACGGCTGGTTTACTGCCCTCGCTATGATCTACCTCAAGAAGGTCTACCACGATGATCCATGCCTGAAGAAGGCCAAGTTCATCTTCACTATTTACAATGACGAGGAGCAGTGTGTTATGCCTGAGGAGCTGTTTGAGAAGCTGAAGTTCGACAACATCAAAACCCCATCGGTGGCGATGATGGAGGGTAAGACTGACTATAAGGCTCTCATGCGCCTAGCTATTCATCATGCTCATGGTGTCGTACAGGGTAGTGAGCATATTGATCCTGAGCTGATGGCCTATATTGAGAAGACCAATACACCCTTCCTCCCCTATCAAGGCACAGAGGACTATGCTGATGCCTACAATGAATTTTATGACAAGATCGTATGAAGTCGCTCGTAAGCCAACTAGGAGCCCTCTTGCTGGGGTGCCTAGTTTTGGGGGCATGTGACCAAGAGGATAAGCTCTCTCGCATAGGAGAGTCTATCCAGTCGCCCAGAGATAAAGTAGATAGTGAGCTACATAGGCTCCAGTTCGAGGCTAGCAGCGTTAAGGCGGAGTCGGTCTACTCCTCCGGTAGTACCACTAGTCTTCTTGGAGAGATCTCCGACCCTCTGTACGGGGACTTCCATGGAGAGTTTGTCGCCCGCCTGCGTACGGCGCCGAGGTTTAAGTTCGCCCGTGAGCCACTAGGAGGTAAGATTGACTCGGTTAAGTTGATGCTCGGCTACGAACGATCTATCGGGGACGTTAATTCGGAGATGAAGCTCTCGATCTACGAGGTCAAAGGGCTGGGTACTATGGCCTACTCTACCACCCCAGAGGCGCTAGAGCAGTATCGCAAGCCAGAGAACCTAATCGGGGAGAAGCACCTCAACATCAGTAGCAATAGCTTCTGGCGCCACTACTCGGCCCGTGACTCTGTGCTGACCATAGCCCTCCCTATTGATACTAAGGTTGGGCAGCGCATCTATGACCTATCCAAGGAGAAGCCTTATCTATTCGACACTCAAGAGAGCTTCGACAAAGATGTGCTAGGTTCTCTGCTGGTCACCCCAACTACGGGGCGTGGCAATGTGCTGCAGGTGGAGAGCACGGCCTTGGTGATTTACTACACCTACACTCCCGACAAGGCAGAGAGTGAGAAAGCTAAGGGGGATAAAGCGAAAAAACCAGTCGCTACTGAGGCTTTTATTAGTACCAAGCTGACGGGGCATATCAATGCTTTGAGCAATCCGTACTCCGATGTGCTTCTAGTCCCTAGCGATGAATACTTCTATATCAAGCAGCCTGCTGGGGTGATTGGAGCCATAGAGCTCAAAAAAGAGCAGATGGCTCGTTTACTCAAAGGCAAAGCCAAGATCAACATCGGCTCCGATTGGTCTTTGGCCGATGCCCAGATGCAGATTGATGTAAAGAACCCCAAAGATCTTCTGCTCAATCCGCCTTCCTATATGCTGCTCATACCTAAGGATTCGGTAACCTCCTTTTTTGCCAAAGGGTTGACCGAGCGCAGTAGAGCAGCCACGAGCTATCTATCCTCTCGGTATAGCGTTTCTGCACGTTTCTATAACTTCTCCAACATAGCTCGTCTTGTGACAGAGCACCTCAAGCACCATGCACGCTATAGCAGGGAGGCTGGTTGGAGTGTCGATCGAGATTTGGAGTTGCGCCTTGTGCCAGTGGATAGAGAGATAACACGCAATGGGGAATATGTGCAGACCATAGGACTCAATGAGTTCTTGTTCCCTAGCTTTGTGCGCATGGACAAGCGACCAGAGAAGCTCCAACTAGAGGTTGTATCCTCTCAGTTTAGTCAGTAGATCATCATTTGTGTCTAAGGCTATCAACAGAGTTTGCTTATACTCTGTCGATAGCCTTAGTTTCATTGTAGAACTATATTATTGATATCATAGACAAATGCAAAAAGCTAACTTGAAACTAAGATTGACGGTGATGAACTTCTTGCAGTTCGCCGTCTGGGGGAGTTACCTAATTTCTTTGGGAGGATATATGATGGGGACGCTCGGCTACTCGGGCCTGCAGGTAGGAGCCATCTATGGTACTATGGGGGTTGCTTCCTTGTTTATGCCGGGGGTAATCGGGATTATAGCCGATAAGTATGTCAATGCCGAGCGGCTGCTAGCTATCTGCCATCTGCTTAGTGCTGCGTTCCTGATCGGGGTGTCGCAGAACGCAGACTATGCACTGGCCTATCCGCTCTTCTTGCTAGTCAATATCTTCTATATGCCTACGATTGCTCTGACCAATACCATATCCTACAGCTTGATGTCGCGCAATAATATGGATATTGCGGCGACCTTCCCCTCCATTCGTGTTTGGGGGACGGTCGGTTTCATCGCAGCGATGTGGCTCGTGGGGCTCTGTGGCTGGGCTCAGTCTGCCATGCAGCTGTATGTATCTGCTGCGCTAGGGGTTACGTTGGCTGTGTTTGCTCTTACGCTGCCTCCATCTCCGCCAAACAAGCAGGTAGGGCCAGAGAGGAGTTTAGCCTCGGTTCTTGGGCTAGATGCACTAGTGCTCTTCAAGAACTACAATATGTCTGTGTTCTTCATTTTCTCGATGCTTCTAGGGGCAGCGTTGCAGGTTACCAATACATTTGGTACACCGTTTCTAGATAGTTTCAAGCCGGACTATGCCGATAGTATTGCCGTCAAATACCCCACTATCCTGCTTTCGCTCTCTCAGATCTCAGAGACTCTGTTTATTCTCTCTATTCCTTTCTTCCTTCGCCGCTTCGGCATCAAGTCGGTTATGCTTATGAGTATGCTCGCTTGGGTGCTTCGCTTTGGGCTGTTTGGTATTGGCAATCCCGGAGATGGATTTGTTTTCCTTATCCTCTCTATGATTGTTTATGGTATGGCGTTCGATTTTTTCAACGTTTCGGGCTCTATGTTTGTTGATAAGGAGGTAGATCCTAGCATGCGAGGCTCTGCTCAGGGACTATTTATGATGATGACCAATGGCGTAGGGGCTATTCTGGGAGGATTTGGCAGTGGATATATCGTAGATCTATACAAGAATGCCGAAACGCAAGCCGTAGACTGGTCGCCCGTCTGGTTTATCTTCGCAGGTTATGCTCTAGTTATTGCAATTCTTTTTGCAATTCTTTTCCGCTATAGAGGTGACGTTGCTACTAAGCAGTTGTAAGGCGTTCCTTGGGGGTATCCTTTGTTTGTGTCTGTTTTGTGTTGATGATCAGGTTGTATTAGCCCGGAGAAACCTAATTATTGTATAAATATGTTTACATTTTTGCTTCATAAGCAAAAAAAAAGTAACTTTGCACAATAATACATAGTCTAGTATCTTCTTTTGTTGGGGAAATGTAAGACATTAGGGTGTGTGTGAAAGAAGAATATTTGGATAAAATATATTGAAGAAGAAATGTTTAAGAAAAGTGTGTTTGTGCTTGCAGCTCTCGCTGCGACACAGTTTGCAAATGCTCAAGGAGAGTCGTTTGCCAAGATGTCAGCTGACTCAGTGACCATCACTGAGGTGAGAAATGCAGACAAGTTTAAGGTTGAAACCAATCGCTTCTGGTCTAATTGGTTCATCGGAGCTGGCGTTGGTGGTCAGATGCTATTCTCAGACCATAATAAGCAGATGAAGTTTGTAGACCGTGTTACTCCAAACTTCGAGGTTTACGTAGGTAAGTGGTTTACTCCCGGTCTTGGCGTTCGCGTAGGTATCAATGGCTACGAGAGTCAAGGTGTAGCTGGCTGGACGGGTCACAAAGCTGGCTCACAGTCTGCGCTAGACTACTACAGAGGCTTCCTGACCAAGGAGGTTTATGGCAAGGAGCCCGGAGGTGGCTACGATCTATATAAGACGAAGATCGAATACCTCCATGGTCATCTAGACGTGAT
Organism: Porphyromonas sp. COT-290 OH3588; assembly: GCF_000769075.1. Taxonomy (GTDB): domain Bacteria; phylum Bacteroidota; class Bacteroidia; order Bacteroidales; family Porphyromonadaceae; genus Porphyromonas. The sequence goes on along the minus strand of NZ_JRFC01000003.1, from coordinate 108,443 downwards.
GCTCAACCTCTCTCAGATGCTTTTCGGGTATAACCAGAATCGCTTCTACTCTTTTATTCCTTATGTAGGGGTGGGGTGGATCAGCACACTCAACAAGGCTTCGAACCCTGCTGAGTATGTTCATGGATACCGTAACGATGGTTACTCCAATGAGGTAACTGCCAATGTAGGTCTTAACAACCGCTTCCGTCTAAGCTCTGCGCTCGACTTGAACCTCGATATCCGTGGTGCTTACATCAACGACCGCTTCGACCAGCAGGTTGGCGGACGCTGGGGCGAAGGTCTGCTAACGGCTACTCTCGGTCTGTCTTACAACCTAGGTAAGAAAGGTTGGGATCGCAGCACGACTACCATCACACGTGTCAATGAAAATGTCCTAGCAGATCTTAGAAATCGTGTAGGTCAGCTACAGCTTACCAACGATGATCTACGCCGTCAGCTGGAGCAAGCACTCAACAGAGAGGTTACTCCTCAGAACGTGTGTGGTATGCCTCTGCTTGTTACCTTCCCTATCGACCGTTGGACAATCAGCAACAGAGATCGTGTGAACCTAGGTTTCCTAGCTGCTGAGCTGAAGGCTAACCCCAATATGACTTATGTCGTTACAGGCTACGCAGACGAAGGTACTGGTAGCAAGAAACGCAATGTGTTCCTTGCGCAGAAGCGTGCAGAAGTTATCTATGACTGCCTAGTGAAGGAGTTTGGAGTATCTGAGAACCAGCTTCGTAAGGACAGCAAGGGTGGTGTAGCTAATATGTACTACAATGACCCACGTTGTAGCCGCGCCGTTCTTCTCAAGATTGCTGAGTAAGTATACTCGCAGGAGTATTCTGACTACACGACAGTCTTACTGAAAATATAAACTGAGACTAATCTACAGGGCAACTTGTAGATTAGTCTCTTTTGCCATTCGATAAGTTTATGCTACCACGTATCCCTATTATCGTTGCCTTCACGCCCAACTATTTATTGCCTGCTGCTGTGACGCTCGCCTCTATCCTAGAGGCATCTCAAGCAGAGGCCAGATATGAGGTTATCTGTTTGATTAGTGAACCCCTTAGTCCCGAGGATATGATGAGGTTAGAGGCTATTGATGGGGGGAGTGGTAGGCTGAGCTTTAGGACCCTAGAGCTTACCGAACAGCTCTCGGGCGTGTATGTAGATCCTAAGTACACTGCTGCGGCAAACTATCGGCTAGTTGTGGCGGATCTTCTCCCCGAGTATGATCGAGCCATTTATTTGGACTGTGATATCATGGTGCGCCAAGACTTGGCCGAACTCTATCAGACCCTAGACCTAGGCGAGAATTATCTAGCTGGTATTGCAGAGGCTTCTACTCCTTGGCAAATATCTAGAATGCCCCAAGGCTGCGAGGCTGGCCAGTATATCAATTCAGGTTTTTTGGTCATGAACTTGGAGTTGTTTCGCCGAGATCGTATTGCCGATAGGCTTGTAGAGGCATTGAGGGTTCCTTACTTGGAGTTCCCTGATCAAGATGCCCTAAATATCGTTTGCAAAGGGAGGATCCACTATCTTGCCCCTCGGTACAATGGCATTCGTACGTTTGTACTGCCTACGTATAAAGAAATCTTCTTGCGCTACTACACAGAGCACGACTGGGCAGAAGTTGCTAGGAGAGGTACGATACACTATACCGGAGAGAAACCGTGGAGGGCCTATACTCTCTTTTTTGAGCTATGGTGGCAGCAGTATTGGAGATTGCCAGAGCAGGTGAAAAGAGGGATAGAAGTTAATCGCCGCCTTGAGCGTATGGCAAGGCTCTTTTCCCTCCCTCTAGTACGTCCGATAGCCAATACGATACTGAACTTTAAAAGAGTTTTGAAGCGATGAAGCATGCTTACCTGATCTTAGCCCACCATGAATTTGAGCTACTACAACTGTTGGTTAGTTCTCTAGATGACGAGCGCAATGATATTTATGTGCATTTCGATCGTAAGGTCACCTCTCCCCCCAAGCTAGAGGTTGAGAACGCAACGCTGACAATTCTAGAGTGTCGCATTGATGTGCGTTGGGGTGACCTCTCTGTCGTCGAGGCAGAGTTTGCTCTTTTTGAGGCAGCAGTATCTTCTAGCCAAACGTATAGCTATTGTCATCTTCTCTCGGGGGTTGATTTGCCACTCAAGAGTCAAGACTACATTCATGCTTTCTTTGATCAGCATGTAGGCAAAGAGTTTGTTGGCTACTATCATGGAGCCGACGGAGAGGCTTCGATAGACCGTAAGGTACGTCGTTGGCACTATTTCCCGAGGTCTTTCAAAGGATCAGGCCTGCTATATCAAATCAAAAGGGTACTGCGCTTCATAGCCCTGAGGTTTCAGATAGCCCTAGGTATTAGGAAGCACCATGATATGGAATTTAAAAAAGGCACTCAGTGGGTAAGTATTACACTCCCTTTTGCGCAATACCTTGTAGAGCGTAGAGAGGAAATCCTGAGCCTATACCGATATAGCTTCTGCGCTGACGAAATCTTTGTACAGACGGCTTTGTGGCATTCTCCCTATCGACAAAATATTTATGATCAGCAGGACGAGGCAAGAGGCTGTATGCGCTATATTGGCTGGGAGGCCAACGTGCTACGAGATTTTAGTCCTAGGGATTTACCACGCCTACAAGCTTCGGACGCCCTTTGGGCTCGCAAGTTCAATGGGCAGAATATGGAGTTTCTTCGGCAAGTGATAGTATTTAATAGGTGCTAGGCTATGGATAATTTACAGGAGATTGAATCAAGGCTTTTTACGGCTATACGTTTCCCTTTGATTGTATTGGTCGTTTTCATACATGTGCTACCATTCTCTGTGGCCCCTATGGACTCAGCACTGTCGTTGGACGAGAATATCTATAGAGGTGTCTCGGAGGCTATATCTCATGCTTGGGGTAATGTTGCTGTGCCTTGCTTCTTCTTGCTCTCTGGGTATTACTTTTTTCAGGGAGTCAAGAGCTGGTCTTCGCAAGTCTATTATGGTCTTCTAGGTAAGAGGTTGAGAACTCTTCTTATCCCATATTTATTATGGAATCTGCTTTTGGTGTTTTTGATGGCTATCAAGGGCTATGGTTCTCAGCTACTGGATCTCTCTTTTGGCATAGCGGAGCTAGAAGCCTTCAAGAGGAATACTATCTCGGACTTTATGCTTATGCCTATAGACTTTCCTCTTTGGTACATGAGAGACTTGATGTATGTTAGTTTACTCAGCCCAGTACTTTACTACCTTATCAAAAGGCTCCCTTTTTTAGGTCTTTGTATATTCATCCTATCTCAGATTATAGTTCCTAATCTTTGGGCTTATCTTATGCCTACGACAGCTTTCTCGTATTTTGGTTTGGGTGCATGGTTTGCACTGAATGAGCAGAGTTTGTTGGCTTTAATCAGAAACTTCCGTTGGATTTTTATTGCCTCGTACTCCATACTTCCTGTCCTCCTTTGGATTGGAGAGCCGGTAGCCCCTATCTTGGGAATAGCCTTCTATCCCATATCTGGAGGGTTAGTTATGTTTGGCACGTTTGGCATTATTGCATTGCTTGACTGGATCTTCTTGTATGCTCCTAGGTTGATGACTTATTGCACGAGAATGTCGTCCGCCGTCTTCTTTATTTATGCATCTCATCTCGTATATTTAGAAAACTGGATTAAGGGGGCGTTCTCGAAAAGTTTATTCTATGACAATGCATATGGTAAGCTTGTTGCTTACTTCTTGATACCGCTTCTGACGATAATTGCATGTTTGTTGGTCTATCGATTGATGAAGTGCTACACCCCTCGTACTTTGAATATTCTTACAGGAAGTAGAAGCTAATAATAAATAGATGTTTAAGATATGGATAGACCATTAGTTTCTATTATAACACCGATGTATAAGGTAGAGCAGGTACTACCCAGTTGTTTGGATTGCATGCTCTCCCAGACATATTCTCCTTTGGAGGTCATTTTCGTCGATGACTGTAGTCCAGACCATTCCTTATCGCTTGTTGAAGAGTACGCACACAGGTTAGAGGAGAGAGGCCATTTGATCAAGCTGATTAAGCACCAAGTTAATCAAGGTGTTGCATCGGCTCGGAATACGGGGCTAGAACAAGCTACGGGAGAGTATATTTACTACTTTGATGCAGACGATTATTTGGAATCCAATGGTATTGAGCTAATGGTTGCCCGAGCCATGAGCTCGGATGCTGCTATCGTAGGGTGTAACTGGCAGCTCAGTTACGAAGGGACGAAGCGAAAGATGTTTCAGCCCAAGGTACTAACCGGAGCAGAGGCTTTTACGAAGATGTGTGAAGGAGTTCTTAAATGGAACCTGTGGCTTTTCCTTGTTAGACGCTCCTTGTACGAGCAGGGGGAGATGTTAAGATTTGCTCCTCAGGAAAATATGGGAGAAGATATGATGATCATGGGGAAGCTATTCTTACGTGCGGAGAGGGTAGAAATGATAGATGAACATCTATATCACTACACCAAAACCAATTCGGGGTCGCTTACAGCTAACTATACGGATGCCCATTGGGCTCAGGTAGATGCTAATCTTAGGTCATTGTCGAGATGTGTAGATGGTTGCGGAACCGAAAGTCAGAAGAAAGAAATTGAGTATTTGAAACTCAATCTCAAGTTGCCCCTGCTCATCTCCCCTCGTAGGGCGGACTACCAACGATGGGCAGACTGGTTCCCGGAAGCCAATACATATATTATGCAGAATAGGACGCTACCGTTGCGTACGCGGCTCGTACAATTGGCCGCCAAGCATAAGCTTTGGGGGCTAGTGTGGCTTTATTATCATTTGATTATGCGATTTCTTTACAGCTTATTGTACAAGTAAAAGTAGATTTTATGCTGAAAGTATTACAGACATTATTGGTCGGTATTATAGTAGATCTTTACTGGTTCCCAGTTGCTCCTACCTTTGCGCCATCTGTCAATTCAAAAATGATAATGGCCATTGTGGGAGTATTGATTTTGTCTTTACAGGTTTTACGCAAACGTAATTATAGTACCCAGAAGTCTTTATTTGGGGCTACCTTCTTTGCTCTAGCTTATTCAGCGTGTAACCTCGTGGCGGTAGAACTTAACGATACTTTTGACTTTAGTTACGCTAGCTATATCACTACGTTTTTTGTTTGGTTATTTGCAGCTTATACTGCTATTGAAGCCATTCGTTGGAGGCATCAAAAGGTAACTATATCGCTACTCACGCTATACTTATCAGTGGTTTGCTCCCTCCAATGTATCATTGCTATTATTATAGATAAGTTCGAGGCTGCTAAGGCTGCTGTTAATTCGATTTTTTACATATCAGAGGAGTTTTTTGAGGAGATTGACAGACTTTATGGTATTGGTGCGGCTCTTGACCCTGCAGGGACGCGCTTTGCAATTGTCCTGATAATGATTGCTTTTGTCCTGAGCCTTGATGAGAAGGTTAAGAAAGAAGCAAGGACCACCCTCGTGTTATTGATATCTTTTATTATCATATCCGCTATTGGCAATATGATTTCTCGTACTACTTCTTCGGGAATGATCCTGGGGTTACTCGTGATGCTGTTCAACACAGGCTTGTATCGAATGACTATTAGTGCAGATAGTTTGCGAATGTTTAAGATCTTTGCCCCTATTATGATTTTGGGCATAGCAGCGACTGCTATTCTATACAATACGGATAGCTATACTCGATCGCTGCTTCGATACGGATTTGAGGGCTTTTTCAATTGGGTAGAAACGGGAGTTTGGACTACTGGATCTACAGAGACCCTCGCCACGATGTGGAGATGGCCGGAGACTACAAAAGGTTGGATTATAGGCATGGGAAGATACGGGTTGTTTGATTTTGGTACCGACATTGGGTATTGCCGTCTTATTCTGTATTCCGGACTTGTGGGCTTCTCTGTTTTTGCACTTTTGTTTGTCTATAATGCCTACGTGTTTATCACGAAATACCGTCGATATAGGTACATGTTCCTGGTATTACTAGCGATGTCCTTTATCATTTGGTACAAAGTTTCAACAGATTTATTCATGATTTATGCTCTTCTCTATTGTTTCGATGATGAAGAAGAGATGGGATATACACCTAAATTTTCACTTTGATGAAGATCGTTTATTGTATTCCTGCGATGGCCAATTCTGGAGGAATGGAGCGTGTGCTCTCTTGTAAGGCTAATTATTTAGTTAGCCTAGGGCATGAGGTGCATATCATAACCTCCGATCAAATGGGTAGATCTGTGTTTTTCCCGCTGGATCCTCGGATCCAGTTGCACGATTTAGGGATAAATCACGAGGTAACTAATGGTTCCCTATGGCGGAAGATCTTACAGTTTCCACTGAAGCGCTGGCGGCATGAGAAGGCCCTCAGAGCTTTATTGTTCAAGTTACGGGCTGATGTGGTCATCTCTATGTTCGGATTGGAATCCTCCTTCCTGCCACGGATTGAAGATGGCAGCCGCAAGATACTAGAGTATCATTTCTCCAAGCTGAAGCGCCTGCAGTACAATCGTAAAGGTCTCTGGCGTAAGCTTGATCTCTGGTATACTAAGCAGGATGAGCAGATTGTCCAGCTCTACGACGATTTCGTCGTCTTGACAGAGGAGGATAGACAGCTTTGGGGCGATCTGCCCAATATCCATGTGATACCTAACCCTCTACCTTTTGAGAGCGACGAAGTATCTATTTGTGAAGCTAAGCGTATTATTGCTGCGGGACGATACAACTACCAGAAGAACTTCGAAGAGTTGATCGAAATATGGGCTCAGATTGCTCCTCAGCATCCAGACTGGCGGCTAGATATCTATGGCGACGGAGAAGAACGTACGAACCTGCAGCGCCAAATAGACCAAGGGACAGTTCCTAACATCTGCCTGCAGCGACCAACCAAAGATATGCCTCAAGTTTATCTACAAAGTTCGCTCTATGTGATGACTTCCCACTACGAAGGTTTGCCGATGGTTCTTTTGGAGGCACAGACGATGGGGCTGCCCATAGTCGCCTATGCCTGCCAATGTGGCCCTCGTGATATTATCACTCATGGCGAGGACGGATATATCATAGAGCCGCATGATAAGGATTCTTTTTGCCAAGCGCTCCTGCGACTTATGAAAGACGAAGAACTGCGTAAGCGTATGGGAGTAAAGGCCAAAGTCGCTTCGAAACGATATACACTAGAGTCTGTGATGGAACAGTGGATCAAGTTGCTTACGAAGTAAGATCAATATGTTATACTACTGCAATGAATAAATCCTTACTGACTTTTGTCCTTCTAGGCTGCACGACAGCCGCACTTGCCGGGAGTGTAGATAAATTGACAGAGCAAGACGGCAAGCTCAATATATCAGGCTACATACAGGCTCAAGCTCAATGGGGTGAGCCTAAGGCCAAGCTTCGTGTGGGAGAGGCTAATAGTGGGAATGACGCCTATAATCGCTGGGGTATTAGGCGTGGCCATCTAAAGATTGAGTACAAACTGGGGCTTACTAAGTCAGTTTTTCAGCTTGATATGACGGAGAAGAAGCTAGGAATAAAGGATGCTTACTTTCAGATCGGTAGCCCTTGGAAGAAGATGAACAAGAGCTCTCTGAAGTTTGGACTCTTTAATCGTCCTTTCGGGCACGAAATCGCTTATTCATCATCCCAACGAGAATCCCCAGAGCGTTCGTTCATTTTCCCTGCTCTCTTCCCCCATGAGAGAGATTTAGGTGCTATGCTGACACTACAGGCTTCTGACCAATTATTTCTGAGTATGTTTAAGCTAGAGGCCGGTTTATTTGCTGGGAATGGGATTAATCCTGAGCGGGATAGTCGGCGTGATTTCATCGGGCACCTCACGGCGAGCGATCGTATCGGCGATTTGCTAGATTGGTCGATAGGTGCCTCCTACTACCATGGCTGTGTCCTGCAAACCACCGAACATGTTTATCGTATGCAAGGGCATGGGTTCGTCCACTACGAGTCTGAGGCTTACAGAGGAGCTTTCGCCATACGCAGGTATTGGGGGCTGGACGGCCGGTTTGCTCTGAGTACACCTCTAGGCAAGACCCAGCTCAGAGCCGAGTATCTATGGGGAGATCAGCCTAGCACGCAGAAGAGCCACAAGAGCCCAGACACGTCCAAGGTCGAACAGGCTAATATGTTTATCCGTCCTATTGCCGGTGGCTATGCTATGCTTGTGCAGGAATTGGGTACTTTACCTCTATCGCTTGTGGCTAAATACGATTGGTTTGATCCCAATACCTCTGTCGCAGATGAGCAGATAGGTAATGGAGAGACGACTAGTGCAGATATCTCTCAGAGGACAGTTGGGGTGGGACTTCTGTGGCACATCAATAATTCGTTGTTGATGCAGGCTTATGCTGACTTCAATTTTAATGAAGTGTCTTCCGCCGTCAAGGGCTACGAAGCCGATCGTCGAGATGATGTGCTGACGCTTCGCTTGCAGTATAAGTTCTAACGTCTAAGGATGACGACCAATATTAAACGGGTATCAGCAATTCAGAAGGAGTGCTGATACCCGTTTAACGTTGAGAGTATAAGGTGCTATCCCTTCGGCACGGCTCTAAGAATCGTGATTGGGTTATGTTCATCTAGGGCAATACGTACTTCGTGGTCGATTGTCCAGCCGACCGCTTTTGTGGCAGATCGGAATAGATCAAGGGTGTCGGACGATACGGAATTGAATACGATGCGTCCTTGTTCCTGCATCTTCTCTGTAAGGCGTTGCATGAAGCCAAGTAGCTCTCCCCCATGCCCGCCGATAAAGACGGCATCTGGTGCCTCCAATGTGCTAATATCAGCTTGCATAAAGTCACCAATGTAGTGCTCAATGCCGGGTGTGCCGAACCGGCGTGCATTATCTCTGATCAGCAGATCTCCGTCGGGCCGGATCTCGAAACTCGTTATTTTGAGATGAGGGAACTGTAGCTTAGCCTCCACCGATACCGATCCCGTACAGAAGCCTACGTCCCATAGCCGCTGGCAGTGGTGCAAGTCTAGCGCACTCAAGCTAAGTAGTCTGATTGGCATTTTGGTAATCATCTTGGCTCGTCCGTTGAGTAGATGAAAGTCCCCCTCCGACAAACCTAATGGAGCACAGTATTCAAGTGGTTCTGTGGCCTCTATAATCAGGCAGTTTGGCTGCTCAAAGGAGAGCTTTGCGGCTTCGTCGAGGCTGAGTGTATAGAGTTCTTGGCGTGCTCCGCCTAGGCGAACCCCTATGTGCATTCGATACTTGGTATATCCAAACTCGAGCATTCTCTGCGCAATGAGCTCGGGCGTATTTTTACGGTCAGTAAGTACGCCTAGCTTACTGGTCCGCTCGATCAGTGCACGATCGAACTCATGCCAGGGCCTCCCCGTGAGCGAGCACACTCGCATATCATGATAGGGAAGCGTTAAGGCGTGGGCTAGTAGCTGGAGCGAATTGAAGTATGGGAAAGTCCGTTTTACTAAGTTGGGGAACTCTCGCATCAGTGTCGTTGTGTAACCAAAGAAGAGCGGATCTCCCGAGGCAAAGACGAAGATTGGTTCGTTTACTGCTCTGTATTGCTCGAAGACTTCCGCTAGTGGCACTGTTACATCAATCCACTTGGCTTGCTCGGGTAGTAAGTGTCCTACCAGCTCTCGGTGACGTTTCCCCCCACTAAATACACGATGTTCCTTGATTGTTTGCATCACTTCGTCGGCAAAGCGGGAGCCAACCTCGTCGCTCATGCCAACCACCGTGAAGCTCAGCCCCTGTCTAGACATCACGCCCGGGTCTTAGTTGCTCGGCATCGTCGAGCGTTAGTATAGAGTTCACCAGTGTAGCCGCAAGATTGCTACCGCCCTTGCGTCCACGAACGACAATCTTAGGGGTATGGCGGAAGCTCATCGCCATGTGTTTGGACTCGCATACATTGACGAATCCCACGGGTGAGGCAATGATTCCACTTGGCTTAGCCTTGCCTTTGCGTATCAGGTCACAGAGCTCTATGAGCGCTGTAGGGGCGTTCCCAAAGGCGAATAGCGCATCGGGGTGCTCCTCCACAGCTAGACGAATACCTGCTTGAGTGCGAGTGATACCATACCTCTGGGCTAACTCTGGCACACGAGGGTCGTGTAAGTAGCACTTAGCCTCTACGCCTAACCTCTCCAGAGCCCCTTTGCGAATACCCGATACTACCATTGTTACATCTGTGATTACGGTCTTGAGTTTACCTGACACAACCGCCTCGTGTAGCCTCCGTACCGCATCTTGGTCTGTATAGAGTATATCCTCCATCTCGAAATCAGCGGTGGTGTGGATCGCATGCAGGAGTGCCCATTTGTGGTCGAGAGGGATATTGGGGCATTTGAGCTCGCCTGCGATCGTGCGGAAACTCTCGATCATGATGCTTTGGCCTAGTTTCACGTTCTCAGTTTCTTCTTCACGGTAATAACCTCTGGGGGTAATGAAGTGATTTTCCCAAGTGTAGCTCTGTGAGTTGCCGATAAGAATTACGGTAAACATGTCGATTTTCTCTGGGTCGAACTCGGTGAGCGTGGTGAGGGTTACTTGTTCCTCGGCTCGTCCTGCCTGACGCACATAACCAATAGGTGTTTCAGGTGAACGGTATTGCCCGAAGATTTCGAGCAGACGGTAGAGTTGCCAGTAGCGACCATGGCTCTTGGGGTTGTAGATAGCTGTGACGAAATCGGCGGAGGCTGCGGCAGTGATGCGCTGTTCGATGCGAGCCCAAGGGGTCATCAGATCTGAGAGGCTGATGATGCAGAGGTCGTGGCCGATAGGGCAGCCGAGCAGAGAAGCGGCCTTCTGGAAGGCGCTAATGCCTGGCAGTACCTCGATTTCGATATGCTCTGCGCCTTTATCACGCTTCATCTCATAGATGAGTGGTGCCATGCCGTAGATGCCTGCATCTCCCGAGCTAATCACACAGACATCTTTCCCCTCTAGAGCGTAGCGGAAGGCTTCCTCGGCACGCTGTCGCTCTTTCTTCATACCGCTATCTATGCAGATCGTTTCGGGGCGAAGATAGGCCTCGATGAATTGGAAATAATACTTGTAGCCTACTACTACATCGGCTGTACGCACAGCCTCGAGTACAGCAGGAGTAATGTCTTCTGCCCCACCGGGGCCGAGGCCTGCTACGACAATCTTATGCTTATCCATTGATTGATGCTTGACTATATATAGGTATAATGGTTATTGAATGCCTTTTGTTGCTGGTTTGGCCATATCTTTCTTAGGGCATGGCTTCAGTGGAGAAGCCCTTGTCTAGATAGATGTCAGACGAATGGCTAGAGCTGAATATTCAATTCATAGCGACGAGCTAGGCTTAGGAGGAATGCGAAATAGAGTACTTGCTCCACGAAAACTAGGCTGTAATAGTAAGGAATGAATGTCCCGAAGTCCCAAAGCCAGAAGCCTGACACGATAACAACGAGCTCAAATAGGAGCATCAATACTTGGGCGTATAGATTGGATTTCTGACGCCCTAAAATGTCGGGAAGAACGTTGAATATCGAGTTGGCGAAGGTAAAGATAAGGCTTGGTAGCATCCACAAAATAACCTCGGCAGAGGCAAGCCAGCGATCCCCAACGAATAATACTACAAGTGGTTCGATACAGAAGGCTAGGCTTATGGCTATGACTAGACCAATGGTTAGGATCAGACCAATAGGCCTGCGAATTAACCCCCATAGCGATGCTCGCATGGATACTGTGCGGCTCATGCGCTCGAAGTAGACTTGCCCGATACTCTCCGACAGTACGAGTAGAGGTCGGCGTGCGAGCATCGTACTCATCGTTAAGATCCCCACTTCGCTGATTGAGTAGGCGAAAGGGATAAGTAGAATGAGTAGACTGGCCAGAGCTGTATTAATCAGCGTCTGAGGAGTGCTATAGCGCAGGAAGTTGATATGTCGCTTCAGGGCGATTAGTCGGGCCTTACGGGGGGGGGCTTCGTGCCAGATGCGTTTCGCAAAGCGGATAATAGGTATTAGTCCCAGTAGCGAAGCCAAGGCGGAGGAGAGTAGAAGCATCGCTGCCGATGGGTCACGCAGGCCAAAGAGCACTTTCAGTAGGTTGTTGCTCACTGTGCGTACCCCCTGTGAGATGGCTAGATGCCCGTAGCGTTTTAGGCGTAGTGTAAGCATGCTGCTTGCACTGAAGATTGCCAAGAGTAGTACGTACAGAGGCATCCACCAAGTGTACCCGCCAAGAGGGATGTAGGCAGCGAATTTGTTAGCGAGGTAGATGAAGATAAATAGGTTTACTGTGCCGACTATCGCTAGCTCAATGGAGCTGCGAAATAGCCCCCAAGCCTCCCTATCGTTTGGGACGACGACGATTGCCTGTTCATAGCGCCCCATGATGCCTATGGCGAATAGCCCACTCCATGCGAGGAAGGAGCCGAGTATCCCCATAGCCTCCTCACTGTACTGGCGTCCGATGAAGACGAGTAAGAGCAGAGCGACAATCTGCCCTAGAGCTCCTGAGGAGAATAACTTGAGGCTATCTCGGAGGATATTCTGTTTGGGTTGTGCTACCAATCTCTAAGTCCTGATATGATTTGTTGTAGGCAAAGTTAAGGACAAAAACGGCAGTGACAACTCTAGTATGATCGACACATTAACTTCGCCTCTCGCAGTCTACTGGGCTATGAGCCGTCCCACTAGCCTGCGTCCCCAATAGGCAGAGAGGAGGGAACGTACCGCCAAGTAGAGGACGAAAGCGAGCCAGAGAGCATCTACTCCTAGTGTAGAGTGTAGTAGCCAATACGTGACGAAGAATGCGATCCATGCGATTAGCACGGCTTGGCTCATAGGCTTGCTCGTCGTAGCCCCAACGAAGATGCCGTCCCAGAGGAAAGCTCCAAATGAGGCAATAGGTACTAGTACTGCCCACAGACGGTGCTCTAGTGCATAGGCTAAGACGTCTGCCTTATCACTAAGTAGATATAGCAGAGGTTCGGCGAAGAAATAGAATACTAGTGACATCAGCGGAGCGATCCCCCAACCGATAGCGAAGAGCGCACGCAGCATTCCCTTTAGATCCCCCCAGCGTTTGGCACCGATATACTTGCCTGTGAGAGCCTCGCCAGCGTAGGCAAAGCCGTCCATGAAATAGGCAAATATGGTGAAGAACTGCATCAGCAGGGTATTCCCTCCTAGGGGTACAGAGCCATAGGAGCTACCTGCGTGTATGAAGTAGAGCGAGATCGACCCGAGCATGATGGTGCGTAGTAGCAAATACTTAGCGATATGCAGATAGGAGGTTAATTCGCCCAGAGAGTAGAAATCCCTCAGTTCTAGATGTAGGAAGTAGTGGCGATAGCGTAGCGCAGCGATACCGACCATTATCGCTACCGCTGTGTACTGAGCGATAACCGTTCCCCAAGCGATGCCCTCGACGCCTAACCCCCAGTATCTGACCAAGGCAAATGAGAAAGCGATGTTGAGGACGTTGCTGATGATCGTCGTGATCATCGGTACAATGGTATTCTGTATCCCCACAAACCAGCCGTTCAGGACGTATAAGAGCAGGGCTGCGGGTGCACCTAGATAAGCGACTTGCAGATAGGCGAGTATCTCGTCATTGAGGCTTGTGGAGCCATCGTTGAGCGCAAGGCCGAGCTGGCAGAGTAGAGGGCTAATGAGCATGATAAGCACGCCTCCCAATAGAGCTATTGAGCTCCCTACGCAGATCTGCCGACAGATCCGCCGCTCGTCCCCCCTACCGTAGGCCTGCGCTGTGAAGCCGGTGGTGGCCATACGCAAGAAGCCCCATAGCCAAAAAGAGAAGGTGGCGACCATGGTGGCTAGAGCTACAGCTCCGATTGACTCAAGTGTGGGCATACGCCCAGCGATGGCCGTATCGGCTAGTGACAGTAGCGGAACGCTGATGTTGGAGATGATATTGGGTATAGCGAGCGATAGGATGCCTGCATACATCGATCGCCTAGTACCACTCGACTTTGTTGCTGACATTAGCTTTTGAGTAGCGTGTTTACAAGCTGATATTTACCAAATCGTTTGGTAACGATGCCCTCATCGATTAGCTCCGATAGGACACGCCCGAGCGACGGACGAGCCACACCCAGTAGCATCGCCATCTCCTCTTGGGTGCCGATCTGCCCGTGTGCACGCAGGTGTCCGATCAGCCGCTCCCTGAGGTTCTGTAGACTCAATAAGCTGATCTTCTGGCTTAGAAAGGCACTCCGATCGGAAATCTCACGCATAAAGGCACGCATTACACTCGGGTAGCGCTTCATTACATCGAGGAAGTACTCTCTATCGAGGAATAAGATCTCGCTCTCTGTCATCGTTTCGACCCCAACGGGGAAGGTGTTCTGGGTGCTGTATATGAAGGCTGGAGCAAGGAGTTGGGGTGCTTCGAGTAGGTCTATCGTAAGGCGCTTCTGATCTTCTCCGATCATTTGCGCACGCACACGCCCCTGCGTGAGGATCATCAGAGCACGTACACGCTCTCCTTGGCGTGCTACGATCTCACCCATGCGATAAGACGATACACGACTTGGCGACTCTTGAATAAGCGATCTAATTTCCTCCAGCTCCAACCCCTTGAATAGGGGCAATTCTTTGAGTTTCGATATATCCATTGTTTTGTCCTGATTGTGGCAATGCTCCGATAGTAGCGACACAACTCTCTCGGCGCCGCTTCCCGATCGTGCAGAGTAGTACTTAACCGGTATTTACTATAGCCTGCTTTGCATACTTACTACCCCTAGAACCTGTCCTAAGCAAAGCATCTCTGCACAGCCATTCATTGGCCCTGCAAAGGTAGAAAAAGGACTAATAGGGAGCAAAAAGCCCAGCTTCATAGCCGATATGATAGATGCGTCGAGAGGAGGCGTAGAGGATTGTGTCCCGACTGGTGTACAGCTCTGAGCCCGATTGCCCAGCGCCCAGAGAATTTGAGCTGAGCACCCAAAGAGAGTCTTGCTCCTCGCCCAGAGAGCATCAAGAGTCCGTATTCGTAGTTTAGGCGTGGCTCTGCCAAGTAGAGCCGAGCTGCCCAATGGTCTGTGTCGAAAAAAGCCAAAGAAGCCCAGAGAGATACAGGTGGTTGGGGGCTGTAGCGTACACGGCTATAGCCCATACGTCCGTAGCTCTGCCCTACACGACTGAGCGATATACCCACTTGCGTCTGCAAGTTCCTATACGCATAGGCCGTATGTAGGGCTAGGCGAAACCGCCCCTTGTGGTTCTGCTCGCTCTTGTGTGCTAGAGCCAGCCTAAGCCCGAGCTGCCCGAGTTGCTTCTCTACTGCGACGCTTAGTATGCGCCCATATCTTGCCTCTCTTGCTCTGCTTGTCTGCAAATCTCGGTACCAGTCTGCCGCTAGCTCGAGCTGAGCATAAGGAAGTAGCTCTCGGGTGCGGTAGTTAAGGCTTAGTCCTGCTTCTCCATTAGGGCGCAGCTTGTGTGTATGGCTCTGACCTTGGTATGTCCAGTAGGTTGGGCTGATGTACCTAGCTCCAGTTTGTATCTCTCCCCAGCGAGCGGAGTGATACTGTAGCATCTGTACCCATGCCCAGCCTTTCCTATCTGCACGGGCGACTTCTCCCCGGAGGCGTAGCCGTGCCGATTGTGTCTGCCAGTGGTAGCTTAGGCTGGCGGTGCGATGTAGGCCTATCCCCTCGAGTGCCTCCATGTGCGTTGCTCCCGTTGCTCTAGCTAGACGATAGCCCCCGAAGGAAGTCGCGACAGTTTGCAGGGCTATGTGCCATCTCCGCTCTACATAGCCTATCCTTGCTCCCCAAGTGAATAGGGAGATTTGTCTTCGTCGCTCCCATTCCTGCTGTGTGCGGTGTAGTCCCTGCTCGCTGAGCCCATGGATCAGCCCCTCGTCATCGATGCGTCCGTCTAATCTCCGCTTGGAGTAGATGAGAGAGAGTTGTAGTCGCTCGGATCCTAGCTCTACGGCGAGGCCTCTGCTCTTGTTGCTCTCGGTTAGAGAGCTTACGGGGCGAATTACCGATCGCCGATTTCCCTGCCAGTATGGTGCCCTAAGGCGGAAGCCCTGACCTATGACTAGCCCCTCACCCCAATGTACCCGATAGTCCCCTAGTATGGCACGGCGTACTAAACCCCACTGACCTAGATATAGATGCCCGGCATAGCTGTCGAAGCCTTGATGCTGCCCGTAGCGCCATGGCTCGTAGGTGTCTTGCTCTGCTCCTGCGAAGGCAGAGAATTGCTGTCCTTGGCGGTAGCTCCAACGTAGTGCTACGGCAGAGCCAGAGCCTAGATAGTCCTTCGGGATTTGTGCATCTAGACGATGTTGGGTGTTCAGTGCTAGTGTAGTATGCCCCTCTCTGGTTTGCACTGCTCGATGTGCCGAGCTGACATCATCGCACCGAAGCAATGGAGCTAGCAGATGCAGCGTGGCCTCGTCCCAGCCATCGAGAGTTTTGAGGTCATAGAGTGAGGCAATTTGCCCGCCCTGATCGGTTCGGTAGCGTATTAGCTGATAGATTTGATAGGGGGAGAGCAGGTAGAGGTCGGCCAGGTCCTCGGCAGAGGCCTGGTTAATGTTCAGAGGCTGCAACAGCAGTGCGTCAATGTGTTCTAGAGCTATAGATAAGGCAACCTCATCGATGAGTCCGTCTTGCAGTCGCCCTTGGAGCAGTTGTTCCAGATAGCTACGGGTACGCTCTTGGCTACTCGTTTGGGCTAATGTAGGGGATATGTAGAGGAGCGTACAGAGGAGCAATAGCTTTAGTCTGTGGCGACTCGTGTGTATCATGGGCGAGCGATCGGGATAATGCGTTGGATCATCTGTTCTCTAATCTGGCCGGAGGTATCGCTTAGCCGTGCCACAAGTATGAGCTGACCTTGGAGCCTAGTGGGGAGGTCGTGCAAATGTCCTAGATTGTGAGCAAGTCGCCTCACCCACTGCTGAGCAGTGGAGCCACTTACTCCCCACAGCTCGGCTCCCGTAGGCGTGTAGAGGTGTAGGCTGAGTAGCCACTTGGGTTGCTCCTCGGCAAGTCGGAGCAGATCTTCTATGTTCTTGTGCTTATCTGCTTGTCTCTTGTCGTCGAGCTCGTTGTCTGCTTCTAGAGAGTTGGGAGCAGCTGGTGTCGCATAGCCAGCCCTAGCACGGGCAGACCGCCAGCGAGGCTCTGTGCTGGAGCCCCCTAGCTCCCGCTCTAGGGCAATACCTCTCTTGCTTTTGAGGCCACGCTCTAGTAGATCTGGCGTGTAGAGTAGCTCATCTACCAGCTCCTCGCCTCGGTAGAGCGCAATCAGACAACCCGTATTGCTTAGTCGTGGTAGTGCGATGCCCTTAACTCTTTCTGGCGGGGCATCGGGGTGTAGTGGCGGCAGAGATCTTCTGGGGCTACACTCAGAGCTGTGTAGGATTTGGCAGGTAACTCGTCGAGATCGCCTAGGCTGACTAGCTTGAGCTGCCCTCTGCTCTTACCTACTCCTAGCCGATAGTTCTCGAGAGAGGTTGACGACTCGTTGGGGTTGTACAGCTCTATATACTCAGGCGCTCCTGCTCTCGGATTGGCCATGACTTCACTAAGCATCAGTGCCTGCTCTGGTGTGCCAGAGGGTGTAGCTTCCTCTCTCGTATCCTCCTCTTGAGAGGGCAATGTGTCGTCAAGGCGTAGGCCTGAGAAGTGCATACCCCTATGACGAGTAGCAGTATAGACACAGATGATGCCTAGGCTATTGCTCTTCGGCGGTGTCATGTGCCACTCGGTCTGCTCGGCATAGAGCTTTCTGCCGGTTTGGTCGCGCAGAAGCCTAAGGGCTAGCACGCCCTCGGGACTGTAGCGGACATCGTATCGAAGCCCTTGAGTAAGCGCTTCGGGGAGCTCGCTGGTGTCTAGTAGTGGCTGTTCGTTGATCAGCTTGAGCCGTTGATCGCCTTGTAGGTGGGAGCGCCAGTGAATGCGAAGGCTTACTAGAGCTACGCTGCGGCGTTCGCCACCGCCTATACTCAGAGCGAGGTAGTCGTACTGTTGGGTTGATGTGTCCTGCTCGTAGCAGCAGAGCAGTATGTAGGCATGGTTGTGGGCTGAGGTTGGCTGATCTAGGCGCACGATGCCCTGCCAGCGCATGCGTTTGCCGAGGGTGATGTTGGTCGTGATGATTTTGCGCCCTCTAGCACGTGGGGCATCGAGTGATAGCCAGCCCTTGGCTATCTCGAAATCTTCGGTGTCGTGTCGCCAAGTCAGGGTAGAGGGTTGGCCATTGTTGGATAGGTCAGCTTGCCAATTCTGGGCGGATAGGGGTATGCCTAGTAATAGGTATAGGCCAATGGCGATGTATAGTATTATAGTATATCGAGTACTCTCTCTCATAAAGTCTTTCTCGGTATATGTGGTTTCGTATCAAATCCTCCAAATGTACACAACTATTTCCGAGAAACAAAATATAGTCTTGATCGATTGTCTGCTTTTTTTGTTAAGATGTGTGAATGGATGATGCTCAAATTTGACCCAATTGAGGGGGCGTTCGTCAAGACCATCGGAGAGCTTGGAGAGAATTGAAGGACTAATCTCAGGCAATTGGTGGGTTAATCCTCCGAGATGTGTCCACTAATCCAAGAGGATTGATGGGAAGAAAAACCAAAAAGAAAGCTGTATGGATACCAAATTTCTTGATCAGATTTCCTATATTGCTTTGATTTAACGGGTTGCACCTTGGCGTTTTTAGGCGCTTATTCCCTCGTGTCTAGGGTCAAGTGCCAAAATTGTCTAGAACGCAATCTAGGGCCTGCTAGAGGGCAAATACGAGGTTTCGCATTTGTCCGATCAGCAAACAAAAAGCACGTCATTGATATACTTAAATGTAAAAGAATGTGTGCTTCTCCGAGGTGTACTTCATGGGTAGAGGACGATAGTGGATTACTGCACTTGGTGCTTAGGCTACCATGCCAGAGTTATCTCTACGGCTGGGAACTAACATACAGACGATAAACTTGTAGATACAAGGTTTTTAGGCTATTTTTGGGGGAATTTTGATCAATTAAGACGTTATCGTGGAGCAAAAAATATCATCTCTCTGGCAGAGCAGACTGCGCACTGCCCTGCCGACCATTGTAATCGTTGCACTCTTTGCACTGATCTCGCTCGTCTACTTCTCCCCTGCGGTTTTTGAGGGACGAGAGCTCTTCCAGCAAGATGTCGCTGGGGCTAGCGGTACGGCCCAAGATGTGCGTGACCACTACGATGCTACTGGCGAGACCTCATACTGGACCAATAGCCTGTTTGGTGGTATGCCTATGTACCAGATCTCGCCGAGCTATCCCTCACTCTCCACGCTCAAGCATGCCCAAGATCTCTATACACTGCAGTGGCCTCTGTCGCTATTGCCGAGCTATAGTTGGCTGCTTTTTGCGATGCTGGTGGGCTTCTTCGTCTTTATGCGTTCGCTCTCTCTGGGGCGTTGGACGGCGATGCTCGGGGCGGTCATGTGGGCTTTCTCTAGCTATTTCATCATACTCATTGATGCTGGGCATATCTGGAAGCTCACTGTGCTGGCTTTCATTCCCCCAACGATTGCGGGGATTGTCTGGACTTACCGTGGTCGCTACTTGCTCGGCGGCGTAGTGACGGCATTCTTCGCCACGCTACAGCTGATGTCCAACCACATTCAGATGAGCTATTACTTCGCCTTCTTGATCGTTTTTATCCTTATCGCCTTCCTCGTCGAGGCACTACGAGAGAAGCAGGTCAAGCGATTCCTCATCGCTACGGCCGTTACAGCAGCCGCAGGTCTTATCTCGATCGGAGCTAATAGCTCCAACCTCTACCATACCTACGAGTACACGCAAGAGACGATGCGTGGCGGCTCGGCGCTTAATGCAAGTGCTAGCGGAGTCGCCAATAAGAGTGTCGGAGGTCTAGACAAGGCCTATATCACCCAGTGGAGCTATGGCAAGGCCGAGACACTGACGCTCCTTATCCCTAATACCTATGGTGGGGCTACGGGTTACATCGGGAGCAACCCCGAGCTCATGCAAGATGTGCCACTACCTCTTAGGCAGTATGTAGGGCAGATGAACCAGTATTGGGGCGATCAGCCCTTCACCTCTGGGCCTGTCTATGTCGGTGCTTTTGTGATGTTCCTCTTCATTCTGGGGCTCTTTATCGTTCGTACTCCTCTTAAGTGGGCACTCGTGGCGGGAACTGCCCTCTCCGTCGCCCTCTCGTGGGGGCACAATATGATGTGGCTGACGGATCTATTTATCGACTACTTCCCCCTGTACAATAAGTTCCGCACGGTGTCTTCGATCCTCGTGGTAGCAGAGTTTACGATCCCCACTCTGGCCGTGCTAGCGCTTGTTGAGTTTATACGTCGCCCGAAGGCCGTACTGGCCGAGCGTGTTGCCCTGATTACTTCGCTTAGCCTAACCGCTGGAATCTGCCTTGTCGTAGCTCTAGCTCCGAGTGCCTTCTTCGGTTTCTTGAGCGCTCAAGAGAATGAGATGTTTCGTGCAGCCCTGCTCGACAACCCAGCTGTGTCGGAGGTCCTCACCCAGCTCAAGTATGTACGTGCGAGCATTGCCTCCGCCGATGCTTGGCGCAGCCTGCTAGTCATAGTGCTCAGCCTTGGTGTCTGCTACATATATAGTATAGGTAAGTTGAGTAAGGCTGCAACGCTTGGGCTAATCATCGGGATTACGTTTGTGGATCTGTGGTTGGTAGACAAGCGTTATCTCAATGACGGCAAGTTCATCGACTTCAAACAAGTGGAGCTACAAGCCCGGCCCGTAACCGATGTAGATAGAGCCATTGCGCAGGATACAGATCCGCACTACCGAGTGCTCAATACGAGTGTCGGTACATTCCAAGACGCTACGACGAGCTATATGCACCGCAGTGTCGGGGGGTATCATGCTGCCAAGCTCAGTCGCTACCAAGACCTCATCGAGCATCAGATCAGCCAAGGCAATCGTGCTGTGCTCAATATGCTAGACGTACGCTACATCATCTCTGCCGATCAGAAGGCAGGGCTCTTCTATACACGCAACCACGAGGCACTTGGTGCGGCTTGGTTCGTAGACTCGCTACGTATCGTCGAGAGTGCTAGTGCAGAGATGTCTACCCTTGATGACTTCGATCCTGCCACGACAGCTATTCTAGAGCAAGAACAGGCTAAGGCCCTCGGGCTGAGCTCTGGGCAAGCAGGGCAGAGCTCCGTGCGTCTACTCAGCTATCAGCCCAATAAGGCGAGCTATGAGGTAAGCACAGACCGTGAGCGTTTGTTGGTTTTCTCCGAGATTTACTATCCGCATGGCTGGTCGCTAACTATCGACGGGGAGCCTGCCGAGATCGTTAGGGCCAACTATGCCCTTAGAGCTGCGAAAGTGCCAGCTGGTGCACATCGCCTAGAGATGACTTTCGACCCCAAGTCGATACACATCACCGAGTGGATCTCGATCACGGCGCAGCTCCTCCTACTCCTAGGAGCTATCCTCGCCATTGGCTTGCCTCTATGGCGTAGAAGTCGGGCTACAACAGAGCAATAATTATCAGTAACATAAACTCAAATTAGAAATGACGAAACAATCGATTCTTCGTTCGCTTGCCCTCGTTGGTGCGGCAGCGTTCGTCCTATCAAGCTGTGGCGCTAAGTTTCGCCCGCTGACGTCCAAGCACGTTACGGCAGAGCCCCAACCACTAGAGGTGCGTGGTGGCGAGGTGCCAGCTAAGGTGCATATTACTTTCCCAGCCAAGAGCTTCCCCAAGAAGGCCACACTCAAGATCACGCCCGTACTGCGCTACAAGGGTGGTGAGAAGTGGGGGCAGACGCACGCCTATCAGGGAGAGAAGGTCTATGGCAACGATGTCGTCGTGTCCTACAAGGAGGGCGGTAACGTAGTGCTACACTTCAGCGTTCCCTACAAGAGCGAGATGGCCAAGAGTGAATTGTATCTGACCTTCCACGGCAAGATCGGTAGCAAGAGTGTCAAGCTCCCCGACCTGAAGATCGGTAGTGGCATCATCGCTACTGAGGCATTAGCTACACTGCGTGGCGTACACCCTGCTATCGCTCCCGATGGCTTCCAGCGTATCATCAAGGAGAGTTACGATGCCAACATCATGTTCCAGATTCAGCAGTCCAACGTGCGTTCAAGTGAGATCAACAAGCAGGACGTAGAGGAGTGGGCATACATCGTGCAGAACGCCAAGGAGGCTCCAGATCAAGAGGTATCTGTAGAGGTACAGGCCTACGCATCGCCCGACGGCGGTGCTAAGCTCAACGAACGCCTTAGTGAGGCACGTGAGCGCAACACGACGGCTTCGCTCAAGCAGCAGTTCCGCAAGCAGAAGCTCTCAGGTGTAGCCATTGACGCTCATTACACAGCTCAAGACTGGGAGGGCTTCAAGACACTTGTCGAGCAGAGCGACCTGCAGGATAAGGAGCTTGTGCTACGTGTGCTCTCTATGTATCCAGACCCAGAGCAGCGTGAGCGTGAGATCCGCAATATCTCGGCTGTCTTCAGTCAGCTTGCCGATGACGTGCTACCTAAGCTACGTCGCTCTCGTCTGCTCGCCAACGTTAAGATCATTGGTAAGAGTGATGCCGAGATCCAAGACTGGGTAGCCAAGGCTCCGGGTCACCTGACCATCGAGGAGCTACTCTATGCTGCTACACTCGCCAAGACTCCCGAGGAGAAGATGAGTATCTATCAAGTCGTCAATAAGATTTTCCCCAAGGACTACAAGGCTTACAACAACATCGGTGCTCTGCTATTTGCTCAGGGTAAGCTCGATCAGGCAGAGCTTTGGTTCAACCAAGCCGCCAAGAGAGCCGATAACTCTGTGACGAAGATGAACCAAGGCCTTATCTCTCTAGCCAAGGGTGAGTCGGACAAGGCTACGACCCTCATCGCTTCTGCTACAGATGTGCCAGAGCTCGGTCAGGCACTCGGCTATCTCTACCTCAAGCAAGGTGAGTATGCCAAGGCAGAGACTGCTTTCGGCGAAACGCTTAGCAACAATGCTGCCGTAGCACAGCTGCTCAACGGCAACTATGCCAAGGCACTCAAGACCCTCTCTGCTGTCGCTACTCCCGATGCTACGACACACCTGATCAAGGCTATCGTAGGTGCACGCTCTGGCGATGTGAAGCTCGCCACCGAAGCTCTGGAGATGGTTGCTAAGCTAGACCCATCTATGCTCTCTGGCGTAGCCGACAACATTGAGTTTGCCAAGTATCTGAGCAACCCCGATATGGCACGTGTGCTAGCACTTGCCCCAAACATGCTCAAGTAAGCGAGAGCAAACTCCACATAGCAATAGAGGGCATGCGTCGAGGCGAGAGCTTCGGCGCATGCCCTCTATTCGTTAGTAACTTGCGGTTTGGTAAGGTGTTTGTATATTTGTTCGAGGCTGATTTGCGTTAGTATAAGGTAGGATCTAGCTAACTCTATTGGCGGCTTAGGCCCAGCGCTAGGCTCGGCTTACAGAAATAAATATGCTACTTAGACAATGAATGCTTATAGACGACTAAATATTCTATTCATCTTGCTGGCGCTTTTGCCCACACTCTGGGGTAAGGCTTGGTCACAGAGCCCTATGCAGACGGGGCAGTGGAGCAAGATTGCCGTGCAGCAGAGTGGGCTTTATGTACTAACCTCGTCGGATATCGCTGCCCTTGGGTTCAAGGAGCTAGACAAAGTGCGTGTGTGGGGCTATGGGGGGGCTCTATTGCCAGAGCAAGTCGTCGGGCTGGCTGGTCGAGATTTGCAAGAGGTACCCACACTGTTCGTAGATGGTAAGCTGTATTTCTATGCCGTGGGTACAGTGTCGTGGCTCTACGATCAGCATAGAACTTTCTTCTATCATCAAATCAATCACTATACTCGCCAAGGCTATTACCTCATTAGTGAAGGTGGCATTCCTATGCGTATGGGGCAGACGGAGGCCACCGAAGTGAGTGAGGCAACTGAAGCCAGTAGGCTTTATACCGATGTCTTGCACCATGAGCAGGAGCTGTATTCGCCCTCCCAGTCGGGGCGTAAGCTCTATGGAGAGAGTATGCTCGCCTCGCAGCGCCTGAGCTTCTCGCACAAGCTGCCGGGAGCCAAGAGCATGCGTATGCGCTTCTCCTACATGGCCTATCCGAATAAATCGGATGCTCGTCTGAGTGCACAGATCGGCGGAGCTCCCTATGCAGAGGAGAATATCACGCTCGAGGAGATGAATCGCCTTGTTTCCTCCAGTGGTTACAAAGTCTATGGAATAGATCGTACCCATATCGAGGCAAAGAGCACTCCACTCTCTGGCGAAGATCTGCGCATCGACTTTACCCTCTCGGCACAGGGGATCTCGTCGCATCTAGACTACTACGAGCTCAATGTCGAGCGAACACTCAGCTATCGTGGTGGGCAGATGAGCTTCAGCAGGGCACTTCACAAAGAAGATAAGGCTGCGACTTCCACATATACGATGGATCAGGTGTCGGGTCTAACACTACTGCGTGTGGACGACTCAGGTTCAGCTAGTCTAGTGCGCCAACAGATTGCTAGCTCCACTTTGAGCCTTGCTCTACCTGCACGATCGGCCAGTGGTGCTCCTAGCCGATACTTATTGCTGCGCTTGGGCGATGCCTATAAGCCCAGTCTAGTGGGGCGGATTGGTAATCAGAATTTGATTGGTACATCCTCCGCACCAGATCTACTTATCATCACGACCGATGCGCTCAGAGCCGAATCCGTCCGTTTGGCGAGCTACTACGAGAGCAAAGGTCAGAAAGTGCTCGTCGTGACGCAGACGGAGATTTTCAATGAGTTCAATGGAGGCACGCCCGATGCTACAGCCTACAGACTCTTTGCCCGTAAGCTGTACGATCTCTACAAGGCGGAGCACGCCAAAGAAGACTGTCCGATGCAGATCTTACTTATCGGGGACGGCGCACAGGACAACCGAAAGCTAACGACCGTCTGGCAGATCCCAGAGATGCAGCACACCGAGTTTCTGCTAACTTATCAGTCGGTGGCATCGCTCGATCTGGAGAGCTATACTTCCGATGACTACTTCGGAGTGCTTGCAGACGAAGAGCTCAAGAAGGATTACTACTCCGATGTTCTTCGCTATCCACTACTACACGAGCTGGAGATGGACGTCGGTGTGGGCCGATTGCCCGTGCGTTCGCCTGCTCAAGCAAGGACGGTTATAGACAAAATCATCGGCTACGACAGAGGAGGTGACTACGGATCGTGGAAGATGCGTGCCGCCTTCGTCGCCGATAATGGTGACGGCAACAGCCATACACGCCAGAGTATCGAGATTAGCGATGGGCTTGAGAGCCAGATGCCCGAGCTACAGCTGCGCAAGATCTACATGGCTGCCTATCCTCGTGTCAATGTAGGTGGACGAACCACCGTACCGGGAGCACATAAAGCTCTGATGGATGCTTTGCAGGAAGGCGTGCTGATCGCCAACTACAACGGACACGGCAATCCGCAGTCTTGGGCAGACGAGCGTGTACTCTCGATGAGTGATATTCAAAACTTCTCCTATCCGCACTTGCCGCTCTGGATCACGGCGACCTGCGACTTCGCCAATTTCGACGCCTTCTCGACCTCGGCTGGCGAAGAGATCCTACTACACCCTACGAGCGGTGGGGTAGCCCTGCTCTCTACTACTAGAGTCGTGTGGGATATCCCCAACCAAATGCTCAATACTGCCATTCTCAAGGAGCTATTCACCCCTGATGCTCAGGGCAAACCTCGGCCCTTGGGTTTGGTTATTCGCGACGCCAAAAATAGTCTTCGTCTACGTTCCACTCCGGAGAATAGGCTCAACTTCGTACTTCTGGGCTCTCCGCTGACCTACATTGCCGTGCCTCCAGCACATCTAAAGGTCAATCGCCTCGCCTCGCAAGACCTCGAGGAGGATAAGCTCGTTGATCTACACGCTCTAGAGCGGGTGCGTATCGAGGGATATGTGCAGACACCTAGTGGAGATGTCGATGGCGACTTCTCGGGCAAGCTAGAAGTCTGGGTGTACGATGGCGAAGAAGAGCTCGAAACGATAGACAACTTCAATCGCCGCAATACCGAAACAAGTCCTACTCGCTACCGTGACTACCGAAACATCATCTACACTGGAGGGACGAAGATAGAGGACGGACGCTATACATTGGAGTTTAGTGTCCCCAAAGATGTCGCTTACTCTGGGCGTAAGGGGCGTATCAGCCTATATGCTCGTGACGATAAGCGAGGAGTGGAGAGCGTAGGCCTGTCACGAAGCTTCGTCATCAAGACCGGTAGAGCTCAGCAGACACTCGACGATACCGATAGCCCAGAGCTCCTCTCGATCCGTCTGTCGGGGCAAGATGTGCTG
Source organism: Porphyromonas sp. COT-290 OH3588 (assembly GCF_000769075.1). Lineage (GTDB taxonomy): Bacteria > Bacteroidota > Bacteroidia > Bacteroidales > Porphyromonadaceae > Porphyromonas. Next base: position 82,136 of record NZ_JRFC01000003.1, on the reverse strand, counting down.
GGTTCTAAGACACCACTGGTGGCATCGTCTGCTTTGCTTGAGGTGGCTCTGCGTGATGGCAGCGCAATCAATCTCTCGACCTCTGGGCTAGGGCATCGCCCAATGCTCACGATAGATGGTAAGGCAGACCAGAGCTACGATCTCTCTCGTTACTATACGGCTTCGCTTCAGCAGGAAGGGCTTGGCGAGGTTAAGTTTGTACTTGAGGGATTATCGGCTGGAGATCATACGGCGCAGCTGGAGGTCTGGGACGTGTACAACAATGCTACACGAGTACAATTCGCCTTTAGGGTTGAGCCTGCTCTGGCTCCTCGCATCGAGGCGCTCGAGCTAATTGCCAAGAGTGAGGGAGGGCAGACGCCTAGTCTACGGCTCAGACACAGCTTGGCAGGCATGAATCTGCAGGCTCGTATCGGCATCTATGATATGCTTGGGCAGATGATCTGGAGCTACGACAAGATACAGCTCGTAGCCTCGTCCACCAACGGTGCAGACTATCGCATCGATCTCTCTGCGCTCGATGCAGGTCGCCTAACTTCTCTCCCCAGCGGTGCCTACCTGATTAGGCTGTGGATTGGCTCTGATGGTGGGGCTGAGGCTTCGGCCAGTACCAAATGGCTACTTAGGCACTAGGCCTAGATGCTCGCTCTATTCGGACAATAATGGCTTATCGCCATAGGCGTTAGTATGTTTATGTAACATCGGGCGAGCAGAGTCGCAGCAGTAGCCTCGGGTAATGGGTGTGTGATATAGATTTGTTTTACAGATTATTATTGGGTCTGGCTTGTACTACAGAGTTAGTGCAAGCCAGATTTCTTATATATAATGGCCTCAAATTAGCCCATTGAGAGGCTAATTTTGTGAAATAAATCAAAATATAGAATGGTAAAAATATACAAGTTTATCTTTTCTGTCGCACTGATGCTCCAGAGTCTAGGTGTATACGCTAGCGAGCCGCTCCCTACAGATACCGTAGAGCTACATGATGTGCTCATTGAGGCATCGAAAGCAGGGTTTAAGTTCAAGCGTCTGCCTGCCTCGGTGAGTGTGCTCACCAGTGAGGAGATCCTGCGTACTGGGCTACAGTCTGTCCCTAGCTTGAGCCTCGTGATGCCCAACCTCTTCATGGGCGACTATGGTAGCAAGCTGACTTCGCCGGTCTATGTGCGAGGCATTGGCTCTCGTATCAATGCTCCATCGGTGGGGCTGTATGTAGACCATGTCCCCTACTACGAGAAAGCTGTGATGAACTTTGACCTCTACGATATCAACCGCATTGAGCTGCTTCGTGGGCCTCAAGGCACCGAGTACGGCCGCAATACTATGGGGGGGATCATCAATATCCGCACCAAGTCGCCAGTCGATTACCAAGGTCTAGACCTGCGCCTACAAACTGCGACCTACGGAGATCATAGTGCCTCGGTCGGTTATTATGCTCGTCCCCTAGAGACCTTTGCCTACTCCCTCAGTGGGCATGCTGTGCATCGAGATGGCTTCTTCCGCAATGAGCATCTAGGCAAGCCGATCGACCGCATGAAGTCCTACGGCCTGCGCAACCGGCTCAACTATCTCCCCAACCACAAGATCTCCCTAGAGAATATCTTTAGCCTAGAGCACAGTGACCAAGGTGGCTATCCCTACACTCAGTACGATGCCAAGACCCAAAAACTATCCCCTATAGCCCACAGCGATGAGAGCGGCTATGAGCGTATGATGCTCTCGGACGCCCTCGTCCTCAAATATCGTGACGCAGGCAAAGAGTTAATCTCCACGACTTCGTACCAATTCTTTAGGGATAGGCAGTATATTGACCAAGACTTTAGCCCCATTCGTGCCGTCTATGTAGAGCAGAGGCAGAAGCAGCACCTCGTGGCTCAAGACATCAGCTTGCGCCTTAATCCCTCGGAGCGGTTCTCCCTGTTGATGGGGCTCAATGGATTCTACCAGTACTTTGATATGGACGTCAAGGTAGACCGCATCGCTCAGAAGGTTGCCGACATCAAGCACAATAAGCACAGTATAGCCGGTGGAGCCCTATATCTGCAAGCCTCGGCGAGAGATCTCTGGCTCTCTGGCTTGAGCCTAACAGCAGGCCTAAGGCTCGATGCCGAGCGTGATGCGCTTGACTTCCGTCACCAAGCTGAGGTTGCCGGTAAACCAATAATCAAGGCAGACGAGCGCTTCGGCCCTCTATCCTCGGTGGAGCTACTCCCTAAGCTCGCCCTAAGCTACCAGATCGGCAACCATACTGCCTACGCCACTGCAGCTAGAGGCTACAAGACTGGGGGCTTCAATACGAGCTTCGAGACAATGGAGGACATCACATTCGATCCCGAACAGAGCTGGAATTATGAAGTCGGGCTCAAGTCGTCTTGGCTCGGCAAGCGTATCTTTAGCGAGCTCTCACTCTTTTTCATCGACTGGAGCAACCAACAGATTTATCGCTCTGTGAGCGTTGGCGGAGCTATGCTCGTGAATGCTGGTCATAGCCGTAGCCGAGGCCTAGAGCTAAGCCTGCGGACAGCTCCATTCTACGGCTTCGAGCTGATCGGAGCCTATGGTCTGACTGATGCTAAGTTCATAGAGAATAGGCGTGATGCCAAGACTGACCACAAGGACAAGCGCCTGCCCTATGCCCCGGAGAATACCGTTTCGCTAGAGCTACGCAAGGCTATAGACATCGCCCAAACTAGCTGGGTGCGAGCGCTACATATCTCTGCTCAGTACAAGGGCGCAGGCAAGATCTACTACGATGAGGCGAATACTCTTGTGCAGAACTACTACAGCCTGCTCTCGGCTCGCCTCTCGCTTGAGCTTCCGTTCGCTCGCCTAGATCTCTGGGGGGAGAACCTTACCAACACGCACTATCTGGCGCACTACTTTGCGTTGCAGATGAGCAAAACTCGTCAGAGCTTCGCTCAAGCTGGTCGCCCCTTGCAGCTTGGTGCTACGCTCCACTTCTCTCTTTAGGCTTCTACCTGTACACATGATAGATCTATCCTAGATATGAAGCCCAGAGATCCCTTCAAGCTCCCGACGCTCTTCTGTCTGTACATCGCCCAGTCTATACCGATGGCCTTTTTCTCCACGGTATTACCTGTCATTATGAGGCAGGAGCAGTACTCACTCTCGCAGATTGGGCTACTGCAGCTCATTAAGCTGCCGTGGATTGTCAAGCTCCTGTGGGCGCCCGTGGTCGATCATCATGCTCGTGACTATACAAGCCTTAGGCGCTGGATTATACTCTCGGAGCTATTCTACGCCTGCATCATTCTTGGTATTGGGCTGCTTGAGCTCAAGACGAACTTTGGCCTCATACTCCTGTTGGTAATCCTCTCTTTCGCTGCCTCTGCCACTCAGGATATTGCGGTGGATAAGTATGCAATACTCTCGCTCAGAGGTTCTGAGCGTGGGCTAGGTAATAGCATGCAGGCTGGGGGGAGCTTCGTCGGTAGCCTCTTCGGTACGGGGGTATTGCTGGTAGCTTATCATCATCTAGGCTGGCAGTGGGTGCTTAGTTTGCTGGCTATGTTTATCGTATTAGCTGTTCTCCCACTGTGGCTGCGCAGGCGACGAGATCGGCTATATGAGTCTGCGCCACGCAGCCGCCGCAGCATTAATTTGCGAGATATCCCCAGTTTCTTCACATCTCTATCTAGCAAGCGACATATCTTGCTCCTGTTGCTCTACTACTCGGGCATCATCGGTGTTATGGCGATGGTTAAGCCCTTTATGGTTGATTTAGGTTACTCGACAGAGCGTATCGCCGTGATGCTCGGTGTCTTCGGCTCTGCTGTGGCAGCGCTATGTGCTATGGCTGGCGGTCTGCTCCTAAGACGAATGGGGCACCTGACGGCTTTAGCATCTTTCTTGTGTCTTAGTCTAACGGCAGCCCTATTCTATTGGTATATATCTCTTGGTATCCCCTCCGAGATACAGATGTATGTGGCGATTGCTTGGGTATGGGGTGCCTATGGCCTATCGTCTGTGGGGATCTATACTCTGGCGATGGATCGGGTACGTCCAGAGCTTGAGGGAACGGACTTCACAATCCAGATTATGATTACCCATCTCAGTGGGCTGATCGTGGCTGCTCTGAGTGGACGTATGGCTGATGCTTTCGGCTACACGGCGCTCTTCGGGGTTGAGGCTGTGCTCTCTCTCTTGGCTCTTCTGGTGCTCTGGTCCCAGAGTCGTAGCCTAGAGGTTAGCCAAGAGAGCCAGATCATCTAACTCTAGGCTACGAGCCGTCAATCTACTTGTTTAGCCTTAGCTCTTTAGAACTTCTGTGCAGTGGCGTATTGTCGTTTGCGATATTTAACACTTTGGAGTGTGTTTAGACACACTGCCTATGTTCTCCCCGTCCGAGAGGACTAAAAGTGTCAAATCCTATATTTGCCGCCTACGAGGCTCTGTATGGCGTCCTACCTCGTTTAGGCTCCTTGCCCCCACCGAATGAAAATACCTGCCTTAAATCGTCTTGTTTTTAGCATGCTGGTATTCAGGTGTATAGAGAGTATTTTGCAGCGCTTGTATGGGCTTGAACCGCATTTTGAGGTGTTTCTTCCCATCAATCTTTTCGGCTCAGTAGACACACCTCGGCGGATTAGCCCACCAATAGGGCAAGGGCTTCCCTTCGATTTCCTTTAGTCGCCCAGAGCTCCTTTATAAACTTGGGCTTTATTCTCTTAAATCCGTTAGTAAATCTTTAACACTCCTTAACTAAAAAGTAGACGAATGAGCATACACTGTACACCGCCTTGATGCCCTTAGACGAGAGGCATGGATAGGTGGCTTCTGCTTCTCCCTCTTCCGTCTTGCTGCGCTGCACATTAAGGCTATTGCCAAGTCCTAGGTTAGTCGTATAGACCTCTAGCTAGGATAACATATTCTATCTGCTAGTTTTGTGATAGATAGATAAAATGCTTACCTTTGCCGTCGGCTTTGTGTTCCTTGCCTTGGCGTCTATTGATGTGGGGGCTGGAGCTTAAAAGGGAATCGAGTGCGAATCTCGGACAGTCCCGCTGCTGTGTACGATCGTCAAGCCTTTGGTCGAGTCGATACCACTGGTAGTTCTGTGCTACTGGGAAGGTAGACCGAGGCGAGATTGTGAGTCAGAAGACCTGCAAAGCTATTAAAGGCTTCGAGGAAAGCTGCAGTACGCCCCTGAGGGCGACTGAAATTAATCCCCGCGGGATCCCCATCACCCATGATCAACGATGGGCGTGGCTCGCCAAGCTACGTTAAAATTTAGTGAAAGGAAGCCTTAGGCTTGATTCGCTTGTGGGAAACCAAGAGGGGATCAGCTCTAAGGCTTTTTTCGTCCCTCCCCTAGATGTTTGGTGTGATATGCATTGGCCTCTCTGTTCCGTTACTTAGTCATCGGGAGGATAGGTGAGTAATCTCTAAATAGATCTTTGGCATACCTGCCCAAGTAGCCTATTTGCACACTAAGTTTAGGGGGTGCGAGGCCTGCTAGTCTGTGCAATTTTTAAGTATCTTTGTTCGTTTAATATAGTACGGGAAATCAGGAATACGGATTAGGGTTGGAGCGCAGAAAGCTGATACAAGTGCTGTGTGTGGGGTTAGGCTGTCTGACCTTGGGGCTTAGTCACGCCTCTGCACAGAGCAAGAGCAAGGGAGATAGCGTCAAGGTTATTTCTCCTCGTGTTATTCTGCCCTCCAGTGCCGAAGATATAAGCCGAGAGGCGTCCGTCTTCTCACCTCGGCGTCCGTCGAACCTGACCACACGATTTGAGTACGATCCCAGAACTAACCTTTATCTACTGACGACTTACCTAGGCGAGCAACGCCTAGGCACTCCTATCCCCTATACTCCAGCCGAATTTATGGCCTATATGGCTAAGCGTAGCGATGCCCATTACTTTGGCCTGCTCAATCGCCCCGAGGAAGACAAGCAAAAGAAAAAAGGCTTTAACCCGCTAGATATGGAGTTTGGGATAGGGCCAGCGGAGCGCATCTTCGGCCCCGGCGGAGTGAAGCTACGCCTGCAAGGTTCGGCAGAGCTATCGGCTGGCATCAAAAGCAACGCCACCGACAACCCCTCAGTAAGTGAGCGTGCTCGGCGCAATACCTTCTTCGACTTCGACGAGAAGATCCAAGCAGGTGTGCAGGCCTCTGTAGGCAATAAGCTCAACTTCAACCTCAACTACAATACAGCCAGCACGTTCGACTTCGACTCCAAGAAGCTCAAACTGGCTTTCGAGGGCGAGGAGGACGACATCGTCAAGCTCATCGAGGCGGGTAATGTATCGATGCAGCCCAAGAACTCGCTCATCAACGGTGGAGGAGCTCTCTTCGGAGTGCATAGTAAGATGCAGTTTGGTAAGCTAACTCTCGATATGCTAGTCAGCCAGCAGCGTACACAGCGCAAGCGCATCGCCACCAAGGGAGGAGCGCAGACGACGAGCTTCGAGCTATCGGCTGCCAACTACGATGAGAATAGGCACTTCTTCCTCGGGGACTTCTTCCGCCAGCAGTACAACGAAGCGCTGCGCTCGCTTCCATACGTGCGCTCTGCCGTCAAGATCAATCGCGTAGAGGTCTGGGTGACGAACAAACGTGGGCGGTACGACGATGCTCGCAACGTAGTGGCTTTCGCCGACCTTGGCGATGCTCGGCGTGTGCACAACCCCTCGATTACTATTACCAACTCGGGGAGCCTATACCCACGCAACTCTGCCAATGACCTCTACAGCACTCTAAGTGCCGACCCCGAGCTACGACGCATCGATCAGGTAACCCGAGTGCTATCGGGCAAGCTGACCGCAGGGTCGGACTACGACAAGCTCGAGTCTGCTCGCAGGCTCGGCGAGAGCGAATACGACCTAAACGCAAGCCTTGGCTACATTACACTCTCCTCTAAGCTCCAGAGTGATGAGGTGCTAGCCGTGGCCTACGAATATACCTACAATGGTCAACTCTATCGTGTGGGCGAGTTTTCGTCCGACAGACCTGACCAATCTACCGACAATCTCTTCGTCAAGCTCATCAAGGGGAGCAATATGAGCCCCAATGCGCCCTACTGGGAGAATATGATGCGCAATGTCTATAGCTTAGGAGCAGGGGTGTACAACCTGCAATCCGAGGGCTTCCGTCTAGACGTCCTCTATCGTAGCGACGGCACGGGTAGCTATGTCCCCTACCTGCCCTCTGGGAGCCTCAAGGGGCAGAGGCTACTAGAGGTGTTGGGCTTGGACAAAATCAATCAGCGTGAGCAGCAGCACAGCGATGGCCGCTTCGACTATGTGGAGGGGCTGACCGTCAATGCCAATAGAGGTCTGATCTACTTCCCCTCGGTCGAGCCATTTGGCCAGACTCTAGCCGAGCAGAATGCAGGGGACGAGTTCGTCTATCGAGAGCTATATACCCAGACTAAGGTCAAGGCTCAGCAGGTGGCAGAGAAGAATAAGTACATTTTGAGGGGCGAATACAAGGCATCGGGTAGTGGAGAGATTGCGCTCGGAGCTATGAATGTAACCCCTGGGACGGTTCGTGTAACGGCAGGAGGCGTTACTCTACAGGAGAATGTAGACTATACGGTAGACTATCTCTCGGGTGTAGTGAAGATCATCAACACGCAGATCCAGAGCGCACGTACTCCCGTGGAGGTTAGCCTAGAGGATAGTGGAGGCTTCGGCACGCAGCGCAAGACAATGTTGGGGCTAGACCTTGGCTATCAGCTCACGCCTCAGTTGCAGCTAGGAGCCACGGCGATGTATCTCTCGGAGCTCCCTCTGACCACCAAGACCAATCTGGGCGATGAGTCGATGCAAAACTTCCTTTGGGGGACGAACCTCAGCTGGCGCACCAAGAGCCAGTGGCTGACCAATATGCTCGACAAGCTCCCTCTGCTAGACCTGACGACTGCTTCGCAGATTAGTCTAGACGCAGAGTTCGCTCATCTAATCCCGGGCCACTACGAGAGCCGTTATGCGCAGGGCAATAGCTATCTCGACGACTTCGAGAGCTCACGCAGCGAGATTGACTTGATGAATCCGTACGCTTGGTCGCTGGCCTCTGTCCCCTTCGATGCTTCTCGTCAGCTGACCTCACCGAGCGACTATCTAGCTACGGGCTACGATCGAGCCTTGCTGTCGTGGTACAACATTGACCCCATCTTCACACGAGAGCGCAGTAGCCTCACGCCGTCTTACATTCGCAACAATCCTGAGCTGGTAAGTAACCACTTCGTGCGTGAGGTAGAGATGCGTGAGCTATTCCCCTACCGAGATCTCAATGTCAATCAGGTGAGCTTCTTGCAGACACTCAATCTGAGCTTCTACCCCCAAGAGCGAGGCCCGTACAATCTAGGTCTGGAACGTATGCTTCCCTCGGGACTACTAGACAAACCAGAGGAGAGCTGGGGTGGTATCATGCGCAAGATTGACCAAAGCGACTTCGAGGCCTCCAATGTCGAGTATCTTGAGTTTTGGCTGATGGATCCATTCGTCCACAGCACAGGTGCTAAGGGAGGAGATTTGTACTTCAACCTCGGGGATATATCCGAGGATATACTCAAGGACGAGAAGAAGTTCTTCGAGAATGGTATTCCCCTTACTGATGACCCTACGGCCATGGAAACGACCGTTTGGGGGCGTGTGCCTCGCAGGCAGAGCGTAGGGTATTCGTTCGACAATGCTCCCGGGGCAAGAGCTAAGCAGGACGTCGGCTTCAATGGCCTCACTACTGCCGAGGAACAGCAGCACGAGAGCTATAGGAACTACCTTGATCAGCTCAAGCGTATCGCTTCGGGCGAGACCCTCGGTCGGTGGGCTGGCGATCCGTTTAGCCCAATCAATGACCCGGGGGGCGACAACTTCCACCACTATCGTGGGGACGACTTCGATGCTGCACGCCTCTCTATCCTCGATCGCTACAAGTACTACAACGGCGTAGAGGGCAACTCCGCCGAGGCCACAGGCTCTAGCGACTACAGTGTGGCGAGCCGTGTGGCTCCTGATGTCGAGGACATCAACCAAGACAATAACCTCAACGAGCTAGATCGCTACTACGAGTACAAAATATCGCTGCGCCCAGAGGACTTGCGTGTGGGCCAGAACTATATCGTGGCTAGCCGAGAGGCAGATGTTCGTCTGCGCAATGGGCAGAACTCTAAGGTTACTTGGTATCAGTTCAAAGTACCCCTATCGCAGTACACCTCGGCTATTGGGGGGATCTCGGACCTGCGCTCGATGCGCTTTATGCGCATCTACCTCAAGGGCTTTGCCCAACAGACCAATCTGCGCTTCGGAGCGTTGCATCTGGTGCGTGGTGACTGGCGTCTGTACGATCAGCCTCTACACGGCAAGGTCGCACCTATTACGAAGGCGCAGATCTCGGTTAGTGCTGTCAATATCGAGGCAGACGGCGACCGAACGCCCATCAACTACGTGTTGCCCCCGGGTGTGCCTCGCTCGCTCGATGCCCAACAAACGCAGAGCACTCAGCTCAATGAGCAGTCACTCAGCCTCAAGCTCCGCCAGATCGCACCCGACGATGCACGTGCGATCTACCGCAATACCTCCTACGATCTACGACGCTATCGCCGCCTACAGCTCTTCGTCCACGCCGAGCAGCTCGTCGAGGACAATACCAATACCCAAGACGGAGATATATCAGTCTTTGTACGTCTTGGCTCGGACTACCGCAACAACTACTACGAGTACTCCGTTCCGCTCAAGCTGACTCAGTCGGGTAGATACAATGGTTACTCGGACGTAGACCAGAGGCGTGTCTGGCCCGATGCCAACTTTGTTAATATCGACCTAGATGGCCTGATCGTTCACAAACGCAAGCGCAACGAAGCTGTCGCACGTGGGCTGGCAGGCTTCTCACTCTTTGAGCTATTCAGCCAGCCCGATCCCGACGCCACGAATAATAGTATCAGCATACTCGGCAATCCGTCCCTCTCCAACGTGCGTACCATCATGATTGGTCTACGCAATAATAGCGGAGAGGTGCGTAGCGTCGAAGTATGGGTCAATGAGTTGCGTGTGGGCGACTACCACGAAGAGGGCGGTTGGGCGGCCAACGCCAACCTAGCGGTTCAGCTATCCGATTTGGGAGCATTCAACCTGCGTGGGCAGATGTCTACCGCAGGCTTTGGGGCGATCGACCAATCTCTGAGCGAACGTCAGATCGAGGATCGCCGTAGCATCAACCTCTCTACGAACCTAGAGCTTGGCAAGTTCTTCCCAGAGAAGGCCAAGGTTTCTATCCCCGTCTACTACAACATCACCGACGAGCAGAACACGCCTCAGTACAATCCGATGGACGAGGACGTCAAGCTCAAGGACGCTTTAGAATCAGTCGCCACGAGTGCACAGAGGGATTCGATCATGAACTACGCCATCGACCGCCGTATTACCCGATCGCTCAGCCTAAGTAACATCAACGTCGGCATCCGAAGCAAGGAGCCAATGCCCTACGACCCTGCTAACCTCTCGGCCAACTTTTCGCACAACTTCACCGAAGTGCAGAATCCGCAGACGGAATATCTGCATCAAATCAACTGGCAAGCCGGCCTTAACTACGACTTTAGCCCACAGTGGCGTTCGATTCGTCCCTTCGCTTCGCTCAAGGGCAACGGCGCTCTGGCTCGCTACCTCAAGCAGTACGGCCTAAATCTGTGGCCTAGCAGGCTGAACCTGCAGACCTCGATGATCCGCTCTTACGAGGAGGAGCAACTGCGCAACCACATCGATGCCGCAGGCGATACCAAGCTACCCGTGAGCTTCTCACAGCAGTTCGTCTGGTATCGTAAGCTCAATCTGAATTGGAATCTCACCCCCAACCTCATTTTTACCCTCGCCACGGGAACGGACGCCCGTATCGAAGAGCCACACGTGCAGGTCAATCGAGAGCTGAACCCCGATGCTTATGCGCAGTGGAAGTATGCGGTAGATAAAAGCATCAAGGAGCTGGGAACGCCGATGCGCTACGCCCAAACTACTTCGCTGACCTACACTCTACCAACCTCTGCGATTGAGCCGCTCAACTGGATCAATGCTCAGGGCAATTACTCGGGGGCGTACAACTGGACACTCGGGGCGGAGCTACCCAAGGAGCAACTGCGTCTGCCGAATGTCATTACGAATCAGATGAATCTCGAGCTTTCTGGACAACTTCGCTTGAAGAACCTCTATGCCAAGAGTAAGTATCTCAAGGGGCTAGAGCTGAAGTTCAACAGCAACAGTTCCTCCTCTCAACGCAAGAAAGAGAAGCCTAAGCCCAAGAGCTTCGTCAAAACGCTCAACCTACTGCCCGACTCTACTCTCGTGGTAGCGCACGGACTTGGTACGAAGCGCATGAGGATCGTTGCCAAAGACAGCACTGGGCTAGTGCGTCCGATCAAGACAGAGCTGGTGGACGATAAGACCATTAAGGTATTCGGTACGGATAGCTCTACGCTGACTCTGACCCTAACGCCTGAGCCGCCCAAGGAAATGAATCCGACACTACGTGCTATCATCGATCGCTCAGTCTACACTCTGCTGATGGTTAAGGACGTGAGCCTATCATATCGCCATACGGGCTCTACGCATCTGCCGGGCTTCTTGCCCAGCATTGGCGCTGCTCTGGGGCAAAACACGAGCGGTGTGATGTCGCCCGGTGTGGGCTTTGCGCTTGGCTTCACGGACGAAGACTACATAGATAGGGCTGCCGAGAGAGGTTGGCTCTCACACGACCAGCAAAACGTACAGCCCGCCGTGGTTTCTCGCTCGGCAGTGCTAGACATCAAGGCCACGATACAGCCCATTCGTGACCTGAATATCAGTCTATCGGCCAATCACACCCGAACGGATCGCACCGAGTTACAATATATGTACGAGGGACGCCCACGCCTCTTCGGTGGCGACTTCGTGATGACTACCATAGGGCTCAAGGGAATCTTCTCTTCGCCTGAGGCAAACTCTGGCTATCGCTCTGCTCAGTTCGATCGCTTTTTGGCCTCACGTGATGCCGTGGTCAGTCGCCTCAAAGAGGAGGCCTACGGCGATAGCTACCCAAACCAAGGCTTTCTCGCTCAAGGTGGTTGGGCAGGTCAGACCATCAACGAAGAGAATATACAGGTAGACCGTAATGCCTCGGCAGTACTGATTCCTGCTTTCCGCTCGGCCTATACCCAGTCGAGTGGGGCTGGTGGCATAGATCTAAACCCACTGCCCGATCTACTATCTATGCTCCCTAACTGGAATGTTACCTACAATGGGCTGAATAAGATCGAGGCGCTCAAGAAGCTCTTCAGCAACGTTACACTCCGCCACGCCTATCGAGGCACCTACCGAGTAGACAACTACACCTCTTTCCCGAGCTGGGTTGGCGATCGGGCTTCAACGTTTGGCTACGTGCCAGACCAAGCGAGTGCAAGCGGTAAGCCCCGCCTAAGTTTGCCCTACGACATCGCTTCAATCACGATCCAAGAGAGCTTCTTCCCCCTGCTAGGCATAGACATCACGCTGGAGAACGGGCTGACGCTGACGACGCAGTGGAGGCGCAACCGCTCTGTAACGCTCAACCTATCGGCTTTCCGCCTGATTGAGACCAGCTCCAACGAGCTCAACCTCGGCGCCAGCTACAAGATAGCCGACATCAAAGCCCTCTTCTCTCCTGCCAAAGCCAAGCGCAAACGCCGTGGTAGTAGCACCAAGGGCAATACCTCCACCTCAGCCAAGGGGCTGAACCTGCGTGCCGACTACAGCTACCGACACAACCTAAGCCTAATCCGCAAAATACAAGACGACTATACACAAGCCAACTCTGGCAATGTGGATAGCCGTCTGAGCCTAAGTGCCGAGTACGACCTAAGCCGTATGCTCGCCCTAAAGGCTTACTTCGAATGGACGAGCAACCGTCCTCTAGTTAGCGCCTCCGCCTTCCCCGTGCGTAATACCTCCTTTGGGGTTAGTCTGCGCTTCAACCTCACTCAATAGCTCCTTACCACCTCTAGAAGTCGAGCCGCTTATAGCGTCGCCTTACTTCGGTCATTGAGATGCGCTCTTGGTAGTGCCACCACTCTTTGTCATAGGGTCGCAAGCCCACCTCACTCATAATGGAGTAGAGTAGCCGCCTATTAGCTCGAACTACTGCCGACATACGCCCAGCCTTGACTAAGGAGTCCTCGCTACCAACGTGCGCCTCTGTACCGAAGTAATCGAATGGCGAACCCATATCGAGCGGTTTCCCCTTATCATCTACGATTGTCAGATCTACCGCTACGCCATAGTTGTGCCGACCGCCTCGCTTGGCTGGGGCAACGTAGATACTTAGAGGCGTTCCCTCCACCAGTGCATACATGGCAGCTTGCACGCTCATCGGTCGTGCAGCATCGTAGATCAGCAGGTGATAGCCTTGGCGTCGTTTGGTTAGTAGGCGCTGTGCTTGAGCAATTCGTTCGGCAAACCCTCGTTCTAGATAAGCACGCTCTAGTGAGCCGTACATATCTCGCCCGACGAAGTTGTCCGATGTGCTGTACTTGAGCTCTACCCCGATACTTGGCTCTAGGCTCTGCACATCGACTAGCCCGGAGCGACGCATTAGGCTATCGTAGTTGGTTTGTGCCAGCAAAGGAGAGGCAATGAATAGCCCTCCTAGCAGAAGTGTATATAGTAATCCTTTCATTGTCCCAGACTTAATACCTCTAGGGGGCTATGCCGAATGTGATATTCGACACAGCCCCCTAGACTTTATGGTAGGTCAAGATAGCTAGTCTACCGTATGATACTGTACGAAGGCCTCAATAGCCTCGTACGAAGCCAGACCGAGGCTTGCGTAGAGCTGAGCCAGACCACGGTTGCGGTCTTCCGATCTCTGCCAGAATAGGCGCTCGTCGTCGCCAAGGAATGGCGCAGACTCCATTTGGCTCTGATGCTTGAGGATACTATTGCGCTTGAAGCGTAGCTCCTCTGGGCTCATTGGCACAGCCATCTCGATGTGCTCGATCTCCCACTCTGCCCAAGCACCACGGTACATCCATACACGGCAGTCCTCGGCGTACCACTTCTCGTGCTTGAATAGGTCGATAGCCCCTAGGATTGCATCTAGACACACCTTGTGTGTGCCGTGTGGGTCGGCAAGGTCGCCAGCAACGAAGATCTCGTGAGGCTTGATGCTCTCGATGAAGTTCTTGACGATCGTGATGTCTGCCTCGCTGAGGTCATTCTTCTTAACCAAACCAGTTTCGTAGAATGGTAGGTCGAGGAAGTGGATATGGTCGTCATCTAGACCTACGAAGCGGCTACCTGTGCGAGCCTCCTCACGGCGGATATTACCCTTCATGAAGCGTACGTCCAGACGCTCAGGCTCACCCTCCTTCTTGTGGTTCATCAAGAAGTCACGGATCTCCTCTGCCTTCTGTAGTACGGGGTCATCTTCGCGGCCGTAGTGCTTGCACACATTGCGCAGGAAGCTCACATAGCGGATTACCTCCTCGTCGCCCACGGCAATGTTGCCAGAGGTCTGATAGGCTACATGTACGTCGTGTCCCTGCTCCACGAGGCGACGATATGTTCCTCCCATGGAGATCACATCATCGTCGGGGTGTGGGCTGAAGACGATCACACGCTTGGGGTATGGGTTGGCTCGCTCTGGGCGATTGGTATCGTCGGCATTGGGCTTACCTCCGGGCCAGCCCGTGATGGTGTGCTGAATGTCGTTGAAAACTTTGATGTTTACGTTGTACGCCGATCCATACTTGGCTACCAGCTCGCCTAGACCGTGGTCGGTGTAGTGCTTGTTGGTGAGCTTGAGGATAGGTAGACCTGTGATCTCGCAGAGCCATACGATAGCACGGCGAATGAGCTTCTTGTTCCACACGCAGCTCGTTACCAGCCAAGGGTGGTTGATGCGTGTCAGGAGGGAGGCCGAGCCAAGGTCTAGGTACACACGAGCGTTGTGGTGCTGCTGTAGGATAGAGGCAGGTACAAGGTCGTTTTGTGGCTGCTCGATAGCTTGGGCAATCTGCTTGGCTTTGCTATCGCCCCAAGCCACTAGAGCGATGCGACGAGCCTTGAGGATAGAGGCGAGCCCTAGGCTAATGGCACTCTGTGGTACCTCGTCTAGGTGGTTGAACATACTCTTGGCAGCCTCTTTGCGAGCAACTGGATCTAGCACCACGAGGCGTGTGTAGGTGTTGGCGTTGGTGCCGGGGGCGTTGAAGCCGATGCTTGAGGTCGTGCTGATGCCAAGAATGATCATATCCAACCCGCCAAGCTCGTCAATGCGTGCTTCGAAGCCAGCACACTCGGCGCTAATCTGCTCTACTGGTAGAGCTACATTGGGCGCTAGGATATGCTCGGCCTTGATGTTTACGTGGTTGAGAAACTCCTCACGCACCTTAGCCAAACAGCCCTGAGCCGCATTAGCACCAAGTGGGTAGTACTCATAGCCGAGCACTGCTACTACGTTGTCGAAGCTAAGGCCTTCGTTTTTGTGCAGGTCAATTAGCTTCTGATAAACAATCACAGGAGATTCGCCTCCCGATAGTCCGAGTATGTATTGTTTACCCTCAGCAGCCTTGGCACGAATACCTTCTGCCACCTCACGCGCTAGTAGGGTAGCGGCTTCCTTATCGTTTTCTCCGATGAAAGTTGGGATCTTCTCGTAACGTGTTAGGACGGCCTCTTCTAGAGCATTGGCCGGGCGATAATACTGCTCGGGGATCTCTGTAAGTTTGATAAGCGAACTAAGATTTGTTCTCATTGCATTTTATCTATTTAGTTGAGCTACCACAAAGGTACAGATATTTCATCAAATAACTTACTAATAAAAAAGAGTTTGTTAGAATTTATATCTGTAAAAACAATCACCCTCATGACTAAACAGTTTCGAGGGTAGAGGCCGGTGGACAATCCCTCATGCGACACAGCCCGAGGCGTTGCTACAAGATTATTATCAATCGCCTTTTCGGTTTGCTAGTTCTGCCTTGTAGCAACGCTGCACGCAGCATTGAAAACCCGAAGATTCGAGAAATCTACTTTTCGAGTTTTTGGTTAAAGTGTGTAAACAAATTACGCTGAAATTTAGGCGGACGGTAGGGAGGTTTTGGGAGATCAAGGCGACGATATAGGGAAATTAAAGGGAAGACTTTTTCGGATTAGTGGGCTAATTCTCGCCAATGTGCCCACTAATCCGAGAAGATTGATGGGTAGAAATCCTCAAAAGGGCGACACGAAGGCATAAAATCAACTATAAACATATTTTATTTGTTTGTATATTAGGCGTTTGCAAATATGTCGTTCTAGGTGGTTATTTCCATTGGACTGGAG
The DNA here is from genome assembly GCF_000769075.1 of Porphyromonas sp. COT-290 OH3588. GTDB lineage: Bacteria > Bacteroidota > Bacteroidia > Bacteroidales > Porphyromonadaceae > Porphyromonas. Next base: position 65,847 of record NZ_JRFC01000003.1, on the reverse strand, counting down.
AGGAGTGCCAAAACGAAGTCGGACACAATCTAGAGCCTCCTAGGGGCCAAATACGCGGTCTGCCGTTTTTCTCCCTAGTCTAAAGCGTTTCTCTCATCAACATTCTGAAATTTGAGCTAAAATATAAATCTCGCCCGAGGAGGTTGGTGTTTGTTTTTTCGTAACTTTAGCCAGAATTCAATTCACTAAAAAATGTCTTAATTATTAACCAAGAGAATTGTTATGAAGTTACCTTATGCCGAGCCGTACAGGATCAAGATGGTAGAGCCTATACGGGTATCAACACGAGAAGATCGCGAGCAGTGGATTCGTGATGCCAAGTACAACCTTTTCAAGCTCAGAAGCGACCAAGTATTCATTGACCTGCTGACCGACTCGGGTACTGGAGCCATGAGCGACAGACAATGGTCGGCGATGATGCTAGGGGACGAGAGCTACGCAGGAGCATCGAGTTACTTCAACATGAAGAGTGCTATCAAGGATATCCTAGGCTTCGACTACTTCCTGCCCACACATCAGGGGCGTGCCGCCGAGAATGTGCTCTTCTCTACTATTGTCAAGAAGGGCGATATCCTCCCCGGCAACTCTCACTTCGACACGACCAAAGGACATATAGAGTTCCGACAAGCATACGCACCAGACTGCACGATTGATGCTGCAGCCGACACACAGATCGAGCTACCATTCAAGGGCGAGATGGATCTGAATAAGCTCGAGAAGATCCTCAAGGAAACACCCAAGGAGCAGATCCCATGCGTGGTGCTCACTGTGACCAACAATACCGCAGGGGGGCAGCCCGTATCTATGAAAAATATCCGTGAGACCTCGGAGCTGTGCCGCAAATATGGCATTATGTTGCTACTCGACTCGGCACGCTTCGCCGAGAATGCCTATTTCATCAAGACTAGGGAGGCAGGCTACGCCGACAAGAGCATTAAGGAGATCGTGCGAGAGATGTTTTCGTATGCCGACGTCATGACGATGTCGAGCAAGAAGGACGCTATCGTCAATATGGGGGGCTTCGTTGCTTTCAAGAGCGAGGAGCTGTGGCGTCGCTGTCAGATGTTCTGCATCATGAACGAGGGCTACATCACATACGGTGGTATGAGCGGACGAGATATGAATGCTCTGGCACAAGGTCTGGACGAGGGTACCGAGTTCGATACGCTCGATGCACGTATTCGTCAGGTTGCTTATCTTGGAGCTAAGCTCGACGAGTATGGCATTCCCTACCAGCGTCCAGCAGGTGGCCATGCCATCTTTGTAGACGCCAAGCAGGTGCTTACCCATGTGCCCAAGGAGCAGTTCATCGCTCAGACCCTAGGCGTTGAGCTATATCTGGAGGCTGGTATCCGTGGTGTGGAGATTGGTTCCATTCTGGCTGATCGAGATCCCGATACACGAGAGAATCGCTATCCAAGACTCGAGCTACTTCGCCTTGCGATCCCTCGCCGCACCTATACGAACAACCATATGGACGTCGTAGCTGCGGCCTTCGCCAATGTCAAGGAGCGAGCCGATCACATCACCAAGGGCTTCCATATCATACACGAGCTACCAGTGATGCGTCACTTCACCGTAGAGCTGGAGCGTGTAAAGTAATTTCGCACAGCCACATTGGACTAAATAGAGAAGCCGTGCCACGGATCCACTTGAGTGGGCTCTGTGGCACGGTAATTTATTCGCTAGGTGGTCAAGAGGCAGGCTTCAGTGAGCATATTCTCCTGCACTCCCGTTATTCTTTACTACCTTTGGCAAACATTTTAGCGGTATTTCTCTTCATGACGACGGAACACAGACACAAGGCAGAGCTCAGCCTCAGAGAGGCTCAAATGCAAGTAGATGGCTGGATCAAGACCTACGGCGTACGCTACTTCGGCGAGCTAACTAATATGGCGATACTTACCGAAGAGGTCGGCGAGCTGGCTCGAGTGATGGCACGCAAATACGGCGATCAGAGCTTCAAGGCAGGCGAGAGCCATGATCTAGGCGACGAGATGGCCGATGTGCTGTGGGTGTTGCTCTGTCTGGCCAACCAGACGGGTGTAGACCTAACTGAGGCTTTCGCACGCAATCTGGAGAAGAAAACGAGCCGAGACAAGACTAGACATATCAATAATCCTAAACTAAATGGAACAGACAATAAGTAAGTACGAAGAGGCTTTCGCCTCGTTTGCCCCAGCCCTCATGGGCGAGGCGCTACAGAGTGCCATAGCCAAGATCCTCGATGCCGAGTTTGAAGCCAATAATACGGTAGAGGTTAAGAAATTTCTTCACGGCACGATCGACCTCACGACCCTGATGGGCGCAGATACGGAGACCAAGGTTGCCAAATTCACAGAGCAGGTCAATGACTATGATGGGCTAGACGACAGTATCCCCAACGTAGCAGCCATCTGCGTGTACCCCAACTTCGTGAGCACAGTGCGTGAAACCCTTACTGCACCAAACGTACGTGTAGCTTGTGTTAGTGGTGCATTCCCAGCCTCGCAGAGCTTCATCGAGGTTAAAATTGCCGAGACCGCTCTCGCCGTGGCTGCTGGAGCAGATGAAATAGACATCGTGCTCAACCTCGGCAAGTTCCTAGAGGGCGACTACGAAGAGGCAAGCAGCGAAATCGAAGAGCAGAAAGCGGCTTGTAGAGATGCGCACCTCAAAGTAATCCTTGAAACGGGTGCACTCGCCGAGCCAGAGGCCATTCGTCGTGCCTCTATCCTCTCGCTCTATGCAGGGGCAGACTTCCTCAAGACCTCTACTGGTAAGGAATATCCCGGTGCTAGCCTAGAGGCTGCCTACATCATGTGTACGGTGCTCAAGGAGTACCACACGAAGTATGGCCACAAGCGAGGCATCAAGTTCAGCGGTGGCATCAAGACTGCCGAAGATGCGGTGAAGTACTACACGCTCGTCAAGCATATCCTCGGCGAGGAATGGCTCACGCCAGAGCTGCTACGCATCGGAGCAAGTAGCCTAGTGGCGAATCTGCACAAGGAAATTCTATAAGGCGAGTGGACCTCGTCCTACAAATTAGCCCCGCTGGAGAACATCTCTTAGGAGATCGCTCCAGCGGGGCTAACTGTTTCTAGGCTGTCGGCAGCCTATTTCTTCTTGTAGGTAATCGTACGCTTGGTGACGAGCGTGCCAGTGAGTTCGCCCTTGCCGTCATAGCTCTTGACCGTTTTGCGTGTCCAGTTACTCTCTCGGTCTAGCTCGTACTCCATCATTTGTTTGCTCTCGACCGAGCCGTTTAGCAAGGTTTCTGAGCTCGTCACGAGGCCCTCTCTATTGTACTTAAACTTCGTAACCTTCTTGACGCTACTCTTGTTGGCGTAGGTGGTCTGCTCGGTCTGTACAATATTTCCTAGATCGTCGTATTGGTAGTCGTTTCTCTGCGAAGGTTGTCCGTCAAGATATGTGTATATCCAAGCAATGCGTCCCTTCTTGTCTTGGGCGCAGTAGGGCTGATCCTTGGGGCTCTCGACGCCATCTCGTACGATACGTATGCTTACCTCTCGCTTGGCGTAGTCGTACATATAGCGCACTTCTTGCTCTACCTTCTCCCCCTGAATGCGTCGCTCAAGTACCATATTGCCCGCCTTGTCGTAGAAGTAATTGACTGTATATGGCCTAGAGGGCTTGTGCTCTACATAGACTGCAGAGATCACAGGACGCCCCAGCTTGGGGTGTGTGATGTATGTGTAGCGCTTAGCGTCTGAACCATGCTCGCTGTGTGTGATTGCTTCTACTAAGTAGGGAGGTTGGAAGATGCGTTCAACCCTGCTGAACATGACGCCCTCGATCTCGCTAGTCATCTGAGTGACGGAGCCAACGAGCTCGAAGTCGTGCACCAGATATTCGCCAAGAAGCGGGATTCGCCCCTTGAAGAAGGGTTCTTTCAGTTCGTCAATCTTGGGTGGCTTAGGTACGTCCTTCGACTTTTTGTCACACGAAGCTAGCACCAAGAGTGCAGCGATAAGCAAACAAATTCGTTTCATAAGTCTAGTATTTGATGAATGTTTATACCCTCAGGTTCTACTCTGACAGGGCTATACGCCCGTCTTGGGGAAGAGGTCGTCCCACCATGTAGGGTTGTCTTGTAGGTACTTGGCGAAGAATGCCATGATCGCCGAAGACCATTCGTACCGCTTCTGCGGATCCAAGATGTGATGATCCTCCCCATATACACCAACGAATTCGACAGGCCTTCCTAGTATGCGCAACGCATTAAACATTTGCCAGCTCTCTCCTGCGGGGACATTAGTATCCGACAGACCGTGAATGAGCAATAGTGGGGTGTGGATTTTGTCCGCCAGATAGAGTGGACTCTGCTCGGTGTATAGCTTAGGGTTATTCCACGGATAGCTATCCTTGCTGGCAATCGTGCTGTACCCCACGCCCCAGAAGCCTTCGCCCCAGTAGGACGCAATGGCAGAGATCCCTGCATGGCTGACTGCTGCTGCGAAAATATCCGTCTGAGTCTGTAGGTACTGCGTCATAAAGCCACCATAGCTCGCCCCCATACAGCCGATTTTCTTGTCATTGACGAAGGCGTGTGCCTTGCAGAAGTCTTTGACCGCTCCGATGATTTCGTCAGCCGTACGCTTACCCCATGCGTTGATGTGGCGTGCAGCGAACTCCTGTCCGTAGCCAGTCGCCCCACTGGGGTTGAGGCTATAGACAACGTAGCCAAGCGAGGCGTACATGGATAGAGAATAAGCCCCCTCGAAGCCGCGATGTACCGGTGAGGTGCCGCCATAGTAGTAGACCAGCATCGGGTACTTCTTGCTGGGGTCAAAGCCATGAGGTAGATAATATCGTCCCTCGATGCGTGTGCCGTCTGGTGCAGTCCAATCCCAATCCTTGACCGTGCCCGCCTCTAGATGCTGCATCTTCTCGGCTGCGAAGTCGTAGACCAGTTGCTCCCGACCCCGCTTGGTATCTATGGCATAGAACCGATCGGAGCTAAGTGCGCTCTGCCCGACATAGACCAGCTCCTGACCTCGGCGAGAAACAGCAAAAAACTTGACAACCTCCTCCCTCTGGCTGAGTCTGTTGGTGCGTCCCGTCGCCAGATCAATCTGATAGATCGCCCGCTCGTCGCCTACCTCTGCTAGGCAATACGCCTCGAAGCGATCTCGTGGTACCTGCACAGAGGCGATCGTGCGATCCAGAGATTTGGTAAGTGCTCGGGCGGACTTATTGGCTCTATCGTAGAGGAATAGCTGTTCGTCAAAGACATTCACTGCACTGCCTTTGGGCACAACCGCACCGATATAGTCGAAGCTAGCAGCGGACCCTTTGACGACCAAATGCTGATTGTCCGAGGTGTAGCGTACGCTAGATATGTCTATCGAATTGGTAAATAGGGTATCGACCGCCATTGTACCTAGATTGAGCTCGTAGAAGTCCGACTTCCTAAACGGACTTTTGGCGGGCGTAGGGGTATGCACGGAGAATATGAGCTTGCTATCGTCCGAAGCCATATCTTGTAGCATTGTCCCTCGAGAGCCGAAAGTAAGGCGTCGATAAGTTTCTGTCTTTAGATCAAAAACGGCCAAGAAGCTCCTGTCCCTAAAACCCTTGATCCGCTCATCTGCCGAAGCGAAGCGGTCGAGGGTCTTTTTGTACTCTGGTCCTTTGTCTTCGGGGAAGAAGACGAGAGCTGTTTCATTGGGCGACACGATGTAGCGCCCCTCTGGGATCTGCCGGCAGATGAGCTCACGCATCATCGTCGTAGGGTCGAGATAGTATAGGCTACGTCCATAAGCCGAGGCTTCGTCGAAGTAGAGCCTATCTTGTTTCGGTAACCACTGCGCTCGAGCCGCCACGCCCGATAGCTCCCCGAGGCGCTTAGTGCCTCTGTATAGGTACGCACGGTGATGGCTTGGCTTACCTGCCACCGGCTCGGTCAGGTAGAGGATACTGTATTGACCCGAGGGGGAGATACGTACCCCCGAGAGGGTTGAGCCATAGATCATATAGCTGAGATCGGGGTATCTCGTAGGCTCGGTTAGCAGGCGAATATCTGCGTCTGCTCTATCGGGTGTAAAGCCTGCCCTTAGGCTAATGGTCTTGGAGGCCTTTTCCTCATTGAGCGGCTGTACTTTGAGCAGAAGCGTATGCATCTCGGGCGCAAGGGTAATGGGTAGCCGAGTAGATGCTGTACTATCGGCCAAGGCTTTCCCCTGACCAGAACCTATCTTCTTGCCATTGTGGTAGAGCTCCCACGGCGCATCGCACTCGATGCTGACTTTTCCCTTGGCATAGCTGCCAGAGAGCAAGTAGAAGCCATAGAGATGAGCTTGTAGCTCCTGCTTCGAGGCAAAAGGGGTGGTGGTCGTCGTGAAGACGCCTTGGTCATCGGCCTCAATTGTTCGATAGATATTGCTCTCGGGGCTAAGACTGATGAGGCTAGAGGCTGATGTACCTAAGTCGAATGGCCGTGCGTGTACATCGAGGCTATCCGATAGGATTGGCGCACCGATGGAGATTGGCCCTCGGTAACGTAGCTGTGTGGCAGGGAGCTTGGGGCGCTCTACCTCCTGCGTGGCCTTAGTCGATTGATGACTGGGAATGCTGTCTGTCTGTGCTACTGACCCGAAAGTCGCCAGTAGCGTAAAAGCAGCGAATAGCGATAGCGTATAACGTGTATGCATAGAGTTGATGATGATTGTTCGTTATCCTCACAAATTTAGCCAAATAAACGTGAGCTCTCGCTCTTGATAGTTTTTGTTACGTGTCACAGAGCCTCAGCCCGCTAGTGGCTCAGATTTGGCGATTTCTTGCAGACGTTTGTCGCTTTTTTAGTTAAGGACTGTTAAAGGTTTATTGAAGAGTTTGTTGGAATGGGGAGGTCGTTTGTTAAGGGCGTTTGGTCAGTTGAGAGTAATTGATGGGAAGATTTATTCGGATTGGTGGGCTAATCTGTTGAGGCATGTCCATCAATCGGCAAGGATTGATGGGGCGAAAATCTCAAAACTGTGCTACGAACGTATGGAGTTGCTTTGGATTTGATTTTATATGTTTGTTTAGTAGTGGTTTATGCCGTAAGTCTTTTGGGTGGTTGTTTTTGCTCGGCTAGGGGCTAAGTACTAAAACAAGTTCGGACGCCGTGTAGAGCCTCCTAGAGGCCAAATACGCAGTCTGCCACTTTTGGGGTTACTATCCGTAGCCTATTGGGCTTATGCTCCAATACTTCTCCAAACATATAAATTCTACTGCTTGATTTGTATATATTTGTTAATTCATAGGCATCACATACTTTAGCCCCAAAGAGTAGATGCAGTACTGTACCATGAAAAGCCGTCAATCAGGGAGAGGGGCATACCCCTGCTACTAAGATCTGGGAAATTTAGGATTGAGGCGTTTTTATTAACTTTGTAGCTTAAAATCAATTCAAAAACTCTATGTCGATTATCACTAAACTCAATACAGCGATTGCTCGTGCCGTAGAGGCTCTTTATGAGCAAACCCCAGCCGAGGCTCAGATTCAGTTACAGAAGTGTAAGAAAGAGTTTGAGGGGCATCTCACGCTCGTGGCTTTCCCTCTGCTCAAGATCAGCCGTAAGTCCCCTGAAGTTACGGCTCAGGAGATTGGCGACTATCTGCTGGCGCACGAGCCTACTGTTGCTGCGGTGCAGGTCATCAAAGGTTTTCTCAACTTGACGATTGCCTCATCGGCTTGGCTGGAGCTCTTCGATGAGATTGCCTCGACACCCAACTATGGGCATCGTGTGGCAAGCGATGAAGATCCGCTAGTGATGATCGAGTACTCATCTCCCAATACCAATAAGCCCCTGCACCTAGGTCATGTGCGCAACAACCTGCTGGGCTATAGCCTTGCAGAGATTCTCAAGGCCAATGGTCAAAGGGTGGTCAAGACCAATATCGTCAATGATAGAGGCATTCACATCTGCAAGTCGATGCTTGCATGGATCAAGTGGGGTGAGGGAGCTACGCCCGAGAGCCGTGGCGTCAAGGGCGATCATCTCATAGGCGACTTCTATGTGCTTTTCGACAAGCATTACAAAGCCGAGGTCAGCGGACTCATGGCCATGGGTAAGACTAAGGAGGAGGCCGAGGCCGCCTCTACTCTAATGGCTGAGGCTCGTGACCTGCTGCGCAAGTGGGAGGAGGGCGATGAGGCAACTGTAGCCCTATGGAAGCGTATGAACCAGTGGGTGTATGCCGGCTTCGACGAAACCTACAAGCGTATGGGGGTAGATTTTGATAAGATTTACTACGAGTCCGACACTTACCTTGTAGGGCGCGACGAAGTACTTCGTGGGCTAGAGGCTGGTATCTTCACTCGTGACGAGGACGGCTCTGTGTGGGCAGACCTTACCGCCGAGGGGCTCGACCGCAAGATCCTATTACGCTCGGACGGCACATCTGTCTATATGACGCAGGATATTGGTACAGCTAAGCTACGCTTCGTGGATTATCCAATCAATAAGATGGTCTATGTGGTAGGTAACGAGCAGAATTACCATTTCCAAGTCCTATCAATCGTGCTTGACAAACTCGGCTTTGAGTTTGGTAAGGGGCTGGTACACTTCAGCTATGGCATGGTAGAGCTACCCGAGGGTAAGATGAAGAGCCGTGAGGGAACGGTGGTCGATGCCGACGATTTGATGGCAGAGATGATTAGCACTGCACACGAGATCGCCCAAGAGCAAGGCAAGGCCAAGGATATGGACGAGGCGGAGGCTCTAGAGGTCGCTCGCCGTGTAGGCTTGGGTTCGCTCAAGTACTTTATCCTCAAGGTAGACCCACGCAAGAATATGACCTTCAACCCCAAGGAGTCGATCGACTTCAATGGCAATACTGGTTCGTTCATTCAGTACACCTACGCACGTATTCAGTCGCTGCTGCGCCGTGCAGCCGAGGCCAGTATGAACATTCCCGAGCGTTTCTCGACGCTGGGCCTAGCTATTGCGCCCAAGGAAGAGGAGCTTATTGCTCGTCTAGCCGAGTATGCCGAGGTTGTAGCCGAGGCTGGCCGTAGCTACAGCCCTGCCGTCGTGGCGAACTATACCTACGAGTTGGTGAAGGAGTACAATCAGTTTTACCACGAATTCTCGGTACTCAAGGAGGAGGACGAAGTGGTGCGTGGCTTCCGCTTAGCTCTAAGCCGTGAGGTCGCCTCGACAATCCAGAGAGGCATGAGCCTACTCGGCATCGAGATGCCCGAGCGGATGTAGCAAGAAGGTAGGAATTGATTAGTTTAGATGTGCATACACTTCTTGGTAGATTTGTATGCATATTTCATCTTTGTTAAGTTAGTAAAGCTATGAATACTATCCCCTCTGTCATCACGGCCGAGCAGATGCGTAAAGCCGACTTTATTCTCTCGAGCCCCTATGCCAAGCTATCAAGTCTATCAAGGTCGGAGCTCAAAGACCTTGCTGTGGTATGGTGCTACTATTCGGGTAAGATCGAGGGGAATACTTATACGTTTGTAGAAACAGAGGCTCTCATCAAAGATGGTATTACCTCAGAGAAACGCTATGAGGACGCCAAGATGCTCAAGAACCTCTACAATATATTTGTTTCGGAAGTAGGTTATATTACTCAAACGGCTCCAGAGCTCATTGACGATAAGCTACTCCTACGTGTACATGGCCGTATTGCAGAGGGACTTATATCTGATGAAGACCTTGGACAAGTCCGAGATAGAGCCGTGGCTATATCTGGTACTAGTTATAGGCCTCCTAAGCATCGTCGTGAGCTTATGATGCACCTATCGGAGATACTCTACGTGCAAGATTTACTCTCTCACCCTCTAGAACAAGCTATTTATTTGCACTGTAATATTGCTAGGCTCCGGCCTTTTATTGATGGAAATAAACGAACGGCATGTCTTATTGAGGCTATCTGTCTAATGAATCATGGCTTGATCCCAGTGTATTCGGCCAAGGATGCCGACATACTGGCCTATAGGCGAGGGCTTATTGCCTTCTACGAGAGTGGTGACTACGGACTTTATACCGATTACTTCCTTGACAGGCAGATCGAACGTATCAATGAGATTGCAGATGAGAATGAGCGCTATGTACAATAAAACAAACACGATTGGACGCTAGATTGTATGGATATAGATAGGCTAGTAGCTCCGTTGAGGGAGCGGATCGAACGCTCGGGGGTAAAGGATCCTCGTGTGGCGGCACTCGTGTCGGGTGGCGTGGATAGTAGTGTCGTCGTACATCTGCTATGCAAGGCTGGTATTCGGCCTACACTTTTCTATATCCAGATCGGCATGGATCGAGATGGGTTTGAGGATTGCTCTTGGGAAGATGATATTGCCATGGTACAGATGCTCGCTCGTCAGTACAATTTGCCCCTAGAGATTGTTCCTCTGCACGACGAATACTGGGCTAATGTGGTGCAGTACACGATCGACACGGTGCAGCGCGGCCTTACGCCCAACCCTGATATGATGTGCAATAAGCTCATCAAGTTCGGGTGCTTTGAGGAGAAATGGGGCAAGGACTTCGACTTCATTGCGACGGGGCACTATGCTACTACGACCTACGTTGGCGATCGCCTCTACTTATCGACAGCTCCAGACCCTGTCAAAGATCAGACGGACTTCCTTGCTCAGATTAACTTCCCTCAGATTAGCAAGTTGCTTTTCCCTACTGGACATCTGACTAAAGCGGAGGTTCGAGCAATCGCCGAGGAGGCTAAGCTCCCCAGTGCACACCGCAAGGATAGCCAAGGCATCTGCTTCCTTGGTAAGGTAAACTATAACGAGTTTATTGAGCGTGCACTTGGTACGAAGCCCGGGCGTATCATTGAGCGAGAAACGGGCAAGATGCTCGGCTGGCACAATGGTTATTGGTTTCACACGATCGGTCAGCGTAAAGGGCTTGGGTTAAGCGGAGGACCTTGGTTCGTAGTTAAGAAAGACATCAAGCGCAACATTATCCTTGTGAGCCGAGGTTATGATCCAGCCGATCAGTACGGCCAGCATATCCAGACGCAGGAGATGAATTTCATCAGTTTGGACCCATGGAGCTACGAGGCTTCACTCGTAGCAGGCCAAGAGGTTGTCGTCCCAGAGAGTAGTAGAGAGCCGTTAGAAGTGTGTTTCAAGATCCGTCATACTCCGGAGTTTGCTCACGGTACGTTGCACTACGATGCAGGCATGGGGCTATATCGCCTTGATAGCCATGAGCGGATTCAAGGGATTGCTCCGGGGCAGTATGCTGTCATCTACGATACGGCTCATCGGATTTGTTTTGGTAGCGGTATGATTGATAAGGGCTGGTAAATTTACCTTTCTTGCAAAAAACAACAAGGGCGTAACAACTTCAAACAGTGCTACGCCCTTGCTGCGTTATGTCTTTTCTACTCGTGTAGAAATCTCATTTCATATTCCGGGATAAACCGTGTGACAAACTCAGGGATACTCATCTGTGGATATTCTGTTTTACCTGCAGTAAATGAAACTTCCCCTTGAGTGATGCAATAGTCGCCAGTGTTTTGAGGAAGTATCTCGTCTAGTAGTGAAAATTTTATCTCTTCGTTGGGATAAAGGAGCTGATACTCGAGAAGGAAAATATCAAATCTCAGCGGACGGATCATGGCCCTTGGTGTCGTTTGGTTTTGCTCAGAGGAGGCTTGAGATAGAACTATCTTCAGCTCGTATTGAGGGTAAGCTGATTGGACTCGCTGCAGTAATCTACGGCGATAAGTTGGTGTGCCAAAAATGCCATCAACGAAGATTGTACGCTCTGTTAGGCGTATCAATGCGCAAGCTAAGATATTTTCGCTTGCCTCTTCTCGATATACTTCAATACTTGCTTGAGGGCTTATCTCGTATTCAGTACAGATATTAGCCCAGTCTGCCCGCTCTCTCCTAATCCCTGCTTGTGCTTTCCCCTGCTCTGTGTGGTATAGAAAGTCCACAACCGAGCTATATGCAGACCCTTGAGAGCTGTCAGCTTCGTAATCAAGGCTAGCACTCTCGGGAGAGTTGGTTGAGTGGAGGTAATTGTTAGTCATGAAACCGAAATGCTTCTTGTAATAGCTCCGCAACTCATTGTCTGCAGGAATGAGGAATGCCAGTATTCTTCCTTGCATAGCCTCAGCTTGCATGGTGTGTATCATTAGATCACGCATGATCCCTTGCCCTCTGTGTTCGGGACGAGTGCAAGCCCCCGAAACGTAAAAGCCTTGGGGTAGAGCATAGGGTTCTAGGTTTGCTTGTCTAGGAGTCCCCAGAGAGAATGGGTAACGCTTGGCATGAATGTGAGCAATCGCTTGTCCATCTGCTGAGTGAGCGATGTACGCCTCCTCGGGCTTGAAGACCTTACCGAAATAGAATGTGATAAATTCGGGGCTATCTTCAAAGCACAGCTCCCAGAGCTCTTGTGCCTCCTCTCGAATGCGATTGGGATTGAGCTGATTAATCTGGCCTTGGCTAAGAATCATATCTGAGCAGCGCAACGTCTTTTGGGAAGATAATCTCAGGCTTGTAGGATAGCTTGCTCTTGCGCAAACCTTCTAGTCCGAGATCTTCTTCTCGGTTAATGTAGGTGTATTGCTCTGGGATATGGCGAGCAAACTCACGGTTGATCATGGCGAAGGCTCCCTCGTACTCAACAAGTGCTTTCTCTACGTGTACCCCGAAGGTGTTCTCATTGATTGGCGAACCGAGAGAGAAAGCAATGATACGCCCGTTTACACGAATAGCTCCTCCCAATAGACCTAGAGGCTCGAAAGCCTGTGTGATGCGCCGAATCATTCGCTTCTCCTCCTGCTCTCCTCCATGGTCGTCGCTCTGCTCAAGCCATGCTTCTGCGATGGCGAGGCATTCTTCTAGATTGTCCCGAGTGATTGGCTCATACGAGTAATCGGGATAGAGCCTCTCAAACTTGTTGATGTGGTTGCGTTTGCTCTGTAGGCTTTTACCCGAGAGAGTGCTCATCTTCTCTCTTAGATAAATGTAGTCACGACTTCCTTCGTCGCTGATGTAGTGGAAGGCATTAGGTGCTAGCTCATCAAGTTTTTGGCGACACATTGGTCCCACTCCCATCAATACAAGTGGGTAGCCGCCTTCATTTGCCAATATCTTGAGTGCCTCTAGACATTGAGTGAAGCTTTGTGGGCTATCGCAGATAGGCATTAGGAACGCAGGGTGCGAACGCCCTAGAGGCTGGAAGCTGATGACGAGTGTATCGTGTAGGATTGCCCAAGAAGTGCCGTACCGCTCGCTCCAGCCATATAGATTGGCAAAAGCTAGGTCGCAAATCTGAGAGCTGCCTTTGAGCGTAAAGCTCTGTATGATTTCCTTATCCTCGAGTGAAACTGGTTTGAATACAATAGATTCCATATTTATCTGAACGCTCCTAGTCGGAGAATTGTTTTGCTACTATAATAACTAGAGAGCATCTATCCACTGGGGACAGATGCTCTCTAGTTTGCTTTGACCGCCAGCGAGGGCCCTCACTAGCGTTAGCTCTTAACCGCAGTATTCGTCAGATACAGTTAGCTTAGCACGCCCTTTCGCGCGACGGGCAGCTAGCACACGACGACCATTGGCAGTAGCCATACGGCTACGGAAGCCATGCTTATTTTTTCTCTTGCGGTTCGATGGTTGGAACGTTCTCTTCATCTCTGATATATTTTAATTATAATTATACTCTACGGGAGCTACATTCGAGGCGCAAAGGTAGTCATAAATTTACATAAGTCAAAATTTTGACACGGAGCGATTTGTTACAATATGCTCTGAGGCTATTCGATAGCATCTCGATGATTCTGCCAGAATGGGGTTGCTAGAGCTTTGCCTAGTTTGCAGTAGCAACCTCTTCTGTGGGTTGAGTCTTTTTGAGTACTGAACCGAGTGCGATGTAGCCTACTACTCCCGAAACAATCGTGCCGACAAAGATCCCGAGCTTGGCTTGGTTGAGTAGATCCTCGTGACCAACACCATAGGATAAACTAGCGATGAATAGCGATACTGTGAAGCCAATCCCACCGAAGACCGATAGAGGAATGAGGTTACGCAAGTTCATGCCGCTGGGCCAAGACGAAACTTTGAGCTTAATAGCTACCCAAGTGAATAGGCTAATGCCAATCGTTTTGCCGACAAAGAGCCCAAGGAAGATGGCTAGAGGCAACTGAAGTAGGCCGTCTGAGGTGATACCCTCGAAAGACACCCCTGCATTGACGAATGCAAAGATCGGTAGTACAAAGTAGCTTACAAAAGGTGCGATCATATGCTCGATCGTCTGTACCGGACTGATGCTACGTCCGAGTGTTTTCTTTAATTTCTCGGTAACATCTATTTGGTCGTGCGAGAGTACAAGACCGCTTGAGCACTCACGATGTCCGGACTTGTCTAGGGAGGTAAACTGCTCTCTGAGCTTGAGCTGTAGCTCCTTAATATGCACCTTGGTTGTCAGGGGTACGCATAGCGCTACGAGTACACCAGCGATGGTAGTATGGATACCAGACTCTAGGAAGAGTAACCAAACACCGAAGAACGCCGTGAGATAGAACATAGGGTTGCGCATACCCATTTTGCCGATGAATGCTACGATGAGTAGAACCCCCAAAGCAATAAGCAGAGGGACCCAAGCCACATGGGAGCTATAGAATAGAGCGATGACGATGATGCCGCCGATGTCGTCTACTACGGCCAGTGCCATCAAGAAGATGCGCAATGAGTTGGGGACTCGGCTGCCTAGAGCACTGATGAGCGCTAGGGCAAAAGCAATGTCCGTAGCCATAGGGATAGCAGCGCCTCGTGTGGCTGGCCCCTCGTGGCAGATTGCAAAGAAGCATAGTACTGGGATAATCATACCGCCAAAAGCCGCAATAATCGGTAGGATGGACTTCTTGAACGAAGATAGCTCCCCAACCATCATTTCTTGTTTGATTTCGAGTCCCACGACGAAGAAGAAGATAGCCATGAGCCCATCATTGACGAACTGCGCCAGCGTCATCGTATGGCCATGGTGGGAGAAAAGCTCGAAGCCTAGTAGTTTAACCTCGATCGGATAGTTGAGAATATCCTGATACACATCGCTCCAAGACGAATTGGCTATCGCTACAGCCACTAGGGCAGCGACGAATAGCAGCACCGAAGCATTGGGGCGTGGCAGCGAGATCCGCCTCAATGGTAGAAGCAGTTGATTTAGTCTAGTCATATTTCCGTTATTGTAGTTGTTGTATTCTATTCGTTTAGCCTAGCTGACTGATGCGGTCTAGGCCGTCGAGATTGATGATGCGGATCTTGCGCCCGTTTAGGGCAATGATGCGCTCGTTGGAGAATAGAGATAGGGTGCGGATCGCATTGCTGGTAGTCATATTGCTCATGGCTGCCAGATCTCCTCGACTTAGGTTGATAGCTAGGGTAGCGCCATCGGCCTCGAAGCCGTAGTGTTTGATCAGCATCAGCAGAGTTTCTGCCAGACGACCTCTGATGTGCTTTTGCGTCAGGCTGATCGTGCGCTCCTCTGCAAGCTCCAACTCTAGGGATAGAGCCTCCAAGAAGTAGTGGCAGACCTGCGTATTGTTGTCGAGCAGCATCTTGATTGCATCGACATTGATTTTGAATATTTCTACACTCTGTTCGTAAGCCACGGCCGTGGTTTGGGTATGCTTGTTGGCAAAGAAAGGGCGTATGCCGAAGAACTGCCCCGGACGGATTAGTCGAGTGATATGGCTACGACCGCCCACACCCTCGCGATACATCTTGACTTTGCCCGAGTGTAGATAAAAGAGATACTCGACGGGATCACCCTCTGTGAATATACGATCTCCGTATAGATAGGCTGCCTTATGTAGATTATCCTTGAGCTTGTCACGCTCCTTATTTGTTTTTAAGGCAGTCCACAGAGCCGTCAGTTGTGCCGCTGGGTGATCAATACATTCCTCTGCTCCCAATGCAAAAACTATTAGTCAGTTTAGTCCTTCCAATGCCTAGGTGGTGTAGCCTGTCAAAGGTACACGCACAGCGCAAGATACAGATTTTCGTCCGTTGCGGCACTATCCTCTACTTGCTTGCTGTCATCATCCACTCCGTGGGAGCGATACGAATCATCTTCAATTGGCTGTTGGGTAGTTTCTTATGCCTAGCCCAGAGTGCCACTCCTTGTAGCAAATAATCTCGTAGCTTGGCATCGCTGATGCCGATGATCCCCCATGCTTCACTTATGCTCTCTAGCTGTAGATCTACGCTTAGGCGATAGGCTTCGTATGATGCCTCTACTGGCTCTATGCGATAGTGCGCTTGGTTGTTGCCCTCCCATGAGAGCATCATCAGTAGGCTGTTCATTTGGGTAAATTGGGCATATGCTAGTTCGCCTGCCATCACAACCTCTGGGTAAGGCATAGGGTAGCCCATATCTTGAAATACCTCCACCCAAGGCATGTAGGAGGCGACTTGCCCGAGATCTGCGGGCTGTGGAGCTGATTTATCTGTAGTCATACTTTATTTTGTTATGCTTTATCGAGGTCTTCCCTCTGTATGACTAACAGATGTATTTAGTTGTAGGTTGTAGAGTTGTGTATAATATCCGCCTCGGGCGAGCAATTCCTCGTGTCTGCCTTGCTCGACGATACGTCCCTCGTGTATGACGCAAATCAGGTCGGCGTGCACAATAGTCGAGAGTCTATGGGCGATGACGATGGTTGTGCGGTCGTGCATCAAGCGCTCTAGGGCACTCTGTACTAGTCGTTCGCTTGTGGTGTCGAGTGCAGATGTGGCTTCGTCAAGAATAAGGATAGGCGGATTCTTGTACACAGCACGTGCAATGCTCAGACGCTGCCTCTGTCCCCCGGAGAGCTTTGTGCCTCTGTCACCGATATTGCTCTGGTAGCCCTCGGGCATCTGGTCGATAAACTCACTAGCATGAGCGATGTCTGCAGCTCGGCGTACGGCTGCCTCGTCGGCGTTATCCATACCGAAGGCGATATTGTTAAAGACGGTGTCGTTGAAAAGGATTGGGTCCTGATTAACGTTCCCCATCATACCCCTAAGGTCAGCGAGGGCAAAATCTCTAATATCTACATCGTCAATCAAGATCTGCCCAGACTCTACGTCATAGAATCGGGGGATAAGATCTACCAGCGTACTCTTACCTCCACCGCTCTGTCCTACGAGGGCTACAGTTTGCCCCTTCTTGATGGTTAGATTGACGTCTTGCAGCACCCACTCTTGGGCATAGCGGAAGGATACGTTGCGTAGCTCAATCTGTTGCTCAAACTTCACTGGTTTGGGATCTGAGGGATCTGCGATAGGGTTATTCGCTTTGAGGATCATATCGACACGATCCATAGATCCCATACCCTTGCGTATGGCATAGATCCCCTTACTTAGATCCTTGAGTGGGTTGATCAGACTATAGAAGATAACTAGGTAGTAGATGAAGGTCGAGGCGTCGATGCCACTACGTCCGTCGAGGATCAGCACACCGCCGTACCACAGCACCACGGCGATCGTAGCCGTGCCGAGAAACTCGCTCATCGGGTGAGCGAGCTGCTGACGGCGGAATAGCCCCATCACCGCACGGCGAAATTTATTGTGTGCCTCTGCGAAGCGCTGACCCATATAGCCCTCGCTAGCGAAAGCCTTGATGACACGTAGCCCTCCAAGAGTTTCTTCTATCATGCTCATCACTTGCCCCCACTGGGTCTGTACCTCTAGGCTATCTCGTTTAAGCGCCTTACCCACACGTCCCATAATGAAGCCAGCTACTGGTAGGAGAATGAAGACGAAGAGTGTGAGCTTCCAGCTCACTAGGATCATCATGCCCAAATAAACGGTGATGAGGATTGGGTTTTTGAGTATTAGGTCGAGTGAACTCATAATGGAATTCTCCACTTCGCCCACGTCGCCAGAGATACGTGCTAGCACATCGCCCTTGCGCTCCTCGCTGAAGAAACCCAGTGGTAGGGAGAGGATCTTGTTGTAGATAGCGATGCGTATGTCACGCACGATCCCGGTACGTATGGGGATCATACAGTAGAAGCCTAGGTAGGTAGCCCCGACTTTGAGCCCTGTCATCAAGACTAGGTAGAGGCTAAGCAGAACGAGCGTATGCGATACCCCATACCGGTCTACGGCTTGCCCCACATAGTAGGCGAAGTTGTTGTTGAGGGCGTGCCCGAGGTCGCTCCAGCCAGACTTGCTCCATAGATCGAAACCTGAGAGGGGAATCAGCTCCTTGGCTCGCTCCTCGATCTGGAATAGGATACGCAGAATAGGCATAACTAACGAGAAGGCCAGCAGGTTGAGCAGTGCGCTCAAGATGTTGGCCAGAATGCTTAGCACAAGATATCCCCTATAAGGGGGTACGTAGAGCCTAAGTAGATGTAGTAAATCTTTCAATGCTTTGAGTATGATAGCCCTTGCTGGGGCACTTTATTTGCGCCGCAAAGGTACGAAACACTTTCTTAATTTTCTTGCTTTAAGAGCTCTAGCCTCTATTCAAGTCCTGTGTTTTTATAGTTAGCTATCATGGGTTGTCTGAGAGTTCTGGACAAAAAAGTGCCGATTTGTTTGCAAGTTACAAAGAATGTGTTTACCTTTGCAGTGCAAATGAGCTATTGAAGCTCTGCCTCATGCGGTTGTGGTGTAATTGGTAGCCACGTCAGACTTAGGATCTGATGCCGAGAGGCGTGGGGGTTCGAGTCCCTTCAACCGCACGAAAGAAGCCTGCAAGATATCTTGCAGGCTTCTTTTTTGTATGCTTATATCTCACCGTCTGACGCGCTACTCGGCCACAGGGAGGCTCATTCTCCTGAGGCATGCCGCCACGAGGCGCACATCTCTGAGCGTTTTGCTCCGATAGCTGATCGCTACGGCGAGCCGACCGAAGTAGAGAAACCCGAATAGCTCATCTAGCCGAGGGTATAGCTTGCGCCCATCGCCACCGATTTTGCACCCTAGGTCACGCCCCCACTCCATAGTACAGATATATGATTTGCCCTCTAAGGTTGATGTGTCTAAGCCGTGGGCTTGTAGCTCTGCGGTGAGTGTGGAGAGGTGGAACCATGCATTGTGGGCTACGACGATTTCGGCTTCCTCGAGATCCTGCATCAGTTTGTGTAGCACAGGGAGAGGCGCCTCTCCCTGTTGCATCTGCTCGTTGCTGATGCCATGGATACGGACTGCCTCGGACTGCATCGTCCCAGCCTGCCGGAGCGTATGGCTCTCCTCCTTGATGGCTTGCCCTGCACGATCGGTCAGTTGCCACGATAGGGCTACAATCCTCGATGGGCTCCATGCCTCTTGAGGCATTTCGGGGTCTATCGCATCGAAAGTCTCGGTATCTAGCACTAGGTAATAGGGCGCATTAGGGCTGCCTGCACCTAGGCCAAAGAGCTCAGACTCCTCAATGCTTAGGCGTAGCCGAGGGCGGAAGCTCTCTGCTGCGAGCCTCTGACGCCGCTTGCGCTTGAGGTACCACAGCACTAGGCCTAGCACGAGTACCAGACCTAGTGTGATGAGCAATGCCAATAGCAGTAGTGGCATATATAGATCGTCTTACTTGGCGAATAGGAACGCTCTATCTCGCTCGGCAGCCTCCTGTACCCAAGCTTCTGGGAGGAAGCTCCAGTTGCCAGCCTCGACAGGGCTAACAACGCCCTTGACCTCGAAGAACTTCATGAGGCTGAAGAACTGATCTAGCTCCGATGAGCCAACGATACGCCCCGAGAGGTCGGCTTTGTCGATGCCCGAGCCTAGAGTAAGCATACCGCCAGCACCTCCGGCACGGTAGCTATTGATGGCCACTCTATATCGTCTGTCCAGAGAGAAGGGTTCGCCACTAGACATCTGCTGTATGTTGATGCGCTCGCCTGCGGGCTTCGTTACGTCTACCGTATAGTCTATACCATGAGCTGCGCTATAGTTGAAGGTAGGTACGAGCGTCTTGTAGCGATCGGTAGGCTGCGCATCGGGGCGGAACTTGATTAGATGCCCCTCGCGGCTCGTCATCTGCTCTGTCCATCCAGCATACGAGTGCTCCAGATAGCCCTTGATCTCGGCACCAGTCAGCTCCATGACATAGAGATGATTGGAGAAAGGGCAGAACTTAAATAGATCACGTACATATACATCTCCTGCTGCCAGCTCGGCAGATAGGCTCAGAGGTGCGGCGAAGGATAGCTCGGCCCCTACTGTGTACATCTGCATCTGATGTACCACATTCATATAGGTCGAGGGACCAAAAAGGGCATCAGCGGCTACTACGGGAGCATCAATCAATCCGATCCTCTTGTCTAGAAAGCCCTGTACGCCCTCTGCTTCTCGAGCAAATGTCTTGAGGAAGTCGGCATCGGGCTGATACTGATTGAGGTCGTGCAGGGTGGCAGTAATGTGCTTGGCGGTCTTGTCGCCGTCTTTGGTGATAGTGATGCTTAGGTCGCTCACGAAGTCTAGATGATTGGCGGGGTTAATCAGCAGTACCGAGTCCCTCTCGCTACGTTTGATCCACTTATTTGTCTGGCGATGGTCGTGACCCATCAAGATGATGTCTATCCCTGCTACAGCTGTCGATAGCGCTTCGCCAGCATTCTCCATATAGCTCTCATTGTCGTTGGTCAGGCCAGAGTGTATGAGGGCGACCATCAGATCGGGTTGCTCCTTCTCGAGGATCCGTGGCACCCAGATCTGGGCGCTCTCGATGATGTCTTGGAACTCCATGCCCTCATAGAGGTGCTTGGGTAGCCACTGTGGGATCGCAGGGGTTACTAGCCCCAGTACTGCCACACGCACCCCCGATAGCTCGAAGACCTTGTAGGGCTCGAAGTAGCTTTTGTCGCTTCCCTCTACGAGGGCATTAGCTCCTAGCACGGGGAATTTGGCCTCACGGACGAACTTGTCGTACACGCTATGCCCCGGCTCGATGTCGTGATTGCCGATGACGGCAGCGTCGTACTTGAGGTAGTTCATCGCCGAGCTGACAGCATTGGGGCTGAGTGTGTCGATGTAGTTGGAGAAATAGGTGATTGGCTCGCCCTGCAAGAAGTCGCCCCCGTCAAGTAGCAGGACGTTGGGCTCTTGCTCGCGTACCTGCCGCATCATCTCGGCTAGGCGTGCCATGCTACCCGTGCCTGCACGCTGGTTGATGTGGTCCTCGGGGAATAGATTGCCATGTACGTCTGTGGTGTGTATCAGGCGTAGAGTAGTGGTAGTTTTGCCGCCCGAGCAGGCCGACAGTACTAGCCCCAGTACTAGAGTGTAGCCTAGGAGCAAAAGAGATTTACGAGTCATATTTGTCGTACTATAATTGATGAATATCTCAACTGATTGTACGACAAAGGTAAAGATAAGACCGCTTATTCCTCCACAAGTAGCTCGATGAGTACGGGGAAGTGGTCGCTATATCCGCCTTGGTAGTGTGGCCCAGCGTAGGTACGCCAAGGCACTAAGTGGCCTCCTTGGCGAGGTTCGTGCCCGAGGTAAGAGGGGCAATAGTTGCGAGCAGAGCCGTGGTGGTAGCGCAGCTGTGCCTTGCTCTGGAGCAGGCTCTCGGAGATGATGATTTGGTCCAGCTGCTCCCAGACACCCCTGAAGCAGTAGCTCCCCGCAGGAGCCTCTAGGCTTGGCAAGCGGGCGAAAGCATTGTACAGGCGCAGGGTATCGCTACTCTGCTCTAGCCCCTCTCTCGGCATAGAGAGCTGTGCGCCTAGGTCGCTTCGTGTGGCAGGCTCTTCGGGAGAGCCGTTGAAGTCCCCCATGATCACGAAATGCCCTTGCCCTTGCTGGGCGTGGTGCAGGCTATCGCAGATCTCTCTGAGCTTGCGTGCTACACTACGCCTAAACCCTTCGCTCTGGCGTACGCCTTCTCGGCGAGAGGGGAAGTGGCAGACGAGGAGATTGAGTAGGTATTTGCCTCTAAAGAGGCCAGATACTTGCAGCAGATTTCGGGTGGTCTTGTTAGGAAACCCGTCGAAGTAGATTGGATATTCCCTAAAGTCGGTTGGTTCAAATAGCTCCTTGCGATATAGTAGAGCTACGTCTATCCCTCTAGGGTCTGCGCTCTGTGTGATGCTATAGACATAGCCCGCTTTGCGCAGAGGGGTTAGCCTGAGTAGATCGCTGAGCGTATCGCCATTCTCTACCTCAACTAGACCTACGAAAGCAGGCCAAGATAAGCCACCAGCACGGCTCACCACTTGGGCGATACGCTCCAGCTTGCGCCGATAGCGCTTGTGGCTCCATAGGTTGGCACCCTCTGGCAAGAAATCTTCGTCCTCGGTAGTCGGGTCGTCTACGATGTCGAAAAGGTTCTCCACATTGTAGCTCATCAACGTGTAGCTCAGTGGCTGTGCCGTCGCTTGTGTAAGGGGTAGGGAGGACATAATAATCGGTAGAAGTATAGTCGCCACCACATCGATAGGCCTAGAGCATTGCCAATAGAGGTGGATTCGGGGATTCATTTGCTATTGTGAGTTATGTAAATAGAACTCTTCAAAGTTATACGATTTATGATAACTATTGGCCTATTGGCCTCATAAAATCTTTGCCTAGCTAAACTGCTGTTCAATTTAGATTTTAGACCAGTTTTCAGAATGTTGTAGGGAAAAGCCTTATGGACGAGGCGTAAAAAGGGTAGACCTCGTATTTGCCCTCTGGGAGGTCCTAGATGGCGTCCGACCTTGTTTCGGCACTTAGCCCCAGCCGAGTGAAAATAACCAGCTCAAGTGGTTTTTCGTTAAAATGCTAACACACAATATGTTTGAATTGCAATTAGCGGAAGCTCCATGCGTCTGTGGCACACTTTTGAGATTTTCTTCCCACCAATCTCCCGAGATTGGTGGACACATCGTATCAGATTAGTCCTCCAATCCGAAAAAAACTGCCCATCAATTTTCGGCCATATCCCCATTCATCTCGATGAAACTCCCCTCGTCCCCCTGAAAAATCTTAGAGATCCTTTTGCAATAATTAACTAAAAAGACGTGTGCTGAAAAAGTTGATAGTGGTCGGGATAGCTCTACAATTGGTTTACTGGTTCTTTCTATAATTATAGATTAGGTTGACTCCCCTTACCCTTAGGTCTAATTTCGGTTGACACGACCAGAGCTTTGTCTGATATTCATTCTTCGATGTAGCTCGGTGGGAATCTCTGGCTAATGTTTGCTCCTTGCCAGTAACGGATTTTCTGACTCTGGTGCGATGATCTGTATAGGCGTCTTCGTCCCTAGAACATGATGTAGATGCACCTCGTTGTAGATGCGTGGGGCTTGTTTTACACAAAGGAGTGCTTGATCAAGAGATTTTCTCGGGAATAATTCATATATTTGTGTCAGAATGATATGTGCAGGAAAAGACCTGCCGCAATCTGAGAAGAGAACAGATTGGCGATTACTTTAGTGAGAGAGTTGGGTTCCCTCCCTCTTTCTTGGTTTGACGGATGAAGATTTTTGAATTCATCAAATGCTAGGCTATGTGGGCAAGGCTGTCATGCCCTTAATGGCTTTCTTGGGTGTTGCAGCTACTGGCTTGAGCATCCTTAGTGGTAGCATCGAAACAGATGCTGTGCTAGCACTTTTAATTCCCCTCTTAATCAACGAAACAATATGTCAAAACTTAAAACAATCAGTATCCCTTTGTTAGAAGGCAAATTGCGGTATTGTAGCCCAGAGGTTGAGCTTCATAGCCTTCACACACCTCTTAGCTTGCTTACAACGACGTCGGAATCTCTACTCAATCTAGAGGGAGAGGTCGGCAACTATGACGATGGAGATGAATTCTACTAGGTTAAATGAAAAGGTAAAGAAAGTATGATGAAAATGAGATTTATATGGCTTGTGAGCGTATGCCTGCTGGGGGTAAGCCTTGTGGCTTGCCAAGACAAGTTCCAGCAGGAGGACGATGCCCTCTCCAAACCCAAGCCCGGAGAGGGCACATCTCTCGAGAAAAATTATGTCCCTTTTTTTGAGAGCGACGTGTTGATCTCCGAAGAGGATGAGCTTAGAAGCTTCGAGATAGAGTTTGATCGATCAGTTTCAGATGATAAGGCCAAGTTAAGCTACCCTCGTCTTAAATTCGTCGAGGGGCAAGAAATAGAGGTGGACGTAATTCTAAGGCGAGAGAAAGGCGGCAAGGTTAACTTTATTCGTAATAGAGGTAAGGCTCAGTTCATATCTGTTGCCCCGAAAGGCCTTTCAGGGAAGGTACGCTTCTGGCTGAAAAAGGAAGATCCTAAGAAAAATAAAAGCCTATTTACCTTCGAGAGTGACGAGACGTGGCATGCGATGTTTATCCTAGATGCAGAGGCTGATATTACTGCTACTCAATCAGGTCAAGAAATTGCACTCTTTGGAGAGAGACCTAGCGATAGGAATAGCCTAAATGATAATAGTCTTGACCGAGATGTCGTTTTGTTTGTCGGTAATAATCAAACAGCTGGGACGGGTGCAGCAGAAGCTCGCCGTGTTGCGCCAGATGCTAAATGGCCTGGGTTCAATGGCTATTCATATTCGTCAGGACCTCAAGAAATCCCTCTAATCTCGGATTGGAAGCGTCTAGAGATCAAGACGGGAGCGACCTCGGCCGATAGCGAGGTTATCACAGATAGGCCAAATGTATTGGTACGCTTGGCACAGAATACCACTTTCAGGATCAAACCTCAGGGGCTACTGCTCAACTATCAGATTACTGCCAATGTCTATGAGGGTATTGATATGCGTAGAGCAGAGGTCGTATCCAATACTCTCGACTTTCAAGGCCAATATAAGCTAGATACAGAGAGCTTGAAGGCGGCATTTGAAAAGAGTAATGGTGGTAATGGCTATGGTATCCCTGCTTGGGAACCCATTAAGTCGAAGCTGAAAGAGGCTCAGAGGCTAAAGATGTATAAGGCATCTGTGGCTGACTACAACTTCGGTTACCCTTGGGATATGCCTATGGTTTCGGACCGATTTGCTATCACACAGTCTGGCGGTATAGAAATGCCCGAAACAATGGCAGAGGCTGATGTTGCTATGGCTCTCTTTGAGGCTTCACACCCAACCTCATTGTATGGCACGAAGTTGTCGGGGATGAAGATCGGTCTTACTACTCCTAGGCCAACTCTAGGGGATAAGCCCCCCGGTAACTATTCCGATGTAGTTTATCATGTGCAGTGGGCTATGCCTAAGAAACAGACCCCACAGAAGCCCTTCACTTACTTGTGGATCGATGCTCACTCTGCTCATTCAGAGCAAGAGTATTTCCCGGCGACTGTCTGGACCCTTAAACCATCTGATAAGCCAGATATGTACTTACAATTCCTCAAACAGAGTTCTTTCCGTACTCAGCCAATGGTCGTGGTGCATCAAACCAATGCTGACTTCAAGAATCAAGTGGGTAAAACGCCTCGTCTATATGCCACCATCAGTGCTGATCTCATGATCACGGAGCTTGTGTATAGAAAAGAGGGAAGTCGCAACTTCTCTGTTGTTGAGTTGCAGAATCCCTCTAGGCTACCTATCAATCTTGATGACTATGCTCTGGTACGTCTAGTGTCTGATGGAACAAAGATGCAGTATAGGACATCGGGTGGTACTGGCACAGATGACCTTAATACCGCACAGCTCTACTATCTCAGCAGCTTGGATAAGAGTAAGATGGTTAGAGAGTATACAGATAAAGATGGGCTAGTCCATGTAGAAGGAGAGGGTACATCTCAGCAAGAAGCAAACTACACGTGGTCCTTTACTGGGGATTTTAGACGACCTTTTAATCAGTTCCTAGTAGATAATAAGAAGCGTCTTGAGGCGGGTCAGATTGTGTTGCTTGGGGCTCCCGGCTATACGCAGGTTGATGCGACGACACAGTCTTGGTGGGCTCAATTCTTCCCCGATGTTCCTCGCAAAAATGTTTGGTACGAAGCGGAGAAGCGTTTCAGATACTTCATCGGCTGTAATACTGAGGTTTTGAATATCAATAGCCAGAATAATGGAGGTGTCAGAGATGGCTTAGCCCTAGTTAAAATTATTGATGGTCGAAGGAAGGTTATAGACACGACCGCACCTATTGGTATGAGTAACTTAGGGTTCTCAGGTACGTTCAATGATTATAGGTCTGAGCTTGTGAAGACGAATAGCGTTGACTACTATACTCAGAATCGTAAAGATGGAGTCATTTTCCCCTTCATGCCTCCTTATCGGACTGTCAAGGTAACCTCTGACTGGTCAGACGACTGGGTGGTTACCATAAATCCGGCTAGTCACACAGCTACAGATAATAGTTTGCCGATCAATAAGCAGACGTTAGGGTATAGATGGCTAGCTTCACTCGATGGAGCGATGCTTACTGGAGGCAAGAGGCTCAAGCTAGATCGCGGTAGCAATTTCACAAAGAAGAGGACGCCTCTAGGTAGGCCTGATTTGTACAAAAACTCGCGACCAGTGCATCGCTAGAAATTCTCCAGCACTTCGCCCTAATATAGGGTAAGCGTAGTCCTAAGATAAGTAGGGTGTGCCGATTTTTTCGGCACACCCTACTTATCTTAGGAGATTATATGGCTTACTTAGCCAACTTGCGGAAGTGGTAGTGCCCCGTTAGGTCGTTGAAGACTACGAAGTATGCACCAGCCATTTCGGCCGAGATCTTGATGTTGTCGCCACTGTCGGACTTAGCTACAGGGAAACCTGTACCGCCCCAACTCTTATCCCAAGCGTCATTGGCACGGATTTTCAGCTCTCCAGTTGCGATCTCGATGCGTTCGGCCTTCCAGATATGAGGATCGTAGCTGGCTTGATTCAGATCAACATCATTATCCCAGCCTCCTACAGAGGAGCCAATCAGCCCCATGCTCTTGTAGACCATAGCTCCTTCTGCACCTGCGAAAGGCTCTACCGAATAGGTAAGTGCCTCTGGGTCGAAGCTCACCGTGAAGTAGCCACCTGCGGTAGCGTCCTTGATGTTGTCCCCCTTGCCGAGCTCTAGCTTGCCCGCAGCAGGTGTGCCGAGAGCCTTGTCCCAAACACCGAGGTTAAGCTCGTGGTCAATCTTGAACTCAGCGCCTGCGGCGAACTTACCTGTATAGGTGTAGGCCTTGCCATCGGGAGCGTCTAGGAAGAATGGGAAGCCTGCATAATCTTTTTGCCACTTATGTTCGTCGCCAAACATACTGCCGACGAAGAAGTAGTCGAGCGACTTAGTACGGATGTCAGCAGGCGTTACCTTGAGTTTCACGGCAGACGAGATAGCTGCTACAGACTGAGGCACTCTCGTTGTTGCAGTCGTGTAGGGAATAGCTCTGATCTGCAGGTTCAACTCTTCGGCTACTCCAGTGGCTAGCTTGAGCTTGCCCGTGAGGATTTGGTTCAGCTCTAGGTGGGTGTACTTGCGCATCAGTATATTTGGCCCAAGCTCGATAGCTAGGGTATCTTTAGCCTCTGCTTTTTGTGTTGGTTTCGTGATGAGTAGCTCGTAGTTGGCTACAACCTTGTCGTAGCTGAAGCGAGTGGCCGTCCACTCGAGTGTGAGGGCTGTCTCGTCGAGCGTACTCTTGTCGATCGCAACTTCGGCAGTGCTTAGCTTGAGCACGCTAGCCTGCTGAGCAGAGACTAGGATGCGCTCTTCGTTCTTGTCGCAAGAGCCTAGAGCCGCCACTAGGGCAAGGCTCATGAGGCTTTTGATTGCTACATTATATCGTTTCATACAGATGCTAGATTAGTATTTGGGATTCTGCTTGAGGTTTCTATTGGACTGTACATCGTCGGCAGGCAGAGGGTAGAGCTTGTAGTGATCTTCTACACCGCGACCCTCCGCGATACCGCCCTTCCATGGCCAGAGATATTCGCCAGAGGTGAATTTGCCGAAGCGGATGAGGTCAGTACGACGGAGGCACTCCCAGTATAGCTCGCGGGCACGCTCCTTCAGGAGAATATCGAGCGAGATACTGCGCATAGCACCATTGCTATTGCCATAGGCTCTCTGGCGTAGTCTATTGAAATACTCAAGCCCCTTGCTCGCATCAGCCTTGCCCCTTACAGAAGCCTCAGCGTAGTTGAGGTACATCTCGGCCAGACGGAAAAGAGGGAAGTCCGTATCGACAAAAGTATTGTGCTTGGCAGCAGAGCCGTCGGACTTCACGTTGCGGAACTTAGTGATCCATACCCCCTGCATGATGTCCGATACTTTCTGAATGTTGAGCTCTCTGTGATCCATGAGGTAGCGGCCGTCTTCCTTGTCAGCTCCCTCGAACTGAGCTACTAGGGCAGATGTGGCACGATTGCCACCCCAACCGCCATCGACACCCATATTGACGCCGAGCGTCTTCTGAATATCGGCATTCGTCGAGCCGTTGACTAGGAATGTTGCACCACCCCAGTTCTTGCTGTTGATGCCGTCGTAGCCAATGGCTAAGATTGTCTCTGGGTTATTGACATCGTTGTCCGCACGGAATAGGGAAGCGTACTGTTCTGCTAGCTTGTAGCCAGAGAGGATTACACGCTCGGCATATTCGGCTGCATCGGCATAGCGCTCTGTCCCCGTGTACACCTCGGCATTGAGATACATACGAGAGAGTAGTGCCCAAGCGGCGGCCTTATCAGCACGACCATATTCGTTGGTGCGAGGTGCTGCCAGATCATTCTCGATCTCTTTGAGTTCGCTCTCGATGTGCTTGAATAGATCGGCACGCTGGATCTGCTTGGGGAATACTTTCCCTGTACCGAGCTGCTGATCGATCATGGGCGGGTTGCCGAATAGATCCATCATTATCCAGTACTGGAAGGCACGAAGGAAACGCGCTTCGGCTCTGTACTGCTTGATCGTAGGGTCGCTAGCCTTGCTCTCGGTAAGCTCAAGGAAGTTTACTGCGAGTTTGATCTGATACAGGCTGCGGTAGTAGAGTCCTTTGACGAAGGGGTTGGACGAAGACCAGTTTAGGTTGTGTAGGTCGGGTAGACCATCATCGCTCCATGTGCAGATTGCCTCGTCCGTGCAGAGCTCCTGCAGGTTGAAGAAATTGCGGAAGAAGTCACTGAAGCCTTCGTCTATGCCTGCTACGTCGCCTTGCCCTGCGGGGCCTTCGTTGCCCGTGAGGGCAAATGCACCGTATACCTTGGCAAGTGCTTGCTTAGTAGACTCGCCAGAGCTGAGGATATTCTCGGATGTCGTGATGTTGGTTGGTCTACGATCAAGGTCTTTGACGCAGGCCGATAGCCCTATGAGCGCACCTAATGCTGCTACTAGGATACCTTTTTTGTTGATATGCTTATTCATACAAATTACGTAGTTGATGCCCTCTCTAGAGCGTTAGCGATAGGTTGAGCGAGTAAGTGCGAGGCACTGGGTAGAGCTGCATATCGATTGCGTGCTCTGGGTTCATGCCCTTGTAGCCACTTAGCGTGAAGACATTCTGCACCGTAGCCGTTGCTCTTAGGTTTGTCTTACCGAAGATCTTGCCGAAGTCGTAGCCGAGGGTGAGGTTGTCCATGCGCAAGAATGAGGCATTGTGGATATAGTAGTCCGACATATACTGCCCAGTAGCGAAGCCACTCTTGTAGATCTCGCTCGTCGTGTTGCGCAGGAAGCTATTGGGATTCACGACTTCGTTCTTCACGGCCATGAAGGAGGATATATTGTCGTAGATGTAGTTGCCGAAGCTAGCACGTAGAGCTGTCGAGAGCGACCATTTGCCATAGGTCAAGCTTGTGGAGAAGCCCATGAATAGATCGGGGTTGGGCGAATTGAAGTGGTAGCGATCCTTCTCGTTGTAGAGGCCATCGCCATTGAGGTCTGCGTATGCACCCTCGATAGGCTTGCCCGATGGGTCGTAGAGCTGCTTGAATACGAAGAACGAACCGGGTGTGTGGCCTACAGAGTGGATCTGAATGTTGTTGCCAGTGCCGCCAGTCACACCACCGTGTAGCACCCCTAGATAGTTGGGATCCTCGGTGAGGTTGAGCTTAGTGATCTTGGTGTCGTTGATCGTGAAGTTCATGCTCACTTCCCAGTTGAAGTCCTTAGTCTGTACTGGTGTAGCGTTGATCGTGAACTCAATCCCCTTATTCGTAATGTTACCTACGTTGGTCAGCAGTTTGTTTGAGAAGTTTGACCCTGCAGGGATAGGCACTTCGTTGAGTAGGTCCTTGGTGTTTTTGTAGTACACATCTACCGTACCAGAGATGCGGTTGTTGAGGAACGCATAGTCAAGACCGACGTTGTAGGTCTCTGTTTGTTCCCACTTGATGTCCTTGTCGTAGGCTGCTGGGCGATACATATTGTAGAACTTGTCGCCGAACTGATACATCGCTGTATTCTGGCTCAGGTAGTAGCCCATGAGATAGCTGTAGTTGGCGATGCCGTCCTGCTGACCCGTCACACCGTAGCCAAGGCGTAGTTTGAGGTCGTTGATCGCATCAACGTCCTTGAGGAAGCCTTCCTCCTTCATACGCCAAGCCAGAGCCAACGAGGGGAAGATACCCCAGCGGTTCTCCTTGCTGAAGCGTGAAGATCCGTCGGCACGGACTGTTGCGGTGAAGAGGTAGCGGTTCATCAAACTGTAGTTCAGACGTGCATAACCAGAAACTAGCGTATTCTGTGGATAGTCTACGGGGAAGATTGGTTTGCTCACGACCTCGCCAGAGGCTGTGCGGTCGGCGAACTTGTAGTCCGTCGTCTTCCAGTCTTGATAGGAGTAACCTGCCATCACATCGATGCGGCTCTTGAGCGACTCGATTTCTTTGGCGTAGTTGGCGTAGAAGTCTAGCAGTAGATTGACTTTCTTCTGTTCGTACTCATTGTTTGTTCCACCCTTACCCGGAGTCGTGCCTCGGTTCCATTCCCAAGAGGCCTGCTCAGGGACGAAGATCTTACCCTTGCCATGTGTATAGTCGTAGCCAAGGTTGAGGCTAAAGCGTAGCTCGGGGAGGAAGAACGTCTGATAGTCGATCTTCATACTACCGAGAGAGCGGAGTACATTACTGTTGTTGTCCCTTAGGTTGAGCTTAGCCACGGGGTTTACAGGAGAGAGGGCATTGATCTTGTCGCCGTTCATCCAAGTGAAGTAGCCCCCGAACTGCTCGAAGCCGTCTGCGAAGATTGGCTGTGTAGGGTCGAAAGTCACGGCATCACCGATCGCACTTCTGTCAGCGAAGCGATTCTTCGTGCCAGACACCTTGAGGTTGGCGTCGATGGCCAGATGGTTGTCTAGAAAGCGAGGGTTGAGGCTGATACCCGTGCTCACACGTTTCATGTTGTCGGTCTTGAGCACACCATTCTGGTCGTAGTAGCCGATCGAGGCACGGAAAGGAATCATGCCCACTGCACCGCTAACGCTCAAGTTATTGTCCGTACCAAAGGCTGCTTGGTAGATCTCACGCTGCCAGTTGGTATTGGCAGAGCCTAGCATAGTCTTGCGGCTTGGGTCGATCTCGGTAACGAGCTTGCGGAAGGCATCGGCACCGAGTACATCGACGAGCTTAGAAGCATGTGCAATGGAGTTGGTCGTCGAGAAGTTGATTTGCAGATCCTGCCCCATCTTACCGCGCTTGGTGGTGATGATGATTACCCCATTGGAAGCACGCGAACCGTAGATCGCCGTAGCCGAGGCGTCCTTGAGCACGTTCATCGAGGCGATGTCCTGCGGGTTGATTGAGCTTAGTACACTAGGAGCGCCAGCAGCTGCACTATTGTCAATGGGTACACCGTCGATGACGATGAGTGGATCGTTGCTAGCATTGAGCGAAGCACCACCACGAATGCGAATCTTGCTCGCACCACCGGGAGAGCCGTCGGGCGTGATCTGCACACCTGCTACCTTGCCGACGAGGAGCTCGCCGGGAGTAGAGATGGCTCCCTTCTGGAAGTTCTTCTCGTTGATGCTTGTGATAGATCCCGTTAGATCCTTTTTTTGCATCGACCCATAGCCGATGACTACGACCTCCTTGAGGGTCTGATTGTCTTCTTGCAAGACAATGCGCAGAGGGCTAACCGCTGTGGCTACTGCTATCTCTTGATTGACGTAGCCGATGTATGAGATCAACAGTGTCTCCGATTTGGGTGCCTTGAGTTGGAAGTTGCCATCGAAGTCGGTTACTGTCCCTACGCTGGGATTGCCTTTGAGGCGAATAGACGCACCGATGATGCTCTCGCCCTTGCTATCCACCACTGCGCCTTTGAGCAGGATATCCTGAGCCCAAGACGTATGGACAAATAGCAACGTAGCCAATACGAACCAAAAAGCTCTGGCTTTGATGTTACCTTGTTTCATATAAATTGGATTTGAGTGTTATTCTGTACGCTGGTCTAGGTGCTCCAACGCTATAGGTATGCTGCCGAGCTCGGCAGCATACCTATAACGAATAGAGAACTACTTCTTCACAGGGATTAGAGAGATTGCATAGCCTCCGCCCGGAGCAGACTCGAGCTTGATCTTGCTACCCTTCTTGACGGTCATTTTCTTGATTGTGTAGGCCTTGGGATTGGTAGCGTAGTGCGCACCCTTGGCGTCGGCATAGATTGTCGCCGTGTATTTCTTGCCCGCATCGAGGAAGTCTAGCACGAGCGTAGACTTGTGTCCGTCGTAGCCAGCCACGTTACCTACAAACCACCTGTCTGTTCCCTTGGCTTTGCGAGCTACGGTGATGTATTCGCCCGGCTCTGCCTCTAGATATTTGCTGTCGTCCCAGTCCACGGCTACGTCCTTGATGAACTGGAAGGCATCAAGGTGCTGATCGTAGTGCTCGGGTAGGTCGGCAGCCATCTGTAGAGGGCTGTACATGGTCAGATAGCTACCGAGCTGATTGCCGATTGTAGCCTTGATCTGATTGGTATTGCCGGGATTGAGCTTCGTCATGTCTGTCTCGAAGATACCGGGCGTATAGTCCATTGGGCCACCGATGAGGCGAGAGAAAGGCAGGATCGTCAGGTGGTTGCCATTGTTGCCCCCGAAGGCTTGATACTCCTGACCTCGTGCCGACTCTTGGGCGATGAGGTTGGGATAAGTACGGCTAAGGCCTGTCATGTGCACTGCCTCGTGGGCATTGACCGAGATGCCATACTTGGCAGCTTCCTTGACGGCGTAGAGATAGTGATTGACTAGAGTCTGACCGTAGTGGTGCTCTCCACGAGGGATCATATCGCCTACATAGCCACTCTTGACGGCGCTGTAGTTATTGTCCTTCATGAACTGGTAGGCCTGATGCATATGGCGCTCGTAGTTGCGGATAGAGCCAGAGGTCTCGTGGTGCATGATGATCTTGACGCCTTTGCTCTTGGCGTAGTCACGTAGCATAGCCACATCGAAGTCTGGGTAGGGCGTCACGAAGTCGAACACATAGTCCTTAGATAGATCGAACCAGTCTTCCCAACCTACATTCCAGCCTTCTACGAGGATTGCATCGAAGCCGTGCTTGGCAGCATAGTCAATGTAGTACTTGACACGCTCGTTGTTGGCGGCGTGCTTGCCGTTGGGCTTGGCCTTGGTGTAGTCCGTCTCGCCGATCTTCACATAGGGTAGGTCGTCGGTATATGCCCAAGAGCTCTTGCCTGTGATCATCTCCCACCAGACGCCCATATACTTCGTGGGTTTGATCCAGTCGGTCGTCTCGTAGGCACAAGGCTCGTTGAGGTTGTAAGTAAGTTTGGAGGCAAGGATATCACGTGCATCTCGGCTGACAATGATTGTGCGCCAAGGTGTGTTGAAAGGGGCTGCGATATGACCACGGTCGCCCTGTGCATCGGGAGTGAGCTCTGTCTTGAGGACGAAAGTCTTGTCGTCTAGCTCTAGGTTGATCGCAGGGAAGTCGATCAAGGCTGCCTCGTGGATGTTGATGTACAGACCATTGTCGCTCTTGAGCTGCAGTGGTGTCTGTAGACCTGTCTTGGAGAATGCCTTCTGAGAGCAGTTCTCCGTATAAGCCTTGTCGAATAGGCCACGCACCTCGGAGAGGCGACTTGTGGTGTAGTCGTACTCCTGCGTGTCGTAGTCACCGGGTACCCAGAAGGCCTTCATATCCCCCGGGAGGGCAAACTCAGTGAGCTCGCGCTGCACGACAAGGAAATTCTGCTGCTTGCCCGCAGGGAACTCGTAGCGGAAGCCTAGCCCGTCGTCGTAGAGGCGGAAGCGAATAGCGATACGATTGCCCGTAGCACGCTGCTGCAGGTGTACGAGTAGCTCGTTGTAGTGGTTGCGAATTTCCTTGACTTCGCCCCAGACTGGCGTCCAAGTTTCGTCGAAGGTGGAGGTCTTGTAGTCTGTTACCTCGAAGTTCTTGTCCATCGACTGCTTGCCGTCCTTCATCTCGAAGCCCATACGGCTAGCTTTGGTCACGACAGTGCCATCGGCTAGCTTGAGGTCATAGGTGGGTTCCCCTTGACCATTGAGCTGGAAGTTCATCTCCAGCTTCTTCCCGGGCGAGCTGAGCTTCTGAGCTAGAGCCTCGTAGACCGAGGCACTCATCAGGCATAGCCCCAGTGCCATTAGTGTTACTTTCTTCATCATCTTTCTTACGTTATTAGTTATACGCTTACAATATATCCATTTTGCTACGATCCCTTATATCTTATCAGCCGAGGATATGAGTTTTTATTTTTCTCTATATGCTTCTTTTCTATTTTCTATTTATGTAAAATAAGCCCGCAAATTTAGCGATGTTTTATTATATAAACAAAATTAGGTCGAATATCTGGTAAAAATCAAGGGGGATAGGTCTAGCGGTTGGCATCAAGGGGAGTCGCTACTGCCGAGGAAGACCACATATAATGAAGGCGGGCGTGGCCAAATAAACTCCACACCCGCCTGCTTCTTTGGAATAAAAATACAAACCTAATTGACTAAACTACTAACTCGTGAGGGCCATATATCCCTCGTGCGATATCTTACTTGAGCTCTACATCGTACGCCACCACATCTCCCGATCTAGGATAGAAGCCTCTGATGTACAGACGCTGTGAGCGTCCACGGGCTTCAAGTGTCTGGCTGACTACCTTGTTTAGGTCGCTCACCGATCTGATGGGGCGGTCGTTGGCGGTGAGGATAATGAAGCCCTCCTTGACGCCTGCCGACTTGAGTGCACCCGATGAGATGCGCTCCACCTCTACCCCATACGATAGGCCGTAGCTGCGTAGCTGCTGGCTGTCTAGGGCACGTAGCTGGGCTCCCAGTCGCTCGGCATTGCTATTTTGCTTGATGACGCCCTGACCTCCGTCTACATTTTTGAGCGTTACCTTATAGACCTTCTCCGTACCCTTACGATTGACCTTGACCTGCACGACGTCGCCGGGGCGATAGCGGCTAATCTGCTCTTGGAGCTGGCCGAAGTTGTCCACGGGAGCGTTGTTGATGGCCACAAGTACGTCCCCCTTCTCGATGCCAGCCGCTAGGGCTGCACTGATCTCGGAGAAGTCGCCTATGTAGAATCCTTTATTGACCTTTAGATTCTCCTGCTTGACGAGGTCGGCATCTACATCACGTCCAGCTACTCCGAGCAGAGCTCTCTGTACGGTGCCAAACTTCTTGATGTCTTCGACCACCTTGGCTGCCATGTTGATGGGTACGGCAAAGGAATAGCCTGCATAGTTGCCTGTCTGGGAGTAGATCATCGTGTTGATCCCGATGAGTTCGCCCGCAGCATTGACCAGCGCACCGCCACTATTGCCCGAATTGACTGCCGCATCTGTTTGTATGAAAGCCTCGGCCTTGAGCTGTCCCGACGCACTTGCGCCCGTATTGCGGCTCTTGGCACTGATAATTCCTGCCGTTACAGTGCCCGTTAGGTTAAACGGATTGCCCACAGCCAGCACCCACTCGCCTAGGCGGAGCTTGTCTGAGTCGCCGAAAGGTATGGTTGGGAGTTCCTTGGCATCGATTTTCAGTAGAGCGATGTCCGTAGAGGGGTCAGTGCCGATGAGCTTGGCGTTGAAGGTACGGTTGTCGTTGAGCGTTACACTCACCTTGTCGCTATTGTCGATCACATGATTGTTGGTGATGATGTAGCCATCGTTGCTGATGATGACTCCAGAGCCATAGCCCACCACGGGGGTATTGCGGCGTTGCATACCGCTGCCACGTCCGAAGAAGAACTCAAACGGGTCAATTGCCTGCGACATACTGCTCTGCTGCTCCTTCTCTACCTTGATGTGCACCACAGCTAGCACGGAGCTCTCGGCCGCTGGGGTAAGGTCTGGGGCTGCCCCTACGGGTTTGCTCCCATGGCTGTATGCCGTATTCTGGAAGCCATAGTCTAGAGCGGTAGACTGGTTGGGGTGTATGTAGGCGATCTCGTCGAGATCATCTCTCTCGGCATCCATAACCAATACCGTAGTGGCAGAGGCCACCACACTCACAGCTACCAAGGCACTACCATATGCCAAATTTTTCCATAGTTTCTTCATATCTGCTTACTAAATGGTTGTTATTTCTATCTTGATATTACTTCTGATAAACGCAGCCTATTCGGCTACTATTGTCTTAATAACAAAAAACACAGCGAAATTCCCACAGGCTCCCTCCAGAGCCTCGTCAAACAACATTCGGAGTGGGGGTATGCTCTCCCCTCCGCAGATTTATATTTTCGAGCAGTTTTCAGAATGTTGTTGGGAAGATCTCCTGCCGACGGGCCGAAAAAGAGAAGAGGGCGTATTTGCCTCCTAAGGGGCTCTAGAAGCCGCTCGCCCTCATTCTGGCACTTGGTACTAGACGGATGAAAATACCCCTCTAGAAACGCCTCTTTGTAATTCTTTATTAATTAGATTGATAGTATCTCCGAGTGGGCCCTTCTAGCCAAGTGACGCGGGTTTTGGGGCATTTCTTCCCACCAATTTCTTCAGATTAGTGGACATATCGCTGGGTATTGGTCCATCAATCCCCAAAAAACTCTCTGAGTTTCTCCGCAAGAGTGAAGCAATTCCCCCACAAAATGCCGCTCCATTCGTCCGAATTTAAGGTTAGGTTATTTACATACTTTAACTAAAAATGCGAAAGGTCAATTTCTAGGCTCGAGGATTTTTAGCCCAGTCATCTGGTACTGCACCCAGAGTGCCCAAGCCCACAGATAGATGTGCGCTATTTTATAATGTACAAGCTGCTGTGCTCCGCTCTGCTCTCGATTTCCGCAATCCTTGCATCTTGCGTCTTCTAAGACACCTTAAAATTAAAAGGGGCTGTGCCAAAAATGAATTTTGACACAACCCCGAAGCAGTCTAGGAGCTTCCCAATGCTAGGTGTACACCTTACTTGTCTATATGCAGTTTGACGGAGGTATTCCCCTTATTGGGGTGTACTAGTGTGATGATGTATGCCCCTTGCGTTAGTGATTGAGGCAGTAGGCAGACGCCCTCGGTGTTGCTCTCGCCTTGGAAGCATAGTATCCCTTGGGTATCGTAGACGGAGATCTGACAGCCCGAGGCCGAGGTGTATAGTGCTCTGGTGCTAGCCTGATAGCCTCCGAAGAGGTTTGCTTCTCTAGGTTGCACCTCCTCTATAAATGTGCCGAAAGGCTTCTTGAAGACCAAATAACTATTGCGTGCATTATGTTCCTCACTTTGCCCAAGACCAAAGAAAGTTATTACTAGCCCTCCTCGAGAGCGTGTGGGGTAGCCCGGTAGCGTGATTTCCTTTTTCTCTCCTGTAAAATCATCGATGCTCTCGTAGGTGAAATCTTTCTTGAGATCTCTACCACACCGTGCCGATAGCCATTTGAGGAAGGCTTGAGGCTTCTTAGTGGCGAGCGACCATACAGACGAGCCACCGATGGGAGGAGCCCCAGTAAAGCAAAATAGGTGTTGGCCTCCCCAAACATCTACAGCACAGTAGCCTTCCATATCCCGTATGATTTGTGCTTCGGACTTACGTAGGTCGTAGAGTAAGGGATACTCTTTCGTGTACGTTTCGTCGTCTTCTGCTTGACGAACTGCCCCGCAGATGAAGTTGCCATCGCTAGAGAATTGTAGCTTCTTGGAGAAGAATGAAACCGTTTTGGTTCGTGCGAGTACTTTCTTCGCCCACTCTTGGGCTGCTTTGTGGTAGGCTTGCAGTTGCTCTTGATACTTGGGGTCGGTATCGGGTACTGTGATGTAGTCTTTCTCCTGAGGTTCTGGTCCGGGTTTGGGGGCTTGCAGGTTGAAAAAAAGATCATCGAGCATACCCTCGAAGTGGTAGTTACCTTCGCTGTCCCGTACCCAGCGTACTAGTCGGTGAAACATGCCATGCCAGTCCACTTGTACTCC
Organism: Porphyromonas sp. COT-290 OH3588; assembly: GCF_000769075.1. Classification (GTDB taxonomy): domain Bacteria; phylum Bacteroidota; class Bacteroidia; order Bacteroidales; family Porphyromonadaceae; genus Porphyromonas. The sequence goes on along the minus strand of NZ_JRFC01000003.1, from coordinate 27,710 downwards.
ATAGACGATGGAGCCGTCCTCTGCGCAGAAGCGTGCTTGGGTGTACTGTGCTTCTCCCCCGAGTAGATCCTCCTTGGGGGCAGGTAGCTCCTTGACTACATAGGTGCCCGCATCGCTGCGGCTGATGATGGCCGGCAAGACATGATAGCCCCCATTAGAGAGGTTGGCAATAATATATTGGGTGTTGGAGGTCGCATAGATGGGACCAACGTAGGGATAGTCTGCTTTTGGCGACGTGAAGGACTTGACCTGCGTACTCCCCTTGGGTAGAATACCACCGCTATTCTGATTGACGAAAACTACAGCATCACCACTATCCCAGACATAGATGACACGTGTGCCAGTGCTGGGTATGGTGTACTGCTTGCTCTCTCTGTCGTAGATAAAAGAGCTGTCGAAGCTATATCCAAAGATGTAGCGACCTTGGTCGGAGGCACCCTGTACGGGGCATTTATAGGCTTCGTCGTGATCTAGGACAATCGGCCCCTCTGCGATAGGGTCCTCCATTGCTCGTAGCGAAGAGGTCGGCTGTAGGCGTGACATGGATATTTGTGCGTTTAGATCTAAACCTCCAGAGCATAGGAGTAGGGAGGTTATCAGTAGGGCTTGTGCCAGCGAGGCGTAGCGGCTCATCCCTTGGTGCAGTTCTTTGTTCATAATGTAGTTGATTATTGTTTGGCTATTTGGGGTAGTCCTTGCCACTAGCTCTCTCGTAGGCGTGGCGCGGTACCTCAGTGCTGTTCCTTTTGGCTTGGGATCTAGCTATGCGCTTGCTCTGCATCGCACTAGAGGCCTCTAAGTAGTGCCAAAATCTAAGTTTTGCCTCTCTATCTTACTCTTGTTTGGGCTTGTGTGTCAGTGGCAAGGCTTCGCTCGACATTTCCCTAGACACCAGCCTCTGCTATATCTCTTTGTTTTCAGCCCTACTCATATAATATAGGTGTGTCAAATCCTATTTAATAATGGTAACCCAAAGCACTGCTCCAGCACTGGCGGAGGGCAGGCTACACTCCCTCGGCTAGACATAGACCATATGGTGCCATTATGCTCCCTCAATCACAGCCCAACACGGCTCTGTCTATAAGACAAAAAGACCAAGTCTGTGTCCTGCGATTGCCTCAAAGGTAGCAAATTAGCCAACAAAACAATAAAATATATGAAATCATATAAATTATCCGTAATGAAGGGTTTGGCCGATACGCCGAGGTTCTAGGTCTTCAGACGTCCGATACAGCTTTCGTATGACGGAGAAATGGAGTAACTTTGCTCATCACTTGATTTATTGTGTGAATGGAAGTTACCTTCTCGATAAAATATAAGGCTAATTGGGGGCATAAGCTGTGTATCAGCGGTTCGACTACGGAGCTTGGTAGCTGGGACGAAGACAAAGCGATTGAGCTACAAGCAGAGGGTGAGGAGCTGTGGACGGGCCGTGTCCTCGTCGATGGACGTAGAAAAGATCTATCGTACTACTATCTAGTCAAGGATCAGTCTGGTCAAGTACTCCGCCGTGAGTGGAAGCGTATGCACCGCCTCCAGATCAAAGAACCATTCCGCACGATACACATGGACGACCACTGGATCAATCGTCCGCCCAATTCCCCCTTCTACAGCTCTGCTTTCTATGACGTGCTTTTTAGGCACGAGGAGGAGAGTAGCACAATCGTCAAGCGAAGTCTAGAGGTCAGCGAGAAACTTATCTTCCAGATCTATGCCCCCACGGTTCCACGTGGGCATCAGCTCTATCTCTCGGGCTCGACGGCTCAGCTAGGAGGCTGGGATATACACAAGGCCGTGCAGATGTCCTACTTGGGCAAGGGTGAGTGGTACGCCAGCATCGTGCTAGACAGAGCAGCGTTGCCGAGCCGTGATGTGTGGTTCAAGTTTTTCATGGCAGAGGACGCTCGTGGGCATATCCGCTGGGAAGCTCGGGACAATCGGCAGTTTACCCTGCCCTCTCACGGTCGCTACGATGCGATCTATCTCTCGGGTATGAGCTTCGAGGAGGGGGACTATACGCCTCACTTCTCCGGCAGTGTGGCACCTCTCTTCTCGCTCAGAGGGAGGAGTGACTGGGGAGTAGGCGACTTCGGGACCTTGCGTTTGGCCATAGACTGGGCGGCAGGAGCTAAGCAGCATGTACTACAGTTGCTACCTATTAATGACACGACCTACTACCGAGATTGGCGAGATTCGTATCCCTACAATGCGATCTCGGTCGATGCACTACACCCTATCTATCTCGATATATCAGCTCTAGCCCCTCTCAAGGATAGGGAGCTACAGCGCCACTTCGAGGAGCGTGCGGCTCAGCTGCGTATGAGCCCTACGCTACTCTACCCCGAGGTCATGGCACTCAAAGAAGAGTATCTGCGTCTGCACTACGAGGATCATGGCGCTATGCTGATGCGTAAGAAACCTTTCCGGGACTTTGTGCTCCAGCATGCCGAATGGCTCGTCCCCTATACGGCGTTTTGTCTGTTGCGTGACCTCAATGAGGGGCAGGCGCATGAGCAGTGGGGGCAATATGCTTGCTACAATCGCATCGCCATTGCTCAGCTACTAGATAGTGATGAGCATCGTCGGCAAGCAGGGTACTATAAGTATCTACAATATCTGCTTAGCGAGCAGCTGTTGCAGGCCCGAGCCTATGCCGAGGATCGAGGCGTTCTGCTCAAGGGTGATATCCCGATCGGGGTGGCGCTACAGAGCGTCGAGACGTGGGTGCACCCAGAGCTATTCCACCTTGGCCGATCGGCAGGTGCTCCGCCCGATGACTTCGCCGAGGACGGACAGAACTGGGGCTTCCCTACTTACAATTGGGAGGTAATGTATCGGGACAATATGCTCTGGTGGCGTAGACGCTTCGAGCGTATGTCGGCATACTTCAAGTCTTTCCGTATCGACCATATTCTAGGTTTCTTCCGTATTTGGGAGATCCCACGGACTCAGTACTCGGGGTTGCTTGGGCACTTTACACCAGCCTATCCGCTCTGTGGCAACTTCTGGGCTAAGCAATTTGCCCTGCTTGGTAGCCTAGAAGCCCTGATATATCCTTGCGTTCATGCAGAAGATCTGCAAGAGCTCTTCCCTCGTAGAGTCAAAGAACTTGTGGCATCGGGGCTTGTTATCCCCATAGAGCGAAGTAAATTTTATAGACTGAGCTACACTCAGCAGAGCGCCTATGCAAGTCTTCCTGTGGAGCGCATTCCGGGAGGAGAAACTACAAGAGCCTTGCTCATCGAGCTGTGCAAAGAGGTTGCATTGGTCGAGGATATGAATCAGCCCGGCTCCTATCATCCACGCATCGCTTTCGACAAAACGAAGCTCTACAAGCGTTGGAGCCTCGAGGCTCGTAGGCTGTGGGACAAAATCAATCATCACTACTACTACGAGGTGCACAACGAGCTGTGGAAGCGTACCGCAACCCAGCGCCTAATCCCCCTACTCGAGAGTACGGATATGCTCGTCTGTGCCGAGGATCTAGGTATGATCCCCGCTTCCGTCCCCGAGGTCTTGGACGAATTGCAGATCCTTACCCTCGATTTGGAGCGTATGCCCAAGACGCCGACAGCTACGGGTTTAGTACCCATGCACTCCATTCCCTATCTGTCGATCTGCACAACCTCTACGCACGATATGGCACCCCTGCGTCTGTGGTGGACACAGCTGAGCCGAGAGCAGAGGGAGCATTATTTGGCGAATCAACTACCTCACTCGGAGCTATGGGCCGAGGCGCCCGTAGCCGAGGTCATGGAGCGTATCGTTCGTGCTCACCTCTCTTCGCCTGCTATGTTTGTCGTTTTGCCCATAGCGGACTGGATGGCCATAGACAGCCGACTTCATCTGCTCGCCCCCGAGGACGAACAAATCAATCACCCCGAGGATCCACATCAAAAGTGGGCCTATCGTTTGCCGGTCTGCCTAGAAGATATGATGGATCGGTACGCAGACTGGAGCAGCCGCATCGCTCAGATGCTCTGCGATACACATAGAGATTAGACCAATGATAGAACGTATCTACGTACTAGAGGAGGCTGACGTACAGCAGTTTGTCGGAGCGAACAAAGTAAACCTCATCACGCTCTCCAACCTCTTCCCTCGCTGTCGGCTAGTGCTGCACGGCAATGTGATCAAAGTGCTCGCAGCTCAGCCCGAGGCCGAGCGCATTCTCTCTGCCCTTGAGCGGCTCGAGGGGATCTGTGTGCGCTACAATCAGCTTACCGAGGCGCAGATTATTGAGGTGGTCAAAGGGGACGACACCGCCAGCGAGAGCGAAGAACAAGCACCGAGCAACACCATTATCTATGGTTTACACGGCAAACCTATCTGCGCTCGTGGCGAAAACCAAAAGCGTATGGTACGGCAGTTCGATAGCTGTGACCTGACTTTTGCTATTGGACCTGCGGGCTCGGGCAAAACGTTTATCGCCATCTGTTTGGCGGTGAAAGCCCTCAAGAATAAGCAGGTGCGTCGCATCATTCTCTCTCGTCCTGCCGTAGAGGCTGGCGAGAAGCTTGGGTTCCTCCCCGGAGAGATGAAGGATAAGTTGGACCCCTATCTGCAACCACTCTACGATGCTCTAGGCGAATTAATCCCTGCCCCTAAGCTCAAAGATCTCCTAGACACAGGCATTATCCAGATTGCTCCGCTTGCCTTTATGCGTGGGCGTACGCTCAGCGATGCCGTTGTGGTACTAGACGAGGCACAGAATACCACCCCACAGCAGATGAAGATGTTCCTCACACGCCTTGGCAACAATGGCAAGATGATCGTCACGGGCGACACCACTCAGATAGACCTGCCCCGTGGAGTGAAGTCTGGACTCAAAGACGCCACTGAGAAGTTAGGGGAGGTCGCAGGTATCAGCTTCATTCGCTTTTCCAAAACGGACATTGTCCGCCACCCACTCGTCGAGCGTATCGTTGAGGTCTACGACAACGCCGATAGACGAGAAATACAGACGTCTAACGATACTAATAACTAAGATTTGCGATGAATAAGACTTTAACAACAACCAACTTCCAGCTTCCCGGTCAGACGGGCGTCTACCACGGCAAGGTGCGTGACGTATATTTCCTTGAGCAGGGGCTAGTGGCTATGGTAGCTAGTGACCGCATCTCTGCTTTCGACGTAGTACTCCCCGAGGGGATACCCTACAAGGGGCAAGTGCTGAACCAGATCGCTACCTACTTCCTAGAGGCAACCAAAGACATCGTGCCCAACTGGCTTATCTCTACGCCAGACCCAATGGTTTCGCTTGGTCATCGTTGCGAACCATTTAAGGTGGAGATGGTGATCCGTGGCTACCTCACTGGTAGTGCTTGGCGTGCCTACAAGGCTGGCGAGCGAAGCATCTGTGGGATTACTCTGCCCGACGGTATGCGTGAGGACGAAGCCTTCCCTACACCAATCATTACCCCAACGACTAAGGCCGATGAGGGGCACGACGAAAATATCTCACGAGAGGAAATCATCGCTCAAGGTATCGTCACGGAGGAAGACTACAAACAACTCGAGCAATACACCTACGCCCTCTTCGCACGTGGCCAAGAGATGGCTCGTGAGCGTGGGCTAATCCTCGTAGACACGAAGTACGAATTTGGCAAGAAGGACGGCAAGATCTATCTGATCGACGAGATCCACACGCCCGACTCGTCCCGCTATTTCTATGCCGATGGCTATGCAGAGCGCTTCAAGAGTGGTCAGCCCCAGAAACAACTGTCCAAAGAGTTTGTGCGCCAATGGCTCATCGAGCAGGGCTTCCAAGGACGTGAGGGCGATCAGGTGCCAGAGATGACGCCAGAGTACTGCCAGAGTGTGTCGGAGCGATACATCGAGCTGTACGAACAGGTGACAGGTCGCCCCTTCGTTAAGGCAGACAGCGAAGATATTGCACAGCGCATTGAGCGAAATCTAAGGGAGGCACTTAGATGATTACACCCTACAAGGACGAAGCGCCCAAGGTGGAGCAGGTGCAGCGTATGTTCAATCGTATCGCACCTACCTACGATCGCCTCAACCGCATCATATCGCTCGGCTTAGACAAGAGCTGGCGTAAGCAAGCGCTCGCACTACTCGAGCCATACAAGCCTAGCAAGGTACTTGATGTGGCTACTGGAACAGGCGATTTGGCCATCGAGCTGGTCACTGCTATCCCTAGCATCGAGGAGGTGCTAGGGGTAGATATATCGGAGGAGATGATGCGTGTGGGCAAAGACAAGGTGCACTCGCTCGGCTTGGACGAGCGAATTAGTTTTGCTCGTGAGGACTGTACGGCGCTTTCTCTGGAGGATAATTCGTTCGATGCGGTGACGATCGCCTTCGGTATCCGCAATTTTGACGATATTCCTCGTGCCGCCAAGGAGATTTACCGAGTGCTTCGCCCCGGCAAGCCCGTAGTGATCCTTGAGCTAACCGAGCCTGAGAACCTCATCATGCGTATGGGATACAAGCTCTATGCTGGCCACTTCATACCGCTAGTGGGGCGCCTCATCTCGGACGACGACAGAGCCTACAAATACCTCCCTGAGTCTATCGCTGCCGTCCCACAGAGGGAGGCAATGACGAGGATCCTTGAGGAGGCTGGCTTCGGCACTGCCTACTACCAGTCCCTAACCCCCGGTACTTGCGCTATCTATGTTGGCATCAAATAATCCAAAACAATTTGGCCTGATTGGCTATCCGCTGGGACATTCCTTCTCAGCGGATTTTTTTTCTCAGCTCTTTGAGCGTGAGCATATAGCTGCCTATTATACGCCTTATGAGCTTAGTTCGATTGACTTGCTCGGCTCTCTGCTTCAGAAGCAGACCAATCTCTACGGGCTCAATGTGACCTCGCCCTACAAAGAGGCTGTAGTCGAGTATGCCACGGAGCTATCGGCAGAGGTTGTCGCCACTGGGGCAGCCAATGTGCTGCACATACGCCGAGATGCTCGTGGGCAGGTCAAGCATATTGCTGCACACAATACAGATATCATTGGCTTTAGGGACTCTCTATTGCCCTATTTGTCCGATCTAAGTGGTGCAAAGGCTCTGATACTCGGCACGGGTGGAGCAGCCAAAGCTGCCTCCTATGCCCTTGAGCAACTCGGGATTGATGCCTGCCTTGTCAGTCGTTCGCCTCGAGAGGGGACCATAGGCTACGACAGTATAGAGGCGTATCTGCCAGAGGCTAGGTTGATCGTGCAGGCCACGCCAGTGGGGTTGCACTGCGGAGAGGTGGTTCTATTCCCCTACGAGAAGCTCACGGATCGGCACCTCTGCTATGATCTGATCTACAATCCAAGCGAAACGGGTTTCCTTGCCGAGGCCAAGAGGCAAGGGGCACAAACTAAAAACGGATTGGAGATGCTCCACAAGCAGGCCTTGGCGGCTTGGGAGATTTGGCAAACTCCCTAAGACTAAGGATTAAATCGTCCGAACAAAAAGCATAAAATACCTACAATTGGGGATACTTGATGCTCTGATGATGCTATACCTTTGCCTAGTAGAAATCAAATTAGTTAATTATCCTAACCAACAACATCTCTCAAAATGAAAAAAATCGGTGTTTTTTATGGGTCATCTACTGGCTCAACTTCCGAGCTTGCACAGCGTATCGCCAAGGCTGTAGGTGCAGAAGCTCATTGCTATGACGTTGCCAACGCTAGCGCATCTGATGTAGCACAGTTTGAGGTACTATTGCTCGGGAGCTCTACATGGGGTATCGGCGAGCTACAAGACGACTTCGCTGGTTTCTTGCCCGATCTAGCTGCTCAGGATCTCAGCGGCAAGGCTGTAGGTCTATTTGGCTGCGGTGATGCAGATAGCTATCCAGACTCATTCTGCGAAGCTCTCGCCGAAATCAAGCAGGAGCTATCTGGCTCAGGCTGTCGCTTCATCGGGGCTTATACGCCAGAGGGATATAGCTACGATGCTACTCGCTGCGAAGAAGACGGCAAGCTCATCGGTCTATGTATCGACGATGTTAATCAGTCTGATATGACAGAGGAGCGCATTCAGATTTGGCTAACAGCCATGAAGGGCGATCTCTAGTAGTCTGCTACTCCAACTCCAATTCAATAAACAGGGCTGTGTCGAGGCAATTGCTTCGGCACAGTCTTTTTTTGTGTTGATGCTTCGTTTGTCATCTTTTTGGTTAAGAAGTGTAAAGGAATTATTCAAGGTTTTTAGATAATACCAAGGTGTTTTGTGAAGGCTTCTGAGGCTTGGCAGGAGGATTGATGGGAAGATTTATTCGGTTTGGAGGACTAATCCCCCAAGGTGTATCCACTAATCCAAAAAGATTGATGGGAAGAAATCCGGAGAAGTTGGTTAGTTGCTCATAGAAATGCTTGCTTGATATTCTTATAAATTTGATTATCAAATATTTATTTTGGACTTGTTTAAGCAGGGTCTTTTCGCCTAGCTAGGTCGAGTACCCCAAACGCAGACCAACGCAACCTAGAGCCTGCTAGAGGGCAGGAGCGAGGTCTGCCCCTTTTGTCCCTGCTCACAGACCTCTGTCTTGCAGAGGCTGCAAACGTAATACCTAAATGTAAATTTATGTATTCGGTTAGTGGGATAGCCCTAATCTGAGGGCAATGGTGTAATTTTGTCCCTCAGCATCTTGGACAGCACCAAGAGTGCCAATCATTAAGACTTTAGCAATTTAGATGATAGCCCCAGAGGTTTACCCCAATAATTTTAGACAAAAAATAGGCTTCGACGAAGTCTGTCAGCTTCTCTCCGCTCTCTGTTCTGGTCAACTTGGCCGTGGTTTGGTCGAGGGGCTACAGGCCGACACAGAGCAGAGCGCCATACAGCTAGCCCTAGATGAGGCTGGCGAGATGCTCGCTGTGCTACGGGCAGGGCAGAGTATCCCCTCGCTCAATCTGGCAGATTGCCGAGAGGCACTACACCGCATTCGCCCAGATCGCACCTATCTCGAGGAGGCCGAGCTGCTAGATCTCGTACAGATGCTAGATGCTTTGCATGCCCTGCATCGCTTCTTTACCCAAGAGCATACGACAGGGACGATAGAGGACGATAGTCTGGCCTATGAGTACCCTCGACTGGGTGCTAGGCTCAAGCGTGCGCCAGTATTCCCCAAGATTGAGCAAAACATTCGTTTGCTGTTTGACCGAGAAGGGCGTATTAAGGACAATGCAAGCCGTGAGCTACTGCGTATCCGTCGCGAGCTGATGGAAACGGAGCGAAGCCTATCGGGTACACTACAACGCATCTTGCGTGCAGCACGTACAGAGGGCTGGGTAGAGGCCGATGTGCAGCCAGCTCTGCGTGATGGGCGATTGGTGATCCCCGTATCGCCACAGCACAAGCGTAAGATCAAGGGGATTGTCCACGATGAGTCTGGCACGGGTAAGACAGTCTATGTAGAGCCCGTGGAGCTTGTAGAGGCCAACAACCGTATTCGTGAACTCGAGGGCGAGGAGCGCCGAGAGGTTGTGCGTATCCTCACCGAGGTTGCCTCCAAGATACGTCCCAATATCAACCACCTGCTCAGTGCCTACGAGCTAGTGGCTCATCTCGATTTAGTCCTCGCTAAGGCTCGCTGGGCTGTGGAGGTTGAGGGGCTATGCCCTAGAGTTGATGCCCAGCCCTGCCTAGAGTGGTATGTCGCACGTCACCCGCTGCTGCAGCGTAGCCTGCGCTCCTCGGGGCGAGAGATCGTCCCCCTCGATATCAAACTCAGTCCAGACGAGGGGCGTATTCTCATCATCTCTGGCCCTAATGCAGGGGGTAAATCTGTTTGCCTCAAGACCGTGGGGCTCCTACAATATATGCTTCAGTGTGGTATCCCGGTACCTATGGGCGACCACTCTCGGGTCGGGATTTTCAAGCACTTCTTCATTGACATAGGCGATGAGCAGAGCATCGAGGACGATCTGAGTACGTATAGCTCTCATCTGTCTAATATGAAACACTTTGAACGACATAGCGATGCCACTACGCTCCTCTTGATTGATGAGTTTGGTGGTGGTACCGAGCCTACGATAGGCGGGGCAATCGCTCAAGCTCTGCTAGAGCGCTTCAATGCCGAGGGGGCGTATGGCGTCATCACCACGCACTATCAGAACCTCAAGACCTTCGCCGAGGATACCCCCGGGCTCGTCAATGGAGCGATGCTCTACGATCGCCACCACCTACAACCCCTTTTTCGCCTCTCGATTGGTCGCCCGGGTAGCTCCTTCGCCATAGAGATCGCCCGCAAGATCGGGCTGTCGGAGGCAGTAATCGCCCGTGCTAGTGAGTACGTAGGCTCGGACTATATTGATATGGACAAGTACTTGCAGGATATTATCCGAGATAAGCGCTACTGGGAGCAGAAGCGCCTGAATATCCGCAAGGAAGAGAAGAAACTACAAGATGCCGCAGAGCGATATAGCCTAGAGGCAGACGAAACGCAGAGAGCTAGACGTGCTGTCCTTGCCGAGGCGAAAAAAGAAGCAGAGCGCATCGTCCAAGAGGCCAACAGTCGTATCGAGCGAACTATCAGAGAGATCAAGGAAGCCGAGGCGGAGCGTGAGCGTACACTTAGTCTAAGGGCGGAGCTCAAGAGCTATCAAGATAGTCTACAAGAGGTCGAGCAAGAAGACCTGCAGGCCAGTGAACGGGCCAAGCGAGAGGTCGAGAAGCTCCTGCGCCGACGAGAGCGTAAGGCCAAGGGCGAGAGCAAGAAGGGGCAGAGCGTTGGCCTAGGTCTCAGAGCCGCCAGTGAGCAGGCACGAGAGCATCGCCTACAAGACAAGGCACGTAGCCTGCAGGAGGGCGACTTAGTGCGCCTAGAGGGGCAGCGCAGCCTCGGGACAGTCCTCTCTGTAGATAAGCGTGAGGCAGTCGTGGCTCTCGGTATGCTCAAGATGACTGTTCCACTCGATCGGCTACATCTGGCTAGCGAAGAAGAGATTAAGCAGGCAGGGCAGAGCCTCAAGACCCCTGTTCGCAGTACCTCTGCTGGCAAGTCCGTCATCGATCAGATCCATGAGAAGCGGTTGCACTTCAAACAAGATCTTGACCTCAGAGGCCTCAGAGCAAGCGAGGCGATCGATGCAACAGCCTACTTTATAGATGATGCTCTACAGCTAGGTATGAGCCGTGTGCGCATTCTGCATGGTACGGGTACGGGAGCTCTGCGTGAAGCAGTGAGAGGTTACCTGAGCGGTGTGCCCGGTGTGCGCCGTTATGCCGACGAGCATGTGCAGCTCGGTGGGGCTGGGATTACGGTTGTAGATTTGGATTAGGAGCAATGATATAGGGACTTTTGGGCTGATAAATTGGAAAAAGACCAAACGTTACTATAAATTTGTAAGGAAATCAGATTGAGGTAATCCCACCGAGGTAATTGGTCTAGCCCACGACTCCAAGAGGTTGGCTAGGTCATGCTCCCAAATAAGTCCAAACGATGAATAAGATCTATTCACCCCTCCAGCTCCAAGAGCTATATCAAACTGCCTGTCGCAGGGGCGGGCTAACACCAGCCGACCTCGTAGAGCGCATCGCACAGCGGTTCGTCTACGCCTTTACACGCCTACATAGTCCTAGCCAAAGACGGGTGCATATCTTCGCTGGTGCGGGAGAGAATGGAGCGTATGCACTAGCTATCGCTCGCTTGCTTCGTGAGCGTAACTATCGCCCCGAGGTTTACCTCTTCTATCGCCAAGGCAAACTTAGCGAGAGCTGCGAGGCTCAGAGGCTTAGGCTTGAGGGGACGGAGGTGCCACTGACCGAGGTTTCGACGGAGTTTCGTCCACCACACTTCCAAGCAGGCGAGCTGATTATTGATGGGCTATTCGGGGGGGAGCTAACCAAGCCTCTAAGCGGTGGCTATGCCTTGGTCGTGGATAAGATCAATCAGTCAGGGCTGCCTATTGTCAGCATCGAGATACCCTCGGGTTTGTACGCCGAGGATAACTCGACCAATCCGCTCGAGCAGGTCGTTCGTGCTACGCATACGATTGCTTTCGAGTCGCCTTATCTGTCGTTGCTTTTTGGAGAGTCTGCACCATACGTAGGGCAGTGGCAGGTACTCCCTATCGGGATTGATGAGGGGCTACACCAAGATGTCAATAGTCGATATTACCTCCAGAGTGAGCAGACGCTAGGGGCATCGCTCCTGACTCGTCAGCCATTTGCGGACAAGCAGGCGTGTGGCTCGGCTCTGTTGATTGGGGGCTCTACGAGCAAGGTTGGGCATCTCCTACTAGCCCTCAGGGCTGCTCTACGGGCTGGTTGCGGTGAGCTAACAGTGCATACCCTCACACCTCTTGCGACCTCCTTACAGATCGCTCAGCCCGAGTTGCTAGCCAGTTTGGCTGGTGGGCAGGAGTTTGAGCAGCTACCCAAGCACCTTGGGCAGTATCAGACCATTGCTATTGGTACTGCCATGGACGAGCCTGCGATGAGTGAGAGCCTTCTGCGCCAACTGATGACTAGCAGTTCTCGCCCGATGATCTTCGACGACTGGGCGATCCAGCGCTTCGCACACAATCGCTCGCTCCTCGATATCGTGCCACGTGGTAGCGTCCTGCTCTGTTCACGTAGAGATCAGGAGCGTCTTTTCGGCGGCCATACCACCTCGCTCGAGCGGGTCGAGTTGGCTAAGCAACTCGCTTCACGGCTCGATGCCACCGTTGTACTCAAGGGAGCCTATACGGCGATCTGTCGTGCCTCGGATAATGTTTACTTCAATACTACGGGAAATGCCGCTCTTGCCCGATCGGGTAGCGGTGATGTGCTCACGGGACTTTTGCTCGGTCTGATGGCTCGTGGATACGGTAGCCTCGTTGCCACACTACTGGCCTGCTATCTGCACGGACAAGTCGCCGATTTGTGTGCGGCTCGTCAGTCGATCGAGTCGGTGCTCCCCAGCGATCTGGTTAATCACATCGGAGAAGCTCTGCGTCAGCTCGCCTCAGATGTCTAGCCTCTGACCTAGAGTTTAGTCGAGGCTTAGTGAACTGTCTATGATTAGGTCTATTGCTTTGGATTAGGCAACCAAAGCGTTGCGTGGATTGGGTGGTGATCGCTCATGGTAGCGGCGTCATCAACGTACGAACTCTCAGGAACGAAAGCTCCGCCGCAGAGGATATGGTCGATGCGAACGACGAAGAACCACGTCGTGTAGCTAAAGCCAAAACCGTTGCCTCGCTCGATATAAGCGTCCTGAAGTGAGTGCGCAATTCGCCGACGGGCGTAGGATATGGGCGTATCGTTGAAGTCGCCGCAGACGATGACCCGCTCGCTTCCATAGTCTTCTATCTGCCGAGCAATCATATCAGCCTGCACATTGTGTGCTCTGAAGGTAGGGGCGAACTTGGCATTAAGGGCTTCTTTGAGCCGAAGAGCCTGTCGCTCTCGTACGAGCTGTACATAGCCCTCGCCATCTTTCTTGCGCAGACGAAAAGACTCCAAGTGCAGATTGACTACCATGATCTCACGATCATCAACTTGTAGCTTGTACCAAACGGCGCCATTGGCGTGCGACTTGATCGGGAAGCGATGTACTTCTTTGATCGGATACTTGGAGAGTAAAATCAGCGTGCTACCATGCTTCTGAGCATTGCGCTGGTCAATGTGTGGATATTGCTCCCCGAGATATGCTTTGAGCTGCTTGAAAGTAACACCATACTCAGCCTTATCTGCGAGCATTGACTCCTGAAGACAGACAATGTCGGCGTCGGTGCTCTTGATGTATTGGAGGATTGGGTTTGGGCTAGAGGGCGAGTGTCGTTTGAAGCCGAAAGCACTGGTATTGTAGGAGAGGACTTTGATCTGTTTGCCTGCCTCGGTTGGCTCATGCTCCCACTTGCGATTAATCGGTAGATAAGCCGAGAGGGCGCTCCAAGATAGAGCGAAGATGATCGCCATTAGCCCAACCATACGCCATCGTCCACGCACAAACCAGTATAGGCTGACCGTTAGTTGTAGCACGAATAGTATGGGGAAAGTAAGCCCGAGTAGGGCTGGTATGGTCGTGAGTGTGGGGCGAATGTAAGGCGAGTGGGCACCGAGCAGGTAGAGGCACGCCACTAGAGCTGTCACGAGGTACAGCGTCCAGCGCAGGCTGCCACGTATGATGCGCCAAGCTTTGAGGAGGAATAACTTCATCGCCTTAATCTCATTGTGCTGTGTCGTAGGGTCGATCCGCTACGATTGTTGCTTCTTGTCCCTATCGGAGGCCGAGAAGAGTTGCCGTTTCTCGTCTGCACTCAGACTACCATAGCCCGACTGGCGGAGCTTGTCTAGGATCTGATTGACAGGGAGGTCGGTCTTTTCTCTTGTTTTTTTTGTCCTATTAGGCCTCTTCTGTCTTAGCAAAACAGCTAGACGGTCAATAAGTTTGGAGATTGGCTCCGTGATATCTCGCCCTTGCTTGCGTAGGCAATAGCCGAAAACAAAGCCAACAGCCGCTCCGCCTATGTGGGCGAGCTGTCCGCCTAGGTTATCCAACATGAGTAGTAGCTGTAGCAGAAGGATACCACCTGCCATCTGAGCGTACCCAATGCGCCCGAGTGGAGTCTGGAGCTTGAGCCAAGGAGTATAGAAAGCCAAGGCAAAAATCAGTGCTATAATAGCCGCAGACGAACCGACAAGGCCCAGCGGAAGGACGAAAATGCCCAATGCTTGTAGGAGCGAATAGCCACCTAGATAGAGCAGTGAGCCCGAGAGGGCAGCCATGAGGTAGAGTGGCACAAAGCGCCTTTCCCCGAAGACCTCGATAAATCTGCGCCCGATGAACCACAAGATCGCCATATTGATGGCCAGATGTAGCAGCCCACTGTGCACCAGCGAATAGGTTAGCACGGACCAAGGGCGCCTCACGAGCCAATAGGTGTCGGGAACGAACTTGAGCAAACGCCCCAGCCAACCAGCAGGCAAGCCTACTAGAGCGAGGATAGAGCCGCTAATCCAAACGAGCAGAGAGATGCCCACATTGCAGGCTATGCTCCACTCAAGCAGTCCCCAAGTCTTGGTATCGAGTAGTCTATTAGTTGTACGGGCCATCAATATCTCCCTTCTTTCTCCAAAGTCTGATCAGTATAAAACCGCCGAGCATACCACCCAAGTGAGCGAAATGGGCGACATTGCTACCCCACGAAGGGTTGATGCCGAGGAATAGCTCTATCAGACCGTAGATAATAACGAAGTACTTAGCCTTAATTGGTATAGGTAGGAAGAATAAAAAGATGACACTATTGGGGAACAGCATACCGAAAGCTAGCAGAAGCCCGAAAACAGCTCCCGAAGCACCCACTGTCATGGGCAGATTGAGTATCTCCCGACCGTAACGGACGATGCCATCGCCTAGGTTGATCATTTCATTGGCCAGAGGAATTAGGCTCCTGAGTTCGTAGTGCCAGACCAGCTCTTGTGCCAGCCCTGCGGTCAGTCCGCAGGTCAGGTAGAAGAATAGATAGCGCTTTGCCCCCCAAAATCGCTCAATCACACTACCAAACATCCATAGCGAGAACATGTTGAAGAATAGATGATTGATCCCGTCCGTGCTGTGTAGGAACATATAGGTCAGCGCTTGGGTGATGCTGAAGTCCTCGGCGGGGAAATAGTGTAGCCCCAGCAGTTGACCCAAGTCGATCCCGAAGCGATGCTCCGCCACCATCTGAGCCAGCCAAATGAGCGTATTGATGATGATTAGGCGTAGGGTTACGGGGGCAACGCTATTATTGAGGTTGAAAGTTCTCTCTGTCATATTGTCGTCGTGATGTGCTTCTTGTTAATCATTACTTCGTGGCCTTCTCCTTGGCCTTAGCCTCTGCTTTTTGCTTAGTACTCCAGTAGCGGCACCAAGGCGTTAGTCCGCAAGCCTCGCACTTAGGGCGCCGAGCTAGGCAGATGTATCGCCCGTGCAAGATCAGCCAGTGGTGCGCCTTGGGGATAATGGCCTCGGGAATGTGCTGTATGAGTACCTGCTCGGTTTGGAGCGGAGTCTTGGAGCGTGTGGTCAGTCCGATGCGCTCCGATACTCTGAAGACGTGCGTGTCTACCGCCATCGTCGGTTCGTCGAAGATGACAGAGCTAATCACGTTCGCTGTCTTGCGCCCAACACCCGGGAGCTTCATCAGCTCCTCACGCCCCTGAGGGACCTCTCCGCCAAAGTCGGCGATCAGCATCTGTGCCAGCCCCACGAGGTGCTTGGACTTACTGTTGGGGTAGCTGATGCTACGGATTAGGTCGAAGATTTCTTCTTCGCTAGCTCGTGCCATGGCTGATGCCGTCGGGTACTCCATGAAGAGCCGAGGCGTCACCATATTCACCCGCTTGTCTGTGCACTGAGCTGATAGGACTACGGCCACAAGGAGCTCAAAGGGCGTCGTGTAGTTGAGCTCGGTTTCTGCCACTGGCACGTTCTGCTCAAACCAGCCGATGATGCCTGCAAATCGCTCCTTTCTCGTCATACCACCTTGGGTCTAGTGCGCTCCCTTAAACTGGTCGAGGAAGCGCTGGTCATTCTCCGAGAAGAGGCGCAGGTCCTTGACACGATACTTGAGGTTCGTGATGCGCTCGATGCCCATACCTAGAGCATAGCCAGAGTAGCGTTTGCTGTCGATGCCACAGCTCTCCAGTACATTGGGGTCTACCATACCGCACCCGAGGATCTCTACCCAACCAGTATGCTTACAGAAGGCACAGCCCTCGCCACCACAGATATTGCAGCTGATGTCCATCTCTGCCGAAGGCTCTGTGAAGGGGAAGTAGGAGGGGCGTAGGCGGATCTTGGTTTCGGGACCGAACATCTCTTGGGCGAAGTAGAGCAGTACCTGCTTGAGGTCGGCGAAAGATACATCTTGGTCGATGTAGAGTGCCTCCATCTGATGGAAGAAGCAGTGTGCACGGTAGCTGATGGCCTCGTTGCGATACACACGTCCGGGACAGATGATGCGCAGTGGTGGCTGCTGGGTGCTCATCACTCGGCTCTGTACCGATGAGGTATGAGTACGCAGTAGGCTGCCGGGTACGTTCTGCACGAAGAAGGTGTCCTGCATATCTCGGGCAGGGTGATCGTCGGCGAAGTTGAGCGAGGAGAATACGTGCCAGTCGTCCTCGATCTCTGGCCCCTCGGCGATAGAGAACCCTAGACGAGCGAAGATAGAGCAGATCTCCTCTTGTACGAGCGTCAGAGGGTGACGTGTCCCTAGAGGTGTAGGGTAGGCCGTGCGGCTCCAGTCGATTTCCTTGGCCTCTGCTCCCTTGTTTTGGAGTGCATCTCGTAGGCTATTGATACGATTTTGTGCCGTTTCCTTGAGCTGATTGAGTAGCTGACCTACGAGGCGCTTCTCTTCGTTGGGGACACTTCGGAAGTCCTCAAACAGTTGAGATACAAGTCCCTTTTTGCTGATATACTTGATGCGAAGCTCCTCTACCTGCTCTAGGCTCTCGGCAGCAAGTGCCTCGATTTCGTCGAGCAGTTGCTTAATCTTATCTTGCATATAGTTCGTCTAATGTCATTTGTTTTGTAAGCCACAAAGATAGTTATTAATGTAGAGCCCTCAATGCTCCGGGGTATCATAGCTCGCTCATTGAGGGCATATAATCCGACCTCTGTCAGTAGCTCCTAGGCTCTAGTCCTGTGTTAATCTGGCTCAGCTCTGTATGAACGCTGCGTGCTGTGTCGCAGATCCCAAGGCTTTGCTAGTCTATTTCTCTACTTTTTGGTTAAGAAATGTTAAGGTTTTGTTGAGGTTTTTATTGGAATGGGACGGTGGTTCTTAAAGTTTGTTCGGGTGGAGAGATGGAGTCAGTGGGAAGATTTGGGGTAGTTGTAGGATCAATCCGCTACGATGTGTCCACCAATCCTCAAAGATTGATGGGAAGAAAATCCCAAAAGTGTGAGATAAGTTTATAAAACCGCTTTATGTGTGGGTCTATATGTCTGATCAATAATGTTTTGTGTTTTTCTTGTTTTAAGCCGTTGTTTTCGTTTGGCTGGGTTCGAGAGCCAAAACGAGGTCGAGTGCCGTGTAGGGCTCGCTAGGGGGCAAATACGAGGTTTGTATTTGAGTCTGTGGGTTGGTCGGGGGCGTATGCATAGAGCACCGAGAGTGCAATGGAGTAGATAAATTTTGTAAATGTGCGTTCTGTTCATAGATTAAGTCAGCTCTGACGAAGGAGGTGAAGTAGGCGAGTCCTGTCGTATAAACTAAGTTTGCTAGAGGTATGTGATATAGTTTAGTATGTTTATCTTTGCCGTAGTGGCTTAAAATATATGTTACACCTTGGAAGATTTCGATAAACTACAGGAGCTCATTCGGCCCGAGCAGATTCATCAGCTGCGAGAGCCTGTGGCTATGCCCAAGCAGGCTAGCTTCTTTCGCTATGTACATCGGCTCAGAGATCGGGTAGAGCAGGGCAAGCTCCACCTCGACGAAGACGAGCTTATCAGACGCATGGACGAGCTACTGATGATGGACACCCCGAGCGAAGTGCTTCTGCGCCGTGTATTTGCCAGCCTCGCCTGCACCGAGAGTATCGCTGCTCTGCGTGCGATCGAGCTAGTCCTGCCAGAGCTCACAGGCTCCAAACGAGAGTGGGCACTGCTGGCCGAGTTACAGCTGCGCATCAGCATCGTAGGAGATTTGCTAGGCGAGCGTCAGGTCGCTATGACCAGTGGGCTAGGAGGCTCCGGGACGCTTATTCGCATCAATGGGATTGTCCTTAGTCGGGACTTTGCCCCTTGGCTACCCTATCAGCAGGAGCTGATGACAGAGGAGCTACGCCGCTGCTGTAGTGAGGAGGGCGGTAGCCTAGAGGAGGAGATATGGGGCGAGTGTTTCTATATATTCGTCGTCCTACTCCCCTACAACAGCGATATCATGCCCCTAATCAGAGGCTATGTGAAACAATGCAACGAGTATGGGCAGTTTATCCAAATGGATTGTATGGTGACGAACCTACAGAAGTTTACTGCCGAAGATGCCAACAAACTGATTGACGAGCTCAAGCAGAGCCAAGAGAACCAACAGCAAGATCAAACACCTACATTAGATGATCAACTCACCCAATCCTCCGACCTCTAGTGGTTTTACCAGCTCACTCCTGACGAGTTTTGTGCGCTTGCTGCTCAAGCGCCCTATCTATATCTTGGCTAGTCTGCTCATCGTCGTAGCCATCAAACTTGTGTGGCGACCCACCACACCTATGCCTACACGAGAGTACTTCACCACCTACCGCATCAAGTATAGCGACCCGGGGCAAGGCTATCGTGTGAGCAAGGCGCTAGAGACGGATCCGCAGCAGAGCTATCGCCCGCAGTGGGCTATGGTCAATCCCTATGACCGTGATATTGCAGTCAAGTATTTCGAGTCTACACAGATTGTCGTCAATGCGGGCAGTCGCCTGAACTATACCGTTGTCTACTGGCACGAGGGTAAGGATATCTATCCAGATTGCCCTATTGATCTGCGCTTCTTGAGCAAGGAGCTCGATGGCTTCGACTCATGGCAGATGGAGGTCGCTGTGCACAAGGATAGAGTCGTGATCTCAGACATTAAGGGCAAGTACAAGACCAAGGTCATTAAGCAAGCAAAACCAATCTCGGTGCCTTACGGCGAGGTCGTCCAGACGCCAGTAGGCCCTGTCGAGGTTAAGCTCGTACGCCCCATCGGGGAGTACACGGAGCTAACGCTCAAGCGCATGAGCGATATTGATGCACAGGAGAAATATGATAGCAAGCTCAGACGCTATATGGGTAGCAACCTCATTGAGCTCTTCTTGATGGCGGACTGTACGCACGAGTTCGCTCGTGACTTCTTCCGTGAGATCGGGCTAGAGTATGAGCGCTATGCACTTGCGACCTACCGTAAGGAACTCGATACTTATATGGCACGTCTTGCTAAGGCTAGACAAGGACTGCTAGGGGAGAAGCGTCTCCCTCTGGACGAAGTGGCGACATCCCTCGGGCTCAAGAATGCGTCTGGTCGTGCAGAGCTACTGACCCAGATAGATCGGCTGATCCAAGAGGCTCAGACCAATGCTCTGATCCTAGAGGAGGAGTCGATGCTCGAGATCCTAGACGACACATTCATACGCTCACCCAAGCAGAGTGTATCTCCACAGGCCTATATCACTTTTGGGCTCGTGGTGCTATTCATACTTATTCCTATCTTGGCTACGCTACTGGAGCTGCTACTGCGTCGCCCAGTGCTGGGGCGTGGTTCTCTGCCCGAGGATTGGCAAGGGGCGGATCGTTTGATTCCGCTACCAAGTGCCAAAGCTCCATTCCTGAGGTGGAACTTTGTGCGCCTCAACCTCAATCGCCACCAAGAGGGCAAGGCTCGCAGAGTCGTCTTGCTTACTAGCCTCACAGCCGATGCCTATACCGATACTGTCGCTCAGCATCTCGAGCAGACCTATATGCTCGCAGGCGATAGAGTACTTGTCGCCAAGGTCTACAACGCCTCGGAGCTGGTTACACTGCTAGAGCAGAGCTCGGCAGAGGCTTGTCTACTCGTCAAGACGCCTGCACTAGATGCCTCGCATCTAGCCGTCGAGCTACAGCAGAGCAGAGGCTATACGCTCGGGCTCGTAGTGCGCAATACACGCACTGCAGCTCATGGGCTAGAGGCGCTCCACGAGTGGTATCAGGGGCACGCCGAACAGCCTACGATACTCTGGGACGATCATATCTAGCTGGCTCATCATTCACTTCAAAACTATCTGACTATGGCTATTATTCGTTCGGTCTTGGACACAGACCTATATAAGTTCACCACGAGCTATGCTTATAGCAAACTCTATCCTCGTGCATACGGGCAGTTTCGCTTCATAGATCGAGCACGCACACGTTACCCCGAGGGGTTTGCCGAGCGGCTTAGAGCCGAGCTAGATGCTATGGCCGAGCTTCGCCTCAGTGCAGACGAGGAGCTATTCCTGCACCGTGAGCTGCCTTACCTGCCACCTACATACATCGACTTTCTCAGCGGCTTTCGCTTTCGTCCCGAGGAGGTTCAGGTCAGCCAAGATGCCGAGGGCTATCTGAGTATCGTCGCCGAGGGCTTGCTCTATCGCATTACCCTCTGGGAAACACCTATTCTAGCACTAGTCAGTGAGCTCTACTACCGCTGTATGGGGGCAGAGCCCGATATGGACTACGCCGAGCAGGCGATTATTGCCAAGGCCAAGAAGCTGACCGAGCACAACATTACCTACTCGATGTTTGGCATGCGCCGCCGCTTCAGCTTCGAGGTCGAGGATCGAATGACGGAGCTACTCAAACAGCACTCGGGCGACAACTTCTACGGCACGAGCAATGTGCACATTGCCCACAAACTGGGCCTCAAGGTTTCGGGGACTCACCCACACGAGTGGATTCAGTTCCATGGAGCGATGTTTGGCTACAAGATGGCTAACTATATGGCTATGGAGGACTGGATCAATGTCTACGACGGTGATCTCGGAGCTGTGCTGACCGATACCTACACCACCGATGTGTTTATGAAGAACTTCAGTAAGAAGCATGCGATGCTCTTCACGAGTCTTAGACACGACAGCGGCGATGCTTTCGAGTTTACGGATAAGGTGATCGCCCGCTACCGTGAGCTACGTGTAGATCCCAAGATCAAGTACATCATTTTCTCGGACGGCCTCAATACCGACCGAGCTATCGAGATAGCCGACTATTGCCGAGGTAAGATCGGTGCGACCTTCGGTATCGGTACGAATTTCTCCAACGACGTGGGCAATGGTATCAAGCCGATGAATATCGTGATGAAGCTCTGGCAGTGCAAGATGACTGAGCGTGACCGCTGGCATCCTTGCGTCAAGCTAAGCGATGTGGCAGGTAAGCACACAGGTATCCCCTCGGAGATCGAGCTAGCTCAGCGCACGCTTGGGCTGGACGAGGGGCAGCAATCTTAGGCGTGCTATGACTAGTGCGAGCAGGCGTGTCTGCCTGTATTTTGGTTCGTTCAATCCTATTCATCGAGGGCATTTGTCTTTGGCTCGCTATGCCCAAGGGGAGCTCGGCTTCGATGAGGTGTGGCTAGTGCTTAGTCCACTCAATCCGCTCAAGAGTCAAGCCGATCAACTTCCCTATGCCCTGCGCCGTGATTTGGTCGAGGCTTCAATCCGAGAGGAAGAGGGACTTAGGCTGTGCTCTCTAGAGGTCGATTTGCCTCAGCCCCGCTATACGATTCGCTCTCTGCGTGCCCTTCGGATGCTGTACCCGAGGACAGAGTTCTCTATGCTTATCGGTGCGGACAATCTGCTTATTCTACCTTCGTGGCATCAGTACGAGCGCCTGCTGCATAGTACAGCCCTCTATGTCTACCCAAGGCCGGGGCACGAGGTGGTGGAGCTCCCACTCTGGAGCAAGGGAGCTGAGGTGCATTACTGCGCCGATGCTCCTCAGATGGATATCTCTTCCTCCTTTATCAGGCAGGCTATCGCCGAGCATCGAGATGTGCGCGAATGCCTCGGTGCTCCAGCTCTATGGGGTAGAGTAGCCGAGGCACTGCAACAGCGGAGCGCAGGCAAGCCCTAGAGCGATGGTTTCTTCGTACCTTTGCCGGCAAAAGAACCAAGAGCATGGATCGTAAATATCAAGCAGAGCTGGAGGGGCTAGCCCAGAGTGATATGCTTCGTTCGCTCAAGACAACCCGAGCAGAGGGTACCTATATATATATGGACGGACGGAGGATGCTCAACCTCTCGAGTAATGACTACCTCGGCATCGCTACACGGGGTGACTTAGCCCAAGAAGTCGAGGCAGAGCTACATCGCCTCGGCGGAGCTGGTAGTACCTCCTCTCGCCTGATGACGGGCAACTACGAGGAGTACCAGAGGCTAGAGGATTTGCTTGCAGAGCGATTTGCCCGTGAGGCTGCCCTCGTTTTCGGCAGTGGCTACCACATGAATGTGGGGATCGTCCCAGCCCTAGCCGATAGCTCAACCATTATCCTAGCCGATCGCCTCGTCCATGCCAGTATGATTGACGGCATTAGG
The DNA here is from genome assembly GCF_000769075.1 of Porphyromonas sp. COT-290 OH3588. Classification (GTDB taxonomy): domain Bacteria; phylum Bacteroidota; class Bacteroidia; order Bacteroidales; family Porphyromonadaceae; genus Porphyromonas. The sequence goes on along the minus strand of NZ_JRFC01000003.1, from coordinate 4,748 downwards.
CTCTCGGGTTGCCGCTTCGAGAGATTTCGACACAATGATTTGGCTCATCTAGAGCGTCTGCTCAATAAATACACCGGGGCCGAGCGCATCATCGTGATGGTGGAGAGTGTGTATAGTATGGACGGCGATTGTGCCGACCTAAAAGGCTTAGTTGCCCTCAAAGAGCGCTATCCCAGTGTGATGCTCTACGTAGACGAGGCGCATGCTATCGGTGTCTTTGGCGATACTGGTCTAGGGCTGGCAGAGGCGACAGGGACAATTCAACAAATTGACCTGCTACTTGGTACCTTCGGTAAGGCTCTCGCCGGTATGGGTGGCTATCTGATTTGCTCGGACGTAGTCAAGCGTTACCTCGTCAATCGCTGTCGCTCTCTGATTTTCTCCACTGCTCTACCGCCTCTAACCATAGCTTACGATCGTCTTGCCTTCGAGGCTTTACCTAGATATACGGCCGAGCGCCAGAGGCTGAAGGCCTCAAGCGAACATCTACGCCAGCGATTGGGCGAGTGGAGCCTACAGACACCGAGCCAGACCCACATCATTCCGATCGTTATTGGTGGGGCGCAGCAGACCGTCCAGCTCGCCGAGCGTTTGCAGGCTCTGGGCTACTATGCCTTGGCTGTTCGTCCGCCTACTGTCCCCGAGGGGAGCTGTCGTCTAAGGCTATCCCTCACTGCGGAAATAGACCTTGCAGACTTCGAGCGCGACTTCGCCCCATTGGTAGCCGAACTTGTGGCTACACAACACCAATAAGCCCCTATGCAATATCAATTATATTCCTCTCCTACTCCTGCCGATAGGCTTATTCTCTACTTCAATGGCTGGGCAATGACGCCCGAGGCTGTGGAGCACCTCATTCGTCCCGAGGGCTACGATTTGCTCATCGTCTGGGACTACCGTTCGCTGGATCTCGACTTCGACCTCTCGGCCTATAAGGCCATTAGCCTTGTAGCTTGGTCTATGGGGGTGTGGGCTGCTGATCGCTTTGCGCTAAGGCTTGCAGAGGCTCTGCCGCTAGAGCGTGCCGTAGCCATTTGCGGTACGGGCTATCCCGTCGATGACGCTTGGGGCATTCCGCAGGCCGTCTTCGAGGGGACAATGAATGGTCTGAGCGAAGCCAACCGAGTGCGCTTCAATCGCCGTATGTGCGGAGGTAAGACCTACCGCCATCTCTTCGAGGCTCTGGCCAAACGCTCCACCGATGAAATCAAAGCAGAGCTCGAGGCGGTCTATCGGCACGAAGTTTCGGCCGAGCGTTCCCTTCCCAAGGCCGATGCACTGCGATGGTCACTTGCCCTCATTGGGCAGGAAGATCGCATTATCCCTGCCGACAATCAGCTGGCTTACTGGCGTGGACAAGGCGTGGAGAGCAGAATGGATACAAACGCAGCACACTATTTGCTAGGAGGAGCTACAACGTGGGAGGAGCTATGGGCGTAGACACCAAGGCGACACCACTGATTGATAAGGCAATCGTCGGCAAACGCTTTAGCGCATCGGCAGCGTCTTACGATCGCTATGCCGTAGCGCAGAAACATATCTACCAGAGGCTTGGCAAGCTGTTAGAGGCTGCCGGGCAGAAATCCTTCGATCGTGTGCTTGAGGTAGGCTGTGGTACGGCTGGGCTGAGCAAATATGTCGATAACCTCTGCGAAGTAAAACACTGGACACTCAACGATCTTGGCTCGTGTATGCTGGAGTATGGCGATTTTCGTCCACGCTATGCCTCGACGCCTGAGCTGATTATGGGAGATGCCGAGCAGATTGATTTGGGTACGGACTACGATCTGATTATCTCTGCCTCAGCGATACAATGGTTTCATGATGGTGAAGCCTTCGTCAGATCACTACACAATCGACTCCGTCCCGGTGGGATATTGCTGCTAAGTACTTTCGGCCCAGAAAATCTGATCGAGATCAAAATACTTACGGGGCAGGGGCTACATTATCATTCACTTACCGAGATCTCCGACTGGTTTAGGGACTATACGGATCTACAGCTTATGGACGAAGTTTATCCCCTCTCTTTCTCTACCCCGAGGGAGGTGCTTCTGCATCTCAAACGTACGGGCGTTACGGCGACCTCTGCCCACTCGTCTGTCTGGACGGCTGAGCGACTGCGTACCTTTGAGCATACCTATACCGAGCAGTACGGACAGCCCGAGGGAGGTGTGCCGCTGACCTATCACCCGATCTACATCGTAGCTCGCCGAGCATTTCGATCCAACCCTATAGTAGACGATGCTTCTCGCTAGATATATCCAAGATGACCTGATAGAATGTGGCTGTGACGAAGCAGGCCGAGGCTGTTTGGCTGGTCCTGTGTATGCCGCAGCCGTAATTTTGCCTTCAGACTTCCAGCATCCATTCCTGCACGACTCCAAGCAACTCACCGAGCGTAAGCGTGATTTGCTCCGTCCGATCATCGAGCGAGAGGCCTTGGCTTGGGCAGTAGGGGTCTGTACGGCAGAGGAAATTGATGAGATCAATATCCTCAGAGCATCGCATCTGGCGATGCACCGAGCGGTAGCGGCTCTCTCTATTCGTCCCGATCGTCTGCTGATTGATGGTAACCGCTTCACGCCTTACGAGGGTATCGAGCACCACTGCATTGTCAAGGGCGACGGCAAGATCGCAAGCATTGCGGCAGCTTCTATCCTCGCTAAGACACATCGTGACCAAGAGATGCTCAGGCTTGCGAGGCTATTCCCTGAGTATGGCTGGGATAAACATAAGGGTTACCCGACCAAGGAACACCGAGCAGCCATTGCCGAGTATGGCCCTTCGCCACATCATCGACTAACTTTTAAGCTTTAGACGGGGTGCAGGTCTACTGAGCAAGCAAGATGGCCCAATAAATTAGGCGGCAAGTGAGAACTCTCACTTGCCGCCTAAATTTATTGTCTAGATCACATGGGGCTACACCCCGATGGAGCCTTAGTGACCTTCCAAAGCAGCCTCTACTTGTGGGAGCTTGAAGTCTACGAAGCACAGCCCTGCTAGTGCTGTACCATAGCGCTTCTCAATCGTGATCCCTTCGGTTACGAAGTTCAACTCACCGAGGTAGTACTGCGAATAAGTCTTAGCATGCAGGTCATTGATCACGCGGATCAGACGTGCCTCTAGCTCCTCAATGCGGTAGCGACCGCTTACCTCACAGACTAGTCCGCCTACCTTCTTATCGAAGTTTTCGTCGGCATACATCCAAGCGTATACCACACCAGCCGATACAAATTCGTCCTGCTGACCGTGAGAAACCGCTAGGATTGTCTTCAGCTCCGAACCGAATGGTGGTAGGTCGATTTCGTCCATCGTTGCTAGACGAGCCGTAGCAGGTAGCACCGATGAATACACCATGATGTTGAAATCAGAGATTCCAGCATCGAAGAGAGCCATGTGGTAAGAGCCAGCATGGAGCTCTAGGTCAGATTCTCCGCTACCCTTGGTTACGAAGAACGTGTTTGGGATAAGATTCCCTACGAAATTGCTCATTTACAAAAACCTATTAGAGAGTAATTTTTTAACTTAGTTTGCATCTCTGCCGAGTTACAAAGTTACAACTAATTAATAGAATAGCAGTCAAATTGTTCAATTCACTGGCTGTTGTGGATCTTTTCCCGTCTCTCTGGTTGCTGTATTATTACTCCTTGGTCGGGCATACAAGGCCAGTAATATGTCGTGTAGCAGGCTTGGTGAGGCAAAGGCTTTGGGGCTTTGCCAAGCGATGCTCTAGGATTGCTATGAAACATTTTTTTTGAATTCTGTTGATAGTAGCTCACTCTTCAGAGCTCTGGAGGAGGCTTCGATCCAGATGTGGGCGCATGGAGGCAGACTGCGTATTTGCCCTCTAGCGGCCTCTAGGCTGCGTCTGAACACGTTTCTGCTCTTACCTCCCAGACGAGTGGAAATAGCCCCTTAGAACGGTCTTTTGTAACATCTTTGTTATCAGTGTTTTATGATTGTGTTTGGAGAGGTTTGATACACTTATCCTATACTTTTGGATGTTTCACTCCTTCAATTTATTTGTTTTGGTGAGCTTATTCGTGCAGGTGTATCCATCAATCCGACTAAATGTTCCCTTCAACTTAGTGCAACAGTTCTATCTGCCTTTATAAACTGCCTGCTTATTTCCCGAAAATTCTTGGTAAATCCTTAACACTCCTTAACCAAAAAGTAGAAGAATGGGGCTGTGTCAAAATTGAATTTTGGCGCAGCCCCTTTTAAGGTGTCTCAGAATCCGCAAAATGTAAGGCGCTAAGACTGAGGCTGACGGGAGCATACTAAAGTATGTGATCGAAGCCGAATGTCGCAAGCAAAACAGCAGTTTGTGCATTATGACACACCGCCTTTTGCATTGAGCGATTTGGCATTAGGGTACAGCTCTACAAGTCACAGAAACAAGCAAGTAGGGAACCACTCGAAAAAGGTTGCTCTCGAAATATAAATAGGCGAAAAAATACTATCTTAGCACTCAAACCAAGCATAAGCGGAAGACACCCACTAGCTAGGCCTAAGAATTTAATAAAGAGAAGTATTTACCAATAAGCTCCGACTATGTACCGATTGAGACCGTTGCACGTCATTTTGCCTCTTTTCGGCTAGAAACGTTGTATATATCTCTGATTATTATTATCTTTAATATGTAATTACATTGTATCGACATGGCAACTAAACCAACCGAACCAGCTCCGAGCTTCCTACAAGTATATACTCAGGTTCGTCGCGACCGTATGAAGCACTCCTTTCTG
>NZ_JRFC01000029.1 GCF_000769075.1 Porphyromonas sp. COT-290 OH3588 | reverse complement strand
AACATCAAAGCTATGAACGATTTTTGACAGGTGGCGGGCTAGCCCGCCACCTGTCGTTCTTATAACCATAGTGTTGCGTTAGAAAATGGAAAGTACATTGAGCTGGGTCCCCGATATTATGCAGAGTTTTTGGAGTAACTTTGTCTGTAAAGTTGTCAATCGCACAACGAACCTAAGAAATATAAGACTTATTTTGATGGCAAGAATAGTAACTAAAACTGGAGATAAAGGGACGACTGGTATCTTCGCAGGGGAGCGTGTGGCCAAGGACGATATACGCATCGAAGCCAATGGCACGATGGATGAGCTCAATGCCCACTTGGGGCTTATCAGATCGATGATCGACTGCTCAAAGGAGCGGCACACTTTCATCGGCAAACTACAAATGAATATCATGCAGATGATGAGCCTAATTGCCACACCCTCTGACCGAAGGTGTCAAAATCCTAATAGCTTCGACCCCGATTGGCTGACTGAATTGGAGGAAGAGGTACAGAGATTAATGCACGAAACGCCCAACAATGGCTTCTTCATCCTCCCCGGAGGTACGCCACTCTCTGCCCAGATGCAGTTAGCACGGACGGTCTGTCGTAGAGCCGAGCGTAGACTCTGGACGCTAAACGGGCAGGACCCCCTCCCCGAGGGGCTAATCCCTTGGGTCAATAGGCTCAGCGATTATCTATTCGTTCTAGCTAAGTGGGAGATGAACCACCAAGACTGGCCAGAGGATGTATGGCAGTCTTTTGCCTATAAACGTAAGAAGAAAACAGATGAAAGTAAGTAATCGCCCCCTGCGCCCCCTAATGTTTGTGGGGACTGGTAGTGATGTAGGCAAGAGCATCATCGCTACTGGTCTGTGCAGAATACTATTGCAAGACGGTTATCAGCCTGCCCCTTTTAAGGCGCAGAATATGGCACTCAACTCATTCGCCACACCCGAGGGGCTAGAGCTTGGGCGCGCCCAAGCCGTTCAAGCAGAGGCCGCAGGCATCTCGCCCCATACAGATATGAATCCCGTACTGCTGAAGCCTAGTAGCGATAAGCGCAGCCAGATCGTACTCAACGGCCGAGCGATCGGCGACCAAGATGCCTACGAGTACTTCCGCACGGTCGGTAGAGGCGAATTGAGGGGCGAAGTGCATGCAGCCTTCGATCGGCTCTCGGCACGGTATAACCCAATCGTGATGGAGGGAGCAGGCAGCATCTCCGAGCTAAATCTACAGAAGTCCGATCTCGTCAATATGTCTATGGCCGAATATGCCGACGCTACTGTGATCTTGGTCGCTGACATCGACCGTGGAGGTGTATTCGCATCAGTCTACGGCTCTATCATACTCCAGAAACCAGACCACCGCAAACTCATCAAGGGTATTCTGATCAATAAATTCAGAGGTGATATTCGCCTATTCGACGAGGGCAAACGTATGCTGGAGGAGCTATGTGGCGTGCCCGTAGTAGGCATAGTCCCCTACTATACGGATATACATATCGAGGAGGAAGACTCTGTAGCTCTAGGCAAAAGACACAGACATAGCCTACAGGGCAAGGTCAATATTGCCGTGGTACTACTGCGCTACATTTCCAACTATACAGACTTTGCACGCTTAGAGCAGGATCCTCGAGTGCATCTATTCTATACAAATAATGTAGACGAACTAGCCGAAGCCGACATCATCATACTACCGGGGAGCAAAAGTACCCTAGCAGACCTCTACGAGCTTAGACGCAATGGCGTCGCCAAAGCCGTAATCTCAGCCCAGCGCGCAGGTAAAACCGTGCTAGGCATCTGTGGTGGCTACCAAATGATGGGTATGGAAGTGCTGGATCCCGAGGGCGTGGAGGGCGAACTACCACGTCTGCCGGGTCTGGGACTACTACCTACCTCAACCACAATGGCGGGGGATAAGATCACGAAGCAGGTTGGCTTCCGCTTCGTCGGGGGTGAGGGCGACTGCATCGGCTACGAGATACACATGGGGCGCACCGTACCTATCGACGGAGCAGTAGCCTCTCCTCTAGCCAGACTGCACGATGGACGTACCGACGGATATAGGCGTGACGACAGATGTATGGGCACTTATCTGCACGGCATCCTAGACAATCCGCCCTTCGTAGACTACTTATTAGCTCCATTCGCCCAAAGACTAAGCCGAAAGACCGAGGCCGTAGACTACGATACCTACAAGAATGAGCAATACGATCGCTTGGCAGATCACCTACGCAAGCATCTGAACATCGATCTTATCTATCAAATGATGCAAACTAATGGTTAATGGACACGGGGACGATCTACACAAGTATCCCCACATCAAAGCTAACTTTAGCTCAAACGTCTATTCGGATACCGACAATCGCCCCTTGCTACAGCACCTAGAGCAGTGTATCCCCTCCGTCCTAGGTTCATATCCCGAGCCAGAGCCCTATACGCTACAGGCGGAACTCGCACAGCATCTAGGACTATCGCCCGATGAAGTACTCGTAACTAATGGGGCAACGGAGGCGATTTACCTCATCGCTCAAGCCTTCCCTAGCACTAGGACGAGCTTTGTCGAGCCTACATTCCGCGAGTATCGAGATGCCTCTCTCATCATGGGGCATAGCATCGTGGATTTTGATGCTCGCTTAATCGGGTCACTCCAGATGCTCTGGCTCTGTAGCCCCAATAACCCAACGGGGCAGATCGTAGAGAAAGAGGCGGACTGGATTAGGGAGTACCCCAATACACTCTTCGTCATCGACAGGAGCTACGAATACTTCAGCCAAAAGAATCTGACGGACGAACTACGTACGCACAATGCCATCTACATTCATTCTCTCACTAAGCGCTATCGCATACCGGGGCTTCGCTTAGGATACATCACGGGGCACACGGAAACGCTTGAGCGGATCAGAGCCGTCAGACAACCGTGGTCTGTGAATGCTTTAGCCATTGAGGCGGGGCGATGGATCGTGCATAATCGATTGCCCGAAACAATAGATCGAACCAGACTATGGGAAGAAACTGATCGACTGGCACGTGCTATTAGTTTAATAGAAGGGTACGAAGTCACTCGAACTGATACGCACTTTATGTTAATTCGCACACCTCACAGAGCCAATCTGCTAAAGAAGTGGCTAGCTCGGCAGCACCATTTGCTCGTAAGAGATGCGTCCAACTTCCACACGCTAACGCCCAACCATATCCGAATAGCTACTCAAACCCGAGAGGAGAATGATTGCTTAATTCGGGGACTAAGGGCTTATCAGGGTAAAGCTCTGGGTTGAGATAGCCTGCGCTCCAAGAGGTTATAAGAAATCCTCCGAAAGACAGCCGGGCTTATGCCATTCAAAATTTGTTACGTATGTTACAAAATTATTGGAACGTGTAGCTCTATCTTTGATGCGAGTGTTTAATTACATCACTAAACAAAGCCATAAATGAAAAAGTCCCTTCATCTGAAGTGGTGGCATCGCTGGCTAGGCATTACCCTGACTATACCTATACTGCTATTTGCTCTCTCTGGGATTGTACTCAATCATCGGGCTAGCATTTCCGAGTTTGATGTACCTCGATCATTTCTCCCCCAATCATACCACTACAAGAACTGGAACCATGGAGCAATCCGAGGTGCTGTGAAGCTATCTCCAGATAGCATCTTACTCTATGGGAGTCAAGGAATATGGCTAAGTGATTCGCTACACAACAAAATCGAGCCATATAGCGTTGGGCTCAAACCTGCAGAGGGGCAAATGCTTCTTGCTATGAGCCGAACTACCTCGGGGGAGTTCTTTGCTCTATCGCCTTTCGTCTGCTATCGACTCGATCACAAAGCGCAGCGATGGGAGGCCATTTGGTCACGATCCGAAACGAGTGAGCGCTTGAGCGATATGGCATGTCGGGGGGATAGCCTTATGATCCTAAGCCGATCGGAGGTCTTCTACGCCCAAGAGCCATATCGGAGATTTGAACGCATCGAGCTACCAGCTCCAAAGGACTATCAACCAAGTGTATCGACCTTCAAGACCCTATGGACGCTACACAGTGGTGAGCTCTTTGGTTCAATCGGGATATTCGTAGTAGATCTCTTGGGGGTGATTATCATCACACTCTGCCTCACAGGTGTCGTAATACTCTTGTGCCCTAGTATCGTTCAAAGAATTAAGCAACGAGGAGGGGCAACAAGGACCACTCGTAGAGCCTTTGGCATCGCTCTACGCTGTCACAATAAGCTAGGTGTATGGTCGCTAGTAGGTCTACTTGTACTGACTATCACGGGCACATTCCTACGTCCTCCACTGCTAATCTCAATCATCAGAAGCAAACACACGCCTCTAGCAGGAACACATCAAGATAGCTCCAATCCGTGGCAAGATAAACTTAGGACGATCAGATACGATGCTCACGCGGGCGATTGGCTCCTCTACACGTCCGACGGCTTCTATCGCACCTCTTCACTCGCCTCAGATACTCCAGTCAAGGTTGCAGCAGTAGCACCTGTGAGCTTTATGGGAATCAACACAATGCAGCAACTAAACTCGGAGGCTTGGCTCGTAGGCTCGTTCAGTGGTCTATACTATTGGGAGATTGACTCCGGGGAGTGCACTGATCTCTACACCAAACAACCATACGTGCCCAAGAGTGGTATGCCCGACTTCCAGCACTCGGTAGCTGGCTTCTGTGATCTGATGATGGACAAGCCTATCGTATTCGACTACAACAGAGGAGCGGAATCCTTAGTCGAGGGACAAAAGTTTGCGCCTATGCCAGAGATTCTAGCCCAATCAGGGCGAATCTCACTATGGCATCTTGCTCTTGAGGTGCACACAGGACGCATCTATACATTCCTACCAGAACTAGCAGCCCAATTATTCATTTTCATCTCTGGTATCTCTCTGCTAGTTATCCTGCTCTCCGGATATATCGTCTATAGACGGCACCACCGCAAGCGCAAGAAACCGATGAAGAAATAGAGACCGTTGCACGGCATTTTGCCTCTTTTCGGTTAGAAACTTTGTATATATCTCTGATTATTACTATCTTTAATATGTAATTAATTGTATCGACATG
>NZ_JRFC01000028.1 GCF_000769075.1 Porphyromonas sp. COT-290 OH3588 | reverse complement strand
GATTTGCACGATGCGATGGTGTTATATCACCAAGAACGGTGATTTCCCCTTCCGTTTTTCTGTGTAATGCAAGTAGTGTTTTTGTACGTACAAAAACATCGATATACATCGCTATGCTCAGAATATAAATACTTCCATTCAGCACAAGAAATTGCTCCAAACGGGATGAAATTTACATCTTATGCAAATGTACATATGTACAAGTGTACAAATGTACCAACGTCCGATGGTGAGTTGGTGAAACAAGAGGGGAAAGTATCAAGATGTATCTCTATATGCTTGAAATCAAAAAAGGCCACAGGAGCACCATTTCCTGCGGCCTTTTTTGACTCAATATAGGTTTATTGGATTATAAAAACTTCCTCCAAAGAGCAACCTGTTCACGAAGTTGCTTATCCGCTTCTTGGTCTGTAATCTTCCCATGTGCTATATCGAATTTTTCTCCAAAGCTCGGGAGGGAGAATTTGGCAACGATGTTCGCACCGAACCATGGAAATGTATTACATGCTAACTCAAATACAGAAGCTCCACCTCTCTGACCTGGAGATGTGCTCATGAGCAGCATAGGCTTGTTACCGAATACATTCATGTCAATGCGAGATGTCCAGTCGTACAAGTTCTTGAAAGCAGTGCTAAATGCTCCATTGTGCTCCGCTAGAGAACAAGCGATAGCATCAGCTTCGTTTAGCTTCTTCTTGAATAGTTGTGCTGGAGCAGGTACTCCCTCTTCATTACGTTCGATAGAGTATATAGGCATCTCGTAGTCATTAAGATCTACCCATTCTATATCGATTCCTTCTGTAAGGCTTAGTGCGTATTCTAGTAGAGCCTTGTTGATTGAGTTTCGAGAGTTTGTTCCCGCAAATGCTAACACTTTCATTCTATTATCTTTTAAATAAATACTCAGGTAATTCCATTGGGACGTCCATTACAAGAACAACTGCATCCTTTGAGGCGTTTACAGAAACCTCGTCAGTTTCCCATACACCAAATCCGTCACTAGGGTTAAGTTTTTGGCCAGCTATCTCTACACTACCGCTGATAACGAAGAAATAGGCTCCATTATCTTTTCTCTTGATGGTGTACGAACTCTTAGTGTCCTCAGAAAATTCAGCCCAACTAAACCATGCATCTTGGTGAATCCAAACCCCCTGATCATCTTGGTTAGGAGATAAGATTTGTTGAAATTCGTTCTCCTTGAGGAACTGAGCGATGGGCTCTTGTTGGTAGCGAGGTTTAACCCCCTTTTCTCTAGAAAACACCCAAATCTGAAGGAAGTGAACTATTTCGTTATCTGAAGCATTGAATTCGCTATGTGTCACCCCTGTTCCTGCTGACATCACCTGGACCTCTCCACGTTTGATAACACTACCATTACCCATGCTATCCTTGTGCTCTAGAGATCCAGATAAAGGAATAGAAATTATTTCCATGTCTCTGTGTGGGTGAGTACCGAATCCTTTACTTCCTTGTACCCGGTCTTCATTGATTACTCTTAAGACCCCAAAGTTTACGCGTTCTGGATTGTGGTAGTCAGCAAAGCTGAAAGTATGGAAGCTCTTTAGCCAACCATGATTNATGTAAATCCTAGGGATTAGACATAAGAAAAATCTATGAGATTGTGCTATTTCTTAGCTAAGATAACAAACTGAAGTTCTATGTTGTCTTCTATGAAATTATCTGCTAGGTTGTCAAAGAAAGACTTAGAACCGTATCGCACATTCCAATCAGCTCGATTAATTGTGAAGGTCTTACTAGTAATTTTGTAAGATGCTGTATTTGATTCTGATTCGATTGTTTCTATGGGTATAGTAATGTTCTTTGTTACGTCCTTAAGAGTTAGGTTTCCAGTGAGCTCTGTGATCTTAGATAGATTAAGACCTCCTTCTGGGAGGTTTGTTAACTCAAACTTAGCTGTGGGGTATTTATTAGAGTCGAAGAAGTCTTCGCTTTCCAAGTGTCCCTTAAGTTTAGCTGCCATTTCACCTTCTAGGTCTTCCACTGCGATGCTGTTCATTTGTACAGCTACATATCCAGACACTAGATTGTCTCCTGAAAGTTTGATTTCTCCGTCAGAAAGAGAGATCGATCCGAAGTGTTCCCCGCCAGGCTTAAATCCTTTCCACTTAAGAGATGATTCTCCTAGGGATATCTTCACTATAGAAGCTTCTTTTGCCACTGATACTTCTTGTTCGCTTCCTGCTGAAACTGCCTTTTTACTCTGGTTGGAACAAGACGCAAATGCTAATATGCCCAGAATTAGGAAGGTAGAACTGATGATTTTTTTCATTTTTTTTGTTTATTTTTTAGTATGGTTGTTTTTAGATAAACTTTATTTGATTAATAACACATATAGGATCAAAATGTTTTGATCCTAATGATTTCTTGTGATTTAAACAAGATTATCTATTTTTCTTAGTATTTGATTAATAATGACTTGAATCGGTGTAATTATCTGTGAAGATATCCGAAGTCTATTGATAATATAATGTCCCGCAATAATGTTTCGAGGGAGCGTAGCGACCGAGCAGCTAAACCTATTTTGAGGTTCCAAATGAACCTTTTATTTTTGCCCAAATATGTAAAAACAATTATATTGATAATATAACGTCCCCTAATGGTGCTGCGAGGGAGCGTAGCGACCGAGCAGCTAAACCCTACCATAATCCCTATTCGGGGTAATTATTTAAAGGTCTTAATTCAATTATGAAGAAAGAAAGATTTCCTAGTTCTATCTCAGATAAGATTGAACTCTTTAGTCTAAAGAGTAACATTCTCTTAGACGAGGGTTATTCTTCTTTGAGCCTTGAACGTTTCCTCGAGGTAGTCTTTACTCGTAGGGGAGTGTTGCATTTCCAAGAGCCTGGAGAGGAACACTACTACGACAATCACTACAATGGGATTGTGATGTTTCTTAACCCTAATCGTCCTAAGTGTCGCATCTTGAACAGGGGGTTTAGAGACCAGCTCGAGGCGATTAGAGGGCATAGGTTTGCCATATCCTCTCCATTGACCTATATAGGCAGGAGCAGGAAAGGAACTAACGCTCGTTATGCCTTTGGATTTGCTATTGATTTGGACGGAGTTGCCGAGAAGCAAATTAGGTGGCTGATCTATAACATCAAAGATACACATACCCCTCGACCAAACATCATAGTCAATAGTGGAAATGGCTTGCACGTGTACTATCTGTTCGAGAAACCTGTTGCGCTATTTCCGCAGTCTGTGATGCTCCTTCAGAAGCTCAAGGAGGGGATAACTCGCATCGTTTGGAACAAGTCTACATCAGTGCTTGATAATGACGAGGATTTGCAAATACAGGGCATATTTCAGGGGTTTAGACTGCCTGAGACACTGACGAAATTCGGCACTCGAGTAACAGCGTTCTATGATGAAGAAGCCCCTCTGTTCACGATAAAAGAACTCAACGACCATTACAGAAAATTGAAAGGTTTTCATCGTTTGACTAGTCCATTGACAGATGCGGAGGTCGAGCAGATTGAGCAGGCTCAATATATCCCCTCCAAGGTTGGCATTGAGGAGGCGAAAAGGTTGTACCCAGATTGGTACGAGAAGCGCATCATCAGAGGGGAAACGAATAAGGGCTGGATAGTTAAGCGAGACCTCTATGATTGGTATCTTGGTATATTGGGGAGCGGAAAAATCAAAGAGGGGCATAGATACTTTGCTCTGATGTGCCTATCTAGCTTCGCAATCAAGTGCGGTATTCCCTATGATGAGTTAAGAGAAGATGCTTATAGTTTCCTCGAGCGGTTTGAGGAGATTAAAGCTGGAGAGGATAATCACTTTACGGAAGAGGATATAGAGGATGCTCTCAAGGCTTACGAGGAGAATTATCGCACGTTTCCTCGGAAGACGATTGAGAAGCTTATCGGAGTGATAATACCAGCCCCAAAGAGAAACTATCGAAAGCAAGATGTGCATCTTGAGATTGCTCGAGCTACACGGGACATTGTAACAAAGATAAAGGGTAAGTCTGATTGGAGAGAGGGGAGTGGTCGCCCTGTTGCGACACTAGGGAATAGTGAGCACGCTAGTGTTGTTCGAGAATGGAGGCTAAATAACCTCGACAATACGAACAAATCTCAATGCGCTAGAGATACAGGTCTTAGCCGTCCAACAGTCCACAAATGGTGGGGTGAGTGATTTGCACGATGCGATGGTGTTATATCACCAAGAACGGTGATTTCCCCTTCCGTTTTTCTGTGTAATGCAAGTAGTGTTTTTGTACGTACAAAAACA
>NZ_JRFC01000027.1 GCF_000769075.1 Porphyromonas sp. COT-290 OH3588 | reverse complement strand
ATAGGGGGATAGTATTCAAGGCTCCCCAAGCCGCTCAAACACGCAAAAAACACCGAGAAAGATACAAGAACCTTTGAGCGGCGCATTGCGCAATAGTCTCATATAGGTCGCTTCTGCGACCTATATACGCACTCATATACGCTTGCCAATACCTTATACTGGAAATCTATTTTTATCGCCCTCTGCCAGCTAAAAAGTGCCTTTTAGAGCATTCTAAGTATATCTTCGGTTCTCTTATCCCTCCTCCCAGCGAAAAACTTATCTAAAAGTCGTGAGAAATCACCGTAAGGCTCGACTATATCAAAGAGGCTTATTGAGGAATGGAGCTTGAGGGCGTCTACTCCTCCAAATATCCGCTCTGGCTTACACTCTTCTAATCCTAGCAATATCTTAGTAAGCTCTCGTAACCCAGAACCTAGAACGGGGTGGGCGAGATATGCCTTTGCCTCTTCGAGCGAGTTAATCGCATAATACTTGGAGTTCTCGCTATATCCCAAACCTTTAATCTGAGGGAAAGTGTACCACATCCAGTGGCTACGCTTTCTCCCCTCTTTCAGTTCTTTTTTAACGAGACCAAAGCTAAACTCTTGGGCTTGTAAGAAGCGACCGAGATTGTACTCTTTCTTAAGACTGTAATCATATTTCATAACCTTATTCTTTAGTAGTTGTGCATAAAGATACTACGTAAAAAGTAAGGGTCAAGAAGAGCAAGGACTAGGTTTGTAAAAAGTTAAGGCTTGATAAGAGAGGAAAGAGGGTAAAAAGTTAAAAGATTTCGAACGGGAGGTTTTTTCTCTTGGTAGCTGTCTATGCCCAGAGTCAAAACTAGCGAGAAAATAGCTAACTTGCTGTGTGTCTTCACCCCGGGAAATTTGAATTTTGCGCCCCTATTTGCGCCCCTCCTGCAAAAGAGAAACTCCGAAACCCTTTATTTATAAGGACTTCGGAGCTTCGTTTGAGGTTCCTGGCGGATTCGAACCGCCGTAAACGGTTTTGCAGACCGGTGCCTAACCACTCGGCCAAGGAACCTTATTTTGAGTGAGTCGCCTGGGGTTCGAACCCAGGACCCCATCCTTAAAAGGGATGTGCTCTACCGACTGAGCTAGCGACTCTACCCTAAGCAATCGTCAATACTTGATCTCGAATTGCGATGCAAAGATAGGAAAAGAAACCGAATAATACAAGCAATTTGACCAACTAAACCCTCATTTAATCTCATCTGTACTGATAAAGAGCTGATGACAAAAACTTTAATATTGACACAAAATCTCTACCAGCAAGCATCAACAATGAGATATGAAAAACTTACCCCAACCTCTACGACCTATATCGTAGAGGTTGGGGCAAGTGTGTAGCTATTTATACTACTAAGCCGATGAACTTAGACTAGCAGAGCTTCCATCTCAGCCGCCTTCTCCTCTAGGCACTGCAGATAGCGGAACTGTGCCAGACTTCTCTGTAGGTTGTGTTCTGGGTGATGCACCTTGAAGTAGGTATCTCCGTTGATGTAGTCTGCCAAGAAGCGCACGGTCTGCATGTAAGTCATTAGGCGACCACCATAGGCAATCAGACTACGCTCCGTTTCGTTGAGGAACTTGCCTGCGGTAGAGAGATAGCCCTCGACGAATGCCTTATAGATCTCCATATTCACACCGATCTTGCTTAGATCTACCTCATCTTCTGGAGCTAGATTAACGCCCGTACGAATAAAATCACCCACATCACTGAGTATGAATCCCGGCATCACCGTATCCCAATCGACTACACAGAGCACACGCCCACTCTTGTCGAAAAGTACATTGTCCACTTTAGTATCACAATGAATCGTACGCTTAGGTAGCTTACCCTCGGCATATAGTCGATCTTGTAGCAGCATATCTTCACTACGCTTCTCTAGCTCTGCCACCAAATCTTTGACCTTAGCTGCTCGCCCTACGGGATCGGCAGAGATGCCCTCACGCAACTGCTGCAAACGGAAAGACATGCTGTGGAAGTCTACAATCGTATCGCCAAGCACACCCTCTGGGATATCGGAGAGCATCTCCTCAAACTGCCCGAAGGCTTCGCCTGCATAGCGAGCAGACTCACAAGATAGCTCCGAGAGGCTCATGCTATCGGGGATGAATGTACATAGACGCCAGTAGTTCTCGCCATCGAAGTAATAGTTGCATTCAGGATTGCTCTTCAGGGGCAAGAAGTTGAGATACTTACGCTCCACATCGGGATCTCCAGCCTCTGTAAGCTTACGGCGAATAGTATCGGCGACAATAGCTACATTGCGCTGCAGAACCTCTACACGAGGGAAAACGTGGTGGTTGATACGTTGTAGCACCCAACGATCTAAGCCTTGGGCATCCGCTACTGCATAAGTATCGTTGATGTGACCATTACCAAAGGTTCTAACGCCACCGTACTGATCACAGTCGATAAATTGACAGACTATATCCTTCATCATTATGAGTATGATAATTTATAATGTGGCACAAATATAATATAATTGAGACCGTTGCACGGCATTTTGCCTGTTTTCGGTTAGAAACGTTGTATATATCTCTGATTATTACTATCTTTAATATGTAATTAACTGTATCGACATG
>NZ_JRFC01000026.1 GCF_000769075.1 Porphyromonas sp. COT-290 OH3588 | reverse complement strand
AATCGAAGACCCAGAAAACGGCTAGGATACCTAACGCCAAGCCAAGTTTTAGGACTAACTTAGATCAACATTGTTGCGCTGGAAGGAGGAATGTGCAGCGTTTGAGCTCTCGGACTAATCTGCCTGCTATGGTGTGCAATTTCCTATCCGCTTTCAGTGCCTTTTGGTGATTCTTGGGATGATTGCGAAAACGTTGGTCGCGATAGATACGCTTCAATACAAAGGTGTAGCTTTGGCGAAGTGGTGGCTCTAGTTTATGGAAGATATCCAGAACCTTGCGGACAATATTTTATGCAACTTGGCATCTGTCAGGGTAAGTGATATTCTTCTCTTGAACGATCGAGTCGATAAAAGCAACGTTATGATGCTTGTCATCATCATCTTCGTTATTGACACGAATGCTTTCTTGGAAAATGAGTTCTATCCCCTTTGCTCCAATGCGCTTGCGAAAATGTACCAAATCAGAAGAGGCACAGGGCGCACTAGGGATGAACTCTTGCATGCCACAAAAGTATTGGTAATAAGCATTTTCACTCCATTGCTCCGCAACGGATTCATCAGAGAGATTTCGCAGGTGTTTGAGAATCAATAAGCCACACATCAGACGAATGGGCTTAGCAGGGCGACCATTATTCTGACAATACAGAGGAGAGAAGACTATGTCAAATTTTGCCCAATCTATTTTGTCGGATAGTTTGTAGAGCGGGAGCGATTGGTTCAGCATGTAGGATAGACTGCTGAAGAATGATGGGGTGCTGTGGGGCTTTGTAATCATGAAAAATCTGCAAGTTTCATACCTTGAAGATACGAAAACCTGCAGATTTGACAAAGGATTTAGAAAGGTATTATACTGAATAACAGGTGTTAAATGACTATTTAAGGAACGACTATCTAATGCACAATAAAAGGGGCCGCATCAAAAACAAATTTTGGCACAGCCCCAGCGTCCTTTTTTAGCTATGGCAGGACTTATTTCTTCACTCTGAGGCTAGGTTCCACTACCTCAAAGTCTACGGTAGAGTTGTTGGTATCAACGAAATTCTTGCCATCGTGCTTGCGTACAAGCGCTAGGCCGAGAGGTTTCTTCTTGCTAGGGCGGTGAATCATCGCACTTGTCCACCCAGCGTCGATCGTGCGGCTAGAGATATACCACTTAAATGCCTCTTTGGGACATAGATTTACGGCATCAACGATCCAAGCATTAGGTATCTTGAGGTAGGTACCACTACCTCCATGGCCGTGACCTCCAGAGGCATTATTCCACGTACACTCCCACTTATACTCATCTTTCTCAAGATCCTTGGCTGACACCCCCAATTTGACTAGAGCGATCAAACCATAACCTGAACTAATTGTAAAGTTGGGGGAAGTCTGATCAAAGAACTCCCTGCCAGAATAAATTACCGACATATTGGGGACTTTCTCGTTGTCCTTACGATCGTCCTCGTTGATCTGTTCTTTGGTGAGCCATTCGAAATTGGCATTCGAGAGGTCAAACGAGTTGGGATTGGCAGCTGTACCATCTTCGACATCTTTGGTATAGTCTATGGCTGTATGGGCTACGAGGATTACCTTACCAGGCTCTATGGGATACTCCTCTCCCTTACCAGGGAACTGAATTACCTTGTCGCCAGCAATATGAGTTTCTCTGAAGTCACAGTCTTGCCCTAACTCAAGTTGAATGTTGCTACTAAAAGGCGTCATCAACAAAGCCATACCATCAAGATATACCGTCTTGTTGGTGGGGTTGTAAATCTTGATGTACGCATCGTCTTTGGTAGGATAACCACGTGGGTGCCAGTTACCAGAGTGGAAAACCTCTTGTATGATCAAATGATCTAAGGTTGCTACCTTCTCGTTATTTTTACGATTGGGGTCATCTGGTTCTTCTTTGGACTTACAACTAGACAGTGCTAGTGCTGCGAGAGCGAATACTACAAGCCCTCTATTCGTCAAATGTTTCATTTAGTTTGTGTTTTAGTTAAGTATGATATATGAATAATTAATTATACTAGAGAAACCATGAACCATAACCCGATCCTCCAGAGCCATCATCTCCATGAATGATGATATTATTGACGGCATTATAGGCCTCCTGTGCAGACAAACCTATTTCTCGCCCTAGGTGTACGAAGTAGGGTTCGTTGGGATCGTCATCTGTAGGGTCGGAATCCAAGGTGCTTGTAAAGACTCGAATAGGCAAATTAATTCTTATAATTTCCTGCCAAGAAGACGCCTCGTTGGGTTCGTAATAAGGCGCACATACAAATTTATTCTCTCCTCGAGGCTCTGTCTTGGGGAAGATAGCCTTCTTGCCCGGAGGACACTTGAGCACCCTAATGGCAAGATAAAAGTGCGGCAGAAGATTCGTCCCGCGATTGTAGTACCTGCCATCGGTACGCACGATAGGCCACTCACTCTGCCTGTCTATGGAACCGTCATGGTCAAACCTAATATGCCCTTTGAGGCCAACATAGTCTTGATCCTCGGAATAGGCCTTAGTATAGGTTTTGCGCGTATAGGGAGGAAGTAGCTTGAGGTTGAAAAGCTCTCGCACACCATCGGCCATGTCGTCGTGTAACCAAGTATCTCGATATGTATAGGTCAACAACTTAGGCGTGGCGAGCCTACGCTGATCAAAGCTCTTACGACTGGAGAAGTACTTAGATGGTACTGGTCCTTGGTCGGAGCCAGTGTAGCGTACGTCCATCACTTCGTATGGCTGCCCCTTATCATCTAGATCACTGATGGAAAAAAAGATCTGATATTGATCGGAGTGCTTGAGTATCTCCTCGTTGATGAGCTTACCCTGCTTGTTGTAAAAATAGAAACAGAGCCCCCAAAGTTTACTATTACCTCCGATGATACGAAAGTGGTTGGGGCCCTGCTTACCAGCCTCTTTCTCCAGATAGGTCACGACACTACTACGATCGACCTCTACCTTGACCCCAGAGGCTCTATTGTGAATGACGGCAAACTGCTCTTGCCGCCACGGTGCTTTGGCATAGACAAAGTTGCCATGCAACTTACCTCCACCATGTGGATGCCCCTCTTTGAACATCACAAGACAAGTAGCCCAATCTGCAAAGGCTCCTTGCGGGTCTGGGTTAGGCAAATCTGGACTATTGACCACGGGAGCCTCGAATAGATCTGCTCCCGTACGAGGGACTTTCTTCTGAACCAAGGGGTTGTTATCTTCATCAACCACAACCTCCCCAAAAACAAAGCGCTTGCACGAGAAGCTGGTCCCAAGCAGTATCGCCAAGGCGAAAAGTATCTTGAACAATTTACTCATTGCTAGTATCCTATTTTACATAGTTATCTTGGGAATACGATCGAAGTATCCTTCGCCCCAAAGCATCTGCTCTAGAGCTGCTCGCTCCCCCTCGGGGTAGAAGCGCTGTATATCCCTCACACACGCGTCCTTATCTCGGTCTACATCTGCGATTATCCGGAAGGGGACTGGGTAGTCGATATCGAAGCTATTCCAAGCAGGAGAGAGCTGATTGAAGCGATGTACTCCACCCGGATTCTCGTACCCAGTAAGATCGTACTTACCGTTGGCTGTAATGATATGACTGATGCAGGTACGCATCTGGAAGGCCATATTAGACTGATGAAATTTGAGAACTCCCTTGAAGCCTAAGGCATCTAGTGGAGTCCCTGGGTCTAAGCTACGCTTCTTGCGAAGCCTAATAACGGGTATCCCTGCACGGATGCGCCCTAGATCATCTTGCCCAACGATAGCAGAGCCTAGTACCTCCTCCACAGGGTCGGTATCTCGATACTCATAAGTAAAGATTTTGGGCACTAGCCCATTTAACTCAAAAGCATCAATGGTCTTGTAGAGTTGATAGAGCTTACCTGTCTGTGGGTCTGTATAGGACACTTGAGCCTCCTGCGTGAGAGCCACTTCAGTTGCCTTAATAGCTAATGGCAGGCTATAACGAAGTGAATTGGGCTGATGTACCTCGGGAGCATAGACAATAGAAGGCGAGCTAGCAGTAGCGCGTACACGATTGCCCTTGCTATCGAGCTGGAAGAGGTATTTGTCGTAATAGATGCTATCGAGCGTCATAGGGTAGACAAGCGGATACCCACTCAAGGCATACCCCTGTACCGTAAAGAAATGCTGATGCACCAACAGCGTAGAGTTGGCCTCATCTTTGGGGTCATAACCCGAAAACTGATGGTTGATGAGACGACCATTGAGGTCATAGTACTTTAGCTCTAGTGCATAGTAGATATCCTCACCCTTGACCACATCAAATACTTTCCGAGCCGAGGTGATGGACATCTTGCCATTACTGTCTTTGCTAAAGGCTATCTCTTGGTAGATCGGCAGGGGCGTAGCACTTGAAGGAATATCGTATGCTGCGAAGGTTTTACCGTCTTTGCGCTTGTGCGCTAGGCGCAAGATAGCTTGAATCGAGTAGATCTGCTCGTGCCCCTTGACGTCACGCTCGATTGTGGAGGGAGGTGCCACGACCAAATCCCTCATCAGTGATTCCATACGCTCGTCACTACAACTAGAGAGTAGCAAGGAGCATAGTAGTAGGGGTAGTACAATAAATAATGTTCTCATAATCGTCTTAGAAGTTTATAATCGTTCTTAGGGTGAGCTGAGCCCCTCTTGAGTGAGCATAATAGCGGAAGCGGTCTGTATACTCCTTATACAAGCCATTGAGGACATTATCTCCAAGAAGCATAAATTTAACTCGAGTGCCACTCCTAAGAGTCGTACCTAGCTCAGCCGAAGCATTGAGTAAGGTATAAGCATCCGGCGAGTCAGGGACCAGATCCTTCTCTGGGTCGAATCGTGTCTGCTTGGTCACATACACCCCCTCGAGGGAGCACAAGAAGTGCCAACGATCCTTGTAGCCAAAGTTACGGTCATAGGATAGACCTAAGGTATAGCGGTCAGAAGGCATGAAAGGGAGCCAAGCATTTTGTGTTAGGTTACGGGCATTGATCCACTCCCCTTTCCCCGTAATGCTTAGCCCATCTAGAGGTATAAACGTAGCACTTAGATCCCCCCCGACGAAGCGTGCATTGTCCTGCTCATAGATAAACTTAGGGTACTTGCCACTAGGGTGATTGTGAAATCGGTCTAACCCCTTACCTATATTGTCATATATATAGTTCTCTACATGCTGGTAGAAGAGGCTTGGCTCAATAAGCAGGTAGGTGTTGCGGTAGCGTGCGCCCATAACAGCCTTGTAGCCACGCTCACTCTTGAGGTACTTATTTCCCACCACCCAGTAGGTGCCATGATGCAGCCCCGTGGCGTATAGCTCGTTGATATCGGGTGGTCGCCAAGCCCATCCGATATTGGCACGCGCGTCTATATTATCCGTGATCTGGTAGTGTGCAGCTATACTCCCCGTGAAGTTGCTATAAAGCCTAAAATCGCTGTAGTACTTGAAGCTCGAGAGGCTCGTATAGCCATCTACATCGAGAGCTCTATAGTCGTAGCGCATACCAGCAGAACCTTGTAGTTTGCCCCAGCGTAACTTATGCAACAAGAAGAAGCCAGTTGTCAGAGCTGCATAGTTAGGTATGAATGCTGGTTGCTTGGTATTGGGAACATTGAAGTTGTACTGATACATTGCCGAGAGCCCAACTTGTGAACTCATATTAGACGTCCAGTTTGCATCCCATACTCCCTCGGCACTATATGTAGTGAGCTGGAGGTTCTGCACAGGTATCCAACTAATCTTGTCGACTTTTCGGTTCTCAAACTCCTGCCTTAGATTGTCTTGGTAGGATAGCTTGAACTCCAAGTTGTGCCCTTTGAGGAATTGCCACTTGAGATCTCCCTTGACCGTAAAGTGCTGAGTCTGCTGGAAGGGAGGTTTGATGTCGTAGGAGAAAGGATGAAAGGTATCGGGATTGGGTCTACCAGCCAAGAAGCGAGCCAATAGTTGATCAATATCGGAGATGTTGCTGGCGTAATAAACACCACTACGAGAGTAGTAAAGGCTAGAATATAGCGTGGCTGTGACACGAGGGTCACTATAACCCAATAGGCCGGAGTAGCTTATGTTATTGTAACCCGTATTGTTGAGGATATACTCTGCCGTAGAGTAGTCTCCAGCCTTCTGGTACATACCGTGCAGCCTCATGCCGACACGCTTATATACCATCTCAAGCGAACCAGCTCCATCGTACCCATGCCCATTGGTCGCATATCCAGCAT
Source organism: Porphyromonas sp. COT-290 OH3588 (assembly GCF_000769075.1). Classification (GTDB taxonomy): domain Bacteria; phylum Bacteroidota; class Bacteroidia; order Bacteroidales; family Porphyromonadaceae; genus Porphyromonas. Next base: position 32,800 of record NZ_JRFC01000026.1, on the reverse strand, counting down.
TCATACGCCCTTTAACCAATGGGCGCTTAGCTCCGTATGGCAGAGGTGCTTGATTAAACAGTACTACACCACCGACAGCTCCATAACCGTAGCGAATAGCTTCGGCTCCCTTGATAACTTCCACGACACTCGCCCCCGTGTGGTCGATCTCGGGCGCATGATCGGCCCCCCAGCTCTGACTCTCTAGCCGCACTCCATTATTGACTAGCAAAATGCGACTACTATGCATTCCTTGGATCACAGGCTTGGAGATCGTACTACCTGAACTGATTGAGCTCACACCAGGGACCTTCTCAAGTAGCTGCGCCAGAGATAGCGCAGGACTCTTCTCAAGTGTCTTGGTATCTATCGCTACAGCTTGCTGAAGCTGAGTGGTATGCTTGCGCTGCGCCTCAACGTAGACAGCACCAAGGTTCTCGATCGAGGGCGTCATGTATACTATTAGTTTCCCAGTGGCCCGCAAGGTATAGGTCTGCGATACAATTTCATCGAAGCCAATCGCCCTAAGTGAGAGCACTAGCTTCGAACTCCGAACGCTGGGTATGGTGCAGTAACCATCAAGATCGGTGTAGTACACCTTGCCTCCAGTTTTGAGGACAACCCCGACGACGGGCTCTTGTGTCTTTTTATCGAGCACACGGATCTGTACGTTTCGCTCTATGGGCACCTTATTTTCGTTGCTTTCTAACACTGTGCCAGCATCTGGAAAAGACGGACTAAGCAGCTTAGTTTGATGAGAAATTGATGTAGGCGCTGAGGCATAAGACGGCTGTACACCGCAAATACCCAAGAGCGATGTGGCTATCAAGCCTCGGATAGCTATTTTTAGGTTTATGGACATAAAATTTAAGTTCAATAAGTTGGAGTGTCTAGTACCCACCCTCGCCTCTCTATATATGGAGATTCGGGTACTCACTATGGAGCTGAGTATACTGCATTAGCCCTCCAACCTATGTACACTGGTTGCCGAATAACATAGTTAGCTGGTCTTTTGAGTTGTTTTAGTTGTGGCAAATGTAGATTATTTAAGTTAAGTGAACAAGATTGGAAGTTTTTTTCAGCCAAAAATCCCTACAATATGCGATGCTGAGTAGGGTCGCCCCCACTAGGTGCTAGGATATATCTAGAGTAATCGGAGGCATTCGGTTTCTGCAAGAGAAGCTTATTCATCACCTTTTTGGTTAAGGAGTGTTAATGAATTAACCTTAAATTTGGTGTAATGGAAGGGTCGTTCGTAAAGATTGGTGGTGCTCTCTCGGTAGATTGGTGGGAAGATTTTCTGACATTGGAGGACTAATCCCCTGCGATGTGTCCACTAATTGGAGCAGATTGATGGGAAGAAAATGCTTTAAGTGTGTCCAAAAAGCATACAATCACTCAAGAAAATGACATAAACACATGTATTCTAGATAGTTAAAAAAGTGCGTTTAAGGCGACGATTTCTATAGGGCTAGGGTGAAGTGCCCCAACAGCAGTGAACGCAATGCAGATGCCTCTACGGCGCTCATACGAGGTCGGGTGGTTTTTCTAGAGAGTCGTCTGGGCTTGGTCTGAATAGACTAGAAATAGTTAAAGAATGTAATCCCCAAGATTGATGAGCAAGTGGATAAAGCTGGCTAGGCGGCATACCTGCTATTACCAGAGAGTACCTGCTCACGTATTGGAGGTATCTCTGTATCCTAGTCTAGAAATAAAGAGGTGGCTAACTCAGATAAAAAGAAAAAACAGCTAACTTTACCCTAGAGAACTAATCAAATAAGTCTAACCACCCCTAGAAGCAATGTCAAACTTAGGGGAGTAGCGCAACATTATGAGTAAAATACCACGTATCGGTCTGCTCGGTCGCATTCTCATAGCCATAGTGCTAGGGATAGGAGCAGGACACATTATGCCTTTATTTCTCGTTCGCCTTCTAGTGACGTTCAACTCCGTCTTTAGCGAATTTTTGTCTTTCACTATACCTTTGATCATCTTTGCTCTAGTGGCTAGTGCTATCTCCGACGTAGGGCGCAAGGCTGGCCGTATGCTCTTGCTTACTACGGGTATTGCGTACGGCTCGACCATATTTGCTGGCTATCTAGCTTACTTCACAGGTATATCTGTCTTCCCTCGGTTACTAGAAGCGAATAGTACAGAGAGCCTAAGAGCTACGGCAGAGGGGGTCGCTCCATACTTTACGATACAGATGCCTGCGGTATTTGGAGTGATGACGGCACTGATTCTAGCCTTCATTCTGGGACTTGGTATGGCACATCTAGATAGCCGAGGGCTCAAGTCGGGGATAGATGAACTCAAAGAGATTATATCTAGGCTCATTGGCGGTGTCATCATTCCGCTACTACCTATTTATATATTCGGTATTTTCTCCAGTATGGCATATACAGGCGAGGTTGCCTCGACCATTGAGGTCTTCATACGCATTATTGGTGTGATTTTTCTGCTACATATTATCCTGTTGCTCCTACAGTTTGGGATCGCTGGTATCATCTGCAAGCGTAACCCGCTATCCATGCTACGCAATATGATGCCAGCCTACTTCACTGCCCTTGGCACATGCTCCTCTGCTGCCACAATCCCTGTCACGCTCAAGCAGACCCAGCTCAATGGGGTGAGTAGCGAGGTAGCAGGCTTTACGGTTCCTCTGTGCGCCACGATACACCTCTCTGGTAGTACTCTCAAGATAGTGTCTTGTGCTCTTGCGCTCATGATCGCTCGTGGTATTCCTCAAGACCTTGGTCTATTTACCGAGTTTATCCTCATGCTTGGGGTAACGATGATTGCTGCTCCGGGTGTACCGGGTGGCGCCATCATGGCCGCATTGGCGATTATTCAATCCATTTTGGGCTTCGATGCCGAGCAGCAGGCGCTCATGATTTCGCTCTACATCACCATGGACAACTTCGGCACAGCCTGCAATGTGACGGGAGATGGGGCTATTGCCCAAGTCGTGGATCAACTCAACAAGAGAGAGATTAGCCCAGCCTAGCGAGGTCGGGCAGCTCAGACGAGCAGTCGAGAGCTCGAGGAGATGTGCGTTGGCCATGCAGCCAGTACATCTCCTCGCTTTTTGGTCAGGGCTGTGTGCCAAGGCTAGAGCAGGGCAAGAGCGTTTTTGACTATCTTTGCTCGGACGATATGTTATGGTATGTGATACGCTAGGGGTACCATGGAGCGTTGTAGCCCTAGGGCGTGTCGTTGAGCATACCCACATATAGATGAACCCAAACTCATGAATAGATATAGTCGCCAACTTTTGACCCTCCTGTGGGCTCTTGTACTCGCCGTTGCTCCCCTATGGGGGCAGATTGATGTGGAGCATGTGATCTCTATTGGACGCAATGCTCTATACTTCAACGACTATGTTGTGTCGATTGGTTACTTCAACCAAGCTATTGATACACGCCCATGGTTGGCGGATCCGTACTTCTATCGAGCCGTGGCTAAGGTCAATCTAGAAGACTACAAAGGGGCGGAGCAGGACGCTACGCTCTGTCTGGAGCGCAACCCCTTCATCAGTAGAGCCTATCTGCTACGTGGCATTGCACGGCAAAACCTCAACCTCACGACCGAAGCGATCGCAGACTATAAGCAGGGCCTCAAGCTCGCACCAGACAATCTAGGCATGCATCTGAACCTCAGCCTTGCACAAACTCAGCTCAAGCAATACGACGATGCCGAGCGAAGCATAGACGAGCTACTTAGATATTGGGCTAAAAACAAAGATGCCTATACCCTAAGAGCCAACATAGCTCTAGAGAGGGGGGATACTACTCTAGCCCTTAGCCGCATCGAAGAGTCGCTAGCTATAGACTCTCTGCAGCCCATGCCCTACAAGATGAAAGCTCAAATCCTAGCCAATCGGGATAACCTGCCCCCGGCCGTCGAGGCTCTAGACAAGGCCATAGACCTCGAGCCGAGAGAAGCCAATCTCTACACGCATAGAGGTATCTTGTATTACAGGCAGAACAAACTCAGAGAAGCGATGAAGGACTACAACCAAGCCCTCGACCTCGACCCTCGCAACAGGGTAGCCCTGCACAACCGTGCCCTGCTGCGTCAGCTTGTCGGCGAGAGCAATCTGGCATTGGAGGACTGGGATAGGATCGTCACGGCAGAGCCCAAAAACTATATAGCACGCTACAATAGAGCACTCCTTGCTCAGAGGCTAGGACAACCCCAGAAAGCACTAACCGACCTAGATGTAGTGCTAGCTCAGTACCCTTCTTTTGCTGAGGGATTTATCTTCCGATCCGAGCTTCGCAAGAAGCTCGGCAATACCAAGGGAGCCGAGCGTGACTACTGGCATGCGTGGGATCTGCACCAGAATAAGGATTACAGAGCTTCGGCTCGTGGGCGAGCGATTCGCAACAAGGACAATCAGACACGTCTGTCGGGCGATGAGAGTATCGACAAGTACAATATGCTCGTAGAAGAGAAGCCAAGCCTAGTGCCAGAGAAGCTACGCTATAGCAGTGCTGCTCGCGGACGAGTACAGGATAGAGAGGTTCAGGTAGAGCCTCAGGGTGCACTCTACCTGACTTACTTTGCGTCAGAAGATCCAGAGGGCAAACCCCAGAGTGGGGCAACCTACCATGCCGACCTGCTCGTACAGTTCAATAGGCGCATAGATCTAGCTCATCCCCTTAGACTACAGAGCCACAATCAAGCTCTAGCCCCCAAACAGATCGAGTGGCTCCAAACCGAGCTCTCTGGCAGAGAGGGGGCAGACGACGCAGGCTACTATCTGCATCGTGGCATCATCTACAGCCTACTACAGGACTATGAGCAGGCGATTGCCGACTTCGACCGAGCTGTCTCTAGAGATCCTTCGTTGGCTTTGGCCTATTTCGCTCGCTCGATCGCTAGTCAGAGGCGCAGACTAGTAGAGGTAAGCCGTGGCGCCGAGACTACAGCTTCGACAGAGGTGTCTGCCTCTCGAGGGCTAGTCACTACAGGTCCTGGCGGACAGATGGTTACCCCAATTGATAAGCCAGCCCTTCGTCCGATCAACACAAGCACCTCTGTGCTCACAGACCTCAATCGGACCATTGAGCTTGCGCCTGAGTTCGCCTACGCCTACTATAATAGAGCTCTTCTCTACGGGCAGACAGGTGAGGTCGAGGCCGCACTGAGGGACTACAATAGAGCCATTGCTCTAGCACCTCGACTGGTCGAGGCCTACTACAATCGTGGCTTGCTCTATCTCTCACAGGGCAAAACCAAGGAGGGGATAGCGGATCTCAGCCAAGCGGGCCAGTGGGGCCTATACGAGGCTTACAACATCATCAAGCGTATGAACCAATAGTCATATATGATATCTCTCAATAATGTAGCCGTGCTATTCGGCGGTTTCACTCTATTCTCAGATGTTTCGTTTGTTGTCGCACCCAAGGAACGCATTGCTTTGGCGGGCAAAAATGGAGCTGGCAAGTCCACAATGCTCAAACTTATTGCAGGGCTGGAGAGCCCTACTATGGGTACAATCAGCTGCACCAAAGGCCTGCGTCTAGGATATTTGCCTCAGGTGATGAAGCATGAAGATGGGCGTACGATCTATCAGGAGTGCGAGCGTGTTTTCGACCACATCACAGAGCTAGATAGAGAGGTTGATGCTCTGGCCGCAGAGATGGCCGAGCGTACAGACTACGATAGCTCAGAGTACAGCGAGTTGATCGACCTCTATGCTCAGCGTAGCGACGAGCTGGCGATGATCAGTGCTGGAAACTATCATGCACTCATCGAGCGTACTTTGCTCGGGCTTGGCTTCGAGCGAGAGGACTTTCATCGTCAGAGCTCGAGCTTCAGCGGTGGGTGGCGTATGCGCATCGAGCTGGCGAAAATTTTGTTGCAGAAGCCAGATGTTTTGCTCCTTGATGAGCCAACCAATCATCTAGATATTGAATCCATTCGTTGGCTAGAGAGATTTATCGCCACAGGGTCTAGTGCACTGCTGCTGATCTCACACGACAAAGCCTTTCTCGATGCAACGACCACACGTACCATCGAGATTGAGTTAGGGCGTGTCCATGACTACAAGACCAACTACTCTCACTACCTACAGCTACGCCAAGAGCGACTAGAGCAGCAGCGCAGGGCTTGGGAAAATCAGCAGAAGTCTATCCAAGAAACAGAAGACTTCATCGAGCGCTTTCGCTACAAGGCGACGAAGGCCGTTCAGGTACAGAGCCGCATCAAACAGCTCGAGAAGATAGAGCGGATCGAGCTGGAGGAGATTGACCGCCGAGCCATGCATTTCCGCTTTATCCCAGCGACCCACTCGGGGGCCTACCCAATCGTTATCGAAGATCTGCGCAAGGATTACGCTAGCCATACCGTATTCTCTGGAGTCAATATGACGATCAAGCGAGGAGAGAAGGTTGCCTTTGTTGGCAAAAATGGCTCCGGCAAGTCTACGCTCATCAAGTGCATCACGCAGCAGGTGCGTGACTATAGTGGCAAGCTAGAGATAGGACATCAAGTCGAAATCGGTTACTTCGCCCAAACGCAGGCCCAAGAGCTGGATAATAATCTCACTGTCTACGAAACCATCGACAGAGAAGCCAAGGGAGAGATACGCACCAAGATTAATGATTTGCTCGGGGCGTTTATGTTTGGTGGAGAGGCGAGCGAGAAGAAAGTGGGAGTACTCAGCGGGGGGGAGCGTGGCCGCTTGGCAATTATAGAGCTCCTGCTCAGGCCAGCCAACTTGCTCATTCTCGACGAACCGACCAACCACCTAGATATTCGCTCCAAGGAGGTACTCAAGGAGGCAATTGAGCGCTTTGATGGTACGGTTATCTTAGTTTCTCACGATAGAGAGTTTCTAGATGGCTTGGTAAGTCGTATCTATGAGTTTAAGCAAGGTAGAGTGACCGAACATATGGGCGGTATCTACGACTGGCTACACCGAAAAGATCAAGACGAAGCACTCCAAAAGAGCAATCCGAGGGCACAGATCTCCACTGCAAGCATTCAGGCTACACCTACTTCCACAGCAGGAGCAAAGGATTATCAGCGGCAAAAAGAAGAGTCTAAGCGGCGCCGTGGCCTAGAACGAGAGTTAAAAGAACTGGAAACTCGTAGTGAGCATATTGATCAGGAACTCAAAACTCTAGAGGAAGAGCTGGCACAAGGCAAGACGCAGGAGTCTCTATTCATGCAGTATGAGGCTCTCAAGGCAGAGCAAAACCAGCTTATGGAGCGCTGGGAGGAACTCGCTCTAGAGCTAGAGTAGGAAACGCCTGCTGTATATTGAGTAGATGAGCTAGCTAGGCGCTAGAACTTTTGCGAGAAATTTCTTAGGAAAGGTTTCTATAATTGGCAAATTATTCCGTTCTTTGCATCAAGGACAATAACAAAATAAAATATATTACTACAATGAAGTATCTAGGTGTTTTCGTGCTACTCATTGGCGCGTTGCTCTTGATTTGGGCTGGGTTTAATCCATCGGACAATAACAATACCATTCTCGGAGTGGGTATCCTATTGGTAATAGGTGGTTATCTGACGCACATCTTCATGATGCGCAAGTCCATCAAGTAGGGCTACTAGTAGATATTGTCTGTACCTCTCGTTGGGCTTTGGCAACCTAGGGATTGTCAGGGCTGGGGGTATTAGACCCGCTCAGCTAATCACTTCATCAATTAGGACTTGAAGCGCTCGTTGTAGATTTGGACTAAAAACAAATTGGTATGGGGCTGTTGCAAAATCCATTTTGCGGCAGCCCCTGTAATGTATTGCAGAATGCATAAAATGCGAGTCAGTAAGGCTGAGGCAATCGAGAGCATACTCAAGTATCCGATCTCAAGCCGATGAGTAAGAACGTCAAAGCGTACTGCAAGCGACTCGGGTAGTTTGCGTATCATGCAGACCACTATATTTCTCATTACTAAGGATACTTAGCCTACGCTGATTGCTTAAATTATCCCCTAACCAAGCAGACAGCTAGTGCAGGTGTCTACTCCCTCGCCTACAATAGAAGGATTGACAATACTTATTGTATGAGTGCAGGGGAACTCGTAACTTAGCAACCGAATACAAAGCTGTGCATTGATCAGGGAAAATAGTTGATTTATGAGCCTCAAAATATGGAGTAAAGGTAATCGTCGGTGGTTCGCACAAGGCTTAGACAAACTGAACGTCTGGGATAAGCGCTACTGCTGGGCTAAGTACGTCATCGTCTTTGTCCTTTTGTCTGTCTATACATTCGTTCTGAGTGAGCCTACTCTGTGGGAGTACACAAGCCTGCTGCGCAGAGAGATGCATATAAAGAATGAGATGGATATCTATAGACCTATCTACAAGGCCGACAGCACACGCCTGACCAATCTCAAGACAGGCAGAGATAGGGTCGAGCATATAGCCAGAGAGCGATACCTCATGAAATCTCCGGGTGAAGAGATCTACATCATCAAATCGGCAGATACCGAATGAAGCCAGAGTATAAATACCTCTATATCGTAAGTGCTCTAATGCTGCTCACTGGGGCTGCTCTGGGCATGATGCATCATATCGTTTTTGATGCAGTCTACTTACTTGGTGCCCTCGGCTATGGGCTATACTTCATCGTGGCCTCAGATAGCAAGGCCAATATTCGCACTAAGCGCTTGGTGCGTATGAATGTCTTTGCTTCTGTTCTCTTTGTGATCTCGGCTCTGGCCCGCTTCGGACTGCTAGATGCCTACGGTCAGCAATTATGGATACTCTTTCTACTACTTGGCTTAGTGTTTATGCTTTATGCCAATGCCATCTCTATATTTAGGGGAAAGAACGACAAGAAGAATAAAAAATAATGAGTACGAATAATAAGAAACAACAAGTACGTTTGCCTCGGGCTCCAAGGCCTCACTTTACTTTTGAGGTTAGTCTAGAAGAGGAGATCAAACTGCTAGACTTCCTTACTGAGCATGCGCTCAAGGATCGGAGCCGTACGACGGTTAAGCAGCTACTACACGACCGCTTTATTTCAGTCAATGAGGAGCCGACGACACAGTTCGACAAGATGCTTAGGCATGGGGATAAGGTAGTTCTACACCCTACGCCCTTGCCTGCTAAGCTATCGCATCCGCTTGTAGATATCCTTTGGCAAGATGATGATCTGGTCATGATTCACAAGGGGGCTGGTATCCCGACAGTATCCAGCGGCATGGAGCGAGATCGTACAGCGATGCAGATTATCTCGGAGCATCTCAAGAAGTTTAACCCTAGAGCTAAGGTTTTCCTACTCAATCGTGTTGATAAGGATAGTGCAGGCTTTGTTCTAATGGCAAAGAGTGCTTCGCTACAAGCCGAGATAACAGAGCGCTGGGAGGAGTACATCTTGTCGCAAACCTTCGCTGTGGCCGTTGAGGGACATCTCAAAGAGCCTGAAGGTTATTTAGCACCACCCTCCGAGAGCAAAGAGTCTATCCAAAAGACTAGACGATCTCCTGCTAGGCGTCAGAGCGAGGGTCGTGATCGGGCTGGCCTAGCACACTACCGTTCCGTAAGCAATACCCCTGTAGGGAGCCTATTAGTCGTAGAGCTCAAGAGCGGACGCAACAACAGATTGCGCAAACAGTTCGCAGCACTCAAAGCACCTATTTTAGGCGATTGGCGCAACGGTAGCAAGCGCAAAGACATAGGACGTGTTGCTCTAGAAACGATTGCTTTCTGCTTCGTTCACCCTACTACAGGCAAGCGATACGACTTCGATCAGCCTATTCCTGCAGAGTTTCGCAAATGGCTACGGCAGGTAGATAAATAAACAAGCATACTTACAATATTAATGTATTAGATACCACGAAACAATGATGAAACAGCAAAGCATTGGCGTCCTAAGTCGCCGATTGATCTTGAGCCTTGCGCTCCTCTTTGTTGGCTTTGGTATAGCCAAGGCTCAGATCGTATCGGATGCTGTACGATGGTCCCATTCGGTCGAAAAAACTGGTGATACAGAGAGAACCCTCGTGTTCTCAGCCAAAATTGGAGCTGGCTGGCACATGTACTCTACGACTGTGCCCGAGGGCGGACCGCAGCCTACTACTCTATTGGTCGATAAGATCAGCGGGGCACAGCTTGTAGGTAAGCTAACTTCTACGACTGCTCCTATTGAGAAATATGACCAGATGTTTGAGATGCAAATCGGTTACTTTGACAATGCCGTTACATTCAAACAGAAGATCAAGATTACCGATCCAGAGAAGTTCGTCTTCGAAGGAGCTGTGCGCTACATGGTCTGCAACGATAGCCAGTGCCTCCCTCCTACAGGCTATGAGTTTTCTCTGGACAAGTCCGCACTGGGTAATATCTCTATGCCTAAAAAAGAATCAGAGCCTCAAGCTAACGCAACCCCTCAGCCTCTCAAGGCCACAGATCCTGTTGAGCCTGCCAGCGAAGCAATGGGAGCTCCTGCCGAGGAAGATGCTACTCCTGCCGATACCCAAGCGACGGAGGTAGAAGTTGCCTCTACCACAGTGCCTATGATCTCCAGCTCTGCTCTATGGGAGCCTGTGATTGATGAGCTCAAAGCATTTGGTGATAAAAGTCATGCTCAAGCCAATTCGTCGCTGTGGATGATCTTCATCTATGGCTTTCTTGGTGGTCTGATTGCCCTGATGACTCCTTGCGTATGGCCAATGATCCCGATGACGGTGAGCTTCTTCCTCAAGCGCACGAAGGATCGTAGCAAGTCGATTCGTGATGCCATTACTTATGGCCTATCAATCATCGTCGTGTACTTAGTGCTAGGTCTTGTGGTAACTGGTATTTTTGGTCCTGCAGCACTCAATGATTTGGCCACTAATGCGGTTTTCAATATCATCTTCTTCTTGCTGCTAGTCTTCTTTGCGATTTCTTTCTTCGGAGCATTCGAGCTAGTACTACCTGCTTCATGGACGAACAAGATTGATCAAAAGGCTGACAGCACGACTGGTCTGCTGAGCATCTTCTTCATGGCTTTCACGCTTGCCCTTGTATCCTTTAGCTGTACTGGCCCGATCATTGGCACCCTACTGGTACAGGCTGCTTCTATGGGTGATCTACTAGGCCCAGCTGTAGGTATGTTTGGCTTCTCGCTTGCTTTGGCTCTGCCTTTTGCTCTCTTTGCGATTTTCCCAAGTATGCTACAGTCTATGCCCAAGAGTGGTGGTTGGCTCAACTCGGTAAAGGTTGTTTTGGCTTTCTTGGAGCTGGCACTCTCGCTCAAGTTCCTATCTGTAGCAGACCTTGCTTACGGGTGGCATATCCTAGACCGAGAAACATTCCTCGCACTTTGGATCGTTATCTTCGCTCTACTTGGTTTGTACCTACTGGGCAAGATCAATTTCCCACACGACACTCCTAGCGAGAAGACAAGTATACCTGGTCTTTTCTTGGGTATCATCTCACTGGCTTTTGCCGTCTATATGATCCCCGGTCTTTGGGGGGCACCTCTGCGCAGCATTAGCGCTTTCGCTCCTCCGCTCAATACTCAAGACTTCAATCTGTACTCTGGCGAGGTTCACGCGAAGTTCGATGACTACGAGAGCGGTATGGAGTATGCTCGCAAACAGGGTAAGCCTGTCCTAGTAGACTTCTCTGGCTATGGCTGCGTGAACTGCCGAAAGATGGAAGCCTCTGTATGGATCAACGACGAGGTGAAGCGCATTCTTGAACAAGACTACGTCCTCATCACACTTATGGTTGATGACAAGGCTGCACTGCCCGAGATCATCGAAGTAGAGGAGAATGGCCAAAAGGTTAAGCTACGTACCATAGGCGACAAGTGGAGCTATCTACAGCGCCATAAGTTTGGAGCTAATGCTCAGCCATTCTATGTAGCACTTGACCACAACGGTAAGCCACTAAGTCCATCTCGAGCCTACGACGAAGATGTACCTGAGTACATTAAGTGGCTACGTGGTGGTCTAGACGAATACAAAAATCAGTCTAAGTAATGCATACTAAAGCTGAGAAACTGGAGGCTTTCGGCCGTCTGCTTGATGTTATGGATCGGTTAAGAGCCGAGTGTCCATGGGATAGAGAGCAGACGAACGAAAGTCTTCGGGCTAATACGATTGAGGAAACTTACGAACTCTCGAGTGCTTTGCTGGCTGGCGTCCCCTCTGAAATCAAAAAGGAGCTAGGCGACGTTTTGCTGCACATCGTCTTCTATAGCAAGATTGCTGAGGAACAAGGGCAATTCGATGTGGCTGATGTTTGTCATACACTCTGCGATAAGTTGATCTACCGCCACCCTCATATCTATGGCAATGTTGAGGCAGAAACAACCGAAGCTGTGCTCAACAACTGGGAGCAGCTCAAGCAGCGTGAGGCTGGTGGCAATAAGACTGTTCTCTCTGGTGTACCGAGTGCTCTGCCTGCTCTGATCAAAGCCTACCGAATTCAAGACAAAGCTCGAGGAGTGGGCTTCGACTGGGAGCAACCAAGCGATGTGTGGGCTAAGGTCATGGAAGAGCTGTCTGAGCTGAGAGAAGCGATAGAGCAAGGTGGTACGAACGAGCAGGAGGACGAGTTTGGTGACTTCCTATTTAGTCTGATCAATGTCTCTCGCCTCTATAAGATTAATCCTGACAATGCTCTAGAGCGGACGAATCAAAAGTTCATTCGTCGCTTCGGCTATCTAGAAGCCAAGGCCAAGGAACTAGGGCTTAATCTCAAAAATATGACCTTGTCCCAGATGGACGTTTTCTGGGAAGAGGCCAAGGAACTAGAAAAGTAATACGATAGACTAACCTCATTTTTATAAAGGGGCTGTGGCAAAATTTACTTTTGCTGCAGCCCCTTTTAGGTGTTTCAGAATACGCGAAATGCAAGGCGCTAAGACTGAGGTCAAAAGTAGCATACTGGAGTATGTGACTGAAGGCGAATGTCGCAAGTAACACAGCAGTTTGCGTATTATGACACACCGCCTTTTCCATACGCCCAAATGCATCACAAGCAAGACCCTCAGCTTAGATTTTCGGGATTACTCTTTTTAACAATTTTCATCTTATTTGAATTAGAGATTGGTTCAATTGAGGGAAATTGCTAGACCCCGTATGAGCGCCGTAGAGACGTCTATATTGCGTTTACTGCTGTTTGGGCACTTCACCCTAGCCCTATGGAAATCGTCGCCTTAAACAAGAAAGCTTTAATTCTCTAGAAAACAGATATTTATATCATTTTCTTGAGCCATTGCACGGCTTCTTGGCGCACTTAAAGCATTTTCTTCCCATCAATCTGCTCCGATTAGTGGACACATCGCAGGGGATTAGTCCACCAATGTCAGAAAATCTTCCCTCCAATCTATCGAGAGAGCACCACTAATCTTTACGAACGACCTTTCCATTACACCAAATTTAAGGCTAAATCATTAACACTCCTTAACTAAAAAGATGAGGATCGCACACCTGACAGTTGATATTAGGCGTAAGGATAAGCACACCATGGTGCAGTCCAAATAAAACAGACCGAGTAACCTACCAGATATGTGGCGCTAGTTTTTGGAGGTCTGCATATAAGTCGTTAAATTTTCGAGGATTACTTCTGAAACTAGTCATTGGTATCATTGTCAAAGTAATAACTTAACAAAAACAGATAAGTAGCATGCTCTAGAAGCAGGAGCTAGCGCCAATCACTCGCAAACTATTTGCAGAATAACTCAGCCGATGCAATAAATGTAGCACTACCCCACAAAGCCTCTGCTAGACGAGAATCTCTTACAAGATTAACGAGGACAAATCAACCTATTTGTAAACCATAAATTATAGCCACAAGTCACATTATGAAGAAGATACTGACAGCGCTATGCCTGTCGGCTCTGGTCATTGCCATCTCGTACAGCTGTAACCAAGACAAGCCGCTCCTGCCTCAGTCGCCTGACAAAGAAGACATATCTGGCAAGCGAGAAATAACAGTTCCTAAGCCTGAGGAGGCTCATATAAGAGCCCTGAAATCTCTTGGACTAAAGCCTATTGACATCGACTCCCTTCATCTCCCCAACCTCCCCGAGCCCTTTGAGCACAGACAAACCAAAGGAGCCGACTCTCTTTTCACGGAGTTGATGGAGAAACTCAAAGACACAGGAGATAGAAAGGCAGTGTTCCTTGGTATTCCATTCAACACAAGCTACTACCTTATCTGGGCTTACGGCAGACCATCAGGCGTTAGTCTTGGAGATAGAACAAGACCGGGTGAGATCAATGGAGATGGTCCAGTAGAAGGTTGGTCTGGGAAGCCGTATCTTCCTCTGACGTTCCGCTACTCCACTCCCATAGAGGGGTATTCTAGACCCAAGCGTGTCGCTCCATATTTGCAACATCACTTCGACTCCCTAATGCGCCTACATAGAGTTGCTCCATTGAGAGAGGCAGACAATCTGTTTACGCCTATGCCATACGATCTACGCCATATCCGTATCGCCCGCGAGGGAGAGTAGATATCTCACCTCTATTCTCGATTCGCTATAAAAACGACAAAGAGGTTGTGCGCATGGGGTGGTACAGCAAATGGCGTTACCTAGACGCTAGAGTATCTGAGGTCAATATGGACGTACTAGACTGGATAGCCGATAGTCGCTTCGACTAGAGTGCAGATACGGATCAATGACTCCGATGTATGAATTAGTTTTTGTAATTTTGCGTGCAAATTGCCGTAGTTGTGTCCATACGGACGGCATACGGCAGTCCATAACAATATTGTATTTCGCCACTGAACAAAGGCTCTTCTAAATATGTCAGCTCCCATCAATAAAAGACGCAGTACGCTCACGCAGATGCGCCTAGTCAGCATAGCAGGTCTTACGGTAAGTCTATTTACCCTCGGTCTTATTGCCCTGATGCGCATAGGGGTTTATAGTCTTGGGCAGACGGTCAAGGAGCAGATAACATTTTCTGTAGACATCCCTGAGCCCATGGCTACGCAAACGCAGATCACAGCCCTAGAGGACAAGCTAGCCAAACTGCCGGGAGTGATGAACCTAAGCTACATCAATGCCGATAGTGCGGCCTCTGTGGTTGCCCACCAAATCGGTCAGACTAGAGAGGAGATGCTCGGACTGCTAGGTTACAATCCCTTCAGCCCAATGTTTCAGTTCCAAGTACACGCTAGCAGTCTAGCTCCCGATAGTCTACAGAGGCTAGAGGCACAGGTCGCCGAGCTGGGGTTGTCCACTAAACTTAGCTATCAAGGCGATCTAATCGAGTCGGTCGAGTACAACCGACAGCGCCTAGAGTGGATCTTCTGGGCTCTACTAGCGATACAACTCATATTCACATTCATACAACTCAACAACACCACTAGGCTTGGCATCTATGCCGATAGGCTCAAAATACGCACACTCAGCCTCGTTGGGGCGAGTAGCTGGTTCATTCGTCGCCCTATCGTAGGGCGTTCGCTCCTAGATGGTCTAGTGTCGGCAATACTGGCGATAGCGGTGTTGGGTATTTTCGTTGTGGGTCTGGAGCACTGGTTCGACCTACCTATCGCCCAGAGCTTAGACCTCAAGCTGCTTGTGCTGGCTGCCGTGGGGCTATCCCTAGTGAGTATGCTCAGCTGCTCCATTACAGCCCTAAGAGCTAGCCGAAAGTACATTCGTATGGACGGCAACAAAATCCATCTGATTTAGACTTGAAGAAGTATATACAACCTCATCGTTTATGACGTATAGCAAATACAACTATCTGCTCGTAGCCCTATCTGTGGCTATCATCATCGTAGGCTTTGCGCTGATGTCGGGAGGAGGCTCTACCGATCCCGAAACCTTCAATCCTGAGATCTTCTCGACTCGCCGCATCGTAGTGGCTCCCATAGTGTGTTTATCTGGATTTCTGCTGATGATCTATGCAATCCTAGCTTCACCCAAACGCAAATAAACTGGTATGACGATCCTTGAGAGCATCATCATCGCCATAGTGGAGGGGCTTACCGAGTTCCTACCCGTGTCCTCTACTGGGCACATGATACTAGCAGAGGGGCTTATGCGTATGGAGAATACGGAGTACCTACGTGCATTTACCGTTATGATCCAGTTTGGGGCTATCCTATCCGTAGTCATGCTCTACCTCGAGCGCTTCCTACCTTGGCGCAATCAGCCCATAGGAGGGAACTATGGGCTATCTGGCTGGAGCCTCTATGGCCTCATGATCATAGGCTGCATACCAGCCGGTGTACTGGGACTACTACTGGAGGAGTACATTGACCAGCTTTTGGGTAACCTATGGGTCGTGATCGCAATGCTCTTCGTCGGTGGTCTAGTCATGATCTATATGGATCGTCGATTTACGAACAAAACACCTCGCACCGTGACGCCTCGACGGGCTTTTACGGTTGGGCTCTTCCAGTGCTTGGCCATGATACCGGGGGTATCTCGCTCCATGGCTACGATATTTGGAGGTATGCAGCAGGGGCTCACTCGTCGTCAGGCCGCAGAGTTCTCCTTCTTCTTGGCTATCCCGACGATGTTTGGGGCAACGCTCCTGAAGGCCTACAAGCTCTACAAGAGCTCAGGCATAGATGTTTTTAGTGAGAACTGGCAAACACTACTCATCGGCAACGTCGTAGCCTTCTTGGTTGCTCTTGCCGCTATCAAGCTCTTTATCGGCATTGTCACCAAATATGGCTTTAGAGTTTTTGGCTACTACCGCATCGTCATTGCGATCGTTTTCGCCATCTTAATGCTCATGGGCGTACCCATTCACCTAAGCTAATATGAAGAGTAAGATAGGTATGCTAGACCTGAGGGAGGGAGCTACGATTTATCTAGACAAACCTTTGGGCTGGAGCAGCTTTAGTTTGGTCAATAAGTTCCGCTACGAGGCTTGTCGTCATCTAGGCATCAAGAAGCTCAAAGTGGGGCATGCTGGCACACTCGACCCTCTCGCCACAGGCGTGATGATCCTCTGCACGGGCAAGCATACGAAACAAATCGAGAGTCTACAGCAGGGCGTCAAGGAGTATATAGCAGATATACGTCTAGGACAGACCACCCCTACTCTAGACCTAGAGAGCGAACCAACCGAATTTTTCCCCACGGAGCATATTACCGAGGAGATGGTTCGCTCGGCCTTGTGGCAGTTCATCGGGACCATTGAGCAGATTCCACCGATTTTCTCCGCCGTCAAAGTAGACGGCAAGCGTGCCTACAAGCAAGCTCGTAAGGGTCGTGATATAGAGATGCCCACCAAGCTCATTACGATCCACGAGCTAGAGTTACTCTCGTGTTCACTACCCGACCTACGCATTCGAGTAGTCTGTGGCAAGGGGACCTATATCCGCTCTCTGGCTCGAGATATAGGCGTAGCATTAGGCTCTGGGGGCCACCTCACGGCACTGCAACGTACTCAGGTGGGCAATGCTAGACTAGAGGATTGCTTACGGATCGAGGACATCACACCTTTCCTAGAGGCACACGTAGAGCCTCTGGGACAAGAAGCAGAGCAAGCAAAGACTAATCAATAATTAAGAATATAGAGGAATGAAACTATCTCAGTTTAAAATTGATCTACCAGATAACCTGTTGGCCAAGAAGCCTACCCACTTCCGAGATGAGTCACGTATGATGGTTCTACATCGAGCAACAGGAGAAATCGAGCATAAGGTCTTCAAAGATGTATTGAGCTACTTCGACAAAGATGATGTATTCGTTTTCAACGATACCAAGGTATTCCCAGCTCGTCTATATGGCAATAAGGAAAAAACTGGTGCTCAAATTGAGGTATTCTTACTGCGTGAGCTCAACAGCCAGTTCAAGCTATGGGACGTACTGGTAGACCCTGCCCGTAAGATCCGCATCGGCAACAAGCTCTATTTCGGTAAGGACGACAGCCTAGTGGCGGAGGTAATCGACAATACTACCTCTCGTGGTCGCACACTACGCTTCCTATTCGATGGCACGCACGAGGAGTTCAAAAAGACACTCTTCTCAATGGGAGAGACACCCCTACCCAAGTATATGGATCGTAAGCCCACAGCAGACGATGTGGATCGTTACCAAACTCTATTCGCAGAGCACGAAGGGGCAGTCGTAGCTCCTGCAGCCAACCTACACTTCAGTCGTGAGCTACTCAAGCGTATGGAGATATACGATATCCACAAAGCTTTCTTGACAGTACACAACGGCCTCGGCAACTACCGGGATATCGATGTAGAAGATCTGACCAAGCACAAAATGGAGAGCGAGCAGATGATCGTCCCCAAGACTTGCTGCCAAATCGTCAATGCAGCCAAAGATGCAGCCAAGCGTGTGTGTGCAGTAGGGACATCTACCCTTAGAGCTATCGAGACGGCTTCTGGCACAGAGTATCATCTCAAGGAGTACGATGGTTGGACGAATAAGTTCATCTTCCCCCCATACGACTTCGTGATCCCAACATCTCTGATCACCAACTTCCATATGTCCAAGTCTACACTACTGATGATGACGGCGGCTTTCGGAGGATATGACCATGTGATGAATGCTTATAGTGTCGCCATCAAGGAGAAGTATCGCTTCGGTGCCTACGGCGATGCCTTGCTCATTATTTAGAGGTATGGAGCATCGCATCTTCCTCTCTCTTGGAAGCAATCAAGGCAATAGACGTGAGCTTCTGGAGCAAGCTATCGGCTGCCTCAGCCGAGATGTGGGGCAGATCATACAGACCTCATCAATGATCGAGACGGAGCCATGGGGTTTCGTCTCGTCTTCATTGTTTCTCAATGCTGTGGTAGAGCTCGAAACAGAGCTTAGCCCTACAGAGCTTCTAGACCGCACTCAGCAGCTAGAGAGAGAGCTAGGGCGGAGGGAGAAAAGCCACAATGGCGCATACCAAGACCGCCCGATCGACATCGACATACTACTCTACGACGATCTCGTACTGCATAGCGATCGACTCACCCTTCCGCACCCACAGATGCACAAACGTCGCTTCGTCCTAGAGCCACTAAGCCAGATAGCTCCCGAGCAAATACACCCTATACTGAGATGTACAGCCACAGAGCTACTAGCAGAGGTTTCGTAGAGTGCAGAGTTGAGCCCCTATCCATGGATAGAGCGCAAGAAAATGTGTACCTTTGTGTACAGATAACATAAGACTTACAACGTATCATTCATGCAAAAAAAGATCCTGATCCTTGACTTCGGTTCGCAAACGACTCAGCTTATCGGCCGACGCCTCAGAGAGCTGAACACCTACTGCGAGATTGTCCCCTACAACAAACTCCCAGAGAGCCTAGACGGTATCGCAGGGATTATCCTATCGGGTAGCCCGTATTCTGTGTACGATCCAGAGGCTTTCCGTACAGAGCTTTCGGCGCTTCGTGGTCATCTGCCTCTAATGGGTATTTGCTATGGAGCCCAGAGCCTAGTACACCAAACTGGAGGCAAGGTGGAGCCCTGCAATAGTCGGGAGTATGGCCGTGCACACCTAGATATCAAGCATGCTCATGATCCGCTCATGGAGGGTGTAGAGCAGGGGGGCATTGTGTGGATGTCTCACGGAGATACAATCACCACCCTACCTGACAACTTCCGCATTATCGCAAGTACAGAAGATGTAGCTGCGGCAGCTTTTCGAGTAGATGGGGAGCAAACTTGGGGTGTACAGTTTCACCCAGAGGCTTTCCACAGCGAGCAAGGCATGCGTATTCTGGAGAACTTCCTCAATGTAACGGGCATCAAAGGCAACTGGTCGCCTGCCTCTTTTATCGAGAGTACTGTATCCCAGTTGAAACAAACGCTAGGAGATGAGAAGGTAATCCTAGCCCTCTCCGGAGGTGTAGACTCATCTGTGACAGCTGTGCTACTACATAGAGCGATCGGCAAGAACCTGACTTGCATCTTCGTCGATCACGGATTGCTACGCAAGAATGAGTTTGAGAACGTCCTCAAGGACTATGAGCATCTGGGGCTAAACGTAATCGGGGTAAATGCCAAGGAGCAATTCCTATCTGCCCTCAAGGGGGTTACAGATCCCGAGCAGAAGCGCAAAATCATTGGCAAAGGCTTCATTGATGTCTTCGATGCAGAAGCCAAAAAACTCAAGGATATCAAATGGCTTGGTCAGGGCACTATTTACCCCGACGTGATTGAGTCGCTCAGCATCACGGGTACAGTCATCAAAAGCCACCATAATGTAGGAGGGCTACCCGAGCGCATGAACCTCAAACTGGTAGAGCCTCTGCGCTTGCTCTTCAAAGACGAAGTACGCCGTGTAGGGCTTGAGCTAGGTATGCAACCTCACTTGATCAAACGTCAGCCATTCCCCGGCCCCGGTCTTGGTATCCGGATCATTGGAGAGCTTACCGAGGATAAGATAGAAATCCTACAAAATGCAGACGACATCTACATGTCCATGCTACGTGAGTGGGGACTCTACGACGATGTTTGGCAGGCTGGAGCAATCCTACTGCCAATCAAGAGTGTCGGCGTTATGGGAGATGAGCGCACCTACGAGTACACAGTCGCCTTACGTGCAGTGACCTCTACCGATGCTATGAGTGCAGACTGGGCGCATCTGCCTTACGACTTCCTCGCCAAGGTATCGAACGAAATCATCAATAAGGTACGTGGCATCAATCGTGTTGTCTATGATATATCCTCTAAACCACCCAGCACAATCGAGTGGGAGTAACGAGCTTAGGGTCTAAAGAATAATCAAATCACCCAATAGTCCTAGGTCGGCATATCCCGCCCTAGGGCTATTGCATATTAGATACATCATCAATGTCTAAACATCAAGCAGACGGCAAGAAAGTAACCACACGCCGCCTGATAGCAATGAAACAAGCGGGAGAGCGCATCGCTATGCTCACCGCCTACGACTATACAATGGCCAAGCTGGTCGATGCCTCGGGTATAGATATGATCTTGGTTGGCGACTCTGCTGCTAACGTCATGGCTGGTCACAGCACAACGCTCCCGATTACACTGGATCAGATGATCTACCACGGGGCATCGGTCGTGCGAGGGGTAAAGCGTGCCATGGTCGTGGTAGATATGCCCTTTGGCTCCTATCAGACTAGCCCAATAGAGGCGGTACAATCTGCGGTGCGTATTATGAAAGAAACGGGAGCCGATGCTGTCAAACTCGAGGGAGGCTCCGCCGTCTATGAGGCTATTCGACTTATTGTGCAGGCTGGTATTCCCGTAGTTGGTCACCTTGGGCTAACGCCTCAATCAGTACATCAGTTCGGGGGCTACAACCTGCAAGCCAAAGAAGATGCCGCCGCCCACAAGCTACTAGAGGAGGCAGAAACACTAGAGCGCCTAGGTTGCTGTGCATTGGTGCTGGAGAAGATCCCAGCTGTACTAGGCAAGCAAGTAGCAGATAGGCTAGAAATACCTGTAATCGGCATCGGGGCTGGTGTAGACGTAGATGGTCAAGTTTTGGTGCTACAAGATATGCTAGGATTAGACGAAGGCTTTAGCCCCAAGTTCCTAAGGCGATTTGCTCTCCTTGGGGAAGCCGTCACATCGGCTATTGGCGAGTATGTAGATGCCGTTAAGGACAGCACTTTCCCCAACCAAAATGAATGGTACTAATCATCAGGCATCACTGCAATGGATATTAACCAAATAGCGAACATGAACGACTTCGTCGCATGGTGCGATTACCTCGGGACGTTTGCATTTGCTATCAGTGGCATTCGATTGGCCGCTTCCAAGGGCTTTGACTGGTTTGGTGCCTACGTTGTAGGTATGGTAACAGCCGTAGGCGGAGGAACACTTAGAGATATCATGATTAACGTGCCTCCTTTTTGGCTCCTCCAACCTTCTTACCTAATCATTACGGGGCTTGCTCTATTCTTCACTATTGCTCTACGTAAGCAGGTTGTCCGTGCCAATCACTCACTATTCTTTTTCGACTCTGTCGGGCTAGGGCTATTCGTGGTCGTGGGTATTGCCAAGACTTTCGAGGCGGGCTTCCCATGGTGGGTCGGCATCGTGATGGGGACAATAACGGGTTCGTTTGGTGGACTCATTCGCGATATTCTCATCAACGAGGTGCCTCTTATTTTCCGCAAAGATTTCTACGCCCTAGCTTGTTTCTTCGGTGGAGCTATCTATGTCGCCTTGATGACTTGGACTGGATTGTCCGTACCCATTATCCAGTTCATTTCAGCCGCAGCAGTACTTGGGCTACGAATACTTGCGGTCCTCTTCCACTTCCGTATTCCGACTTTTGAAGCAACGGAAGACACTCAAGAGGCATAGTAAAATAACAATTGTATATGCAGCACAACACTTACCTCCCACACGTAGACATCCTCAAGGGGATTGCCATTCTCCTTGTTATCATGGGGCATATCTTCATTTTCGGGCTTGACTATGCTCGCTCCCCTATCTTTAGTATGATTTGCAGCATCCATATGCCTCTATTTGTGATGCTCTCTGGGATCCTTTCGGCTCGTCCAATACAATTCACGGGTGAGAAAGTCATTAAGTACTGGACGAAAAAATCTATTCAGTTACTACTACCACTAATCATTATACCTTATTTCTACGCACTCACTGCCGAGATTAGTACCGAACAAATGCTTTTTAGCCTTTACCACGGAGGCTACTGGTTTACCTTTTCTCTATTTTTGATGTTCATACCATTTTTCTTTTTCAGATGGACGGTAATAATAATGCGAGCAGAGGACAAGCCATATCGAAGTTTTTATTTGGCTACCATTAGCATAGGGATAGTCATCGTAATCGATACATTACTAACAAAATCATCTCCCGAGATATATAATACTCTCAGCTGGAGGCATATCAACTGGTTATATCCCTATCTACTCTTCGGGTACTTTGTAGGAAGATTTTATTGGTTAGAGGATTTTATCAGACGGCCATTAGTGGTAGCATTGAGCTTCCTATTATTCATGGCTCTCCTGTACATCGAATACAATGGCTACAAACCATGGAAGGGTTATCCGATGTCTATTGCAGGGCTGATATTCGTGTATGGAACGGTTCATACAGCTATCCAAAAGTATGATGCTCTCAGTCATCCCATATACAGAGCTCTCAAACTACTAGGACAAGCGAGCTTACCTATCTACTTGACCCACTACTTCTTTCTTTTCTCAATGCCACATGTATCTGAGTATATTCTTAGCATTACGAGTAAAATAAGAGCTCTGACTTGGGAAATAGTAGTAGTCACACTCGGATCTCTCGCCGTACTTATCCCGACACTCTTGGTCGTCTATCTCGTACGTCAAAATAGAATACTATCTCTCATACTATACGGCGAACAACGCAAACAATAATTTTTTAATATAAAACTTCAATTATGGAAAAAGAAATCAAGGTAATGGATGCGATTCGCACTCGCCGAAGCATCCGCATATACCACCCAGATCGCGCTCTGAGCCCAGAGCAAGTACAGGTAATTATGGAAGCTGGGCTACGAGCTCCCTCTTCGATGAATCGGCATACCACTCAATTCGTATTGGTTGAAGACAAGAATACTCTAGAAGCTTTGAGCCATGCCAGAGAGAAAGGTATCGCCTTTCTCAAAGATGTGCCTCTCGCTGTTGTAGTACTTGGATCACCGATGGAGTGTCAGCAGTGGCTTGCCGATGCTAGTCTAGCCATTGGCTATATGCAGCTGCAAGCTTGGGAGCTTGGCATCGGGTCTTGCTGGGGAGATATCCATGGTAAGGTTACTCCTAGCGGTCAAGATGCAGCCGAGTATGTTCGCAAGATACTAGACATACCTTATCAGTTAGAAGTTTTGGCTGTTTTGGGCTTGGGCTATGTAAATGGCGATGCCCCCGAACGCCCAACAGAGAGTCTCAAGTGGGAAAAGATACATTTGGGTAAATATCAAATACCTAGGGAGGATAAGGAATAAAAGCTATTGGGCATTTATGGAGCGTAAACTCAAGGTCGTCCTCTTGGGCACGGGCAACGTCGCCTATCATCTGGCCAAACGCCTAGACCAAACAGAGGATTTCGTACTCATACAGATCTACGGTCGTCGTCTAGAGAAAGCTCGTGAGATGGCCGATGCAATGGACTCTCAGCCTGAAGCTATAGATCAGACCAGCGAGATCGTTCTAGATGCCGACTACTACATTTTCACTATATCAGACTCAGCTCTCCCTGCTGTATGGAGAGATATGCCACCCACTTCTGGCATCTGGCTCCATACGGCTGGGAGCGTTCCTCTATCCACTATGTTGCCCTACCATACAGCCTCTGGCGTTCTCTACCCACTACAGACCTTCAGCAAGGAGCGGAGGTTGGACTGGTCCAGTCTACCAATCTACATAGAGGGAGCCAACGAATTCGTTAAGAAGCGAGTGGAGCATTTGGCTTCCGTTCTCTCTTCCGTGGTTTACGAAGCGAGTAGTGAGCAGAGGCAACAGATACACCTAGCAGCTGTACTAGCATGCAACTTCGTCAATCATCTTTTTACCTTGTCGGAGGATTGGATGCTTAGGCATAGTCTTGAGCCTAAAGCCCTGCTGCCTTTGATAGAAGAAACCGCAGCCAAAGTCAAAGTAATGACAGCTCGAGAGGCGCAGACTGGCCCTGCCAAAAGAGGAGATGAAACCACAATGCTCAAACACCAAACGATGCTCTCCGAAGTAAACCCCAATCTGGCTAAGCTATACCAAATGCTGAGCCAAAGTATCGGACAGATGTACCTCAAAAATGCAGCTAACGATTAATAGACAAAGATGAGCAGTATTCCTTTTGACCTAAAAAAAGTCAAAGCATTCGTCCTTGATATGGACGGTGTGGTGAGTGCCACAGTCAGCCCCGTAGACATATCGGGGATGCCGATGCGTACCGTTAATGTAAAAGACGGATATGCTATGCAGTACGCAGTCAAGCGAGGCTATACAATCGCGGTCATCTCTGGCGGACAAAGTGATGCGATGCGTATGCGCTTCGAGCAATTAGGCGTCCAATATATCTATATGCGCGCCAAGGATAAGGTGGAGAAGCTAGAGGAGCTAGAGCAACTCTCCGGCATTACTCGCCAGCAAATGGTTTATATTGGCGACGACATCCCCGACATTGAGATCATGCGCCTAGTGGCTTTACCCTGCGCTCCAGCCGATGCAGCTCCAGAAGTCAAGCAAGTGGCTCGCTATATCTCCCTATGTGATGGCGGATATGGCGTGGTACGTGATGTAATAGAACAAACGCTCAAGGCCAACGATCAGTGGGATCTCGGAGAGGGGTTCGGCTGGTAATATCCAATTAAAGATTCATTTACCAAGTAGTATGTGGGAAAATCTGAATAAGTATGACATCATCTTGGGGTCACAATCTCCTCGTCGTGTGGAGCTATTAGGAGGACTGGATATTACCTTCAGGCAAGATGCTATGGCCGACCTAGACGAGAGCTACCCAGATCAATTGGCTCTAGAAGCAATCCCCGAGTATCTCGCTGTGCAAAAAGCGGGTGCGTATAGTCCTCGCATGAATCGTAACACACTCCTCATTACGGCGGATACAATCGTGCTACTAGGCGATGAAGTGCTGGGCAAGCCCCAAGATCTATCCGAAGCCAAAAGTATGCTCCATAAGCTAAGTGGACAGGAACACCGAGTTATCACGGGTGTTTGCGTGCAGACACAGGAGCGATGCGAACGTTTCTCTTGTACAACACTAGTAAGGTTCGCACATCTTACTACAGAAGATATAGATTACTACATCGAGCATTATCGCCCTCTAGACAAGGCAGGAGCATATGGCATACAAGAGTGGATTGGCTATAGAGCAATCCAATCAATTGAGGGATCTTTCTATAATGTTATGGGGCTTCCTGTGCATCGGCTGTCGTCAATCCTAATGACTTTCTAAGTCTGATATGAGATACTCTCTACATCTTCTGCTTACTTGCCTTTTGGGCACCTTAGCCGCTATCGGATTAGCTGTTCTAGCAATCCTAATCAACCCGTCGCTATCTTCTGGTCTAAAGAGTAGCTTATACTGCTTGGTAGCTTTGGCTATAATACATGGCTATATACTAGACCGCTGGTATGCCGACCCTACGAGGTGGCACCCAATCGTCGGCATGGGCAATGCTATAGCTTGGGGAGAGCATCGATTGAATAAGGGAGCTAATAAACGGCTAAAAGGAGCCGTCTACAATGGCGGACTAGTCCTAGCCACTTTCTCTGTCGCACAAATTCTGGTTGAACTCATACATCCGCTAGGTTTCTTTATAGATAGTACTCAAGAGGTTCTATGGATTTGGGCCCTTTACTTCATTTGTACGAGCCTGATCTCTTTCCTGATGCTCTCGGGGACAACACTCGTCCGGGAGGTTGAGCTAGTCTTTGAGGCCCTGCAGACTTCTCTAGCGAGAGGGAGAGAGCAAGTTGGCCGAATCGTTGGGCGAAATACACAGAGCCTAAGCGAGCAGGAGGTACGTACTGCGGCACTAGAGACCTTGAGTGAGAACCTCAGTGATGGCGTCACTGCTCCCTTATTCTGGTGGGCGCTACTCGACCTTCCCGGCATGGTCGCATACAAAATGATCAACACACAAGACTCCATGGTGGGCTACAAGAACGAGCGCTATGCCGACTATGGCTATTTCTCCGCCAAACTAGACGACCTAGTCAATTATATTCCAGCTAGGCTAACGGCTCTGTGCATGCTCATCGTAGCAGGCCGCCTAGATCTTGTTGGCTTCGTCTGGCGCAACGGACGCAAGCATCTCAGCCCCAACTCTGGCTATCCAGAGGCTGCTCTAGCAGGCATTCTAGACTGCCGCTTCGGTGGCCCTCACGATTACTTTGGCCAGACGGTAGACAAACCATTTATCGGGGAACATGATCGAGAGATCACACATGAAGACCTAGACGTTGCGATACGTATCAACCGCCGTAGCGAGGTCATGATGCTAGGTCTAGCCATAGCCATCAGGCTGACTATTTTCTCCATTTGCTTTAGATTCTAACTTTACTTTAGCTTCTCCTCTAAAGTAGAGGAGCAAAGAGCCTCATAACAGACTCCTGCACCTTACGCCTAGCACCTCTAGACGCCCAAACTTCTCTATCCAAGATCCTACAACTCTGCTTGTCTTGCTCGAATAGCTGCTCCAGCTCTAGAGTCAGCTGTCTGTCATAGGCAATACCTGTGATCTCGAAGTTGTGCTCCAAACTCCGGAAGTCCATATTGGCCGAACCAATCGCCGAGATCTCGCCATCGACCATCATGAGCTTGGAGTGTAGAAATCCCCCTTCGTATTGATATATCCTAACTCCTGCCTCGAGCAGATCGGCGAGATAAGATGCCGTAGCATACGTAGCAGCCCGAGAGTCTGTACGAATAGGGAGCATCAACTCTACTCTAATACCCGAGAGTGCTGCTGTAATAAGCGCACTATTGAGCCCATCGGTGGGCAGGAAATAGGGCGTTTGAATGCGGATCTGCTCCCTAGCATGATGTATCATGGAGATAAAGGCCTGCTCTATGGTAGGCCACTTGCTGATAGGCCCTCCAAGCACAAGTTGAATACACCTATGAGGCTGCAGACTAAGACTCTCGTAGTGCCCATAGTAGCGCTCCATATTGAGCACACGCCTAGACACACTATACCAGTCTAGTAAGAAAGCACTCTGCAAAGCTCCGACAGCCGCCCCCTCTAAACGAAAATGGGTATCTCTCCACTTACCCAAATGGTTGCCCGTAAGATAGCGTTGAGCAAAATTCATTCCTCCGACATAGCCAATACGTCCATCAATGACAGCGACCTTGCGGTGATTGCGATAATTCACCGTACTAGATAGTAGCGGAATAGCCACACGCATAAACGGATAAATCTGTATCCCGTGCGCCTTCATCTGCTTCCACCTAGCCTCTGGCACATCGTACGAGCCAAGGAAATCATAGATAATACGTACCTCTACGCCAGCCTCTGCACGCTCTATAAGCAGTGCCTCTAGGCGATCAAAAAGATCGTCGGCATCAAATATGTAGGCTTGCAGATGAATGTGTTCCTCCGCTTGGCGTATATCCTCGAACATACGTGCATACATCTGCTCTCCCCATGCGAATATCTCACTACTACGTAGCTCCAAGAGTGGTGCATCACCCGAGTGCTCAAGCAGACTAATTAGCTTGTGCTTATCCTCGAGCATGGTTTCTGTAGTAGTTAGGTATCTGGGAACCGAAAGCTGATAGGGCGCTCGCATCAATCGCCGATAGAAGCGCTTACTTAACCTATACAGCCTGCGCTGATCTTGCCCAAAAAGCACATAAGCCAGTAGTCCGATTAGGGGAATGAAGACGACAATCAAGACCCAAGCCGAGGCTTTGAGTGGGTTGCGATTTTCGCTCAAAACCGTACCCACTACTCCAAGTACTGTGACGAAGTAGAAGACTACAATCAGCCAAATAATTGTCAGGTTGTACGAATCCATCACATAGTAGCTTTTACCCTTCCAATCTATGATTTGGGCTGATACTCATAAGCCCCATAGGTCATGGGCGTAGATCTAGATCTGCCATCTAGGTCTGTGTATCCTTGGTTATCTTGGCTCTGATGCACAAAAGGAGCTCTAGACCGAGGACGAAAATCGAAAAAATAGTCCCTACGCTTCTGTGCATCTACGCCCAAGGACATATACAGACTATCGGGCTGCATCTTGGGGTCTGTATAAATGATTTGCTCGACCCTACACCCCTCTCTTGAGCTGTAGTCGATGGAGCGCAGATAGCTCTCCCGCAGTATAACCTGCTCCTGCTTCACCGGAGCTACTAGAGAGATGTCTAGCTCTCCTCCCGTGGCGGACTTATCAGCCTTCGTCGCTAAACGCATAGAACCATCTACAACGCAGTGCCGCAGATACAGGGCACTACCTGAAATGCCCTTGACGATACGGTCTCGATCGACTGCATTTCGATAAACAATAGCTGCACCAGCACGAATACCGGGCCATGGGTAATAATTGATGATGCTTGACCGCTCTATCTCATACCGACCACCAGAGAGAGAGAGGCACGAGGCGAGTGTGTTGGAGATCTCACTATCATGGATCTTGTGTAGTCCTCTATTGGCACTAATACCTACTCCGCTGATATTATGAAGACGACAGTGGTCGAGCCTTAATACAGTCTCATCGTTGGCACTCTCTCGCTCCTGCATATAAATCCCCCACTTACTATTGGTCAAATGAAGTCCCTCTAGGTCTGCCGTAGCAGACGAACCCAAAATAATGCCTCCCCATTGCCCAGCAACTCGTGTGTAGGGAATACGTGGCAAAAACTGATCCCAACGCAGGCTACCGATACGTACTGGTTGATCTGCACTAGCTTTGACCTCCAAGCGGCCATTAATCCTCATATATGCGTCCGACGACATCAAGACTCGAGCTGGAGGCTTAATAAGAAGTCTGACTCCGGGCTCGACTACAATGCTATCCTCTATAAGCAGAGCCCGTGGTGAAGCAAGCTCAGTGTCTGCAGTAATATGGAGCACTTGTAGCCGCTCCACGTTTAGTCTAACGGCGATAATAGGGATATAGCGCTCTCTACCCGTCTGTTCCTCTATCATAATGGAGTCCTTGACCTCGGTCGGCAGATCTGAAGAGCCCTCTGGGAGCAAGGCACGCACAAAAACAAAAACACTATCTCGAGGGGCAATCTCTAGATTACCGAAGCTGGTACCTGCTCGGCCATCTACATTCATCTGATAACCTCGCTCCTGTCCTCCTCTAAGGGCGATACGTTTGAGCCGAATGGTCTGCTTACTCGGATTATAAATACGTAGATTGTAGGTCGAGGACAGATGTAGAGAGGGCAGCGTGTCCATCTGTATGGTGTCTGCCGAGAGAGAATAGCTATACCCATCTCGTGCCTGTGGTATAGGGAATAGGTCCCGTTGATCTCCACAAGCCGATAGTGCACCGAGCACATAGACGAGAGGTAGTAGCCCAGCTAGAGTATAGAGCGTCTTACGAGCATTCATAATAACGATGAAGTCCACCTTGGGGACGCCCCCGAGGTAGACTTCAAAACTACTAAATAATTACGAATTAGGACTCAAGTAACCCTAGGTAGGCTACTTGGTGCGAATGGTGATGCTCGCAGACTTCACACCCTT
Organism: Porphyromonas sp. COT-290 OH3588; assembly: GCF_000769075.1. Lineage (GTDB taxonomy): Bacteria > Bacteroidota > Bacteroidia > Bacteroidales > Porphyromonadaceae > Porphyromonas. Next base: position 2,798 of record NZ_JRFC01000026.1, on the reverse strand, counting down.
GGCCGATGCCGTGAAGGTAATCTCTCCGGCACGCTCTCCACTCTCAACAAGAGCGGTAAGCATACCCGAGAAGAGGTGATGCTGTGGCTCGTGGAATAAGTCGAGAGAAGCTGGATTGCCAGAGGCTGCTGCTCTAAATCGACCAGCTCCCTTGACCTTGAAGTTAATCAAGCGCTGATCATTGGGGATAAGGTTACCGTCCTTATCCACGAGGCGAACCGTCACGAAGGCAATATCCTTACCATCAGCCTTGATCTCTCTGCGATCGACCACGAGTTCCAGTCTATCGGGCTTGCCAGCAGTGCGGATCTCCTTAATCTCTGCCGAGCGACCGTCCTTGCCGTATGCCACGACCTGTACCACACCCGGCTCATACTTCGTATTTAGCCACATCAGACGATAGCGCTTCTGGCGTGTGAAGTTCTTCTTGTCCTCATCATTCTCAGTCGCATCAATGCCAATGCTCGGATCTTTCTTGAGCTTACCTTGGCTCTTGCCATTGATGAATAGCTCTGCCTCTGGGTAGCTGGTGTAGACAAAGATCGGAGTTACCTGTCCTTCACGACCCGGCCATGTCCAGTGAGGGAGTATGTGTAGTGTAGAGGCCTCCTTATTCCAATGGCTGCGATAGAGATAGAAGCGATCCTTGGGGATACCCGCTAGGTCTACGGCTCCGAATAGAGAGCTGTGGCTGGGCCAATCGCTATAGTAGGGTGTTGGCTCGCCGATGTAGTCGAAGCCCGTCCAGATAAACTCACCCATGGCCCATGGTAGGTCATCATGACGTATCCAATCGTCCTCTGGCAGGTTGCTCCAGCCGCAGTGCTCCACATCGTAGCTAGAGGCTTGGTGATCGGGATACTTGGCCATACTTTTCCGCTCCACGGGGAATTTATACACCCCACGAGAGCTGAGTGTAGAGGCTGTTTCGCTACCGAGAATGAAGCCCTGTGGGAGTACACGATGCGCCGTGTCGTACAGATGTGGACGATAGTTAAAGCCCGGCACCTCCATGACGGCAGCCATACCATTCTTGATTACCGATAGAGGACTATCCATACCATTGGTTACTGGACGAGTTGGGTCTTCTCTATGGCAGATATTCTGTAGCGTATAGGCACGCTTAGAGCCATCGGGGTGCCACTGCTCACTCACTTCGTTACCGATACACCACATGACTACCGAGGGGCTGTTACGGAACTGATGGAGCAGATTGACCAAATCCTTCTCATACCAGTCGTCCCAGTACAGGTTGTATCCGTTGGGGACCTTGGGTATGCGCCAGCTATCGAAGCTCTCAGCCATGACCATCATACCCATTTCGTCACATAGGCGAACGAACTCAGGTGCAGGCATGTTGTGGCTCGTGCGGATTGCATTAACGCCCATATCCTGCATGATGCGTATCTGCCTGCGGTAGGACGCCTCATTAACCACAGCGCCCAGAGGGCCTTGGTCGTGATGCAGGCAGACCCCTTGGAACTTAACCTTGCGACCATTGAGGTAAAAACCCTCATTCTGCACCATCTTGATGGAGCGAATACCAAAAGTAGTCGTATCACTATCGAGGAGTTTATCCCCCTGACGTAGCTCTATGGCGTACTTATATAGGTGTGGCTGTTTGATATCCCACAGCTTAGGCTTGGGGGCAATCAGATGACCACGATAGACCGAGTCCCTATTGTGCTGGCTGAAGTAGCCAGATGCGCCAGTCTTGTAGACGACACGCCCCGACGGATCTATCAGTGAGGTAATCACATCAATCTCGCCTTGACCAAGGGTTGAGAGGTTGCGTACCACAGTACGTACCTCTACACGAGCATACTCCTCCTCAATGATCGGCGTCTGCACTTGGTTACCCCAGTGTGCAATATGTATATCGTTGGTAATCTCAAGATGCACATTGCGATACAGCCCTGCCCCCGGATACCAACGGCTACTCTCGTGCTTATTCTCAAGGCGAACAGCCACTACGTTCTTACCTCCAGCATGTACATAGGGGGTAATATCGAAATAGAAAGAATTGTATCCATAAGGCCAGTAGCCTACTTCTTGGCCATTGACATAGACACGAGCCTGACTCATCGCTCCATCGAAAATGAGCTTGACACGCTTGCCCGACAAGTCATTGGGCAGCTCCAAGCTACGTCGGTACCAGCCCACCCCAACGAAGGGTAGACCTCCCGTACGCCCCGCATGCTCCATGGCCTCCTTCTGGCCATCTTGGGTAATAGCGAGGTGTTGCTTGTCATTGTCGAAGCTGAATGGACCATAAATTGCCCAGTCGTGAGGTACACGGACGCTCTCCCACTTACGATCATTGAAATCTAGACGCATAGAGGCGGGATCATCGGCACGAGTAAAGCGCCAGTCCTTCTCCAGCGTCTGATGAATACGCTGTGCCGAAAGCGAGGCTACCGACATAGTCGAGCCCAGCAGTACGGCATAGAGAGTTTTTAGGTTCATGAATACTGTACTATATAATTAGGGGTTGATAATTTCTTCGTCTTGCGAACCCAAAGATACCACATTGCGCCGAAGTTTCATACTTCTCTCATTACTAACGAGCGATAAACTAAGTTTTAATCTTTTCTGTTAAGGTTTGCAAACGAATTATTCCTTATTTGGGACAAGCAAACCAATCAGAGAAAAAGCCCTTCTGCACCTTATTCTCCAAATTGAGACCGTTGCATGGCATTCTGCCTCTTTTCGGTTAGAAACGTTGTATATATCTCTGATTATTACTATCTTTAATATGTAATTAACTGTATCGACATGGCAACTAAACCAACCGAACA
>NZ_JRFC01000025.1 GCF_000769075.1 Porphyromonas sp. COT-290 OH3588 | reverse complement strand
GACGCCGTTTGTCTCGTTTGCGGTTGCAAAGATAGAACACTTTTTATTTATCAACCAAATCTAACAGCAAAATATTTTTGAGCAACTGACAGTTAGGGGTCTCCGACTACGCATCTATTTATTAAATACTAAGCACTTACAAAACAACAAAAAATTTTTATCTCAATTACCAAATTTACTTGAAAACTAAGATAGACTAACAAAAGAACACGGCGAGGAATGCCTGCGCATACACAGCAAATAGCACAAAAAAACGAAGCCAAATCGGCAAAACAAGCAGAGAAAACAGAAAAAAAACCTCTATATATAATACGGTATAGAGGAAATACTCAAGTTGACATCAAGAAATTCCCCATCAATAGCTCGCAAAATCAACCTATATCTCCAAATAAGCGAATTTATATTTTAGCTCAGTTTTCAGAATGTTGATGGGAAGGACGACACAAACAAGGGCTAAAAACATCAGACCTCGTATTTGCCCCCTAGCGGGCTCTAGGTTGCGTCCGACCTCGTTTTGGCACTTAGCCCCAGACGAGTGAAAATAACCAGCCCAAACGACCTGCTCTTAAATCGTTAATATACACACATATAAAACAAATTCAGAGCATATTTTATCTACTCGTGTCACATTTTTGAGCTTTTCTTCCCATCAATCTTGATGAACTGTAGGACTAATTCGCCACGATGTGTCCACCAATCCGAATAAATCAGTCCTTCAATTTCTGTGGAATATCTCATCAAACTTTACAAACCGCCTATGCCTCCCTTAAATATCTAGGATAATTCATTTACACACCTTAACAGAAACGTAGAAAAACAGAGCCATATAGAGGTGCCTCTCTTGTATTGGCCGCCTCGGAGCTATGGGCGTAATACAGACAATCAAGCGATCCGTGAAGGAGGTAGAGGCTGCTATCGGGCAGGAGCGTATATCAGCGAGGCTGGAGTATTTGCCGAGGTTTTGGGTCAAGGGATTAACTTTGCAGGAGAAAAAGATGTTACACAGAATATGATACAGAGCTATGATGTAATTGTGATCGGGGCAGGACACGCTGGCTGTGAAGCTGCTGCTGCGGCTGCACGCCTAGGTTCGCACACCCTATTGATTACACTTGATATGAATAAAATAGCCCAGATGAGCTGTAACCCAGCCGTCGGCGGCATCGCCAAAGGGCAGATCGTACGAGAAATTGACGCCCTAGGCGGACGCATGGGGCTGATTACCGATAAGACGGCTATTCAGTTCCGTATGCTTAACCGAAGCAAGGGTCCAGCGATGTGGAGCCCTCGAGCTCAGAGCGACCGCATGCGCTTCATGGAGGCATGGCGTGAGGAGCTAGACGCAGAGCCCAATCTCGACATTTGGCAGGATAGCGTCCGTAGCCTCATCATCGAGGACGGGCGAGCTGTGGGGGTCGTCACCGGGCTACAAGTGCAGTTCCGAGCATCGGCGATCATACTCACCGCCGGTACATTCCTCGGGGGTATGATGCACTTCGGAGAGCATCAGCTCGAGGGTGGGCGCATCGCAGAGCCTGCGAGCCACGGCATCACCGAGCAGCTCAGGGAGCTAGGGTTGCGTGTGGATCGTATGAAGACTGGCACCCCACCTCGCATCGACGGGCGTAGCTTCCGTATCGAAGAGATGGGGGTACAGGACGGCGAGGACGACCACCACAAGTTCTCCTACATGGACACGCCTGCACGCAGCTCTCTGCGTCAGCGTCCGTGCTACACACTCTACACCAATGCTGCCTGCCACGAGGTTCTTAGACGAGCACTAGACCGATCGCCTCTGTACAACGGGCAGATCCAGAGCATCGGGCCACGCTACTGCCCGAGCATAGAAACGAAGATCGTGACCTTCGCCGACAAGGATCGTCATCAACTCTTCCTAGAGCCAGAGGGCGAAAACACGAACGAATACTACATCAACGGCTTCTCATCGTCGCTGCCTCTAGATGTACAGCTCGAGGCTCTACGCCAGATCCCAGAGCTGCGTGAGGTAAAAATCTATCGCCCCGGCTATGCCATTGAGTACGACTTCTTCGACCCCAAGCAGCTACATCATACACTAGAGAGCAAGGTCGTCCCCGGGCTATTCTTGGCTGGGCAGGTAAACGGCACGACGGGCTACGAAGAGGCAGCTGGGCAGGGACTCATCGCTGGGATCAACGCCCACAGACAGGTGCACCAGCTCTCGCCCTTTACCCTGAATCGCAGTGAGGCGTACATCGGCGTACTGATCGACGACCTCGTGACCAAGGGCGTAGACGAACCCTACCGTATGTTTACCTCCCGGGCAGAGTACCGCATTCTGCTCAGACAAGACGATGCCGATATGCGCCTAACCCCTCGTGCCGCAGAGATTGGGCTAGCAACGGCAGAGCGCATCGCCCTACTTGAGGAGAAAAAACACTGGCGTGACGAGCTCATCGCCTTCGCCCGTAGCTACTCCATCAAGCCCACCTCTATCAATCCCTTCCTCGAGGCCAACGGCATCACACCACTGAAGCAAGGCTGTAAGCTCGTAGACTTGATCCTAAGGCCGCAGCTGAGCTTCGAGCGTTTGGCTCCAGAGATCAGCGCTCTGCGCCGAGTCATCGCCCAGATCCCCGAGAGCCGCAGGGCTGAGATCGTGGAGGCGGCGGAGATCCTACTCAAGTACAGCGGCTACATCGAGCGGGAGCGTGAGGCAGCGGAGAAGCTCAATCGCCTCGAATATGTCCATATCCCCGATCATCTCGACTACACCGAGGTACAAGCTCTCTCTACCGAGGCACGCCAAAAGCTAGAGGCTATCAGACCCAAAACCATTGGTCAGGCCTCACGTATCCCCGGCATCTCGCCCCACGATGTGAGCGTGCTGCTGGTGCTCTGCGGACGGTAAGGACAGGCAGAGAGGCATAGGAAATTTGTAGTACCTTTGTAGTCAAATAATTTCACGAAAAAAGAATGATTACAGTTACAGACCTTTGCGTTCAGTTTGGGAAGCGTATCCTATTCCAAGACGTAAATCTCAAATTCACGCCGGGCAACTGCTACGGCATCATAGGCGCCAATGGCGCAGGTAAATCCACCCTACTACGTACAATCAGCGGTGCACTCGACCCCACAAGAGGGACGATCAGCCTTGGCCCCGGTGAACGTCTATCGGTTTTGAGTCAGGACCACTTCGCTTTCGACGAATACACGGTGCTCGACACCGTACTGATGGGGCACTCTGTCCTATGGGCCATCATGGAAGAGAAGAACGCTCTGTATGCTAAGCCCGACTTCAACGACGAGGACGGCAACCGTGTAGCAGAGCTAGAGGATAAGTTCGCCGAGATGGAGGGCTGGAATGCCGAGAGCGATGCCGCTATGCTACTGAGTGGCCTCGGCATCAAGGAGGATCTACACTACAAGCTCATGAGCGAGCTAAGTGGTAAAGAGAAGGTGCGTGTACTACTGGCTCGTGCCCTATTCGGCAAACCCGACAACCTGCTCCTCGACGAGCCGACCAACGACCTTGACCTCGAGACGGTAGCTTGGCTGGAGAATTATCTCTCCGAGTGCGAGCAGACAGTGCTTGTGGTAAGCCACGACCGTCACTTCCTCGACTCTGTATGTACGCACACGGTGGATATCGACTTCGGTCGTGTACAGCAGTTCGCAGGTAACTATAGCTTCTGGTACGAGTCTAGCCAGCTAGCCCTACGCCAGCAGCAACAACAGAATAAGAAGGCTGAAGAAAAGCGTAAGGAGCTCGAGGAGTTTATCCGCCGCTTCTCCGCCAACGTGGCCAAGAGTAAGCAGACGACCAGCCGCAAGAAGATGCTTGAGAAGCTCAACGTCGAGGAAATCAAGGCCAGTAGCCGCCGCTACCCCGGGATTATCTTCACGCCGGATCGTGACCCCGGCAACAAGATCTTGGAGGTTAAGGGGTTGACAGCTCACGCAGATGATGGCACTCTGCTCTTCAAAGATGTGAACTTCAACGTAGAGAAAGGCGACAAGATCGTCTTCATCGGCCGTGACCCGCGTGCCATGACGGCTCTCTTCCAGATCATCAACGGAGAGCAAAAGGCCGATGAAGGGACTTACGAGTGGGGGCAAACCATTACCGAGGCTTATCTGCCGCTAGACAATACGGCGTTCTTCAACACCGATATGAATCTAGTAGAGTGGCTCTCACAGTTCGCTGCCGACACCAACGAGGTTTACCTCAAGGGCTTCCTTGGGCGTATGCTCTTCTCTGGCGAGGAAATCCTCAAGAGCGCTAGCGTCCTCTCTGGGGGCGAGAAGATGCGCTGTATGATCTCTCGTATGATGATGAAGAACGCCAATACATTGGTGCTCGATAGCCCAACGAACCACCTAGACCTCGAGTCGATCCAAGCGTTCAACAACACGCTCAAGACCTACAAGGGTAATGTCCTGTTCTCGAGCCATGACCATGAGTTCATTCAAACGGTAGCTAACCGCATCATTGAGCTTACACCAAATGGCATCATCGACAAGATCATGGACTACGACGACTACATCAGCGATCCGCTTGTAGCCGAGCTCAAGGCCAAGCTCTACGGCAACTAAAACCAGCAGAGCCAACCAAGCCTAGGGTATCTAATAAAAGGGGCTGTGGACAAAATCAAATTTTGCCACAGCCCCTGCTGTTTTCGGTCAATAGACACTACTCTCTCTCGCTCCAAGTACTGAGCAAAAAGAGAAGCGGGATACTCACCGAGGCGCTCAGTCTAGGAATATCCGAGACGAAGTCTGTACCAGCAAAAACTCCGAAGCGGCAGAACTCGCCCAGCCCCACCGAGTAACCAGCCTCTATGTAATGCCCTCTGCGTGTGTGGGCAGTGCGTAGATGCAGCGCCTCATCGACAAAGCGAGTATAGCCCTGCCTCTTCCCAAAAAGCAAGTTAGCGGCCGAATAGTTAAGCCCCGTCGTTACCCAAAAAGAGTCGGAGGAGAAAATTTCGGGCATCGTTACCCATGTACTGGAGAAGTGGCGCCTCCCTACAAAACCCATGATCGGGAAGTAGCGTCTATCGGCATCGCTCATATAGCCCGACGAGAAGAAGCCGCCCCAAGTGAGCGACAGGTCGAGCCACTGCGTTGGCGAGAGCGATAGTGCAGAGCGGAGATTGAGCTCGCCCATTAGGTAGCGACTAAATGGATTGGCCTTAGTCGTGTTTGCCCTATCTCCGTAGGCCTTGCGTAGCCGTAGGCCAATCTCTATCCCTTCGTAGCCACTAGGCCGAATAATCGGGTGGTCGTAAAAGTAGCGGTGGGAGGAGTTTGCGCCACTTAGATCAAAGGTTAAGTCCGTTTCGAGGAGCAATGCTTGGTGTTTGCGTAGATCTGGCAAGTACAAGTATGGGTTACGCTGCTCGTACACCCCCATTATAGAGAAGCGCATGTAGGAGAAGAACTGTATTTTGGCGCGCCACGAGAGGTAGGGCTTGTGGTAGTGGCGAAGCGGAGAGTTGGCACCAATGAGCCCCGGATAGCGGTCTGCCATCTGCTCTGTGGGGGTAAGAAAGGACGTTTCTCTCGAAGTATAACCACCAGAGAGAAGGAACATCGCATCAACACCTGTGCCTAGATAGTAGAGCAGATGGTTCTCGGTATAGAACTTCTCACTGCTGAGTGCATAATTGTTGGACGAGCGAATCATCAGCTTGGCCTCAGTGCTTGGCTGATAGGTCAGCTGACACTCATAGCCGAGCCACAGCCCATCGAGCTGATTGTAGTGGGCCAATGTATTGATTGCGCCGTCTATCGAGAGCGTTAGTTTGGGGTTGAGGCCGAAGTTCGCACCGAGGAGTATCTGAGGGAGTAGATGCTTCGTCCCAGAGGCATCGAGCTTAGCCGAGTCGAGCAAGTGATCGAGCAAACGATAGCCACCATCATACCGCCACGGCTCATGCGGACGTAGACGAGCAAGTCGCCACAGAGTTTCATAGTCGATAGGGAGATGCTGCGCCGTGAGGGAGATAGAGGCGAGCAAGGTAAGGCATAGTATCGCCAGAGAGGACAGCAGTTTCATCATACATCACGTGATCAGGTCCGCCAAGTAGAGTAGCACCGGGCTAGAGGTATGCAGGCGAATGATCGCCTCGTCAGCCCGATTGAGCGTACCGCACCACAGCTGTGGCAGAGTATAGTCTTGCAGAGGCCAATGTACGCCCTCTAGACTGATCGGAGAGAGAGCAAAGTTGAAGACAGAGAGCTGTTGCCCGACCTCGACCTCTAGGCTAGAGCGTGAGCTAAGCAAGCGAAAATGCCCTGTATCCGTCGGCATCACTAGCTCGTCCACGAGGTCTGCGTAAGTTGGGAGCAAGGATAGATTGCCCAACAAATGATCCTCTCGTCCGCCCGAGGCACCGAGCAAAGTAATCGCTCTAAGCCCTAGTCGCTCGCTGACGAAGCGCATCGTCTTGGTCAGATCGTTGGTGTCCTGATCGGAGAAGTGGTGGAGGCGTTGCCCAAGCCGTGCCTTAACCCCAGCGCTAAGGGAGTCGAGATCGCCCACCACAGCATCGGGGAGGCGATCGGTGTAGTCGGCGAGCTTATCCACCGCACCATCGCAGCAGACCAAACGGTAACCCTCGCTGCCCTCGCTCCAAGCATCAATGAGCTGCAGAGGGAGGGCAGCCGTGGGGAATGCTCCGTTGGCTAGAACTATAGTCTTGGGGGCTGTTTGGGCCGTTAGCTTAGGATAATGCTTCATTGGGTTGCGCTTTTTGTAGCTTAATCCAGTTGATATAGCCAAGTATGGCCACAACGAAGTTGATGACGAATACCACACACGAAACCATATCGCCCGAGAGATAGAAGAGCCACGAGCTAATAGCGTTGGCTACGATCCAACAGAGCCAATGCTCCCGCCACTTTTTAGCCAGCCAAATCATACCAACGAAGGAGATAACGGTCGCTAGCGCATCTGCCCAGTCGAGGACGCTCTCTGTGTAGCTCCTCAAGAACCATAAGATAATGAAGTAGCTGGGCACTGCTACGGCTAGGCTAAGAAGTCCATTTGGAGGAGTGAGTGTCGTGATGTGCCCCTCGTCTACATCGCCTCCTTTGCGTAGCCACAGCCACCAGCCTACGATACTCGTGACGAGGTAATAGACATTGATAGCGACATTGCCATAGTAGTGCGCCTCTAGCGATACGATGATGTAGAAAATCGGTAGCACGATGCCCACAGGCCAGAGCCAAACGCTTGCCCGATACTCTAGATAGACCCAGACGAAGTTGATGAGGGCTGCCACGAGGGCAACCCAGTTATCTTGAGCAAAGGTAAGTAGTAGGTCTATAGTCATAGGTTATTTCTATTCGGCCAAAGGGGCCGCTGCTTTATTGAGAGTAATGCGGAAGGTCGTGCCGATGCCTAGCTCCGACTGCTTGACGAAGATACGCCCGCTGTGATAGTCATCCACGATACGCCGAGCCAATGAGAGCCCTAATCCCCACCCCCTCTGACGTGTGGAGTAACCGGGGCGAAAAATCGTCTCGAACTTGCGCCACGGAATCCCACGCCCCGTATCGGCCACATCACAGTAAACGCCTTTGCCCAAGAAACCATAGCTAATGGTGATCTTACCCTTGGCTTGCATCGCATCTACCGCATTCTTGATTAAGTTCTCCAGCACCCACGCGATGAGCGGATCGCTCATCTGAGCATAGATGTTATCCTCGTCGGGCTCGACGACGACGAGCTCGACCTGTGGCGATATGCGTGGTTGCAAATAGGAAATAGTACGCAGGATTAGCTCGCCTAGGTTCGATGGCTTGAGGTTAGGCACCGAACCAATCTTCTGAAAGCGATCGGCGATCATCTCCAGACGCTGAATATCCTTCCCCATCTCGTGGACGACCATCGGGTCTGTGTCTGAGGCTGCCAGTAGCTCTCGCCAAGCCATAAGCGAGGAGATAGGCGTACCAAGCTGATGAGCCGTTTCTCTAGACAGACCCTCCCAAATACTATTTTGGTCAGCACGCTTGAGGCTGTAGATCGCCAGACTCGACATACCGAGGATAATCAGGAAGACAACGATCTGCACGTACGGGAATATCGTAATCTGGCTGAGGAGCTTGCTATCGGAGTAATAGATATAGGTAGGCGGCGTGGAGTCTATGATAATAGGCGGATAGGACGAATCCCTAAACTCTTGTAGCTTCTCGTAGAGATAGAGATGAGGGTTTTTGCGTGGCAGATCTATGTTGTTGTAGGAGATAATCTCCCCTTGCTCATTGACCATGATCGCAGGGATAGTCTTGTTTTGTAGCATGATCTGCGACATCAGATTGAGCGTGTGCTGATAGTCGCTCGTAGCCATAGCCCTAGTAGCCTGAGCCCACACCTCCATCTTGACCCGCTCATCTTGGCTCATCTGCCTAACCAGCCGATCCGATACCACCAGCGACACCACAGCCAACACGATCGCTGTCACCACGATGATGATACGCACCGAGTTATGCTGGTCTATCCACGAGCTACTCCCATGGATAAGTCGCCTAAGGCCTAACCGATCAATGAGCCCTCTATCCATACCAACCCAAGTGCTTGATCTATGAGTTGAACTGATTCATCGTACGGGCGATACCTTGCAGGGCGAAGCTCTTGACCATCTCGCAGCTACGCTCGAGCAACTCGGGTAGACGCTCCTCTTCTTCTGCCCCAAAAGCTCCGAGTACGAACTCGATCTGTCCGCCTCTAGGATAGTCACTCCCGATGCCGAAGCGTAGGCGTGCGTAGCCCTCGGTTTTGAGCAGTAGGGCGATGTTTTTGAGCCCATTATGCCCAGCATCACTCCCCTTGGGTTTGAGCCGTAGCGTACCAAAAGGCAGAGCGAGGTCATCGACTAGGATCAAGACCCGCTCTATGGGGATACTCTCGGTAGACATCCAGTAGCGTACCGCCTCGCCGCTTAAATTCATATAGGTCGAGGGTTTGAGTAGCACAAGCTCTGCATTCTTCACTCGCCCCTTGGCTATGGTGCCGTAGCGCTTGGTTTCAAAACTAATACCTAGGCTCTTGGCCAAGTGGTCTACGATGCGAAAACCGATATTGTGGCGTGTGGGCTCGTACTCGTAACCGATATTACCAAGCCCAACGATGAGATATTTCATAAGATGTTATCAACAAATTCCTTGACGAGGATCGGCTTGCACACAAGCGACTAAGCAGCCACACCTCTGTGGCAAAGATAGCGATTATACAGCTATCCCTCAGTGCCTACAAACGGCTCTGCTCGGCCTCAATACCCGATGTGCGCTGTCGGTCGTGTCTACCTGAGCCGATCTGATAGCCAATGTTGATACTCAGCAAACGAGATTCGCTGTAGCCATACGCCTGCAAGGTAAAGGCATCATTGCGATTGATACCATTCCAGTGACTAGACCATAAGGCATCGCTCAGACCGAGCTTAATGCTCAGTCTGTCGCCAACGAAAGAGCGCTGCAACGAGAGGTCTACACGACCCATAGCAGCCGATATATCGGTAGAGCCACCTAGCCGCCTCGTGTGATAGCTCCCCAATAGCTCGCCCCGTATACCCCACATGAGTGACATAGAGAGCTGAGCCGTAGCATTGGCTCCCCATCGAGAGAGGCGAAATAGCCTAGTGGGGCTATAGGCGAGTTGGTTCTCTTGCCAGAAAACATTGGCCGAGAGCATTGCCTGCCAGCCTCGCCCAAACTCAATCCCTTGAGAAGCGGAGAAGTTAAGCTGGCGCTGAGCCCCTAGATTCATCGGCGTGGTAATCGTTCGCCCACCTGCTATCGTATCCAGTACACTCACGAAGTAGTCGCTTGTGTGCGACCAACTCGCCGAGAGATTGGCCTGGCGGTATTGCCACCCCAGCTCGGCACGCCACATCTTCTGTGGTTTGAGAAAAGGATTACCACGCCAAGAAGATAGGCCGTCGAGCGCTTCGTCAATAGGATTGAGGCTCGCATACTGAGGGCGGTCGATGCGTCGCCCCACCGATAGAGATAGAGCGCCAGCCGAGCCTAGGTCGTAGGCTAGGCTGGCAGAGGGAAATAAATCCAGATAGCCTCTATCGGTAGGATTGTATTTGTGCGAGCGAATATCTAGTAGATGTAGATGCGTGCGTGTAGTCGTGTGCTCGAGGCGTGCCCCTGCCGAGATACGCCAGCGCTCCCCGATGGGACGCTCGTAAAGCAAGTAGGCAGACCCGATATACTCATCGTAGTCGAAGTCGTTGGAGGCTTTGGCATCGAGCAGATAAGCTCCTCCAGCGGAGAGCTCCTCTCTACGATAGCCGTTCTTTGAGGTAACGACACTATACTTGACGCCAGAGGAGAGTTTACCCCCAAAGAGCGGTTGCCCATAGGTCATGCTAAGGCCATAAAGATCGAAGAGGCGTACACCTCGCGACTGATACTTCCCTAGAGAGTCTACTCCCCCAGAGCGATTGTAAAACGTATTAGGTTGCTCAATATGCGATGCTCCAGAGAAGCGACTATAATCAAAGTCTAGGCTCAAGAGGTGCTTGTCGTCTGACGCATAGGCATAGGAGCTACTCAGGGTATATCTGTCCGTACGCTGAGATAGATAGTTGCTCTCGGAGTAAATAGAGTAGAGAGGTGTTTGGGTAGCAAGGTCTGAGATGTAGTTATGGGTCTGTATATCTCCCGGGCCAGACATCAGGTTGCCCGACAGCTCGAGCAGCACACGATGCCGATCGGACAGCCGATACTCCGCACCTACTGCCCCCGAGTAGTAACCACGCCTATCTGTATCGACCGAATGAGTTTCGTATCCGATGCCCTCTTGCTGGCGCACTCCTCCGTACCAGTAGCCCGAAGCTCCAAGGTCGTGGCTGTAGCGCCCCCAGAGCGATAACCTTCCTTGCTGCCAATTCGCTGAGGCATCTACATTTTGCCGCAGATGAATCCAAAACGCTGCTCCAGCATTGGCTGCTAGACTGTAGCCATGTTCTGTTCTGCGCTTGAAAACGACATTGAGTGCTGCCCCCGAACCCTCGGCATCGTAGCGAACCGAAGGGTTGGTCATCAGTTCAATCTCTTTGATCGAAGAGGAGGGCGTTGCTCTGAGCAGAGCTATGAGTTCGGCTTCCTGTATGCGGGTCTGCTTACCATTGAGCAATACTAGGACATTGCCTCTACCAGAGTATCTCAAGGTTTTGCTACCCTCGTCTATCGACATGCCCGGCATCTTACGCACCAGCTCTAGGGCATTACTCCCCTGCGTATCTAGGCTCCTCTCGACCTCAAAAACCAACTTGCCCGATCGGCGAGAGAGCAGCAGCTGTCGCTTGTGTGCGACGACCTCTAGTGCCTCCAGATTGCCTAGCTCATTTTGGAGTATGATCTCTGCGAGATTCATATCCTCTCCCGTAGACAATAGGCTCTGCTTGTAGGGGGTATAGCCCATACTACGAATATGAAGCGTGACCTCACCTCGGCCCAGAGGTAAAGCAAAGCGCCCTTGCTCGTCCGAATAAGTCTGAGCGAGAAGGGTACTATCCATGGGGCTGGTTAGCCAAATAAGAGCCTGCTCAATGGATTGTTTTTGCTCATCAACGACACGCCCTACGATGCGCTGAGCATAAGTGGAGCTTACACAGAGGCTAACCGCAAAACCAAGAAATAACAATCTGCCCCAATACATCTCAAGAGGTTTAGCCATATCAGTCATGTAGACTATTTAAGCAACTCACAAAGTTAAGACTAAAAAGCCCAACCCATGAGGGGCTATTCTGTGAATCTGTGGCGAGCATCAGTATTTACAAAATAATACATCTCAAGGGGTAAAGTTTAGATACTTGAGCCTCTTTGGCTCTACGGTGAGGAGAAGCCTCTAGCAAGCGGACACATCGTAATAGCCCTCAGATTTGCCCTCTAGCAAGCCTCAGACTGCGTCCTCGCTCTTTGGAGTACTCGGCCCTAGGTCAATAAAAATATCCGCCTAAAACGCCAAAAACACAACAAGCTAAAAACGAGATATATAGACACACATCAAGACTAATTCCATACGCTTGTAGTGCATTTTGGAAGATTTCTTCCCATCAATCTTAGGCGATTGGTGGACACACCTCGGCGCATCTACCCATCAATGCTCAAAAGCCTTCCCATCAATTTTCCGCAGCGACAGCAGACGCCTTTAGAAATCCCCTCCCTATTCCACAAAATTCTTACACAACCACTCAACACTCCTTAACATAAAAGCAGCAAAATAGCTCTCAAAAATCCTCTCCCCTTGCTCTAGTGTAGCAAGCGATGCTCCTACTTCTCTTTCGGCACAAACAAACAAGCCCGATCTATTGACTCACCGACCTCCAATTACGATGACTGTTTCCTCCTTTGATTGTAGAGTAAGCCCAACAAGGCGGTGCGCTACTCACTACATAAGCTACCATACGGCTCGCAGTGCTTGGCTCATGCAAGGGCAAAACCTTAGCACTCCACCTATATGTATGATGCAGGTAGCCCACCTCTACTCTACTCTCTACACCACGACTTCTACAACAGACTCCTCCAGTTATCCGCACAGAAATCGACCAAACTCGAGGCGTAGTAGACACTAGTGCCCCCAAGTGTGCCACAATGAAGCGAAGTGGCACACCAACCCTAGAGGGGTACCATACCTTTGCAGTGTCGAGAGGGAGGAACTCAAGCGCTCCACAGAGCATCAGCTCTCAATCCTATAGGAGAGTTCGCCTAGCAGACAAGTGAGTATTTAACTTATTCTATTCAATTTTATTCAAATCTATTTTTATTATGTCTATCAATTATAAGGTACGCAAGCAAACGCTTGCCACGAAAAACGGACAGAAAACGGTTTTCTACGCCATGCCCGTGAGCAACGGTGAGACAAGTATCGAGCAGCTCCAAAAGCTCATCTCCAAGATCTCCGCAATCAGCGAGGGTGATGTGCGCTCGGTGCTACTGACTTTGACGCAACTACTGGCCATTGAGCTCGTGGCAGGGCGTCGTGTCAGCCTCGGTGATCTAGGGCGTATGCGCATCGGGCTGCGTAGCAAGGCAACGGAGAAGGCGGAGGACTTCAAGGCTCAGGATATTCGCCGCATTAGGGTAACATTCACCCCCGGTGCACTAATCCGAGAGAGTCTACTCTCGGCCTCTGTGCAGCGCTACACCGAGGAGGAGAAACCCAAGACTGGCAAGCCCGAGAAGCAACCCGAGGGAGGAGGCACACGCCCCGGAGGCTCGGCAGGTCTATAGCAGTGCTCAGCCATGCCTAGCAGCATGATTGGCCTAGGCGTCCTACTCTGTACACTCAGTCTGCTCTCTAGCTGTGGCAGCCACAAACGGCTCCACCTAGAGCAGCAGGCTCAGTGGCAGAGCCAGCAGGAGCGCCACAGCGAGGCAGGTAGAGCTCAGACCACCACGCAAGAGGACACACTCGAGGAGGAGTGGCTACAAATAGAGGCCTACGAGGAGGAGCTACCCCCACAGACAGATCGGCCTATGAGGCGTCGCCTCGGCATAAATCGCCGACTAAGCCACCGCACGAGGCTCCAAACGCACGACCTACACCAGAGCAGCGCAGACACCATTGCCACACGCAGCGGCCAGAGGCAAGCCAAGCAGGAGCAGAGAGCTATTAGCCACAGCTACGGAAGAGGCTACAGTCTGCTCTCGCTTAGTCTACTGCTCGTGCTCGCTGTGGTAGTACTACGCTACATCAGACGCCGATAGATAGCCCTAGAAGCTATCCAACGACCCACTAAACTCGCAAATCATCAAACAAAAACACCCAACACCACAAATAAATTGAGTTATGGACAAGAAAGCAATAAAATACATCGTAATCCACTGCTCGGCGACTCGTAGCTCGCAGACCTACTCGGCCACTGAACTAGAGCGTGATCACCGCTCCAGAGGCTTCGACGGAGCAGGCTATCACTTCTACATCAGGCGAGATGGCGCAACCAAGCCGATGCGCCCACTCTCAAGAATCGGGGCACATACCTTGGGTTACAATCGGTGTAGCATAGGAGTCTGCTACGAGGGTGGACTAAACGACCATGGCCAGCCTGCCGACACACGAACGGCAGAGCAGAGGGCTGCACTGCTCGACCTACTAGGCAGACTCAGGCAGACCTATCCGAGGGCCGTGATCGTCGGGCACAGAGATCTTAGCCCAGACAGAGATGGCGATGGGCAGATCGAGGCAAACGAGTGGATTAAGGTGTGCCCATGCTTCGATGCACGAGCCGAGTATGCAATGCTCTAGGATCGGTTGCTATGGAACGCAAACCAAGCCTTACTCCCCAGATTATCTTGGCCTTCGTCTTGGCTTCTTTGGGCATGGCTCTACTCTTCGCTGGCTTTTTCGTCCCTCCTCTAGGAGGCATCGAGCCAAGTGTCCTCGTAGCCTACGGAGAAGTGATGACCTTCGCAGGCGCACTCTTCGGCATCGACTACCATTATCGGCGTTAGCTCACTCGGAGGGAACCTAGAAGAGATCAAGGGGCTGTGTGTCGTAGAGGACAGAACCGTGTAGTTTGTGAGATCTATACGGCACAGATTACGCTCTATGATGTATCTAAAAAAGAAGAGGCTGTGTGCAAAAATCAAATTTTGCCACAGCCTCTGTATATGATTTTGGATATCTTAATTAGGCGAAATAGGCACGGACGGTCTGTTCGTCACGAGCGATCTGCTCTTGGAGAGCTTCAAGTGAAGGGAACTTGCAGTCGTTACGGACATAGCTCTCTAGGTGCAACTCCAGACGCTGAGCATAGAGATCGGCCGAGAGATCGAAGATATTCACCTCTATCGTGCGGGATACTCCGTCGAGGGTTGGCCGCTTACCTATATAGAGCATACCCGTATGCATACGATCGGCGATGCGTACACGCACAGCATAGACTCCGTCGGCAGGGATTAGCTGACGTGGATCATCAGGCTGGATATTGGCAGTAGGATAACCCATCGTACGTCCGATGCGCATACCGCCGACGACTTGCCCAGAGAGTCGATAGGCATAGCCCAAGAGAGCATTCGCCTCACGGGTCTTACCCATACGTAGGAGTTGACGAATACGGCTAGAGCTAACTGGAGCATTGTCAATATGTAGCGATGTGCCACGGTAGAGTGTGATGCCAAGACTGCGGCCAATGGCTTCGTAGTCTTCGTACGTTAGGTTAGCTCCTCGACCGAACTGGTGATCATAACCCACAAGCAGGGCACGTAGCCCATGGTGCTCTCGTAGCTCCAGCATAAACTGCTCGGCAGAACGAGCAGCTAGCTCGGGCGTGAACGCGAGGATCTCCACTCGCTCGGCACCATACCCCCTAAGGAGCTCTACGTTTTGCGACAGAGGAGCGAGGTGCTCGGGAGCTAGCTCTGGACGTAGCACCTCGGCAGGGTGAGGCGAGAAGGTAAAGACAACAGGAGCCAGATCGAGCTCGGCGGCTAGATCTCTAAGCTGGGTAAGTAGGGCTCTGTGCCCAAGATGAATGCCATCGAAGGCTCCGACAGTGGCAATTATCTCTTGAGCCATGGGAGCGGATCCTGTTTAGTTCTTTCGTGCCAGAGCTGGAAGTGTAGGACACCCGTCCTATCCGATCCAGCAGACGAGTCAATCGTCCCCAGCTTCTGCCCTGTGCTTATTCGCTGACCTACATGCACCGATACAGCAGCTAGGTTGGCATAGACGGTAAGGTAGTTGCCGTGGCGGACTATAACACTATTCCTATACCCGGGCGTCTCGAAAACGCTGCTCACAATCCCCGAGAAGACGGCATACGCATGCCTATCTGCATGTGCTCGCAGATCTATACCCCCACTGACAACCTCCACCCTCTTGAGCGAAGCATGCTGCTGACGTCCAAAGCGACGCAGCAGTTCGTATCGGCCACGTACTGGCATCGGTAGGCGACCTCTATTCTGGGCGAAACTACCCGACAGTTTACGCTCCTCTGCATTCATAGCATAGCCTCCGGCAATAGCCGAGCGGCGTTCGCTCTCGGGCTCATCGTCTGGTTCGTCTATTGGAGCAGGTTTGGGCTGAGGTTTGGTGCGAGATTTGGCATCTCCAGCTTCTTTGGCTTCGGCTGCTTTGCGGGCCTTTTCCTGCGCCTCTCGGCGTGCTTTGGCTCTAGCTTCTCGACGTGCCTGCTGTCTGCGTGCCTCTTCCTCGGCGCGAGCTATCTCGGCTGCGATCTGTGCTTGGATTTGGCTCTCTAGCCTCTGGGCTTGCTTGCGCTGCTGCTCTAGCTGCTGTGCTAGCTTCTTCTCCTTACCTTTGAGATTCTGCACATTAGCCTCCCGCTTACCTTCTTCACGCTCGAGCTCTTTCTTCTCATTGTCCCTAAGGGCTAGGAGCTCTTTCTTCTCTTTTTGGTTGTCGTTGATAGTGCGCTGCGTCTGCTCAATCCCTAGCCTAGTTTGTTTAAGCTCCCGAACAATCTTCTGGCTAGCCCTTGCATACTGCCCGATAAATCGCTGTCGCTGATAGGCTTCGTCGAAGCTGCGTGCCGAGAGTAAGAAGAGGAGCCGATCGGTCTGTGGCGCATCGTGCTGGAGAGCCCGAAGACTCCCAGCGTATTGTTTGAGGAGCATAGCCTCACGTGAGCTCAGATGTCGAATGTGTATCCCAAGCGAATCTATCTGCGTCTGCAAAGCTGAGATTTCGTTACCGAGGATTCCGATAACTTCTTTGCGCTGGCTCACCTGTTGGCGTACGAGTTTGAGGCGCTTTTGCTCCTGCTCGGTGTCTTTCTTGATCCGCTTGAGCTCTCGGTCAGTGTGCTTGATCTTGTTGAGAACGCTCTGGCGTTGCGTTTCGAGTCTGCGGAGCTGTTTACTTTTCTTAGCCTGCTGAGCATCGGCTGTCCAAGACAAACAGATCAGGCAGAGAAGTATATAAATCCATCGTTTCATCTCATTCAATTCATTACCTCTATAGAGCATTGACAAGTTTGAGAATGTCTTGTAGCGATATCCGCTCGTAGCTAGGGCGAATACGTGGCTGGAGTGCCTCAAGATCCGGCTCGTCCTGCGCATTGATACGACTCCACTGGAGCCGCAAGCGGCCAAAAGGCGTCGCCTCACTCAAGCCCTGCCCTCGATAGAGAGCTAGCTCTGTGCTGCGTGGCATAGTCGTCTGTGAAGAAAGTGACTCACGCCCCTGATAGCTAGCAGCAAAAAGCCGTGCCGTGCCCTCGCCATAGACAGCAAAGCTCTCCAGCTCGTAGGCTGAAGACAGACCAAACTCGTAGCGGAACTTGCGCACTCGCCCCGACAAACTAGCCATACCATCGGGGAGAGCCGTGTAGGCTAAACTGCGTAAAGCGTCGGCATCTTGACGGGAACTACTAGGGACGAAGATCTGGCCGAATAGGAGCGCCTCTAGCTGTTCGTAGCCTAGCTCGAAGCCGAGGTACTCCGAAAAAACGAGATAGCTCTCCTGAGCATAGCGCCCATTAATCAGATCTATCACCGTGACGCCCTCTCGTGTGAACCAAACACGCAGAGCTTCGACCAAAGGGAAAGGCACTACGGAGAGACGGATACCCTCCCCTCGTGTCGCCACCAAGTTCATTCGTGAAGAGAGGTTCTTACCCTTAACATCTATCTCTCCCTTGATGCTGGCTCGGATAGCCGACCAACCTCTGCGCTCCCCCTCTAGATGCTCTAGAGCTGCATAGTAACGCTCTCTCTCGGTCTGAGCTAAGCCTCGAGCAGATGGCCCGACATACCGCTTCGCTCCGCAGGAGGCCAAGAAACCGACCACACCGAGCAGCAGGCAAACTCTAGCGAGTATGTGCAAACGGCTGCTTAATATCCCCGTCTTCATTTCTTCTCTTGCTTATTAGCTTTAGTGAGACGTCTGCGCAGCTCCTCCACTCGTTTCTTTGTCTTAGCTTTGGACTCATCTGACTCGGTGGCTTGTAGCTCTCGATCGTACAGCGCCAGTGCTCTCTGCCAAGCCTCCCTAGCAGCATCGTACTCTCCTTGGGCAAACTCAATATCTCCTAGGTGCTCATACAGCACACCCGTAGCCTCGTCGCCAGCCAAATCAATAGCCTTAGTCTGATAGAGCTTAGCCAAGGTGTAGTTGCCTCGCTTGTAGAATACCCAAGCATAGGTATCAACCATATTGAGGTTATCCCCATCGAGCTTGAAGCCCCGTGCGGCCATACGCTCGGCCTTATCCAACTCCTGATCACGCTCAGCCAGAGAATAGGCGTAGTTGTTTAGGACGCCTACATTATCAGGATTAGCCTCTAGGGCCAACTCGTAGTACTCAAATGTTTCCTTGATCTGATTTTGCTCGCTATATATATCGCCAATCTGTGCATAGAGCTGCGAACGCCCCTGACCATCGGCTTCGGGGATATGCGCCAGTCCCTCCTTGAGCAGATGAATAGCCTCGCTGACTTGTCCGCTGGTGTATAGACCAATGCTCGCATAGAAGTAGTAGCGCCAGTCCGTACGAATGAACTCCAATGCCTCTCGGCACAACTCGAAAACAAGCTGGTTATCCTCTAGGCTGATGGCATCGCCGATGAGCGAGTTCCAAACCTCAGAATCCTCTGGTGTAATGCGACAAAGCGGGCGAACCACAGCAATGGACTCGGCAAACTTATTCTGCAAACGAAGTACCTGCGCATAGGTAAACTTGGCACTAGGCTCGTCGGGGTGTAGCTCGACGATACGGGCAAAGTAGCTATTGTACTTCTCAGGGAGCTGATCGCCCTTTCTCTGGCTTAGAAGAAACTGATACCACCGAATGGCTTTATCCTCGGCCGAGGTCTGCATATCTTCTAGATGCTCCTTGAGCAGCTCTAGGGCAAGATCCTGCTGCTTGAGCCCTAGATGATACTGTATAAATAGTGGTCGAAGTTGCTGCTCGGAGTAGGCCTCCGCCTTGAGCTGAGCAAGGATCGGTTGAGCTTGGGCAAAGCGCTCTTGCTTGTATAACCAGCCAATGAGCGCCACCTTAGCCTCGGCCTCCTCGGGGAAGGCCTTAATCGTCGCCCTATACTGAGCCTCTGCCTGATCTAGACGCTGAGAAGCCTCGTAGAGTGTGGCCTTGATCTCGCCTAGACGAGCGTAGCGAGCATAGCCACTCTCGCCCCTCTGTAAGTGATCGTATAGGCGAATAGCTTTGTCATACTCCCCCGTAGAGAAGTAGGTACGGGCCAGATACTGCAAGACATCTTCGTCGTCTGGGTTATTCTTGACCCACTGCTCCAGCAGGCTACGTGCAGCCTCCTTGTTGTCGCCCCATGAATAGGTCGATACCAAGGACTCGAAATACTCTCGCCTCGTGGTATCGGCTTGATAGGCTTGGCGGAATAGCTCCAAAGTCCTCTGATAATCTCGTTTGCGTGCATAGCACTGTCCTAGGGCATAGGCGATCTCGGCATTCTCTGGCCATAGCCTATAGCTATATGCTAGCAAGGCCTCGGCGGCAGCATTCTCCCCCCTATTCTGCTCCATAATACCTTGGTAGAAATAAGCCTCTGCCTTGAGCTGATGCTCTGCAGTAGCAGTACTCTGCCCCTGCATCTGCACCCAAGAGAGCGCAAAGAGCAGGAGTGATAATAGAGGGCGAGTTGGTTTATAGTTCATTATCTTGACTTGCATCTTTAGTCTTATCCTACTTGCACTAGCATCGGCTATGAGCCTATACAGCACACGAATATACAAGTGTCAAAGATACACAATTTGACACACTAGTCGAGTCGCCAATCCATAAAGCATAGCCCTTTTTTAACTTCCTTCGGGCAAATTTAAACAAGATCCATTCACATACCCTAGACCGAGGTAAATACATCAACTAAACTCTCTTACACTTCACCGCTATAAGCTAATCATAGAGTAAGTATAGGAAGAATTTACTATAGAGGTATTGACACAAAAAAAGCTCGATCTATTACTAGACCGAGCTTCGATGAGGTGAGATAAGATATTGACAAGAAGTGTAGTGGTCTAGACCTTCACTAACCATCTACAAA
>NZ_JRFC01000024.1 GCF_000769075.1 Porphyromonas sp. COT-290 OH3588 | reverse complement strand
GGGGGATAGTATTCAAGGCTCTCCAAGCCGCTCAAACACGCAAAAAACACCGAGAAAGATACAAGAACCTTTGAGCGGTGCATTGCGCAATAGTCTCCCAATGGTTTCGTGCGAACTCTGCATGTGTTTTTATAAACCGCCTCGCTATTACCCCAAAATCTTTGCTTGGATTTTCTGTTATTTTAACATAAAAATAGAGAACGAACACACATGGTCGGTCATGTCTGCTAGGCATAACTAACTACCTTGCCCAAGGCTCGTTTCTCATGGCTTGTAGCAGGGAGATTAGCTCATCGGAGCTCTCCTAGACGGAAGTTGCTTGTTTTCTAGCAAATGGGATTAGAGGGCTATGCCGCCATGAGCTAAGAGCCAATCGGCACTCTGCTGAATAATCCGTATATTTGTGAGCAATACATCAATAAATAAGAAAAGGAGCTATATATGAAGTTCTCAGTAACCAGTGGCGAACTCAAACAACACCTACAGACCGTCTCTAAGGTGATTAACCCCAAGAGTATGACCACAGTGCCCGTCTTGGGCAATATCCTCTTCGAGCTAGAGGGTAATCTGCTTACCCTGACCGCAGCCGATATCAATAGCCGTATATCCTCACAGCTGCCAGTGCAGAACGAGGGAGGGGCAGGTTGTTTCACTGTACCCAATCAGACGCTCATTGGGGCTATCAACGAGCTCCCCGACCAGCCCATCGTCCTAGATGTAGACGAGGAGAGCTACCAAGCTAAAATACATTATAGTAATGGCCAGTTTAGCTTCCTCGCTTCATCTGCCGACACCTATCCCGCGGCCCTAGAGCTGACGAGTGACTTGCAGCAGGCAACTCTGCCTGCCAGTAGCCTGCTCTCTGGTCTAGAGGCTACCATGCTGGCCGCAAGCGCCGACGAGCGTAGGCCTATCATGACGGGGGTACTGCTCGACTTCCTAGAGGACCGCTTGGTATATGTTGCCTCGGACGGACGCATCTTGGTACGCCGTACCGACTACAAGGTCAAGACTGCCGAGGTGTCTAGCCTCTGCCTGCCTGCCAAGATCTGCCAGCTACTGGTGCGTACGCTACTGCCCAAGGAGAGTGGCGATGTACAGATAGCCTACGATGGCAAGCATATTCAGCTCAATATGGAGCAGTACACCCTGACGGCCAGACTGCTCGATGGCCGCTACCCCAACTACAACTCGGTGATACCACCCTCCAGCCCCTACCACATCGTTGTGGATAAGGACGCCTTGCTCTATGCAGCCAAGCGTGTATCGCTCTTCTCCAACAAGGCCAGTCGCCTTATCCTCTTTGAGATACAGGACGATAAGATACGCATCACGGCCAACGACCTCGATCTCTCTGCAGCAGCCGAGGAGTTTATTCTCTGCCAGAGCGATGCTGGCCAGACTCGTCTGCGTATTGCTTTCGACTTCGATATGCTACAAGTCATCTTGCAGGGGCTCAAGACCGAGCAGGTTACCATAGCCATAGCCGACCAGACCCGAGCAGGCATCATTACTCCCAATCAGGAGGAAGAGGGCGAAGAGACGCTCAGCCTCATTATCCCACTTAAACTGATTGGCGAGTAGCCCAAGACAAGCATGAAGCTCAACCTCAAAAATCCCGCAGTAGTATTTGACCTTGAGACTACTGGGGTCAGCTTGGTACACGACCGCATCATCGAGATCTCTATCCTCAAGGTACACCCAGACGGCTTGGAGGAAACCAAGACGCGTCGCATCAATCCCGGCAGACCAATCCCCCCCGAGAGTACAGCCGTGCACGGCATCACAGACGAGGACGTGCAGGACTGCCCTACTTTCGATCAAGTGGCCAAAAGCCTCTATCAGTGGATCGAGGGGTGCGATATCATCGGCTTCAACTCCATTCGGTTCGATGTGCCGATGCTAGTCGAGGAGCTACTGCGTGCAGGCGTGCAGGTAGATCTCTCTCGCCGTAAACTCATTGATGTGCAGACTATCTACCACAAGATGGAGCGCCGCAACCTAGAGGCTGCCTATCGCTTCTACTGTGGCAAGACACTCGTGGGGGCCCACTCTGCCGAGGCGGATACACGTGCCACCTACGAGGTGCTCATGGCTCAGCTAGATCGCTACCCAGAGGAGCTAACCAACGATATGGAGGCTCTGGCAGAGATCTCTCGCTATAACAACAATGTGGACTTTGCCGGTATGCTTATCTACAACGAGCAAGGCAAGGAGGTGATCAACTTCGGTAAGTATCGTGGGCGTCTGCTGGCCGATGTGCTCGCCAAAGACCCCGGCTACTACGCTTGGGTTATGGGAGCGGACTTTACGCTCGATACCAAAAATTGCTTTACACGAGCCAAGTTGGCTCTACAACTCTAGACAGAGTAGGCGTGGATAGATTGGTGCATGTGCAGCCCTGCCAGCTCTTCGTATACGAGGAGCAAGTCCAAGGTATGGAGTTGAGGGGCGCATGCTCGTACACCGCCACTTAGATATCAGTATTCGCATCATGACAATGCTACAAGGCAAACATATTGTGCTGGGCATCACGGGGAGCATCGCAGCCTACAAGGCAGCGGTGCTCACACGTCTGCTCATCAAACGAGGTGCAGAGGTGCAGATCGTCATTACCCCAGCAGGCAAAGAGTTTATTACCCCCATCACATTATCGGCCCTGACTTCCAAGCCTGTCATCAGTGAGTTCTTCTCTGGCCGAGATGGCACGTGGAATAGCCATGTGGACATAGGCCTCTGGGCAGATGCTATGCTTATTGCCCCAGCGACGGCCTCGACCATCGGCAAGATGGCACATGGAGTGGCGGATAATATGCTCCTGACTACCTACTTGTCGATGAAAGCTCCTGTTTTCGTCGCACCAGCGATGGACTTGGATATGTATGCCCATGCCTCCACGCACGACAATCTGGCTCTACTACAGAGCCGGGGTAATATCATCATCGAGCCGGGCTCTGGTTTTTTGGCCAGTCATCTGGAGGGTAAGGGACGCATGCAGGAGCCCGAGCAGATTGTAGAGGCTCTAGAGGACTACTTCGCTAGGCAAGTACCGATGGCTGGTAGGCGTGTGCTCATCACGGCAGGGCCAACCCACGAGGCGGTAGATCCCGTTCGTTTCATCGGCAATCACTCCACGGGGCGCATGGGCATCGCTCTAGCGGACGAATATGCTCGGCTAGGCGCTGAGGTAGATCTGATACTTGGCCCCACGAGCCTTAGAGCAGGCCGAGGGGTGCAGACGATACATGTGACCTCTGCTCTGGAGATGCTAGAGGCTACGCAGAGTAGGATTGACAAGGCAGACATCGCCATCTTCGCAGCCGCTGTGGCAGACTATCGCCCAGCAGAGCAACATACCGAGAAACTCAAGCGAGAGCAGAGCGATGAGATGACTCTCAGACTTGTCCGCAATCCAGATATAGCAGCCACTATGGGGCAGATTAAGCGCAAGGAGCAGACTTTCGTGTGCTTCGCTCTCGAGAGCAATAGTGGGGAGGCGGAAGCCATACGCAAGATGCAGGCCAAGGGTATGGACGCAGTAGTCCTCAACTCACTTGCCGACAGAGGGGCTGGCTTTGGGCATGCGACCAATAAGATCAGCATCTTCTCCCAGTCGGGCGAGCGCTTTGTTGGTACGCTGGTGAGCAAGGAGGAGGCAGCACGAGATATCATTCAGTTCATCAATACAAGGATCTAGGGAGATGAGATGTAGTCGTTATTGGTTTGGTTGGCTGGTCATGCTGGTAGGCCTGCTCGCTCCACGGGAGCTGCTGGCTCAGGAGCTCAGGGCGACCGTGCGTATCTCTACCGAGGCTCTAGGGGCAGTAGAGAGAAGCCAGTTTGAGGCGCTAGAGCGTCAGCTAACGGATCTGCTCAACAATCAGCGCTTCACAGGGCTCAACTATGCCCCCGCAGAGCGTATCCCATGCTCCTTTGCACTCAAAATCACCGAGGCCAAAGACAGCGATCGCTATCAAGCCGAGCTGAGCATCACGGCTAGCCGCACCGTCTATAACACCAACTATACCACTACGACCTATGTCTATCGGGACAAGGCAATAGGTTTTGAGTACACGGCAGGCCAGCCGCTTGAGTACAATCTGCAGAACCTAAACAACAACCTCGTGGCTGTTTTTGTCTTCCATGCCCTCTACATCATCGCAATGGATCTAGATAGCTTCTCCCCTCTAGGTGGCGACTACGTCAAAGACATCATAAGCCTGCTGGTCACTACGGCGAGCACTCAGCCCGACTGGAGCGGTTGGAAGTCTTTTGAGTCTGACGACAATCGAGGCTCTCTAGGGGCAGCGCTGACCACAGGTGCCGCCAATGATTTTCGGCTCATGTGGTATCGCTACCACCGCTTAGGGCTAGACATACTGGAGAGCAAGATCAGCTCGGGGCGAGCCGTGCTACTGGAGCAACTCGAGGCGCTCAAGGCTTTCCAGCGTGAGCAGTTTCGCTCCCCGCTGATCTCCTTAATGGAAACAGCCAAGGTGGACGAACTCGTCAATATCTACGAGCCAGCGCCAACCGAGGAACGCCGACAGGTACGAGAGCTCCTCTCCACTATATTCCCTACACGTACAGACTCTTGGGACAAGCTCAAGAACTAACCCAAGCGTCCCTACGCTATACTCTCTATGTTACAGAAACTCATTATTCGCAACTTCGTCCTCATTGACAGCCTTGAGATAGACTTCTATCCCGGCTTTAGCGTCATTACGGGCGAGACAGGTGCAGGCAAAAGTATTATCCTCGGGGCCATTGGTCTGCTCATGGGGCAGAGAGCCGACAGCTCTTCTATCCGCCCCGGAGCCGAGCGCTGCATGATCGAGGCGCATTTCGATGCCATGGACGAAACCGTCGGGCAGATCTTGGCAGACGAAGACATCGACTTCGATCCCAATGAGTGCATCATTCGCCGAGAGATCTCGGCCAAGGGCAAGAGCCGCTCCTTCGTCAATGATACACCAGCCTCACTAGCACTGCTCAAGCGCCTGAGCGAATATCTTATTGATATACATTCGCAACACAAGAACTTGCTCTTGGGCGATGCTCAGTTTCAGCTCTCCGTCCTTGATCTGTATGGACAAAATAAGGCCGAGCTCGAGGCGTATCAGACGCATTACCTGAGCTACAAGACCCATAGCAAGGCACTCGCAGAGGCACGTACCTCTGCCAACGAACTACTCAAAGAGCAGGACTACCTGCAGTTTCAGTACAATCAGCTAGAGGCAGCCGAGCTCCAGCCCAATGAGCTACAAGGGCTGGAGGAGGAGGAGCAACGCCTGAGCCATGCTCTTGACATCAAGACAGGGCTTTCTAGAGCATACTCTGCTCTAGAGGACGATGAGCGGGGCGCTATGCAGGCCATAGCTATAGCCCTAGATGCAGTACAGTCTATCCGCAAGTACTACCCCGAGGCAGAGGAGCTACACGAGCGACTCACCAGTGCCAAGGTCGAGCTGGGGGACCTGATGCATACGTTAGATGCAAGTATGGAAGGGATCGAGTACGATCCACAACGTCTTAATGCTATTACCGAGCGTCTAGATTTGCTCAATGGGCTTCTGCTCAAGCATGGTGTCGGCTCCACCAATGAGCTTCTCAACATCAAAGAACGTATTGCTACCGAACTAGAGGCGATTAGCTCCTCGGACGAGCGTATCGCCGAGCTAGAGGCCTCGGTAGCTAAGAGCCACGATCTGGCACTTGAGATGGCCGAACTACTACATCGAAGAAGAGAAGAGGCCGCAAGGGAGGTGGAGCAGGCACTTATCGCTGGGCTTCACGAGCTGGGTATGCCCTACGTGCGCCTCAGCATACTTGTAGAGCGAGGCGCGACGCTTACGACCACGGGGCTAGATCAAGTAACCTTCCTATTCTCCGCCAACAAGGAGATTAAGCCCGAACCCGTGGCACATATTGCCTCTGGTGGCGAGATCTCTCGTCTGATGCTCTGCATCAAGGCTCTGATAGCCGATAGGCGTAGTCTGCCGACGATTATTTTTGATGAGATTGATACGGGGGTTTCTGGCGATATTGCCGACCGTATCGGAGCGATATTGCAGAGTATGGGCCGCAGCATGCAGGTCATGGCGGTGACGCATCTGCCTCAAATCGCAGCCTCGGGTACTCAGCACTATTTTATCTACAAGGATCACCAGACAGACGTCACACGCAGCCATATTCGCTTACTTGCTCTAGCGGATCGTATCGACGAGATCGCACGTATGCAGAGTGGCAACAACCTCAACGACATTACCCGTGCAGCTGCGGCAGCACTGCTAAAGCAAGCACAAGAGCGAACGAATAAATGAAACAGAATAAATTAATCTTTGGTCTTCATCCTCTACTCGAGGCTCTAGAGGCTGGTCGAGAGATCGACAAAATCTTCATCAAGCGTGGCCTCAAGACTGAGGAAACCCAGCGCATTACCTCCATTGCTCGTGAGCGCACTATCCCAGTGCAGATTGTCCCAGTGGAGAAACTCGATCGTATTACCCAGCGCAATCATCAGGGGGTACTGGCTTTCTTGGCCGAGATCGAGTACACCTCTCTAGAGGCACTTATCCCTATGATCTATGAGGAGGGACGTGTACCATTCTTTGTCCTGCTAGATGGAGTCACTGATGTGCGCAACTTCGGGGCTATCGCACGTTCGGCCGAGTGCGCTGGTGTCGATGCGATCATCATACCCGAGCGAGGGAGCGTTAGCGTCACGGGAGATGCCGTCAAGACCTCTGCGGGAGCGCTACATCGTTTGCCCGTATGTCGTGTTAGCTCTATCCCCTCGGCTATTCGGTTACTCAAGGATAGCGGTATCAAGGTCGTAACGGCATCGGAAAAGGCTTCTACACTCTATACTCAAGAGGCACTGACTCCACCCATTGCTATTGTGATGGGTAGTGAGGAACATGGAGCGAGCGACGAGACGATTCGCCTATCGGATAGCTTAGTACGTATCCCACAGGTTGGCGTAATCGGTTCGCTCAATGTGTCTGTGGCGGCAGGTATTATTATCTACGAGGCCTTGCGCCAAGAGTCGCTAGGCTACGAGGGGTAGGCTTTGAGCGCTTGTGCTAGAAGGACGGTTTCTTAGGGGTTAATTTGCAATGTTGTTTGCAACATTTACTCCAGACTCAGCTCGTCATTGGCTTGAGCCCATAGATTGAGTTTCTTCTAACGCCATTTTTTCAAAAAGGAAAAGCATCGTGTCGCACCTTATACTGGGTGCGAATGCACTCAATAATAGGTGCTTTTGCACCCACTATAGGGTGCTTCGACAAGGTTTTAACCTTGATCTTGCAACAAATCTAGAATCAAAACAAAGAGAAGGGGCTGTGGCAAAAACGAATTTGTCCACAGCCCCATAGTCTTTAGGCTCTCGCTACTTGTCGTATGGTACAACGAGTTTGAAGCCCTGCCCACGTAGTGTAACTAGTCCTTTGGCTGGCACTACCTCTTCTACGATGAGATCATATTCGCCCGAGGGGAACTTAGAGTCATCAACGTTGATGAAGGTAATCTTCGACTTCTCTATTTTGCGTCCTTTCTCTGGTGATTTTAGAGGCACCATCAGAATACGTGTCTGATCTCGGCTCATACGTGGTGAAGCTGATATCCAAATCATCTTGCCCGGTCTGTAGGCATGTAGCAAAGTGCTGAAGTATGGTCTGAGTGTCTTGCTCGTTGTGGCATAGAAGCCAATCTGATCGGATACATTATTGTCTGCTTTGACGATGATCTTGAGTTCCTTGGCAGGCTTATTATCTTGTGAGCGGAAGATAAGCTTAGCCTCTCCCTCGTGGTTAGCTCTTAGTTTGAGCTTGCTAGTCTTGGCGTCCCACTCGTACGTAATAGCCATCTCTGGGTTCTCGGCCTCTACGATAGCATCGTCACCACCTCCGATGACCTTGATATCTTGTCTTTCCTGACTAGGATAGAGCGTTACCTCAGTGTCGGTAAGGCTGATCTCGGCTCGCTCTACCTTAACGGTTAAGGTCTTTTGTTTGTCATGTGAGCGGAGTAGTACTACCGTTTCTCCATAGGCAAGCCCTTTGAGTTTGAGGTATCCGCCATCAATCTTGGCCTCTAGAATTTTAGAATCCTTGACCGTAGCCGAGAACTTACCATTACCTCCAGAGAGGAGAATGTCACGATGCGTCCCCTTGTCCAAGACAACTTCCTTGAGGTCGCTATCTCCAATCTTAATTTCTGCGACTTGCTCTACTGGTGCGTCCTTTTCTTTGCATGAGGAAACTCCTAGGCTTAGTAGGGCTAGAGCTAAAAATATACGTTTCATATTGTATCTTGTCTATTGCTTATGTTAGATGATTTCTAGAATGTAGGTGAGCTCCCAGATCTGTGAGGGGGCCTCTTCGATTCTGATCTTGAGCTCTTGGTTCTCACCCTTGTGTGGGAAGGTAAGCTTGTACCCCTCTGGCTTTACCTCCCTACCATTGATCCAGTACGTGAACTTAGCCTCCTTGGCTCGATGTAGGTCGGAGTAGAAGAGATTGATCGTCTGGCTTGCTGTACCTGCAGAGTTGAGTGTGCGCAGATAGGGCAGGCGTGTTTCGTCGTCTTCATTCTTAAGAATTAGGCTGGTAGAGGTTTTAATCTCCTTGTAGGCAGACTTATGCTGTCCCTTCACAGAGCAGACCTTGATCGTGTAGTCCTTGCGAGGTTCTAGGCCTGTTAGAATATAGTTTGGCTGGCTCACAGGGAATGTTTGGTCGCCTACTACGACCTCCCATGTTACTTGCTTGTCGGTATCTGCCTGCCAAGAGAGTTCGATCTCGCGTTCAAAAGCGGCAGTATTGATCACCGCAGGAGCCTCTAGCTTAACCTCTGGTTCGGGTGCACCCTCAATGAGTTCAAAGTCGTCGAGGTAGATGACCTTATCGGAGTTGAAAACGAAAGGCATTTCAAGCGAAACCTCGAAGAAAGCAATCTCTTGATCTTGCATGTCGGCCTTGCGATCCGCATTGTCAATACGTATCGCTACAGTCTTCTTCGCCCAGTCTTGTTGAGTCAGAACCTTGGAGCCAGCAATCGTCTTCTCGAGAATAGGCGAGTACTTATCCTTGGCGCTGTAGGCACGTATTGTTACTTCTAGGGCATCAACATTAAGACTGCCTCGATGCCAATAGCTCAGAGTAAAGACATCTCCACTCTTGGCTGGATAACGCTGTAGCAAATCCCAATCGGCGTCATATATAGATAGAGCTCCCTTAGCTGTAGGGAAGAGCTTCAAGCTATTTGCGCCTGAGTGAGGCTTCTCTGTGTTGAAGTTGAAGTTGGTAATCGGCTGCCCATTAAATGACCAGCGGTCGTAGATTGGTTCACCACGATACTCATCTTTTATCTCAAATCCGGGGTTGTACCACAGATTCTGTTTGTCTGCTTGACCCCAAAGAGATTTAGGAGCCAATAGCCCTGCGAGAGCCAGAGCCAAAGCAATTTTTTTCATTGATCTAGTTTTTAGTTGATAGTTGTAAGAGATTTATCTTGTATTAAGTCTAGTCTTGATCATTTGGACAATTCTATGTAAGTCGCCCATTTCAGTGCCATCACCTCTAAGACGTTTATAGTCCCACAGTCCCTTGTTCCCCATTAGCAGAGCCTGCAGCTCCTTGACTTCTTGATAGGTAAAGTAAGGTTTGCCCTCGGGAGAGCGCAAGAACTGCAAGGCGTAGATCATACCGTATGCCTGCGAGAGCATTGAGAAAGCTAATGTGGGCGTTTCGCCGAGGTTGGCAAGTGTATTCCCCCCAACCAGAAGATACTCAAGACGGGTAAGCCAAACGTGCTTGAGCTCTTGGCGAATCGTCTGTACATGCCGTGGAAGCATATCATAAAGATGGTAGTTGATGTCGATACGCCCCAGCGTAAATGCCAAATCCAAGCGACGAGCCGTACCACGCAGGGCTTGTATGCCATCGCTAAGAGCAAGCGCACGCAATCCCTGTAGATAGTAACCATAAGCCAGATCCCAGTGATGCTCTAGAGCGGTGTAGTTATTCCCTTTAATGAGAACTTGATTCTCGTGGTCACGCTCCAGTTCTCGGCTCTGTACGACACGGTCATCGAGATGTACGTTGAGTATTTGGTCTAGGTTGATTGCCCCTAGTATAGCACTAGCGAAAACACGAGCTACCACAAGCCCACGTTCATCAACGAAAACAAGCTTGCCTCCGAGAGCCCCATCGACGAAGCCCGAGATCATGGGTGCGGCCTCTCGCCTGCGGTGTTGGGAGGGGTTGGGTGCACCAAGGCCCGATAACTTGGCCGAGATCTCGATCAGAGCGTTCAAATCGGCGAGTATTTGATCCCTATGCTCTTGGTGCATCTGTGATTGTGCGATATAAGTCTTAGGAGCGTAGCCATAGAGGCCGAGGTCAAACATTTGCTGAGCTGTATTCATCAGCTCCTGATTGCGGATTTGAGCTTGATCAATGAAGCGCTCATGTAGCTCATTGAGTGTGCTACGTAGCAAATCTGGCTCTTGCGTGTCTACACTACTCTCTTGGTTGCGTGTAAACCTATACTTGGGGTCTTGATCTGGCAGTAACAATTCGCCCGTTTCCACCGTTTGTAGTGGTGAGGGTTGGCAAGCCATCAGTGTAGTACCTAGAGCAAGGCTCATAAGTAGCTTTCTGTGTAGTTGATATGCAAAATACATAGTCATCCGTCTTGGGTTAGGGTAGAATGATGTACTCACAGTAGGGAGCAGGGATTGGGTTGGGACCCTCCTTATTCTGTGACTGCTCCATTGAGAGTTTGGGGACAGCGACTAGTCCGTCCACCGATCGAGCAGTGATACTCGCTCTGATGGTCGATCCGCGAGGAGCCACACCATTGACACTTAGATAGAGAGGGTAGCCCGATTGCACTGTAAAAGTCTTGACAAACTCTTCGTTAGCTACTAGAGTTTCTGAGGCTACGTCGTCCTTAGGGATAGAGCTAGCTGTCACAAGTCGCTTGTCGGCACTGATGTAGCGTAACACGTAGCTTGCGCTTGACCTCTTGTCTGTCAGGGTAAAGAGAGCCTTGATCGTGACCTCATACTCTCTTGCATCTTCGGCAATCTCAACGCCTGGATACTTGTAGGCATGTAGAGCCATGCTAGGGTCACAGGGCATCACCGTCATATCTTCAAAAGAAGTGTGGGGCTTGCTGATGCCCGTGAAGGGGAAAAGCCTGTTGTAGTCCTCGTCTTCCTCTAGTAGAGGTTTCTCTCTACAAGAGCTTAGTAGAGGCAGTGAGGCAATACTCACAAGAGCCATGATATATCTGAGGTAATTCATCAATTTTCAATCTCTAAGTTTACGGGAGTGGAGTATCTATGATCTCGGCAGTGTAGTTCGTTGGCTCTCCGTCGGGGAAGAGATGTTTGCTTACAAGCCGAAACTTCATCAACTGAGGGTCGTAGACAGACACAAGCTCGGCAACGAACTTATTGCCTTGACGCTCAAAGTCGCAGAACGTAGTCTTATCATCGTAGCTAAAACCGGGTCTGAAAGATAGCCCTGTTTCTGTGCCCACATAGCCAGAACCAATAGCGTTATATCCTTTGAATACATGAGAATACTTATCTATATCGGCAACGAATATGTGGTAACGACGTCTGTTACGCTCTTGCTCACGAGTTGTATCGCCATGTGGATGCCTAAGTGAAACATCACTATGGAAGAAAGCACGCCCACCTCTCCTAATCAAGATCTGGGGATTAGCCATCGCCTCGAAAAACTTACGATTGTTTCGGGCAAGGATAGCTGACTGTTGCCAGCTTTTTTCGTCGGGCAGAGGGGATAGAAGAATGTACGGCCGGTTACTACTCTCTGCTCCACCAGTGGTCAGAATCATATTACCTAGGTAGTCCGTGTAGCGATAGACAAAGTCCGACACCCCATAGAGCTCTGAGGTCACAAGGTCATGTATCGGTAGATAGGTCGTGAAGCTTAGTTGCAGGCTGCTGCCTAGGCTGAGACTATACTCACCTACCAAGGGCTGCGCCTCGGTTGGAGTATCTAGATCAACCTTGAGTTCTAGTTTATTGTCTAGCTTAAACTTGACCAACATGGTATAGCCTCCGTAGCCATATTTGTTGGGTTCGATATCCGTCCAGCCTAGACGTAGTGTAGTGTTGCGAAAAAGCAATGAGTCGATACGTGGGAAGTAAGTCAGCTTCCAGCCGTGTGGAGCGGAAGTGAGCGTACGGTGGAAGCTCTCTAGATGTGTCTGAGTCCTCTCGGAGGGGGACTGATGGAAGACAGCCTCCTCTCGACAGCTAGGAATGAGAAAAACCAAAGCAAGTATGGTCAAAAGTATTTTATACATAACTGGGGTATACGATTTACTTAGACTGATGCTGCGTGTAGTAGGCATTCAGCTGCTTGAGGCTAAGTAGCTGCAGACGGCTAAGACT
Organism: Porphyromonas sp. COT-290 OH3588; assembly: GCF_000769075.1. Taxonomy (GTDB): domain Bacteria; phylum Bacteroidota; class Bacteroidia; order Bacteroidales; family Porphyromonadaceae; genus Porphyromonas. The sequence goes on along the minus strand of NZ_JRFC01000024.1, from coordinate 71,399 downwards.
AATGCCCACCTGCTGCTTGAAGTAACGCTCTACGAAGGCACGCTTCTCCTTAATTAGGCGCAGAGCCTCTTGAGCCTCCTCATTGGCGCCCGGCTGGTCGGAGATAGGTCTAGCGGCAATCTCCTCCACTCGCTTGAGCTCTACGGCCGAGTGGAGCAAGAAGACACTAATAAGCTCGGCAAACTCATCCTCGGGCGAAGCCATCGAGTAGAGCGTGTAGAAACCTCGTCTATGGGCATACTCGCTCATCCCCACACGGCGGTAGATCTCTCTAGGCGAGGGAGGCAGAGCCAAAGAGCCATAAGCCTTGGCTCCGATGGCTAGGAAGGCGTCTCGGTCGTAAGGAATGTGCTCAATCAGACGTCTAGCGAATTGATGATGTACGCTACGCATGAGACGATAGACCGACTTGCGGTCCGTAGGGTCGAAAGTGTTCGTATCGAAGATGAATAGCTCATTGCTCGCAGTCTGAGGATACCACAGACGCATGAGTACGCCTGTAGCATCTAGCTCGTGACCACCGAGCAGAGTGATGCGAATAAGCCCCTTGCCTAGCAGAAAGTCCTTACCACCAGCTCGCTCGAGGCGATAGAGCTCGAGGCAGAGTTGCTTGACGGCCTCGAGCACTAGCTGTACACGATCCGTTTTAGGCGGAATGGCGATGCTACCCGAGGGGAGATTCTCTTTTTGCCAGCGGTAATGTACTTGGAGGTTGTAGGGCGAGAACTCACGAGTGATCCAAGCGTCTAGTTCCGTCTGAGCAGGTGTGCGCAAGTAGCTCTCCACTACGCTCTCCTCCGATAGCTTTTCCCTACTGCAAGAGCATGGTAAGAGTATAGCAAGGCTGACCAAGCTAGATGACCACAGTCTATATAGTGACTTCATAATTATATAGGCTTCTTTGCTTAATGACTAATTGATGGCCTCATTGCGAGGATTAGGAGCTAGGCCTCTGCGGATAGCTTCTGCAGGGAGCTGTAGCACCTTGCGATAGTCGTCACGCTCGAGAGGACGATAGAGCGAGTGCCTGCTGTTGCGTTTGACAGCTATATGGAAGCGCCTGATGTCGAACCAGCGTAGCGCCTCGTGTAGGAATTCCTTCTGGCGGAAATCAAGAACGATGCGTAGTAGACCTAGCTGTTTGCGAGATATGCCATAGAAAGGGGTGATCTCGCCATACATACCCTCTTGAGAGTTGGTATAAGCCTCTCGGGAGCAAGGAGGTGTCATGTGATATTTGGTCTGCATCAGAGTCAGTACGTCGTCGATAGCTAAATCATATTGACCAAGCATTGTGTAGGCCTCGATGCGATTGAGTAGTACTTCGTCCGTAGTGAGCAAGATGTTCGTCACATAGAGATCTCTAGGGCGAGTGCCAGTACTGCCGAAAAGAGCTAGCTCATTGAACTTAGCGGTATAAACACCCTCCTTGACAGGTGCTGGAGACCCCTCGAAAACGTATGCCAGAGCTAAATTCATCTTCTCGTAGTCGGTACAGCCTAGGATACCCCTACCGTTGTAGATCGTCTTCATTTCCGTGAGGGTCGTACCGTAGATCTGCGTCCGTAGATCTCTGGCCCATCTAGACTCCGTGGTGGTGAGGAGCAGGTTACTAGGTTCGCTTGTGGCGTTGTAGCGTCTGTGTAGAGATGTGCGGTTGAACCGGAAGTCCTTCTCGTACGAGGTCCAATCTCTAATCACGGTCTTGGGCGTAGCTCCGAGTACATAGTTGGCATAGGCTACGACCTGCTGCCAGTCACCCTTGACCAAATAAAAGCGGGAGGCGAAGGCATAGGCAGCCTTTTTGTTGAAGTGATACTTGGGTTTCTTATAATAAGTATCATTGACTAGACTGATCCCAAGCCGCAGATCCGCCTCGATCTGTCGGTAGACTTCGGCTACCGTTCCTCGATCGTAGTTCACTAGAGCGTGCTTCTCTGGATGCTTGATGTAGGGGATACCTAGATCCTGCTCCGAAGCAGCTCCACGATACGGCTCTGCCCAGATGTTGACGAGCATGAAGTGCAAGTATGCTCTCAGCAGGAATGCCTCGGCATACAGAGCTTTGATGCGCTCGGTTTTGGGGTACCCTTTGAGAAGCTCCAAGGCTTTGTTGGCCTGGGCGATACCTCGGTAGCAAGCATTCCAGTACGCCAGTGGCGTATCTAAATCCTCTTGGTCATAGTCCTCCCAGAAGTACATTGCCTCGTTGAGCTGATAGTGCTCGCCGTAGGTGCGCTCGCCTACGTTGTCGGTACGTGCTTCCAAGAAAGGGAAATAGCTTGCATCGGGATAAGCTCCCGTCAGTAGCTCCGCTATTTTATCCTCGTTATCGATAGGCACATCGAAGGAGGAGTCGGGCGTTACATCTAGATACTTGCCACACGAGCCGAGGAGCATCATTAAGGCAAGTAGCAACGTTTGGCATCTATACTTGGTCATCATCGTTGATTTGCTTTTTGTTTAGAACCCAAGGTTGAGTGTGAGCGTGTACTGCTTAGGCGTCGGCAGAGCCACACCGCCAGACTTGTAGAACTCAGGATCCTGCCCCTTGAGCTTGGGATCGGCGTAGATCAAGAACGGATTGGTCACGTTCAGGCGTACACCAGCCGAGTGCAGGCGCAGAGATTTGAGTAGGCTCTGAGGTAGGGTGTAGGCCAACGAGATATTCTTCATTCTGATGAAGCTACCGTCTGCCACCTTGACCTGAGAGAAGTTGTAGGTATTGTAGGCTCGCTCTAGGCTCTCACGCCCCACCTCCCGAATGAGATCCACCGAGGGTAGTGTGGGGACGTCTGTCCTATATTCCTCGCCCTGTACCAGCCAGCGGTCGTAGTAATCGCGAGAGAAGACGTTTAGGTCTGCAAAAGCGGGGTCGTAGGTTGGGTTGAGGCGGATCTTATTGCCAGCTTGAGCCGTCACGAAGAGCCCTAGCTCCCAACCTTTGTATCGGAATGTATTCGACAGTCCTCCAATCAGATTAGGCTCGATTGGGCCGTGATAAAGTAGATAGCTCTTGGAGTACTGTGTGTCTAGGAAGTCGGCTCCCGTACTCAGAGCGAAGGGGTGGTTGCTCTGTGGATAGAGCCCAAAGTCGAAGGTTGGTAGACCTCGATCACTTAGTCCTTGGAAGTTGAAGGAGAAGAGCGATCCCTTAGGATAACCCTCGATATTGCCACGGCCACGTCCCGAAACCATATCAAACGTATTGGGTGTATTGAGCAGACGAGTAATCTCCTGCTGCATATAGCTTAGGGTAAAGCTAGAGATCCAACTGAAGTCGTCAAGTAGTATGTTCTTCGTGTGCAAGGCAAGCTCTAGACCTCTAGTGCGCATATCACCAAAGTTGGCATACTTGTAGTACTCGCCACCTATGCCGGAAGTTCTTACGAGGTCGATGAGGTCGAACGCATTACGCTGATAGAGGTCGAGCGTCGTACTGATGCGGTTGTTGAACCAGCCTGCATCAACCCCAATGTTGAGCTCGTACATCTTCTCCCAGCTCAGATCTCTATTCTCCAAATGGCGGATCCGTAGGGCATTCTCTCTGTCCTCGAACGCCAATCTATTAAGTATGATATTCTCAAAGATTGCGCTAGAGTTGAGTGCCTGCTCGTTCATCTTAGCCGTCAGACCATAGCTTGCACGCAGGGCTAACTTGGAGATATTTTCGCTATTCTTAATCAGATCCTCGTGGTCTATATTCCACTTACCACCCACGTTCCATGTTGGTAGCCAGCGGGAGCGAGAGCTACGCCCAGCGGTATTGGAGCCCTCGTAGTTGAATACGGCATTGGCTATGTATTTACCTGCATAGCCATAGGTGCCGCTCCACGAGGCCGTAACACCTCGTTCGTAGCGACTATTGAGCGAGAAGTAAGCACTCCCCTCATCGAGGAGTTTCTTGAATATAAGAGGATTGCTAAAGATCTGATTACCTCTGTCGTACTGGATACCATATCCTTGGAAGGGGTTGATGCTCCGATCTGCATACCGTACCTCTACGAAGGCAAAGCTCTTGATGTCGTGCTCGCCCAAAGTAGCATTGTAGTCTAGAGCCATACGCCCGAGATAGCTACGGAGTTTGGTTTCGGTCTTGTTGTAGATACCACCATGAGTGAGGGCGATACTTGGCTGTAGCAGAGGGTTATCTCGATGGTGTAGCAGGTAGATGTTCTCCCGAGCTACATCTGGTGTTTCATTGGCACGGAAAGCCTGTACTACGTTGGAGCTTTCGTGGATCTGATGTGCTGTGCTCGTGGAAGCATTGCGAGCCGATACGAGTGCTTTGGCCTCTAGCTGCTCACTAATCTTGTACGATAGCTCTCCTTGTAGCTTGAAGTCTAGCACATCGATGTCTATACGGTTGGAGGCGTATTCGTTCAGAATGTTGAAGGGAGCCCAGTTGTTGCGGTAGTACTCAAGCGCTCCATGTTCGTTGCGAGGGCGTAGCGTACGGCTTGTGCCGAGGGCATAGGCAAAGGGATTAATATCGAAATCTCGCTCGAAGCTACCGAGCGTAGCATTCTTCTTCTGTGGTACTGTCCCTGGGGCTTTCTGCTGACGCAGGTTTCCTTGCGCCGAAAGAGAAACCGTTAGAGCCTTGGTGAGTAAGAAATCGGTCTTGAGGTTGGCTGTTATGCGCTTGACTTGATCGGCGAGTGTCCATCCACCGTCATGCAGGTAGCCCACAGAGGCACGTGCCGCCATGCGCTCCGATCCACCCGATAGGCTTACGTTGTGGCTCATCGTAGGATTATAGGTGAAGAGCTCGGAGAACCAGTCCGTATTGGCATACTCGTGTTGGCGTAGGAATCCTTTGATGCCCTCCGGGGTATTCTCCAGAGCATAGCCGCCCGTCTTGGGGTCTAGGCTAGAGAGCTCTTTGTAGAGTTGGTAGAATACGCCCGATCTACGCCCATAGAGCGACTCACGCAGACCAAAGTGTCCTTTCTTCTGCATCTCTAGGTAGACCGACATCGTCTCTTGAGAGTTGAGCAGGTCAAAATCTTGATACCTAGGTTTGAGGCGGAAGCTGTATTCGGACGAATAATTGACACGTGTAGGGGCGTTGCGCCTGCCGCTCTTGGTCGATACCACAATCACACCATTGAGAGCTCTCGCACCATAGACCGAGGTTGCGGAGGCGTCTTTGAGCACCTGTATATCCTCGATATCTGCTGGGTTGAGCCCTGCTACAGCCGAGCTGATCAGTGTGACCGCATCGCCCGAGGCGAGCTGGTCTAGGCTGAGTGAAACTAAGTCTTCGTAGACTGCACCATCAATCACCCACAGAGGCTGTACATTACCTACGATAGAGGCACCTCCACGTATGTTGATGCGTGGTGCAGAGCCGAAGCTCCCCGATATATTCTGGATCGATAAGCCGGGGACACGTCCCTCGAGCATACGAGATACATCGGTAATCCCCTCTAGTTTGATCTCTTGGAGCTTGACGGAGGTTGCCGAACCAGTGTAGACACGGCTCTTGACTTTTTGGTACCCAGTGACCACCACTTGGTCGATCATCTTGGCATCTTCCCGTAGCTGTATGTGTAGATGCTTCTTAGTAATCTTTACTGTGCGTGTCTTCATGCCGATGAAGCTAACACGCAGGTTCTGCCCGATTTGGGCAGAGATGCTAAATCTCCCAGACATATCGGTGCTTACCCCGACCTTGCTCTCGACGACCACCACGGATACGCCCGGCAGAGGCTGTCCCCCCTCGTCTTTGACCTCACCTGTTACTTGTACTTTCTCTTGTGCCGAGAGGCCAAATGGGCTGAGTAGACAGACGAGGCTGAGTAGTAGCGTATATATCAATTTATTCATATTCTATCCTAAATCATGAGCCAGCATTATAGACGAGCATTGATACCCATATACATACCAAAGGGGTGCCCCAGACGTAGCCCCGAGGGGTGTCTAGAGGTCAGGTACGGTGTGTTGAGCAGATTGATGGCGTTAGCCGTGAGGCTGACACGCCTATGTAGATGTATCTGAGCAGAGGCGTCCCAGATGATGTGCTCTGGTATTAGGTCACGCTTGGCGATAGGCCCTTGCCCCGGTTTGGTACGCATATCAGCATTGTAGCGGCAACTTACGTGTAGCTCCCCCCACTTATGCTCTAGCCCTAGGCGTACGTTTACTGCATGCTTATATATATACGGTATCTCGTCGCCCATGTCCACCTTGCCCCATGAGTTGCTTACGAAAGCATTGCGCATCTCGGTATCGGTGTAGGTGTAGGAAAGCTGTATTGGTAGCCCAACCTTCCAGCTCTTGGGTAGAGGCTGATAGCGTAGCATAAACTCCGCTCCCTGCACAATAGCCTTACCGATGTTGAATTGCTCCAACGTCCCCAAACCACCAGCAGCGGCCAGATCACTGCCGAGCATATTGCTGTAATCGTTGTGGAAGCCAATGAGCTCGACGTGCAGGTCGCCAAGGGCGTAGCGAGCCCCTAGCTCTACATTGACGCTCTCCTCTGGTTTCTGTTGCTGAAATCCGCCCTCGGGGATTAGGCTACGGTGTGGCACTACGCGTGGTATGTCGGTCACTCCCGGAGGAGCAAAACCCTTGTGTACGCCCATAAATATAGATGCACCTCTGAGGAGTTTGAGGTTGGCCCCAAGACTGGGGATAAGCACTCGTGCTGTATTGCCTAGCTCATGGCGACGCATACCTGTACGGCGTGGGTCACGCTTACCCATATCATTACGATTGAGGGCAATGTCTTCGTAGCGTAGACCTGTGGTTACGGTGAGCGACTTGTAGGCAATCTTGGCGAGTAGATGGCTCGCCAAGGCACGAGCCGAGGTAATGCGGTTGGACTGCGCACCATGCACGCCGGGCAGATATAGGTGCATCTTCCCTTGTTGCATTGAGTAGGCATCGTCCCACTGATAGCGGTCCTCCATATCTACATGGTAGCGTACACCTGTCTCGAGGGTTGTGTATACCTGCCCAAGACGCTGTTTGTACTCTGCCTTGGCTTGTAGCCCGGAGGCGTGGTAGCTACGGTTATTGGCTCTGACGATCAGCCCTGCGCCGAGGTAGTCGGTTTGCCCTGTGAGAATATCGTAGTAGGCTGAGTTGATTTCGGGCTCGGCAAGTACAGACTCGAGCGAGCGAATCTCGCCAGAGGTAACGCCTGCACGTATATCGTTGAGCTTGTACCAGTTTCGGTGGAAGTAGTTGTAGTAGGCATTGGCTGTAATTTGCAAAGTGTTGCGGAGCTTAAATAAATAAGTCGCAACCCATTGCTGGTGCTTAGTCTTGATGTTATCCACAGCTGAGCCTGCATAGCGGAGGTAGGGTGTCTTCTGGAAGTCTAGCTCTGTTAGCCCGACGTAGGTTTCGTCCGAGTGCTCATTGGCATAGCCGAATTTTAGTTCTACAGCATGGTTCGCTCCCGAGCTATTATCTGTATTTACGCGAAACTTAGCTAGTATATCATTACGGTCTAGCCCCTCGCCATGCTTGTCAGCGTAGCGTTTGAATCCATTAGACTTCATACGCAGGTACTCCACCATATATCCGTAGTAGCGGTGGCTATTACCAACCATAGCGTGTGCCTTGAGTGTACCATAGCTCCCATAAGAGAAAGAGAGTTTGGCGTCTAGCTTAGCGGGGATAGGAGTTGAAACCATATTAATAGCTCCCCCTGTAGTGAATGGCCCATACTGTACTTGGCTGCTCCCCTTGAGTACCTCCACCGCATGCATGCGAGCAGCATTGGGGAAGTAATAGGCCGCAGGAGAGGAATATGGTGCTGGAGCAGCAAGGATACCATCCTCCATGATTGTAATACGTTCACTACGCTCGGCCTTGGTACCTCTAAGGCTGATATTAGGACGCAAGCCGAAACCGTCCTCTTCGTACATATTGACGCCGGGGACGGATTTGAGCATTCGGTTGATGTCGGTATAGCCTAGCTTCTTAATCTCAGCCGGAGAGATGTAATAAGCAGACCCCGTTCGGTTCTGAGCCTGAAACTTACTACCAAGGATTTGTCTAGACTGCACTACCACCTCTTGGAGCTGGAGAATGCTATCGGCTTGAGCTTCGGATTTCTGCCCGAGTAGAAGCAAAGGCGAACAGCATGCCAGTACCACTAGTAATTTGATGCGCATATATTAATTGCTAATCACTCTTTCACATTGCAGCGTAGTATATTCTCCTAGAATTTTACGTACACTACACCGCACTAAATCATTGGATGCAAAATTACTCCTCCACCACCTACTAGGGCAATCGCCATTTGTAGGTATTTGGGGTTTTTATCTCTGGCTATTGTCCCCATATATAGGTATGCGTTTTGTACCAATATGCTGTATTATAGATATAATCTATTGACTAATTATCGGGTTAATACCCCTGTTATATATTTTATTATGAGTGATAAAGGGATGTGTGTAGCTAGCCTCTAAGCAAATTACATACAAATCCTGACTGGCCCTAGTACTCACCCTTTTGAGAAAGGCGACTGAGTTACTCTTACAAGCCAAAGATGCTTCTTTTCGTAAAGGCGGGATTTTAGATTTTAGACCAACTTTTCGATTGTTGATGGGAAAATCGATTTGGACAAGACCGAAAAATATTAGACTGCGTATTTGGCCTCTGGGAGGCTCTAGATTGAGTTTGACCTCGTTTTGGCGCTTAGTTCCGAGCCGAACCAAAATAACCGCCTAAAATGGTTTTCTGTAAGTTCCTAATGGTCAGGTGTATGAGATGTGTGTTGGGGGTAACTCTATGCCTTCTTGTCGCCTGCTCGGCCATTTCTTCCCATTCATTTTGTCGGATTAGTGGACACACCAGAACGGATTAGTCCTCTAATCAAAAATGATTAGTCCTTCAATTTTTCTGTCATAGCCCACTAGTCTTGGTAGATCATTAGACTCTTCGCACAAATTCTACGTAAGATTATTTACAGTATTTAACAAAAACATGAAAGGTGAGGGCTTTCCTAGAAGAACTATATCATAAAAATGGTGATTTCGGCTAGAGAAAGTATCATGTAAATTGTGCGTTTTTGCGAATGCCCCCCATTCTGTATAATAGATTTTCAGACAATATTTACGAAAAAATATGTTTCAAGCAATATAACTGATCATTGGTGAAAATTTATTTCCAATAGTTTTATTTTGATTAATTCTAAAATGTCTGTTAATTTGCGAAAAATTATTTCATTTTCGTTTAACTAGGTATTTTTCAAAAATTATGAAAGAAGAGTATGTAAAGCCTCAGGGGGAGATCCTAGAGTTCTCTAATCTTCAAAGTCTTTTAGTGACTCTTTCGGTGGAAGGATGTATTGAAGACTTTATAGAAGGAGATGACCTCTAGGATCAGAGAGTTGCATCTGTATGTTTAATTGGAGAAGAATGGAAACTGAAATATATCGCAAAAAGAGCGAGAGAAATATGTATCGTAGACTATTTAATCAAACATTGTCCTATCGCCTTATGCTTTTGGCATTGGGTATGGGGCTTCTTTTTTCTTGCAAGGATAAGGAAAATCAGAGAGAGCCGAGTGTAGAGCTCGGGAGTGGTGGCAGCTCATCAGTAGCGTTAGATCTTGAGATTAATCTGGAGGGCCTCAAAGGGCTACCTCTCTATTTAGAGCAGGGCAATAGGAATAGTCTTCCCCGTCCAAGACTTCAAGATGGAGATCTTGTTGATGTGCATACCGCTATTTGTAGCAATGACGGAATCTTGGCTGTTAAGACACTCAAGTGGACTTACCTAGCCAGCAGCCGAACGCTCAAGCTAACTACTAACACAGCGAACCTAGAGGCGAACTCTATACACCTCGATAACGAAGGAGCAGTCTTTAATAATCCTAGCAGACGCTGGTATGTGTCGGGGATTATCGGAGGGAAGCTAGAGGGGAAAAAGATCACATTTGAACCTACGCGTACCTTGACTGGTGTATCCCATATTGGTGATCAGGTCAAGCTAGAGGTCCCCTATGCTTTCCCTTGGGTACAGCTCGAAACGAGCAAACGAGAGTTCTCGACTATAGTTGCACATGGAAAGGCGAGTCACAAAGTCAAATTCAAGCCTCTCGGCTCGGTAATTGGATATAAGTTTGGGAATGAACTTGTCAAGGGGGTTGTGTCCCAAATGGATACTCCTGCGGAGGAGAAGAAGTTTACGATGACCGGCTTCCAGATTTGGTCTTCGGCCTATACAGACCAAGGCACATTTAGTTTTGCTAATAACCCCGAATCGACGCCTCTGCCCGTATGGACGGGGAAGGGTGGAGCAGGCTGCTACCCAGTCATGGAGTACAAGCTCAATCAGCCCGAAACGATCCCTGCCGAGGCTGGCACAAAGAATTCGACTACATCGTATAGTCAGACCTACTATACATGGGTGATGGGAACGGGAAATAATCCAATCTCGCCTGATGAAACCGAAGAATTCAAGACTAGAATTTTGGTGAGAGGCACGGCGAAAGGTGGTGATCAGTGGCATCACGACTACACGCATCTGTACTTTACCTCCTATATGCCGAAGCCGAATACTCAGGTTCAGAACCATGCTGTTCATCATCTGACGACAACTATTACGAAGCGTGTAGCTCTACCCATAGAGTACCTCACCGAGTACAACCTGCAAGGTGGAGAGGCAGGTGTGGTGGATATCCCTAATACCAACAATTCAAGTGGAGGGGGGAACCTCTCTCAGTCCAAACGATACTCTGGTCTGCTGAGATTTGCCGGGTCGCATAAGAATGATGAGTCGGGATACTACAATTGGTATGTTGCCTCGGGGACGTATGATCCTATATTTAATCCTCAAAGTAGGAACCTCTCTACGGAGAAAATCTCAGATCGGATATTCGACCATAACGGAGGTACCTGCCTAGAAACCCCACGACTAGATACTAGATACCGCATTCCACGGATTGAGGATTGGTGGGGAGCTTTTCCGGGCTCAAGGGCTGACACCATTCATTTTGTGAAAAATGAGAACCCTGCTTCTGTTGAGGAGTTTATGACGACTGGTGAAGGTGAGCAGATCTGTGATGTTTTGCGTCAGACCTATACAAGCCAGTATTCGTCTCCCCGAAAGACGGCTTCAAATAAGAAGGTCGTCTATGCTCTGAGATTTGGTAAGCATAACACGTGCACGACTGATCTTAGCGTTGAGGGAGAGAGGAAGTTCCATACTCCAGCCCCAGACAATACGATGCTCTGTGCCTACCGATATACAGTGCTTGGAGAGGATGTATGCTGGGAAGGACAAAACTCCAAGAACACTGCTCTAGTGATTGATGTCGTATATCTTGGAGAGAATGGAGCTAATATGACGCTTCAGGATTTGGCTAATCAAGGCGAACTTTTTTGGAAGGGGGCTCATAGCATACATAGAACACTGTCGGCTCCGGGCTCTCTAGTTAACTACGAAAATCAGACCAAAAACTCCTCTCGAGATGTAACGGAGCTAAACCCCGGGCTAGATGGGTACTATATGTCGCTCTCCAGCCATGATGTTGAGGGATCTCGTATGTACCGATGTGTATCTTTCTATCCAGTAAAGTCAGAGTCGGATTTTCATGTGAATTTTCTTACGAGTCTCGGAGTAAGAAATAGAAGTGTGGCTGTAAGATTGTTTAAGAAAGATGATCTCCTCAATGGCCGCAGGCGTCTAGAGTAGTGCCCACCACCTCTGGGCAAGAAGCCCTAGTAGCCTGATAACTCATCGCAGAGTATCAGTGCGGCCAAGAGGCTCTACCAAATAATATCGCCACAAGTCTTGCAAGACTTGTGGCGATATTATTTGGGGGCTTTGGTAGCCTGCTACTAGATGATCGAGTGCTTCTTGGTGAACTCTACGATCTCGTCGATGTAACCGAAGGCAAGACCCGTCACCGTGTCTGCGCAACCATAGTACACTGCGATGCGACCAGTCTCGGCGTCGTGTAGTGCAGCGCATGGGAATGTTACGTTGGGTACATCGCCCATGCACTCATAGATCTCACGTGGAGAGATGAGGTACGGACCAGAACGGAACTTAACTTTCCATGGCTCGTCTAGATCTAGGATAGCCGAGCCGAAAGCATAAACGAAGCCGTTGCAGCTATTGAGTACACCGTGGTAGATGAGTAGCCAGCCTTCGCTAGTCTCGATGGGGATAGGACCCGCACCGATCTTGGTGCACTGCCAAGCGCTATCCTCAAATGGAGCTGGGCTCATCACGTGGCGATGGCGTCCCCAGTACTCAAGCTCAGGTGATTCGCTATAGAAGATGTCGCCAAATGGAGTGTGCCCATTGTCACTAGGACGGCTAAGCATGGCGAAGTTGCCATTGATTTTGCGAGGGAAGAGTACGCCGTTGCGGTTAAATGGCAAGAACGCATTCTCTAGCTGGTGGAATGTCTTGAAGTCGAAGGTATAAGCTACCCCAATCGTTGGGCCATGGTAGCCATTGCACCAAGTTACATAGTAGCGGTCTTCGATGAAAACGACACGAGGGTCGTAGCCATACACCCATTCGCCGATCTCCTTGTTGTCGCACTCAAACTTGAGTGGCTCGGGGTTAATATTCCAGTTGATCGCATCGTCACTGAAACCCACATGCAGACGCATACGTCTGTTGGTGTCGTCGCAGCGGAACACCCCTGCATAGCCCTCGCCGAAGCGTACCACAGCACTATTGAAAATACTGTTGGAGGTGGGGAGCAAATCACGAGGAATGATTGGGTTGGCAGAGTAGCGCCACATAACCTCTTTGGAGCCTGCGGGACGATCCTCCCAAGGCATGTCGGGCATTGCCTGCCCAACGATCTTAAGTTTACTCATTGATTTTACCTGTATTATACCAAATATCAAACTAAATGGAGGTGTTGCTCTTGGGAGTTCCTCCGTTCATTTGTACGCAAAGTTACTAAACTGTTTGTATTTCTTACTCATAATATCTGCGCATAGACCTACGATGGTAGGCCTAGTAACCGTTTGCCTCTGGAGATCGGTGCACAGAAGAGATAGGGCCGAGGCCATGGGTCTATAAATACGCAGGAGGGGATAGACAAAATATCCCTTGTCTGTCCCCTCTCTCTTGTGCTAAATGGGGTTGTGCTCCCCAGCTCTGGCACTGTATTACTCCTCCACTAGAGCAAAGTCTAGCTGCTTACGCTCCAGATTGGCTTGGACTACCTGAATGCGTACCTTATCTCCTAAAGTAAAGCGACGCTTTGTGTGGCGGCCGATGAGTGTGAAGGAATCTTCGTCCAGCTCGTAATAGCCGTCTGTAAGATCCCTTGTGGGGATCATGCCCTCGCACTTGTTTTCGTCAAGCTCTACGTACAGACCCCATTCGGTTACACCAGAGATCACGCCGTCGAACTCCTCACCCAAGAAGCGACTCATGTACTCCACCTGCTTGTAGCGAATGGACGAACGCTCGGCTTGAGCGGCGAGCTGCTCCATGGCAGACGAATGTTCGCAGGCCTCCTCTGTGGTCTTTTTGTCGGCGGACTTGCCACCCTCGACTAAGTAACGAGTAAGCAAACGATGCACCATGAGGTCAGGGTAGCGACGAATGGGCGAGGTAAAGTGGGTGTAGAAGTCGAATGACAAACCGTAGTGACCGATATTCTCAGTCGTGTATTTGGCTTTGGCCATCGTGCGAATAGCAATAGTCGAGAGCAGATTATTCTCGGGCTTACCCTTGGCATCGGCGAGGAGCTTATTGAGGCTGTCGCTAATGGCCCGGTTGGAGCCCTGCGCTCGTAGGCGATAGCCAAGACGTCCTGCTACCTCGGCCAGCTGAGTCATCTTCTCTTGGTCTGGCTGGTCGTGCACTCGGTAGACGAACGTTTTAGCATTGCCAGACTCTGGTCGCCCAATAGCGAGAGCTACGGTCTTATTGGCTAGTAGCATAAACTCCTCAATCAATTGATGTGCCTCTAGGCTCTCCTTGATGTAGACAGATACGGGTCGTCCCATCTCATCAATCTCGAAGCGAACCTCTGGGCGATCGAAGGCGATACTTCCATGCTCGAAGCGTCTAGCCCTGAGTTTCTGCGCTAGTGTATTGAGCTCTAGTACCTCCGCTTTGAAGTCCCCTTCCGCTCCTTGGATCATCTCTTGAGCCTCTTCGTAGGTGAAGCGACGGTTGCTTCGGATTACACCTCGTGTAATGCGAGAGTCTATAATCTCTGCCTCGGCGCTCATCGTGAAGACACAACTGTAGCTATACTTGTCTTCGTCTGGGCGGAGTGAGCAGAGCAGATTGCATAGACGCTCGGGCAGCATCGGGATAGTACGGTCTACGAGATAGATACTCGTAGCTCGCTTGTAGGCCTCATCATCTATCTTGCTACCGGGACGAACGAAGTAGCTCACGTCGGCGATGTGTACCCCAACCTCTACTAAGCCGTTGTCTAGGTGACGGATAGAGAGCGCATCATCGAAGTCCTTGGCATCTCGTGGGTCGATCGTGAAGGTCGTAACGCTACGGAAGTCCTCTCGGCGTGCTAGCTCCTCGGGGGTAATCTCGTCGGTTAGCTCATCGGCAGCACGCTCTACCTCCTCGGGATAGCTATATGGCAAGCCAAACTCTGCAAGTATGGCGTGCATCTCGGCATTGTTGTCCCCAGCTTTTCCTAGCACATCAACAACGGTCCCATGCGGATTTTTGGCTCGCTTGTCCCAACCGAGTATGCGCACGATCACTTTGTCGCCCTTGTGTGCTCCATTCATTTGGTCGATAGGAATGTAAATGTCTTGGCGTAGCTCTCGGCTTTCGCTGACGAAGAAGGCATGGCCACGGCTGACCTGCAAGTTGCCTACATAGGTCTGCTCGCTACGCTCTAGAATCTCATCGATAATGACTTCGCTCTCTCGGCGGCGGCCCTTGGGCGTAGAGATTTTTATGCGCACACGATCTCCGTGCAGGGCTCTCCCTGCTGCTCGCTCGCTAAGAGGGATTGGCTCGCTACCATTGTCTGGCTCGAAGTAGTATCTACCCGAGCGACAAGTAAATTGACCCTCGAGTGTTTGTCCAAGTGCGGCGAGGCGATAGCGCCCCATCTCGACCTCCTCAAGTAAACCAAACATCACGAGCGACTCCAGCACAGATACGATCTGTCGCTTCTGTGCCATAGAGGTCTGACCAAATAGGTAGCAAACCTGTTTGTAGTTGAATACCTTATTAGGTTCTTGCTCAAACAAACGGCGGATAGCCTCCTCGATTTCTAGATTTGTAATGCCTCGTCTAGTAGATCGGGTGGAGGTGGTTGTGGCTGTTTTCCGTGAACTTACTTTGTGCTTCGTCTTTTTATCTTTCGTTTGACCCCTCACGGGTGTTTTCTTTTTACTCATATAAATTCTATGTCTTGTGTCTAAATGACGCCCCTTAATGGGTCTGATGCCTCCCCTAGAAATATGCAAATAAGGCGACATCCCATTGGACGGCACCACAAAGGTACGCCAAAATCCCCGATTTTCACCACTTTAGCATTCAGTTTGTCAAGCAAGCTGCTTGTTACTCTAGGCTATCGTAGTATGCAATAAGCTCCCGTAGATCCTACGAGAGCTTAATTTATAGTCCATAATTGGGGTCGACTAGACTTGCTTGGGCTTTAGCCCGAGTTGTTCCGCTTGGCCAAGCATATACTTGTATGCGGCATCATACTCGTTGGGGATCTCACCCTCTAGGATCGCATCTTTGATTGCATCTTTGATTAGCCCCACTTCCTTGCAGGGAGATAGCCCGAAGACTTCCATGATCAAGGCACCATCCACAGGGGGCTGGAAGTTGCGTATGCGATCTTTCTCCTCTATATCCTTGAGCTTCTGCCTAACGATGACGTAGTTGTCGAGGTACTTCTTGACACGAGCGGGATTCTTGCTCGTGATGTCAGCCTCGACCAGCATCATCAGGTCGTCTATGTCGTCCCCTGCCTCGAAGAGTAGGCGTCGAATGGCTGAGTCGCTCACCCCCTCGTCCACCAATGTAGCAGGGCGCATGTGTAGCTCCACGAGCTTCTGTACATACTTGAGTTTGCCGTCTAGGGGCAGTCTAAGGCGACGGAAGATCTTTGGGAGCATCTTAGCCCCGACGTAATTGTGGTTGTGAAACGTCCAACCTAGCCGTCTATCAAACCGCTTCGTACGGGGCTTGCCTATATCGTGTAGGAGTGCCGACCAGAGTAGCCACAGATCTCCGTCTTGTCTGCCACGAGCATTAAGTACCTTGGCGAGATTATCCACGACCTTGTAAGTGTGGGTTAGGTTGTCCTTGTGCCCTACGCCGTCCTTCGTTTCTGCTCCTTTGAGCTCTAGCAACTCAGGGAAGACCTCCGCCATTAGTCCTGTCTGCTCAAAAAGCTCTAAACCTACCGATGGGCGAGGGGAGAGGAGGATTTTGTTGAGCTCTACTACGATGCGTTCGGCAGAAACGATCTCGATGCGCTTGGCATTGCGACCAATGGCAGCGAATGTATCGGGGTCGATGAAAAAACCAAGCTGAGAGGCAAAACGAATGGCACGCATCATTCTCAGCGGATCATCGCTGAAAGTAAGATCTGGGTCAAGAGGCGTGCGTATGGTTAGGTTCTCCATATCGCCTAGCCCATCGAAAGGGTCTACTAGCTCGCCGTAGCGATCTGCATTGAGGCATATGGCCAAAGCATTGATCGTGAAGTCACGTCGCTGCTGATCTTCCTCCAGTGTCCCGTCCTCGACCATAGGCTTGCGACTATCGGACGAATAGCTCTCTCGCCTAGCGCCCACGAACTCAATTTCCAAGTCACCTTGCTTGACTTGTGCAGTCCCGAAGCGAGAGAATACAGCTAGATGAGCGCCACGCCCGAGGCGAGCGACTACAGCCTTAGCCAAATCAATCCCTCGCCCCACCGAAACGATGTCTATATCCTTGCTCGGCCTATATAGATATAGGTCACGCACGTAGCCTCCGACCACGTATGTTTCTAGCCCAAGCTCATCGGCAACCTCTCCGATAAGGCGAAAGATCGGCGTATCAATTTTGTCGTATATAAGCTCTTCGTCTATCATTTTGGTTTGTCTTCTGTCGGCAAACTTACTACAAAAACTTCATACCCACGGGTATCATATTTACTCCAAGCCTCTGCACAAAAGAATATTGGGGATAGAGTTATCATGAACCCTACCCCCATGGAGCATAAATTGTCAATGATTGTGCCTACCTATCTGGGAAATCGCTTGTAGAACTCTGCTACAGACTCGATCCCCTTGCGGAAGAAGTCTAGGCGCATATTCTCGTTGGGCGAGTGAATGGCATTGCTCTCTAGACCGAAGCCCATGAGTACTGTCTTGATGCCCAAGACACGCTCAAAGACCGCAATAATAGGGATACTACCACCTCGGCGCACAGCCAATGGGCGTACCCCGAAGGCAACCTCTACCGCCTCCTCGGCAGCTCGATAGGCTGGTAGGTCAATGGGGCAGAGATAGGCCTCACCTCCGTGAGTAGGCCTCACCTCTACGCGAACGTGCTTGGGAGCAATCGCCTTGATGTAGTCCATAAATGCTTGGCTGATCTTGTGGTGATCCTGAGCAGCCACTAGACGACAGCTTACCTTGGCGTATGCCTTGCTGGGTAGGACGGTCTTAGCCCCTTCTCCTTGATAGCCTCCCCAGATACCGCAGACATCGAAGCTAGGGCGGCAGCTATTGCGCTCGAGCGTACTGTAACCCTCCTCGCCCCACACGGCGTCTACATCTATCGCTGCTCGATATTTGGCTTCATCGAAGGGGACACGTGCGATCATATCACGCTCCTCTTGGGTCAGGTCTACCACGTCGTCGTAGAAGCCGGGTATCGTGATGCGTCCTCGCTCGTCTTGGATCTTGGCGATCAGCTTACACAGCTCGTTGATTGGGTTACCCACAGCACCTCCGAAGTGCCCAGAGTGTAGATCTCTATTCGGACCAGTTACCTCTAGTTCCCAGTAGGCTAGCCCTCGCAGGCCAGTGGTCAGAGAGGGAATCTCGTCGCTGACCATACTAGTATCCGAGACGATAATAGCCTCTGCCGAGAGCATCTCTTTGTGTTCCTGCAAGAAGGCTTCTAGATGTGTGGAGCCAATCTCCTCCTCGCCCTCGAAGAGGAACTTGACATTGCAACGCACCAATCCTAGTTTAAGTGCAGTCTCGAATCCCTTGACTTGGATCATCGACTGTCCTTTGTCGTCGTCTGCACCTCTAGCCCAGATACGTCCCTCACGCACCTCTGGCTCGAAGGGGCCACTCTTCCACAGCTCTAGAGGCTCTGCAGGCATGACGTCATAGTGCGCATATACGAGGATACTAGGTAGATTGGGGTCTTGTATGTACTCTCCATAGACAATCGGGTGTCCCTCGGTCTGATAGATCTCTGCCTTGGTCGCTCCGAGAGCAAGCAAGTGCTGGCGCCAGTGCTCGGCACAGCGTTGCATATCGCCCTTGTGCTCTCCTTTGGCACTGATGCTTGGAATGCGAATTAACTCGAATAGCTCCTCAAGGAATCGCTCCTCGTTGGCTGCAATGTATTCCTTAATTTGACTCATAGGAAGATATTATTTTGGAAGAAGTTGATAGCTAATGTCCTGTTCACTCGGGTAAATTTACGCCTTTCTGATTCAAGAAACAAACAGCGGATAGGGGTAAATGCCAAGGAGTCTAAGCAGTAAAGATCAATCCACTGCGGATATGATTGACGGGAGAGCTACGTTTTTCATCTTTTTAGTTAAATAGTGTAAAGGATTAACCCTCGTATTGCGGTAGGTAAGAGGACGCCTATGAGGAGCTTGGTTGTATACTTGATGCAAATTGGTGGGAAGATCTTGAGGCATTGGAGGACTGATTAGCCAAGGTGTGCCCACCAATCGAGTAAAATTGATGGGAAGAAGTGCCAAGCGATAAGCCGAAAATCTATGAGATCGCCCAGATATTTAATTTATATTATTGTTTAGCAGTCATTTGTGTTTCTGGCGTTTTGGACGGTTGTTTTCATGCTACTAGGGGAGAGGTGCGCCAAAGAGATCAGGTGCCGTGTAGCGCTTTCTAGGGGGGAAATACGCAGTCTGGTGTTTTTTTCTAGTTGTTTAGATGTGTTCCCATCAACATGCTGAAATCTGAGCTAAAATCTAAAATGGCAGTGCGCCACAACACGCAAACAACGCAGCAGTTTGCTATGACGCACCACCATCGGGATAATATGGCTGAGATACTAGAGATTTCGGTAGAACCTCTGTCTTAGTGTAAGTGCTCGATCGAGCTTCACAGCTCTCTACGAGCGATTGCCTCCATGACGAGTGATGCGGGTTTGCCTTGCATCAAGCAGGCCTTCATGTAGTCCATATAGGGGGCTACGTGTTCCCAAAACTGATAGTAACCAGCGCAGAGATAGTTGTGTCCCGCCTCGCCATCTCGGCTATTGGCGAAGCGATTTTTGGGGCACTCCCCATTGCAGGCGAATAGGTATAGGCACGTTCGGCACTGCTCTGTCAGCCCCTCTTGTTTGGCTCTGCCGAAGCGTAGCTGCTCCTCGCTGCTCATCATCTGCCCGAGAGAGCCCTCAAGCACGTTGCCTAGATGATAGCGTGGGTAGACGTAGTGGTCGCAGCTATATACATCGCCCGTATGCTCAATAACTCCAGCATGGCCGCAGGCAGGGGCCAACGTACAGACTCCGGGGGCTACACCTAGCCACCCAGCGAGTGTGGCGTCGAACATCTGCACGAAGATCTGACCCACATCTCGTCTGACCCATTGGTCGAAAACACCCGTCGTGAAGTCGCCCCACTGCTCGGGTAGCACGCTGTATGGTGCTAGCTCTATCTCGCCGCTATCATGCATCAAGCGCTGCTCAATCTCTCGATGAATGAAAGGCGCCTCTACCTGCTGATAGGCCTTAGCGCCACGGCGAATGCGCTCGACAATGGGGGTAAATTGAATGAACTGAGCTCCCGTCTGGCGTAGGAACTGGTAGTAGCGATCGGGTTCGTCGGCATTGAAGCGATTGACCGTCGAGAGAATATTAAACTCCACGCCCATGCGCTGCATCAGCTCAATGCCACGCATCACACGAGCGAAGCTAGGCGCTCCTCCTTGCGTACGGCGGTAGCGGTCGTGCTGCTCCTCTGTCCCGTCGAGGGATATCCCGATAAGGAAGTTGTGCTCAACGAAGAAGCGGCACCATGCCTCGTTGAGCAAGATGCCATTGGTCTGTAACGTATTCTCTACCCTACGGCCTCGCGCGTAGAAGCGTTGTAGATCAATGGCTTTTTGGTAGTACGAGATCGGGCAGAGCAGAGCCTCGCCTCCGTGCCAAGTGAAGACAATCGTCTGACCTTGAGGCTGAGCCTCGATATACTGTTTGATGAACTCCTCCAGCACTTCCTCGCTCATACGGGAGAGTTTTTGGGGTGCCTTTTGTGGTGTGAAGAGCTCCTCCTTCTGTAAGTAATAGCAATAGTCGCAGCGCATATTGCACGAAGCCCCCGGAGCCTTGCTCATGATGTGGAAAGGCTTTGCCCACGGCGAAATCGTCTGTGCACTCATTGAGCGACCTCCGTCCACGCTTGCATCTGTATCAACTCTGTTTCGGGGAAGTGTTTGGCTAGATACTTCTCCAAATAGCTGAGCGTATCTTCCTCAATCAGCTCATCTACTTTGGGGTATCTGTTGTAGATCAGATAGGTCACTTCGATGCCTCTAGATTGGCAAACCTCTAGGCTCAGGAGCGTATGGTTGATGCTCCCGAGGCGGCCACTAGTCACCAGAGCTATTGGGTAGCCTCGCTCCTTGACGAAGTCAATGGTTAGATAGTCTTCGGTGATCGGTACCATCAGTCCGCCTGCCCCCTCGAGCAGTACAAGCTCGTAACCATACTCACCGAGTAGGCGCTCTGTCGCTTTGTCGATCACGGTGAGGTCAATCTCCCGATTGTCTAGACGAGCCGCAAGATGTGGCGAGGCTGGATAGCTGAAGATGATGGGGGCGGTCGCTCCACTCTCATCGGCAGCCTGCCACCCCTCTCCAAGCAGCCGGCGGTGTAGCTCGATATCCTCCGAGCGATCATCGTTGCCCGTCTGTATCATCTTTTGGGTAATGGCCCTCACTCCTCGGTCGGAGTAGAGCTTTTTGAGCAGAGCTGTTCCGTAGCTCTTGCCGATATTGGTGTCGATGCCGCTGACGAATAGTACTTTTCTTTGCATAGTTCTCTCCACGGATGTCGATTAACTCATGAGCTGCGCCGTGCCGTGTACACGAGATACCATCATCAAAGATCTGTTGTTGCGCAGCAGAACTTGACTGATACGGTCAAGCTCCGAGAGCTGATGTACCATTAGGGTTACGTGCCCCTCGAAGATACCGTCCTTGGCGCATATATTGATGCTGGTGATATTGACCTTAAACTCCTCTAGTAGTGTCTGAGTGATCGAGTGCAAGATGCCCGCCGAGTCCACTCCCTTGACCGATAGCGTTGCCTCGAAGAGTGACTCGTGATGCTCGCCCCACTCCGTGGAGACGAGTCTATCGCCCTGACTGCTCTTGATGCGCATGGCTCTCTGGCAAGATTTGTCATGCACCTCGACGATATTCTTGTCCGAAACGATGCCGAGAACATCATCACCCGGTATTGGGTGGCAGCACAGAGCTACTCGATAGTTCAGGCGTCCCTCCGTCTCCTCTAGTATATACGTGCTTTTTCTGTCTATCACGCCAGAGGAGGTAGGCTCGTTGGTCTGGCGCTTAGCCTTGGCGGCTTTGCGAGCTGCCGTAGTACTCTGGTTTTTTACCCCAAAGAGCGAGAGGAAACGCGAGATATAGTTCGGTGCCTCTGGCTCATCTTTCATGATTAGGCGGGTATCTTCGTCCAGATTGACCTCACCAACGCCCACGGCGTGGAAGAAGTCATCTTTCTTCTCATAGCCATACGAGTGAGAGAGTCGGTCAATCTTGGAGGCTGTCACCGTATCCCCTCTGTCATGGAAGAGTTCTGTGACCATCTCTTCGCCTCGCTGTGTCCCTTCTCTCCTCTGTCGGCGCAGGGCTTCTTCAATCTTATACTTGGCTCGTGCCGTCGCCACGAACTCTAGCCACTCCTTGGCTGGTCGGGTGCTTTGGCTATCGAGGATCTCTACTTGGTCACCTGTGTTGAGGCGTGTGGAGATGGGTTTGACGTGGTGATTGACTTTCGCCCCGATACATCGATCTCCTAGGTCGGAGTGAATGGCATATGCAAAGTCTAGTACCGTCGCATTAGCTGGCAGGCTTAGGCTACGGCCCTTGGGCGTGAAGACCAAAATATCTTGCGTGTTGAGGCTGAGCTTGAGATTGTCGAGGAAGTCCATGGCACTTGGCGTAGGTACTTGCAGGACTTCTCGTATGGTGTCTAGCCACTGCTCTAGCTCCCGATCCTCCTCTACCTGAGTTCCCTTGTAACGCCAGTGAGCCGCCACTCCTTGCTCTGCTATATCATCCATACGTTTGCTACGGATCTGAACCTCTATCCAGCGACCGTCTGGCCCCATGAAGGTAGAGTGTAGTGCCTGATAGCCGTTGGCCTTGGGGTTGGAGAGCCAGTCCCTCAGCCGATCTGGGTGAGTACGGTAGATGTCGGTGATAGCAGTGTAGATATCCCAGCAGCGGTTCTTCTCG
Organism: Porphyromonas sp. COT-290 OH3588; assembly: GCF_000769075.1. Lineage (GTDB taxonomy): Bacteria > Bacteroidota > Bacteroidia > Bacteroidales > Porphyromonadaceae > Porphyromonas. The sequence goes on along the minus strand of NZ_JRFC01000024.1, from coordinate 48,760 downwards.
GGGTAGCCGTCGGAGCTATCGAAAACGATACGCACGGCGAATAGGTCATACACTTCCTCGAAGGGAACTCCCTTCTCCTGCATCTTGCGCCAGATCGAGTAGTTGCTCTTGGTGCGGGTCTTGATGTCGAAAACGATGCCTTTCTTCAGTAGCGAGGAGATGATTGGAGCGGAGAATCGCTCGAATAGGTCTTGTCGCCCGGCCTCGCTAGCTGCTACTTTCTCGCTGATGTAGGCGTAGCGATCTGGTTGCTCGTAGCGGAAGCTCAGATCCTCCAGCTCGGTTTTGATAGAGAAGAGTCCGAAGCGATGTGCCAGTGGAGCATAGACATAGAGTGTTTCGCCGATGATCTTGTATTGCTTGGCGGGGAGCATTGAGCCGAGCGTGCGCATATTATGCAGACGGTCGGCTATCTTGATGAGGATCACACGGGCATCATTGCTCATCGTGAGCAGTAGCTTGCGGTAGTTCTCTGCTTGTATCGACTCGGTGGCTTGGAAGTTCTCTCCCGATATTTTGGTTAGTCCGTCTACGATACGTGCTATATTATCCCCAAAGCGAATGCGTATATCCTCGACTGTGTACTCTGTGTCCTCTACCACATCATGTAGCAGGGCACAGCAAATCGAGGTAGAGCCTAGCCCCATCTCCTCGCAGATGATGCGTGCTACGGAGATAGGGTGTAGGATATAGGGCTCTCCACTACGACGCCTCACACCTCCGTGGGCAAGGCGAGCTAGGGTGAAGGCCCTGTTGATGATGTCTACCTTCTTGCGGTGATTACTCGCAAGGTAAATATCTAGGAGGGCTTTGTACTCCTCCTCTATCCGCATCTCCTCCTCGGGGGAGAATACGGGTTCGTAGGTATCGGTGACCATGACGGACTGATATTAGAGGTTACTAGACGAGGCTATATTTGGCTGAAAAGGTAAGCATTGTAGGCGATGAAGCAAGCGAATAGGATACCTCCCTCTAGGCGTGTAATGGTACGTTGCCCAAAGAATATGCCGAAGACGTAGAGGAGAATACTCGAGAGCACCATGACGAGGAAGTCCACGACCGTGACGCCCGACATCTTGATCGGTGTTACGGTGGCGGTAGTGCCGAGGATAAAGAAGATGTTGAAGAGCCCTGAACCGACTACGTTGCCCACGGCAAGCTCGGGTTCTTTTTTCAATGCAGCCACGACCGAGGTGGCAAGCTCTGGCAGAGATGTCCCCATAGCTACAAGGGTTAGACCGATGAATGCCTCGCTAACACCGAAGCTGCGAGCAATAGACGACGAAGAAGAAACGAAGAGATCCCCACCGAAGATGAGTCCTGCTAGCCCTCCTATGATGAGAGCGATGAGTAGCCACATTGGTTTACGCTTCTTGCTTGGGTCGCTCTCCTGCTCAATCTCACCAGCAGACTTAGCTATAGAGAATGTATAGGTCAGGAATATCAAGAAAAAGCCTAGTAGTGCTAGTCCCTCGCTTCTGCTGAGGAAGTTTTCTTGGCCAATCAAGCCACTAAATAGGGTATCCCAAGCAATCACGGCGAAGACACACGAAGCCAAGATGAGCAGAGGTATTTCTTTGCGCACAGTGCTGGCAGTGATGCTTAGTGGCGTTACCAGAGCCGTGATACCTACGATGGCTAGGATATTGAAGATGTTGCTCCCAACCACATTGCCGATAGCGATGTCTGCGCTACCCTTGAGCGCAGAGGTCAAGCTAACTACGAGCTCGGGGGCTGAAGTCCCGAAGGCTACTACGGTAAGGCCTACCATAAGCGGACTAAGCCCCATACGCCTTGCTAGAGCTGCGGCGCCGTCCGTTAGCGAATTGGCACCACCAATAATCAATACGATACCTAGGACAAAAAATAGTAAGTCAATTATCATAAAATAGAGTTTTTAAGCCTTATCAACCATTACGTGGCATGTCAGAAAAATTACACAGAGAAAATCTTTCGCTCGAGCATTAGGACACGAACAATTTTATACGGATTCACTCCTCGAGCAATCCTCCCCTTGAGTAACAAAAGTAAGCCACTAGTCGATAATAAGCAAATATTGTTCTATCATAATTTGAGGAGTATCTAGCCCCGTTGTTCCGTTGCCTGAATTTATATTTTAGACCAATTTTCAGAATGTTGGTGGGGAAGTATTCGTTGCTTAGACGAAAAAGTATAGGCCTCATATTTGCCCTCTAGGAGGCGCTACATGGCGACGGACTGCGCTGGTGTACTTCGACTCAGTCTAGTGAAAACAGTCGCTTAAAACGCTTGTTTTGTAAGTCGCTGTTCTCTATGTGTATAGATTCTTCTCTTAGCCGATTTTATAGATTTAGGGGCTTATTGTTTGCCATTCCTTCCCATCAATTCTCTCAGATTGGTGCACACATCTTGGTAGATGAGCCCATAGAAACGAAAAAGTCTTCCCTTCGATTTGGCCGAAGATGTAGGTAAAATGCTCCAAACTGGCCCTTGGAGAGGGTTTCTCTTGAGGATAGTTCGTTTGCACTTTTTTACTTATTTCGATCAAGAATGACCTTGCCGAGATGATCAGCACACCGATTAGAGATTCCCTTCTCGTGACTAGTTAAGAGAGCTCGGTAGGTGTGCTGATGGCACTGTTATGGGATAGATAATACTGGGACTTCATCAGGATTTGAGTAAATATGCTCTCTCTCATCTATGATAAACCTAAAAAGTAAGGGCTATAAGAGGTTGTATAGTTTAATATATGTGCTATTTAGAAATGATTTATGATTGATAATTAGCGGGTTAATTGTCTAATTGTAAAATCAATGGTTTTTCATTACTTTTGCGCAAACTAATAGACTGCGTATAAAGTCTGTTCTAGAGGCGCTTAGTTGATAGGAGGATCATAATCGGGGTAATGAGCTTCAAGATCGAGCCACGTAGATAGAAGTTCAAAGTCTTGGAAAAAGTATTTTTAGACTAGAGGAGCTCAGCTGTGAAGAAGAAGGCAATTTTAGGGGTAGGTTTCACCCTACTACTCGTCTTTATTGTTCTGTTTGGATTGCAGTACACCTATTATCAGCGTGTCATCAGCATCCGAAAGGAGCAGACGCGTCAGATGGCCAAGGATGCGCTTGCCGAGGTCGCTGGGGATATTGAGCTACGTGAGCTAATCCGCTACCTAAACCTAGAGCTCAACGCATCGGTCATGCAGGGTCAGATACCCTCTCCAATACATCTGCCTTATAGACACCAGCAAGAGAAGAAGGCGACGCTGACGGGGATACAAGCCATAGATGGCAATTCTAGCGAAACATTTGAAGACTCGGAGCTGCCGGCCATTAGCAATCGCATGATGCAGACCTATCTTATGCGCCGAGATCATCTAGACGAGTATATGCTCAGGCATCTCTACGAAGAGTACTCCTACGATAGCATTCCTCAGCTCATCAACCCTCGCTTCATGACCCAGCAGCTACGCACACGACTCGATAGCAAAGGTGTCTGCGAGGCTTACAACATCATGCTCTGTGACGCCAAGGGGCGCAAGCTCTACGAGTTTACACAGCCGGGTATGCTACAGAAGGATCGTAATAACGAAGATGTGGTGATTCAGCGCCTCTTTGTCAAGCAGAGTAACCCAAACCAGATGACCCCATTCCTGCGCTTGACCCTAGACTTTAGTCCGAGTCGTAGTGAGATGCTGAGCTTTGCGCTCCCCGGGCTTATCTCTACCATTTTCGTTTTGATATTGGGAGGCTTCGTGATTACGATACTGGTAAGGCATCTATCCTTCCAGAGCATGAAGACGAGCTTTATCAACAATATGACGCACGAGCTCAAGACTCCCGTTAGCTCTATCAAGCTAGCCTCAGGGCGTCTGCGTGATAGAGATGTCATAGAGCAGCCAGAGAAGCGCTCCAAGTTCATCTCTATCATTGAGCACGAGACGGGGCGTATGCAGCTGCTTATCGACAAGGTATTGCAGTTCTCCGTGCTCGACGGTAAAACTAACCCAATGCCTCTGCGCGAGCTAGAGCTCAATGAGATTTTGCTCCCCGTGGCTGAGATCTATACGGCTCATGCGCAGAACAAAGGAGGCGATCTGACCCTCGACTTGGAGGCCTACGATACATGGATCAAGGCCAATAAGGTACACCTGACCAACGTTATCTTCAACCTGCTCGACAACTCGGTCAAGTATGCTCACCCCGATAGACCTCTACAGCTTAGGCTGGCTACCGAGAATGTAGAGTCCTACATCAAGATCGTGGTCGAGGATAACGGTATCGGTATCCCCAAGGATAGCCTCAAGAAGGTCTTCGAGCGGTACTATCGTGTCCCCACGGGGCATAGGCACGACGTCAAAGGTTTTGGGTTGGGCTTGGCCTATGTGGCTTCCGTCATCAAGCAGTTTGACGGGCGGATCTATGCAGAGAGTAAGCCAGAGGGTGGCACACGCATTGTGATTAAACTCCCCGTGAGCCAAGGGAGCTATATGAGCCAATAGAGTTAAGTAGTTTAGTTACGGATATTTCAATAAATTAATTATAGGGTAAACTTATGGGAAATCAACTAAGAATTCTTCTCTGCGAGGACGAGGAGAATATAGGTAACATCTTGGTAGAGCTTCTAGAGAAGAACAACTTCGAGGTAGATCATTGTCGTGACGGTCAGCAGGGTTGGGAACACTTCCAGCAGAAGGAGTACGACCTATGCTTGCTAGACGTCATGATGCCTCAGAAAGACGGTATGACGCTCGCCAGAGAGATCCGTGGTGTCAATAAGGCTATGCCAATCATCTTCTTGACAGCTATGGGTATGCGTGAGAATATCCTCGAGGGCTTCCACGCTGGAGCTGACGACTATATCACCAAGCCATTCAATATGGAGGAGCTTGTGTTGCGTATCGAGGCCTTGCTTCGTCGTGCTGGCACCCTCTCTAGGGATATGAATGAGCCACAAGAGGTGTATCAGCTTGGTAAATACAGCTTCAATACCACCACACAGCAGCTTTGCCTCGGTGAGCATATCATTCGCCTAACTACCAAGGAGAGCGAGCTACTGACCCTGCTCTGCCAGTTTGCCAATAAGACCCTCGAGCGTAGCCATGCCCTCAGAGAGATTTGGGGCATCACAGAAACTCAGGTAGATCCCGAGCATGCTTTCTCCCAGCGTAGTATGGACGTTTATGTAACTAAGCTACGCCGTATGCTAGACCTTGATCCGACCATTGAGATCAAGAACGTACACGGTAAGGGCTACAAGCTCGTAGTGCCTCCTGTCCGCAAGCGTAAATAATCATTTGAGTACCTATTGAGTAGGACTGTGATAGTGACTAGAACCAGTTGCTACCTCAGTCCTATTTTCTTTTCATCAACTAATTATATAGGATTATGAAAAAGTCTATGCTGATCCTTACAGGTGTGCTTACCCTATCGGGCCTGAGCGCACAGGAGTACAAGACACTCCAGAAAACAGATCCTGCCGGCTACAAGTACGAGGAGGTCACCGACGACCCCACGCACACCCGTGTCTACACGCTGGAGAATGGCCTAACCGTGTATCTTAGCCGCAACCCCAAGACACCACGTATCCAGACCTACATTCCGGTGCGTGCTGGCTCCAACCATGACCCAGCCGACAACACAGGGCTGGCACACTATCTAGAGCACATGCTCTTCAAAGGCACCAGTCGTTTGGGCGCCCTCAACTGGGAGAAAGAGCGTGTCGAGCTGAAGAAGATTAGCGATCTCTACGAGCAGCACAAAGCTAGTAGCGATAGCCTAGAGCGCCGTCGCCTCTATCATCAGATCGACTCGATCTCTACTATTGCTGCTGGGTATGTGTCGGCCAATGAGTACGACCGCCTAACAACCTCTATCGGAGCCCAAGGGACCAATGCCCACACTTGGGTAGAGGAAACGGTCTACAAAAACGACATTCCCGCCAATGAGCTAGAGCGCTGGCTACAGATCGAGAGCGAGCGATTTGGCGAACTGGTGCTACGCCTCTTCCATACCGAGATCGAAGCCGTCTACGAGGAATTTAATATGGGGCAGGATCGTATCAGTAGCCGTGTCTTCGAGCAGATGGGTAAGGCACTCTTCCCAACGCACCCCTACGGACAGCAGACGACCATTGGGACGAGTGAGCACCTCAAGTCACCCTCTCTCGAGGCCATTGAGCGTTATTTCTACAAGTACTATGTACCCAACAACTATGCTATCGTACTGGTGGGCGACCTTGAGTACGACAAGGCCATTGCTCTGGTAGATAAATACTTCGGCAAGAAGCCTGCTAAGCCTCTAGAACACCCAAAGTTCGCACGTGAGCTACCCATCGCCAAGGCTCAGACCTACGATGTGTACAGCAAAGATCCCGAGTACCTCTTCCTAGCCTATCGCCTAGACGGTGGTACGGGCTCTATGGACGCTGCCTATCTGACATTGGTAGATATGATTTTGGCTAATGGTAAGGCTGGGCTGATCGACCTAGACCTCAACCAAGCACAGCAGGTGATGCAGGCTGGTTCGTCCCCAATGATTCACAAGGAATACAGCGTGCATCAGCTCTTTGGTATGCCCAAGCAGGGACAGACTCTAGAGCAGGTACGTGAGCTACTATTGGCACAGATTGAGCGGATCAAGCAAGGGGACTTCCCTGAGTGGCTCATCGAAGCTACGATCAACGACCTTGAGCTACAGAAGATCCGTGCCACGACCGAGCCCAACGATGTAGCCACTGAGCACTATACAGCTTTTATACATGGGCAGAAGTGGGGAGATCGCCTCAAGTTCATCGAAAATCTGCGCAAGATCAAGAAGGCCGATCTCGTCGAGTTCGTCAAGAAGCACTACGCAGACAACCATGTCACCGTCTACAAGCGTATCGGAGAGAACAAGGATCTGATCCGAGTGCAGAACCCCGGCATCACACCTCTAGAGCTGGATCGTAGCACTATGTCTACTTTCGGCAAGGAGCTACTAGCCCAGCAAGCGCCAAGGCTCAATCCGCTCTATATCGACTACCAGAAGGAAATCAAGCGTACCCAGATTGGCAAGCAGACCATCGAGTATATCATTAACCCAGACAATGACCTCTTTGAGCTGACTTACCTATTCGATATGGGGCAGTACAACGATAAGAAGCTTGACCTAGCCATTCAGTACCTTGGGCTAATCGGGACAGATAAGCTCACACCTCAGCAGATTCGCCAAGAGTTCTATAAACTAGGTGTTAGCTATTCGGTACGCTCTATGGGTGAACGCATGCAGATTATCCTCACGGGGCTCAAGCGCAATATGGATGCAGGTATTCGCCTGCTTGAGGATCTGCTGCGTGGTGCTAAGCCCGATCAGGCTATTTTAGACGAACACATCGCTCAGACGATCAAGGCACGTGAGGATAATAAGAAGAGTAGCCAAGCCATTTTCCGTGCAGAAGTAAACTATGCGATGTACGGAGAGCATTCGCCTCAGAGGGATATTATCCCCACTCGTGAGCTCAAACAGATCAAAGCTGCCGAGCTAACCAATCTGATTAAAGGGCTTATGGACTATAAGCATCGCGTGTTCTACTACGGCAATGACGTCGAGGGCATCAAGAAATCCCTCAAGCGTAACCATAAGTTTGGCACTAAGGACTATCCCAAGGCTACCGTCTACCAGCAGCAGCCCACAGGCGGCAAGATTTACTATGCCGACTATGATATGGTGCAGGCGCAGATGATGATGCTTCGCCGAGTGGCTAAGTACGATGCCAAGGAGATGGCGCTCTCATCTATGTTCAATGCCTACTTCGGTGAGGGTATGTCGTCTATCGTCTTTCAAGAGATCCGTGAGGCTAAGAGCTTGGCTTACTCTGCATATGCCTATTATGGCGGAGCTAGGAAGCTCGGCGACTACAATTACATACAGGCATTCATTGGTACGCAGGCTAATAAACTTACCGAAGCCTTCAATGCCATGGAAGGCCTAGTGCAGAATATGCCCGAGGCGGAGAAGAACTTCGAGACGGCCAAAGAATCTGTACTGCGAGATATCGAGAGCGAACGCATCACTCGTCAAGACATATTCTGGCAATACGAGTCGCTCAAACGTCTAGGTATCCCCAACGATATGCGCCGCCAAGTCTATGAAGAGGTCAAGAAGATGACGCTAGCTGATCTAGTTGCCTTCTTCAATAAGTCCATTAAGGGCAGCGACTACACCTATGTGCTTATCGGCCGTGAGTCCGATCTACCCCTAGACTTTATGAAGAAGTATGGACAGATCCAGAAGTTAGACGTAGACTATCTCTTCAATGACAAGCAGGACTAAGCCGCTTGTCCACGACATAGCTAGATAAATGTCAGAGGCTACTTCTCTACTATGAGAGGTTGCCTCTGCTTCTTTCGGATCCATGGAGTAGTCACTGGGCAACTATATATACGGAGATCCTGTTATATTTGTAAAACTATTCGATAATTAACGAAGATATGAACAATCAAAATTATTATCCAGAAGGATCTCGCTCGGGAGGTTATATCTACGAGCAAGATGTCGCTGTGGTACAGCGCTCACTGATCCAGCGTGTGTTTCTATGGATGACTATGGGGCTCTCAATCACGGGGCTTACAGCGATGCTGACTTATAGCAGCTCGCTCTTCTACGAGTTGATGAGCAATAGCATCCTCTTTTGGGGGTTGATGCTCGCCGAGTTGGGTATCGTTTTTTACCTAAGCTCACGTGTGATGAAGATGAGCTTCATGACCGCCACGATACTCTTTGCCGCCTATTCTATACTCAATGGCGTGACGCTTAGCCTCATCTTTGCCGCCTATACGATGCAGTCTATCGCCACGACTTTCTTCGTCACTGCTGGGACATTTGCCGCTATGGCCTTTGTGGGGTATGTAACTAAGAGAGATCTATCCAAGATGGGTAGTATCTTGATGATGGCGCTCATAGGTCTGATTATCGCTACGGTCGTCAATATCTTCCTCAAGAACTCTATGTTTGAGCTCGTTATTTCGGGTGTCGGTGTGCTTATCTTCACGGGTCTGACCGCCTACGATACACAGAAGATCAAGCTGATGCTCCATCAAGCAGAGAGCGAAGAGGTCGCCAAAAAGCTCTCGGTAATCGGTGCGCTAACGCTGTACCTAGACTTCATCAACCTCTTCCTATATCTGCTTCGCTTCCTAGGCTCACGCAACGAGTAGTAGTAGCATCTGCTAGAGCAGGCCACTAGTAACAAGCCCTGCCAACCTCGACTGATACGTTAGGTTGGCAGGGCTTGTTTTTGTTGAGTGCCTTCGTGCTACTTCACGAGCTTGGCGCTGGAGATAGACACGCCCAGCAGGTGCAGGTCTTCCACGCCCTCGATCTCCGTAGAGCTCTCGCCGATCCAGCCATTGTCGCTCATCACGCCCGTGTAGATCTTGATGAAGTCTATCCCCGAGAGCTGCACGGGCTTGCGGTTACGATCCACTGCCCAAGCGATGTCTATGGCAGAGCCGTCGGCTGTATTGGGGTGGTTATCGGCATAGCCATAGCGGAAGCTATGGCGAACGAAGAGGCCATCATAGGGGTTCTCAGGTTTCTCATTGATCACGTTGTGAGGGAGCTTGGTGCCCTCGAAGCTAATTTCTCTTCCAAGCCATGTAGGGTAGTAGCTCTGTGTGTGGTAGCTATTCTTCTGTACATAGCCCGATTTACCGAAGCTATCCGTCCAGCGGATATAGTCGATAGTCCTATCGGACGGTGCTTCTGGTTCGTCAGTAGGCCGATAGTAGGTAAGGCGATAATCATGGTAGATGCCTAGATCATTGCCAGCCTTGCGTGCTTGATTGTAGAATGCCTCTCGCTCGGGTTGCTCCCCACTACCTGCTATCTCGTACCATTCGTTCTCGTCGGGGCGGCCATTGCCGTTCTCATCCTTAGCCACCATGATAACACCTGCTTCGCTCGCCCGCTCGAAGGCGTTTCCCAGTACCCTAAAGTCACACAGCCCCTCACGGTTCTCAATGCGATGGTCGAAGCCCACTACGACATAGCCACCCCAGCCACCTAGAGTGATCAGTTCGTTCCTTTTTTGCTTAGGGCTCTGTCGGCCAATAGCGGCTAGGACCTTGGCATTCATTGTCTGCTGTGTATCTCCAGCCTCTGATCGGGGCATTTTATTGACGAACTGACCGGGGGCTGGTACATACGCTAGTACTTTGCTGACGTAGGGGTTACGTCCCTTGGGATAGGTGTCTGGGGTACTAGGTATATCGGTATTATCCGATAGTCTAAAAGGTGTGAAGACAATTTTGGAGGGTAATACACCTGCCTCGGTAGACCATTGATATTGCCCCGAGGCCGAGAAGCAATAGACCTTGCCGGGGGCTACATAGTCGCCTGCGTCGGTCACGAAGATCTCACGTGTCTCGGGATTGACAGCGATGCCATAGGGCGTGCGTATGCGTGCTGCCGTGCCGTCGAGGATTCGCTCGCTCTTGATTGCTCGGGTACGTGTATCTAGTAGGGCATAGTTGGTCTTCTGGCTGTTCGGTAGGTGGCTATATCCGTAGAGATAGAGGTCATGCCCGACGATGGCAAGATCGGAGCAGGCGATGCCCAGCCCCTCGGGTGTAAGGAGTTGATCGGTCTTCGTGTTGAGAACGTATAGGTTCGGTGCTATGGTCTTATAGTCGCCTCGAGAGGAGATCCAGAGTTGCCCCTGCTCGTCTAGGCGTAGGCGATGTAGATTGATGCCCACCTCAATGTGCTTGACTTCGGAGAAAGTCTTTAGGTCGATGACCGATAGTCGAGTGTCGTAGTTGGGAGCACGATAGCCGCCTGAGTTAGCCACATAGAGCCGATCGCCCACTACTACAAGCTCCTCGGGTTGATAGCCAACCGTGCATTCGCCTACGATCTGTAGTGTTGCCGTATCGACCTTGATGACTTTACCTAGGCGTGCATTGGGGTCTATCTGTATTGGGCCTGCATACGAGCTGATATAGGCGAACCCTCCGTCGAAAGTGATGTGGCGACAGTTGGGGATAGAGATCTGCCCAATATGGCGGGCGTTCTTGGCGTACATCACTTCGACGAGGTTCGACACATTGACCACAGCCCAGAGCCGATCGCCATAGAGCTTGAGATCATTGGCTACATCTCCCAGCTCCTTGACTACCATAGGGTTACGCTCTGCGAAGATGTTGTGCCGATAGATACCTGTGGTGTAGTCGAAGTAATCGAGCGAGGCGGTATTGCGCCCCATCGTCCCTTCGTTGAGTAGATAGAGCCCCGGATAGTGCCGTGCCATGGAGCTAGGCTCTGTGACACGATTGCTCACCGAGGGGACGACGACCTCTTCCTTGCGACATGAGGCCAGTAGACCGAGCATCATCAACAAAGCCGAAGTGATGAATAGGCGAAAGCTAAAAGATTGCATTGAGTTTAAGTCTAAAGTTAGTACCGGGCATGGGGTAGCTCTTGACTACCTCGTACTGCTGATTAAGGAGATTATTTACCTCGAGCGTCCCTACGAGCTTTAGGCTCGAGAGCTGCCAAGTGTATGAGAGGGATAGGTCGTGCGTGTACCAAGGCTGTATGTGGAACTCTTGTAGGTTGGCCACCGAGTGGTAACGCTCTCCCGTGTAGATGAAGCTGTAGCTCCAGACCCACCTCTGCCAGTCCGCTCCCACAGTGACGGAGCCAGCATGCCAAGGCACGTAGGGGATTTGCCCGCCGTACCAAGGGCTTGTTGTGTCGGTATGTTCGCTAGCCTGTTGGTAGGTATAGCTCAGACGAGGCATGAGGCGAAGCGAAGCTAGCTGTATGGTAGCTGAGGCTGAGAGGTCTAAGCCTACGATATCGACCAGACCGAAGTTGAGCATCGTCCAGCGAAACTGATTGGACGTTGGCATGGCAACGATCTTGTCTCGCACTCGATTGTAGTATGCATCGGCTTGTAGCTCTAGCGTGCGTAGAGGAGTAGAGGTATAGCTCCTACGCCATACTGCCCCTACATTGTACTGTACTGTGTACTCTGGGTTGAGTAGTTTGTTGCCGATGAAGGTGTAGTAGAGGTCGCTTAGAGTTGGTAGGCGAAAGATATGTTTATAGAAGGCACGTAGGCTTAGCCCTCGATTTACCCACGGCTGCCACGAGGCCACGATGCTCGGCGATACAATGCTACGCCACTGGGGCGCATCGTGCTTAGTGGCATCTCTGACGAGGGTATGCAAGAGGCTCGTTTGTATGCTCAGTCGAGGCGAAGAGTAGCTGCCCGAGAGGGCGGAGAGTAGCTGGGCTCGATGTGGATAGGCGAAGTCTGTAAGGTCAGCACGCACAGCATTGTACTGAGCATCGGTCGAGAGAGCTAGCCCCCAGCCTTGGTCTAGGGTTATGAGCTGGGCTACGGATAGATAAGCCTCGTGCTGATGGTAGCGATTGTCTATGTACATTGTACTTACGTCTAGGCGAGGGTCGGAGATATAGTGCAGGTAGTCGTAGGCATACTTACCTAGGACTTGCATCTGATATCGCCCTTTGGGTTCGTACTGCATAGTGCCTTGTACGAGCAGGTTGGTATCCCACTGTCTGTCCTGATTGCGAAATAGCCCCGGCACTTCCCGCACCACAGCCCCGGGGTAGCCTCGCTCGGAGTTGTATAGATAGAGCTTGCCCGTGTAGCGGCTGTGAGCTCTGTGGTGATACAGCCCTAGCTCTGTGCGCAGAGCACGTACATCACCGTTCTGTCTGAGGGCAGTGGTATCGTAGCCGTCTTTGCGTCGATAGCGAAAAGGATACTGCCCAGAGGTATAGAGGTATTCGCCCGAGAGCGAGAGGTCGGTGCGGGGCGAGAGGCGATGCTCCCAGAGGAGCGAAGGATTGAGGGTGTGGAAGCTCCCCACTCGTAGCCCTACGTTGATGTTATGCTGTCGCCCTAGGTCAAAGCTCGGGCGACGACTGCGCAGATAGAGGGCACTAGAGGAGGCATAGTCACGAGCCGACTGTAGGAGTTGGCTCTTTTGCCCATTGTAGACGCTGATGGTCTCCATGTTTTCAAGTGAGAAACGTCCTAGGTCGATGATACCATTTTGGGCGTTCCCTAGCTGCACACCGTCGTAGAATACGCCGACATGGTGGCTGCCCATACTACGGACGTTGATTGTTTTGAGCCCACCTATGCCTCCGTAGTCCTTGATTTGTACGCCCGAGTAGTACCTAAGTACATCGGCTACCGAGAGTGCACCAAGGCGAGTCAGTTCGCCTCGAGTAAGCAACTGCGAGGGCGCCAGAGTTAGTCGCCTCTGCTGGGCATGTACGACGATTTCGTCGATAGTGTGCACAGAGTCACGCACCGATGGTTCTTCGGCCATCAGCGTACCTATAGCCCAGAGGCACATCAGTACGAAAGCTAGAGTTCTGCTCACTGCACGTTAGATAGTGGTATCATAGACCGTATTGCTTGGTCGGTGGTTAGCCTAAGTAAGTTGTCTGTTCGTGTGAACAAACCTGCTCGGGCACCAGCCTGTTTTTGGGAGCAAGCCTTGCTTTATATAGAGGAAGCTTTGCTCTATATGGAGATAGGTTTGCTCTATATAGATCTAAACTACCTCCAAAGTTTACAAGCCGATGAGTTCGATTTTATTTTACAAAGATTGGATTGTTGATTCACAAAGAATGTATGTTCCTTGACGGAGGGAATACGATTGATATGCATCGTATGCTTGAAATCTCAATCGCCAGCAGGGTCAAGGCTCTAGGAGTAGACTCTGCTAGCGATCGAGAGATGGTGTCATATTTCAGAAAGGGCTTCGTCAGTTGTTACTCGCCTTTTGGGGCAATATGCACATTGAAATTGTGCTTCTTAACCCACTCGGCATACTTTTCTGGGGGGAGGACAACGATCGTTACCTTCTGGGAGAATATCTTTTGGCCTATCTAGGGAGGAGTGTCACCAAGCTCAAGAGTTTTGACGCCGGAGGTGCCGAAAGCCACCTTCCCAATCTTCTTGATATTTGGCAGAGATATCTGCTCGAGTGCCTTGGCGAAGTAAAACCCTCTAGCCCCGACCTCCTCGATCAGTGGTAGAATAATTTGTCCCTAGTTTAGTAGAGGCTGCTACTTATTGGGTAGATTAGGGCGCAGAAAGGAGTGTATAGGCCGTCGGGTTGCCCTTCACTTTTGATTGGGTAGCTCTTCTGTGCTGTACCATCCCAAGCCATTTCCATTACTTTAGCCTCCTTGTAGCGATTGTAGGCAGGTAGCTGAGAGAGATAAATTACCTTGCTCCTCGCACTAGCACCTATGTAGCCGTATAGGATCTCAGTAGTGGAGTAGATATTTTTGAGCTCCTTGGACTGCTCGCTGAAGCTGTATATAGCCGAGCCTGTGCGCAAGAATATCATTGCCCCCTCTGTAGTAGGCGCTGCAGCGAGTGTGCAGCTACCAGCCCATACTCCCTTTAGGCCAAGCTGTTCGCCTAGGTCGTAGCTTCCTTTTTCCTCTAGGTTCTGAACCTTCACCAGGCGAGTCTTCTTGTTTTTGCTCTCGGCTTGTATCATCCAAATCGCTTGACTCTTGTTCGCCACATCGTAGCAAGGTGCAATGCCGAGGCTAGTATAACCCTCGGGGTAGGCTAGAGAGGCCACTTGACCGCCTTTGCCGATGCGATACAAAGCCTGAGCTCCGGCTACATAAACGACCTCTACCCCCTGCTCGTGTACAGTAAATAGGCGAGCGTATAGAGGCTTGGCAACCTGAGTGATGAGTGTAGCTCGTTCACGATCGGCACCCGTTGCGTTCAGAGGGAGGCTGTAGAGCTTACCATCGTTGGTAACGAAATAGAGTAGGTCGTGGGCTACCGTGAGGTGGGTTGGCGATACTTTGCTGTTTGCAGCGATGACATCTGGCGTGAAGGTGTCTAGTAGCTTGAAGGACTTGTCGAAGATACTGATGTGTTTGAGATCACCTCTCTTATCGCCATTCTGACAGACAATGTAGAGCTTGTCCTTACTGATGCAGAGATCTTGAGCCACGTTGCCTAGGCTCTTGCCGTTGACCTGACGCACCACGTCGCTAGTGATTGCTCCGCTAGCTTTGTCGATGAAGGCAAGGACGCCTTCTCCGTCGCTCATATTGCCTTCGCTGAGGACTAAAACTCCATCCCAGTTGTTGATGTTTAGCCCTGTTTCGCTAGGACGATTGGGAGTAGGTAGGCTGGGCTTCTGTGATACTTGAGGGCCATCAGCCTGACAGCCTGCTAGGCCTAGACCAAGTGTCAAGGCTAGTAAAGACGTCCGTAGTAGATTCTTTAGTGACATAGCTTTTTCGTTTTTAATTTTAATGATTACTAAAAAGGCATACTAGGAGCTCAGTGTCTAGCTCCTAGTTATTCGTATAAGTCATGACATCGCTTGGCTCCAGATAGCGGAACTGTGATACCACTCCACTTTTTTTGACAAATCGGCGACTATGCCCCGTGCGTGCTAGTAGCGCTTAGGCTCATATAAACACACAAGCAAGGTTGGTCACTTGTAAGAGAGTCGATATATACTGTGGATTCGAGAGGTGCGTGCGTAAGGTTTGGGAGTTGGTGGTTGCTCGAGATCCCTATATATAATATAATATGGTATAGGGGGCTTACTACCTACTTCTGATGAGCGAACGTAACCTCTTGTTGAGGGCTTAACCTCTAGAGATGGTTCAATACTAACCTTATGCTCTATACCGCGAAAGCACAAAATATCGACCGACATGGCAGGTCTTCCGGCTTATCTCTAACGCACTCTCGCCTTCCCACTGAGCTAAGTCAGCAGTGGCATCTGAGAGGGTATCCTCTGACCTTCGAGATCAGGAGAATTACGGCAGCGCGACTGCACAGGGCTTACACCTGTTTCCCTTGTCCATGAGAGCGCAAGAGCTCCATAGGACTAACCATATCTGGGGCAAAGATACTAAAAAACTAATGCGAGATGCTCCGAGGGCTGTGCAAGAACGTTGCTTACACAGCCCTCGGAGAATTCACACTCTCGGAGATTGGCGACAGATTCTTAGATACCCCAGCCGGGGTTCTGCGTCCATTTGCCTTTGGTCCTAGCGATCATGTCAAGGCGAATGGGCAAGAGATAGTCACGCTTCACATCGAATTGCCAACCTGCCTCATAGCCAGATGCTGGATTGATGGGCAGAATATAGCGATATGGGTCGCCGGGTTTGCCAGAGAGGAAGAGGTTGTTGTTTTTAGGCTGGTCGTAGACAAAGGTCTGTCCCTTGTAGCTCTCGTGCCCATTTAGATTGCTCCCGATGAAAAGCGCACCCATGGCTCGCTTGCCTACGATCAACTCATCGGCTGCAGCCCAGCGCAAGATATCGTAGAGGCGCCGTCCCTCGCTAGCCTGTTCTATGCGGCGCTCACGTCGAGTGGCTTGTATGTATTTGTCTAGGCCTCTGAAGGGATAGTCGGCCTCGGTATTGTACTCACGGTCGAAGTCTACACTAGGCATACCGACACGATCTCTAAGAGGCTGGAGGGCTTCGACGATTTTGCCTGCATTGGCTGCTCCGTCTAGTTCGGCTAGGGCCTCTGCATAGTTGAGCAGTACATCGGCATAGCGTACTTGTATCCCCGGGGTAGCCCCCTTAAACTCTGCGTCTAGATTGCCCGTGTAGTCTATCTGCACATGCTTAAGCAGTGAGTAGCCCGTCATGTTTTGGTTGAAGGAGCTTCCCCTGAGAGGTGGTACGACGTAGGTTGGCTGATCTGGACGTAACTTCTGCCCCGGCATACAGACTGTTTGTGACAGGCGAGGGTCACGCAGGGTAGGTTTGAGCTCCTCGCCGAAGACTTTCTTGGCGTTGAGCTTGGCGTCGCCTACAAAGGGTTTGCCCTCTAGGGTTAGGTAGTCGTCTACGAGCGAGGCCGTCACACCGATGCTACCGCCCCCATTGTTGAGGTAGCGATTGACGTTGTTGCCTACTTGGTCGCCATCGTACCGCTTGAACCAGAGCACCTCCTTATTGGAGGAGAGATTTGTCGTGGCAAATAGCTCACGATAGTCGCTCAGCGGATTACCCGTCGTGTGTATGCGCCATACATTTCTATCCATAATAGCTCTGGCGGCTGAGGCTGCTTGGGTCAGATAGTCCTTGATTTTGGCATCTGTAATGCTGGGGTCGAAGAATGGGTCTTGCTCGGCCCTGTGGTACTTCTCCCATGTTGCTTCGAAGAGTGCGACCTCGCTCTTGAGTGCACGTGCTACATCTCTATGCACCCGCATCGTAGCGGAGCTACTCTGCTCACTTAGGTTCTCGATAGCCGTGTCCAGATCTGCCAATATCTTGTCCACCACAAAGGTACGGCTGTCACGAGGGCGGTCTATACCCTCTAGCTTGGCCTCTAGTGGTTGGTCGAGCCAAGTGATGGGGCCGTAGTCTACCAATAGACGATAGTAGTACCAAGCTCGGAAGTAATAGGCCTCCCCTACGAGGTGGTTGTACTGTGCGCTCCCTTTCTCTGCTGCATGACCAAGGTTGGCAATCAGGTAATTGACATTGCGGATCTGCGTGTAGGCTTCGAGTTTGCTGGCGTTGCTTAGAGCCAGCTGTCCGTTGAGTCGTGTATTAGGAGCACTTGCCGATAGATTGTCGCTAGCCACATCATTGCCAGCGATGCCGCCACCACCACCGGGGCCGAAGCCTTGGTGACGGAGCCCCGACTCATAGAACTGGTCGATGTAGTTCTGCATTTCCCCTACACTCATGAAGGGGCTGTTGGTTGTCAGCACGCCCTCTGGCTGGAGGTCTAGATTGTTGCACGCTGTGGTGCAGACAGCAGCCAGCAGGGATAGGGATAGGGATAGGATTATATTGTTACGTTTCATCGCTGTTGCAAATTATAAATTAACGGTAAGACCACAAGAGAGGACGCGATTCATCGGATAGTTCTTGTCTGCACTATATCCGCTTGTTGCGAAAATCACTTCTGGGTCAAACATGGTCTTGAGGCTTGTGAAGGTGAGCAGGTTCTCTCCAGAGAAGAAGACTTGCAGGCCGTTGATGCCAAGTTTATTGACCCACATTTGGGGAATATCGTAGCTCAAGGTGAGGTTTTTCAGACGGCAATAGGCTGCATTCTGTAGATAGCGGTCGGAAGTCTGTCGGGTTTTGCTCTGGAACGACCCGATCGCCCCCACTCCGTGGATATAGGGTTTGGGGTAATATGCCCCGGGGTTGTCCTCTCTCCAGTAGTCTAGATGCTCTTTGAATACCGTTACCTGTGCGTATGCTCCAGATCCCCAGAAGTAGGCTGCCCCACCGGGGTTCCAGTCCCGCTTGCCTACGCCTTGTAGCATGAAGCTCAGGCTAAGTCCTTTGTAGCTGATGCTACCATTGACCGAGTACTGGTATCGAGGGGTTGTGTCGCCGATGATATCGAGGTCACCCATGTCGCCGACTTTGTTTTTGCCATTGTTGATGCGACCGTCACCGTTCAGATCTCTATACTTGACGTCACCCGGAGTCCAAGGTCTTTTGCTCAAGAAAGAGAGGTCGTGCTGGTCATTGTAGGCTTTGGCTTCTTCTGCTGTTTGGATTAGTCCGTCGGCTCTATATCCCCAGATCTCGCCTACAGATCTACCCTCGTACCACGATCCTTGTGGGTCGCTCTTGGTTGGGTTCTCGTATTTGGTGACGATAGAGGTAGCGTCCGAGAGTATCCCCGTGACCTTATACGTGATGTCTTTGCCAATCCGTCCTTGATAGCCGAGCGATAGCTCCCAGCCTCTGTTGCGTAGACTTGCGTTGTTGGTTTGGGGAGCGTCTGCCCCGAAGTAGTCGGGGAAGGGTAGCCCCGGGCCAAGCATATCTCTCGTATCTCTCTGGAAGAGATCTATCGACCCAGTAAGGCTATTCCCCCATAGGCCGAAGTCTAGCCCTACGTTGATGCTCTCTACCTTCTCCCACGTGGTGGTTGGGCTGATGACTCTAGGGGCATTGGTGTAGCTATGTCTGCCGTCGGGGAAGATGTATTGCCCTAGCCCACGACTTAGCTCCATCGTAGAGGCGAAGGTGTATAGGGCGGCACCAGCTTGGTTGCCTAGTAGACCGTACGAACCTCTGAGCTTGAAGTTGGATAGTGTGCCAGAGAGCGACTCCATAAATTGCTCCCTGTGTATGTTCCATCCGAGCGAGGCGGAGGGGAAGAAGCCCCAGCGGCTATTCTCGGCAAAGCGGGAAGATCCGTCGTAGCGCCCATTGAGCTCTAGTAGATAGCGGCCGTCGTAGCTGTAGTTGAGGCGGCCGAAGAAGCCTCGTGTAGCCCAGCCATTGCGCACATCGGTGGGCACTTTGTCGCCAGTACCCATACCTACGTTGGGGTTGGTCTGGGAGAATAGCCCAGTGATAGAGCTGCCGAGGTAGCTGCTGTGGCTGCTCTCCTGCTGGAAGCCTCCCATTACCGTGAAGTCGTGCTTCTCGCCTAGTGAGAAGAGGTAGTTGCTGTACAGATTGAACGACGAGTATTTGTGTCGATCGAACTGGCGAGTAAATCTGCCGTCACGAGCTATACCAAGCTCCGAGCGTACGCCTAGAGAAACAGACTTGCCGTCTGCTCCGTAGATGAGTGGAGCCTTGTTGAGTGCTTCGTACTCGTGTAGAGAGAGCCTATGCGTGTAGTCGAGGAAGATGAACCAGTTCCTCAGCGGCTGTAGCTCTATGCCTGCCGAGAGGTTTAGGTTGTTGTCTTTGCCATGAGTGTATGTTCCGCTCTGTAGATAGGGCACCATACTGAGCTCTGTGAATCGGCCATTGGGGTCGATCTCGGAGATAGTCGGGAAGAAACGAGCGAGGCTGTGGAAAAATCCATTGCTCAATCCGCCCGGGCCGAATGGGGAACGGTCGTCCGTATGCATGAATTTAGTAGAGGTCTTGAGCTTGAGCCACTTGGTGAGCTGTGAGGTGAGGCTGGCCGAGAAGTTGTATCGGCTGAATGCCATATCGGCATAGCGTAGGATCCCTTGCTCATTGTAGTAGCCTCCAGATACGTAGTACTGGGCAGCTTTGCTCCCTCCACTTAGGCTGAGAGTGTGATTGTGTTTGAGAGCCAAGTCCTTGTAGTGGAGCTTGAAGTAGTCTACGTTGCCGATCCCCTTCTCCGTATTCTCATAGGCGGGGTTCATGCTGTGGTTTTTGGGGAGGTCGGCCCAAGGGTCTACACTCGAGGGGTCATTGATATACTTCTCGAGTAGTGCTATACGCTCTGGGCTATACTTACGAGGTGCGCCTGCATTGGTCGCACCGTCATTCCAGAAGTGAGCGAAGTCTACCGAATTGACCATTTTGGGTAGTACCGTCGGTGTAGACCAGCCCACGTTGCCCTGATAGCTGATGCGCATCTTGCCTACATCTCCTCTCTTTGTGGTGACAAGGATTACTCCATAGGCGGCACGGGCGCCGTAGATAGCACTCGCTGCGGCATCTTTGAGTACACTGATGTTTTCGATGTCGTTGGGGTTTACTTCCGCCAAACTCATCTCTACTCCGTCTACCAGTACGTATGGGCTGGCGCTACCAGATAGGTTGCCTTGACCACGCAGGGATAGGGAGGCCGATGCTCCGGGGCGCCCAGACTGATTGTTGCTGACCAATAGCCCGGGGACTAGCCCTTGTAGACTTTGGGTGGCGTTGGTGACAGGGCGACGGGATAGCTCTCCGCCTTTGACGGAGGATACCGCTCCAGTCAGATTGACTTTCTTCTGCACGCCATACCCCACGACTACTAGCTCCTCCAGCTGTGTATTATCCTCTAGTAGGACGATCTGTAGTGCTTGGCCTCGATAGACCGCTTGCTGGGTTACATACCCGATAGATGAGAACTCTAGCTGGCTACCGAGCTGAACCTTGGGGATTGAGAACTGTCCGTCCAGATCCGTTACAGCACCGATATTGGTTCCCTTGACCAGTACTGTGACTCCGATGAGTGGTTCGCCTTTGGCATCTTTCACCACGCCTTGGCATACGCTCTCGGCTTGCTGCATCAAAGTGATGTGCTCTGAGGCTGGGATAGTCACTCTAGCCTGAGCCCAAGGGGTCGTCAGTAGTAGTGCCATTCCTAAGCAGTAAAGATTTTTTGCCATAAATGTTGCGTATTAAATGGATAACTTAATGTATGATGTACGACTTCGTAGTATGTGCTTCTTATATTTTGTTTTCTAAGTTATCAAAGATTGCGCTCATGTCTTTATTAAATGACGCAGTTTTTTATTCTATTAATGCAAATATAAATACTTCCGTTTGATAAAAACAGCAAGATCTGTATAAATTACTGCTCCTTAATTGTGCAGGGTCGTGACTTGTTGGTTGTACCGTTTCTATGCCTCATGAAAGAAAAATTGGGAGGGTAGTAGGGAGAGGACTATAAGGGGTACCCTAGCTCTCGATTTACTCTACCTGAGATCTTTTGTGGGATTTTCTTTTATGAAAGTTTACATCTTTGGCGAAGATTGATCATGTTTCCTTGCAGATAAGGGCTCTTTTGGATAAGATATGCTAGACCTCGTATTTGCCTCCTAGGAGGCTCTGTACGGCGTTTGGCCTCATTTTGGCACTTAGTTCCCAGACGCATGAAAAGAGGTGCTTAAAACGGGCTTTTTGTATTGGATTGATAATCAGATGTGTGTTGGTGTTTTTGGGGCAGTTTCATCTAAGCAAGGCGATTATTTTGGAGTTTCTTCCCATTAATCTCTCCAAATGTGTGGACACACCGCGCTGGATTAGTCCTACAATCTCAGAAAATGCTCCCATCAATTTGCTATCCTAGGCGAATAGCTGCGTCAAAATGTGCCTTCGGTTCGTCCAATTGGGTACAAATCCGTTTACACCCTTTAACCAAAAACGTGCAAAGTCGATCCCCATAGATTGTAGCATCATCGCCCCTCGGGCGAAGCGAGTGCACAAGAGTGGATAAATTTCAACGCAGCTCACTGCGTTGCTACAAGACGAAAATAGCCAATCGAAAGGCGACGGATTGGGCGGAGCGATGAGTTCGTCGTTGAGGGTAATGTCAGGATTCAGGAGTGATTAAGCAAGACATCGCTATCGGCACTGACAACGATGGCGTAGCTAGAAGGATTGTGATGATCGGTATTTAATACGGCCCTCTGTGTTTCAGTGGAGATAACCTATTTTCATTGATAGGGTTTGTTGTATCTTTGGCAACGACTAATTAGGTAATTGCAATTAATGATTCGTCAATATCTAATCAATACCAAGCTATACGCATATTTGTGTTTAGCCATATTTGCTGGGGTAGGCCTCTGCGCTCAGCAGGTTGTACCCGTGACCCTACAAAGCCAAAAGTTGGAACCCATACGCTGTGGTACCTGCTTGCAGGGATCTACCCATAGTATCGTGACCACAGCAGACTTATCTCCACTCGCAGAGGTAGATGAGTCCAAGACTACGGTGCTGGACTATATGGTTGTCTTCGATCGCTCGGCTCAGCTCTACATGAGTGATAAGGGTGGGGCAGAGATTTTTGCTGCCAAGATCGTCACCTCTGTCAATGAGGTATTTCGCAATTCCGACATCAATGCTGAGCTTAGACTCGCTCATATTATGCTCCTAGAGGAGGAGATACCCAGTGTTCACCAAGGGTTGAATATTCAGAGCTCCCCTAGTGTACAAGAGATGCGTCGCAAGTACAAGGCTGATCTGGTGACCGTGTGTAGCAACCCCTTTTACGATGGGCTTAGTGGCAAAGCAGTGCCAGAGGCAAATCGTATGGCGGCATATAGCAGCATTCATGTGACGAGTATTTTTAGCTCACTCACCGCTGCGCACGAGATTGGACATATCTTCGGCTGTCAGCATTCGCGCATCCAAGAGGACTCAGGGAACCACCCCTACGCCGTGGGAGTTGGTAACCCACCATACTATAGTGTTATGGGGGCTGCCGTGGGCGATATTACCGAGCTAGCTCCCATATTCTCTAGCCCCAAAAGTGTTTGGCGTGGTGTACAGCTAGGCTCCGAGCGAGAGAATAGTGTTCGCAAGATCAAGGAGCGTTTGGCCGAGGTCGCTAGCTTTGGCGACTACCTAGAGCCTCGCTACTATGCCGAGCGTGAGCAGATTGAGGTAGGAGCACAGGCGCAGACTGTGAGTGTTTTGATTCGAACGAGCGAGTTCTTTCAGCCCAGTAGTGATGTCCCTTGGCTACGTGTGGTGTCCCCTAGTTACTCTCTCGATGATGTGCCTTTGGTCGTTGCTGTCGAGGCTAATACTAGTGCTCAGAGTCGTACCGGGCATATCAAGATCGCTGGGACGGACCACTACAAGGCTGTTACCATTACGGTAACTCAATCCTCGTCGAGCACTACGGCAACCAATATGGTAGCTGTAGACCCCGTGATGCAGATTGCCTCGGGATACCTTGCCCTCTCTCTGTCTAGCAGGGGGGAGCTATCGGCCTATACCCTACAAGGGGAGCTGATATTCTCCAGAGAATTTGCCTCTGGAGATTACCAAGTGAGTCTTGACGGATTTCCTCGCCCTCTTGTCTTGCAGGCCAAGACGGCCCGTGGCCGTACTACGCTCAAAATACCATACTAGAAGGGCGCTGTCTACACCCACCTTGATGCTTTCTAAGAAGTATGACACGTATCTATATTATATAGCACCTCTCATGGATTACGTTGAGCAACTACGCATCAGGGGGCGCCTCCGTCGGTACTTGGGGCGTGAGTACTACATCATCAGGAGAAGTCTGCGGGATTTGTTCGGCTCGACCAAATGGGCTAAGCGACGTGCGTTGCCTCGTTGCCTCTATACACTCAAGGAGCATCGATCCATCATTTTGCGTCCGCTCAAAGATGTGGATATGTACTTGCAGGAGAATAAGCGCACCAACTTGCGGCTAGCGATTGCAGAGCTCAATGGTTTAGTCATCGCTCCCGGAGAAGTTTTCTCGGTGTGGCGCAATGTAGGTCGCCCCTCGGCACGCAAAGGCTATCTGGAGGGCTTGGTGCTTAACCAAGGTCGGGTAGATAAGGGTATCGGAGGAGGGTTGTGCCAGCTAGGCAATTTGCTCTTTTGGCTATTTGCACATACGCCGCTAGCTATCACAGAGCGGCATCGGCATAGCTTCGATGTCTTCCCAGACACTAACCGAAGCATTCCTTTTGGTGCAGGGGCCACACTCTCGTACAATTACATTGATCTGCGGGTGGAGAATAGAACCGAGGATACCTACGTCCTAGAGCTGTGGCTAGACGATACGTATCTCAACGGTCGCATCAGAGCCTCCGCCCCAGCCGAGGCCAAGTACCGCATCGAGGAGCGTCGGCATCGTGTGGTCGCTCAGCCGTGGGGTGGCTATACACGACACAATAGTATTGTGCAGGTCGTCACCTACCCAGACGGTAGGGTAGAGGAACGCCCCCTCGTAGAGAACCATGCTGTGATGATGTACAACCCAGTCCTCTATCCGCCCACAGAGCAATGACCCTAATGGAAGAACCCCAAGCTAAAAACACTACTTAGCCAAAGAAGACAAGATATGATGTTAGACAAAATCAAGATACTATGCTTCGCTATAGGATTGATGCTCTCGGGCGTTGTGCTACGTGCCGAGGGTTACTATGGTTTGCCCGATTCGCTTAGTACTCGGGCGCAGATGAGCATTTTGGTCGCCAGCCCGAGTCCTCTGGAGGTCTACACACTCTATGGGCATGCTGGCTATCGTGTGCAAGACCCAGAGCAGGGGGTTGATGTAACCTTCAACTACGGGATATTCGATTTCTCCGACGACTTCTTGCCTAGATTCATCAAGGGGCAAACAGACTACATAGTCGTGGCACAGAGAACCGAAGACTATATGCAGGAGTATTTGGGTAGAGGTAGTCAGGTCACAGAGTTGGTACTCAATCTCTCCTCGGAGGTGCGAGCAAACGCTTGGCGCTACCTGCTGTGGAATGTCCAGCCCGAGAACCGAACTTATCGCTACAACTTTTTCTACGACAACTGCGCTACTCGTCTGGTGCAGATCTGCGCCGATGCAATTAGACGCACAGACCGAATAACTCCCATAGCTGGAACTGGAGAGATGCTCCGAAAGGTACATCGCCTGCAACTCCCGGGGGCAGAGGTTGAGCAGAATACATACGGACATGCCCGCAAACCTTGGTCGTATATCCCCCTCGTAGGCGTCGATGTGGGTGTGAATAAGTATAACCTCTCGTGGCGTGACCTAATCAACGAGTTGGAGGGTGAGTTCCCGTGGTTGGTCCTTGGGACTGATTTAGCATTGGGAATGCCTACAGATGAGGTGATGGCCGATGCGGAGCGTATTTTTCTGCCCCATCTATTGCAAGAAACACTAGAGAAGAGCTGGTATCTAGAGTATGAAGAACGGCTGAGCGATGGTGTAGTAGAGTCTAGACGCTCGCTCGTCGAGCAGGAGGCAGGCATTATAGCTCATGTGAATACTCATGGAGAGCAGGCTCCCTTGGAGTCTCGCCCATGGGAGAGTTACTTGATACACCCGACAGTAATCTTCCTCCTCTTGGCTCTGCTCTCGCTATACATATTTATTAAGGGAGGAGGTCGCTGGCTTATCATGCTTATCTTTGCCGTAAGTGGTCTGGCAGGTTGTCTGCTCTTCTATATAGCCATACTCTCGGAGCATCCGCACGTATGGCCCAACTTCAATCTGTGGGTATTACATCCTCTACACTTACTCCTCGCTGTCCCATTCATGCTTCTCGGTAGATCCTCCCGTTGGGCATATCGCTATCATTTTGCTAACTTTGTGGCTCAAGCAATGTTTCTGGCTTTGGCATGGTGTTTGCCACAGACATTCAACGTAGCAGTCTACCTGCTCTCGCTCTCGCTTCTGTTGCTTTCTCTGTCACAGACCAAGCGTTCGGCGATAGAGCCGCAGGAGAGCTACTTACGATAAATGGAACAGCGACATATCAGATATCTACTCTCATCGCTCGTAGCCCTTGTGGCCATACAGATGCAGGCAAGTGCTCAGCAGTTGCCTCATATGGTCGTGTGCATCACTGTAGATCAGCTTCGCTCGGACTATTTGACCGAGCTAGAGCCTATGATGAGCCAAGGAGGCTTCAAGCGCATGCTCCAAGAGGGCAAGGTTTATCCCTCGGTTCGCTTCCCTCTAACGCCTATTGATGGCGCATCTGCGACCACATCAATCTATACCTCCGCCTACCCAGAGATGCACGGAGTGGAGGGGCGTTCGGTCTATCTGCGTAGCAAAAACAAAGTTCAGCCGACACTTTGGGACGAGTCCGTCCACGGCGTCTACACTCGTGAGAGGCTCTCGCCTCGTGCGATCCAAGTTAATACGCTAGCTGATAGGCTCAAGGAAGCATCATCGGGTTCTGCCCTTGTCTATAGCGTCGGCATCAATGCCGAGGAGGCAATGGCTGGTGCGGGCGTACTGGCTGATGGTTGTTTCTGGCTAGACGATCGTGTAGCAGCTTGGTCTACATCGAGCTTTTACCCGAGTATGCCTCAGTATCTCGATCGTTACAATAAGTCAGACGATGGACCCAACCGACGTCTTATCTCGGGAACCATGCGTTGGTCGCCTCTACGCTCCTACGCAGATCAGGCTGTCGGCTACTCCTCTTGGCATAAGAACTTCACCAAGTACTATCAGGGCCACGAGGCTGCAGCATACAAGCGCAGTGCTCTCGCCAACGAGGAGGTTACCACTCTAGCCTTACAGCTCATCAGACAAGGCGGCTACGAGTATCGCAAGGCGCCTAGCCTGCTCTCTGTATCCTACTCCGCCGCCCCTCATGGCTCGGGAGAACTAGAAGTAGAAGATGCGGATACCTACCTGCGTTTGGATCGAAATCTAGAGCAGATTTTCCAAGCCCTAGAGGAAAAGATAGGGCTCAAGAACTGCCTCATCAGCCTATCGGGCACAGGCTATACAAGCTATGAAGTGCCCAAACCGCAGATTGGCGCCAAATTAGCCAGACAACTTAGCATCAAGAGGGCCACAGCCCTACTTAATATGTATATCTCCGCTCTACATGGGGCGGGCAGTTGGATCGAGCAAGTCCAAGACGGGCGACTCTATCTCAATGGTAAGCTGGCAGAAGCTAAGAAGATTGCCCTGCGCAATCTACAGGAAGAGGTCGCGCTATTCTTGCGTCAGGTCGAGGGGATTGGCTCAGCTACTTCGGCACATGAGATCCTAACCTCCAATGCACTCAATCGGCAGCAGCGAGCGCTCAGGCGTAGCATTCATCATAAACATCTAGCGGATGTCTATTGGAGCCTTACTCCGGGCTGGTATCTCGAGGAGATAGCCGAACATCCGTCCCTGCAACGTGCTACGACTACGGCGATTGCTTCTCCTTTTGTTCTCATGGGAGCGGGGGTAGATCCCAAGCGGTTTGACTTCCCAGTGCAGGAGGCTACCGACATTGTTCGGGCTATCTCGTGGGTGCTGAGGATTAGACCGCCCAATGCAGCAATCTAATACGCTCAGATCGGAGCACATCAATTAAGCCCCACGAGGGGAATGTCATATCAAGTAAATAAAAACAAGACAATATATGGGATTAAATGAGTTTTTGTCGAAGCTATTCGGCAATAAATCACAGCGAGATCTCAAGGAAATCAAGCCTTGGGTGGAGAAAGTAAAGGCTGTGTACAGCGAGATCGAAGCCCTCAGCGACGACGAGATCCGTGAGCGCACAGCCAAGCTACGCCAGCAGGTGCAGGACTATGTAGCTGAAGAGCGCAAGGAAGTAGAGGAGCTAAAGGCCTCGGTAGAGGGTAAAGACCTAGATGAGCGTGAGGACATTTGGCGCAAGGTAGACAAGATCGAGAAGGCCATTCTCGACAAAATGGAGGAGGCATTAGACCAGATTATGCCACAGGCTTTCGCCATCGTCAAAGATACTGCTCGTCGCTTCGCTCAGAACCCAGAGATACGAGTACGTGCCACAGAGCTAGATAGAGCTTTGGCTGTGAGCAAAGACTTTGTTCGGATCGAGGGCGATACAGCGATTTATCAGAATCATTGGCTCGCTGGTGGTAACGAGCTCACTTGGGATATGGTGCACTACGACGTACAGCT
This sequence comes from Porphyromonas sp. COT-290 OH3588, assembly GCF_000769075.1. Classification (GTDB taxonomy): domain Bacteria; phylum Bacteroidota; class Bacteroidia; order Bacteroidales; family Porphyromonadaceae; genus Porphyromonas. The sequence continues at coordinate 20,692 of NZ_JRFC01000024.1, read as the reverse complement.
CATCGGAGGTACGGTACTGCACAAGGGTAAGATTGCCGAGATGGCTACAGGGGAAGGTAAGACACTTGTGGCAACACTGCCAGTATTCCTGAATGCCCTTACGGGGAATGGAGTACATGTAGTGACGGTAAACGACTACCTCTCCAAGCGAGATAGCGAATGGATGGGACCTCTGTATATGTTCCACGGTCTGACTGTAGACTGCATTGACAAGCATCGTCCCAATACACCAGAGCGTCGTGCTGCATATAACGCCGACATCACTTTCGGTACTAATAACGAATTTGGCTTCGACTATCTGCGTGACAACATGGCGACTAGCCCAGAGGATCTGGTACAGCGCAAGCATAACTACGCCATCGTCGATGAGGTGGACTCCGTCTTGATCGATGATGCCCGTACGCCGCTCATTATCTCTGGTCCTGTGGCTCGTGGTGATGATCAGCTTTTCGAGCAGTTCCTCCCCAACGTAGAGCAGGTAGTAGATGCACAGCGCAAGCTAGCCCAGCAACTCCTTATTGATGCCAAGAAGAAAATTGCCAGCGAAGACAAGAAAGAGCAGGAGGAAGGCTTCCTATTACTCTTCCGCACCTTCAAGGGCTTACCAAAGAATAAGGCTCTCATCAAGTACTTGAGCGAACCCGGCATCAAGGCTGGTATGCTCAAGACCGAGGAGTACTACATTCAGGACAATATGCGCAATATGCCGATTGTAACGGATGAACTCTACTTCGTGATTGATGAGAAGCATAATAGTATTGAGCTAACGGACAAGGGTATTGACCTGCTGACTCGTGGTACAGACGATACGCAATTCTTCGTCCTGCCAGACATCGCCTCGCGCCTAGCAGAGCTCGAGGAGCAAGGGCTAAGCACCGAAGAGATGGCCGAGCGTAAGGAAGCTCTACTGGCCGACTACTCAATCAAGAGCGAACGTGTACACACGGTCAATCAGCTCCTCAAGGCCTATGCTCTGTTTGAGAAGAACGACCAGTATGTGGTCATGGACAATAAGGTGATGATCGTAGACGAGCAGACAGGCCGTATCATGGACGGCCGTCGCTACTCTGACGGGTTACACCAAGCGATTGAAGCCAAGGAGCGTGTGAAGGTTGAGGCCGCGACGCAGACTTTCGCCACTATTACGCTGCAGAACTACTTCCGTATGTACCACAAGCTCGCTGGTATGACGGGTACTGCCGAGACAGAGGCTGGAGAACTCTGGGATATCTACAAGCTAGATGTGGTGGTGATCCCAACCAACCGTCCTATCGCTCGCCAAGATCTCAACGACCGCATCTACAAGACTGCACGTGAGAAGTACGCCGCCGTCATTGAGGAGGTTGTACACATGGTCGAGCAGAAGCGCCCCGTACTTGTAGGTACGACATCGGTCGAGATCTCCGAGTTGCTCAGCAAGATGCTTACGCTACGCAAAATTCCTCACAACGTACTTAACGCTAAACTACACCAGAAGGAAGCTGAGATCGTTGCTCTAGCTGGTCAGCCCGGAGTAGTAACTATTGCGACCAATATGGCTGGTCGTGGTACGGACATTAAGCTCCCCGCTGCAGTTAAGGAAGCTGGAGGTTTGGCCATCATCGGTACCGAGCGTCACGAATCTCGTCGTGTAGACCGTCAACTACGTGGTCGTTCTGGTCGTCAGGGAGATCCCGGTAGCTCTGTCTTCTATGTATCTCTAGAGGACCATCTGATGCGTTTGTTTGCTTCTGACCGTTTGGCTACTATGATGGATCGCCTCGGTCTAGAGGAAGGCGAGATGCTTGAGCACAAGATGCTGACTTCTGCTGTAGAGCGTGCTCAGAAGAAGGTTGAGGAGAATAACTTCGGCATTCGTAAGCGTCTGCTTGAGTACGATGACGTGATGAATTCGCAGCGTGAAGTGATCTACGGCCGTCGTCGCCATGCTCTAATGGGGGAGCGCATCGAGATGGACGTTATGAATACACTCTATGATGCAGGTCGATCGATCATCGATACGCATCTTGAGACACAGGACTATCAGTCCTTCAGTGTAGACCTCATGCGTTATATGGCGATTGAAGCTCCGTTTAAGGAAGAGCACTTCCGCCGTGGTCGTGCCGAGGCTCTAGCCGATGAGCTCTACGATGCCGTCAGTGAGGCATTCGCTCGTAAGACACGAGCTATTGCCGAGAAAGCAGACCCAGTACTGCAGCAAGTTTTCGCCGAAGCGGGCCATGTCTACGAGCGCATTCAGATTCCTCTCACAGACGGCCGTATGTTCTACAATGTGAGCTGCAACCTCAAGGAAGCAGCCGAAACGCATGGAGCTTGCATCGTCAAGGAGTTTGAGAAGGTACTCGTGCTACACATGATTGACGAGGCATGGAAGGAACATCTCAGAGAAATGGACGAACTGCGCAACTCTGTGCAGAACGCCAGCTACGAAAATAAGGATCCGCTCTTGATCTACAAGCTCGAGAGCTATGAGCTATTTCGTAAGATGCTCGACGAGATGAATCGCAAGACCGCCTCTGTGCTGATGCGTCTGCATCTGCATGCTCCCGAGCAGCCTGCCGAGCAAGAAGCTCCTCGTCACGTCGAGATTAGACAGGACGAACCAGCTCCTCGCCGTCAGCAACCTCGCTACCACGAGAGTCGCTCAGCGGAAGAGGCCGAAGCTGCACGCCGTCAGCCAGCACGCGCCGAACATAAAGTTGGGCGCAATGATGCTTGCCCCTGTGGTAGTGGCAAGAAGTTCAAGCAATGCCACGGCAGAGGTCTTTAGCCTAGCGAATGCATTTATCTAAAAAGGATGAGGTGGAACTATGGTTCTGCCTCATCCTTTTTTGTTCTCGCCCATGTCGCCTCGTCATCTTAGCTGTGTTGGTGTTTTTTGTACCTTTGTTTAATCATTATTGATGATTGGACAAAGTATGAAGATAATTCGATTGATTTGCTTGTATTGGCTTGGTTTGTTGCTCAGTCTTGGGACAAACCTAAAGGCGCAGAGCCATTACAAACCTGATATACTAGGCGAGCCGTACGAGAGCCGAACTATTAGCTTGCCCGATGACTATAGCGGTCCCGTGGAGGCGACGCTCATTCGCCACAAGTTGGATAGACGCTTTACTCGTGCTGTGCTGTATATTCATGGCTACAATGATTACTTTTTTCAGGCGGAGCTAGGCGATAGTATTGTCAAGCATCGGTACAACTTCTACGCCCTAGACCTGCGCAAGTACGGGCGTTCCCTTCGCCCCGGACAGAGAGCTTTTGAGTGTCGTGATGTGCGTGAGTACCAAGCTGAGATCTCTCTAGCACTCGAGCTGATGCGCAAGGAGGGGCACAGCGAGATCTATCTCATGGCACACTCTACGGGCTGTCTCATCTCTGCCCTCTATCTGCACGACACGAGAAATAAGGACGGCATTCGAGGCCTAATCCTCAATAGCCCTTTTATAGATTTCAATTCGACCGCATTCAACGAGCGTTTCCTCTTGCCCCTAGTAACTTCTGTCGCTTGGCTCGTTCCTAATATGGTGATTATCCCCCCCTCCAAGCCAAACGAATATGACCACTATAGTAGTAGTCTGCTCAAAACAGCGCATGGCAAGTGGAGCTACCGCACCGATTGGAAGATGCCGCAGGGCTATCCGATTCGTACCTCGTGGCTACGAGCTATTAAGCGTGGACATAGACGAGTACAAGCGGGCTTAGATATCCAAGTGCCTATCTTGCTTATGAGTAGCGGTGCTAGCATACGTCCTCGAGCAGGGCAGTGGGAGCCTCGCTATGGTAAGGCTGATTTGGTGCTTGATGTGGAGGACATGTGGCGCTATGGCTCTCGACTAGGTCGAGAGGTACACTTCGCCAAGATCACCAATGGGATACATGACCTATTCCTCTCGCCCGATGATCAAGCCCGTACGATGGCCTACGACACCCTTTTCTTCTGGCTCAGAACGCAGGAGCGCAGAGATATTGCCAATGGCCGCCCCGTCGTAGAGCGTGCGATCGAGGACCACTCCGTTACATCGGCTGATAGCCTCGGAGGCAAGGTCAATATCAAGTTCCCCATACTCTACCAAGAGCCCAAATAGCCCTCGATGATACAAGACTTCGACATACGTGAGAGCCAACGAGAGCAAGAGGCTGACCATGCCCTTCGCCCTCTCTCATTCGATAGCTTCAGCGGACAAGACAAAGCCGTAGAGAACCTCAAAATCTTCGTCGAGGCCGCACGTATGCGCCAAGATGCCCTAGACCATGTGTTGCTCTATGGCCCTCCGGGGCTGGGCAAAACCACACTCTCGCATATCATTGCCAATGAACTAGGGGTGGGGATCAAGATCACCTCGGGTCCCGTCTTGGATAAACCCGGGGATTTGGCTGGTCTGCTGACTTCTCTTGAGCCCAATGATGTGCTGTTCATCGACGAGATCCACCGCCTAAGTCCAGTGGTAGAGGAGTATCTCTACTCGGCTATGGAGGACTACCGCATAGATATCATGCTAGACAAAGGGCCTAGCGCTCGTTCGATACAGATTGACCTCAATCCGTTCACCCTAGTTGGGGCTACCACACGTAGCGGTCTCCTCACGGCTCCCCTGCGTGCTAGATTTGGGATCAATCTACACCTTGAGTATTATGATAAGGATACCTTGGCGGGCATTCTGATGCGTTCTGCTCGGATTCTACAGACCCCCTGCACCCCAGAGGCGGCGGTTGAGGTCGCTGGCCGTAGCCGAGGTACGCCACGTATTGCCAATGCGCTACTACGCAGAGTCCGGGACTTTGCCCAAGTCAAGGGGACGGGGGCGATAGATCGAGAGATCGCCTGCGTAGCCCTAGAGTCCCTCAACATCGACCGCTATGGTCTAGACTACATAGACAATAAGCTCCTCGGTACGATCATCGACAAGTTTGCAGGCGGGCCTGTAGGGCTCACGACCATTGCCACAGCCCTAGGCGAAGATCCCGGGACGGTGGAGGAGGTCTATGAGCCATTTCTGATCAAGGAAGGCTTCCTCAAGCGTACGCCACGAGGCCGAGAGGTTACAGAGCGTGCCTATGCTCATCTAGGGCGATCGGCCATGCCTCGTATGGGCGACCTATTTGACTAATATCTGTGTACTATAAACTTGAGTATGGCCAACCCCCTCAAATCTCTTATTAAGGATACCGCCGTCTACGGACTTAGCTCTGTGGTTGGGCGGTTTCTTAATTGGCTGCTTACGGCACTTTATTCTCGTGTCCTCTTTACGGGCGAGTTTGGTGTGATGACGAATCTCTATGCCGTGATAGCACTGCTGCTCATCGTCCTGACCTATGGTATGGAGACGAGCTTTTTCCGCTTCTCTTCGACGCATGAGCGACCCAGCTTGGTCTACTCCACAGTATTGCGTGCTATCGGTGCGACTTCGGCTCTCTTTCTGATTTTGGGCTTGATTTTTCTCTCTCCCATCACGGCCTATCTAGGGAGAGAGGGAGATGAGGGGCTTGTGGCGATGCTACTCGGCATTGTCGCTCTAGATGCTTTCGCTACCATACCGCTCGGCTACCTGCGTTACGCCCAAAGGCCGTGGTGGTTTATGGGGGTACGTATGGGCTTTATTCTTCTGACTATTTTGCTGACCCTTTTGGCTTTCTACGGCCTGCCTTGGCTGGCGGAGGGTTTCCCGAGCCTCTTCGGTGGCTGGGAAATCTCTGGGCATGGCTTGTACTACATCATGGGGATTAATCTCATTGGCAATATCGTCCAGATTTTGATGCTCTCGCCTACGTTTAAGCATGCTTGTGATGGCTTCGACTGGGGGCTGCTCAGGCGTATGCTCAGCTATGGCTGGCCGATTCTCTTGCTTGGCTTGGTGGGTAGCTTCAACAACCAAGCGGATAAACTACTATTCCCTCGCCTCTTTGACGATAGAGCTCTGGGCGAGTCGGAGCTTGGCATCTATAGTGCTTGCTACAAGATTGCCGTCATCATGATTCTCTTCACACAGGCGTTTCGCTACGCTTACGATCCGTTCGTCTTTGCTCGGAGCAAAGAGGGAGGCGAGTCGGCTAAATCTGCCTATGCTGTGTCGATGAAGTATTACATCATCTTCACACTATTCATCTTCCTTGGGGTAATGTCTACCCTTGAGTTGCTGCAGTACTTTGTAGGGCCCGACTTCAGAGGTGGTCTGGCTGTGGTACCGTGGGTAATGGCTGGGCAACTTCTCTTCGGTATTTACTTCAATCTCTCCCTCTGGTACAAGCTCACAGACCGAACCTATTGGGGAGCTATCCTCTCGGTGGTTGGCTGCATTTTGACAGTGCTGATCATCGTGCTTGGTACACCGCATTATAGCTATATGGCTTGCGCTTGGGCGAGCGTCGTGTCCAATGGCCTGATTACACTACTCTCTTACTTCTTAGCTCAGAGATACTATCCTATTCGCTACGAATTGGGGCGGATAGGGCTATACGTAGGGCTAGCTCTAGGCCTGCTTCTAGCCGAATGGCTACTGGCCGAGTATGTGACCGACTATGTTTGGGTAACTCTACCCTTCAACCTGCTGATGTGCCTTGTTTACCTACTTGTCGTGCTGAAGCTAGAGCTCCCGAGCGGAGGGCTAAAGCCACTACTGGCAAGGTTTAATAAGCGTTAAATTCCCGATCCCCAAATTTATATTTTAGACCATCTCTCTGCAGATTGATGGGATGATGTGCATAAGTAGTGGATAACTTGTGTAGACCTCGTATTGGCTCTCTAGCAAGCTCTATACGGGGCTTAACCTGTTTGGAGCGCCAACCCTCTAGTCTAGGGGAGATCGTTGGTTAGAATGGATTTTTGTAATGCGTTCATATAGTTGTATATAGATATCTATTTCCTGCAGATTGATATGTTTGAAGCTCATTCTCTACTATTTCTTCCCATCAATTTTTCTGAATTGATGGACACATCGCAGTGGATTAGTCCATCAATCCGATAAAATCAGTCCTTCGATTTTTCAGTACACTTTACCACAAAAAGGAAAAACGAAAGCTCTTAGCAAGAATATACTAGAAAGCAAACCACCCAAAATAGGTCAAACAACCTCAAAACTAGGTGTATGAGTGGTGTGCCTGTTGGGGATAAGCTTGTTGGGTATATCACTGACAAATAAAATATTGATATCTATTGACAGTATCAATATGGCAACTAAACCAACCGAACCAGTTCCCAGTATCCTTCAGTTGAAACCATTGCAAAAAGCCTCTACTATGGGAGGAATTGAGTGGTGCGATGGCTTCAAAAACCTACAAGCTATAAAATTAATAGTATAATAGAAAGCTACTTTGCGAAAAAAATAATATCTTTGCGCTCAAATTAAAACTGATACAAAGCACTATCTTAATTTATCATCAGATGATTTTATAGAGTGTGTGCCTATATGAGGCCCGCACTCTTGTAGATCATGGAGTAGAGATAGGCTTTGCGGTCATGTTATGATTTTTCATCTTTCAGAATTATAATATATGGTACTAATTAAGAAGTAAATATGACAAAAGCTAAAACAATCAATCCCTCTTTCTCCGGAGGGAAGTTGCAGTATCAAGGTCCAGAGGTGGAGCTATACAATCTTCACACCCCTATAAGCTTGCTTACAGATGCCTCTGACTCAATCATTGCTATTGACGGAGAAACCGAGAACTTTATAGATGGAGATGATTTCTACTAACGTAATGATTAAAAGTAAACAGGAATGAAATTGATAAAATTTGTTGTCACATGCTTGCTTGGGGTAAGCCTCATTGCTTGTCAAGACAAGATTCGACAGGAGGAAGATATTCTTTCTAAGCCTAGTCCAGAGGAGAATATTGAGAAAGATTTTATCCCCCTTTTTGAGGCCGAGATGGCTCTCCCAGAGGAACAATTAAAGGGCTTCCAGGTAGGCTTTGATAGGTTGAGCAATACTACTGGAGACCAATCGAAAATTTTCTCCCCTCGTATCCGATTTCGCAAGCGAGATAATAGTGTTGAGCTTCTCTTGAGAAGAGAGAAGGGTGGGAATGTTAAGTTCATCCGAGAAAGGGCTGTAGCTAAGGTCATTCCAATTGATGGGTCTGGCAAAGAAACAGAGATGGCTTCTAACAAAGCTAAGGTAAGGATCTGGGTTCGCAAGCCTAATCCGAAGAAAAATAATCTGCCTTTCACCTTTGAGGAGGGAGAGACTTGGCATGCCATGATAATCATGAACTCGGACAACAAGACTATAACTGATAAAAGTGGCAAACAGGTAGCAGTATTCGGAGAAGAAGAGGAAGATAGAGAGAATCTGAATAGAAGTGGGCGTAGCATTGTAGAGTTTGTAGGAAAGAACCAAACTGCAGGGTCAGGTGATAAGGACACTTTTCGTGTCGCAAGGTATGGTCAAGAGGTGGGGCGACACTCTATCCCTCTTATTTCTAATTGGAAGGAACTCAAAATTCAAAAAAATGCCAAGCCTTCGACTGACCCCAGAGTGCCAGACGAACCCAATACTCTGTTTCGTTTGGCCAAGAATGAAGATTCGTTTACCATTAAACCCCAAGGGTTGCTTCTGCACTATCAGATTGTAGCAAACGTGTTTGAGGGCATTGATATGAGGCGAGCGGGGATCGTATCAAATGTCTTTGATTTTCAAGGAAGATATTTGCTTGATGAGGAAAATCTCAGGAAGGCTTTCGATGAAAAAGATCCACATGGATTTGGTATTCCAGCCTGGGAGGGGCAGCAATCAGCAGTGAAAAATTATATAGGATTTGAGATGTATAAAGCCACTTCAGACGATTACTCTTTGGGTTTCCCTTGGGATATGCCTAAGATCTTCGATTTGTTTGAGCCAGCAGGGTCTGGACAAGTTGGGCAGAAGATGGCTGAAACCTATAAAGAGTCTGACATATCTATGGCATTATTCTACGGATATAGACCATCAGATCAATACAGAGGAAAATTCGTGGGGATGGCGGTTGGTTTGACCACGCCTAGGACCGAGAGTACTTACGATGACCCTCCTGGCAACTACCCAGATGTAGCCAATCATATACAATGGGCTGTACCGAAGAAAAGTGTTCCAGCTAAGCCATTTACCTATCTTTGGATAAATGCACACTCGGCTCACAATCAAGATGGATATTACACAAGTAAAAAAAGTATCACAGAGCTATTTCCTGGAAAAGACTCTGATGAGTATGAACTCTTTCTTAAACAGAAAAATGTTCGGTCTCAACCTATGGTGGTCGTGCACCAGACCAATGCAACGTTTGGTCATCAGCTTGGGAAGGCCCCTAGATTGCATGCCATGATAACGACCGACCTCATGATTACAGAGCTTACATATAAAGAGGATAGTGGAAAAAACTACTCTGTAGTTGAGCTTCAGAATCCGTCTAAGCTAGATATTAACCTCAATGAGTATGCTCTTGTTCGTTTGAGGTTTGATGGAAATAAAATGAGTTATCTTAGAACAGATAATACATTTACGGACAGGTTGGAGGACTTGAGCGATGCTGATTTCTACTTTCTTAAAGATCTAAAAGAATCTGATATGGTTTCCATTTACAAACCTAATAATGATCAAGCCTCTGTTGAATATGGAGCTAAAGAGAGTGCTTATGCGGGTACGTATGTGGGCTCAGTCAATAGATATTTCAATAAGTTTGAAGAAAATGGAAAGAAGCTATTAGCTGCGGGTCAGATTGTTCTGATCGGAGCTTCTGGTTATGAAATAAAAAGCGCACATCTAGAATTGAAGTCTTGGTGGCCGACTTTCTTCCCTCGTGATCCTCGATATAATTCTTGGTATCTGGCTCAGAAGAGATTCCGCTATTTTGCACGCACCAGTCACAGTAATGTATTAGACATCAATAGTGGTAACAATACTCAAGTAAAGGATGGTTTGGCATTGGTTAAATTGTTTACTACTCAGCAAGGTAAAAAAAAGAAAGTTATCGATACTACAGCTCCTATTGGATTGAGTGGTTTTGGTTTCTCTGGCACTCTATATGACTACAAGCAAGAGTTTAATAAAGTAGCAACCACAACCTCCTATTACAGCCAGAAGCGTAAGGATGGTGTTGTATTTCCTTTTATGGCTCCTTATCGTACGAAGAGGGTTGAAACAGATTCTTGGAGCGATGACTGGGAACTACTTGCAAATCGGAATGATTTAGGCTATAGATGGCTAGCTTCTATAGATGCTGCAGGCCGTATCTCAGGAGGAAGGATTATGAATCTTCATCGATATCGCTATTTTGCAAAAGAGCGAACGCCTCTAGGTCAGCCAGACAAATATATGTCGTCTAGGCCAGAACAGCGCTAATTCTGGTCTGCTATCACATACCTCAGAACGTTGGGTTTGGAGGTATATGACTAAATGACTTCAGCCCCTCACTAGCCTCTAAGCTAGTGAGGGGCTGAAGTCATTTATGTAGGCATAACTACTCTCCCAGCGACTAATAACCACAACCTCTAAAAGGAGCAAAGTGCCATGCGACGGCCTTTGCAGATTGATATGTTTGAAGCTCATTCTCTACTATTTCTTCCCATCAATTTTCTCGAATTGATGGACACATCGCAGTGGATTAGTCCATCAATCCGATAAAATCAGTCCTTCGATTTTCAAGTTTGCCTTTGTAGTGTGGCTCAAATTATCCCGAAGATCATTGATATATTTTAACAGATGATTTATATCTTGCATGCAGACTGACTCTGTGATCGTCGTGTGCAAGTAAAAAAGACGGGGTATTTGATGTGGGTTGATTTAATAAGTCGCTTTTATTGATATATTTGTGTCGAGTACAAATACAAAAGAATACAAATCTATGAGAAACCAATTACGTACTTGGGTACTACTCTTGAGTATCCTGCTGGCTAGCCCTTGGGCCAGCGCACAGAAAACTGTTCGGTTCGTCAAGGCTGGTGGCTTTGGCGATGGCTCTTCTTGGACTAATGCCTCGGGTGAGCTACAGAAAATGATAGATGCCTCGTCCGTGGGCGATGAAGTCTGGGTTGCTGCTGGGCTCTATCACCCGACAGAGCTAATTAAGTCTAGTAAAAAGCGCTCTCTGACTTTCAAACTCAAGGATGGCGTATCGCTCTATGGTGGCTTCTCTGGAGTAGAGGTAAGCAAAGATGATCGAGCTCGGGCTGAGGTGGAAGCGCCTATGCACTTTGTTTTCAAAAATCAAACTATCCTAAGTGCAGATATTGACGCCGAAGAAGACGTATGGGTGCGCAAGATCGCCGAGGGGTCTACTGCTCGCTATATGTGGGAGATCTCTGGCAATAGAGGTAATGCCAACCATCTACTCTACTTGGACAAGAAGGCGACTAAGCCAATCACGATCGATGGCTTCGTTCTCACGGGGGCTTACGCCGATGTATATCAAGCCAAGTCTGCTGGAGCTGCTCTCTATGCTTCTGGAGCTATTCGGCTGGTTAATAGTATTATTCGTCGCAATGCTACCTACACTCGTGTGGAGGGAGATTTGGCTTTTCACGGGGGAGCCGTTTTCATTGGTCAGGGCAAGGAGGCCCAGATACGCAACTGTTTGTTTGAGGATAACCAAGCCTATCTACCCACGTTGAGCGCTAGTGGAGGCTCAGTCTACATGGAGGGTGGTATTGTAGAGAACTGCATCTTCCGAGGTAGTGTGGGGGTAGACGAGGGCGGAGCTATTACGATACATGGCGGTACCGTGCGCAACAGTCACTTCTACGATTGTTATGGCGCCAAAGGTGGCACTATCTCTGCTATAGATAGCCGTATAGAGGCCTGCCTCATCGCTCATAGTAGAGGCCTAGTAGGTGGGGGTATTTACTCCGAGGGTAGTGTCATACATCACAGTCAAATCATCAATTGCTATGCCGATGATCCTGCATTTGGGGATACGGGCGGTGGTCGAGGAGGTGGCATTCTAGGTAAGGTCAATACCACGATCATTGGCTCTATTATTGCCAACTGTACTGCCGGGAGCCGTGGTGGAGGTGTGGAGCTCATAGCAGGAGGTAAGCTCTATCACTCTACGATTGTACAGAGCAATGCCCGCCTAGTTAATAAGCCTATTACTAACCTTGACCTAGGGGAGGGCTGCATCCAAAGAAACAATCTCGTGGCGGACGATCTTGATCTGAGTAACTTCGTCGCCCCTTCTCGGAGCACGGGATTCCAAAAAGACGTAGACGGGCGCACCGAAGTACTGAGGGCAAATTGGGCATTAGCCCCCAAAAGCTCACTGATTGGCCAAGGAGATCTGGTCCCCGAGGTCAATGAAGAGCAAGATCTATTGGGCAATAACCGCATTAGGAATGGCGTCATTGATCCCGGAGCCATTGCCTTCGGTTCAGGAAACTCCTCCGATCCTAACATTAGATTTACTCTAGAAGAGGAGAACCAGACCATTACCCTCACTATTGGTGGCGCATCGGGGAGCCAATTCTCTATCGACTTCGGCGATGGCAGCCTCAAAGAATACTCAGGTGCCCAAAAGATTATCGAGCAAGTCACAGGTCGAGAGGTCAAGATATATGGCAAGGATATTTTGATCTTTATCGCCAACGATCAGGGCATTACCAAGCTAGACCTTAGCGGAGCGAAGGAGCTCATGAGGCTACAAGTGATGAATAATAAGCTCGAGGCTCTAGACGTGAGCCAATCTCCGAATCTATATATGCTCTACTGCGATCGCAATCAGATTAAGACTCCGCTCAATCTATCGGCTCAGCGCAGGATGAACGTCATCAGCTGCCACAGCAATCAGATACCGGGACAACTGAATCTGAAGCATATCCAAGGGCTGATCTCTCTGTTCTGCCACGGCAATAAGCTCACCGAGCTTATACTCCCCGACAATGGGCAAGGGCTGACAGAGATTGTATGCGATGACAATGAGCTCACGAGCCTTAAAGTTTTGCATCTGCCAGATCTGACCGAGTTAAGCGTAGCCGACAATAAGCTCACGAGTATTGACTTGAGCCAAAACACTAAGCTGACAAAGCTCTACGCCGTGAGCAATGAGCTCAGATCCATAGACCTGCGTCACAATAAAGTTCTAAAGACTCTCACGCTTACCGATAACGAACTTAGTAGTATCGATCTATCTGCTAATATGCTTCTAGAGGACCTATATCTCGGTGATAATGACTTGGCTCAGATAGATCTCTCGGCCAATACCAAGCTGACTTGGCTCATTGTCAGTGGCAATAAGCTCCGCTCACTAGATGTGAGCCAACAGCCTAGCCTCAAGCAAATCAAAGCCTCGGACAACGAGCTGGAGAAAATAGACCTATCGCACAATCCTGATCTCTCGATCCTCTGGCTAGGCAACAACCGCCTCGAGGAGCTAGACCTCAAAGCACAGAAGCGACTGATTTGGCTCGTGTGCGATAGCAATAGGCTCCAGAGCCTAGACCTCAAGCACAGCCCTGCTATCTCTTGGTTGGAGTGTGAGGGTAATCGGCTGACGCAGCTCGACCTATCGGCACAAACCAACTTACAGAAGCTATTCGCAGGGCACAATAAACTTATTGGCATCAATCTAGAGCATTGTCAAGGTGTACAGGGCATCAGACTTGAGGATAACCAGATACCGGCCGACAAGCTCGCCAAACTTTTAGCCGACCTCCCCGATGTGAGCGCAGTACAGGTCAATGATAACAACAGAGGCTGGGTCAAGACAATAGACATTAGCCTTAATCCTAGTAGTCATCTAGTCGATATTAGTGCGGCCACAGCCAAGGGGTGGGGGGTTACGAATACTCCCGGCAAGACTCTCTCGATAGATGAGATTGGTACTGCCCTGTCCGAGTTCTACTACGATGCCACCACGAGGCGTTTGCAGATAGGATTAGGCATTCGAGAGGTGGCGATATATGATGCATTGGGGGGCTGCGTTGGTCGCTTTGTCGTAGAGGGAGGTTCGCTAGACCTCACCACTCTATCAAGTGGTTGCTACATTGCAGTAGGTTACTCTGTGGCTCGTCCACAAGTCCACCGCTTCTGCCGCTAAGTGCCCGCTTATATATCGTTAGTCAAAAAGCTAAGCCTCTGCAGTGATCGTATAAGATCGCATTGCAGAGGCTTAGTAGGTTTCTAGCTTGTACGCTCGGCAGTCACTAGAGTGGTGCGAGATAGGGCAGAAGGGTAGGGTTGGGCATTTACCTCACTGTCTAGCGCATAGTAGGTCTATGGGGGTGTTTACATCTGCCGTTACGTTTATTTATGTAGCAGGTCTGGGCGAAGTCGCTCGGTGCGTTCTAAGGCCTGCTCCATCTTCCATTGCTCGATTTTGGCAGCGTGACCGCTCAGCAGGACATCAGGCACACGCCAGCCCTTGTAGTCGGCTGGGCGGGTGTAGATAGGTGGGGCTAGGAGATTGTCTTGGAAGGTATCGCTCAGAGCACTCTCAGCATCGCCGATCGCTCCCGGTAGCAGACGAGCTATGGCATCGGTCATCACGGCTGCTGCCAATTCGCCCCCTGTGAGTACATAATCGCCTATCGAGATCTCACGTGTAATGAGGTGCTCTCGCACACGGTAGTCGATCCCCTTATAGTGTCCGCAGAGTATGATGATATTCTCCAGCAGGCTCATTTCGTTGGCCATAGGTTGGTCAAACGTTTTGCCGTCTGGCGAGGTGAAGATTACCTCATCGTAGTGACGTTGTGCCTTGAGAGCGTTGATTGCTCGCTCGATCGGTTCGATTTGTAGCACCATACCAGCCTCTCCGCCGAAGGGGTAGTCATCGACACGCTTCCACTTGTCTGTCGAGTAGTCACGCAGGTTGTGTATGTGCAGATCTAGAAGGCCTTTGGCCCTTGTCCGCCCGATGATCGAGGTAGACATAGGAGCTTCCAGCATCTCGGGTAATACCGTAATAATATCTATTCTCACACTCGTGAAGTCAATTGAGGAAAAAAGTTTGTAATTCTTGTACAAAGGTAGCCACTATCTCACAATAATGCTTTACCTTTGGTGTTGGTTAAATGAAATGGATGTGGTCGCAATGCGAGATTTACCACTTTTTTATGCTCCTGATATAGCGACACGGCAGGAGCTCCCAGAAGTAGAAGCTGGGCATTGTCAGAGGGTTCTGCGAGCCAAAGAGGGTGATGAGATACTCATCACTGATGGCCGTGGTATGCTCTACGAGGCACGGCTTGTAGAGGTGAGCAAACGGCGTTGTGGCGTTGAGCTGACTAAGGCGGAGAGATGGGAGAAAGCGTGGCGTGGACGCATCACCTTGGCAGTAGCACCTACCAAAGCTATCGAGCGTATGGAGTGGTTGCTGGAGAAAGCGGTAGAGGTTGGTATCGACCGTATTATCCTACTCAAGGCCAAGCATTCGGAGCGTAGGCATATCAATGCTGAGCGACTGGAACGCATCATGCTTAGCGCAATGAAGCAGTCGCAGAAGGCCTTCCTCCCCGAGCTCATCACAGAGCAAGCAGTGGCGCAAGCCTTCGAACTGTGCCATGGAGATTGCTTGCTTTTGGCTCACTGTCGTAGATCGGAGGGGGGAATTCAAGAGCGCAAGCTCCCCAACCATTACTATCGCCCGAGCGAGGACGTGACTATATTCATCGGCCCCGAGGGGGATTTTACCGTCGAGGAAATCCTCCAAGCTCAAGAGCATGGAGGCCATGGCATCAGCCTTGGCGAGAGTCGCCTGCGTACAGAAACGGCTGCTCTAGTAGCCTTGCAGTGGATGCACACCCTACAGCTGCTAGAGGATAGCCCTCAATAAGGAATAGAAATCATAGAAAATAAAGAATACTACTGCTTAATACCGTATCATTCTTATGGAAAAGAAAGAAATTAAATTTAGCCTAGTCTACCGCGACATGTGGCAGTCCTCTGGTAAGTATCAGCCACGTAAGGATCAGCTCGAGCGTATCGCCCCTGTCATCGTAGAGATGGGCTGCTTTGCCCGTGTAGAAACTAATGGTGGAGCTTTTGAACAGGTAAACTTGCTCTACGGCGAGAATCCTAATAAGGCAGTAAGAGCCTTCACCAAACCTCTCAAGGAAGCTGGTATCCAGACACACATGCTAGACCGCGGGCTCAATGGTCTACGTATGTATCCAGTGCCTGCCGATGTTCGTCGTCTGATGTACAAGGTGAAGAAGGCTCAAGGCGTAGACATTACACGCATTTTCGATGGTCTCAACGACGCACGCAACGTAATCCCCTCAATCAAGTATGCTCTAGAGGCTGGCATGATCCCTCAGGCTACGCTCTGTATCACGCATTCGCCAGTACATACGGTAGAGTACTATGCAGCTCTAGCCGATCAGTTCATCGAGGCTGGCGCTCCAGAGATCTGCCTCAAGGATATGGCAGGTGTGGGTCGTCCTGCTTTCCTCGGTCGTTTGGTTAAGGCGATCAAGGATAAGCACCCCAATGTCATCATCGAGTACCACGGGCACTCTGGTCCCGGTTTCTCTGTAGCCTCAATGCTTGAGGTGTGTAAGAATGGTGCAGACATCATTGACGTAGCTATGGAGCCCATCTCTTGGGGTAAGATTCACCCAGACGTCATCACGATCCGTGAGATGCTACACGACGCAGGTTTCAAGGTGCCCGAGATCAATATGGACGCATACATGAGGGCTCGCTCGCTCACACAGGAGTTCATCGACGACTTCCTTGGGCTATTCATCGAGAAGAGCAACTATCTCTGTACCTCACTGCTCGTGGGCTGTGGCCTACCCGGTGGTATGATGGGGTCTATGATGGCCGACCTCAAGGGGGTACACGCAGGTATCAACATGCACCTCAGAGCCAAGGGCGAGAAGGAGCTAAGCGTAGATGATCTGCTCGTTAAGCTCTTCAATGAGGTAGAGTATGTATGGCCACGTCTTGGCTATCCACCTTTGGTAACGCCATTCAGCCAGTATGTGAAGAACGTTGCGCTGATGAACGTATATAATATGGTAACGGGTAAGGAGCGTTGGCTCGCTATCGACAATAATACATGGGGCATGATTCTCGGTAAGTCAGGTCGTCTTCCCGGGAAACTTGATCCAGAGATCATCGCTCTTGCGAAGGAGAAAGGATTGGAGTTCACAGACGAAGACCCACAGAGCAACTATCCCGATGCACTTGATGAATATCGCAAGGAGATGGACGAGAACGGTTGGGAGTATGGTCAAGACGACGAAGAACTCTTCGAGCTCGCCATGCACGATCGTCAGTATCGCGACTACAAGAGCGGTGTAGCTAAGCAGCGCTTCATGGAAGAAGTAGAGAAGGCTCGTACCGCTGAACTTACTAAGCAGGGCTACAACGAGGCCGATGCACTCAAAATCAAGCGCCAAGGTACAGAGCCCATTATTGCAGCTGCCTCGGGTAGCATCATCTGGGAGGTTGATCCTACAGACTACTCTACTGCTCCAGCCGTGGGTACATCAGTTAAGACCAATGAGCCTATCTGCTACATTCAAACTGTGGGTGGCTATATGGAGCCAGTGATTAGCAACTTCACTGGTCGCCTGACCGAAGTCCTAGCTCAGGGTGCCACAGTGCGCAAGGGCGAAGCGATCGCTTATGTGCGTCCTAGTGAGCAGGAAGAGCTATGGATAGAGAGCGAACCCGAACGCCTCAAGCGTGTAGAGAAGCTCGAGGAGGTTCGTCATGCAGTCACACGCAGACGTAATAGCCGTAGCTGTTGCTAGATGCGGTGGGGTTGTTTCTTTACTTAGGTAAAGTGCAGCCTATCCAATAATCATTAGAGGGTATCTTGGCGGTCGATCGTAGAGATCGAGGACAAGGTGCCCTCTAGCTTTTCCACACACGAACTCCATTTATTTAGTAAGAGTTTCCATCGTAAGAACTCCTAGGCCCGTAATCATCTTGATATATACCATTAACACTTTTTGTTTTAGTTTTTTGAGTAACTTAGCACCGTTTCCTGAGGGCTGTGCAGCATCCGATTTATAGTACAATTGCCCTTTCTTGCTTGAGGTTTGGTCTTTCTGTTAAGGTTGTATTTCTGTCACTAATAGCCTGTTAAGGTGAATTAGGGAATGGGGTTGTATGAGATATTAAAATATTTTATATACCTTTGCGCGTCGAAAATCACGTATCTCCCTTTGCATAGTGTGTACTTATTAAGTCAAGGGTGATGCTATGAACCTCCAAATATGATGTAATTTTACCCTTACTTGAACAATGAACAAGTATCTATTCGCTTTGCTCTCTCTTCTCGGACTGTGGAGTTGTGGTGGAGAGCTCAAAGCTCAGACTTATGCCGTTAGGTCAGACATGATCTCTAACCTATCGGGTAATTTTAATATTGAGATATCTAGTTCTATAACCAAGCATGTGTCGCTGCACTTGCCTCTCTTTGTTCGGCCTGCCAATTTGGGGCTTCCTTATTCGATTGGGCTCTACAATCTGAAAAATAACAATGGTTATTCTTCGCGAGAGATACCTCTATTCGAGTCTATCGCAACGGATCAGTCCATTAGTATTCAGCCGGGTATGCGATACTGGACCCTACTCTCCAACAACTACGGTCTATTTATTGGAGCGTTTGGCATAGGGGAGATATTTAAGCATGGAGGATTCGAGAGATACTCGTATTATATACAAGGATATTCTGTGGGGGCTGGTGCTTCCATTGGGTACGCTAAGGTTATCACACCCAATTGGAACTTTGAGTTTGAGTTCGGCTTGGGAGCTGTTGTACGCTTCTATGATCGCAGAAGTATCAGCAGTAGTAGAGTGCTAAGTCACAATAGAGATTTTACGTGGGCTGTCCCTCGCTGTGGTATTAACCTTGTTTATTTGCTGTAGATGAGATTAAAGTAAATTTTGATATTGAATAAAAAATGAACCGACAACAGACATACAAGCTGTTTTTTAGTGTTGCAGGCTTATTGATGATTGCTTCATGCTCTAGGCCGATTACCAAAACTTTGTTCTTACAATCGGGTAGGCCTCATATTTATCTACCTACCAACAAGGAGGAGAAGTCGGGAGGCATTCTCTCCGAGCGTGTGTCGTACGAAACGAAAATTGACACCATTCGTCCAGCTCATAAGCCAGCCTTAGATGACGAGGATATGAAGAGTGTGACGTTGGAAACCTTTACTGTGGTTGCAGATAGACCTAAGTTGAAGATCTCTACTGTGCGTAATGGTAAAATCAATCTGACGTTTTTGATGACAGTCCCCAAGGCTTTCATGGACAATCGTTGGCAGATTGTTTTGACGCCACACCTAATTAATGGCGATCAGACCTCTGCTCTGCCACCAGTAGTCCTCAAGGGCAGCCAGTTCAAGAAGGTGCAAGACGAAGAGTTCGCCAAGTTTGCTAAGTTCGAGAAGGATATCATTGATCCTAGTGACTATGACAAGAAGTTTTTTGACCAAAAGAAGCACAGTCTCTTTACCAAAAATCTCCAGCACAAGTACCTAGACCACTACACGGCTGAGTACAAAAGGTTGCAGGACTATCAGGCGTGGAAGCATATTGCTGAGGTACGCATCATGAATGCGAACGCACGAAGAGAGGGTCGGTACTATCAGCGCCTCAACGACAAGGCTATCGAGATGCTTGGCTCTGCCTACAACGATGATCTGTATGGCCTAGACTCTAGCAAGGTGCATCGTGGCTTCTCTGGTAGATACAACGAAGAGCATCGTAAGAACTACCTAGACAAGAAGCTCAGCACCTTGACGGTGGATAAGGTACCTAAGAACTATAGAAAGTACTTTGAGAAGAACTTTACCCTTGACTCGCTCAAGAACAAATCTCTGACCGAGAAGGATAGTGCCAACATTGCTAAGCATACTTATTTCTTCAAGGACATTGCTCAAAACGAGTCCAAGATCAAAAATAAGGATACTCACCGCAGGCATCTCGTGCGCTTCCCAGAGGTTGAGAACCCTGCACTCTCCGACTCGATCCGTACGGGTAAAGATTTTGTCTACTTGTATAGTCAAGATATTGATGTAACGGAAGATCTACAGCGCAAGCTCAGTGTTATTGTAGAGACACGTGTTACGGCGATGGACCAGAGTAGCTGGCATCAAGGCGGTGTCGATACACTCAACTTTATTGTGTCGGGTATGAACGACCTTGTAGACAAGACGCTTATATCTCGTCTGGACGAAGCCGACCAAGCGATCTATCAACAGGGCCTCGATAGGCTTGCAGTGAGAGATTATCGTGGTGCACTCAACATCATTAACCAGTATCCAGACTACAACTCGGCAGTCTGCTTGGCTGCTCTAGGCTACAACGATCAGGCGATTATGCTCCTCGACCGTATCACAGCCACTGGGAAGGCCGATTATCTGCGTGCGATTGTTTATGCCCGTATGAAGAAGCTCGAAGAGGCTAAGGAAAGCCTACTCTCGGCCGCTCGCAAGGAGTCTACTCTTGCCTTCAAGGTGGAGATTGAGCCTGAGTTTGCTGTACTTCTAGAGACTTACCCTGAGTTACAGGAGCAACTGGAGAATATCGGTGATGGGCTAGATGAAATGTAATTGAGCATATATCAGTAGTTAATTAAATAGTAGAGGGCTGTAGGTTCGTTAGTACGGACTTGCAGCCTTCGTTTTTGTGCGTCGGAGAGTTGGGGGTGTCGCTCGAGGAGACCGTTGCACGGCATTTTGCCTCTTTTCGGTTAGAAACGTTGTATATATCTCTGATTATTACTATCTTTAATATGTAATTAACTGTATCGACAT
>NZ_JRFC01000023.1 GCF_000769075.1 Porphyromonas sp. COT-290 OH3588 | reverse complement strand
ACGCCATTTGACTTTGACGGAGAACAGCAATTTATATCAGAATTGAAGCAGTTAGTTAAAATTAACGCTTTAAAGTTTGGTAAAATATATGAGGGAGTATTAAATTGACAACATTAAGAGAGCTACACAAAAAACTTAAAATTAAACAAACGCTTGACAACTATGTACGCAACACAAATAAAAAATATAAACATAACTTTGTGGCTGATGAAATTCTTGGCGAGGGAATGGCTAAACTGATCGAGCTTAATACACAAGGCAAACTTGGACGACATGCACAGCAAATTGCTTATATTAACCATAATTTGAGCTTACAGCGACAAAAGGAACAACTGGAACAAGTTAACG
>NZ_JRFC01000022.1 GCF_000769075.1 Porphyromonas sp. COT-290 OH3588 | reverse complement strand
GGGCTACTTGTGCTTGAAGGTGTCAAATAAGCGTAAAATCCCCATCCCTGAGGGAAATATCCCTCAGGGATGGGGATAGGGGGATAGTATTCAAGGCTCTCCAAGCCGCTCAAACACGCAAAAAACACCGAGAAAGATACAAGAACCTTTGAGCGGCGCATTGCGCAATAGTCTCAATCTGCATAATTTATCGGGATACCAACTCTATAGTTTCGATAAGGGGCTGCGCCAAAAATGAATTTTGACACAGCCCCCTGATAAGTAGTGAGATGTTGCCTTAACTCTTGAGCCCTGTATCTAGAAGCACTTGCTCAATGGCTGCACCAAGGCCCTCGGGGTTCTTACCTCCCGCAGTAGCGAAGTGGGCTTGACCGCCCCCCCCGCCTTGTATATGCTTGGCGACAGAGCGAATAAT
The DNA here is from genome assembly GCF_000769075.1 of Porphyromonas sp. COT-290 OH3588. Lineage (GTDB taxonomy): Bacteria > Bacteroidota > Bacteroidia > Bacteroidales > Porphyromonadaceae > Porphyromonas. Next base: position 31,897 of record NZ_JRFC01000022.1, on the reverse strand, counting down.
GTTAGCAGCACTCCAGCCTCTTTGCTCTACCAAATCTTTGCTTAGCATCAATGTAAGGCTACATTTGCCGTCGGGAGTGCGATTGCCCGCTACGAAGAGGAAGCTCTCCTGTAGTTCACCCGCTAACTGGAAGGCCAAGTCCTTGATTGCATCGGCAGGGAAGTCTTCACGCACGATGAAGACACGCACACCAGATAGCTCTTCTCTTCGCTCCAAGAGAGTGGCCTTATACTTAGCAATTTGAGCCTTAACAAGGTCTTGGATCTGTTTGCCTAGCTCGGCATTTTCCTCTACAGTCTTTTTGATTGCTGTGATGAGCTGTGGGCTATTATTGAAAAGCTCCCGAATTGAGCGCAGGGTATCCTCTACTTCATAGAGTACTCGCTCAGCACCAGCTCCAGTAACAGCCTCAATACGTCGAACTCCAGCAGCCACAGAACTCTCGGAGAGAATGCGGAAGAATCCAATCACACCTGTAGCACTTACGTGTGTACCACCACAAAGTTCAATCGAAGTTCCGTACTTGAGGACACGTACTTCCTCGCCATACTTCTCACCGAATAACGCCATAGCACCCATAGCTTGAGCCTCTGCGATGGGGACATTTCTAAACTCCTCACGTACCATATTCGCACGAATACGAGCATTAACCAAACGCTCTACTGTACGGAGCTGCTCTGGCTCTACCTTGGAGAAGTGAGCAAAGTCGAAGCGCAATACTTCTGGCGAAACGAATGAGCCTTTCTGCTCCACATGCTGGCCAAGCACTTCCCTTAGAGCTTCGTGTAGTAGGTGAGTAGCAGTATGGTTGGCCTCTGCTGCACGTCTGCGCTCTAGATCAATATGGGCAGTGAAGTGAGCCGTTACATCTTCTGGGAGTTTCTTCATCAGATGAACAGCGAGATTGTTCTCTCTCTTAGTGTCGAAAACTTCGTACTTATTCGTGCCGTCATAGAGGTAACCGCTATCTCCTACCTGTCCACCCATCTCGGCATAGAATGGAGTCGCAGAGAGCACGACCTGATAGTATTCTTTGTTCTTCTGACTTACCTTACGATAGCGTAGGATCTCGGTATCAATCTCTGTAAAGTCATAGCCAACGAATTGAGTTTCGCCCTCACGCACTATATGCCAGTCCTCGGCATCTATAGCTGCGGCATTGCGAGCACGCTCTCTTTGCTTCTGCATCGAGCTCTCGAAGCCAGCTTCGTCTACACTCATGCCATGTTCCTGTAGGATCAGAGCGGTGAGGTCTAATGGGAAGCCGTATGTGTCGTATAGGATAAATGCATCTTCGCCAACCAAAACCTTTGTGTTGGCTTCCTTGGCTTCTTCTATTTTTTTGTCGAGCAAACGAATCCCCGTTTCGAGTGTGCGCAAGAAGCTCTCTTCCTCTTCTTTCATCACACGCTGTATAAGGTCACGACCTGAGATAAGCTCTGGATAGGCGTCACCCATTGTTTCGATGAGAGCAGGTATAAGCGTGTACATAAAGGCTTCTCTACGCCCAAGGAATGTATAGCCATAGCGCACCGCACGGCGCAGGATACGACGGATTACATATCCAGCCTTGGCGTTGGAGGGGAGCTGACCGTCTGTAATGGCAAAGGCAATAGTACGGATATGGTCTGCAATCACACGCATCGCAATGTCCGTTTCCTTGGTCTGTCCGTATTCGATGCCCGTGAGAGTCGCAATGGTTTGGATAATCGGGGTGAAGATGTCGGTATCGTAGTTTGAGGTCTTGCCTTGTATCGCCATACATAGGCGCTCGAAGCCCATGCCCGTATCAATAACCTTGTTGGGTAGACTATCTAGTGAGCCATCTGCTTTGCGATTGTACTGCATGAAGACGAGATTCCAGATCTCAATGACTTGTGGGTGGCTTTGGTTCACCAATGTCAGGCCATCGACCGTTGCACGTTCCTCGTCCGAGCGAATATCAATATGTATCTCGGAGCATGGACCGCATGGGCCTTGATCGCCCATTTCCCAGAAGTTATCCTTCTTATTGCCATTGATGATGCGCTCGCTGGGTAGGAATTGTGCCCAGATAGAAGCGGCTTCATTATCTCTCTCTAGGTTGTCCTCGGCAGATCCCTCGAATACAGTCACGTAGAGTCGGTTCTTGTCTACACCTAGTACTTCGGTGAGGTATTCCCAAGCCCACTCAATTGCTTCACGTTTGAAATAGTCACCGAATGACCAGTTGCCAAGCATCTCAAACATCGTGTGGTGATAGGTGTCGTGTCCTACCTCCTCTAGGTCGTTGTGCTTACCGCTAACTCGAAGGCACTTCTGAGAATCGGCAACACGTGGATATTTGATGTCTGCATGTCCGAGAATGATATCCTTAAACTGGTTCATTCCAGCATTGGTAAACATCAAGGTAGGGTCGCCTTTGATTACCATAGGAGCACTAGGCACAATCTGGTGGCCCTTGCTCTGAAAAAATGCTTTGTACGATGCCCGGATTTCCTTTGACGTCATCATATATTTATATCGTCCGTAATTTATTCGTTATACAATAGTTTTAAGTCACAAAAGTACATCTTTCGGAGCAATCCTCAACACATTCATTTGTCCTCGTGTACTACTCCACAACGCTGATGTTGAGGAAACGCAAAAGGAGCTTACGAGTATTGCCATCGTCGAAGCATATTGTCGCCGTGGCTTCGGTTCCTTGCTCGATGTCTAGGATCTCCCCTTGACCAAATCTTTTGTGCAAAACACGCATCCCGACCTTGAAGTTCCCGAGCTCTCGATACTTCGTTGGGGCGGGATCATCTGTAGTCCTACGCCCGAGGTGCTTCATGCGTCCGCCATTTGTGGGCAGGAATGATTGCCCAGTAGTGAAGGTCTTGGGTAGAGGTGTTCCCTCTTGCTTGTTAGGGCGTTGGCTCCAGAAGTCATTCTCTCGCTCCTGCTGCACGGCTAATGTACTTCTAGCTGCAGCATTGCGACTAAGTAAATTTGGAGGAAGCTCTCGGAGGAATCGACTAGGGCGTACAAATGTCGTCTGCCCATTGATGAACCGCTCGCGCACATAGCCAATATGGCAAGTCTTCTCGGCTCGGGTTAATGCTACATAGAATAATCGGCGCTCCTCCTCGAGGTCGTTTAGATCTCCCTGCTTAGCCGAGGGGAATAGCGGTTCGTCTAGACCTACTATAAATACGTGTGGAAACTCTAGCCCCTTGGAGGCATGCATCGTCATAGCCGTGACGCCGACTTCGTCCTCCGCATTAGCATCTTGATCCGTCATAAGCGAGATTTCACTCAAATAGCTTTCCAGAGAAGGCTCTGTGCCTGCCTCAAGGTTATTGAGTTCGTACTCTTTGATGCTTGCCAGTAGCTCTTTGACGTTCTGCTGTCGCATCTTCCCTTCACTACTATTATCGCTCATCAGATCAAGGGGGATACCCGTACGGGTAATCAGCTGCTGAGCTAAGTCGAAGAACTGTAACTCACTTTTCATAAGCGCACGCATATCCTCTAGTAGCTGGTGGAAGCTCTGGAGTTTGGTAAGAGTCCCCTTGTTGAATGCTAGCCCCACTGCTTCTGGATCTCTTAGCACATCGACTAAGGGAGTAGCTTGTAGGCTAGCAGCTTGTTGTAGCTTCAGCACGGTAGTATCTCCGATACCTCGACGTGGATAGTTGATGATCCGCAGGAGCGACTCACTATCGTAAGGGTTAATCATTAGGCGTAGATAAGCGATGACGTCCATAATTTCCTTGTGATCGAAAAAAGATCGTCCGCCGTAAATACGGAATGGGATACTTAAGCGACGAAATGCCTGCTCTAGAATACGGCTCTGTGCGTTGGTTCTGTATAGGACTGCAAAATCTTCGTACGATGAGCCATACTGATCTCTTATCTGCTCAATCCTTTTGCATACCCACATAGCCTCTAGGTCTGCAGAGTAAGTTTCGTGTAGCTCTATGGGATCTCCTATGGCACCAAGTGAGAACACTTCTTTGGGGATTTGATTCTGATTGTGAGTAATGAGGGCACCAGCCACCTGCACGATCGTTTGAGAAGAACGATAGTTTTGCTCTAGTTTGAAGGTCTTGGCCTTTGGGAAAGTCTTCTTGAAGCCAAGCATATTCTCTAGGTTAGCTCCTCGGAAGGAATAAATGCTTTGGGCATCATCGCCGACCACGAAGATTGCCCCCTTGTGTTGCATCAGCTGTTTGGCAATCATATACTGGGCGAAGTTGGTATCCTGATACTCGTCGATAAGCAAATAGTCTATTCGCTCTTGCCAATGGGCTAGTACATCTGGGTAGTCACGAAAGAGTACATTGATCTGGAAAAGCAGATCGTCGAAATCCATCGCATTGTTTTGCTTGAGCTCGGCCGAGTACCTTGTATAGATTTCACTAAGGCGTGGCATCTGAGCCTTGGCATCGGCACTAAGCAACTCGGTCGTCGAGCGATAGACCTCTGGGCTGATGAGGCGATTCTTGGCTGATGAGATACGGTTGAGCACGACGCCCGGCTTATATACCTTGTCGTCTAGTCCCATGAGCTTCATGATTGCTTTGATTCTATTCTTGCTATCGGTCGTATTGTAGATAGAGAACGAAGGGGTATAGCCTAGTAGCTCGGCATGGACACGTAAGATCTGCATGAAGATAGAGTGGAATGTCCCCATACGTATGAAGCGTGCTTGCTCTGGAGCATATAGACTGATGCGCTGGCGCATCTCACGTGCTGCCTTGTTTGTGAAGGTTAGAGCCATGAGCTTGTAGGGCGCATAGCCACAGCGAATCAGGTGCAGGAGCTTGTAGACCAGTACACGTGTCTTGCCACTGCCAGCACCAGCAATGACCAGCGCGGGGCCATCGTTGTAGACGACAGCCTCGCGCTGAGCAGAGTTGAGATTATTGAGGTATTCTAAATCAATAGGGTCTTGCATCTAGTCTATAATGAACTTAGTCTTTCTTTGAGTATTTGGCAGGCGTCTGGATCCTCGAGTACGGAGAGAAGGGACTGGACGAATAGATCGGCTTTCTCTTGGCTCGTCATGTTCTTTACGTCCCTAGTGGTAGCGTCCATATCAGTCTGAGGAATACGTATAGACTGGGCCACAACCTCTGTGCAGAGAGTGATATACTTCAAGGCCTCCTCTGGCATATTGCTGCCGTCGTCTAGTAGAGGGAAGACTGGGCGATACTTGTGAATGAACTTGTAGAATGGTCCGATAACGAACGGACTAATATGCTGCAAGATCGAGGATAGCTGTACGGGGGTGAGTTTACGTAGCGTATCAATGCGCATGAAGAGATGCTCTATATGCATCTTCTTGATCGTCACAGATACATTGTTTTTCCACTCCTTGAGCCGGTCGGCATTGTCCACGTACACGAAGGTTGTAGCGGGGTGATCTACTAGAGGTAGCGCAGCAAACTCGCTAGAGGTCAAGATGCGTATGGGTAGCTGTGCAAACTCTTGATAGAGCGACATAATAGACCTCCATAGGCTAACCTCAGCCTCATTGTCTAGGACTACGTACCCCTGATGGATCTGCTCCACTCCTTGGTAGACCTCTTCAACGAGCCGGGCTACTAGGTGTGCGAAGTTGGGAGATTTGGCACCTACCATTAGGCTACAATGTCTGTAGCATAGCTGGTAGAGAAGCTCTTCCATATAGCGATCTTTAGCCGAGTACTCGACACGATCCCAAGGTATCATGCCTTCGGGGAAGCTGTTGCGTAGCTCCAAGCGCCATGTTTCCTCTCGAATGTATTCACGGACAAACTCCTCTACATCTTCGTAGCAGCGGAAGGTGTTGGAGATAGCTCTCGCCTGCTCGCAAATCTCAGAGAGTAGATGATAGTTCTCGGGAGGTAAAATGCCTTCTTCGGTGAAGTACTTCTTGTAGAGCTGTAGATACTCCATGGTAAACTGATCACCAAGACGCATTCTGATGCTCCGCCCTCCCTTATAGCTGACGTATATGGACGAATAGGGTGGGTTATAGGTCATACCCGCCCATGGGTAGCCCTCCACATGTTCTTGCAAATATAGTGCTACAGCCTCTAGATGCTTGCAAGTACCTAGCCCATTGGTGCGGAAGTCGAGGCAAGAACAAAAGTTCCGATCGCTACGTACTCCTCTGAATGCAGTTCGGTAGCGCCCCGATCCACTACTAACCAAATAGTCCCCCCAGATGCGGTTGTCATCGAGGTGCTCTACAGTGAAGTCTGCTTGCTCTGCATGTTCGCGGCGCAAGGCTACCTGCCAGTCCTCTATAGACATGCCCTCGGGGCAGATCTTATTGGATAAACGACTCTCTATTTTCATAGTTCAAATACTGTAAATACATCCATAGTTACTAACTCAATCATTTTGCACTCAACTCGGCTTTGAGGAAAGGAGCAGTTTGGCTGTGCTTGCACTCTGCCAAACCCTCTGGAGTACCAGAGTAGACTAGCTGTCCACCTTCCCTCCCTCCCTCTGGGCCAATCTCTATTAGGTAATCTGCACACTTGACGACGTCAAGGTTGTGCTCGATGACTACTATCGTATTTCCTCTCTCGACCAAGCGATTGAGAATACCTATCAGCACACGTATATCCTCGAAGTGTAGTCCCGTAGTAGGCTCATCTAGTATATACATCGTACGTCCCGTATCTCGCTTGGATAGCTCTGCGGCCAGCTTGATACGCTGGCTCTCGCCTCCAGAGAGTGTGGTCGAGGACTGCCCCAGCTTGATGTAGCCTAAGCCGACCTCCTGTAGTACGAGTAGCTTCTTGAGGATATGTGGCACATGCTCAAAGAACTCTACAGCCATATTGATCGTCATGTCGAGCACGTCCGCAATAGACTTGCCCTTGAAGCGTACCTCAAGAGTTTCTCGGTTGTAGCGCTTGCCATGACACACTTCGCAAGGAACTAGCACATCGGGTAGGAAATTCATCTCTATACTCTTATAGCCATTTCCTCTGCACGTGTCGCATCTACCTCCCGATACATTGAAGGAGAAGCGCCCAGGCTTATATCCTCGCATCTTACTCTCTGGTAAATTTACGAATAGATTGCGAATATCCGTAAATAATCCCGTGTAAGTAGCAGGATTGCTGCGTGGAGTACGTCCGATGGGTGCTTGGTCGACAGAAACAACCTTGTCTATGAGCTCAATGCCATCAATGCCATCGTGTCGCATGGGCTCTTCCATAGAGCGGTAGAGCCTCTGGCTAAGGGCAGGGTAGAGTGTCTGGTTGATCAGCGTACTCTTGCCACTACCAGATACTCCCGTCACACAGATCAGTGTCCCGAGAGGGAGCTCTACATCTATACCTCGTAGGTTATTGCCCCTCGCGCCTCGTATGCGTAGTACCTCTCCCGATCCTTGTCTTCTTACAGTAGGAACTTCGATAGACATATCTCCACTGATATACTGCGCCGTGATGGTGCGAGCTGTCATCATCGCTTTGGGAGTACCTTGAAATACTACCTCGCCTCCCAAGCGACCAGCCTTGGGCCCCATGTCGATGACATGGTCGGCTTGTAGCATCATGTCCTTGTCGTGCTCCACAACGATGACTGTATTGCCTAGATCTCTTAGCTGCTTGAGTGAATCAATCAAGCGCATATTATCTCTCTGATGTAGACCAATGCTGGGTTCGTCTAGGATATATAGTACCTCAACGAGCTGCGTGCCTATCTGTGTCGCTAGGCGAATGCGCTGGCTCTCGCCCCCAGAGAGTGTGGCGGCAGAACGGTTCATTGACAGGTACCCTAGCCCAACATCAAGCAGGAAGGAGATACGTTTGCGAATCTCTTTGAGCACCTCGGTGGCGATGGTACGTTGGGCTCCACTTAATCGCTGCTCAATGCCCTCGAGCCAAGTGGACAGAGAGGTGAGTTCTAGCCCGCCAAGCTCGCCGATGTTTTTGCCATCTATATAGTAATGTAGGGCTTCTTTGTTTAGTCGCAGCCCCTCGCACTCTGGGCACACTTCAGTTTTCATAAACTGCATGGCCCATTTATTGGCGTTGTAGTCAAACTCCTCTCCGCTTAGCTCGGGCAGGTATTCGGCTAGGCCATTATAGTTCACCGAAAACGTCCCCGTACCGTAGAACTCCTTGTGGTCGATGGCGATGCCATCGGTAGTCCCATATAAAATCTCCTCAATCAAACCCTCTGGGAGGTCACGGATTGGTGCTTTGATATCGGCCTCGTGGCGAGCAAAAAGTCCCTCAAGGAGCCTGAAGACAAGGATTCCTCTGTGTTTACCTAGAGGAGCAATCCCTCCCTTGTAGACACTCAGACTAGGGTCAGGTATCATAGCCTCTCGGTCTAGGATCTTGACCTCGCCTAGCCCTCTACAGTGTGGGCAGTAGCCGTTGGGCGAGTTGAAGGAGAAATTGTGTGGGGCAGGCTCGCTGTAGGCAAGCCCCGTATCAGGACACATCAGCTTGCGGCTGTAGTAGCTCATCTCCCCAGTTCCTATATCCATTACCATCATCACGCCATCGCCCTCTCGCATCGCCAAATTGACGCTGCTGGCTAGTCGGCTTCTGTGCTCCTCGTCTACAACGAGTTTGTCGGTTTGCACCTCTACGCTATGTAGCTTATAGCGGTCGAGCTTCATTCCGTAAGTGATCTCACGGAGCTCGCCATCGACACGTACGGATAGGTAGCCTTTTTTGCGTAGGTGCTCAAAGAGCTCCTTGTAGTGCCCCTTGCGTTGCTTGACCACTGGTGCTAGCAGTAGTACCCTGCGCCCTTGGTAGCGTGCTATGATAAGGTCTAGTATTTGAGCCTCGGTGTAGCGCACCATAGGTTTGCCAGAGAGATAAGACACGGCCTCTCCAGCCCTAGCGTAGAGCAGACGAAAGAAGTCGTAGATCTCAGTCACCGTACCCACGGTAGAGCGGGGGTTGCGGTTCGTCGTCTTCTGGTCAATCGAGATTACTGGGCCCAACCCTTGTATATCATCGACGTCGGGCCGCTCCATACCTCCACCCAGAAATCCACGGGCGTAGGCACTGAAGGTATCTATATACCGCCTTTGTCCTTCGGCGAAAATAGTGTCGAAGGCAAGGGACGACTTGCCACTACCGCTCAACCCAGTAAGCACCGAGAGCGAATAGCGTGGTATATGAGCGTCTATATTTTTGAGGTTGTGAACTCTAGCTCCTCTTATTTCTATATCTTGCATCTAAGTTGTAGTCCTGTATTCTTACCCTAATAGGGTGTTATCTCTGAGGTTTGGGCTCAGAGCCATCGAAATCGCTTTTGAGAATGCTGATTGATCCCTTGCGATTGTACTTCACGCCGTCCGATCCCTCGGCTGTAATCACGTAGTAATAAACCCCAGAGGGTACAATACGCCCCCGATAATGTCCGTCCCAGCCACCATTGGGATCCCCCCAGCGATAGATCTCTTGGCCAGAGGAACTGAAGATGCGTGCATCGAAACGAACAAGCGATCGAGCGAATACCTTGAAAACATCATTAATCCCCGGGCTAGAACCGGGACTAAAGGCATTGGGAACCTCCAAGCTCGACTCTGTGATGCGAACAACTTGCTCGAAACTATTGTCGAAGCAAGTGCCCGATCTGTTGCTAACATCTAGTCGGATGCGGTAGCGCCCTGATTGATTGAAGGTGTAGGTCGCCTCTGCGCCCGTGTAATTGAGTAGGGGAGCATTGTCCTCCATGCGCTCTATACGCCACTGATACTTGGCGGCAGCGGGCTCGTTACCAATGGCCGCTAGTCGCAGAGTAGCTGGTGCCGATAAGTTCTCCCAGTCTACTTCTTTGCCTCCGTCCTGCCCCTCAACCTCTATGTACGGCCGAACAGCCAAACGATAGCCCTCTACCACGGAAGAGGTAATGGGGCGATAGTTTAGTCCGAAAGATTTGATCCATTTATCTCCCTCTAGCGTATAGGGGGTGTCGGCAAGGGAAGCCTCTAGCTCAATGTGATTATCCTGTGCCTCAGCTATGCTCCTCTGCTGTTCTCTCTGGTAGCTGCGAGAGGCTTCGTCCCAAACGAACTGATCGTAGCGCAGGGATAGCTCTCGTGCTAGAGTGTGCGGCACTCCACTAGGGGTATGATAGGTAAGCATTGGTATGGAACCCTGAGCGGAGAGTCGTATGCGAGAGCAGGGGTCGCTAGGGTGTGGCTCCGCCGACAGAGAGGTAATCTCTAGTGGTGTAGCAGCGTAGTCGATCAGGTAGTAGTAGCGAGGCAATCCCTCTGTTGGGCGGATAAAATAGCCGTAGCCAGCCTCTGGTTGATTGATGAGCCATGCCCCAAGATCTGCGTTGTAGACAGCACTCGGTAGGGGCTCTGCTTGTAGCGCATCTTTGCTATATCGCCAAGCACTGGCTGTCGCTGCTCCCGCTAGGACCAAGCGCTCAGCTCGTCCCATAAGCACATAAACGTCTAGGCGCTCAGGGGCATTGCTCTCGGCGAGTTGGTGCTGTACCCCCTCAATCCGAAAAGACTGAGCTCCACCCCATTGCCAGGGGAGGAGCAGTATCGAGGCAAATATCAGCTTCTTGAATGAATTGAATATACGCATCTCAGTAAAAACACTCCGACTTGAGTGTTTGACACAAAATTACAAAAATCCGTCAAATTAGACACATTCTCAAGCCGAGAAATCATAAAAAATGTACAATCCCGATAAGGTCGTTTGGGTTAGAGAGCTCCGTGGCCCCATTTGGACATCTATATCATCGCCTCTAGAGTACGATGTGCTCACTTCTAGATAGTGGCTCAAGCTCTCCGCTTGGGCTGTCTTACCCTTGCTCTCTTTGGGCTCTGATGATATGCCTTTTTAGACAATGGCGTTAGTCTCGAGAGACTCCTCGGCCCAAGAGCTAGCTCTACGCATAGAGCTTACCTTGATAGCACCCGAGGCTGACATAGGCCAAGGGTACCTCCCCATATAGATAGGCCTGAGTAGTAAGAAAAAACACTTTGAATGTGAACATGATAATTCTTCCATTTCATTGTACTATTCGTCCGGTAAGAGATAGAGCAACCATTAGATGTAATCCCGATTACCACTCTCATGATCCTCAATATCTACACTGCAAATATACCCAAGATCGTTATTGACCAAACTATTAGGCAGAGCATATCTCAAGCCCTTGCATTTGTCAGTATCGCTAGTAGCCCATTTTCTAGATATAGTGTTAAGAATTGTTGATATTTAGCCTAGGATTTAGACGATTATAAGGTGTTTTCATGGACAGTGAAGAGGCTTCTTTGTGAAAATTGAAGGACTGATTTTGTTTAGTTGTAGGACTGATTCATTCCGGTGTGCCCATCAATCTCAACGGATTGATGGGGAAAAAGTAGGGATAGTGTGCCTTAGAAGCAGAAAATCTCCTAATTGATTGGTGTATCTATTTGTTTTTTAGTGTTTTAGTTTCATGGCGTTTTTGAGGCGGTTTTGGGGTCGGGTGGGGGCAAATGCTCATGCGAAGATGAACGCAATCTAGAGCCTCCTAGGGGGCAAATACGACCTTTGTATCTTCTGCTCCATATCCGCATAGTATTCCCACTAACATTCTGAAAACTGATCTAAAATATAAATCTGGGTTAGCGGACAATGACAGAGAGAGCTACTTGATTTGTGTGAGACAAAATCCATTAGAAATAGTTATCCTCTCCCCTTGTTAGCCTGATGCCTCTAGTGGGTTCCTCTATGGATATTGTGCAATAGTTTCCTCTGTGTTACCCACTCGGGCGATAGGCAGGTTAGACTGCACAAGGTCAAACGATAGGTTGAGTGTAACTATGTACTGCTTGCCGAGTTGATTGATGGTGCCGCTCCCAATCCGTTCAATGCCAAGGGACAAAGGATTGACGGCCTAACGGGGCTGAAAGCCTATTCAGCCAAGAAGTAAGCTTCACTAGATTGTGTGTATTTCATAGCTCTATCTCGAGCCGCTAAGGTTTTTTGAGAGAAACAGAACCGCCTGCGTAGCATCTTCGCTACGCAGGCGGTTCTGTTTGGTGGAGTGTGCGGTCGAGGATTAGGGTACTCTCTGCTCCCCTCTGCTCTATGGAGCGTCCCCGATACGTAGGAAGTGATAGCCCTCGTCTTTGAGCCACTGCACAGCTCGAGGCATCGCAATCTTCATATTGCACTCTGCCTTGATAGAGTCGTGAAAGACGATGATAGAGCCGTTGCGTGCATAGCGCTGTACCAGACCGAAGACTTCGTCGGGGTGTAGCTTGGAGTTGTAGTCACGTGTCAAGACGTCCCACATGATGATCTCGAAGCTGTGGCTTAGCTCTCGCACTTGAGATAGACGCAGGTGCCCGTAGGGAGGGCGAAAGTAGCGTGACTGAATGAGCTCATGAGCTTGGTAGACATCTTGCATATACCGCTTCGTGGGGCAAGTAAGCCCTTTGAGGTGGTGATAGGAGTGGTTCGCTACCTGATGACCACGGCTGATGATGTCTTGGAATAGCTCGGGATATTTGCGCACATTGTCCGCAACGCAGAAGAAAGTTGCCTTCACTCCTAGCTCGTCGAGGGTGTCCAGTACCCAAGGAGTTACCTCAGGTACTGGCCCATCATCGAAAGTCAGATAGATACTTTTCCCTCTGATTGCAGGGATTCGCCAGCGTGCGCCCGGGAAAAATGCTCGGTACCACAGAGGTACTCGGCAGAGTAGACGCTCGATCACTGGGCAGGTTGGCTTGTAGGTTGCTCTTTGGTTGGCTCGCCTGCTGCTCTCTCTGGCGCTAGATAGCGGCTGTAGAGTAGCAGCTTCTCCTGATGCATATCTAGCACTGTGCTACCGTGGCTACGGGCGATCTGGTAGGTCATCAGTGCTGTGTCGAAGTTGTTGTGCATTTCACCATCGTTGTAAGCACGCTTTAGGTTGCTTTCGCTCAGACGGAAGCACCAGTCAAGCGTACGCATGGCACTCGAGCAGATCTCCGAAGCCACTTGATCAGCCTCTGTATGCATACCAGCCTCGTAGAGTGCTTGGGCAAAACGAATGCTGAAGTAGTCGTAAGGCACTACCTCTGGGCGGATAACCTCTAGGCAGCGGCGGAGCACTTCTTGAGCTCTTACCTTATCGCCTTTTTTGAGTAGTGCCTTAGCCAGTGGAACGAATACATTGGAGCGCATACCAACCATCATGTTACGTCCTGTATCGTCGAGATATACATTTGGATTGTCGGCTCCGCCCCAGCGGAACTTAGTCATCACATTCGTGTACATCTGCTCAAGGCGTAGTGGCTCAACCTCGCCACGGATACTATCGGTCGTCAGGTCGAGTGGTAGGAGTTGGTAGGTCATACCTGTCTGTACGTGATAGTTCGGCATGTTGCTGAAGGCATTGCGAGGCGATGTGATGCACCAATATATTGGTCGCTTCCACTCGTTTTCTTGTAGCATGTCGAGTAGCACTAGTCCGCCACGGTCTAGATATTGTTTGCCTGCCAGAGAAATCGGCATATTGGGTACGACGCGCTTGGCAAGCTCAGGGTTCTCTCGCTCTAGGCTTTGGGCTACGGTAGCCGAGTCTACTGGGAGCATGACAAATTGCGTTGGGAAGATTGCCTCTGTTTCTTTGGGAGTACCTGTCGTTAGCTTGAGGGCGTCCTCTAGGAGCATCGGACGCTTCTCATCTGCCACGTACGCCAATTCTTTGAAGTAGTAGAAGTCGGGCTTCATATACTTCATCGGAACAGGTTTGCCCTCATAGGTCGCACGCCGCATCTGATCGATGTACCAGTCCCCGCCCAAGTAGCTAAGGTTTATCGTGCGTACATCGGTGCGTACGCCTTCTACGTCTTGTGCATACCAAAGAGGGAAGGTGTCATTATCTCCGTAGCAGACGAGCAGAGCATTCGGCTCGCAACTCTCGAGATAGTTGATGCCCATATCTCGTGCTATGGTACGTCCAGAGCGATCGTGGTCGTCCCAGTTTTGGCTCGCCATCTGTATGGGTACAAGCAGAGCGATGGCAGTAGCAGCGATGGCACTAGCCGTATCTGATAGCTTAGCTCGGGCGACTAGGCGCCACAGACCCGCTACTCCGAATCCAATCCAGATAGCGAAAGCATAGAACGAACCTGCATAAGCATAGTCTCGTTCGCGTGGTTGCCCGGGAGTTTGGTTCAGATAGAGTAAGATTGCCAGACCTGTCATGAAGAATAATAGGAAGGTTATCCAGAAGCTGTAGTGCCCGATGTTGTCGTATTCGTCCTCAGTGCCGAGTGTTTTGTCCCCACGTTTGCGTAGGCGGCGACGACTCACTTGGTAGAACATACCCAGTAGCCCGAGCACTAGAGGCATTGCGTAGTACACGTTATATCCTTTGTTTTTGGCCATAGAGTCGGGCATATTATCTTGCGAACCGACAAGGAAGTTGTCAATGAACGAAATCCCCGTAACGGCATTCCCCTTCATCAGACCACCATCTCCAGGCAGGTCGTTTTGACGTCCTGCGAAGTTCCACAAGAAGTATCGCCAGTACATATAGTTTACTTGGTAGGTAAAGAAATAACGTAGGTTATCGCCAAACGTTGGCTGGCTCATGTCGTTGGGGTTGCGTCCCATCCAGATGTTGTAGCTCTGCGCTCGGCTACGATCGTGTACACGAGGGAAGAACATTTTTTGGTCATCTGGATACTCGGCCTCTGGCTGATCGTAGAGCTTGACGTAGCGGTCGGGATCGTTGGGCGATGCCTTGGGAGCCTTCCCGATAACCTCTTTGCCGGGGTTGATGCGTACTGCTCGAGAGGCGAAGCTAGGCCCATAGAGTAGAGGAGCAGCTCCGTACTGCTCACGAGCTAGATAGTAGCGGAGTGAGAAAGCATTGTTGGGTGCATTCTCATTCATTGGCGTATCTGCTATGGCACGTACGAGGATTACGCCATAAGATGAGAAGCCAATAGCTATGGCTAGCAAGCTCATCTGCATCGTATGTACGAGCCTTGGCTGTAGCTTGCTGAACTTAAAGAGATACACCCCGAGGGCAATGCTCAAGACGATACCCAAGAGCATACCACTGCCGAGGAAGGGGATGCCCATAATCAAGATAGAGGCGAATATCGCAGCTTTGAGGCGTATATCGACCGATGAACCACTCGTATAGACACGGTGCGCCTCGTAGACAGACCATGAGAGGATAGTCAATACGAGGGCTAGATAGAAATAAAGACCCGTATTGAAGCTCGTGCCCAGCGTATTGACGAAGAAGTAGTCGAAGCGTCCTGCCATTTTGGGCACGCCCTGCACGATGCCATACATCATCACGACGATTAACACGAAAGACACCAACACAGAGGCAATCATGCCCTTGATACTTGGTCGATCGGCCTTGTGGTAGTAGTAGATGAGTGCCATAGCCGGTAGGCAGAGCAGGTTCAGGAGGTGTACCCCGATGCTTAGCCCCATGAGGTAGGCTATGAGGATAATCCACCTATCTGACCTCTCGGCATCGCTGCGCTCCTCCCACTTAAACATCAACCAGAAGACAACAGCTGTGAATAGAGAGCTAAAGGCATAAACCTCTGCCTCCACAGCGCTATACCAAAACGTGTCTGAGAATGTATATACTAGAGAGCCGACCAATGCACTGCCGAAGATCGCAATCCCCTGTGAGAGGCTGATGCTCTGAGCCGAAGGGTCGTTTGGGCTAGCAGAGAGGCGGAAGTGTGGGTTAATCACTCGACGAAGCATGTGCGTGATCGTCCAGAAAAGGAAAAGGATCGTTAGCCCACTGATGACTGCACTGGTGGCATTGGTATAGAGCGCCACCTGCGTCGCATCTGGCGCTAGGTGAGAGATGACATTATATACAAGCATGTAGAAGGGAGCACCCGGCGGGTGCCCTACTTCTAGGCGATAGTCACAGGCGATAAACTCGGCGCAGTCCCACAGGCTCGCCGTCGGGCCAATAGTCATTAGGTAGACTGTCGTCGCAATCACGAAGACTAGCCACCCGAGGACATTGTTGATGAGGTTAAATCGTTTCCAATTCATTTCTTATGGTAGTGCTATTTTTATTCTTTGGGGGCAATAACGTGTATTGCCGCAGGCAACATCTCTAGCTCTATGCGCTTGTCGAATTTGAGCGGCTCCCCATCTAGGTGAACTACGCCGTCGGCTTCTCGCTCGATCACGGCACGCTTGATCTGGTATGAGCTCTGGTGAGCATTCTCCTCCATACGCTTGCTGAATAGCTGCATCGTGATCTGTGCCAGCTCCAGCACTGGGAAGGGTTTGAGAATTACGAGATCAAACTTGCCGTCTGTCATGCTCGCTTTGGGAGCGATGTAGGCGTTGTTGCCATACTGATTGGCGTTGGCTGCTGCGACGACGAAGGCCTCTGTTTGGATCGGTTCGTGCTCGTCCATCTGCACCCGATAGATGCTAGGCTTGTAGTTGATGTACTTTTCAATAGAGGTTTTGGCATAGGATAGGAAGCCTCTGAACGGAACCTCCGCAAATGCCGCACTTACCTCAGCATCGAAGCCCATGCCGAAAGTACAGAAGAAGGGCTTACCATTAGCTAGACAGCAGTCTATCGTGATGCTCTCGCCAGAGGTGAGCGTTTCGATTGCTTTCTTCTCGCTCATCGGTAGTCCTAATGCCCTTGCCAGTCCATTGCCCGAGCCTTTGGGTATGATCCCGAGTGTTGTAGGGCTATGTAGTAGGGCTTGGGCTATCTCATTGATGGTGCCATCGCCCCCGATAGCTATAACGTACTCGAAACCGTCTTCAACAGCTCTCTTGGCTAGGTCGTAGGCGTGGCCTGCTGCCTTAGTATAGCTGATGTATAGCTGTATATCTGTCTCTTGATAGGCCTCGGCCAGTCGTCCCGGCAGGTTGTTTTTGGAGGCCGTACCAGAGATAGGGTTGATGATAGCTAGTGCACGTTTCATTTGACTGGATAGTTGGCGAGTCGCTGCTCGGCTAGCGCCTCGTATTTAGTTCCCGGACGACCATAGTTGCAGTAAGGAAGGATGCTGATGCCGCCTCGAGGAGTGAAGTCGCCAAGCACCTCAATGTAGCGAGGATCCATGAGCTTGATCAGATCCTGCATGATGATATTGACGCAGTCTTCGTGAAAAGCACCATGGCTACGGAAGGAGAATAGGTACAGCTTGAGACTCTTGCTCTCCACCATACGCACATCGGGGATATAGTTGATGTATATGGTAGCGAAGTCTGGTTGTGCCGTGATAGGGCATAGACTAGTGAACTCAGGGCAATGAAATCTAACCCAATAGTCTGTGCCTTGGTGTTTGTTGGTAAAGGCCTCGAGGCACTCGGGGGCATAGTCCTGCTTATATTCTGTGCTACTGCCTAGGAGCTTGAGCTCGTTCTCTCCATCTCTAATACTTGCCATATATCGTTTGTTTTTATTTGTTATGCTTTTTAGCTTCTTGTTCGCCAAGACTGCAGGGCTAGCTCATAGCAAGAAAAACCCCACAAAGATCTTACTCTGTCGAACTCACAAAGATAGCGTTTTTCCTCTCATACTTGCCTTTGGGAGTGTGCGTGTAGATATTATACCTAATGCCCAATGTGATGCTTATTGAGGGCTTATGCTCTAGCACAGATCAGCCTCATATACTTGTGGCGTAACTGATCTCAATCTACAAGTCATTTGTGGTCAGTCTGATTGACTGCACGTTAGGCTAGAGTTGAGAGGCGAATATAAAAACAGCAACATATCTTAACAAAATAGGAGTACAATCGTAGTAGCTTTTGCCTCGTAAGGGTAGAGGAGGGTAGACCTCGTATTTGCCCTCTAGCGGCTTCTAGGTTGCACTCTACCTCTTTGGGGAGCTTACTCCCAGCCGCATGAAAACACCCGCCTTAAAGAGGCTGATTGTAATGCGTTGATATCCTTTTGGATAAGTTGTTTTTGCTAGCGATCCGGTGTTTCTGTGCCATTGTGTAGAGATTTTCTACCCATCAATTTGTTGGGATTGGTGGACACATCGCAACAAGTTAGTCCTACAATCGGACAAAATTAGTCCTTCATTTTTGGGGTAAATCTCATCAGTCTTTATGAATAGTGCCTGTGTTATCTCAACTTTAAGACTAATTCATTTACATACTTTAACCGAAAAGGTGATGAATAGACCTCTCCAGTGATTGTCAGTAGGTCTGAAAAAACTTAGTGGGTATTGGGGGGACGCACAAAAGTTGTACCTTTGTGCATATAGAAGCCGAACAGGCTGACCATTAAAGTAGAACTAACTAACCACTAAAAAGAATATAAGGATTATGAGCTATAATCTATTGAAGGGTAAGAAGGGTATCATCTTCGGCGCCCTAAACGAACAGTCGATTGCTTGGCGTGTAGCTGAGCGTGCAGTAGAGGAGGGGGCAGAAGTTATCCTGACCAACACTGCCGTTGCCGTACGTATGGGACAGCTCAATGAGCTTGGTGAGAAGCTCGGAGCTAAGGTCGTGCCAGCCGATGCAACTAGCCTAGAGGATCTAGAGCTCGTCTTCAAGACTGCTATGGATACCTTCGGTGGGCCAGTAGACTTCGTCCTACACTCTATCGGTATGAGCCCCAACGTGCGTAAGGGTCGTAGCTACGACGATCTAGACTATAAGCTACTCTCTACGACGCTTGATATCTCTGCTGTTTCTTTTCACAAGATGCTCCAGACAGCCAAGAAGCTTGATGCAATCGCGCAAGGCGGCTCGGTGGTGGCATTGACCTACATTGCTGCTCAGCGCATTTTCCTCGGTTATGGCGATATGGCCGATGCCAAGAGCTTGCTAGAGTCCATCGCTCGTAGCTTCGGCTACTACTATGGTCGTGAGAAGGGTGTGCGCATCAATACCGTATCTCAGTCACCAACGATGACTACGGCAGGTAGCGGTGTTAAGGGTATGGTTGATCTGCTGCACTTCGCCGAGGATATCTCTCCTCTAGGCAATGCCGATGCCGATGACTGTGCCGACTACTGTATCTCTCTATTTAGTGATCTGACACGTAAGATCACGATGCAGAACCTGTTCAATGACGGTGGCTTCAGCTCTATGGCTATGAGCTATGAGGCTATGGAGGCCTACGCCAAGGGGCGCGAAGAGAAGTAAGCCTCTCTTGTAGATCCTACTAAACAAACATCTCGATGAGGGTTGTACCTGCCTTTGGGCTTGGTGCAATCCTCATCTCTGCGTTCGTAGCTCTGTGGGGCAGAGTGTGTGCAGCCATGTCAGCTCGGGCAGTAGGGGGCGAGCACTAGAGATAAATGGTTATATTTGTACTAATATGAACGATCGAGTCATTTATCGAGCTATTGATGGGGTGGCACAGCGTCGGCTCTGTGAGCTGATTGAGGTGGCAGAAGCTTTTCGCTCTGGCGCATCTCTGCCCGCAGGCTGGCAGTGTACACCTATATACGAGGGGCGCAACATGCTCTATCGCCTACAATATGGCTCGGAGCCTGCCTATGTCCTCAAGTGTTTTGGGCGTGTGTCCTTGCCACGTCGCATCTATTACAGCTACTTGGGAGTAAGCAAGGCTAAGCGCTCTTATCTGCACGCCTTGCAGCTCGATTTCCTATCAGGGGCTACAGCTCAGCCTCTAGGCTATGCCGAGCAGCGTGACACTTGGGGGCTTCTCGGGCGGAGCTACTATGCATCGGCTTGGGTCGATGCTACGGAGTATGATATTCATGCTCATGCTAGAGGGCTTACTGCACCGATGGGCTTCGTAGAGTCCCTAGGCCGCTTCATTGCCAATCTGCATATAGCAGGCATTGTACATCGAGATCTCTCGCCGGGCAATGTGCTGTATCGTAGAGATGAGAGGGGAGAGTATCAATTCTATTTGGTCGATGTCAATCGTATGGCTTTTCGCTCCCGTCCACTCTCTCTGGCCGAAGCCGCTAAGAACCTCTCTCGGCTGGCTAGCAATAGGTCGTTTCTAGTAGCGCTGGCCACAGTGTATGCTCGAGAGCGAGGTTGGGAGCAGCTGACTACTACGAACGCACTACTTGAGGCTTATGAGAGGTTTTGGCTGGCCCGTCTACCCAAAATGGCTGCTAGATACGCCCGACGTGTCTATGGCATAGGGTTAGTGGATTTTGCCCGTCGCTACCTTGGCTACCTCTCTAGGCGTACCATAGCAACTCTTTTGGCTAAGGGGAGCCGTAGGCGTGGTATACTAGAGGCGGATGCTGAGCGTTTCTATCTAGAGTACCTGTCGTACGAAGATATCAGCCATACTCTGCGGCGTAGGTACGGTTATTCGTATCGGTTACTCAGACCTCATCAATCCCAATCGACACAATCAGGTTTGTCATGAACATAGCTTTTGATGCCAAGCGCATCACCAACAATCTTACAGGCCTAGGCAACTACAGCCGCTACATCGTAGGTGCTCTAGCGGAGTACTACCCCGAGAGCAACTATTTGCTCTGCTCGCCGAGTTTAGGCAATCCACATCTATACGATACTTTGCTGCAGAACCGCTCTGTGAGCCTGCACACCCCAGAGAGTGGTATGGGCAAGATGCTCGGAGCATGGTGGCGCAACTATGGACTCAAGTCCATGCTCCTGAAAGAGGAGGTTGATATCTACCACGGACTGAGCAATGAGCTACCTTTGGGCTTGTATAGAGAGAAGCGCATTGGTACGGTAGTGACGATACATGACTTGGCTTTTATTCGTCACCCTGAGTTCTATAAACCGATTGATCGTGCACTATATCGCCGTAAGTATGGAGCCTCTGCTAGGGCGGCAGACCATGTGATCGCTGTGAGCGAGTTCACACGTAGAGATATTGTAGACGTTTTTGGGGTAGAGCCAGAGAGGGTGTCTGTGATCTATCAGGGCTGTTCGCCGCGCTTTGCTCAGATGAAACCGGAGGAGATTGCTTTCGCCAGAGGGCACTATCAGCTGCCAGAGCGCTATATCCTTTTTGTGGGTAGCATCGAGGAGCGCAAAAATCTCAAACTGGTTGTTCAGGCTCTTTCGCTCTTGATTGATAAAAATATTCACCTAATAGCTGTAGGTAAGCGCACTCCCTACTGCGATGTCGTCATGGCCGAGGCTCGCAAGCGTGGAGTCGCTGCTCGGGTTCGTCTGATGCATGCTATCCCTAGCGAGCATCTCCCCGGGATTTATGGTGGAGCCGAGGTCTTTGTGTATCCCTCTCGTTTCGAGGGCTTCGGCATACCGCTTATAGAAGCGCTCAATGCGGGTGTCCCCGTCATAGGCGCTACGGGGAGCTGTCTGGAGGAGGCAGGAGGTCCCAATAGTCTGTACACAGATCCCGACGACCCCGATATGCTAGCCGACCAGATATTCTCGGTTATTGATGATAGACGCTTAGCCGAGCGTATGAGGCATGAGGGGCGTATCTATGCACAAAGGTTTAACCCTAAACAGATCGTCCGTGAGCTACGCACTGTGTACGAGAATGTATTGCTTACGCATGACTAATTAGTAGAAGTTTGCATCAAGATGATTCATTACATAAAGCGAGTAGGATTTCTACATCATCACTTGCATCTCGGCGGAGCCGAGCAAGTGTCTTATAATACGGCTGAGCTCTTTGCCTCGTGGGGTATTCACTCTACATTCATTGCTCTAACCCACGAGCCAAAGGAATTTATGCCTCCCTCGGGAGATCTTGATGATATTTGGCTACTCCCAGAGGGCTGTGACTTGCTCGATCGGGTATGTATCGAGGGGCTTATTGAGTGCATCAAGACTTGTCAGCTAGATATTTTGTTCGTTTGTAGCTCTAGCCCTAGTGTGCCCCTAGGTGTACGTGAGGCCACCGGTTGTAGGCTAGTTTTTTGGTCCCATGTGCAGCCATTCTGGGAGTACACCCATTTGCTAGAGCGTAAGAAGCTCAGGAGGCACAAGTCTATACTCAAATGGCTAGAGTGGCAGACAATCGGACGTCTGAAGTATCAGATCTTATCGAAATTTAAGGCGGAAAATAGGCGAATCAATCTAGAGCAAATTAAGTTCTATGACCGCTTTATTGTGCTTTGCCCTGAGTATAAGGAGCAGTTTGTTAAAGTGTTGGGTTTGGATAGAGTGACAGTTGACAAAATCATCCCTATATATAATACGATTGACTTGGTTCCCAATCCGCCGTTGGACAAGGCCAAGGAGATTGTATTCGTAGGGCGTCTAGATCCCCTTCAGAAGCGTGTGGATCGTTTGTTGGAGGTTTGGAGTAAGGTGCAATATCAGCTCCCCGATTGGGAGCTCAAGATATATGGTAATGGCCGAGATCTGGAGCATCTACAGCGTATGGCGCAGGCACTCAAGCTCGAGCGACTGCATTTCTGTGGGTATATTAGCGACACTAGCTCAGTTTATCAGACAGCCTCTATTCTTTGTTTGACCTCGACGTTTGAGGGTTGGCCAATGGTTATGGCCGAGGCTATTAATTATGGTGTGGTGCCGCTCGTTTTCGATTGCTGTGCTGGTATGCAAGGTATCTTGGGGGCAAACGATAGTTGTGGGGTACGTATTCGACCATTTGATCTAGGACAGTATGCCGATACTTTGGTTGCTCTGTGTAGAGATGAGGGTCGGTTGGAGCGTATGCGTTTGGCTGCATTAGAGCGACGTAGGCTTTTCACTCGAGAGGTCAACGATGAGCGTTGGGCTAGGCTCCTGCAGGACCTATCCTAGCAGAGGTTCGCTTGAGCAGGATTTGCCTAAGCAGTACCCAATCATCCCATTTATAAGGACTATGGCTATTTGATGGCTTTGGCCTTTATGCGTATTTTTGTGTCAGTATGAAAGATTTCATTATAACAGAAGTTAAATCTGAGGAAGCAGTGTTGGTCGGCCTAATCACTCGTGCACAGAGTGAGGAGCAGGTCAAGGAGTACTTAGATGAACTTGATTTTTTGAGCGAAACAGCTGGCGTTCGCCCAGTGAAGCGTTTTGTCCAGAGGCTGGAGAGCGCTCACCCTGTGACTTTCGTCGGCAAAGGTAAGTTGGAGGAGATTCGCCTCTATGTCGAGGAGAACGAGATCGGTCTTGTGATCTTCGATGATGAGCTTAGCCCCAAGCAGCTACGTAACATAGAGGCCGCACTCAAGGTCAAGATACTAGACCGCACAAGTCTTATTCTAGATATATTCGCCTCAAGGGCTCAAACGGCCTATGCCAAGACTCAGGTAGAACTGGCACAGTATCGATATATGTTGCCCAGACTTACTCGCCTATGGACGCACCTTGAGCGTCAGAGAGGTGGGGTCGGTATGCGTGGTCCGGGAGAAACTCAGCTCGAGACGGACAAGCGTATCATTCAAGATCGTATTTCTCACCTCAAAGAAGAGCTTAAGCTCATCGACAGACAGATGTCGATGCAGCGTAAGAATAGAGGTAAGATGGTGCGTGCTGCTCTCGTGGGCTATACCAATGTGGGCAAGAGTACGCTGATGAATGCCCTAGCCAAGAGTGAGGTTTTCGCCGAGAATAAGCTCTTCGCTACACTAGACACTACCGTACGTAAGGTCATCGTACACAATCTCCCCTTCTTACTTAGCGACACAGTGGGCTTCATTCGTAAGCTGCCCACGGAGCTTGTAGAGAGTTTCAAGAGCACACTCGATGAAGTGCGAGAGGCAGATCTACTATTGCACGTGGTTGATGTGTCACACCCCAACTTCGAGGAGCAGATAGAAGTCGTTAATGCCACCCTAAGGGAGGTGCTTGGGCAGGAAGATAAACCAATGCTTCTGATTTTTAATAAGCTCGATGCCTTTACTTGGGAGGAGAAAGATGCCGATGATCTTAGCCCTAGGACGAAGCGTAATATATCGGCCGAGGAGCTACAGCGGACATGGCTAGCACGCATGGGGGACGACTGTCGCTTTATTTCGGCACGCCATGGCGAGGGAATAGACGACCTCAAGGCTCTACTTTACCAGAGGGTCAAGGAGATTCATGTAACTCGTTTCCCCTACAATGACTTTCTTTTCCAAGACTACGACTCTGCTCTTGCAGATGAGGGGCCGCTTTTATCATCTGAGTAGGTGAGATGACCGAGATATCTATTCAATCTATTTATGGGGCTAGCTATCCCAAATCGAGAGCGGTACTGCTCATCAATTTGGGGTCACCAGACTCGCCAGCTGTCCAAGATGTAGCAAGCTACCTGACTACGTTCTTGATGGACGAGCATGTGATAGGGATTTCTCCTTTCTGGCGATCTCTATTAGTAAAAAGGATCATTACCCCTCGTAGGGCACCTCAGTCGGCTAAGACCTACCGCCTTATTTGGGACGAAGAAACCGAGAGTTTCCCCCTTGTCAGGCACACTGCTCACATTGCTCGTGAGCTAGCAGATCAGCTAGAGTTACCCGTAGCTATGGCTATGCGATACGGTAAGCCAGAGATGACTGAAGCCATTACAGCCCTCATGGCTCTAGAGCGCATTACGGAGGTTATCGTAGTACCTCTATATCCGCATTATACCCGTAGCACATTCCTCACGGCTGTCGAGTATGCCCAGAGTGTTGCAGACAAACTGGGTGCGACATTCCGCATGAACGTCATCAGACCCTTCTACGATCATCCTATTTACAGGCAGGTACTAGCCAATAGCATCAAGCCGTATCTAGACCAGCCCTACGATCGCTTGGTGGTGTCCTTCCATGGTGTTCCGATCTCGCATATAGAGGAGCCTTGTGGGGAGAACAATGGCACACCTCATCATTGCTATCATCGTCGTGATGATCACGGTATGGACCACAGAGATACTTGCTATCGACTGCACTGTGAGAGTACGGCACAGTTCCTTATTGAGGATCTAGCAATCCCTCGAGAGCGTGTCGAGTTGGTATATCAGTCTAGACTGGGCTGGCATCCGTGGCTCAAACCATATATGAAGGGGCGTGTTCCTCTTTGGCCTAAGGAGGGGCATAAGCGTGTCGTTGTTGTTTGTCCGGGCTTTGTGTGCGACTGCTTGGAAACCCTCTACGAGATTGACCATGAGTACCACGAAGAGTTTAAGAAGGCTGGAGGGTTGTCCTTTGTATATGTCCCTTGTCTTAATAGTTCCGCCGACTTCGTAGGGGTACTTGCTCAGATTGTACAAGAAACATGTGCATGAAATAAGTAATACATTAATAAATACTCAATATAAATGAAGAAAGCTATTTACGCAAGCCTTTTGGGAGCTATGCTAGCTTCCTGCGCAGCCGAGGACGCACCTCCTGCTCCAATTGCCCCTGTGCCGACTCAAGCTCAGATGGACTGGCATCGTCTAGAGACTTATGCCTTTATCCACTTTGGCCTCAATACCTACAATGACCTAGAGTGGGGCTACGGCAATACTCCAGCCTCCACTTTCGCCCCAGACACCCTAGACGTAGAGCAATGGACCTCCACGCTCAAGCGTGCAGGTATGAAAGGGATCATTCTGACGGCCAAGCACCACGATGGTTTCTGCCTGTGGCCTACTAAGACAACCGACTATTCGGTTAAGGCTAGCCCATGGCAGGGTGGTAACGGGGACCTAGTAAGAGATCTCAGCGAAGCATGTAAGCGTCATGGACTCAAGTTTGGACTCTACCTTAGCCCTTGGGATCGTAATAACGCACACTACGGACATGAGGAATATCGTAAGATTTTCCATGAACAGATCCGTGAGCTGACTACTGGCTATGGTGAACTCTTTGAGTACTGGTTCGATGGCGCCAATGGTGGTACTGGCTGGTATGGCGGGGCGGACTCTGCCCGTAAGATAGATCCCCAAACATATTATCGCTATCACGAGGCGGGAGATATCCTGCGTGCCAATAACCCAGATATTATGATCTTTGGTGGTACAGAGCCTACGATCCGCTGGGTTGGCAATGAGAGTGGCTCGGCAGGGGAAACCAACTACTGCGCCTATGATCCAGAGAGAGAAGAGCACCACACTCAGCTACAATGGGGTATGAGCGATGCTAAGCAATGGCTACCAGCGGAAGTTGATGTGAGCATTCGTCCGGGGTGGTTCTATCACCATAGAGAGGATCATCAGGTTCGATCGGTGGCGAACTTGGCGAACCTCTACTATCAGAGCGTTGGGCGCAATGCCAACTTTTTGCTCAACTGTCCTATCGCACTAGACGGACGTATTCCTGCTACGGACTCTGCCAATCTGATTGCTTGGCATGAGTACATCAGATCAAGCTTCGAGCATAATCTAGCCCTCAAGTCTAGTGTGACGGCAGCTGATACTCGTCGTGGTAAGACCTACAGACCAGAGCACCTAGTAGACGGTAGCGACGAAACTTATTGGGCCACTACAGATGCCGTGTCTACCGCCGACATCAGCATCAAGCTCTCCAAGCGAGCGGCAGTCAATAACCTGATGCTTCAAGAGTATATTCCTCTTGGTCAGCGTGTCGAGGCATTTGCTATCGAAACTGCCGATGCAGATGGTCAGTGGAAGCCAATCGACACGGTGGACAGCCTCACGACTATCGGTTACAAGCGCATTATTCGTTTTAAGACAGTCGAGACAGATGCCATTCGTGTTCGTGTGACTAAGTCTAAGGGCCCTGTGTGCCTAGCAGAGATTGGAGCTTATTTGGCAGCAGAGCTTGTGGAGGCCCCTACAGTACGTCGCTCCTCTCAAGATACTCTCTATGTAACAGGAAGCAATCGTGAGTTAATTCTAAGCTACCGCTTGGGCGATGGGGCTTGGCAGGCCTACTCTGGTCCAGTTCACTTGCCGGGCGACCACCTTTCTGTTAGCGTGCAGGCACAGAGCCAGCGCTCGGGGCTTGTTGCAACAACTGGTGTTAGTTTTGGGTATTCGGGCAAGGATGTGAAGATACAGAGCCTTAGTGACGAGGATCGGCTTAGGATTATGGACGGCAATGGCTACTCAGCCGTTGTTCTACCTAACAAGGCTCGTGAGATTACCCTCAATTTTCCACAGGCTCGTCCTATCAAACGACTAGTCTACACACCAGATCAGCGTAGAGATGCCGATGGACATATCCAGCGCTATGAGATTTTAGTCGGGGGCCGCTCAGTAGCCAAGGGCGAGTTCTCTAATATTCGTAATAACCCGATCCCCGTATCTGTGGATCTCCCCGATGGTGTCGTAGGGAATAGCCTTCGCTTAGTGGTTACCAAGACCGTTGAAGATCGCCAACACGTGAGCATCGGTGACCTTGAGGTCTTCTAGCTAGAGGTGGTTTAATCAAACAAAATGGGTTGGTTTATGCTTATCACTTATAAATAAACCAACATAAATACCTGCTATAAATAATGAGTAGACTATCAGATATAGGCCTAATCGGATTGGCCGTTATGGGTGAGAATCTTGCCCTGAATATGGAGCGCAACGGTTTCCATGTATCCGTTTATAACCGAGCCGAGGGAGCCGAAGCCGATGTAGTGAAGAACTTTATACGGGGTCGTGCTGCTGGCAAGAATTTTTTAGGTTTTACAGATCTCAAGGACTTCGTTGCCTCTGTACAGCGCCCACGTAAGATTATGATGATGATCCGTGCTGGCAAGCCCGTGGATATGGTCATTGAGGGACTGCTACCGTACCTAGAGGCGGGTGATATCGTCATTGACGGGGGGAACTCCAATTGGGAGGATAGCGAGCGCCGAGAAGCCTACCTTCGTCAGCATGGAATTTATTTCGTTGGGGCTGGTATCTCGGGAGGTGAAGAAGGTGCGCTTAATGGCCCCGCTATCATGCCGGGTGGCGCAGTAGAAGCTTGGGAAGAGATCCGGCCAATCTTTCAGAAAATCTCGGCCAAGGCCAAGGATGGCTCGCCTTGCTGTAGTTGGGTTGGCTCGGGTGGCTCAGGGCACTTTGTCAAGATGGTACATAACGGCATTGAATATGGCGACATGCAACTTATTGCCGAAGCGTATGGTATGATGAAGCTACAGCCAAGCCTTACCAACGAGAAAATGTCTGAGGTGCTCGCTAGCTGGAACGAAGGTAAGCTTAATAGCTATCTCATTGAGATTAGCGCTGCTATCTTGGCTCATCGTGATGCTGATGGTAGCTGCCTCATTGATAAAATCCTCGACACTGCTGGGCAAAAGGGAACGGGTAAATGGAGCGTTATCAACTCGCTTGAGTATGGTACTCCTCTTAACCTAATTGCCTCCGCAGTCTATGAGCGTAGCCTATCGGCTAATAAAGATCTACGAGTAGAGGTGGCTAAGGCTTTCGTTCGTCGAGTAGACCTAACAGCCTCGGAGGACGAACTGGTGTGTGATCTGCATGACTGTCTGTATGCAAGCAAACTCGTTTCGTATGCGCAGGGCTTTGGCTTGATGCAAGAGGCCTCTCATGTGAGAGGCTGGGGGCTTGATTTAGCATCTATTGCTAAGCTATGGCGTGCGGGGTGTATCATTCGCTCTGGCTTTTTGGAGCAGATTTCTAGAGCTTACGAGCAAAATCCCGAACTTATCCACTTGCTTCTGGACGACTACTTCCGTGGGGAAATTGAGCAGGCTCTGCCAGCTTGGCAGCGTCTAGTGGCTTTAGCGACACTTTCTGGGGTGCCTGTTCAGGCTTTCTCTACAGCACTCAACTATTTCTATTCTCTGACTTCCGAGCGTTTGCCTGCTAATATGATTCAAGCGCAGCGTGATTACTTTGGAGCTCATACATTTGAGCGAGTGGATCGCCCTAGAGGAGAGTTCTTTCACGAGAACTGGACTGGCTACGGAGGTAATACTTCATCTTCCACTTACAACGTTTAGAATAGAGTCTCATCGCTCTTAGGTATAAGCCTTTGGTAAATTACACATTTGTAGGTATTGTGTGAGGCTGAGGCTATATCTACCTTTGCATTGTAGAGTTAGAGTAAGCAAAATCTTGAGTACTGGCTCTGTAAATAGTAAACCGTTTAAGTGATAAATCAGAAAAAGCGCATTCCCCTCGGGAGAGGAGAGTGCGCTTTGCTTTTTGTGCTATTGAAGGTCTTCTAGCTTTTCTTATTCAGCGAGCGTAGAGCTCGCTTGGCGATATAGGCCGTTGCGTTGGTTGGGCTTTCCGTTTGCCAACGATGTATTAGGCTGATGACAAAGTCGGGGGCTGTTTTGCTGGCATCGTTGAGCCAGTTAGCTACACTGTTTTGCACATATTTCACTGGCTCTGATTTGAGCGGTTCGAGCAGATCGCCCGCCAAGCTAGGGTTAGCCTTGAGGCGATCTATATGTTGGCACCAGACACCTCTAGGGCGAGTAGCCTCCGTCGCAAATCTCCGGATATAGGGGTTGTCGTCGGTAGCCCAATCGGATAGCAGAGCTAGACTGAGATCTAGATGCTCAATGATGTGTGAGCGCATAGATAGCCAACTAATTTCTCTTACTCCAAAGTGATGATCGGTAGCAAATGGCCTGATTTGTTCTAGGTATTCGTCCATCGCCAGATCTCTAGACGCCACTACATAGCAAGCCCAGCAGCGGATCGTATCGGAGCTGTGGGTAGCTATACTCCGCCAGAGGGCATCATCTCTGTGGTGTGAGATTAGCCTATGAAGGGTTCGTCCTATGGCATGATTAAGCGTATTGAATGTTGCTTTGGGCAGTGCTTCGATTGCCTCCAAAATTGGTTGTATGTAGGCTTCTCTGCCCAAAGAAGTAAGTACGCTTCTCATCAGAGCGATTTGGTCAATAGCCAATCCCTCGATTAGATTGGCCGTTTCGATCTCTCCTCGGTTGAGCTGCTCTAAGATATCCAGTGGGATTAGGTCTACACGTACTGCACCTTTTCTTGTTGCTTGCTTCATTAAATCGTCATTAAATCAATAGCCCGAGCTGCATCATTTGAAATGCTATCTCGGGCTACTGGCTTACTCATTAGTATTTTCCCCTTCGTCTAAATACGCTTGATATAGGCACGCCTAGTCTTATGATGCTGGCGCTCGAAGTAGTTCCATTGCATCTGCACAGCAGTATTGGTTTCAAGCTCCGGATTACTCTCTGCGTACTTGATACCATTTCTTTGGAAGACTGGGATTAGGTCGTCGAAGAGCAAGGCATTCACACCCTTATTTTGATACTCGGGGATAACGCCGATGAGGTATAGATCCACCACGGGGTTACCCTTCATGTAGAGCTCCTTGGCCAGATGAGCCCAGCCGAAGGGGTATAGGCTACCAGCAGCTTTTTTGAGTGCCTTACTTAGATTAGGCATCGTAATAGCGAAGCCCACTACCTTGTCGTCCGCCTCACGAACGATGAGGGTTACGAACTCTAGGCGAATCATCGGGATATACATCTTGACGTAGTAGTCAATCTGCGCTGGCGTAAGCTCAGAGAAGCCATACAGCACCGAGTAAGACTGATTGAGCGTTTCGAAGATGCGTCTAGCATAGGGCATTACCTCCTTGCGTGTCCTAAACTTGAGTGTCTTGAGCCCATATTTCTTACGCACAATCTCGGAGATACGTAGGTGCTTCTCG
Organism: Porphyromonas sp. COT-290 OH3588; assembly: GCF_000769075.1. Classification (GTDB taxonomy): domain Bacteria; phylum Bacteroidota; class Bacteroidia; order Bacteroidales; family Porphyromonadaceae; genus Porphyromonas. The sequence goes on along the minus strand of NZ_JRFC01000022.1, from coordinate 1,500 downwards.
GGGATAGCACTGGGAACAAAGATTTTGTACTCCTTCCAGTCCTGATCTTTGATGAAGCCCAGTCGCTCTAGCTGCCTTGGGTAATAGGCATAGTTGTAAATGGTGGCCATAGTCCCGAGCTGGTCAAACCCTTCGATGAGCATCCCCTCGTGGTCTAGGTCAGTGAAACCCATGGGGCCTTGGAGCATTTCCATGTTTTTGTTCTTGGCCCAGTTGGTTACAGCTACGAAGAGAGCATCTACCACTTCGTCGTCGTTGATGAAGTCCAAAAAACCAAAGCGAGCATTGCTCTGGTTCCACGTTTCGTTGGCCCTGTGGTTGATGATGCCTGCAATGCGCCCCACGATCTTGCCATTGCGGTAGGCGAGGAAGTAGGCAGCTTCGCAGAATTCGAAAGCTGGGTTGCGCTGAGGGTCAAGCGTCATCAGTTCGTCATTGACGATCCCCGGCACATGGTATGGGTTGTTTTTGTAGAGCTGTATGTTGAATCTAACGAATTTCTTCAGGTCAGACAGCTCCGTTATTTGCTTAATTTCTACAGACATAATCGACACATTTATGGCTCTGGCTTCCCAAAGCCTAGAATACATTCGATCAATAATAATTACCTTTAGTCCACAAATTTAGCTTAAATATTTGATTATCATAGTATGGCAAATGATTGGAAGAGTCGCCTAGGGGTTCTCTATAGCACCAATCCTGACTATCAGTACGAGTACGAAGGTCAAGAGCAAGCCGAGACGCTTGACCCAGAGGCCCAGAAACTACGCATCGGTCTTAGTCGTAGGCAGAGGGCAGGTAAGGAGGCTAGCTTGATTACAGGCTTTGTGGGGCGTGATGAAGATCTAGCAGATTTATGCAAACAGCTCAAGCAGCGTTGTGGTGTCGGTGGTAGCTCAAAAGATGGGGAGATCATTATTCAAGGCGACCAACGAGATAAACTGCTCCAGATTTTACTCTCTCTAGGATACAAGCAAACGAAAAAGGCTGGCGGATAGAAAGGCGAGAAACGTTGATCTCAGCCCTTTTGCTAAGCGAACGTGTATGACGCCCGATATTCTAGCACTTGTCCATTGATGAGCGCAGCTGCCACAAGGGCACAGACATTGAATGTCTTCTTGGCTTTCGCCTTGCCCGTGGAGACACTAAAGTTACCCAGCGTACCAATGATGGCTTCATTGACACGGAGCACCACAGGAGGAATGGTCAGTTGGTCGCTCACACGAATCAAGGAGTTTTGCCACATCGCTTCTAGATCAAGCGGTGGTTGGATGGCTGCAGTTGGATGGTTCATTTGCGTCCTCCTGCTTTGCGCCCTGCGAGTTCGAGAGCAAGTTCTGCGTCAATGATGATTTTTCGACCAATTTGCGTGATGGCTCTTGTATGTTGTCAAACAAAAGGTGACTATTGCGCAATGCGCCGCTCAAAGGTTCTTGTATCTTTCTCGGTGTTTTTTGCGTGTTTGAGCGGCTTGGGGAGCCTTGAATACTATCCCCCTAT
>NZ_JRFC01000021.1 GCF_000769075.1 Porphyromonas sp. COT-290 OH3588 | reverse complement strand
GTAAGTGTACTAGCGGACAAAGGCTATTGTAGCAAAAAGAATTCGGAGTGTTTGGCTGGTCATGGCTTGGTGGATGGCATTATGCTCAAGGCCATTCGGGGGAAGACTCTTAGCGAGAGTCAGAAGGCATTCAACCGTGTGATCAGTAAGACAAGGTGCTTGATAGAACGCACCTTGGGCAGTATTCGTCGGTGGTTCTTGGGCGGACGCTGTCGCTACCGAGGGTTAGAGCGAACGCATACACAGAATATTCTTGAAGTTATGGCGCACAATCTCAAACGTATGCCAGGGCTGCTTGTACTTCAAGCAGGCAAATAAGCACAAAATCCCCCGACCTTGTGGCTCATTGCTCACAAGATCGGGGGAAAGGGGGAGGATACCGAAGTTGAAGAACACAGCCTCAAGCAGCAAAAACACGACTCTAGAGAGCTGAGGTGGCGAAGGGGCGATTGTGCAATAGTCTCATAGATGGGGTGAATTGAGTATTTTTGCTTCGCTTAAAGTGGGACAAAACAATAGTAAGATGCAGCAGACACCAAGAGCAGAGAGGCTACATATCGTCCTCTATGGTAGATGTAATAGTGGTAAGAGTACTCTGATTAATAGCTGGACGGGGCAAGATATTGCCCTCGTGTCGGATACGCCCGGTACGACGACAGATCCCGTGGCCAAGGCTATTGAGCTCCAGCATTTGGGGGCTTGTGTGATTATAGATACAGCAGGCTATGATGACGGTAGTGGACTAGGGGAGCAGCGTGTGACTCGATCGCTCAGGTCTATGGAGCAGGCTCATATCGCCCTCTTGCTCGTTGCAGCTCCTTTGGTCGCCCGAGGGGAAGATCTAGGCCTAGAGAGAGCTTGGCTACAAGAGCTCAAGGGACGTAAGATCGCTACGCTAGTTGTCCTTAGCCAGACTGACCGAGTCGAGCAGCCCGAGGTGCTTCTCGCTGAGCTTAGTACTCGTCTAGGCCTATCCGATATGCAAGCCCTAGCCTTGAGCGCACATACGAGAGAGGGCATTTCCCAGCTCAAAGATGCTCTGCCTCGTATGCTCCCAGAGGATTTTGGGAGCCAGACCATCACTCGAGGGCTTGCCGAACGAGGAGATGTGGTCGTGCTGGTAATGCCACAAGATCAGTCAGCACCTAAGGGGCGGCTAATCTTGCCACAGGTACAGACCACACGTGAACTCCTTGACAAGGGTTGTACGATCGTCAGCTGTACGCCCGACACGCTTGCACATTCGTTGGCAAGCTTGGCTGTGCCTCCCCGACTCATCATCACCGACTCGCAGGCATTTCCCTCGGTCTATCCCCTCAAGCCAGAGGGGAGCTTGCTCACGTCCTTCTCCGTCCTTTTTGCCGCTTATAAGGGGGATATAGATTTATTTGTCGAGGGAGCTCGTGCTATTGAGAGGCTTACAGACCAATCTCGGGTGCTGATTGCAGAGGCTTGTACCCATGCTCCAGCGAGCGAGGATATTGGTCGAGCCAAGATCCCAGCCCTCCTGCGCAAGCGCTATGGGCAGTCTATGACGATAGAGGTCGTGTCAGGTATGGACTACCCCGAGGATTTGGGACAGTATGATCTCATTATCCACTGTGGGGCATGCATGTTCAATCGAGCACACGTTCTACGACGCATCGCCCGAGCCTCCAATCAGCAGGTGCCTATTACCAACTACGGTATTTGCTTGGCGTACCTCACGGGTATTTTGGATAAGATCAGCTATTGACGATACCCTGTCCTTGAGGTTGCCATAGCTGTTCTCGTCCTACCTACTCCATATTATAGGTATGAATGCTAGACCCCTGAGCTGAGGGTAAGAAGTTGATGCCCCACCAGCATATCTGGAGCATGACGAAGGAGATGAGCAGCAGGACGAGCGCCTTGTTGTAGTCACGAGGACTAGCCAAACGATAGTGTATGTAGATTAGGTAAAAGAACCACGTCACCGCAGCCCATGTTTCCTTTGGGTCCCAAGACCAATAGTGCCCCCATGCCTCCTTAGCCCATACGGCACCCATGAGCATACCTAGACCAAGGAATGAGAGCCCGACGTAGACGAGATTGTCCGTTAGGTCGATCTCTCGCTCTTGCGTCAGACCTCGGCGGAAGAAGAGCAAGTAAATGGCCATCAGGAAGGCTGCTCCAAGCATGGCGTAGGCAAACATATAGCTGATGACGTGCGGGGCAAACCACGGGCTCTGCAGGGCTGGCATCAAGGTCTTGTTGTGTATCTCTGGCTTGAATATGTTGATGCAGATGAAGACAAACGACAGTACGGTGCCGAAGCTCAAGATCCACTTATACCGCCATCGTCCGTATGTGATTAGACCTGCCACAGGGAGGAATAGAGAGTACCACAGACGTGTTTCTCCCATAGTACGCATCGGGGGGCGATCCAGCGATATCCACATGCCTATGACGAAAGACAAAAAGACCAATAGCCCCGCCAGCGTAAAGCCATACACCCATAGAGCCCTTCGCTCTTTGGCCGCTCCGTATGCGCCTAGAGCCCATAGTATAGTTGCTCCTAGGCCAAAGTATGGTAGGTAATCCCAAGTAATCATAGTGCCTCCTCCTTATCTTTTCTTCTTTGTGCGTTGATGAATAGGCCTATCGCCCCGAGCATCAGCATACCGATACCCACATACACGATTGGCAACCACGGATCACGTACCAGCTCGAAGACACTCACATCGCTCCACCGTCCTTTGGTCTCGTCGTAGCTAAGCTGATAGATTTTCCACCCAGAGATCTTGATCGGGCGATTGACCTCGATAGTCCCCTCTGTGATTGTTTGCTCTTGGGTGTAGACTTTGACAAGTGAGGCGTATCTGCGTGGCTCACGCTCTGGCATTACTAGGCTGGTAAGCGAGTCTAAGCGTAGAGGCTTGTAGGGGAAAACGAAACTACCTGCACTGACCCATCCCGTTTTTCGCTCTCCAGTCTGTTTATTAGTAGCCTCGATGTGGGCTGCGTATGTGCCGCCCATAGACTGGAAGTCTACGAAGCGTATCGTATCCTCCGTGACCATAGAGCCAGCCATCGGGATAGAGGCTGTGACCTGTATCTCCCATTCTAGTAGCTTCCCAGATGCTAAGCTGTCCTCTAGGAATAAATGCTGGGGATTGCCCTCCGGAAGCGTCTTGCCCGAGTCGTTGCTTATGACCATGAGCTTAGGGGGATATTCGTCGATCTGGAAATGTTGTAGCTCAATGGCTAGGGGAAGCTCCACAAGTTGGCCGCTCTCGTCTGTTGCCCTCCATTCGGCTTGCCCTATCTTACACGTCATTTTGAGTCGCTGCATATCGGCATTGCCTAGCACGCCAGCCACTAGAGCGATGATAAGGCCAGCATGATTGAGAAAAAAAGGTACTTGCCTCCATTGTCTGGGCCAACCTACACGTACCGTGGCCAGACATAGGGCGAGAACTAGCCACAGGTATAGGAGCGTGAAAGGCCACGAGGCAATCATCTGAGAGAATCCTAGGGGATCTACTGCCGAGTGCCCAGAAGGCATCTGTTTGGTAAGCCCCATGACTATGGTGATACCCCCGACCCATAGAAGAGAGGCTACGGCAGCTTGGTAGCTACTGAGCCAACGGAAGAGATGGATACGCCCCCGCAAGAGGTGCATCGCCACGACGACTAGGACTAGGCCTATACCAAGAATAACATTGACGGGGAAGCTTATCAGCGACCAGTCGATACCGCCGATGCTTAGCTGGAGGAGAATGCCCGTGACGAAGAGCCCTAATCCGATGATTAGCCCTTCTCGATAGCCCCATGGTTGCTGCCACATAGTAGAGAATAGTTAGTAACAGTTAATCAGAATGTGCCCACCTCTCGCCCTAGCTTCTAGGGTAAGTCTAGTGTAATCTGCTCTAAAGGTAACGTTTTGGTTCGAATTGGGCAAGGCTTTATGTACTGCTTTTTGCTTATCTTTGAGTTCTTTTCAAGACCAATTATGACTCATGAAGATGATATATGATATAGATAAAATAAGGGATGAGTTCCCTATACTACATACGCAAGTACATGGTCGGCCCCTTGTCTACCTAGACAATGGTGCGACTACACAGAAGCCTCTTTGTGTGCTAGAGGCTATTGACAGAGCCTATCGTACCGCTAACGCCAACGTACACCGTGGCGTCCACTATCTCAGTCAGCTTGCTACCGAGCGGCATGAAGAGGCTCGTCGGCGTGTGGCTCGCTTTATCAATGCCTCTAGCGAGCGTGAGGTTATTTTTACACGTGGTACGACGGAGGCGATCAATCTTGTCGCCACTAGCTTCGGGGCTGCTTTTGTGAGAGAAGGAGATGAGATTGTCATCTCTACTATGGAGCACCATGCCAATATCGTTCCTTGGCAGATGCTTTGCCAGAGGACGGGTGCAAGGCTACGTGTCATTAAGATCAATGAGCTAGGGGAGCTAGATCTTGAGCACTATATCAGCTTGCTCGGAGAGAAGACGAAAATTGTTTCGCTCACCCATGTGAGTAATGTCCTCGGGACGATCAACCCGATTAAGCAGGTCATAGATCTGGCACACGAGCATGGTATCCCCGTACTGATTGATGGCGCTCAAGCTATAGCACATACCAAGGTCGATGTGCAGGCCTTGGGAGCGGATTTCTACGTCTTTAGTGCACACAAGGTCTATGGCCCTACAGGGGTAGGCGTGCTTTATGGCCGTTCGGAGCTATTAGATGCCATGCCTCCATATATGGGAGGAGGCGAGATGATCGCCAAGGTGACATTTGAGCAAACGACTTACAATGAGTTGCCTTTTAAGTATGAGGCTGGTACACCAGACTATGTTGGCTCCACGGCTCTCGCTGCTGCCCTAGATTTTGTAGACTCAGTTGGAGTCGAGCAGATTGCTAGCTACGAAGATGAACTACTGCAGTATGCGACCAGACGACTCACGGAGGAGTTTTCTGAGGTCTATATTCTAGGGCGTGCTAAGCACAAGGAGGCGACTATATCTTTTGGTATTGGTCGCATTCACCCGTTCGATCTAGGGACAATACTAGACCGAATGGGAGTTGCTATCCGTACTGGCCATCATTGTGCGGAGCCTCTGCTAGATCGCTTTGGACATACTGCCATTGCACGAGCTTCGTTTGCGATGTACAATACTCAAGAGGAGGTGGACACCTTCATCAGCTCTCTGCATCGTGCAGCCAAGATGCTGCTCTAGTTGATGTGCAGGATCGCTTGCTGTTGATGTAGAGCTTCGGTCTTTGGGTCCTCCAACTACAGCCATAGCGCTACAAGTAAGCCGATACCAAAGGGTATATCGGCGGAAAAATTTTATCTTTGTGGCGATTTATATAAAGGATATCAATAAGAAAGTTATCAAATAATGAGTAGGAAATTTCCTGAATACGATCAGCTAAACCTCTCGCAAGTCAATAAGCAGATGCTAGAGCAGTGGGAGTCTGAGAGCCTGTTTCTAGAGAGCCTCAACGTGCGTCAGGGTGCGCCTTCTTTTGTTTTCTACGAAGGTCCTCCCTCTGCCAATGGTATGCCCGGTATCCATCATGTGATGGCTCGTAGTATTAAGGATATTTTCTGCCGCTACAAAACGATGAAGGGTTTCCTTGTTGAGCGTAAAGCTGGCTGGGATACTCATGGCCTGCCAGTAGAGCTAGGGGTGGAGAAATCACTCGGTATTACTAAGGAAGATATAGGTAAGAATATCAGCGTAGCAGAGTACAATGCTGCCTGCCGTCGAGATGTGATGAAGTTTACTCGAGAGTGGGAGGATTTAACTAAGCGCATGGGTTACTGGGTAGATATGGAGCATCCGTATATTACTTATGATAACCGCTATATAGAGACACTCTGGTACCTGCTCAAAGATATTTACAAAAAAGGCCTACTCTACAAGGGCTACACCATACAACCCTATTCGCCTGCAGCAGGTACAGGGCTTAGTACACACGAGCTTAATCAGCCCGGTTGCTACCGTGATGTTAAGGATACGACCTGCATCGCTCAGTTCCGTATATGTGCACCTAAGCCAGAGATGCAGGGGCATGGTGAGGCCTACTTCCTCGCTTGGACGACGACGCCATGGACACTTCCCTCAAATACCGCTTTGTGTGTAGGGCCAGATATTGAGTATGTAGCTGTACGTAGCTTCAACCCTTATAGCGGTACTCCTATCACAGTGGTGATGGCTCGAGCTCTGCTACATAAACTATTCTCTGCTGATCTAGAAGGCGCAGAGGCCGTAGCTAGCTATGTGCAAGGACAGAAGCAACTTCCCTACCAGATTGTGGGGGAATACAAGGGTGTAGATCTCGCAGAGATGCAGTACGAGCAGCTACTGCCTTGGGTAAAACCTGAGACTGGAGCGTTTCGTGTGATTACTGGTGACTTCGTGACCACCGAGGATGGTACAGGTATCGTGCACATTGCCCCAACTTTTGGTGCAGATGACAATCGAGTGGCCAAACAGCATGGTGTGCCGGGCCTTCTCGTTCTTGATAAGGACGGCAATGAGCGTCCTCTGGTAGATCTGAGCGGCCGTCTGTATCGTATAGAAGATCTAGATGAGCGGTTCGTCGCTGAGCGAGTGAACATAACGGAGTACGCAGACTTCTCGGGAGTCTACGTCAAGAATGCCTATGACGCAGCCAAGACAGACAAGGACGAGAGTGTAGATGTGGCTATTAGTCTACTACTTAAGAGTAGAGGTCTAGCTTTCAAGATCGAGAAGCATACGCACAGCTATCCACACTGCTGGCGTACAGATAAGCCAGTCCTATATTACCCACTTGACAGTTGGTTTATTCGCACTACGGCTTGTCGTGATCGCATGATTGAGCTCAATAAGACGATCAACTGGAAGCCCGAGAGTACAGGTACAGGGCGCTTCGGCAAGTGGCTCGAGAATTTGCAAGACTGGAATCTATCACGTAGCCGCTACTGGGGTACACCTCTGCCAATCTGGCGTACAGAGGACGGACACGAGGAGCTATGTATTGGTTCTGTCGAGGAGCTTTACTTCGAGATTGAGAAGGCTGTAGCAGCTGGCGTTATGGCATCGAATCCTTTTGCAGGCTTCGAAGTAGGTGTTTACACAGCGGAGAACTACGAGAAGATCGATCTGCATCGCCCATTTGTCGATGAGATTACGCTTGTGTCTGCCTCGGGCAAACCAATGAAACGTGAGGCGGATTTGATTGATGTGTGGTTCGACTCTGGTGCTATGCCTTATGCTCAGATGCACTACCCATTCGAGAAGAAGGAGCTAATCGATAGTGGGCGAGCCTTCCCTGCTAACTTTATTGCCGAGGGAGTGGACCAAACTCGTGGTTGGTTCTTTACTCTCCATGCTATCTCTACGATGATTTCGGACGCCATCAGCTACAAGGCTGTTATCTCTAACGGTCTGGTCTTAGATAAGAATGGCAATAAAATGAGCAAGCGCCTAGGCAATGCTGTCGATCCCTTCGAAACAATCGAGAAATATGGCTCAGATGCGCTACGCTGGTATATGATCTCCAACTCTTCGCCTTGGGATAATCTGAAGTTTGACCTAGACGGGGTAGAAGAGGTGCGTCGTAAGTTCTTCGCCACGCTATACAATACCTATCAGTTCTTCGCCCTGTATGCCAACATCGACGGCTTTGATGCCGAGGCTGAGGAACTAGAGTTCGCATCTCGTCCAGAGATCGACCGCTGGATTCTATCTAGCCTGCATAGCCTCATCAAGGAGGTAGATACACAGCTCGAGGCTTATGAACCTACAAGAGCAGCTAGAGCGATTAGTGAATTTGTCGGCGAGCAGCTCAGCAACTGGTATGTGCGCCTGTGTCGCCGTCGCTTCTGGGCAGGTCAGATGACCGAGGACAAGCTCTCGGCTTACCAGACCCTCTACACCTGCTTGCTGACGGTGGCTAAATTGATGGCACCTATTGCACCTTTCTATGCAGACCGTCTGTACCGTGACTTAACTAGCGGAGAGCAGTCTGTACACTTGATTGACTTCCCCTCAGTGAAAGAAGCCTATATCAATGCTCCGCTTGAGGCAAGTATGTCTACGGCTCAGTCCATCAGCTCTATGGTGCTAGCTCTGCGCCGTAAGGTTAATATCAAGGTGCGTCAGCCACTACAGACACTGATCATCCCAGTGCTAGACGAAGCTCAGCGTGCTGTGATTGAGCCCGTTTGTTCGCTTATCTTGAGCGAAGTGAACGTCAAGGAGCTTAAGTTCGTAGGCGATGGAGAGGGAGCTCTCGTCAAGAGAATCAAACCCGACTTTAAACGCCTTGGCCCACGCTATGGCAGGATCATGAAAGCGATAGCCGCTACCGTGGCAGAGCTCTCGCAGGAAGAGATTGCGAAGATTGAGCGCAATGGTCATTTGGATATGACTGTAGAGGGTCAGGATGTGCGTCTAGAGCGAGAGGATGTAGAGATCTATAGCGAGGATATCCCCGGCTGGCTTGTGGCTAATGAGGGAGCTCTGACGGTTGCTCTAGACATCACTGTAACGGACGAGCTTCGTCTAGAAGGCTTGAGTCGTGAGCTGATCAACCGAGTGCAGAATCTGCGCAAGCAGAGTGGCTATGAGGTCAGTGATAAGATTAGCTTGGTTGTGGAGAAGCACCCCGAGATGAGCCTCGCGCTAGCACAGCATGCCGACTACATTGCAGGCGAAGTGCAGGCGGTGAGCCTAACCGAAGTCGATAGCCTACAGGAGGCGATTGATTTGGATATGGACGGTTTTATTCTTCGCGTCGGCATTGCTAAAGCCTAGAATCGGGAGGCCTGTTATGTGAATTATGTAACACTAATATAAACCTATCAAAAACAATTAGCGAGAGTATGAGTACAGAGAAGCTAGCGTATACCGACGAAGAGCTCCAAGAATTTAAGGAGCTGATCCTCAGCAAGCTCGAGCAAGCTACTAAGGACTATGAGGAGCTACGCCGTGGCGCAGTCTCTTCGGGCAATGATGTGGCCGATACATCTCCTACGTTTAAGTCACTACAAGAGAGTGCTGCTAATCTCTCACGAGGAGAGAGTGGACGTATGGCTGAGAGGTTGCTGAAGTTCATACAAGGACTTCAAGGCGCTTTGGTCCGCATCGAGAACAAGACGTATGGTATCTGCCGTCAGACGGGGAAGCTCATCCCTAAGGAGCGTCTGCGAGCTGTACCTCACACCACGCTAAGTATAGAAGCAAAACTAGGTGAACAGAAGAAGTAATTTCTTTACGCACCATCAGGGGGGTGTTCTACTCCTGATGGTGCTTTTTTTGTTGCTGGTCGATCAGGTCATCAAGATCTGGGTCAAGACCACGATGATCGAGACGCAGATGCACGAAATCACCTCTTGGTTCAAGATCTATTTCATCGAGAACGAGGGAATGGCCTATGGCATTACTCTAGGGAGTAAACTACTGCTGACAGTATTTCGCCTTGTAGCGATGAGCGCTGCTGCCTATTATTTGATCAAGTTGGTTCGTGGTCGTGTGTATAGCTTTGGTTTCGTAGCTTGTCTAGCGATGATCGTCGCTGGTGGCTTTGGCAATATCATAGACTCGGTCTTCTATGGGGAGATATTCACTTCTAGTCGTGGAGAGGTCGCTCGCCTCGTTCCTTGGGGCGAGGGCTACGGCACACTGCTACATGGTAAGGTCGTGGATATGTTCTATTTCCCAATCATTCGGACGACTTACCCTGACTGGTTCCCATTCCATGCCAGTGAGGAGTTCATTTTCTTTAGTCCGATTTTCAATTTCGCAGATGCTTGCATCAGCGTGGGGGTAATTGCCTTGCTCCTTTTCTATCCTCGCACCTTCAGCCAGATGCTCGATGGCATTGGCAAGAAGACCCCCAAGGCGAGCGAACAATAGGATTTATCCTCGATACTCAACACAATGACTTCCATATTTGCATTGCTCCGTTGCTCACGCCTTTTGCTTGTACTAGGTTTACTAGTAGGTGTGCTTGCTAGCTGTGGTAGGTCGGGCTGGCGCAAACTCAGTGTAGATGAGGTACTGGATATACTCCCAGAGTTTAGTTTGCTCACAGCGACTCTCTCGGAGCAAGGTCAGCCTGATAGTATTAGACAGGAAGTCTATCGTTCTTTCTTCCAAAGTCGTGGACTAACTCTAGCGGATTGGGACAGCACGATGGCTTGGTATGCCAAGAATCGTCTGACGCTCTACAAGGACTTCTATCGCCTCTCGGCCGATAGCTTGAGCCGAATGCAGCGTCGCCTGCAAGGTGTGCAAGACAGCCTAGACCAGTTAGCTGAGTATAGATCTAGCATGGCCAATGGATTGCTTGACTCAGTCAATTTGCTTACCGACAGTGTTACTTTCTATAGCTCGGGAGAGCTTATCAATCGCTACTTCGCTCTTACTCCATCTGTCGGCTATGACTCCACAACCCTAGTGCGTGTGGAGGCTCGATTGGCTGGGATGCCTAACCTCGAGCAGGATAGTCTTAGGCTGACGGTTGGCTGTTTCTTTGCAGATACGACCGCACTCACTCAGTCGCTTGCTATTGGTTCATCGGGCCGTTATACCATTGCTCTGCAGGTGCCTAACGGCAAAAGTGCAGTGCGTATTTGGGGGAGTCTACAGGGCACAACGCCAAAGATAGGTTTAGGTAAGATGCTGATGATTGATCGTTTCCGTCTGTTTAAGTACGGTGGGCAGAGCGCCTCCGAGGAGCCGAAAGCCTTGCCAGTTGGGACGGAAGAACTGGCTTCGTATGATGAAGTTGTAGATTTGTAGAGGTCTATGTTTACATCGACTAAACGCCCTCGCTACGCGGCCCATTGGCTACAAGTAGGCTCCCAGAGAGCTGCCTATCCGCTCATAGAGTGGGACGCAGACAATCAGCCTAACCTAAGTTTATTTACTGGAGAGGTGTCACATACCATTTTTCATAGTGGCACGATCCTGCTCTATCGGACTGATGAGCCTATTGCTAGTGCCCCCATAGAGCAAGTGTCGCTACAAGAGCTTCGGCAGGTGCTATCGGAGCATCGCCTCTGGCAGATGAAGTTGCTCTAGAGAGGCTTTGGGATTTTGATTATATCTCGGCAGTTTGAGTTCGCTCAGACTGCCGATTTTATTATCCCTGCTTGGGGAGCTAGACTACTCACGCACTGGAGCTCCCCAAAGGAGTTTGCGGCGTAGAGTTTCGGCGAAGGAGCTTTGGCCTAGATGTACAATAGAGATTGTGTGTTCGGAGCGAGTGATGCGGATAGGGACGCCGCAGCTCAGTATTTTTGTTTGTCCGTCTAGTACCATCAAGAAGCTATTGTTACGAGAGCTGACGCTCAGGTCGATCCTCACCTCGTCGGGGACGACAAGTGGGCGCATCGTCAAGGAGTGTGGGGCGATTGGCGCAAGTAGGGTACACTGTGTCTGGGGCATCATGATAGGCCCATACACACTGAGCGAATATGCAGTAGACCCCGTTGGGGTGGCTACGACCAAGCCGTCGCACTCGTAGTTGGCGAGATAGTTGTCGTCGATGAGGGTGTGAATGCTGATCATTGATCCCGTTTCTCGCTTGAGGATAGCTACCTCGTTGAGCACCTCTCCGAAGTATTGCCCATCAACCTCTACACGTAGCTGCCCTCTCTGCTCTACACGATACTCGCCAGTGAAGAGCCGATGAATGAGCGGAGCCGCATCGACAGAGTCCATATCGGTCAAGAAGCCCAGCCGCCCGAGGTTAATACCGAGAATGGGTATCTTCTGAGAGCCGACACGGCGAGCTGCACGCAGCAGGGTGCCATCTCCTCCGAGGCTAATGGCGAAGTCGGCATCTATAGCCTCTCCCTCTGGGAGTATCCCAGCCACTGGAGGGGTAAGGCCATACGAGCTTTGCAGTGCCTCTAGGAATGCTACATCGTAGTAGAGTGCCACATCTGACCGCCTGAGTTCGTCGAAGAGCAGACGCAGACGATCTGCATGATGCTGCGAATATGTGCTACCAAAGACGGCTATTCTATACATAGGGTACGATATGCTTGATTTGGGATAAAAATATACCTTTGTCACTCATACAAATGTAAGCAAAAGAATATATCATGACTAAACTTAGTGTCAATATAAACAAGGTGGCCACCATTCGTAATGCAAGAGGTGGCAATGTCCCCAACGTCAAGCAAGTGGCTCTAGACTTGGAGCGCTTCGGGTCTGATGGCATTACCGTGCATCCTCGTCCTGATGAGCGACACATACGCTATCGAGATGTCTATGAGCTAAGTGAAGTGCTGACTACGGAGTTCAATATCGAGGGAAATCCGATTGAGAGCTTTATGCGTCTAATCCAAGATGTGCGCCCTGCACAGGCTACACTGGTACCCGATGCCCCCGATGCTCTGACGAGTAATGCGGGCTGGCAGGTAGAGCAAAACTTCGACTTTCTCAAGGGAATTATCGACGATCTGCATCGCTGGCAGGTACGTGCATCAATTTTCGTAGGGACAGACCTCGACAATATCCGCTGGGCGGCACGCACGGGTGCTGATCGTGTGGAGCTCTATACCGAGCCGTACGCAGCGTTATACCCACAAGACCCTCAGCGTGCGGTAACAGAGTATATCGAGGCTGCCCAGCTAGCCAAGCAACTTGGTTTGGGTGTGAATGCAGGTCATGACCTCAGTCTAGATAATCTTGGCTTTTTTCATCAGGCCATTCCAGAGCTTGACGAAGTATCTATCGGTCATGCTCTCATCAGCGAAGCCCTTTACCTAGGTCTAGAGAAGACTGTCGCACGCTATCAGCGAGCTCTAGGCAAGTAGCCTCTATTATTCGTAGACCTTGTAGATTTGGGAGTATAGACCTAGGTAGCCTACATATTATTGTCGCCTTAGGGAGGTATGTCATAATAGGTAAACTGCTGTTTTACTTGCGATATTTTTTCCGCACGGACTTCGTCGCTGGTTTCGGTTACATACCTTGGTATGCTCGCTCTAACCTTATTTTAGCTTCTTGCATTTTGTGCATTCCGAAATACCTCCAAGGGGCTGTGGACAAATTCAGAGTTTGCCACAGCCTCTTGGTTTTTTTATTCTTTCCTGCTCGCTTTGTCTATTCATTTTTGGATCTAGAGTAGTGTAGCCCCCAGAAATTGCTCTTTATTCTTGTGCTCATTCTTCATATGTTTTTGTTAATGTGTGTAAATGATTTGTGCTTAAATTTAGATGAATGCCTAGTGGATTTCTAAAGAAGGAGATTAACTTCTGAGAAAATGATGGGAAGATCTTTGGCGATCGGTGGACTAATCTGCTAAGATGTGTCCACTAATCTCGGCGGATTGATGGGAAGAAATACCTCGAAATGTGCCACCGACCTATAAAAAATCGCATTTCTTGTTTGTATATGACTGATATATAGCCTAGTGTAAATATCTCGTTTAGGCCCCTATTTTAGGGTAACTGCTATTAAGGTGCCAGAGCGAGGTCGGACGCCGTGTAGAGCCTTCTAGAGGGCAAATACGAGGTCAGGCATTTGGGAGCCTTGTTTAGGATAGCGTTCTCTACAATGCTTCGATGAGTGTGCGAAAATCTAAATTCTGTGATTTTGGTTTTTTATTAGAGCTATCCAGCCCAACATTTCACTAGGCCTAGGGTGATGTATGATTGGGCTGGGATTAGAACCCATTACCTCCGATTATTTGCTCCTAAATTGCGTATTGTCCACTATCTTTGGGCGCAAACGAACAAACAAGAATTAGTCTAGGCTGTTTTCTAAACAATAGACAACATCAAAATAAATGGACAACTCCAAGACAACAAAAACAGGTCGCGTACGCAAACCTGAGTGGCTCAAGATCAAGCTCGGGGATAATAGTACGTTTACAGATACCAAGACAACCATCGAGGGGCATGGGCTCAATACTATCTGCACCAGCGGGCGATGCCCCAATCTCGGTGAGTGCTGGAGTGCAGGGACTGCAACCTTCATGATAGGTGGTGCATACTGTACTCGTGCTTGCCGCTTCTGCAATACCCTGACGAGCCGAACACCTCCTGCTCTTGACCCAGAGGAGCCACAAAAAGTAGCCGACAGCATCAAGACGATGGGCCTAAGGCATGCTGTCATCACAAGTGTAGACCGAGATGACCTGCCAGACTATGGGGCAGCCCACTGGGTGGCTACCATAGAGGCCATACAGCGTACGACTCCAGAGGTAACGATCGAGGTGCTTATCCCCGACTTCAATGGCAACCTAGAGCTGGTAGACAAAATCATAGCACTCAAGCCAAGGGTTATCTCGCACAACCTCGAGACCGTACGCAGACTGACCCCATCGGTGCGCCATGTGGCGACCTACGATATGAGCCTGCGTGTGTTGGAGCGTATCGCCAGCAGTGGTGTCAGAGCCAAAACGGGCATTATGCTTGGTTTGGGCGAGAGCGAAGAGGAGGTGCTAGAGCTGATGGACGATATCAAGCGTGTCGGTGTATCCGTCCTCACCATAGGTCAGTATCTGCAACCTACTCGCAAGCATCTGCCTGTAGTCGAGTATGTACACCCCAAGCAGTTTGCGAAGCTCCGTATCCTCGGTATGGAGAAGAAGATCCCACGTATCGAGAGTGGCCCTCTAGTGCGCTCTAGCTATCATGCAGAGCGCCATACATAGCACCAAAAAGATGCTACCTTTGTACCTATGAATACAGATCAATCCCATAGCAATCTCTATACTCCTGAGCTTATTGACTTCGCCCGTACTGGGGTAGAGCTGGCTGCTCTACTGGAGCAAGGTGGGCAGAGGCGAGAGGTGATTCGTCGGCTCATAGAGCTGCTCCCTCGTCTATACGCCCAGATGCTACGCCTGCCCGAGTATTTCTACTCAAGCGACGAAGACTATATTGAGGAGTATATCACCCAAGAGGGCTACGACCGTGTGCGCACCCGTTTGGAGCATATTCTAGGCGAGTATGACAGCTACTTGACGACCTTCTCACCCGAGATGCAGTACAGCGACACGCCACTAGCCGCTACTATCAGTGAGGCGCTAGCCGATGTTTACCAGCATATTGGTAACCTACTAGGTATCCTCAGAGCAGAGAATACTATTGCCCTGCCAGCAGCTATCGGCCGCTGCTACCTCTACTGGCGAGAGCATTGGGGCGTTCAGCTACTCTCGGCACTCTCTGCCCTACATCAGGTCTACACGATGAGCTTGCCAGAGCAGGACGAGGAGGATATGGAGGTAGATGACGCAGACACAGACCTATCAATGCAAGAGTATGAGTAAAAAACGATATAGATTTGTAGATCCCCCCTACCCCGATCAGATCAGCAAAGACCAGCTAGACGCTCTGCCCGTGGCTAAGTTCCAAGGGCAGGTACGTATCATTGACACACGAGCCAATATCAAGGCGGCAATCTCCGAGTTGATGCAGGCAGATGCTCTGGGTATAGATACCGAAACGAAGCCTTGCTTCATTCCCGGCAAACGCAATCAGGTATCCCTGCTACAGATCTCGACCGATGAGGTTTGCTACCTCTTTCGGCTAAATAAAATAGGTATGCCGGAGGAGCTAATAGAGCTACTGGAGGATCCCAATATCCTCAAGGTAGGCCTTAGCCTAAAAGATGACAAAACAACCCTGCGCCGTTTGGCGGACTTCGAGCCCAAGGGCTTCGTAGAGCTGCAGAGTCTCTGCCCCGGTTATGGCATTAGGGACGCCAGTTTGCAGAAAATATACGGCATCATTTTCTCCGAGTACATGAGCAAAGGTCAGAGAATGAGCAACTGGGAGGCTACTAACCTAAGCCCAGCTCAGCAGCACTATGCTGCCCTAGACGCTTGGGCCTGCCTGCGCATCTACCGAGAGCTGATGACTCAGCCAGATCCTGCCCCAGTACAATTTGCATTACTCTAGTCACGATGGATATATCTAGTGTGCGTCTACTCCCACGCAAAGAGGAGTCCCTTCTGCGCTTCCACCCATGGCTATTCTCTCGAGCCATCGCATCAACCGATGGGGAGCTCTACGACGGCTGTCTAGTGCGTGTAGAGAGCCATCGAGGCGAACCGCTCGGTGTGGGGCACTATGCAGAGGCAAGTATCGCTGTGCGTATGCTTAGCTTCATCGGCAATGAGGAGATCGAGCCTCAGTTCTGGCAGGCTCGCTTGGCAGCAGCTCTGCAGCTAAGGCTAGCTTGTGGCTTGCTTAGGGTAGATCCAGAGGTAGGGAGCCCCAACAATGTCTATCGCCTCGTGCATGGTGAGGGCGATCAGCTCCCGGGCTTGATCATCGATGTCTACGGAGATACAGCCGTTATGCAGGCACATAGCATGGGTATGCACTATGCTAGGGAGGTGATTGCCCAAGCTCTGATGCAGGTGTACCAAGACCTATGTGGCCCCGAGGTAATACGGGCAGTGTACTACAAGAGTCAAGGTACGCTCCCCACACGAGAGCAGAGAGAGATGTGTGACGACGGCTTCCTCATTGGCCACACAGAGGCTACCCCCGTGTGGGAGAACGGCATCAAGTTTATGCCCGACTGGCTTAGAGGGCAGAAGACAGGCTTTTTCGTCGATCAGCGAGATAACCGTGCACTCGTCGAGCAGTATGCTCGGGGGAGGCGTCTACTTAATGCATTCTGTTACACTGGTGGATTCTCTCTATACGCCCTTAGGGGTGGGGCAGAGCGAGTGGATTCGCTCGACAGCTCGACCAAGGCGATGTATTTGACTGAGGAGCACGTTAAGCTAAACTTCGGCCAATGTCACAGACATCGGAGCATCACTCAAGATGCCTTTGCCTATCTCGATGAGATGCCCCAAGGCGAATATGATATGATTATTCTTGATCCGCCAGCTTTCGCCAAGCATCGTAAGGTGCTTCGCAATGCCTTGATTGGTTATCGCCGTATCAATGCTCAAGCCTTCAATAAGATTGCACCAGGAGGGATCCTCTTTACTTTTAGCTGTTCGCAGGCAGTGAGCCGAGAGGAGTTTCGCTTGGCAGTCTTCACGGCTGCTGCGGCGTCGGGTCGCCATGTTCGCATTTTGCATCAGCTCACCCAGCCAATAGATCACCCCGTTTCGATCTACCACCCCGAGGGCGAATACCTCAAGGGCTTAGTTTTACAAGTCGAGTAGAAGGCAGGATTTGTGTCTGGTATTTCCGACACTCAATCTGTAACCGAGAGATGATTACCCCTCGATTACAGAGCATGATGATGCTCTTGCCCTGTGTATGAGCCCGAAAAACTATACATTTGTAGCGTTTTTAGTCCGATGACTCAAGTTATGAAACCAACAACCTCGCCTCAAAACCCTGAGATAGATCAGGAGGCTCTGCTCGACTTTCTGCTACGCTATGCCACTATACAGACTAGTGTAGGGGTACAGACCTCTCGCATTGTACTCAATACGACACGTATCGCTCAGGCGTATGGCTATGAAACGACGATGATGATGTTTCAGCGCAACGTAGCTATTACTCTGATTGATAAGAGTACTAGCGAAGATGGGCAACGTAAGCGCTCTGCTCACCCCGTGACGGCTCTGACGCACCACCGCACCCTGCCACTCAACTTCCTGCTCAATGCAGAGCTTAGCCGTCTGAGCTGGTACGTGTACGACCACAAGCCCAGTATGCAGGAGCTTGAGCAGCATCTGGAGCGTGTGCTTAACTCGCCTCGTGTGAGCCGTTGGTTGATTTTGCTACTCATTAGCTTTGCCAATGGTGCTTTCTGCCTACTCTTCGGTGGGGATCTATCGGGGGCTGGGGTCGTTTTCGTCGGCACTTGTCTAGGTTTCTTTGTACGTCAGGAGCTCAACCTACGCCATGCCTATCATTATCTGACGGTCTTGGTGGCAGCTTTCGTTTCGTCTTTTAGTGTTGGGGTCGGAATGCATTTCGGGCTAAGTAGTACCCCAGAGGTTGCGCTCAGCACTAGTGTGCTCTACCTCATTCCCGGGGTTCCATTTATCAATGCCATGGTAGACTTTCTCGATGGCTATATCCTCAATGGGGTGTCGCGTCTGATCAATGCAATCCTCATCGTCGTGAGCATTACCATTGGTCTTAGTCTTACTCTCGTTCTTCTGAACCTTAGTCTGCTCTAGTCTATGATTATTCAGTCTATACTTCTCGACGGCGTTCTCGCTGCTATAGCAGCCTGCGGATTTGCTGCGGTATCCAATCCGCCCAAGCAGTCTTTCATCTATGTGCCTATTCTGGCGGCTATCGGGCACATGCTACGTTTCGCGCTGATGACCTATGCCGACGTCGAGATTGCGATCGCTACCTTCATTGCCTCGGTTACTATTGGGTTTGTTGGTATTTACTTCGCTTATCGAGCTCGTTTTCCGTCGGAGGTTTTCGCTTTCCCAGCTCTTCTGCCGATGATCCCAGGCATGTATGCCTATCGCTCACTCTTGGGCATGATTCGCTTTATGCAGACCAACGACGCCTTGCAACGAGAAGAGTACCTGCCACAAATCTTGAGCAATGCCATCACGGCTGGGAGTATCATGTTTGCCCTTGGGGTAGGGGTGGCTATACCGCTCTTTATCTTCTACAAGCATTCGTTTCGTATGACACGAGATAAGGAGTTGGAGCTTGCAGAGCGACGTGGCCAGAGGAAGGCTTAGCTCTCTTGTGCTCAACCAGTCCTTGCAGCAGACTATACGCCATAGGTCGAGATAAAATCGATCTATGGCGTCCTTTGTCTTGGCTATTCATTGTACTTTTGGGGGTAAATCAAGCATCTTTCATTTCGCAGCAAACATTCGATGGCTCAAGGTAAGCACCATATGCAGCATATTGATGTCCTCAAAGGCATCGTCATTTTCTTAGTGGTAGTTGGTCATTCATTCCATTTCGGCTTTTCCTACTACCGCTCTCCTCTACTAGCGGTGCTTAGGAGCATTGATATGCCGATTTTTGTTTTTCTCTCGGGCTACCTAGCCTCCAAGCCACTAGAGTTTAGCTTCGGTGGGCATATTGCCTTTTGGCGCAAGAAGGCAAGGCAGCTCTTCCTCCCACTTATTACTCTGCCTACGCTCTATGCCCTTTTCTACTCTGTGTCGTTCGACGAAATGCTCTTCGGCATATATCACGGAGGCTACTGGTTCACTTGGGTACTGTTTGAGATGTTTGTCCTTTGGTTTGTCTTTCAGCTCCTTAATCACTACACCAATCCAGAGGGCGATGTCACGCTCGAGGCGCTCTGGGCAATGCTAACCCTTGCTTTCGTCCTATGGGTCGATTTGCCGTGGAAAGCCTATAGCCCCATGACACATGAGGCTTTCAGTTGGGGGAAGATGAATTACCTCTATCACAACTTCCTCATCGGCTACTTCGTTGGCAAGTATTCTTCTTTTGAGCGCATACTAATTCGCCCCGAGGTAACAGCACTCTCGGCCTTACTTTTCACGCTTCTTATTTATACGGAGTGTACATCGGCTCCCGTGATGGGAGGGATACCGGCCTCGCTCAGCGGCTTGGTTATGGCATTCGGCTTGGTCAACCACTTGGGCAAAGGCGACTCTCGCCTTAATAGGCTGGCTGGGTATCTCGGACAGGAGAGCCGAACCATTTACTTTACCCACTACTTCTTCCTCTTCTCGGTGCCTATGGTTAAGCCATTCCTATTCGGAATATTGAGAGATGGAGGGCGGACTATATCTTGGGAGATTGGTTTATCGGTGCTCTATGCAGCCATAGTGGTCAGCATCACACTGATGGTGGTACGCCTAATCAAAGCCAACAGCATCTTGGCATTCCTATGCTATGGCAAGGCTCTACCTAAGAATAAAAAACCTAAACCTATCGTATGCAATGAAAGCAATGACACAAGTATATCAGATCGCTCTCTCTAGAGCCAAGCATATCGGCCCTCATCACGCCAAGGTGCTACTAGAGCGTATGGGGAGTGTGGAGGCGATCTTTGCCGATAGAGCTACCCTACAGGCTCGATGCCCTAAGCTACGCCAGTCGATCGTCGATGAACTCTATCGCCCCTCTCTGATGGATGAGGCCAAGCGGATCGCCGATTGGTGTACGCAAGAAGGCGTACGAACTTATTTCATAGACGAAGATGACTACCCCATACGCCTAGCCGCTTGTGCAGATGCGCCAACGCTCATCTATGCCAAGGGGTGCTATAGCGACTGGGAAACATCTGCTGCAATCAGTGTCGTAGGTACACGTAATATGACAACCTATGGGCAGATCTGCTGTGAGCGCCTGCTCGGCGAGCTAGCCGAGCTATTCCCTCAGACTCTTATCGTTAGTGGTTTGGCCTATGGAGTAGATAGTCTGGCTCATCGCAGGGCACTAGCTCTCGGCATGCCTACGGTGGCGGTGCTTGCCCATGGGTTCGATAGGATATACCCAGCAGCACACACGCAGCTAGCCCACGAGATATTGAACCGTGGGGCTTGGATATCGGAGTATCCACTCGGCACCAAGCCCGATCGATTCAACTTCGTGGCTCGAAATCGCATCATCGCTGGGCTAACGGATGCCACGCTAGTCATAGAGGCTGGTCTGAAGAGTGGTTCGCTCATTACCGCCGAGCTCGCCGCAGACTACGATCGAGAAGTGTTGGCTGTGCCGGGGCGACTAACCGATCGCTATAGCGAGGGGTGCAACCATCTGATTTCGTCCATGCGAGGCGTTCTTGTTTCTTCTGGAGAAGACATCGTACAAGCTCTGGGTTGGGAGCGCAGAGGGCAAGCAGTGCAGCAGAAGCTACTCTTCTCGGACGAACCGCCAATCGATCATCCTCTGCTTAGACTTATCGCAGAGCATCAGCCTATGCACCTCAATGACCTCATTCGCCAGTCTGGTTTGCCTGCAAGCGAGGTAAGCAGTCAGCTATTCGACTTGGAGCTAGATGCACATATACAGGTAATGCCCGGCGGATTATATACATTGGTACGATGACGCTATCAATCCTTATCCCTGTCTATCGGTACGACTGCACTAGACTCGTAACCGATTTGCTGGAGCAGTGTATCGCCCTGAGCCTTAGCTTGGAGATTATCCTTGGCGATGACGCCTCTGGTCAGGACTATGCCTCAATCTACGATAGGCTAGCGGCACAGCACGCTGAGGTATGGGTTTACCATGCCCCTAAGAATATCGGAGCAGGACTGATGCGCCAAGAGCTTGCCACTAAGGCAAAAGGCTTTAGCTTGCTCTATACTGATGCCGATGTCCTGCCTACCGAAGGGCTGATTGCAGCCTATATGAAGGCTCGGGCTGAGCACCCAGATGCCGTCGTATGCGGAGGATTTCGCTATGATGAGCGTGACTGTAGGGCGGATAATCGGCTTAGGTATCACTATGGTACTCAAGTGGAGATGCGTTCGCTCGCCCAGCGTATCGCTGAGCCGTACAAGTCATTTATTGCGATGTGCTTCCTCGCTCCTCGAGAGCTTGTACTGAGCCACCCTTTTCCTCGCATGGGTATGGGCTACGAGGACACTTATTGGGGCGAGATGCTTAGAAGAAGCCAGCTTGATGTCGTCCATATTGATGCGCCAGTAGTGCATCGGCTCAAGGAAACTGATGAAGCTTTTCTCTCGACGACGGAGCGGTATCTGCGCAACTTGCATGAGCATCGAGACACATTTGAGGGCATGTCTATCAAGCTACTAGGGTACTACCGAGGACTAAGGCGGTATCATCTAGCACGCACTATAGGGAGAGTTGCGCAGCCGCTTATGTATATCATTCGACAGATACTGAGGCGTCGCCCCGATCGCATTACTCTATTCCAGCTATACAAGTTGCTGTATTTTTGCTCTCTCGATCTTGCCCAATCTAGTAGATGGGTTGAGCCAAACAAGGCAATGGATAAATCATAGACAAATCAATAGTCTTGAGATAAACTAAACGATATGACGAGTCAAGGACGTAGCGATCGCATCGCCACCAATACCGTATTTCTAGTTGTGCGTATGCTCCTGTGGATGGGCGTGATGCTCTATTCGTCACGGCTTATCTTCAAGGCACTCGGGCCAGTAGACTATGGTATCTACAATATCGTAGGGGGGATTGCCTTGACCTTCGTGTTTCTCTCCTCGTCGCTAGCTACCGCCACACAGCGTTATTTAGCTTACGAGATAGGTCAGAGGAATATAGAGGGACTGAAGCGCATCTATGGCGTTAGTCTTATCATACATATTGCTCTTGCACTGGCAGTGATTGTCATCGGAGAATGCGTTGGGTTGTATCTGATGTATCACAAACTGAATATCCCTGCGGAGCGTTTCGATGCCGCACTTTGGGTCTTTCACTCTACGATCCTCTCGCTCTCGGTGATGCTACTCGGCTCGATATACGACTCCGTACTGATTGCCCGAGAGAATATGCGGGTCTATGCTTATGCGGGTATCCTAGATGCTTTGCTCAAACTCGTACTCGTTATGCTGCTGTCTGTTGCCCCCTATGACAAGTTGATCTTCTATGCTGTGGGTTCTTTGGTACTGGTTATCGTGGTCAAGTGTGTGCCTGCTATTATTTGCTTTCGCTCTTATCCCGAGTGTAGGGGAGCTATTCGATGGGATCGAGAGCGCTTCACACAGATGTATCGCTTCATCGGCTGGAATGGGGTAGAGGCTGGTACCTATGCTGTGTGGAACTATGGTCTAGACTACTTGCTTAATATTTTTTTCGGTACGATCGTCAATGCAGCTCGTGGGATTGCTGCTCAGATTAACTCTGCCGTTGGCAATTTCTCTGTGCAGTTCTTCACGGCTTTGCGTTCGCAGCTCGTACAGAGCTATACCACGGGGGACATCGACTACTACAAGCGACTTATCTACGGTAGTTCACGATATAGTTATTTCCTCACTTGGGCGCTATCCTTACCGCTGATGCTGCGTATGGATTACGTCCTAGAGCTGTGGCTCGGGAGCGAAGTGCCGAGCGAAGCTGCCGACTACGCTCGCTGGATTTTGGCCTTTTGCCTCATCAATGTGCTGGGCATACCTCTCTGGAATGGTGTGCAGGCCACTGGCAATGTGCGTCGTTGTGTGTTGATTGGTACGACTATATCTCTGATGGTATTGCCGATAGTGTACTTTGGATTTGAGCTAGGTTTGGCCTCTGTCTTCGCTTTGCAAGCTGCGACGTTGGTAAGGCTCGTCTACGTGTGGGGCAATTTCTATGCTTTGCGCCGAGAAGTCTTGCTTAGTGCACGGGAATACCTCAGACGTGTGTGGGTGCCAATCTTAGGCATTACCTCTGTTTCGGCTCTGATGATGTACTACGTTGATCAGATTTTTGACCAAACTTTTCTTGCGCTCTGTGCGGTCAGTGCTATTAGCTTTCTGCTGATTGGGCTTTTGGTTTGGTTTTTGGGGCTGAATGAGTACGAGCGTACTTTTATTCTCAAGCGGATAAGCAAACTAATTGGGCGATAGGCCTGCAATAACAACAAATAGCCCCTAGTGAGCCGTGACTCACTAGGGGCTATTTGTATATTGACAAAGCAGAGGTTCACTTCTTGACTTTGATCTTGGCGATCGTTTGCTCAAGCTCCTCGACAGAGAGGTTGCCAAGCGTCTGGATAGGCGTTCCCTCCATGGGGATAAAGAGGAGCATGGGAATGCTCTTCACACCAAAGAACTTGGCGAGTTCGCCTTCGTTGTCCACATTGATCTTGTAGATGTCGATCTCGCCCTTGTACTTCTTGGCTAGATCAGTGAGCTTGGGAGAGAGTGCACGGCAAGGAGGACACCAGTCTGCATAGAAATCGAGGATCGCTGGACGCTTACCCTTGAAGACAAACTTCGTTGGATTTTCCTTGTAGTCAAAGATATTCTGACGCATAAATGCTGCGTCGATATTGCGTACTAGTGTTTCCTTCATCTCGGTTTCCTTCTTCTGCTGAGCAGATGGAGAGGCACATGCCCAAGTCGAGGCCATTAGGAGCATCGATAGCCCTAGAACCATTTTTTTGATTGTCATTGCTTCAGTTTGTTAATAACGTTAGATATTCACTTGATTTTCATAGAACCTCATCTAACCGATGATTGTTCGCTCCCCTAGGCTTTGGGCAAAACTTGTTTTGACTTGGTTAAGCTCGCTAAGCTCTTGCATCAGCTCGATGATGAGAGCCTCGTTGGCTCCATTGCGCTGGGCATTGAGCAGCTCAGTTTGTACTTCTTTGATCTGCTGCATCACGATCATAATGCGCAAATTATCCAGTGCTTTGAGGATCTCTACGCCTCGTTTGAGCTGACGCCTATTGCGCTGTTTGGTCTGATGCTCCTCTAGCAGACGTGCCTGTTCTTGTTCCTCCGCTTCGCTACGTCCTCCATAGCCGCTTGGGGGGAAGAGCAATGTGTCCTCCTCCTCGTCCTCGACTAGCTCATAGGACGAGTAAGGATTGCTCAAAACATCGGTAGAGATGCGGCGAATAGCCTCTGTTGGGTGGTTGATGAAGTGCGAAGCCGAGTCTAAGCCTTGGGGAATACACTCATTGCAGGCCTCTCGGATTACTTGCTGTGTGGCCTCCGATAGTGTTACGAAGATTTCATCAAGCTCTAGCTCTCGGTAGATGAAGTCTGCGACATAGTAGGCTAGGTACGGATTTTCTTTGGCGTCCTCCTCTTCGTTAGCCACTAGCATGGGCTCTTCCCCGTGTCCGATGACGAGCTTTAGGATCTCCAACTCATACTTAGGTACGCCACCTTCCTCTGTTGAGGTAACCGATATGGGGGCTGGCGTTGGTTGAGCAAGTGGATTGATTGCTCCCTGCTGAGCCGATGTCTGAGGGGTACTTCTCGGCGCCTCGCTACGGCCACTCGAGAGGATTTGCCCCGATGGGACGTAATGCCCCGTAGCATTGATGCCCTTGAGGCGTAGCTTCTGTATCTCGCCCACGAGGAGTTGCTCGTCCATACGTAGCTCAGCAGCAGAGCTCTGTATGAGCACAGCCCGCCGTATGCCGTCGGGGATCAAGGCAATACTACGCAAGATATCGCTGATGAGCTCGGCACGTTTGAGCGGGTCACGCCTCATCTCCTCTTGGTAGAGGTTGATCTTGAAGTGGATAAAGTCCGTTTCTGCCTCATCGAGATACTCCAGAAACTCGCTGGCACTATGGCTGCGAGCATAGGAGTCGGGGTCTTCGCCTTGTGGCAGTAGTACTACCTTGATATTTAGCCCCTCCTCGAGTAACAGGTCTATTCCACGTAGGGCTGCTTTGATGCCTGCATTATCTCCGTCGTAGAGTATCGTCACATGCTCGGTGAAGCGACGAATGAGCCTAATCTGCTGTACGGTAAGTGCCGTGCCAGAGGATGCGACTACGTTCTCGATACCGCTTTGGTGCATCGAGATGACGTCGGTATAGCCCTCTACTAGATAGCATTTGTTGGCTTTGGAGATCGCACTCTTGGCCCAGTAGAGGCCGTACAGCTCTCGGCTCTTGGAGTAGATAGGGCTCTCGGGTGAATTGACGTATTTGGCGATCTTGTCGCTCTTACCCATAATACGTCCCCCGAAGGCAACATATTTACCCCCAAGATTGCGGACGGGGAAGATGACACGCCCTCGGAAGCGGTCAATAGGCTTCTGATGTTCTTCGTACTGAGAGCTCAGCCCTACGGCGATTAGTCGCTCGAGAGTGTAGCCAGCTTTGAGTGCCTGCTCGGTAAGCGCTGAGCGATGCTCTGGCGAGTAGCCTAGACCGAACTTCTTGATTGTTTCTGGTCTGATGCCTCGCTCTCGGAAATATGCTAGAGCAATATGCTGCCCCTCGTCGGTATCGTGTAGTTGTTTGGCGAAAAAGTCTTGGGCAAACTCGTTGACAATGAATAGGCTCTGGCGCTCGTCTGCGGCTGCTCGCTCCTCATCGGTTTCTTCTCGCTCGACAATCTCAATGTGGTACTTCTTGGCAAGGTAACGCAGTGCCTCGGTATAGGTCATCTGCTCATGCTTCATCAAGAAGTGTATGGGCGAACCTCCCTCGCCACAAGAAAAGCATTTGCAGACATTCTTGGCAGGGGAAACGTAAAACGAAGGCCTCCTATCACTATGAAAAGGACACAGACCCACGTAGCTCACACCGCTACGGCGTAGGCTAACGAAGTCGCTCACGACATCTAGGATCTGAGCGGCATCTATGATTTGCTGCTTCGTCCTGCTATCTATCACTTCTGGTTCTCTCTAGCTCTCTGAGATACTGGCAGGCGCGCTCCATATCGTCGGGGGTGTCGATCCCGATGGTTGAGAGTGCTGTCTGCTCGACTGCTATACGATAGCCTGCTGCAAGCCACCTGAGTTGCTCGAGGCTCTCGGCTAGCTCTAGGGGAGAGGCTGGCAGAGCTTTGAGCTCGGGTAGGATATTGGTTCGGAAGGCGTACAGGCCTATATGCTTATAATAGGTATGGTGCTGGCATAGCTGCTCGCTACGCCCCCTCTGGTGTGGGACGAGTGAGCGACTGAAGTAGAGGGCTTGCCCCAAATCTCCTCGTACGAGTTTGACCACGTTGGGGTCGCAGAGGGCTATGTCTGGGGTATCGGGTGCGAACGCCTCGGCTAGGGTGGCAATCTGCGTTTCTGCTCGGTCGAAGGCAGATATCAGTGCCTCTATTTGCTCGGGCTGTATGAACGGTTCATCGCCTTGTAGATTGAGCATAATCTCCTCCCCTCGGCCTACGAGTTCGTAGGCCTCGATACATCGATCTGTCCCCGAGCGGTGCTCGGGTGATGTCATTACAGCCTCTGCCCCGAAGCTCTGTACGCAGTCGTAAATCCTCTGGTCGTCGGTAGCTACCACGACTCTCGAGCCTGTACTGCTAGCCCGCTCCGCGACACGCTGTATCATCGGCTTGCCCAGCATATCGGCCAGAGGCTTGCCAGGGAAGCGTGTAGAGGCATAGCGTGCGGGTATGATGGTGATGATAGATGGCTTCATCTCTTCTATTTCTTTTTATTGGTCATCACCTCGAGTACCTTGCGGTCGGTCTCTAGCATACCGTCACGGCCAATCTCGGCCAGAGTGCGAATGCAGTCATCTATGTCGTCCTCCACGATGCCCTCTACTACTTTGACGTAGTTGTTTTGCATCGCCATCATGGCAGCTATGAGCCCAGAGCAGATACCCGTAGAGGCCTTGAGACTACAGCTTGGTTTGGCGCCGTCGCAGATCATACCCGTTACGTTGCCGATCATATTCTTGATGGCGTAGCTCGATTGCTCTTTAGTGCCCCCCATTAGGTAGACGATTGCTGCCGAGGATCCTATGCCCGAGACAACCATGCCACATAGGCAGGATAGGCGGCCTAGTAGCTGTTTGATGTAGACGACCAGCAGACCACTCATCATTAGGGCTCTAGTTGTCCGCTCCCGATCGCACCCTTGACTCTCGGCGAAGGTTAAGACGGGTAGGGTAGCGGTGATGCCTTGGTTACCACTGCCAGAGTTGCTCATCACGGTAACGGGGGCACCGTCCATACGGGCATCGCAGGCGCCACTAGTATAGCTGAGCATATGGGCAAGAGGGCTGGATCCGAAAAATTTCTGCCCCATATCTCCTTGGATCAGTTTGCCTACACCATGCCCGAAGTTACCCTTGAGGGCATACTCCCCTACACGCTTGTTTTGCTGAGCTGCCTCGTGGATGAAGTCAATGTCCTCTAGGGGAGCTTGAGTTGCATACTCGTAAACGAGGGAAAACGTAAGGGGGATATCCTCCTCGTTGATGCTCGTTACTTGCTGTATCGTTTCGGAGCAGCCGACGAATGTGCCCTGCTCCTGCTTGGGTAGTCTATCCTCTCCGTCGAGTTGTAGTTCTTTGAGAGATATATGTGTCCGCTCAATGACCGAGCGAGCCTTGTGGCCAGCGTTGTCACGGGCTATGACCTCTACGTATAGCTTATCTAGATCCGGAGTGTCCTTCAGATGGGTATGCATTAGCCCCTGCTCGACCATTTGATTGGCTTGATTTAGCTCCTCTTGGGTGAAGTGGTCTAGTAGCTCTAGCTGACGCTCGGGGGCCTTGAGTACAGCTCCTAGGGCGATAGCTATGGGGATACCTATTTGCCCAGTGCCGGGGATTCCTACTCCCATGGCATTCTTGAGCATATTGGCGCTAAGCCAAACTTCTATATCTGTGACTTTCTGGGGTAGGAGTGCCACCGCATACGCCACCGCTAGAGCGACACAAGTAGGTTCAGTACAGCCTGTTGCTGGCACGACCTCACGGCGTATGAGTTGGTTAATTCGGCTCAAGGTTAGCTGATCCATATACGATCTCGACTGTTTGAGTGATACTTCGTGTTGTGATGTTGAGTAACTTTTTATTCGGTAAAGATACGAAGGTTTTCGATACTCGGAGCGCCTGAATTGTCTTTGTAGATTTCACTTCTGCAGGCTTGTCGATGTATCGAATTGGGTTGGCTGATGCGGCGTGTAGATATAGTACTATGGGCGATGCGGCATCATCATGTAAACTGCTGTGTCGACTGCGACATTTGTGCCAAATGGGACTCTTCCTTGGTTGATGAGCATACAGGTCTGCTCTCTTAGCTCTTAGTTTTCCCCCTAGCGCCTTATAGATACAGACGTCCCTCGACGTGAACCGTGGCGCAAATGAGTTTTGATTTAGCTTCTTTCCTGTTAAGATATGTAAATGAATAGTCCTTGGATTTGCTCGACCATGAGTATAGATCTAAGTAGATTAGTGGGGCTTTGAATAAGAATTGATGGGGAAAACGATCTGGATTGTAGGACTAATTCGCCACGATGTGTCCACTAATCCGAAAAGATTGATGGGAAGAAATGCCGCAATTTAGACTTTGAGTAGATAAAACCTCTGCTTGTTGGATTGTATTTATTTGATTGCTAGTGTTTTGTCATGAGGTCGTTTTAGAGGGTGCTCCCCTTTGCCTAAGCCCCAAGTGCCCAAATGAAGTTAGACGCCATGTGGAGCCTTCTAGGGGGCAAATATGAGGTCTATGTTTTTTAGTTCAATCATACTCGCATTTTCTCATCAACATTCTGAAATCTGGTCTAAATTCTAAAATCTGAGACCATTGCACAAGTCCATTCTATGAGTTTGTCTCTCCTTTCGTTAGGTTTTCTGAGTTTAGAAAGGTTCTCGAGCTTGGATATTAGCAGCTCTTTCTGCCCGTTTCGAGGAGAAGTATCCTCGAAGCGGGCACTTCTCTACTTATTTGGTTGCTTGTGCTTGAAGGTGTCAAATAACCGTAAAATCCCCATCCCCGAGGGATATTTCCCTCGGGGATGGGGATAGGGGGATAGTATTCAAGGCTCCCAAAGCCGCTCAAACACGCAAAAAACACCGAGAAAGATACAAGAAACCTTGAGCGGTGCATTGCGCAATAGTCTCAAATAACCTTTGTGTGCGCCTGTTCCCTGCTACGTCGATTTCTCGGGACTAGCTCAAAGTCCAAAGACAGCAGGTGCCTTTGCCCTATAGGGAATGGCTTCGATGTGTATAACTTTTTACTCGACTAGGGGAGCTTTTTCAGCTTATCTTGGCTATCTTTGTTAGCAAAGGATCGGCGAACTAAAAATGCCATATCGCATCGTTTTTTGAGCCTCCAGTATGGAGAAAAAGAGATCAATAACAAACGTCTAGTATTCACAAGTAATATTGTTAGCTTATGTCGGACAACTTACTACGAGTTACCAAGCGTGATGGTAACTCAGAGGCTTTCAACGCCGATAAGATATACCGCGCCATTGTCAAGGCTTATCGTGCGGCATCAATCCCCGAGAACGAAGAAGGGTTGAGGCTCATCATCGAGCATATCAAACAGATTGCAGAGGAGTCTGTTGATCAGGCTATCGCTGTAGAGGAGATTCAGGATATTGTCGAGCGAGAGCTTATGCGCCTCAATCCCGACATTGCCAAGCGATACATCATATATAGAGAGTGGCGTACCGTGGAGCGTGAGAAGCGCACGAAGCTCAAACACACCATGGACGGCATCGTTGCCATTGAGAAAAACGATGTCAATCTGGGCAATGCCAATATGAGCGCCTATACGCCTGCGGGACAGATGATGACTTTCGCCTCGGAGGTAACCAAGGACTACGCCACCAAGTATCTGCTCTCTCCTCGTTATTCTAGGGCACACGCCTCGGGAGATATTCATATCCACGACCTAGACTACTACCCTACCAAGACCTCTACGTGCGTTCAATACGACCTAGAGGATCTATTCGAGAGAGGCTTCCGCACCAAGAACGGTAGTATTCGTACTCCACAGAGCATTCAGAGCTATGCCACACTAGCGACTATTGTCTTCCAGACTAACCAAAACGAGCAGCATGGAGGACAGTCGATACCAGCCTTCGACTTTTTCATGGCTCCCGGGGTGCGCAAAACCTTCCGCAAGCATCTACTAGAGCGCTTGCTCTTCATACTTGAGCTCAAGCAAAATGCCTCCGCCGAGCAACTCAAGATCTATCGAGGAAGCCTCAAGGCAAAGCTGATGATGCTTGTGCCTAACCTAACCAATAGTAACCACGAGGCCGAGCGTCTGAGAGAGGGACTAGAGAGCGAGGGATTTACTTTTGCGCTCAATGAGATACAGCACACCCTAAGCAGTGCTTATGAGCGCACTCGTAGAGATACCTATCAGGCGATGGAGGGCTTCATTCACAACCTCAACACGATGCACTCACGTGGGGGCAATCAAGTCGTGTTTAGCTCCATTAACTATGGTACAGATACCAGCCCAGAGGGGCGTATGGTCATTCAAGAGCTCCTCAAGGCTACCGTAGAGGGGCTAGGCAAGGGCGAGATCCCTATCTTCCCCATTCAGATCTTCAAGGTCAAGGAGGGAGTTAATTACTCAGAGGCAGACTACAGAGCTGCGATGGCGGACTTCGAGGCCGCAGAGGCTGGCAAAATTGCGTTCGAGAGCCCCAACTTCGACCTGCTGCTTGCTGCTTGTCGCACAACTTCTCATGCTCTATTCCCCAACTTTGTCTTCCTAGACACACCCTACAATCAGAATGATCTCTGGCGAGCAGACGACCCCAAGAGATATCTCTACGAGGTGGCTACAATGGGCTGCCGCACACGTGTCTTCGACAACATCAACGGCCTCAAGAGCTCTGTCGGTCGAGGCAACCTATCTTTCACTACGATGAATTTGCCCCGCCTAGCTATTGAGGCGATACAGAGCGCTCGGCAAGACTATCCCTCTGCCGACAAACATCAGCAACGAGAGCGGGCCATTCAGTACTTCTACACCTCCATTCGTGAGATGGCTAGACTGATCGCCGACCAACTCTACGAACGTTACGAGTATCAACGCACAGCACTAGCACGGCAGTTCCCCTTCATGATGGGCAATGATGTATGGAAGGGAGGTGCCAAACTTGCCCCCAGCGAGGAGGTCGGCGACGTATGGAACTCTGGCACTCTCGGCATCGGCTTCATCGGCGGGCATAACGCTATGGTGGCGCTCTACGGCGAGGGACACGGACACAACGACGAGGCTTGGCAGACCCTCTACAAGGCTATCGAGATACTTGGCGAGGTGGCCAACGAGTACAAACAGAAGTATCACCTCAACTACTCTGTCCTAGCTACACCAGCCGAGGGGTTATCTGGCCGATTTACCCGTATGGATCGTAAGCGCTATGGCTCTATACCGGGGGTAACGGATCTGGACTACTATGTAAACTCCTTCCACGTTGATGTGCGGGAGCAGATCGGCATGTTCGACAAAATCAAGCGCGAGGCCCCCTTCCACGCTATCACTGGGGGAGGGCATATCTCCTACATCGAACTAGATGGCGAGGCGAAAAAGAATGTATCCGTAATCCTGAAGCTCGTCAAGACAATGAAGGATGAGGCCATTGGCTACGGATCTATCAACCACCCCGTAGACACCTGCTCGGGCTGTGGCTATCGTGGCATTATCTATGACAAGTGCCCAGTGTGCAAGAGCGACCAAATCTCTCGCCTTAGACGCATCACGGGCTATCTGACGGGGAGCCTAGAAAGCTGGAATAGTGCCAAAAAAGCAGAAGAGCACGACCGAGTGAAGCATCGCTAGGCATCCAGCCTCTCGTTCATCTGTATGAACCTGCTGAATATCTATAAGGAAACAATTAGTGATGGGGCAGGCTTGCGCTACTCGATATATCTATCGGGCTGTACGCATGCCTGCCCGGGCTGTCATAACCCCAAGAGCTGGGACCCAGAGGCTGGCATTCCCCTATCAGATGAGATGCTTGGGGAGATTATTCGGGAGATTCGTAGCAATCCACTACTCGACGGCATCACGATATCGGGAGGTGATCCATTCTACAACCCCGACGAATTAACCATACTACTCAAAAGGCTCAAAGAAGAAACTGGTATGAATATCTGGTGCTATACCGGCTACACACTCGAGTATCTACTCTCCCACGATCGGTACAGAGCTCCACTCAGATATATTGATGTACTCGTCGATGGGCCATTTGTACAGAGCCTCTTTGACCCCACCTTGAGCTTCAGAGGTAGTAGCAATCAGCGCATCATACAGATGAAGGACATTGACCTAGACACAAGGGTCGATCAGTCACTCAAACCTTCGCAGAGTACCTCAATAGATTGAAACAAACTGTTTGACAAAAGAATATATGCAAAAAAGACACCTCCTCGCAGGCCTCATCAGCCTCGCTCTGGTAGCGACGTCTTGTACAGAGAAAGCAAGCACAAGCCTCGAGCTTGCCTACGAAGTAGACCCTATGATCGGGACAGATTGGGTGGGCAATACCTACCCGGGAGCGGCAGTGCCTTTCGGGATGATACAGCTAAGCCCAGACAATGGCTTGCCCGGGTGGGATAGGATCTCAGGCTATTACTATCCAGATAGCACGATCGCAGGCTTTAGCCACACCCACCTGAGTGGCACGGGAGCTGGGGACATGTACGACATCTCGTTTATGCCAACCATAGCACCAGTGCTCACGGCAGAGCCACCGCTAGGAGTGCATGCTAAGTTTAGCCATGACCATGAGGAGGCTCATGCGGGGTACTACTCCGTACTCTTGGAGCCATACAACATACGTGTAGAGCTCACCAGCACACCTCGTGTAGGTGTACAGAGATATACCTTCAACCAAGCCTCCGACTCGGCATGCATCACACTAGACCTGCACAAGGCGATGAACTGGGATAGGTGCACCGACAGCCGAATAGATGTCCTCGCCTTGGACAAACTACAAGGATATAGGTACTCCGATGGCTGGGCTAAAGATCAGAGGCTCTTCTTCTATACCAAACTCTCACGCCCTGCCGATAGCATTAGTCTAGAGCAAATCCGCATAAAGGACGAAGCGAAGGAGAAGTATGGTTACATTGCTAAGCTCCACTATCGGGTTCGGGCTGGCGAGAAGATTGTCATCACCACCGCCCTCTCTGGGGTAGATGGCGAGGGTGCTAAGCGTAATCACTACTCAGAGGCCAAGGACTTTGACTTCGATCGCTATCATCGGGAGGCTCGCTCGGCATGGAATACTCGACTAGGTCGCATCACAATCTCCGGCGCCACACCTCAGCAGAGGCGCACGCTCTACACCTCTATCTATCATGCCCATCTATGCCCTACGCTATACAGCGATGTAGATGGTAGATATCTGGGAGCAGATAGACAAATCCACGAGCTCCCCGAGGGGCATAGACACTACAGCACGTTCTCCCTTTGGGATACATACAGAGCGGCTCACCCTCTGTACAACATCATTGCTCCCGAGGACAATAGAGATATGGTACAATCAATGATTGACTTCGGACGTCAAAACCAAGGACACCTGCCGGTATGGAATATGTTCGCTAGCGAAACAGATATGATGATCGGCTACCACTCCGTACCAGTAATCGTGGAGGCTATCTTGAAAGGTGTCTACACGCCCACCGATGCCAAACTACTTACCAGCCTATTACGTTCCACAGCCGAGCGCTGGGACTACCGAGGTCTAGGCGACTATCAGGCTCTGGGCTATGTGCCAGCCGACAAGCATGAGGAGAGCCTAAGCAAAACTCTGGAATATATCTATGACGATGCTGCAATCGCCGCTTGGGGTAAGCACATTGGCGATAGCACACTCTACAACGATTACAAGCGAAGAGCAGGCTACTATGCCAACTTGTGGGATCAACGGACGGGGTTCTTCCGACCAAGGCTGAGCGATGGGACCTTCAAAGAGGGCTTCGATCCTTTTGAATACAGCAAAGATGTTACCGAGAGCAACGCCTACCAATATCTGATGAGTGTGCAGCACGATGTAGATGGTTTGATTGAGAGAATAGGTGGAGCAGAAGGTCTAGCCAAACGACTAGACGAGTTTTTCGGCTCCGATACTCCCAAGCATATCGAGCTGCCTATCTTCTCTACCGGTATGATTGGTCAGTATGCTCACGGCAATGAGCCCGGGCACCATGTGATCTTCCTATACAACAAGGTTAAGCAGCCATGGAGAACCGCCGAGCTAACCCGTCAGGTTTGCCAAAACCTCTACACAGACAAACCGAATGGTCTATGTGGCAATGAAGACTGTGGGCAGATGTCTGCTTGGTACGTCTTCGCCTCTATGGGCTTCTACCCCATAGATCCAGTACAAGGTCAGTACGAGCTGACTGCACCTCTGTGGTCAGAGAGCCGTATCAAGCTCCCCAATGGTAAGGTCTTTACGATCACAGCTAAGGGGCTGTCGGAGCAGAAGCGATACATCAAATCTGTAAGCATCAACGGTCAGCCTCATAAGAAGAGCTACATCACTTACAAGCAGATTATGTCTGGGGCGTCTATCAATCTAGAGATGACCGAGGAGCGAGGCATCTGCTGGTACGATTAGGGCTAGCTCACAGCAAATCGGACCAAAGCGGTGTGTCGTAGTGCGTAAGCAACATGAGACTATTGCGCAATGCACCGTTCAAAGTTTCTTGTATCTTTCTCGGTGTTTTTTGCGTGTTTGAGCGGCTTTGGTAGCCTTGAATACTATCCCCCTATCCCCATCCCTGAGGGATACTTCCCTCAGGGATGGGGATTGTACGGTTATTTGATACCTTCAAGCACAAGCAGCCCTGGCATACGCTTGAGATTGTACGCCATAGCTTCAAGGATATTCTGAGACCATTGCACGGCATTTTGCCTCTTTTCGGCTAAATGCCGTGCAATGGTTTCATAAGGGGGCAAGATTTATATTTTCGTTTATATTTCAGAAAGTTGGTGGGGAAATTTCAGATGTTTCGGTTCAAAACACACAAACCTCGTATTTGGCCTCTAGGGGGCTCTACACGGCGTCCGAGGTCATTGGGGCACTAGCCCTAGGCGAGCAAGAAAAACGTGCTTGTAGGGCTTGTTTTTAACCGTTTGTTATCTAGGTAAATACATTTGTTTTTGGAGCCTTGCTACATGGCTGAGCCTCTGTTTGGCAGATTTCTTCCCATCAATTTGGGCTGATTGTTGGGCATACTCCGAACGATTAATCCTACAATCGGAGCAGATTGATCCTTCAATTTTTTGCAGTGCTCTATGATCTATCAGCTATATAGTCCTGATATGCCTCAATTTTGGCTAGGTTTGTTTACGCTTTTTAACTAAAAAGAGTGAAGAATGAGCATATCATGTTGCTTCTGAGAGTGGATAAATCAACGAGGTTAAGTAGTTGTTAATGCTGGTAATAGTCCTTTCGATTTGATAGGTCTAATAGCCGTCTGTATGGTGTTATGGAGGCATACCCTAGTTTGGGTGCGAGCAGGTAGGCTATTGCTTGGATTATGGCTGGGAGGGGTGAGGTGTTTGCATGGCTATTGGTGTGGTAGAATGTGCCACAATCCTAGAATATTAAAGGAATGATTTTAACTTTGTGGCGAAAATTCTACCAAATAATACACTTTGTTTTTTGAAGTGTATGGCTGGTAGCCAAGAAGAGTTGATTGATTACAACTTGATTGAAAGAAGAAATTAGATGTATGAAACGTAAAATTATCATAGTCCTATGGGCAGTGTTTGTCTTAGGTTGGCTAGGAGTTGCCATGGCTTTCTACGCAATCTCCAAGGGGTGGATTGGTTACCTCCCACCGATTGAGCAGCTACAGAACCCTATTGACAAGTATGCCTCGCAGGTCATTTCGTCCGACGACAAGGTGATCGGTTCGTATGCCCACAGCGGTGATAACCGTATTTTCGTCCCTTATGAGGAAATTTCGCCAAACCTCATCAATGCCCTTATTGCCACAGAAGATGTGCGCTACCATGAGCATGCTGGGATAGACTTCAGAGGTCTAGGGCGTGCGATAGTCAAGACGGGGATTCTGCGCCAGAAAGGAGCAGGAGGGGGGAGTACCATTACTCAGCAGCTGGCTAAGCTCCTCTACACCAAACAAGCCAAGAGCCGTATGGGACGTGTCTTGCAGAAGCCTATTGAGTGGGTCATCGCCGTACAGCTAGAGCGCTTCTATACCAAGGAAGAGATCCTGACGATGTACCTCAATCAATTTGACTTTCTGTACAATGCCGTAGGGATACGGTCGGCTGCCCAGACTTATTTCTCCAAGAAGCCCTCGGAGCTTAACCTAGAGGAGGCTGCTATGCTGGTGGGTATGTGTAAGAACCCATCGCTCTATAACCCCATTCTACACAAGGATTCGGATAGACCTCTGCTACGGCGCAACGTAGTTTTTGAGCAGATGGCCAAGGCAGGTATGCTCACACAGGTAGAGGCAGACTCGCTCTCGGGACTGCCCGTAGTTACCAAGTTCCGCCGTATGACCCACAAGGAGGGGGTGGCTCCCTATATGCGAGAGCACCTAAGGCGCATCATGATGGCCAAGGAACCTAGTCGTAGCGACTATGCGTCATGGCAGATGGCACAATACTCAGCCGATAGCCTTGCATGGGAGACTAATCCGCTCTACGGCTGGTGCTACAAGAACAAGAAGAGCGATGGCTCCTACTACAATATATATACCGATGGGCTCAAGATTCACACTACGGTCAATGCTCAGATGCAGGAGTATGCAGAAGCCGCTGTGCGAGAGCACATGGCGGGGACGCTACAGCCAGCCTTCGACAGAGAGAAGCGCAACAGCAAGACTGCACCTTTCGCCTCCAACATCACGGCCGAGCAGAAGCAAGAGATTCTCAATAGGGCCATGCGTCAGAGCGAGCGTTGGCGAGCCTCCAAAGAAGAGGGAATGAGCGATACCGAGATCAAGAAGAGCTTTAGGGAGAAGACCAAGATGCAGCTGTGGTCTTGGCAGGGGGTTAGGGATACGCTCCTCACTCCTATGGACTCTATACTGCACGTCAAGAGCCTACTACGTACGGGCTTTATGGCCATGAATCCACATACGGGTGATGTACTCGCCTATGTAGGTGGCATCGACTTCAGCCACTTCCAGTACGATATGGTTGCCAATGGGCGCCGTCAGGTAGGCTCTACGATCAAACCCTACCTCTACTCGCTCTCTATGGTGGACGGCTACTCTCCCTGCGACGAAGTGCTACATGTACAGCCTCACATCCGACTAGAGAGTGGGCAGATCTGGCGCCCTCGCAATGCCAACAACCGACGCATCGGCGAGATGGTATCAATCCAGTGGGGGTTGCAGTACTCCGACAACTGGGTGACGGCAGAGCTGATGAGCCGTACAACCCCTCTTGCCTTCCGTAATCTACTCAAGAGTTATGGTCTGGCGGGGCCAATTGAGGCTACGCCCGCCATGTCGCTCGGCACTCCCGAGGCTACCGTGGGTGAGATGGTGTCGGGCTACACGACTTTTATCAACAGAGGGATACGAGTAGCGCCTCGCTTGGTAACGCATATCGAAGATCAGTCTGGTAATATCGTAGCTACCTTTAGCCCCGAGATGAGTGAGGTGCTGCCGCAGGCTGCTGCCGACAAGATGCTCTACATGCTCCAGAATGTGGTGCGAGGAGGTACTGGCTCTGGGCTGCGTAGCCGTTTCGGCCTAACTATGCCTCTAGGAGGTAAGACGGGGACGACCAATAAGAATAGTGATGCTTGGTTCATGGGCTTTACCCCAGACATCGTAGCGGGCTGCTGGGTAGGCGGAGAAGATCCGTCAGTACGCTTCAGCTCGATGGCTTTCGGTCAGGGTGCTAGAGCTGCGATGCCCATCTTTGCAC
Source organism: Porphyromonas sp. COT-290 OH3588 (assembly GCF_000769075.1). Taxonomy (GTDB): domain Bacteria; phylum Bacteroidota; class Bacteroidia; order Bacteroidales; family Porphyromonadaceae; genus Porphyromonas. The sequence continues at coordinate 39,117 of NZ_JRFC01000021.1, read as the reverse complement.
TCTTCATCAAGAAGGTGTATGCCGATAAGAAGCTGGGTTATCGTACCGATGCTACGTTCAATCTACCCAACAACTTCGCACCCTGTTCGGATGCTAGCTACACGACCGATGGCTCGGTAGAGATCTTCGAGTCTGTAGCAGAGGACGAAATTATCTCGGACCTTGGCGGTACCCAGTAGTTCGGGGTTACTTATACCATAATAATAAGGGGGCTGTGTCCAAACTTGGTTTGACATAGCCCCTTTTAGTTGTATCAGAATGCATAAAATACGAAGTGCTAAGATGGAATCATGGCAGGCATGTACATCTCTAGGCGTATCACTAGGCCGAATATACGTTACAATATTGAGTATCTTTGTGGCGTTTAGCAACTAGGCGAGAGAGCTGTCTGTAGATGGCTCGACTATGTGCGACCTTTATAATATGAACGAAATAAACTCAGTTACAGAAATCAACCTACCCAAGCAGTCCTTGGAGCGTCTACGAGATTTAGTCGTGACCAGTAGTAGGATCGTTATCTTGCCCCATACAGCCCCAGATGGCGATGCTCTTGGCTCGACCCTCGCCTTGAGGAGTGTGCTGCAAAGCCTACACCCCGACAAAAACATCTGTGTCATTAGTCCCGACCTCGTGGAGCAATATCTCGGCTGGATGCCAGAGGTAGACAAGTTGCTACACTATACCACCTCGAGCGATGAGGCCATAGCAGCCATTGCCGAGGCGGATTTGCTCATTCATATGGATCACAACCAGAGGTCACGTCTAAGGTATCAGCCACTCGTTGAGGCTGTAACCAAGAGCAGTGCCCAGAGTATTCTGATAGATCACCATCTTTATCCAGAGGCAGGTTTTGCGGTTTGCTTCAGTTACCCGGGTATTTCTTCTACTTGTGAGCTGGTGCTTAGGCTCGTCCAAGCGTTGGGCTGGCAGGAGTATATTAGTCCTGCGTCTGCTACACTCTTACTTACGGGCATTGTGACCGACACGGGACGCTTTATGTATGGTTGCTTTGCTCCAGACCTGTACCACCGAGTGTCAGATCTGCTGAGTTTGGGGGCTGACTACGGCTACATCATCGATCGCCTCTCTTACCATGGGCGTATTGAGCAGTTGCGTGCCCAAGGTTACGTGCTACACGAGAAACTAGAGGTGTACCCCGAGCTACGGGCTGCTTGTTTCGTCCTCACCCAAGAGGAGATGCAACGACTAGGCGTGTCTAAGGGCGACACCGAGGGGCTCGTCAATTTGCCTCTATCGGTGGAGGGCATCGATTGCTCTTGTTTCATACGAGAGGATAGGGGGCAGATTAAGCTCTCGTTTCGCTCCACGGGCGACTTCCCTGTCAATGAGATTGCCTCGAGAGGATTCTCTGGTGGCGGACACCTCAATGCCTCTGGCGCCGAACACTATGGTAGCATAGAGGAGGCAAAAAATATCTATCTTTACCAGCTCAAATGCCTCATCGAGGAGAGAAAGAAATCATAAGCAAGTAATTAACGATACATCAGGATATGACTTTCAGTAAGATCAAGCAATACTGTCTGCTGCTACTCGCTAGCTCTGCAGTCCTTTTCACTAGCTGTAAGGAAGATAAGATCAAGTCGCTCACCGAGCTCAAGAAGGAGCAGGCTACGGCTATCAAGACCCTTATTAACCGCAAGTCTATCCGGGTGGTGGAGGCACAGGACAACGTCCTACCAGACCCTATAGACCCCAATGTCTACTACAAGTTCTCCAATGGTTTGTATATGTGTGTGCTGGATCGTGGGTTAGTCGGTAAGGAAGGCTACAAGGCTGTAGTCAATGAAACCAAGGTCTTTGTCGAGTTTAAGGGATATACCTTCACTCAAGCCAAAAGTGAGATTAGCCAATTTGATATTCTCGGTGATCCGTCCTATCCACCCGTGGAGTTTCTGTACACATACGCCTATCAGTATGGCGAAACGCACTACACGCCTCTGCCACAAACTTCACCAGTGGCCAACTTAGATCACTTTATGTGTCAGGGGCTGGCTTACCCGATGTCACTCTTGGGCAATGGGGCTCGTGTGTCGCTGATTATCCCTTTTGAGTTAGGGCCATCGACTTTCTATGCCTCAGGGATCTCTACATTCGTGGAGGAGGCTCAATATAGATTTCGCTAACAATCAAGATTAAATACCCAATTTCATAGACTTAATATGACACTCATCAAGTCAATATCTGGTATTCGTGGCACCATCGGAGCCGGCGTACGTGAGGGGCTCAACCCGATTAGTACGGCACAGTTTACCGCTGCATACGCACAGTTCATTCGTAAGTACTCGGGCAAGGATCGTCCTCGCATAGTTGTGGGGCGTGATGCCCGTATGTCTGGCCCTATGGTCAAGCAAATCGTTATAGGTACACTTATGGGTATGGGGTGCGATGTAGTAGATATTGATCTGGCTACCACCCCAACGACCGAGATGGCTGTCGTAGGCAAGCAAGCCGACGGTGGCATTATCCTCACGGCTAGCCATAATCCTAAGCAGTGGAATGCGCTCAAACTCCTCAACGACCGAGGCGAATTTATCAGCGATAGTGAGGGGAAGGAGATTTTACGTCTGGCGGAGAGCGATGAGCTCACCTTTGCCGAAGTCGATGAGCTTGGTAGTGTGGAGCAGTCTAGCTATCTCAAGGAGCATATAGATGCCGTACTCAAGGCTACGGGTGTTGATGTAGAGGCTATTCGTAGGGCACGTTTCACTGTCACCTTCGATAGTGTCAATTCGGTCGGGGGCATTGCCCTTCCTGCTCTACTTGAGGCATTAGGTGTAGCTAAGATATACCCCCTTTACGACGACCCTACGGGCGACTTTGCCCACAATCCCGAGCCTCTCCCCGAGCACCTAACAGCCATCTCTGTTGCTACACGTGAGCAGGGTGCCCATGTGGGCTTCGTAGTAGACCCTGATGTAGACCGCTTGGCGATCATCGATGAGAGAGGCGAGTGCTTCGGAGAGGAATACACTCTAGTAGCTATCGCCGACTATCTGCTAGGCTTGTCTGGCGGAGGCAATACGGTTTCTAACCTAAGCTCTACGCGAGCCCTGCGTGATGTGACTCAAAAGCGTGGCGGGCAGTACACAGCTGCAGCGGTAGGTGAGGTCAATGTGGTGACGAAGATGAAGGAAACTAAGGCGCTCATCGGTGGTGAGGGCAATGGCGGTGTCATCTACCCAGAGCTACACTATGGTCGTGATGCCCTAGTGGGTATCGCTCTATTCTTGAGCCTACTAGCCAAGAGTGGTAAGACCGTGAGTGAGCTACGCAAGAGCTACCCTGCATACTTTATGAGCAAACAACGTGTAGATCTACCTGCTCATATCGACTCGGCAGCTCTGCTCGAGCGTCTAGCCCGAGAGCAGGCTACTTCTGGTGAGATGAATCTCATCGATGGTGTTAAGATTGACTTCGAAACGATGTGGGTACACGTGCGCCGAAGCAATACCGAGCCGATTATCCGCATCTACACAGAGGCGCCTACACAGACGGAGGCTACGGAGCTGGCGGATCGCTTCAAGCAGATCCTGACTTCGTACATTTAATATACGGTGAGATACATCAAAGAAGGGCGTGCGTCGAAGCGAATGTTTTGGCGCACCCCTTTTTAGGTCTGCACCCAATCACTTAAACGGATATTTGCATTGGCAAGAAAGAAAAAAGACCTTCCCATCTTGGAAGGCATTCGCATAGAAGGATTGGCCGCTGAGGGCAAGGCTCTGGCTCATGTAGATGGGGTAGTACTATTCGTGCCCTATGCTGCCCCGGGGGATATTTGCGACATCCAAGTCGTCAAGAAGAAGCGTAGCTTTATGGAGGGTAAGATCCTGCGTCTAGTTACCCCTTCGCCTATGAGGCAGATGCCTATCTGCTCGCACTTTACTGTCTGTGGTGGCTGCAAGTGGCAGCATTTGCCATACGAGGTGCAGCTAGAGGCCAAGCATCAGGTCGTGGTTGATGCAATGGAGCGACTCGGTAAGGTGCATATAGATGAGTATCTACCTATACTTGGCTCGGCGTCTACCTCCCGTTATCGCAATAAGCTGGAGTTTACCTTTAGTCACAAGCGTTGGTTGCTCCCCGGAGAGATGACACAGACGAAACTCGATGCCGATGGTAAGCCTATACCCGTATCAGAGCCGGGGGTTGGATTCCACATACCGGGCATGTTTGATAAGGTACTGGATATTGATCAGTGTCATCTGGGTAGTGAATTGGCCGACTGTATTCGTCTTTTTATCCGAGCCTATTGCCTAGAGCGACCAGAGCAATATCCTTTCTTTGACTTGAGGGCTCAAGAAGGGCTGATGCGCACGTTGATGATCCGCACGACCTTGACGGGGCAAACGATGGTAGTGGTGGTATTTTTCCGAGATGATACCCGCGAGATTGAGGCTCTCATGACGGCTATTGCCGAGGCATTTCCTGAGATTACATCACTGCTCTACGTCATCAACACCAAGTGCAACGATACCATATCCGATCAGATCATTCACTGCTTCCGTGGTGAGCAGTATATTGAGGAGGAGATGGAGGGCTTGCACTTCCGTATTAGTCCCAAATCGTTTTATCAGACCAATAGCCTGCAGGCTTACGAACTCTACAAAGTGGCTCGTGAGTTCGCTGCCTTGACGGGTCATGAGGCGGTTTACGACCTCTACACGGGTACGGGTACGATAGCCAATTTTGTGGCCAGATCGGCCAAATCTGTCGTTGGCATCGAGTATGTTCCTGAGGCGATAGAGGATGCCAAGCTCAATAGTCAGCTCAATGGTATTGATAATACTCTCTTCTACGCAGGGGATATGAAGGATATTCTTACAGACGACTTCATCTTGCAGCATGGTCGGCCCGATGTGATTATTACCGATCCACCACGAGCTGGTATGCACGAGGACGTGGTACGCACCATTCTACGTGCAGCTCCGGAGCGCATTGTCTATGTGAGCTGCAACCCAGCCACGCAGGCTAGAGATTTGGCGATGCTAGTTGAGGACGGGGACTATGCAGTGCGCAAGAGCCGTGCTGTGGATATGTTTCCCCATACGCACCATATTGAGAATGTAGTCTTGCTCGAGAGGCTCCAGCAGAGCAGTCTTTGATAAGATCCCCGAGGGAGATTCCCTGCTTTTGTGTCGCTAAACATATAGTCGCTAAACATATAGGACAAAGAAAAGGGGCTGTGGCGAAATTCATTTTCGCCACAGCCCCTTTTGGGTATTTTAGAATGCGCAAAATGCAAGGTGCTAAGACTGAGGTTGACGAAGAAGTCCGTGCGGAGCAAATGTCGCAAGTAACATAGCAGTTTGCGTATTATGAAACACCGCCTTTGAGTTGTAAAAGGTATCGGACTTGATACTGCGTTCTTGTTAAATACCCCGTCAAGACTAACTCCTGCTACGAGCCTATTGAGAGGCGTGTGAAGCCGTGTTCATCTACTGTTGAGTCGAATACATTACGCCCGTCGATAAGTAGCGGAGTGTGCATCGTACGTCGGATAATCTCCCAGTTGGGCATTCTGAATTCCTTCCATTCGGTTACATGGAAGATAGCATCGGCATCTAGCACGCAGTCGTAGATATCTCGTGCATACTCTACTCGGTTGCCTAGTCGACGTTTAGCTTCCTTCATCGCTACTGGGTCGTAGACACGTACGGAGCAACCTGCCTGTACGAGGGCATCTATCAGCACGAGAGAGGGAGCCTCTCGCATATCATCTGTACCGGGTTTGAAGGCCAAACCCCATACGGCCACACGGCGACCAGCTATCTCGCCTGAGTAATGCTCGGCAAACATATCGAAGAGGACCCGCTTCTGTGTATGATTGACGGCCTCGACCGAGTCTAGAATTTGCATCTGACAGCCGTACTCTTTGGCTGTATGGATAAGAGCCTTGACATCTTTGGGAAAGCATGAGCCTCCGTAACCACAGCCGGGATAGAGAAATTTGCTCCCGATGCGGCTGTCGCTCCCGATACCACGACGCACCATATTGACGTTCGCCCCCACACGCTTGCAGAGATTGGCTATCTCATTCATAAAGCTGATACGTGTAGCTAGCATAGCATTGGCGGCATACTTCGTCATCTCTGCCGAGCGAATATCCATGAATAGTACTCGGAAGTTGTTGAGCAGAATGGGCTTATAGAGCTTGGTCATCAAGTCGTATGCTCTTGGGCTATCGGTGCCTACGACCACACGATCTGGCTTCATGAAGTCGTCGATCGCATTGCCCTCTTTGAGGAACTCTGGGTTGGAGGCTACGTCGAACTCTATCTGCACCCCCCGCTTGTCTAGCTCTCGCTGGATTGCCTCTCTTACTAGGCTAGCTGTACCTACGGGTACGGTACTCTTGGTGACGATTAGGCAATAGTTGTTGATTGATTGGCCAATGGTCTTGGCAACCTCTAGGACATATCGTAGATCGGCCGAGCCGTCTTCGTCGGCTGGTGTACCCACAGCGCTGAAGACAATCTCCACCTTATCTAGCACTTCTGCTAGAGATGTCCCGAAGTGCAATCGTCCGCCCTCGAAGCCTCGCTTAACCAGTTCGTCTAATCCCGGCTCGTAGATTGGGATAATGCCCTGTTTGAGTCTCTCGATCTTGGTCTGATCTACATCAATGCAGTAGACTTCTGCGCCCAAGTCTGCGAAGCAGGCGGCACTCACCAGACCAACGTAACCGATACCGACGACAGCTATTCTCATCTTATCCTAATGTATTGGTTGTTGATTAGAGATAGTGCTTGGGTAGATGCTCTCTGATGCGTTCTGCCCACGAAGCCAATTCGCCTGCCTTGGGCTCAATCTTTTGCTTGAAGTCCATATCGCCAAGACCGCTGATGGGGACGAGGTGTAGGTGTGCATGATTGACTTCTAGCCCCATTACTGCTAGACCAACCTTCTCACACTGGGTGGCGGCCTTGATCGCTGATGCAACTACCTTGGAGAAGCGCATCATTGCCCCCAGCTCCTCGTCGCTTAGATCGAAGAAGTAATCTTCTTCTCTCTTGGGGACAATCAGTGTATGCCCCATTTGTATGGGGTTGATGTCGAGGAATGCATAGAACTCTTCACTCTCGGCAATGCGGTGCGAGGGGATCTCGCCTCGGATAATGCGGCTAAAAATTGTAGACATACCGGCAGCCCTCCTAATCTCTCTAGAATGAAATCTCCATAATCTCGAAGCTCATTAGCCCTCCGGGAGTCTGAACCTCTACGACATCTCCGACTTTCTTGCCCATGAGTCCCTTGGCGATAGGCGTGTTGACAGAGATCTTATTTTGTTTGAGGTTGGCCTCTGAGTCCGATACCAACGTATATGATACCTGTGCACCATTCTTGGTGTTGCGGATAGTTACCTTGTTGAGGATCTGCACAGAGTCTGTGCTCAGGCGGGACTCGTCTATGATACGAGCATTGCTGAGCGTAGCTTTGAGCTGAGCGATCTTGCTCTCAAGCAGCCCTTGAGCCTCCTTGGCCGCATCGTACTCGGCGTTCTCCGATAGGTCGCCCTTGTCACGTGCCTCGGCGATTTGTCGAGAGATCTCTGGGCGCTGTACCGACTCCAGTTCATTGATTTCGGCTACAAGCTTGTCGTAGCCTGCTTGGGTCATATAGTTATATGCCATAGTTCGTTTTATAGATTAATTGCTGTTATCTATTAGTACCGTTTATTTTATGCTTAGATAGAAAAATAAAAGAGTCCCAAAGCCTCACAGAGTTAGGCACTTCGGAACATCTTACATCTATCGTCAGAAATCATCCCCTGATTTCTTCGGCAAAGGTAACCCTTTTTTGCAATTAAAGCAAAGAGCCCCGCCCAAAAGCCCCCCAATCTATCCGGCTCGATGTCCCTTGTCGTACTGCTCCAGTGTCAAGCACGGGGAATATCTTCCACAAAGTTTTATCTTTGTTCCGTGATGCACCTAGTTGTATCATCAAGAAGAGAACTATTGCAGTGTCGTCACATTACGACCTTTGCGTTGGCCAATAGGCTCAGAGGTGCCGTGTGATTTGCTGGGGCTTATGCCCGAGGATAGGTAGATGAACTCATATTATTTAGATAATTCTTTTTGCTATGAAAATGAAATGCTTTAGCAAGTTAGGAGCGCTTAGCCTATTTGTGCTCCTCGGTCTAGTCCCTGCTCATGCACAGTTGGGGACATTTGTCAAGAAGTTGAAGTCCAAGACCGAGCAGGTCGCCAAGGAAGTGACCAATGAGGTTAAGCAGCAATTGGACTTGGAGCCTGCGCAGGCTCAAGGATCGACTCAGCGCCAGATACAGAGCAATCTCCCTAAGACGGACGAAGTCGATCCTCTGGCGATCATGAAACAAGTGCAAATCTCAGAGCAAACCTCAGACAGTTTCTATGCCCTAGCCAAGCAGAGCGATCATGCAGGGGCATTTGATCAGACGCTAGACACTCGTGCACAGTTTGAGTGTCTAGCCTATTACCTCCTAAGGCTAAAGAAAGCCGTAGAGCAGCGTGATATAGAGTTCATAGCTTGGCCCGATGACAACAAAGCCATGCTGTACTACCTTACGTTGCTGAATAACCCTAAGCGTGAGCAGGTACAGGGCTTTCGGTGGAATGATTGGGGTATGGAATACCAGCGAGTAGCAGCGGCAGCTCAAAAGATACTGTTGTCGCCCTTCAATGGCTCTGCTACTCGCTCTCGTTTCGGAGAGGCAGAGCAACTCAGGAGGATCTATAACTATATGCAGACGGCGGACCTGAGCCCAAACCTAAAGAAGTATTACCTCTTCCAAGCTGTGAATAAGCTCTCTGGAGAGCTTGTTGATGGCAATCTAAGGGATTCGGATCCCGAGGTGCAGACTATGGTGGCCTCACTCAAGCAGATGTATGCCTCTATGGATCGCGAGTATCAAGCCATATACCCTAAGCCAAGGACACTGGCAGAGATGAAAGCCGAGCAAGAGCGAAAAGCCGATGAGCAGGTCAAGAGTGTGCAGCAGGAGTATCGTGAGCGACAAGAACGAGTCTACGATATGCCCAAGTCTGGGCGTATGAACACGCCCCAGATGATTGCGACCTTTGAGCAAATTATGCGCAAGCAGTGGCCCAAAGACAAAATCGTCAAGACACTGATCAAGAGTGATGAGTGGAAAATCGAAGATACCAGTACGGGTAGGTATAGAATCGTCTTTGGCTATGTTATCGTGAAGAAGCCCGATGGGCGCTATAAAGCGATCCCTTGCTCTATGGCGGGGAAGTGGTTGCCCGGAGCTGGTAAATATGGGCCATACCACTACTATTCGTTGGGGAATCCTTTTTATGTAGATTATCGTTAGGTATAGATTCTAAGTAACTTCAATGTAAGGGGCTGTGGGGAAATTTGAGTTTTACCACAGCCCCCTTTTAGATGTGTTAGTGTGTGCAACAAACCATGAAAGGCACTTTTCTCGTTTTTAGTTAAAGTGTGTAAATGGATTGGACCCGAATTGGGACGAAATACTTTTCGATTCTAGTTCGCTGCTGTGACATCTCAGAGAAATTGATGGGAAGATTTTGGAGGATCGGTGGGCTAATCCGTTGCGATGTATCCACCAATTGAAAAAGATTGATGGAGAGAAACTCCCGACATTGAGCTTCGGTCGGGTAAAGATCTTTGAAATTCCTTTTAATGTATTTGTTTATTAGGTGTTTATGTTTTCCTTGTTTGGGGAGGCTATTTTCGTGTGGCTGGGGGTAGAGTGCCCCAATGAGGCTGCGTTCGCTCTGGAGCCTCCTAGGGGGCAAATACGCTGTTGGCTGTTTTTGTGCTCATGGACAAAAATTGTCCCACCAACATTGCGAGAACTGAGCTAAAATATAAATTTCGGCTTCCTTGACAAGCGTTTCTCTAGGATGCAGAAAGGCTGTTAAGTTTTACCCTTTTTAGTAGAGTATTATCCAGCATAATCACTAAATTTGTCGCTTGATTGGGTGGGGTAGTCTTCGCACAATCAAGATGACAGTTCATCATTAGAATACAGGTCAAAAGAAAACGGATAAATGGAACCTCTCAAGCATGAATGTGGGATTGCCCAGATTCGCCTGCGTAAGCCACTGAGTTACTATCAGCAGAAGTATGGTACATGGATGTATGGTCTTAATAAGCTATACCTGCTTATGGAGAAGCAGCACAACCGAGGACAAGACGGAGCTGGTCTGGCAGTGGTTAAACTCAATAGTAAACCTGGTGACGAATACCTATTCCGTGAGCGTGCTCTTGGCGCATCAGCGATTAAGGAGATTTTTGACGCTGTATACCATCAGTTCAATAGCCTAACCTCCGAGCAACTGGAGGATCTAGACCTTGTAGAGGGTGAGCTACCTTTCGCAGGCGAGTGCTATATGGGGCATCTGCGCTATAGTACCACAGGTAAGAGTGGGATAACCTTCGTACACCCAATGACTAGACGCAGCAACTGGAGAGCCAAATGCCTCTCTATTTGCGGCAACTTTAACCTAACCAATGTAGACGGCGTATTTGACAACATTACGGCCGTAGGGCAGCACCCTCGCCATGTGTCGGATATGCATATCCTACTCGAGCAGCTGGGGCATCGCCTAGACCGAGAGGTGGAGCGTCTGTATAAGGCTGGCTATCAGCACGGCCTAAGAGGCATGGACATCACGCACTATATCGAGGAACGTATAGACCTCTCCAATATCCTCAAGGAATGTTCGCCTCTGTGGGACGGTGGCTATGTGATGTGTGGCCTCACGGGAAGTGGCGAGAGCTATACGATGCGCGACCCATGGGGCATCAGGCCCGCTTTCTACTACATAGACGATGAGATCATCGTGGTAGCCTCGGAGCGGCCAGTGATCCAGACTGTGATGAACGTTACCTACGACAAGGTAACAGAGCTCAAGCCGGGTGAGGCGCTATTCATCAACAAAGATGGCGAGCCACGCCTCAAGCAGATCGCCGACCCCAAGCAATTTAAGCCTTGTTCCTTTGAGCGTATCTATTTCTCTAGAGGTAGCGATCGAGATATCTATAAGGAGCGCAAGGCTCTAGGCTTCAACCTTACCGAGCCAATCCTCAAGGCAGTGGGCTATGATATGGATCATACCGTATTCTCTTTCATCCCCAATACCGCCGAGGTCGCCTATTATGGTATGCTGGAGGGGCTAAATGCTCACCTCAACGAGGAGAAGTTCGACGCCATTAAGGCCAACCCCTCAATGAGTGATGAGGAGCTCAAGTGCATTCTTGCTCGCAAGGTGCGTAGTGAGAAGGTTGCGATCAAGGACATCAAGCTGCGTACCTTCATCTCCGAGGCCAAGAGCCGCAATGATTTGGCCACGCACGTGTACGATATCACTTACGGTACAGTCGAGCGTGGTGTAGATAATCTGGTAGTCATTGATGATAGTATAGTGCGTGGGACAACGCTTAGGCAGAGTATCCTCAGCATTCTAGATCGACTCACTCCCAAGAAAATCGTCGTCGTGTCTAGCTGTCCGCAGGTACGTTATCCCGACTATTATGGGATCGATATGAGCAAGATGCGTGAGTTCATCGCCTTCCGTGCAGCCATTGCGTTGATCAAGGAGAGAGGTATGCAGGCTCTGCTAGAGCAACAGTACCAGAGGGCGTTGGAGCTTAGCAGCGAGGGCTGGAGTGTAGAGGTGGAGAATGTGGTCAAGGCCATCTATGCCCCCTTTACTATTGAGGAGATCTCGGCCAAAATTGTAGATCTGCTACGCCCAGAGGATTTAGGAGCAGAGGTAGAGCTAGTCTATCCGAGTATTGAGGAGCTACACAAGTCTATCCCCAATCATCTAGGTGACTGGTACTTCAGTGGCGACTATCCTACGCCCGGGGGGAGTCATCTTGTGAACAAAGCCTTCATTGACTATATGGAGCAGGACTACAAGAAGTAGTCCTTGAGTACATCAAACATTATAAACATCAAAATACGAGAAGAAATAATGAAAAAGCCAACATTACTAGTGCTAGCCGCTGGCATGGGTAGCCGTTACGGAAGTTTGAAGCAGCTTGATGGTCTAGGTCCATCGGGCGAAACGATTATGGACTACTCAATCTATGATGCCATTCGTGCAGGATTTGGTAAGGTCGTGTTCATCATTCGCCGCTCTTTTGAGCAGGATTTCAGAGAGAAGATCCTATCCAAGTACGAGGGAAAGATCGCTCTAGAGGTTGTTTTCCAAGATATGGATAACCTACCAGAGGGTTTCTCCGTACCCGAGGGGCGTGAGAAGCCATGGGGCACGAACCATGCAGTGATGATGGCCAAAGACGTGATCCACGAGCCTTTTGCAGTGATCAATGCCGACGACTTCTATGGTCGCAATGGCTTCGCCGTACTGGCAGAGAAGCTGCGTAGCCTAAGCGATACAACCAACCAGTACTGCATGGTAGGCTATCGTGTGGGTAATACGCTTAGCGAGAGTGGTAGTGTAGCACGTGGCGTGTGTGAGGTAGATGATCGTAAGCTACTTACTGGCGTGGTAGAGCGTACGGCTATCGAGCGCAACGCCTCTGGTAAGATTGCTTTTACCGATGAGCATGGGCAGGAGCAGATCCTAGACGAGCATACGCCAGTATCTATGAATATGTGGGGCTTCACTCCCGACTACTTCGCTCACTCAGATGCTATGTTTGGCGACTTCCTACGTGCCAATGAGGGCAACCTCAAGGCAGAGTTTTATATTCCCCTAGTTGTGAACCAGCTTGTCAAGGACGGTACCTCTACCTGCGAAGTGCTAGACACGCCAGATCAGTGGTTTGGTGTGACCTATGCAGCCGATCGTGATGGTGTAGTAGCCAAGATCAAGGCGCTAGTGGCAGCAGGGGAGTATCCAGAGAAGCTCTTCTAATCCAATACACATATTATGATCACAAAAAAATTAATCCCCGTGCTGTGTGCCGTGGCCGTAGGCCTTGGCTCGTGCACATCAACCAAGCAAGCAGGCCAAGAAGAGGCAGCCGTAGTGCCCGCCATAGACTTCTCGGCCATGGACACGACAATTCGTGCCCAAGATGACTTCTACCACCACGTCAATGGTAGCTGGATTAAAAACAATCCACTCAAGCCTGCCTACAGTCGTTATGGTACATTCGACATTCTGCGTGATAGCTCTACGACCTACGTGCACCGTATTGTAGAGGAGCTTGCTGCTGCCCAGCCCAAAGCTGGTAGCAATGAGTACCGCATCGCTACAATCTACCGCCAAGCGATGGATAGCCTAGTGCGCAATGAGCTAGGAGCTATGCCTATGCTAGAGGACTTGCGTGAGATTGAGGCTATTGCCGATAAGGGAGCTCTGCTTACCTACGCAGCCAAGCAGGACCAAACCTATGGGGCGGGTGTGCTATTCGGTAGCTATGTGGCAGCCGACGACAAGAATAGCTCGATGAATATCCTGCACCTTACTCAGGCTCGTCTAGGGATAGGTACTAGAGATTACTACCTAGAGGAGAGTGAGGCGATGAAAAAGATCCGCGAAGGCTATCTAACCTATCTAGAGCGTGTGGCTACACTTGCTGGCTACTCGGCAGATGATGCCAAGCGTATGGCAGCCAATACGCTCAAGGTCGAGACGGATCTAGCCCAGATGTGCTACTCAAACGTCGAGCTACGTGATACGGAGCGTAACTACAATATGACGAATATCGCCGAGTTTGCAGCAGCCAATAAGGGCTTTGACTGGCAGGCATACTTCGATCAGCGTGGTCTAGATGTGAAGACTGCAAACTTCGGTCAGCTAGACTTCTTCAAGAAGTTCGACAAGTGGTTTGCCTCTATGGATTTGGCTACCTTCAAGGACTATATGCTCTGTGCTCAGATCAGTAGTAGCGCATCGGCTCTGAGCGATGAGTTTGCACAGGCTAGCTTCGACTTCTTCGGCAAGCAGCTTAGCGGACGCAAGGAGATGCACCCACGCTGGAAGCGTAGCGTAGCTGTCGTAGAGTCTATGCTCGGCGAGGCTCTCGGTGAGGTCTATGTGAAGCGTCACTTTAGCCCAAAGGCCAAGGAGCGTATGCTCACACTTGTGAGTAATCTGCAGAAGGCTCTTGGACAGCGTGTGCAGGCACTCGAGTGGATGAGCGAGGATACCAAAGCTAAGGCCCTAGAGAAGCTCAATAACTTCACGGTCAAGATTGGTTACCCAGACAAGTGGAAGGACTATAGCGATCTTGAGATCAGCGAGAGCAATACCTACTATCAGAACTTGGTCAATGCCGCTAAGTTTGCTCAAGCCGACAACCTCAAGGATCTAGGCAAGCCTGTAGACAAGACGAAGTGGCTCATGAATCCACAGGATGTGAACGCTTACTATATGCCTACGACCAACGAGATTTGCTTCCCAGCGGGTATTCTCCAGCCTCCATTCTTCAATGTAGATGCAGACGACCCCGTTAATTATGGCGCTATCGGCGTCGTGATTGGTCATGAGATGATTCACGGTTTCGATGATCAGGGTTCTAACTTCGACAAAGATGGCAACATGATCAACTGGTGGACTGCCGAGGATAAGCAGAAATTCGCCGAGTCTACGCAGCGTCTAGCCGCTCAGTTTGCCAAGAATGAGGTTGCCTCTGGTGTCATGGCCGATGGCCAACTAACCCTTGGCGAGAATATCGCTGACCAAGGTGGCCTCACGGTGGCTTTCCTCGCTATGCAACTTGCCGCTGAGTCTACACCGCAACCAGAGAAAACCGATGGATTGACTCCTGAGCAGCGCTTCTTCATCGCTTATGCTCGTCTGTGGGGACAGAACATTAGTCACGAAGAGATCCTCCGACTGACCAAGATTGACCCTCATAGCTTGGGTATCTTGCGCGTCAATCAAGCTCTCAAGAATATCGATGCTTTCTTCAAGGCCTTCGACATCAAGCCGGGCGATGCTATGTATCTAGCCCCCGAGGAGCGCATTGTCGTTTGGTAATAGGCTTGTGCCTTTGGATAGCTCCCCCTAGTCGATGCATAGACATTGGCTAGGGGGAGCCTCTATATAT
Source organism: Porphyromonas sp. COT-290 OH3588 (assembly GCF_000769075.1). Classification (GTDB taxonomy): domain Bacteria; phylum Bacteroidota; class Bacteroidia; order Bacteroidales; family Porphyromonadaceae; genus Porphyromonas. The sequence continues at coordinate 24,090 of NZ_JRFC01000021.1, read as the reverse complement.
AATATGGTATATATAGGGTTGAGCATCTGTAAAGGGCTGCTCTCTAGAAGAGGGCTGGTGTACTTAATAAATTTGGCTGTTGAGTTTAGATAGGCATCTGGATATTAACCTTTTTTCTTTACCTTTACCCGAGTATTACTAATCACTATTAGGATTAAGCATTATGCGTTACACTCAAACATCTATTGCGGGTCTTTGGCTTATTGAACCTGTCGTATTCGGCGACGAAAGGGGCTACTTTATGGAAACCTTTCGTATAGCAGACTTTGCTCGCCATATTGAGGAATTTAATGTCGTGCAAGAGAATGAGTCACGCTCTCGCTATGGTGTATTGCGTGGACTACATCTGCAGCAGGGTGCTCATGCACAAGCCAAGCTCGTGCGCTGCGTGGAGGGGGCTATATTCGATGTGGCAGTGGATCTACGCAAAGGCTCGCCCACTTATGGCCAGCACCTCTGCTTCGAGCTCTCTAGCACCAATCATCGTCAGCTCTACATTCCTCGTGGTTTCGCACATGGCTTCCTGACCATTACCGAGCACGCTACGCTACAGTACAAAGTAGACAATGCCTATCACCCTGAGAGCGAGTGCAGCATTAAGTTCGATGACCCAGATCTTGGCATAGATTGGGCCTCTACTGGTATCCCCCGAGAGGCGTTTGTCCTCTCTGCCAAGGACCTAGATGGAATCAGCTTCTGTGACTATCAGCATCGTAGTATTTAGGGTAGTAGGGTATAGGATATATCAAGCAAAGTAGTCCTGTAATTAAAGTGCAGAATTGCTTTGCTTGTGTAGTTTTATTTAATACCTTTGTTGTGCACCGAGGTTTTTATCAATCTTTGATGCTTTTGTAAGTAGATAATTAAACTATATAAGTAGATCAGAAACATCAACATAGTTACAAATTCATTTGTTATGAAGAAGCACAATTTTAATGCTGGACCTTGCGTCCTCCCTCGCGAAGCAGTCGAGTCTGCCATTGAAGCAATTCGTGATTTTGACGGTACTGGTATAGGTATTCTTGAGATCTCTCATCGTACTCCGGGGTGGGAGCGTATCATGAAGGAAACAGCCGATCTATGGCGTGAGCTGCTCAACATTCCTGATAACTATAAGGTGCTTTTCCTTGGTGGTGGTGCTAGTACCCAGTTCTTCACTGTGCCCGCTAACCTATTGAGCAAAAAGGCTGCCTATCTACAGACGGGTGTATGGGCCAAGAAGGCAGCCAAGGAGGCTAAGTATTATGGTGATGTAGAGATTGTCGCTTCTTCAGAGGATAAGACTTACTCCTATATCCCCAAGGGCTACACGATCCCAACGGATGTAGACTACTTCCATATCACGACGAACAATACTATCTATGGTACCGAGATCCACGAGGATATGGACTGCCCTGTGACGTTGATCGCTGATATGTCTTCGGATATCCTTAGCCGTCCAGTAGATGTGTCTAAATATGGTATGATCTATGGTGGAGCTCAGAAGAATGTCGGCCCTGCTGGGGTTACATTCGTCATCGTACGTGAGGATCTGCTAGGTAAGGTGGATCGTAAGCTACAGACTATGGTAGACTATCGCACACATATTGGTGATGAGGAGAGAAACCGCTCTATGTTTAATACCCCTCCCGTATTCCCCATCTTCGTGATGCACGAAACGCTCAAGTGGGTAAAGAAACTCGGTGGTGTAGAAGCTATGTACAAGATCAACAAGGAGAAGGCAGAGCTCCTCTACAACGAAATCGATCGTAATAAGATGTTCGTCGGTACAGCCGCCAAGGAAGACCGCTCGTTGATGAATGTGTGCTTTGTAATGGCTGAGCAGTATAAGGACAAGGAAGCTGCATTTATGGAGTTCGCTAAGGCTGCGGGTATGGTAGGTATCAAGGGACACCGCTCTGTAGGTGGCTTCCGTGCGTCAATCTACAATGCTTGTCCACGTGAGTCTGTAGAGGCGCTCGTTAAATGCATGCAGGAGTTCGAAGCTCAAAACGCTTAATCCACGATAATAATATTCCACACATGAGAGGCAGAGGCATACCAAGTAATCGCTGTGAGATGGCTTAGTAGGTTTCTGCCTTCCATTTCTTTTGGGCTAGTATTGTATTGGTAGTTTGCTACCTTGTTGATACAGATCCAGAAGAGCATACATAAATCGTAATACAATACTTATTCGGATTGTCATGACTAAAGTACTTATTGCCACAGAGAAGCCATTTGCTCCAGTGGCCGTCAAGGGTATCACCGATATTTGTAAAGAAGCAGGCTTCGAGGTCGTGCTGCTGGAGAAATACACGAGCAAAGCCGAGCTATTGGCTGCGGTAGCCGATGTACATGCGATCATCATTCGTAGCGACATTATAGATGCTGAGGTCTTTGATGCTGCAAAGCAGCTCAAGATTGTCGTTCGTGCAGGTGCAGGTTACGACAACGTGGATCTAACCTCGGCCACTGCTCACAATGTAGTGGTGATGAACACGCCCGGGCAGAATGCTAATGCCGTGGCTGAGCTAGTCATTGGCATGCTTCTTTTCGGCGTGCGCAATCGCTTCAATGGCACATCGGGCTCTGAACTCATGGGCAAGCGTCTAGGGTTGCTTGCTTTTGGTGCTACGGGACGCAATGTGGCTCGTATTGCTCAAGGCTTGGGCATGGAGGTTTATGCTTTCGACCCATTCACTCCTGCAGAGGCTATGGCTCAGGCTGGCGTTAAGCATGTGGCTACTCAGGCTGAACTATTCGCTGGCTGCGACATCGTCTCAATGCATATTCCTGCTACGCCAGAAACAAAGGGCTCTATAGGTCGTGCCCTAGTAGGCTCTATGCCCAAGAAGGCCATCTTAGTTAATACGGCTCGTAAGGAAATTATTAACGAGGCCGAGCTATTGGATATTCTCAAGGAGCGTGAGGATCTGCGTTACTTCACAGATATTATGCCAGCCAATCATGAGGAGATGGTTGCGGCACTGGGAGATCGTTACTTCTCTACACCAAAGAAGATGGGCGCCCAGACCTCAGAGGCCAATATCAATGCTGGCCTTGCTGCAGCGCGTCAGATTGTTGGCTATATCAAGGAGGGCAATGAGCGCTTCCGCCTCAATAAGTAACTACATTAACTCTCAATCATAGGATATAGATTTTACTATGGCTATCATCAAACCATTCAAAGGTATTCGCCCTCCACAAGAGCTTGTCGAGCAGGTTGCATCTCGTCCATACGATGTCCTCAACTCAGATGAGGCACGAGCCGAAGCCGAGGGCAATGAGAAATCTCTCTACCATATTATTCGTCCCGAGATTGATTTCCCCGTTGGTACGGACGAACATGAGGAGAAAGTCTATAACAAAGCAGCCGAGAACTTTGCCATGTTTAGGGAAAAGGGCTGGTTGGTGCAAGACAACAAGGAGAACTACTATGTTTATGCTCAGACAATGAACGGTAAGACGCAGTACGGTCTTGTTGTGTGTGCGTATGTAGACGACTATATGAATGGCGTCATCAAGAAGCATGAGCTTACTCGCCGTGACAAGGAAGAAGATCGCATGAAGCATGTACGTGTAAATAATGCGAACATTGAGCCTGTGTTCTTTGCCTATCCTGCTAAGCAAGAGATCAACCAGATCGTCAAGAAGTACACAGACGCCAAGCCTGTGTATAGCTTCGTCGCAGAGCTTGATGGCTTTGGCCACGATTTTTGGATTATTGATCAGGAGGCAGATATCAAGCGCATCACGGAGCTATTTGCAGAGATGCCAGCTCTCTATATCGCAGACGGGCATCACCGTTCGGCTGCAGCAGCTCTAGTCGGTGCAGAGAAGGCCAAGCAGAATCCTAACCACCGTGGCGACGAAGAGTACAACTACTTCATGGCTGTGTGTTTCCCCGATGATCAGCTCACGATTATAGACTATAATCGTGTAGTGAAGGATCTGAATAATCTGACTGATGAGCAGTTCCTTGCTAAGCTACAAGAGCACTTTATCCTAGAAGATAAGGGAACAGATATTTATAAGCCAGAGAAGCTACACAACTTCTCGCTCTATTTGAGTGGTCGCTGGTATTCGCTTACGGCTAAGGAGGGGACATACAATGACCATGATCCGATCGGCGTGCTTGACGTGACGATCTCGTCCAACCTTATTTTAGATGAAATTTTGGGCATCAAGGATCTTCGCTCCGATAAGCGTATTGACTTCGTAGGTGGTATTCGTGGCCTTGGAGAATTGAAGAAGCGTGTAGATAGTGGGGAGATGCGTGTTGCTTTGGCTCTATATCCGGTATCGATGAAGCAGCTTATTGATATAGCAGACTCAGGCAACATTATGCCTCCTAAGACAACGTGGTTCGAGCCTAAGCTTCGCTCAGGTCTTGTAATTCACGAGCTTGTGTAACAACTTGCAGACTTTCGTTTTTGAGAAACCTCGGAGTTCAGTGATGGGCTTCGGGGTTTTGTCTTTATGTTCGCAAGAGGCGGTTAGGCTTATTGGATTGGGGTGAGATGTATGCTTCGCTGAGGTGCTACTAAGATGATAATCTCTATAAAAACAAAGATTGGTTGTCTCCCGACAACCAATCCTTTTCGTTAACCTTAAATCTAATACCATGAAAAACACACACCACAAAAGTATAAACTATTTTTTATTCCTGCAACATTTCTTCCTGTAAAATTTTATATATTTTTATAATTGACTATTGGATAGAGTCTTTTAGTATGAACTTTTTTAGCCAAATTCACACTTTACAATGGTAATAAAGCTTATAGTAGGGGGGGGGATAGGTGTCGTAGTGACGTTTTTGTTCTGGCCATAGTCATGGTATTTGAGAGATGCTATAAGCTATGTCGGTTAGTACTTCTCTATGTTAGCTATCCTCTCAAGGGCTTTACGATCTAGTTTGCCATTCGCTAGGCGAGGTATCTCTGGGACGTAAATGATATCCTTAGGGCAGTGGTAGCATGGCAGATGAGATTTGAGAGAGCCCAAGAGCTGGGTCTTGTCTTGGCCACCCCTCTCTTCTAGGATGAGTATAAGAGCTTGCCCCAATCGCTGATCTCTCCGCCACGTTAGGGCTAGAGGAGCTGTGTGTAGCTGTGCTATTGCTTCCTCTACGAGTTCAAGCTGTATTTTGACCCCTCCGCTATTGATGATGTTGTCGCTTCTACCGAGTATCCGAAATCGTCCATCGGAGAGTAGCTCAGCGAGGTCATTCGTTTCTAGTGGCTCAGGGGTAATCAGTGGAGCCTTGATGCATAGTGTACCTCGGTCGCTAAGATATACCGAGATGCCCTCAAGGGGAGTGTAGTACGGGTTTGTATCTGTGCCACTGACTCTGCGCAGGGCTATATGAGATAGGGTTTCGGTCATTCCATAGGTTGAGTAGATCCCGTTCGGCAAAGTAGATAATTCATGTTCTAGTTCGGCGTCTAGACTGCTACCTCCTATGATTGTGTATTTGATGCGGCTTAGCTTATTCTTGGTTGTTGGGTCCCGAAGAATCTCTCTGGCTTGTAGTGGCACAATAGCAGCAAAGGTGATCTCCTCCTCAAGCTTGAGTAATGGGTTGGAGCGAGTGGGCTGTACGATGAGTTTCATGCCTGAGATCAGGCAGCGTACGACAAGCATCATAGCCCCGATGTATCTTAGGTCCATACATAGGAGAGCAGTGTCGGAGGCATTGAGCTCGAAAAAAGAGCAGGTGGCTCGGGCGCTCTGCATCATACGAGCCTTACTTACTCGTAGTAGTTTGGGTGCTCCTGTAGAGCCTGAGGTTTGCACAAGCATATATTCATCGTCGCTCCACCATGTACGTAAGAAGTTCACCAGTGCAGCATCTTGATTCGCTGGCTCTGATGTAGGGAGGGTATCCGGGGTGTAGTATCGCTCACCTACACGCAGATGCTGATGGGTACGATCTAGATACATAGGTCGGGGGTGTACCAGAGCCTATCTCCGACTATGGAGATAGGCATTTGTATGTTGTTGCGATAAAGCATACCTGTACCTAGGCCTTGTGGCATACTTATCTGGTGGCAGGCAGACCATTGGGCTATAGCATTTAGGCCTATATTACTTTCTAGGGCAGAGGTAATCCACCAGCCTATGCCTCGTTGTTGGGCGATATTAATCCACTCGTCACTGCCAGATAGCCCCCCGTGTAAGGAGGGTTTGAGTATGATATATTGAGGGGCAATCTGCTCAAGCAAGTGAATTTTATCCTCGGCGGTATGATGCCCGATTAGCTCCTCATCTAGAGCGATAGGCAATGGGCTTAGGCTTGTAAGGCGAGCCATCTCCTCCCATTGTCCAGATCCTATGGGTTGTTCGATCGAGTGTAGCTCTAGCTCGTGTAGGCGTGAGAGCAAATCGAGTGCGAGCTCAGGGGAGAATGCTCCATTGGCATCTACTCGTAGCTCAATCTCTTTGGCAGAGAAGTGTCTGCGGATATGCCTGAGGAGAGATAGCTCTTCATCGAAGTCAATGGCCCCAATTTTCATTTTGATACATCTGAAGCCTTGTCGAATTTTCTCTTCTATTCTCTTGAGCATGGTAGTACGGTCGCCCATCCATATAAGCCCATTGATTGGTATTCCCGACTCCCCTCGAGAGAAGTCGGTGTCCCACAGTGCCCATGATCCACGCTCTAGATGTCTCTGGGCGGTTTCGAGAGCAAATCGGATAGAAGGATAGGGGCGTAGTAATTCGTCACTTGGGAGTGTACCTTTACGATTTACGTCTAGGCAGATGCGTCGCAATATCTCGAGGTAGTCAGGTGTCGCATCGCAGCTTAGATCTGGTAATGGTGCACACTCCCCAATCCCGACGTCCTCTGGCCGAGAAGTTGAGGACAGATACAAGTAATACACGTCACGTGTTGTGTACACACCTCGAGATGTGCCTGCTGGCTGATGGAAGATAAGCCGATAGGGTCTAATGGCTATGCTATACCTATTCATACCATATAGGGGAGATTATTGGGTAATGTAGGAAGAGTGCAGAGCTAGTCAGAACTGGTTCTACGCCTACTGCTAATCTCTGCAATTACGACTTGGGCGGCGAGATCGCTCGTGGAGGCTTTGCCTAGCTTGTGGCGTAACTCATTGATGCTATCGAGCTGTTGGCTGCGCTCGGAGCCGCCTTCCAGAATGGCTTTGAGGCGATGATAGATGCCCAAGGGCTCAACTTCGGAGCCGATTAGCTCAGGTACGGCCTCTCGACCTAGGATTAGATTGACTAGTGAGATGTATGGAACGGAGAAAAAAGTCTTCCAGACCCACCTTGAGATCTTGAGCCCTCCCATGCGATAACAGACAATCTGTGGAGTGCCTAGCAGAGCTGTTTCTAGGGTTGCTGTCCCAGAGGTAACTAGGGCAGCCTCGCTCTGGGCGACAATGCTGTATGTCGCACCGAAGCGCAGCTCTACCTCGGGATAGTCGGCTAAATAGGGTGCATAGTCACTCGCCTCAAGCCCCGGAGCTCCAGCCACAATGACCTTGTAGCTACAGGCAAGCAGCTTCGTGGCTGCCAGCATTGTGGGGAGGTTGGCAGCTAGTTCCTGCTTACGGCTACCGCTTAGTATGGCGATTTGCCGATGTGTGCTAGGCAGGGCGGCCTGCTGCTCTCTTATCGGGAGAGTCGCATCGAAACATGGATTACCTACATATTGGGCTCGCATACCATAGCGGCCAAAGAACTCTTGTTCAAAAGGAAGTATGCATAGTAGCAGGTCTGTATAGCGAGCTAGGCGATGAATGCGCCACTTCTTCCAAGCCCACAGTTTAGGAGCTATGTAATAGACGATGGGGCAGTCTAGATGTTCCTTGGCAAAAGGTAGAATGTAGCGTAGGTTGAAGCCTGCGTAGTCTACGGGAATAACGGCATCGGGGTTATAGGCTCGCATCATCTCCTGCACTAAATAGCCCGAGCTGCTAATCTTATCTAGGTTTCTCAACACGGGAATGAACCCCATGAAGGCCAATTCACGGTAATGGACTAGGGGAAGTCTCTCAGCCACCTCGGCCATGAGATCTCCCCCTACAAACATGAAGTCGGCTTTAGGATCAAGCGCTTTGATCGAGCGCATCAAGCGTGAGGCGTGTAGATCGCCCGAAGCTTCTCCTACGACCAAAAAGTAACGCATCGCATTCTCCTCTTTCCTCTATGCTAGAGAACCATAACCCATACGCTCTAGCTCTACCAGACCATGATGATCGGTTTGGTCGAGCATCAGAGGAGTTAGGGTTGCATATCCCTCTCTCAGGAGCTCTACATCGGTAGGGCTGTGTCCTGCCTGTGGTTGCTCTTGGTAGCCTTGTAGCCAGTAGACCTGATGCCCTCGTGCATTGCTACTAGGCATATACTCATCTACGAAGCGGCTGATAGCTTGACGACAGACCTTGAGTCCTCTAGGCTTGCTCTTGGGTACATTGAGTGATAGCAGGCGGTTGGGAGCTAGGCCATGGTTAAGGACGTGCTTAACCACAGAGATGGAGTAGGAGATAGCATCGGCAAAGTCTGGACGTTCTGCAGTGTCGTCTAGTGATATGGCTAGGGCGGGCACACCTTGGATACAAGCCTCACGGGCTGCGCCAATCGTGCCAGAGTAATGGACGCATACGCCGTCGTTGCTCCCATGGTTGATGCCTGAGATAACCATGGAGGGGCGGCTATCGGCGAAGAGCGTATTGAGCGCTAGCTTTACGCAGTCTACGGGCGTGCCGTCTACACTATATATAGTTAGGCGCTCCTCGCTGTGTCGAGGTTTGAGGCGTAGAGGTATGGTTGTCGTGATGGCAGATGAGAAGCCAGAGCGAGGACCATCTGGTCCCACGATCACTACCTCACCCAGTGAGGTGAGTGCACGTGCTAGCTCCTGTAAACCGGGAGCACGAAATCCGTCGTCATTGGATAGAAGAAACCTGATTTGATTTGCCATGCGAGGTCTATTGATCAACTATTTGTTCTAGATTGATTTTGAAGTAAAGAGAGGTGTATGGAGCTATCGCACGGTTCTTGCCTTGCGCTCCATAGGCTAGGTACCATGGTATAGCTACCCCGACCTCATCACCCTCGACCATATTTTGTAGGGCGATCATCCAGCCATTGATTGTTCCATTGACTGATAGTGGGCTGAGGATCTCTTGGTCAGCATTGGTATCGAAGATGCCCTGCTGTCGTCCGCCGACCCAAGTGGTCAAGTAGTAGCCAGTGTAGCGCACGTACACATGATCTGTTAGCTTTGCCTTTCGCTGGCCATAGCCCTTTTTGACCCACTTGGCATACACATAGTTGTCGCCATATAGCCCGGGGGTGGTAATGCGTTTGTAGTCTGAACTGTCCTTGAAGGCATGGAATGTCCCCTCATCTCTGGCACGCTGCTCCAGAGTTGGATTGACCTCGTCGTTGCAGCCCGTAGACCCCAGCAGGAGGGCTAGGGCTATTGCGGCCGAATATATGGATTTGATGTTCATCGGATCTCGTTTTTATATCTGTTTCAGCAGGCTCTTCATTGCTACAGCCTCTCCGATTACACGGGCAAGGTCTGCAATGGCGATACGCTCCTGCTGCATACTATCTCTATGGCGAATGGTTACCGTATTGTCCTCCATTGTTTGGTGATCCACCGTGATGCAGAATGGTGTGCCAATCGCATCTTGACGTCTATATCGCTTGCCGATAGAGTCCTTCTCGTCTAGCTGACAGTTGAACTCGAAGCGTAGATCGCTCACAATCTCTCTTGCCTTCTCGTCTAGACCGTCCTTGCGCACTAGAGGAAGTACGGCGAGCTTGACGGGAGCCAGTGGGGCTGGTAGGCGCAGTACCACACGAGTGTCGCCACCCTCTAGTACCTCTTCATCGTATGCACCACACATCAGACTGAGGAACATACGGTCCACTCCAATAGAGGTCTCTACGACATAGGGGACATAGCTCTGACCTAGCTCAGGATCGAAGTACTGGAGCTTCTTGCCACTAAACTCTTCGTGACGCTTGAGGTCGAAGTCCGTACGGCTGTGTATCCCCTCCACTTCCTTGAAGCCAAAAGGCATCTGGAACTCAATGTCCGTAGCCGCATTGGCATAGTGCGCTAGCTTCTCGTGGTCGTGGTAGCGATACTTGTCGTTGCCTAGGCCGAGTGCTTGGTGCCAGCGTAGACGTACTTGCTTCCAGTGTTCGAACCACTGAAGCTCCTCGCCGGGGCGTACGAAGAACTGAAGCTCCATCTGCTCAAACTCTCGCATACGGAAGATGAACTGACGAGCGACAATCTCGTTGCGGAAGGCCTTGCCAATCTGGGCGATCCCGAAGGGGATCTTCATACGACCTGTCTTCTGTACGTTTAGGTAATTGACAAAGATACCTTGTGCCGTCTCGGGACGGAGATAAACCTTCATCGCACCATCGGCCGTTGAGCCCATCTCGGTAGAGAACATGAGGTTGAACTGGCGCACCTCGGTCCAGTTACGTGTGCCGCTGATAGGGCAGACGATCTCACAGTCGATGATGATCTGTCGTAGCTCCTCTAGGCTACTATCATTGAGTGCTTGGGCAAAGCGACTATGCAGAGCATCGTATTTGGCTTGGTACTCTAGCACACGTGCATTAGTGGCACGGAACTGTGCTTCATCGAAGGCATCGCCAAATTTCTTGGCGGCCTTGGTGATTTCCTTGGCGATCTTCTCCTCGATTTTGGCTAGATGATCCTCGATCAGGACATCTGCACGGTAGCGCTTCTTGGAGTCTTTGTTGTCGATGAGGGGATCATTAAAGGCGTCTACGTGTCCAGAGGCCTTCCAGATCTTGGGGTGCATGAAGATTGCAGAGTCGATCCCCACTACATTATCTTGTAGCAGTGTCATTGCGTCCCACCAGTAGCGCTTGATGTTGTTTTTGAGTTCGCTACCGAGCTGTCCATAGTCATAGACAGCCCCTAGGCCGTCGTAGATTTCGGAGGAGGGGAATACGAATCCGTACTCTTTGCAGTGAGAGATCACTTTCTTGAATAGATCTTCTTGCTGTGCCATATTACCTTATTATATATACGTTTTAGTTGATTACACGACTTTCATAGAGCTTGATATTGTATCTAACCCCTTACGTTTTAACGAACAAAGATACGCATTATTATTGGCTTGTCTAGCTCGCCAGTAGGCCATTCCCGTGCATATTTGGAACGGTGTTTACGTAATTTTCTTGTTTAAGTGAAAATTTTAGCATATATTTGCAATGGTATTTTACGAAAGTGTACCATTTTAACTAAGTAAACGTAATAAGATTTATGAGAAAGACAGTAATGGCAGCTCTAGTAATGGCTGCGGGTATTTGGGGCGCTCAGGCGCAGAGCGTTACTCCTCGAGTAGAGGTCGGAGCAGCGTTCTCCAATGCCAGTCAGAAGACTACTTCCGCCAACTCGACTACAGAAAACATCAAGATAGGTTTGCGAGCCGCCGCCGCAGCAGAAATAGCTCTAACGGATCCCGGTATGGCTACTTTCTACCTCGCTCCCGGTGTAGTCTACAAAATGGGTGGCTACAAGACTAAGTTTGTATCCGCCACAGAAACTACTCACAGTGTGAGTGTGCCAGTAAATATCGGTCTACGTGCCAACTTTATGCACAATCTAGGCGTTTCGGTAGAGCTTGGTCCATACTTTGCCTATGCTTTGTCTGGTAAGATGGAAACGAAGAAGGGACTCTCTCTAGACCTCTTCGGTGATGCTAGCAATCGTAAGCGCTTCGATGCAGGTGTGGGTATCTCTGCAGCTGTAGAGCTTAGCCGCTTCTATGTGCGTCTAGGGTCTGAGTTTGGTATGATCAATCAGTTCAAAAAGGCTCCAGAAGGCTATAGCCTGACTCAGCACAATTTCTATGCTACTGTAGGTATGCGCTTCTAGTTTTAGTGCGATCTCATTGGTAGCTCTACTATACAAAGATAAAGGGGGCTGTGGCAAAATTCATTTTTGCTGCAGCCCCTTTTGATATGTTTCATAATGTACAAAATGCAAGATGCTAAGACTGAGGCTGACGGGAGCACACTAAAAGTATGTGACCGAAGCCGACGGTCAAGTCCGCATGGAGCAAATGTCGCAAGCAGCACAGCAGTTTGTGCATTATGATACACGGTCTTTCTTTTGCCCACTTACCTACGATTTGGCTTTCGGCTATCTATGACAAAACTCAAGGCGGTAGGTCGAGGTTGAGTTCTCGGTCTACCGCCTTGGAGTAAGAGTAGCTGTGGAGTATTTACTCTGCTCTAACTATAGAGGAATCGCTTGATGCTTTGCTTGGGCGTCTTCTCAAATGGCTCGTTGCGTAGCTCGAAGCGCTGAATCTTCTCGTAGGCTCCTAGCTGATCGTTGAGGGCTGCACGGTGAGCTTTGATTACCTCCCACGCCTCACCCTCGGTGACACCAGCACTCTCGATAGCTGTGATATTGGGTACTATCAAAGCCTCTAGCTTGCCATCTCGCATGAGGACGATGCTCTCTTGCACATAGGGGATTAGGCTGATTTTAGCCTCAATCTCTTCGGGGTAGATATTCTGCCCGTTAGCTCCTAGAAGCATTGTCTTGCTTCTGCCCTTGATGTATAGGAAATTGTCAGCGTCCATACTGCCGAGGTCGCCAGTTCTGAGCCAGCCATCTTCGGTGAAGAGGGCTGCCGTCTGCTCTTCGTTCTTGTAGTACCCGAGGCAGACGTTCTCTCCACGTACTTGAATCTCTCCCACGGGCAACCCTTTGGTATCTCTTGTAGTAGCGGTGACATTCGCGTTGCTGTCCTCTAGTGGTGCGATGCGGGCTTCCATGTAGCCACGTAGCACCTGTCCGCACGAACCCACACGCCACTCTCTGGGCGGAATATAGCTGATTAAGGGAGCACACTCGGTCATGCCATAACCCACGGTAATGGGGAAGCCTATTTTCTTCAGGAATACCCCAACTTCTGGGTTAAGTGCTGCCCCACCTACGATCACTTCCCTAGTGCAGCCACCCAGTCCGTCGATGAGCTTCTGACGGATCTTCTTGTGGACGATGCCTTTGAGGATAGGCATACTGAGCATAAACTTGATTTTAGGCTGCTGGATAATCGGTAGGATCGCATTCTGATAAATCTTCTCTAGAACCAATGGTACCGAAACAACGATCTGAGGCTTGAGCTTCTTGAGTGCCTGCCCAAGGACCTTGGGAGTCGGCACTCGGCCTAGAATGGTAACGTGTACCCCTATAGTCATAGCTAGTAGCAGGTGTACCATGCAGCTATAAGTATGAGCTAGAGGGAGGAAGCATAGTAGCTCCTCTTGAGGGTGCAGGATCTTATTGTCCCGGCAGAACATCACATTGCCTGCGAGGTTATTACCCGTAACCATAACGCCCTTGCTGAAGCCCGTTGTCCCTGATGTATAGTTCAGTAGGAGCAATTCGCTATTGGGAGTATGGTAGTACTTGACATCTTCTCTGCCGTAGCCTTGTGGGTAACGCTCTGCCAGTAGTTTGGGTAGGCTGTCTACTAGTGTAGATAAATCTTGTAGCTCTCCTTGGCTCGCAAGAGAGACATTACTCTGTAGGTCTAGGACATGCTTGACCAAGGGTAGCTGCTTTAGGCTCATCTGCTCCCAAAGATTGTCATTGACGAAGAGCAGGCTAGACTCGGAGTGGTCGATGATAGACATCGCATCTGCTGGTGCAAAGTCTTGCAGTACTGGTACGATCACAGCTCCATAGGTCACTGTAGCTAGGAATATGGTACACCACTCGGCTGTGTCTTTGCCCATCAGAGCGACTTTTTCGCCACGTTGTAGGCCGACACGCTCGAAGAAGATGTGCCACTGAGCGATTCGTTCGCAAACTTGCTGATAAGTATAAGTTACCCCCTCGTAGTTGGATAGGGCTGGGCTGTCCCAGTATTTGACAAACCCCTCCTCATACAGAGAGATAAAATTTGTACTAACCATCTGTAAACTATGTATATTAAAGTCTTTATTTCAAATCCTCCACTAGATAGGGTGCCTTGCACATTAACTCTGTTTCTGTGCAAAGATAGTGCATTTCGCTACTTCAGACAATTAGCTTCTATCTATTGAGGCATACAAGAGGGTAGAGAGCCCCCCTCGAAAGAGCCTTGTGTTGATACTCCTTTGTTGGCTTGTATGTAAGATGGCTGTTTCGCGATCAGCCCGCTTCGTCTAGAGTGGAAGTATAAGTTTTCTGTTGATTTTTGTTAAGATGTAAGCCCTTATTCTAGGGTGAAGTTGGGTGTATTGGCATCAGATTATCCATACTTCTCTCAAAATTGAAGGACAGATTGTGGAGGATTGTAGGACTAATCGTTGAGGATATGTCCTACAATCAGCCAAGATTGATGGGAAGGAAACCCGAAAAATGTACGCTGACTTCCTAGATCGTAGTATTGTCCGATCCTATTTGTCTGTTTATTAGTATTTTGTGTCTTATGCGTTTTGAGCGGATATTTAGACTCGTTTGGGTGCATGGCTCAAAACGAGCCCCAACGCAATCTAGAGCCTGTTAGAGGGCAAATATGATGTCTGATCTTTTTGCCCCAAGTTCGTCGGAGTTTCCTCATCAACATTCTGAAAACTGAGCTAAAATATAAATCTAGAGCATTTAGTTTAGATGCATCTTATCCCAAGTTCATAGGGCGTCTTGTGAGGGTATGGCCAACGGATAGGGTAGGGAGATAAGTTTTTTCACTGGTCAAGTTTATTATATGTCACGAAGTTAGGTTAAGGTTTGTTTTCGGAGCCTTATTATAACCTCAAAAATATGCTAGAGATGTTTTGGTAGTTTAGAAAACTGTATTACCTTTGCATTGCAAAACGAGGGAAGCCCCTCGGAGTAATTGCGGAAGTAGCTCAGTTGGTAGAGCATAACCTTGCCAAGGTTAGGGTCGCGGGTTCGAGTCCCGTCTTCCGCTCTAGAAAAGGAAGGCCTCGGTCTTCCTTTTTTCGTTATAGCTCTTGGGCTAATAGTCTTGGCTCAAGCGTAATTGCATCAAAGAAATGACAACTAAGAACATTGCAATAGAGGATTATACCTACGAGCTCCCCGATGAGCGCATTGCCAAGTATCCCTTGGCACAGCGGGATCAGTCCAAGCTCTTGGTCTATCAGTCTGGTCAGATTAGGGACCGACGTTTCGCCGATCTGCCCGATCTGCTACCTGCCGATAGCTTGCTCGTGCGCAACAACTCAAGGGTAATACGTGCACGTCTGCTCTTTCGTAAAGAGAGTGGTGCTCAGATTGAGATTTTCTGCTTAGATCCCTATCAACCTAGTAGCTATGAGCTCGCTCTATCGGCTCGGCAGCGCTGCTCTTGGCACTGTATGTTGGGTAATGCTCGACGCTGGCATAGAGAGCAGCTGCTTACCTTGGCTCTACATGTCGAGGATAGAGAGGTCGTGCATCTGCAAGCCGAGAGAGGAGAGGAGGGTGTCGTACATTTCTCTTGGGATAATGAAGCCTATACCTTCGGCGAATTGCTTGAGCTCATGGGGATCCTACCTATACCGCCCTACCTCAATCGAGAGAGTGAGCAGAGCGACTTGCAGACTTATCAGACGGTTTATGCTCGCCCGGAAGGATCGGTTGCCGCGCCTACGGCAGGACTTCACTTTACGGAGGAGGTTTTTCGACAGATAGGCGAGCGTGGTGTGTCGGTACTCGATGTGACGCTACACGTAGGGGCTGGCACCTTTAGGCCTGTTAAGAGCCGGACGATTGGGGATCACGAGATGCATCAAGAGCTCATCGTCCTAGAGCGCCAGACGATCGAGCGTCTGTACCGTCACTCTGGGCCTATTATTGCTGTCGGGACAACCTCGGTGCGTACTCTAGAGAGCCTCTATCATCTTGGTGTTAGACTGCTACACTCGCCTAGCTTGCCCAGTGCAGATCTTGCGGTCGAGCAGTGGCAGGCCTACGAGTATGTGCACGAAAAAGCCCCCAGCGCCGAGCAGGCACTGAGGGCGATCTTAGATTATATGGAATGCAATGATTTAGGGACTTTAGTTTTCCCTACGGCCATTCTCATTGCTCCGGGGTACACATTCCGTGTGGTGTCTGGGATTGTAACCAACTTTCATCAGCCTAATAGCACGCTACTGCTGCTAATCTCGGCTTTTATCGCTGATGATTGGAGATCTGTCTACGACCACGCACTGCGACATGGCTATCGCTTCTTGAGCTATGGCGATAGCTCTCTACTACTACCCTAAGCCATAGGGTCTTCTTCGGACGACGGCGCGAAAGAAGACCAATCCAACTCATCAAGAGGGGCAGGCATCTCACTACTAGGTGAGGTGTTGCCCCTCGATGCTTTGTGTAGTATATGTATCCGATTCACCTCGATCTCGGTGATATTGCGGCTAACACCATGTCGGTCGGTATCTCGGTAGTAACGTAGGCTGCCGAAAACCTCCAGCATAGCTCCCGAATGAACCTCGCATTCGATACTCTTGGCTACGCCGCCACGAGCCGAGAGCTGATGCCATAGCTTCAACTCTCTCGTGCTTCCGTCTGGCTTGGGGAGATGTTCGATGGTCATTAGGCGGAGCCTTACCTCTAGGGCATCATAGCCGAAGTAGCGCACCTCGGGCTCTTCCTCCACGAGCCCTACTAGGTGTACGTGATTGATAGATGAATGCTGTGACATAGTGTATGCTTGATTGGACATAGTCAATTTTAGAAGCCTTAAAGAGAGAGGGAAGCCATCAGTCTATTGCTTTAGATCTATGGCTTCCCTCGAGGTTGATGAGCTCTTGGAACGATTACAGAGCGAAGGATTGTCCTTTGATGCGCTGCCAGCCGCCACGAGTGAAGTCGGGGAACTGTACTGGAGCTGAGTTATTCTCTAGTGAGATACGTGTGAGATCTCCGATGACAGACCACTCGGCTAGATCGTACACGTCCATATCTAGAGGAAGTCCCTTCTGTAGGCAGTAGATAAGACGATAGTCCATGATGAAGTCCATTCCCCCATGACCGCCAACTTGCTTGGCTTTCTCTACGATATCCTTGGCAATGGGGTGCTGGTATTGCTCCATAAGTGCCTTTTCTGTTTCCTTGCTTACGAAGTTGTGCTTGGTGAGATCTTCGTGATCGGGTACTGCGCTTTTGTTTTCTTCAGTGGGGCGCAGACAAATACCAGTTGTTGGGTATTTATTGGCAAAGCCGTCCGTACCGATAAGCTGGTACATACGGTCGTATGGGCGATACGAAGCGACGTTGTGCTCTAGGTAGATAGTCTTACCCTTGTTCGTTTTGATGAGTGTATGCGTCATTTCGCCATTCTTAAACTCGCCTACGGGCTCTCCACGTTGCTCTTCGATGTACTTGGGGATCGTTACCGCAGGTACGTCCATCGCTACGAGGTAGTCCATCTTGTCACCTCTGTGAATGTTTAGGGCGAAGCAAACTGGGCCGAGGCCATGCGTTGCGTACACATCGCCACGGTGCTCCTTGTTGTACTGAAATCTCCAGTCTCCCTCGTAGTCTAGCCAGAAGGGTTCTAGGTTGTGAATGTAGGCGCCTTTGCCGCTAAGTACTTCGCCGAATAGACCTTTCTGAGCCATATTAAGGGTCGTCAGCTCAAAGAAGTCATAGACACAGTTCTCAAGCATCATGCAGTGGCGCTGTGTGCGCTCGGCTGTATTGACGACGTCCCAAGCCTCCTTGAGGTTCATCACGGCCGGCACTTCGCAGGCTACGTGCTTACCTTTATTCATGGCATAGATCATCATCTCGGCGTGATGCTTCCAGTCGGTTGCAATGTACACGAGGTCGATATCGTCTCTGTCGCAGAGAGCCTTCCAAGCATCTTGGCTACCGCTGTATTCAGCTGCCTCTGCCTTACCAGCACCCTTGAGGATCGCTTGCGACTTGGCTACACGCTCTGGATGTAGGTCACAGAGAGCCTTGATCTCTACGCCATCGAGGTGCGTGAAGCGACTCACAGCGCTTGGGCCACGCATACCAAGGCCGATGAAGCCAATGCGTACCACTGGGATTGGGTCGTGGCGTAGCTGGAGCACGTCCTTCTGACCTTCTGGTCTAGCAGGCACCTCAGTCGGGATTAGATAGCTCATTTGCTTCTCCTCTTGTTTAGGAGCGCAACTAGCGAGTGTGCCGATGAAGGTAAGCCCCAGCACCGCCAGTGTCGCAATCTGTTTGATCGTTTTCATTGAAAATAGAGTTTGAGTAATTAATAATTTAGGTTGTGTTATAGCCTCAATGGTCAAACTCGCTGGTAAAGTGGAACCGAATAGCAGGGAAATCCTGCTGGGCCATCGAGAGTACATAGCTAGAGTCGGCTAGGTAAACATCTCGACCAGCCAAGTCTTTGGCCATATATTGTGCCTTGCGACGCTTGAAGTTCTCCAAAGCCTCGGCATCATCGCTCTCTATCCAGCATGCCTTGTATAGGTTAATAGGTTCCCAACGACAAGCTGCGCCGTATTCGTGTAGCAGGCGATACTGAATGACCTCGAATTGCAGCTGCCCAACCGTGCCGACCACTTTGCGCCCATTGAACTGATTGGTGAAGAGCTGTGCCACGCCCTCTCCCATGAGTTGATCCAACCCCTTAGCCAGTTGCTTGGTCTTGAGCGGATCTTGATTTTCGATGTACTTAAAGAGTTCTGGAGAGAAGCTAGGTAGCCCCTTGAAGTGCAAGATCTCTCCTGAGGTAAGTGTGTCGCCAATGCGGAAGTTGCCCGTATCGGGTAGACCAATGATGTCACCCGCAAAAGCCTCCTCGACGGTTTCTTTGCGCTGTGCCATAAAGGCTGTTGGGCTACTAAACTTCATTACCTTGCCTAGACGTACATGGCGGTAGCCTGCATTGCGTTCGAAACGGCCCGAACAGATCTTCACGAAGGCGATACAGCTTCGGTGGTTAGGGTCCATATTGGCGTGGATCTTGAAGACAAAGCCCGTGAAGCCCTCTTCGTATGGAGATACCGTTCGCTCCTCAGCTTTGACGGGTTGGGGCGATGGAGCGATGTCGATGAAGCAGTTGAGTAGCTCCTGCACACCGAAGTTGTTGAGAGCCGAACCAAAGAATACGGGGGCTAGCTCACCACGCAGATAGGCTTCACGCTCAAACTCTGGGTAAACACCGTCTACGAGCTCAAGATCCATGCGTAGCTTATCGGCAAGATCCGAGCCGATGTGCGCCTCAAGGTCGGGTGAATTGATATCAGCGATAGCCAGGCTCTCTGTAATGCGTTGCTTATCGGGCGTAAAGAGGTTCAGCCCCTGCTCATAGATATTGTACACGCCACGGAAGCGAGCCCCCATGTCGATCGGCCACGAAAGCGGACGAACCTTGATTTGTAGCTCGGCTTCCACTTCGTCTAGTAAGTCAAAAGGATCACGCCCCTCACGGTCAAGTTTATTGATATAAACGATCACTGGCGTTTTGCGCATGCGGCAAACCTCCATCAGCTTGCGGGTTTGTGCTTCTACCCCCTTGGCTGAGTCGATAACAATGATTACACTATCCACAGCAGTAAGCGTACGGAAGGTATCTTCGGCGAAATCTTGGTGACCGGGGGTGTCTAGGATATTAACCTTATGGCCCCGATACTCAAAGCCCATGACCGATGTGGCCACCGAGATACCACGTTGCTTCTCAATCTCCATCCAGTCACTCGTGGCAGTTTTCTTGATTTTATTGCTCTTGACGGCTCCTGCCACATGAATAGCTCCCCCGAATAGCAGCAGCTTCTCTGTCAGAGTTGTCTTACCGGCGTCGGGGTGACTGATGATGGCGAAGGTACGCCTCAGATCTATTTCTTCTTTATATTGACTCATATTATTGGGTTATTTCGTTTGGTCTTTGCCTGCTAGAGCTAGATGTTTGAGCAGGCTGTCTACGCCATCAGTCCAGTGCCGAGGTTCAATGTCATAGTCTGCTCGGATAGCTTCTTTGCTCAAAACGCTGTAGGCTGGTCGAGCGGCTGGGGTGGGGTAGTCTTGAGTTGTGATAGGGAGTACGGTGCATTTCGTCTTGCCACTTCTTTTAATCGTGTAGTAAGCTAGGTCATACCAACTGCACACCCCCGCATCGGTGTAGTGCAAGTAGGGGCGACTGAAGGCACCACGCTCCAAAGACTGCTGTGCGATGCGTACGATAGCCTCGGCGAGGTTGGGGGCATACGTGGATGAACCGATCTGATCGGCCACGACTTTTAGTTCTTTTCTCTCATCTGCTAGTCGTAGCATCGTGAGCACGAAGTTCCGTCCGTAAGGAGAGTAGAGCCAAGCTGTGCGTACGACTAACCCTCTGAAGCCGAGAGTTTGCACGATAGACTCTTCGCCCAATCGTTTAGTTCTACCATATACTCCGAGCGGATTGGTAGGAGCATCTTCGGTATACGGACGGGAAGCAGCTCCGTCGAAGACATAGTCGGTGCTGACTTGTATCATCATATAGCCTAGACGTTGGCAAGACTCCGCAATCAGTCGGACGGCTTGATGGTTGAGTCGATCGGCAATCTCACTCTCCCCCTCGGCTAAATCCACGGCAGTATAGGCAGCACAATTGACTACAAGCGTTGGTAGCTTGGGCATGAGTGTCTCGGCAAATCTGTCTAGACTATTCGGCTCGCAGATGTCTAGTTCCTTGACGTCGGTATAGACGAACTCAATGCTTGGGTAAGAGGAAGCAAGTGCTTGGATAGAACGCCCCAGTTGCCCCTGAGCTCCGGTGATGATAAGGCGATAGATCTTATTCATTGGCCTCCGGGTTTTGCTCCGCCTCCTGCTCTAGCTTGTACTTGTGTGCAAGCATAGCGAGGAAGGTGCTGATTTGTTTCATAGACTTTTTGGTTCCTTCGCCGATAGACTCTCCCTTGAGTGCAAGCGTAAGGTAGCCATAGATGGCATTGAAACAGGTTTCAAGATCCCCGACCTCGTGTCCCGCACTCTTGCCTCGCAACTGAATGACAGCAGGTAGGACTTGATAGTGTAGCCCAGCGTAAACATAGTCGTTGGGATTGGCCAGTAGTCTGCGATGTAGATCCTCCAGTTGCATCAGGACGATGCGGTTGATGTCTAGGTGACCGCTGTCTAGCTTCCCCTCGGTGCGCATCATATCTGCCAGTTCGCTGTACCACTGGCGGATCTCTTGCTTGACCTTATCGTCTACATCGTAGCGGGGCAAAATGAGCTGTTCAATGCGGTCAATGTCGCACCCTGCGGCACGTATCAAATCCTCTACCTGCCACATATATAGCAGGTATTCGCAGATATTCTCTTGTTTTTTAGCTCTAGCGATGATCATTGTCCTAGGGGGTATTACGTCTTAGACTGCGAGCGAGCTCTTCGTCTGCATCATGCTTGGCTGGCTCTATGCCTAGTAGCTGACAAACCAAGGGGTACAGCGTGATATTGGGAATGGGTTCGTCTATATGTCTTCCCCTCTCGAAGCTAGGCCCCACAGCCTTGAATAGGGCAAGCATCTCGTGGTGTGCATTGTCAAATCCATGTCCTGCGGCGATGCGACTGCTGCGCTTTCGATTGGGCTGGAAGTAGATCTGAGTCCCCAGATCTGCCATTATAACCAACTCGCCAATGCGTGGACTAGACCCGAAGTGTAGGCGTTTGGGGAGCTCACCTCGGCGGTAAACTCTGATGTGTGGCACATCTCTGAGGATTTGGTAAGCCGTTTCGGCGTAGCCATCCTTGGGGTAGAGGTGCGTAAAAGGTCCTGTTGAGACGTGCTTGAAGCTATCAAGAGGTAGATAGTCGGCTAGGTTGACCTCCTTAGATCTGTCGTAGGTTGCCATGCCATGATCTGATACTAGGATAAAATCAACCTTTGAGGCAATAGGTAGCTGAGCCAAACGCTCTCTGAAGTAGCCTACCACCGAGTCTACCAGACGGATCATTTGCTTTGTTTCCTCCCCCTCTGGGCTATAGTGATGCCCCGTATGATCTGGTTCCTCGAGGTACCACATCACGAGACGAGGACGCTCTGCAATGGGGAGCTGCAACCAGCTGATGACCGAGTCCGCTCTATTGCGGTAGGGTACATTACTATCAAATCTTTTCCATATATCGGGTTGATGCCCTCCTACTGCCGTTTCGCTTCCTACCCAGAAGAAGCTAGCAGAGCGCAGGCCTGCTCGGCGGGCAGTGTTCCATAGTGGTTCGCCGAAGTAGAATATTGGGTTTTCCACTGCGCTGCGCTTCCCTATTTTATAGTGGTTGCCTTGGTCGTCCCAAAATTCATTGCCTACAAGGCCGTGGTTGTTGGGGTGTAGACCCGTGGCCATAGAGTAGTGATTGGGAAAGGTTAGTGAAGGGTAGCAGGGGCGAAAAGTACCAGATAACCCCTCTTGGTCGATGGCATCAAGGCTGGGCGTATGTGTTTTACTCTGATAGTCGTGTCTGAAGCCATCGAGAGATAGCACCACCACATATCTATCTGCTGGTAGGCTTTGCTCTAGTTCGTAGGCCCTGTTACTCTGCGCTCCTCTACTAGAGAATCCCATGAGGGACGCTAAGCCCAAGGCGCTACAGAAGAGTAAACTTTTAATTTTCATATCGCTCGAATCTCTTATTCTTAATTGTTTATAAATTGATGCCAAAATTTCTTACAAAAATAGCATTTTTCCAGATACCTCTTGCTAGGAAACAGTGGAATAGATGTGTCTAGTACAGTCTGTCGGTTACGTCGATCTGGATGTTTGCTCGGGATCCTTATAGATATATGCTGGGCTCTAACCTCTCTTGGCTTACAATGGCCTCTCAGTACTCCGTACTCGCTAGTGCAGTCAAATGGGGGTGTGTCGAAAACTACATTCGACACACCCCCACTCTAGTTAGATGAGCTACTCGGAGCTATTAGATACGGTCTTTAGAGCCTAGTACGTTCTCGATCTTGTGCATGTACAGCTTCTTGAGTGCATCGCGAGCTGGGCCAAGGTACTTACGTGGGTCGAACTCCTCTGGCTTGTTGGCGAATACGTTGCGGATAGCAGCAGTCATAGCCAAACGACCGTCTGAGTCGATGTTAATCTTGCATACTGCGCTCTTGGCAGCACGACGGAGCTGCTCCTCGGGGATACCTACTGCATCCTTCAGGGCACCGCCATACTTGTTGATCGTAGCCACTTCTTCCTGTGGTACAGAAGATGCACCATGTAGTACGATTGGGAAGCCGGGAGCTTGCTTCTCGATTTCTTCTAGGATGTCGAAGCGCAATGGGGGTGGTACAAGTACACCATTGGCATCACGCTCGCACTGCTCTGGAGTGAACTTGTTGGCACCGTGAGAAGTACCGATAGAGATAGCCAGAGAGTCTACACCAGTCTTGGTAAGGAAGTCTACCACTTCCTCTGGCTGAGTGTAAGTGTGGTGCTCTGCTACTACATCGTCCTCTACGCCGGCTAGGATACCGAGCTCACCCTCTACGGTCACATCGTGCTGGTGTGCGTACTCTACTACAGACTTAGTTAGTGCTACGTTCTCGTCGTATGGTAGGTGAGAGCCGTCGATCATCACAGATGAGAAGCCCATCTCGATACAGCTCTTACATAGCTCTAGGCTGTCACCGTGGTCTAGGTGTAGGGCAATCTGTGGGTTGGGGCAACCAAGTTCCTTGGCATACTCTACCGCACCCTGAGCCATGTAGCGAAGAAGCGTCTGGTTGGCGTACTTGCGAGCTCCGCTAGACACCTGTAGGATCACTGGCGACTTAGTTTCTACTACAGCACCGATGATAGCCTGTAGCTGCTCCATATTGTTGAAGTTGAAAGCAGGGATAGCATAGCCACCCTTAACGGCCTTGGCGAACATGTCGCGTGTATTGACAAGACCTAGTTCTTTGTAACTAACCATTGTTGTTTGAATTAACTATATTACTTGTTCTTAGTTATCCTTTTAGCTTTGGCAAAGATACACAATTAAAATGAAGTATCCTGCTAGTTAATTAAGTTTTTTATTAGGAAACTTCCCACTCCTCTTGTCCAAGTCGAGACCATTGCACGGCATTTTGCCTCTTTTCGGTTAGAAACGTTGTATATATCTCTGATTATTACTATCTTTAATATGTAATTAACTGTATCGACATG